>NZ_QHHP01000004.1:0-54078 GCF_003184125.1 Pseudomonas sp. RW409 | reverse complement strand
GTCGGTGTGGGCCGGCCATGCGCTGGCACAGCAAAGCACCCTGGTCTGGCTGGCCAGCGGGGTGGGCATGTTCGTGATCGGCTGGGTGATCCAGTTCGTCGGCCATTACTACGAAGGGCGCAAGCCGGCCTTTGTCGACGATGTCTCGGGGCTGATCGTCGGGCCGTTGTTCGTGGTGGCGGAGCTGGCGTTTCTGCTGGGGCTGCGCCAGGCGCTCAAGCATGAGATCGAGGCGCGGGCGGGAGGGGTGCGGGTCAATCCGAAACGCGCGGCGGTGTAGATCGCTATCGCGGGCAAGTCGGATCGCCGCCCGCTCGCTCCTACAGATCGGCGTCGTTCGTAAATGTCGCGAACGACACGAACCTGTAGGAGCGGAGCTTGCTCGCGATGCTTTTGACGTTTAGATATTGGCGACTTTCTGCCAGACCTTGGGTTTGAAGAACAGCGTCTCGCCCTTGGCCAGCCCGACCAGGCTGTCATGGTCTTTCACCACTTCGGCCTCGATCAGCTCGCTCTGCCCTTCGACCTTCAAGGTCACCCGGGTGGTGGCGCCCAGCGGACGGATATCGCGCACTTCAGCAGCATGGTGATCGGCCAGTTCGGAGCGCGACAACGACACTTCGTGCGGGCGGAACAGCACATGGTGGTCCTCGCCCAGGTGCAGGCGGTTGGAGTCGCCGAGGAAGTGGTAGACAAAGTCGCTGGCCGGGTTCTCATACACCTCGCCCGGCGAGCCGATCTGCTCGATCACGCCCTTGTTCATCACCACGATGCGGTCGGCCACTTCCATGGCTTCCTCCTGGTCGTGGGTGACGAATACCGAGGTCAGGTTGATGTCTTCATGCAGGCGCGCCAGCCAGCGGCGCAGCTCCTTGCGCACCTTGGCATCCAGGGCGCCGAAGGGTTCGTCCAGCAGCAGCACTTTCGGCTCCACCGCCAGGGCGCGGGCCAGGGCGATCCGCTGGCGCTGGCCGCCGGACAGCTGCTCCGGATAGCGGTCGGCGAGCCAGTCCAGCTGCACCATGTTCAACAGCTCATGGACCTTCTCGGCGATCTTGCTTTCGCTCGGGCGCTGGTTCTTCGGCTTCATGCGCAGGCCGAAGGCGACGTTGTCGAACACGCTCATGTGGCGGAACAGCGCGTAATGCTGGAACACGAAACCGACGTTGCGATCGCGCACGTCGTGGCCGGAGACGTCCTCGCCGTGGAACACGATGCTGCCGGCGTCCGGGGTTTCCAGGCCGGCGATGATCCGCAGCAGGGTGGTCTTGCCGCAGCCGGACGGGCCCAGCAGCGCCACCAGCTCGCCGCTCTGGATGTCCAGGTTGATGCTGTTCAGGGCCTTGAAGGCGTTGAAGTTCTTGCTGACGTTACGGACTTCGATCGACATGATTCATTCCTCCGCGGCGCTGGCGCGCAGGCGGTTGATTCGGTTTTCGCTCCACTGCTTGAGCAGCAGGATGAAGAGCGCCAGGATCAGCAACAGGCTCGCGACGGCGAACGCGGCGACGTGGTTGTATTCGTTGTAGAGGATCTCGACGTGCAGCGGCAGGGTGTTGGTCACCCCGCGAATGTGCCCGGAAACCACCGATACCGCACCGAATTCCCCCATGGCCCGCGCGGTGCAGAGCACCACGCCGTAGATCAGGCCCCACTTGATGTTCGGCACGGTCACATGCCAGAACATCTGCCAGCCGTTGGCCCCCAGCAGCCGCGCGGCTTCCTCTTCCTGGGTGCCTTGCTCCTGCATCAGCGGGATCAGCTCACGGGCGACGAAGGGCACGGTGACGAAGATGGTCGCCAGGACGATGCCCGGCAGGGCGAACACGATCTGGATATCGTGATCCTGCAGCCACGGCCCGAACAGACCCTGGGCGCCGAACATCAGCACATAGACCAGGCCGGCGATCACCGGCGACACCGAGAACGGCAGGTCGATCAGGGTCACCAGGATGCTCTTGCCGCGGAAGGTGTATTTGCTCACGCACCAGGCAGCGCTAACGCCGAACACCAGGTTCAGCGGCACCGAGATCAGCACGGCGATCACCGTCAGCTTCAGGGCCGACAATGCGTCCGGCTCGAAGATCGCGGCGAAGAACGCGCCGAGGCCGAGCTTGAGCCCCTGGGACACCACGATGAACAGCGGCAGCAGCAGGAACAGGGCGAAGATCAGCCAGCCAAGGCCGATCAGGATGCGCCGCGAGGTGGCGCTGCCACGACGGTCGGCGTTGGCCGAGGAAGCGGCGGAAATGGACGATTGGGACATGCTTCGCGCCTCCTTAAGGTCGTTCGATGCGCCGCTGCAGCAGGTTGATCAGCAGCAACAGGACAAAGGAAACCACCAGCATCAACACGCCGATGGAGGTCGCGCCGGTGTAATCGTACTGGTCGAGCTTGACCATGATCAGCAGCGGCAGGATTTCGGTTTTCATCGGCATGTTGCCGGCGATAAAGATCACCGAGCCGTACTCGCCGACGCCCCGGGCAAAGGCCAGGGCAAAACCGGTCAGCCAGGCCGGCAACAGCGCCGGTACCAGGATGTGGCGGAACACCTGCCAGGGTTTGGCGCCAAGGCAGGCGGCGGCTTCTTCGACTTCCCGAGGAATGTCGGCCAGCACCGGCTGTACGGTGCGCACCACGAACGGCAGGGTGACGAAGGTCAGCGCCAGGGTGATGCCCAGCGGCGTGTAGGCGATCTTGAACCCCAGGTCGGTGGCGAACTGGCCGACCAGGCCGGTCGGCGCGTACAGCGCGGTCAGCGCGATACCGGCCACGGCGGTGGGCAGGGCGAACGGCAGGTCGATCATCGCGTCGATGATCTTGCGCCCGGGAAAGCTGTAGCGCACCAGCACCCAGGCCAGCAGCGTGCCGATCACGCCGTTGATGATCGCCGCGTACAGCGCCGTGCCGAAGCTCAGCTTGAGCGCGGCGAGTACCCGCGGAGCGGAGACAATGGCCCAGAACTGATCCCAGGTGAGTTGGGCGGCATGCACGAACATCGCCGCCAGGGGTATGAGCACAATCAGGCTGAGGTACACCAAGGTGTAGCCCAGCGTCAGCCCGAAGCCGGGTATGACGGGGGAGATACGACGCGACATAAAAGTCCTTGGTTAGCGGGTAGATACCATTGTAGGAGCGAGCTCGCTCGCGAAGAACTCAAGGGCACCGCGCTCATTCAGAATGTACGCGTCATCGTTGACGATCTTCGCGAGCAAGCTCGCTCCTACAGGTAGTGTTGCTTATTGCGCCTGGTAGATCTGGTCGAACACCCCGCCATCATTGAAGAATTTCGGTTGGGCAGTTTTCCAGCCGCCGAAGTCCTTGTCGATGGTCACCAGGTCCAGTTTCGGGAACTGCTGAGCGTATTTGGCCGCCACATCCTTGTCCCGCGGACGATAGAAGTTCTTCGCCGCGATTTCCTGGCCGGCCGGGCTGTACAGGTGCTTGAGGTAGGCCTCGGCGATCTCGGTGTTGCCCTTTTTCTCGGCGTTCTTGTCCACCACCGCCACTGGCGGCTCGGCGAGGATCGACAGCGAAGGCACCACGATGTCGAACTTGTCGGCACCGCCGTCTTCCTTCAATGCCAGGAAGGCTTCGTTTTCCCAGGCCAGCAACACATCACCCTGACCGTTGTTGACGAAGGTGATGGTCGAGCCGCGGGCGCCGGTATCCAGCACCGGTACGTGCTTGAACAGCTCCTTCACGTATTCCTGGGCCTTGGCTTCGCTGCCGCCGGCTTTCAGGCCATAGGCCCAGGCGGCGAGGAAGTTCCAGCGGGCGCCGCCGGAGGTTTTCGGGTTCGGCGTGATCACCGACACGTCTTTCTTGATCAGGTCGCCCCAGTCCTTGATGCCCTTGGGGTTGCCCTTGCGCACCAGGAACACGATGGTCGAGGTGTAGGGCGTGCTCGCATCCGGCAGGCGTTTTTGCCAGTCGGCCGGCAGGCTCTTGCCGAGCTTGGCGATTTCATCGATGTCGCCCGCCAGCGCCAGGGTCACCACGTCGGCGCGCAGGCCGTCGATCACCGCGCGGCCCTGCTTGCCCGAGCCACCGTGGGATTGCTGGATCTTGACGTTGTCGCCCGGGTGTTCCTTTTTCCAGAAACTCGTGAATTCGGTGTTGTAGTCCTGGTACAGCTCACGGGTCGGGTCGTACGACACGTTGAGCAATTCGTAATCCTTGGCAACGGCGGAACCGGCAAAAACGGCGCTGGCGAGGGCGGCCAGGGCATAACGGCGAATCGACGACATGATGGAGCTCCCGATTTTTTTAATGTGCTGGCATTTTTCTTATGGCGAATCAGGCCCGCATTCGTGGGCGAACGCTGGGGTTCAGGTTGGGGGTCATGGATGACGCCCTCCGGTGGTCCAGTCGGGCCTCTCGCGGCGAGAGGTAGTGCGAAATTCAGCTTGGTTTATTGCCAGGGTTTTGCAGGCGGAATTTTTCCTTGCGTTCGATCTGCACGACCTGGGCGTTGTGCACGGTGATTTCCACCGCGCCGAAACGCAGGTCGCGCAACGCGCTTTGAATCTCGCGCAAGATGGTTTGTTCGTCCTGGCCGTCAACGCTACGAAGAGATGCGCTCATGGTGTTGCTCCTGAATGAGATGTGCCTGGCAGTGGCGGCACTGCTTACGGCGTGAGGGCAATAGTAGATAGGCGCAGATATTCTTAAAAATACTATTTAAGAATGTTTATATAACCAGAAGAAATTATTTGAACTGACGCGGAGTTGCGTGGGAATCGGCGCTGATTGCAGCGCCAACTCGCCTCTTGTAGGAGCGAGGCTTGCCCGCGATGGCGGCCTGCCTGATACACCGCGGCGCCTTGATCGCGAGCAAGCTTCGCTCCTACAGAAGCTGCCGCAGGTCCTCCTACGTTCTCACGCGCGCCACGGCCGTCTCGGCCGATCGCAGCCTGCGGCAGCGGCTACAGGTGGAATCGATGCAAGTCCGGCAATCAGTGGATCTGCGGCACCCGGCCCCATTCCAGTTGCGTGGCCGGCACCGGGCGGCCGAACCAGTAGCCCTGGCCCAGGTCGCAGCCCTGGTCGAGGAGGAACCGCGCCTGTTCCACCTGTTCGATGCCTTCGGCGTGCACCTGCATGCCCATGCTCTGGGCCAGGGCGATGATCACCCGGGAGATCGCCGCGTCGTCTTCGTCCCACGGCAGGCCGGCGACAAAACCCTGGTCGATCTTCAGCTTCTGCACCGGCAGGCGCTTGAGCCGCAGCAGCGAGGAATAACCGGTGCCGAAGTCGTCGATGGCCAGGCGCAGCCCCAGTTCGCGCAGGCGATGCATCTGCTCCAGGGCGACTTCCGGGTCTTCCATCACCGCGCTTTCGGTGACCTCCAGCTCCAGGTAGGCCGGGTCGAGGCCGGTGTCGTGCAGCACCTGGGCCACCTGCTGGTACAGCTCACGGCGGGCGAACAGACGGCTGGAGACGTTCACCGCGACGAAGGACAACGCCATGCCCTCCGCCTGCCATTGGCACATCTGCCGACACGCCTGCTGCATGACCCAGGCATCGATCTCGGCGATCAGCCCGGTGCGTTCGGCAATCGGGATGAACTCGCCAGGCGGCACCAGGCCACGCTGTGGATGCTCCCAGCGCACCAGCGCCTCGACCCCGACCAGGCGGCTGCTGGCGAGGTCGTGCACCGGTTGGTAGAACACCCGCAGCTCCTGCTGCTCCAGGGCGCGGCGCAATTCGAAGGCAATCTCCACCCGTTGCTGGGCGTGGGCCGTCAGTTCCTCGGTGTACAGCGCGTAACTGTCGCGCCCGGCGCTCTTGGCCTTGAACAGCGCCGTGTCGGCATTGCGCAACAGTTGCTCGGCGCTCAGGGCGTCGCTGGGGAACAGGCTGATGCCGATGCTGGCATTGATGAACAGCTGATTCTCGTCCATCAGGAAAGGCTGCTTCACCCCGTCGATGATGCGTTGCGCCAGCACCGCGGCCTGCCCCGGCTGCGCGCAGCTCTCGACCAGCACGGCGAACTCGTCGCCGCCCAGCCGCGCCAGGGTGATGCCCGGGCCAAACATGCCTTGCAGGCGCTGGGCCACGGCCTTGAGCAGACGGTCGCCGACATTGTGCCCGAGGCTGTCGTTGATCATCTTGAAGTGATCCAGGTCGACCATCAGCAGCGCGCAGCCGCGCTTGTGGATCTGCGCCGACGCCAGGGCCTGCTCGGCACGGTCGGTGAACAGCAGGCGATTGGGCAGGTCGGTCAGCGGGTCGTGGTGCGCCAGGTGGGCCAGTTCGTGCTCGGAATCCTTGATCGCGCTGATGTCGGAGAACACCGCGACATAGTGGCTGAGCTGGCCATCGTCATCGCGGATGGCGCGGATGGTCTGCCACTGCGGGTAGATCTCGCCGCATTTGCGTCGGTTCCAGATCTCGCCGCTCCACTCGCCCGTGGTGTTCAGCGAATCGAACATGGCCTGGTAGAAATCCGCCGTGTGGTGCCCGGACTTGAACATGCTCGGCTGGCGGCCCAGCACCTCGTCGCGCTGATAGCCGGTGATCTCGATGAACGCGCGGTTCACATGGACGATCTGGCCCCGGCGATCGCTGACCAGCACCCCTTCGCGGGTGCAATCGAACACCGCGGCCGCCTGGCGCAGACGCTCGCGGTCCTCGCGCTGGTGGTGCAGCCAGGAGTCGGCACCCAGCAAACGCAACAGTCGCCCCCGTGCGATGAAGATCAGGACCGCGCTGACCAGCGCCCAGAGATACCCGTTGATCAGTTGCCAGCGCGCCAGATCGTTCGACTCATCGAAGAAACTGCTCAATAAATGACCACTGAACTGCAGCCACAACACAGACAACAAGAGGTAGAGCAGGGCTGCGCGCAAAGCGTCGCGAGAAGAAACCGACATAAGGTCGTCAATGTCCTTACGGAAAGCTAGGGATTATAGAGGAAGAAACATCTCGCCACTCTTATCTGAAAGGGCGACTGGTTTTCTCTGTGGGCTTGGTGATAATGCGACTGCTGTTTTTTTTTTATCGAGGGCCCTACAGCCTATGTGGTACGAAGGTTTTCTTGGCTTGTCGGCCTGGCAACTGGTGGCAGTCACCCTGTTAATGACTCACGTGACCATCGTTGCGGTCACGGTTTACCTGCATCGCTATTCAGCCCACCGCTCCCTGGAGCTCAACGCCGGCCTGAAACATTTCTTCCGCTTCTGGCTGTGGCTGACCACGGCGCAGAACACCCGCGAGTGGACCGCCATCCACCGCAAGCACCACGCCAAATGCGAAACTGCGGACGACCCCCACAGCCCGGTGATCAAGGGCCTGTCCACGGTGCTGCGCAAAGGCGCCGAGCTGTACCGCGAAGAAGCGAAAAACCCGGAAACCCTGCGCATCTACGGCAAGAACTGCCCGGACGACTGGATCGAACGCAACCTCTACTCGCGCTACAAGCTGGGCGGCGTGGCGCTGATGGCGGTGATCGACCTGCTGCTGTTCGGCACCATCGGCATCACCATCTGGGCGATCCAGATGATGTGGATCCCGTTCTGGGCCGCCGGGGTGATCAACGGCCTGGGCCACGCGGTCGGCTATCGCAATTTCGAATGCCGCGACGCGGCGACCAACCTGGTGCCCTGGGGCATCCTGGTCGGCGGCGAAGAGCTGCACAACAACCATCACACCTACCCCAACTCGGCCAAGCTGTCGGTGAAGAAGTGGGAATTCGACCTGGGCTGGGCCTGGATCAAGGTGTTCAGCTTCCTGCGCCTGGCCAAGGTGCAGCGTGTGGCGCCGATCGCCCACCGGGTCGAAGGCAAGGGCCACCTGGACATGGACACGGCGATGGCGATCCTCAACAACCGTTTCCAGATCATGGCGCAGTACCGCAAGCTGGTGATCGCACCGCTGGTCAAGCAGGAGCTGGACAAGGTCGATCACTCGGTGCGCCATCAGTTCCACCGCGCCAAGCGCCTGCTGTCGCGGGAGACCAGCCTGCTGGAAGAGCGTCACCATGCGCGCATCCAGAACATGCTGGAGCACAGCCAGGCCCTGAAAGTGATCTACGAAAAACGCTTGGCGCTGCAGCAGATCTGGGCCAAGACCAGCTCCAACGGCCACGACATGCTGGCGGCGATCAAGGACTGGGTCCACGAAGCCGAGGCCAGCGGGATCCAATCGCTGCGCGACTTCGCCAGCCAGTTGAAAACCTACTCGCTGCGCCCTGCCACCGCCTGACGCTGGCCCGATCACCCGCCACGGCAAGCTCAGCTGCCGTGGCCGGTGGGCTTCGCTACCCTCGCCGTCCCCTGAGTTCCAGCCCGTCATCCGCGGCACCGTGACCGCCCAGCGGCTGCCGGCACCCAGACCACGGAAACCGGGAACTTCGTCGCCAATCCCCTATCTCAAGCAACACTTCGCCATCCAGGCGGGCTTTCTGTGGCCGCTTCGTTTCCCGAGCGGCATGCGCTTTGAGATCGGTGCCGATGGTCAACAAGAACCCACAACTCCCATCCGCTTTGCCCCAGTGGCCCGAGGCCGCGCAAACCCTGATGGCGCTGATGCACGCCCAGGGCGAGGTAGCCCGGCTGACGGAACGCGAACAGCTGTTCAGCTCGTTGCTGGTCAGCGTCAATGCCGTGCTCTGGGCCTTCGACTGGGAAGCCCGCCAGGTGCTGTATGTCAGCCCGGCGTATGAACGCATCTTCGGCCGCTCCGCCGGCCTGCTGCTGGCCGACGCCAACGAATGGCGCGACAGCGTCTACCCCGACGACCTCGAATACGCCGAGCGGACCCTGGCCCAGGTACTGGAGAAAGGCGCGGTGGAAGACCGCGAATACCGCATCATCGATGCCCAGGGCCAGGTCCGCTGGCTCAGCGACAAGTGCTTCATCAATCGCAATGCCGCCCCCGGGGACCGAGTGATCATCGTCGGCCTCGCCGAGGACATCACCGAGAAAAAGCACCTGGAAACCGAGCTGCAACGCCTGGCCACTACCGACGTGCTGACCCAGAGCAGCAACCGCCGGCACTTCTTCGAATGCGCCAACCGCGAATTCGAGCAGGCGCGCCAGCAAGGCACGCCGCTGGCCTTCCTGTTGCTGGATATCGATGATTTCAAGGTGGTCAACGACACCTACGGCCACCCCGAGGGCGACAACGTCCTGCAACGCATCGCCGAGACCGGCCGCGCCACCCTGCGCCGTGGCGATCTGTTCGGGCGTATCGGCGGCGAGGAGTTCGCCGCCCTCTTCCCCGGCTGCGTCCCGGACATGGCACGCCAGGTTGCCGAACGCCTGCAGCGGGAAATCCAGCGCCTGACCTTCAGCCATGCCGAGGGACAGTTCAGCATCACCGTCAGCCAGGGCCTGACCAGCCTCACCGCCGACGACGAAAAACTCGACAGCCTCTTCGCCCGCGCCGACGCGGCGATGTACGAGGCCAAGCGCCAGGGCAAGAACCGGATCGTTTCGGGGTAGACGACCTCACGGGAACTCCGTAGCCGCTGCCGAGCGTCAGCGAGGCTGCGCTCGAGGACGAAGTCCTCGCAAAACCTGAACTCACGTTTTGTCAGGAAGAACTTTACGGCTGCTTCGCAGCCGATCGCAGCCTCGCGGGGCTCGGCAGCGGCTACAGATGTGCTGCGCCAGCCGCTGGTCGGGGTATCAGCTTTTACGCAGCCGGGTCAGCTCCGGCAGGCCAATCTTGAGCAGGCGCGCGGTCTTGCTGTTGGCCAGCTCTTCGAGGCCCTCGGACGGTTGCAGGCGCGCGAGCTGGGCGGAGAGGTTCATCACCAGGGCCTCGCGGGAATAAACCCCGCCACCGAGCTGATAGGCCGAGGCAATCAGCTCGCGCAGCTCCAGCGGCAGGCGCCAGCGGGTGCGCAGGGCCGAACCGTAGGCCGCGCCGAACTGTTCCAGGGCATCGCCGATCTCTTCCATGTCGTCCAGCGCGCCACCGGCCTGTTTCCACTCTTGCAGGCAACGCAGCAGCGCCAGGTCTCCCAGGCGATGCAGCATGCCGGCGCAATAGCAGCGTTCCTGGTCCAGATCCAGCAAGCGGGCCAGGGTCCGGCCGTATTCCGCGGTGTGCAACGACAGCTCCCAGTAACGCTCGGCGTAATCGCCCAGGGCCGGGTCGCTCAGGCGCGCGCTGCGCTTGAGCGCCAGGCCGAGAATCAGGTTCATGCTCTGCCCGGTACCCAATCGATGCAGGGCCTGGGCCAGGGTCTGCACGGCGCTGCCATGGTGCTGGGCGGCGCTGTTGGCCGCAGCGATCAGCACCGCGGTGATCTGCGGGTCGGTACGCACCTCTTCTTCCAGCAGCTTGAGGTCGAGGCCGTTGGGGTTGAGGCTGCGTTTCACCGCCAGCTGCACATCGGCGAGCAACGGCGCGCCGTCGGCCAGCTCGCGACGGCGCTCGAGAAAGGTCCACAGGGTCATGCCCGGCGCCAGGGTCGGAACCTCGCACGAGACTTCCTGGCCAGCGTCCAGCAGCAGGTCCTGCAGGCGCTGGGTCAGGCCTTCCATGTTCAGCGGCTTGGTCAGGTAGGCCGTCGGCGCCAGCGGCAGGGCTTCGCGCACGCTGGCACTGTCGTTGCGGGTGCTCATGAGGATAAAAGGCAGCACCGGGTTGCGCTTGCGCTGGCGCACGCTGCGCAGCAGGCCGAGGCCGTCGACGCCGGGCAACTCCCAGTCGGCGATCACCAGGTCATAGGGGTTTTCGGCCAGCAATTGCAGGGCTTCCTGACCGTCGGCGCACACATCCAGCCGCGCGTCGCAACGTACACTCAACAACACTTGCTTGAGCAAATCGCGAGACCAAGGGTCCGCCTCGGCAATCAACACTCGCGGTACAGCGGGTAAATCCACAGCAGTCATGCAACACGCTCCCTGGGCAATCCCTTGCACCTTAGTCAATGCCGAGGCTTCCATACAGCGCAAATGCACCGCGCAGCCTCGATCGGCACAAAAAAACCCGCCGAAGCGGGTCTTTTTGTCGATCGGGTCACAGGCGGGATCAGAGCTCGGAGAAGCACTCTTCGATGATCGCCAGGCCCTTGTCCAGTTGCTCGTCCGGCGAGGTCAGCGGAACCAGCACGCGCAGGACGTTGCCGTAGGTGCCGCAGGACAGCAGGATCAGGCCCTTGTCGCGCGCCTTGGCGACAACCTGTGCCACGGCGGCAGCGTTCGGCTTGTGGCTGTCGCCGTTCTCGAACAGCTCGACCGCGATCATCGCGCCCAGGGCACGCACGTCGCCAATCACCGGGTACTTGGCCTGGATGGCCTTGAGGCCGGTCACCAGACGCTCGCCGACCGCCTTGCAACGGTCCAGCAGGTGCTCTTCCTCGAACACTTCCATCACGGCCAGGGCCGCGGCGCAAGCGATCGGGCTACCGGCGTAGGTGCCGCCCAGGCCGCCTGGTGCGATGGCGTCCATGTATTCGGCCTTGCCGCAGACACCGGCCAGCGGGAAGCCGCCGGCGATGGACTTGGCGAAGGTGGTCAGGTCGGCGGCAACGCCCATCTGCTCCATGGCGAAGAAGGTGCCGGTACGGCCAGCGCCGGTCTGCACTTCGTCGGCGATCAGCAGGATGCCGTGCTGGTCGCACAGGGCACGCAGACGCTTCATGAACTCTTTAGGCGCGACGTAGAAACCGCCTTCGCCCTGTACCGGCTCGATGATGATCGCGGCGATGTCACGTGGCTCGGCATCGTTCTTGAAGATGCGCTCGATGCTGGCGATCGAATCGTCGATGCTCACACCGTGCAGCTCGTTCGGGTACAGCGCGCGGAAGATGCCGCCTGGCATCAGGCCCATGCCGGCCGAGTAAGGCACGACCTTGCCGGTCAGGCCCAGGGTCATCATGGTGCGGCCATGGTAGGCGCCGGTGAAGGCGATCACGCCGGCGCGGCCAGTGGCGGCACGGGCGATCTTCACCGAGTTTTCCACGGCTTCGGAACCGGTGGTCACCAGCAGGGTTTTCTTGGCGAAATCGCCCGGCACCTTGGCGTTCACTTTTTCGCACAGTTCCACGTAAGGCTCGTAGGCCAGGACCTGGAAGCAGGTGTGGGTCAGCTTGTTCAGCTGCTCGGTCACCGCGGCGATGACTTTCGGATGCAGGTGGCCGGTGTTGAGCACGGCGATACCGCCGGCGAAGTCGATGAACTCGCGACCTTCAACGTCGGTTACCGTGGCGTTCTTCGCGGAATCGGCGAAGATCGGGTGAATCTGGCCTACACCGCGCGGTACGGCGGCTTCACGGCGTTTCATCAGGGATGCGTTGGTCTTGCTCATAGTGTCCTCATTCGCCGCTCATCGGTCGGCGTGGTTCAAGGATGACGTGGCGGGGAGGCAACCGCGGCAGCATGCGATGATCGACTGCCCCGGCTATCCCGGCCACTACTCAAATAGCGTTTGCAGCACGCCAGGGGACAGCGCTCTCGTGCCCCTGGCGTTTAAAACCATGCCTTGGCGCGGGTATCAGATGCCCAGGCAGAGGTATTTGATTTCCAGGTAATCCTCGATGCCGTACTTGGAGCCTTCACGGCCCAGGCCCGAGGCCTTGATGCCGCCGAACGGCGCGACTTCGTTGGAGATCAACCCGGTGTTGACGCCGACCATGCCGTATTCCAGGGCTTCGGCCACACGGAACACACGGCCCAGGTCGCGAGCGTAGAAGTACGAGGCCAGGCCGAACTCGGTGTCGTTGGACATGGCGATCACTTCGGCTTCGTCCTTGAAACGGAACAGCGGCGCCAGCGGACCGAAGGTTTCTTCCTTGGCCACGGCCGCGTCTTTCGACACGTTGACCAGGATGGTCGGCTCGAAGAAGTTGCCTTCCATCGGCTTGCCGCCGGCCAGCAGGGTCGCGCCTTTGCCCAGGGCGTCGGCGATGTGTTCCTGGACCTTGGCCACGGCTTTTTCGTCGATCAAAGGACCGGTGGTGGTGCCTTCTTCCAGGCCGTTGCCGATCTTCAGCTTGGCCACCGCGGCCTTGAGCTTCTCGGCGAAGGCGTCGTAGACCGAATCCTGGATGTACAGGCGGTTGGCGCAGACGCAGGTCTGGCCGTTGTTGCGGTACTTGGAGATGATCGCGCCTTCGACGGCCTTATCCAGGTCCGCGTCGTCGAACACGATGAACGGAGCGTTGCCGCCCAGCTCCAGGGAGACTTTCTTGATGTCCTTGGCGCATTCGGCCATCAGCTGGCGACCGATTTCGGTCGAGCCGGTGAAGGACAGCTTGCGCACGATCGGGTTGCTGGTCAGCTCGCCGCCGATGTCGCCGGCGCTGCCGGTGACCACGCTGAGCACGCCTTTCGGGATGCCGGCGCGGTGCGCCAGCTCGACCAGGGCCAGGGCGGAGAACGGGGTCTGCGAAGCCGGCTTGATCACCATGGTGCAGCCAGCGGCCAGGGCCGGGCCGGCTTTACGGGTGATCATCGCCGCCGGGAAGTTCCACGGGGTGATGGCCGCGGTCACACCGATCGGCTGCTTGATCACGATCAGGCGCTTGTCCGGCTGGTGGCCGGGAATCACGTCGCCGTAGATGCGCTTGGCTTCTTCGGCGAACCATTCGATGAAGGAGGCGGCGTAGGCGATTTCGCCCTTGGCTTCGGCCAGTGGCTTGCCCTGCTCCAGGGTCATCAGGCGACCGAGGTCGTCCTGGTTTTCGATCAGCAGCTCATACCAGCGACGCAGCTTGGTCGCCCGCTCCTTGGCGGTCAGCGCGCGCCAGGCCGGCAGGGCCTTGTCGGCGGCTTCGATGGCACGGCGGGTTTCAGCCGCGCCCATCTTCGGCACGGTGCCGAGGATTTCGCCCGTTGCCGGGTTGTTCACTTTGATGGTCTGGCCGTTATCCGCGTCGACCCAAGCCCCATCGATGAAGGCTTGCTGGCGGAACAACTGGGCGTCTTTAAGCTGCATGTCGGTTTCCTTAACAGCACCGCGCGGGGCGGAGCGAATTGTGATTGTTGAAAGGCGCCTTGACAGGCTGCCGTCAGGAAAAACTGTTACCGGGCTCAAGCACAGAAATAGCGCCTATCAGAATAGACGGGCGGGTCGGCTCTCAGACAAGAGCGTTTGAAATCTCAAACGAATCCTAGGGTCAACCGGGGGACAGGGCAATAGGCTGTTCGAAAAAAAGAACGAAAACGCCGCTTTGGCAGAATCTTTCGGATCAACGACACCGCCCCGGCGGTTGGGGGCAGACGCCCCCTGTGGGAGCGAGCTTGCTCGCGATGGCGGCCTGACGGTCGACATGGGTGTCGAATGGGCGTCCTTTATCGCGAGCACGCTCGCTCCTACAGGGGATTGGGGTTGGGCTGACGTTGCGCAAACGCAAAAAACCCCGCAGCCGGAAGGCTGCGGGGTTTTCTCAGGGCCAGGTCTTAAGTGAACGACTTGAGCACTGTCAGCAGGCTGGTGAGGTTGTCGCCCACACCGCCCTGGGCCACTTTTTCGGTAGCCGAGGCGCCGGCGGTGGTGTCGACACTGTAGATCTGCATCACGCCCTGGTTGGTGGCCGCCTGGGCCAGGGTGTTTTGCTGTTGCTGGGCCGAGACCGAGTTCTGGAACAGGATCGCTACGGATTGCCCCATTGACTGGTAGATGGTGCCCATCGACATGGCCGGCGCTTCGGCCACGACCTTGACGTTGGTCTGGGTGACGGCATCGGTGATTTGCGGACTGACTGTACTCATAGATGAAACTCCTTATTAAGAAAGAACAACTTCCGTTAGCGTTCGCCCGATCAAGGGTTGAACGACTTGAGGATCGTCAGCAGGCTGGTCAGGTTATCGGCCACGCCGCCCTGGGCGACTTTTTCGGTCGCCGCCGCGCCGGCGGTGGTATCGACGCTGTAGATCTGCATCACGCCCTGGTTGGTGGCCGCCTGGGCCAGGGTGTTTTGCTGCTGCTGCGCAGAAACGGAGTTCTGGAACAGGATCGCCGTGGCCTGGGCCATGGACTGGTAGATGGTGCTCATGGCCATCGCTGGCGCTTCAGCCACCACTTTGACGTTGGTCTGAGTGACCGCGTCGGTAATTTGCTCGTTGACTAATGGCATGGTTCAACTTCCTTTGTTAGTACACGGCGGGTTCCGTGTTAATCAATGAACGTGGCAAAACACAGGCTGTGAACACGCAAACGCTCAATGCTCCGCCGGGGCGCCGGCTGGCTGGCCGAGACGGGAAATCACCGCCTCGACCTGCTCGACCAGCCCCTGCATCCGCGCCTGGACGGCCGCATTGACAGCCTGCTGGATCAGCTCGGTCTGCTCGGGCGTCAGCGCCTGCGCGGGCTTGGCGCCCGCCTCGGCGGCAGCCGCCTGTTGCTTGGCCGCCAGCCACTGGCGAATCACCGCTTCGCGCTGCTGGGCGCTCTGCTGCAGCGCGCCTTCGCTGGCCTTGGCCTGCGCCATCAACTCGCTGGTGCGCTGTTTCTCGTTGTCGATCAGGTGCTGGGTCTGGGTGAGCACCTGGTCGATGACACCCGTCTGCGGCTGACTGCGCATCCAGGCTTCGAGAATCTGCTTTTCACCCGCGGACAGGCTCAGGTTGAGCGCGTCGGCCAATTGGTAGAGACCCGCGAGCGAGTCCTGGTTTTCCTGGGGCATCTGGATGTCCTCCTTCAGACACGGAGCCGCGCCGCTAAAGCCGCACCTCGATGCCGTCCTGCCAGAAACCGGCGAAGTAGAACTTGCCGTCGCTGTCGCAGGACGAGGCCAGGTCCCAGGGGGTCATGGCGGTGGGACGGGTATCGAAGACCGCGGGCGGCGGTGGCAGCAGGTTGGCGTTGTTGTAGAGGTTGCCGACCTCGTAGCTGTTGGCGACGAATTGCGAACAGAACGAGACGTTGCCGATCGCCACCGACTCGTTGATCCGCGCCTGCAGCTCGGGGGTGAACGGGGTGCGTTTGAACACCGACAACGCCGCGTTCCATACGCTATAGCGGCCACTGATCTGGGTACTGCCGACGTCGCCGTTGAATTGCTCGGCGGCCACCACGGCGGCCCGGGCAAGATCGTCGTCACCGCAGGAATAGACCATCGCCGAGCGCTTGACCGCCTCGCTCGACAGATCGGTCATCTGGATGCCACTGCCGACGCTTTCGATCACACAGGTATCGCTGATCGCGATGGCCGCGTGCACCACGGGCACATTCGGCGAACCGTCGCCGAACATCTTGGCCTTGATCCACTGCCCCGCGCGAATGAACGCGCGGGGAATGCTGGTGGACAGCTTGTCGTCCACTTGGGCTACTGAAAAAACAATATCTCCAGGCTGCATGATGTCGCTCCTCATTGAAGAAAAGTGCGTGTTGAACGTGCTGCTGCACAGTCCCGGAGGGGCTCCGGGACTGGGTGCTCATGACGCCGGGACGGCGTGAATCAGGACGGCGGCGCGCCGCGATTGGCCAGGGTGTTGCTGTACTTGGCGATGCTCTCGTCGATCTTGTCGATGGCGATGCCCGCCGCTGTCGCCTCCAGGGCGCCGGCCGCCGCGGCGACCGCGGCCGCCGCCCCCACCAGCAGGTCGGTGGCCAGGGCACCCAAGGCGTCCTCGGCGGCTTTTTCGGGGTGGTTCTCGACGATGTTTTTCGTCATCTGCTCGAGCAATACCGCCTGGGCCGCCAGCGCCAGCTTGCTGACCCCGTCGAAATAGCCCGCCGCCGATTGCGCGACCAGGCCGGCGGCCTGGCTGATCATCATGTCCGGGGCGATGGCGATCTGCGCCGGGGCATAGCTGAAGGTCTGCGCGTTGGTGAACTCCACCGCCTCGACGATCTGGCTGTTCAGCGCATCGGTGCTGCCGGTCGGCGGCGCCGCGACCTGGACCATCATGTGCTCGTTCATGCGGTCCATCACCGTGCGCGGCGGCTTGGCGGGAGTGCTGGGTGGCGGGGAGGTGCCCCCTGTAGTGGAATCAGCAACCTGCGGCCCCGCAGCCGTAGGCTCAGCGGCTTCGGGAGTGCTCGGCTTGGGATTGCTCGGCTCGGTATCGCCTGGCTTGGGATTGGCCGCCTCAGGGTCGGTCGCCGGCGTGGCGTCAGTCTCCGGCTCGGCGGTGGCAGCAGGTTTTTTCTTGAACCAGAACATGAGGTCTCTCCCCAGGCGTCAAGGCTTCTCGCCGATCTGCATGATCAGCGACACAGCCTTGGAGATCACCGCGTTGGAGATCTGATTCAACGCCTGCTGGCTGTTGACCGCATTCTGCAGGGACAGCCCCGCCGAATGACTGGCCACCTGGTACAGCGAGGCAATGGCCTGGGCCGGCGCCTCGGCCACCACCTTGACGTTGGTTTGCGTTACCGCGTCGGTAATCTGGCTGTTGACCTCTGGCATACATCTCTCCTTGATGGAAGACGCCAGCGCAGGCGCGCTGGCGGTGAACTCGTCGGCGGTTTCAGGTGCTCATGAAACAAGAACGCCCGACATCCGCGGCTGTGAATGCAAAAGTGCTGTCAGCGCAGCGCCTCGCGCAGCAACTGCACGCGCTTGCGCGCCAGGGGCTGGGCGATGCCCAACTCGGCGGCGATCTGCGGGTACGGCAGTTCCTCGACAAAACGCATTTCAAACAACCGCCGCTGGAGCACTGGCAACTGCGCCACGCGACTGCCCAGTTGCGTCAGTCGCTCGAACTGCTCGACGTACTCGAGCACCGACAGGCAAGGCGCGGCGAGCAGGGCCTGGTGATCGTGCTCAAGGTCGACCGAATGATCGAACACCTGCCCTTCGCGCTTGCTGCGCCGCAGGCTGTCGAGAAAGACGTGGTCCAGCACCAGAAACAGAAAACCCTGCGGCTCTCGGATGCGTTCCGGGGAACGCCTGAAGAACAGCAGGGCTTTCACGGCCGTGTTGGACAGCCATTCCTGGGCCAATGCCAGGTTGCCCCTGGCTCGCCGGTTGGCCCGGCGCATCAGCTCGGGGTAGACCGCTCGCCAGCTTGCCTCGAACAACCGATCGACCGCCGCCACTTCACGAAAAGATCCCATCGCCAGCACTCCCTGTGCATTCCTTGATGAGCCGACAGTCTCTGATCGCGCAACAGGCGTTCGCTGTTACCTGGGGAACAGTTGAACAACTAATTCAGCGAGCAAGCCTTGCGCCGCAGATGCTCGACATCGTTGATCACCAGCCGGCCGCTCTGGCAACTGATCACCCCCGAACGCCGCCACAGCTGCAACTGGACATTCAGCTTGGGCCGGCTGGTGTTGAGCATCGCGGCCAGGATGCCCTGGTTGCGCGGCACCGCTGCACAGGTCAGCGGGGCCAGCTCGAAGTCATCGATACTGGCCAGCAGGAACCGCGCCAACCGCGACTCCAGGCGGTGCAGGCAAACCAGTTCGAGCAACTCGAGGACCTTCATCAGGCGCGTCATCAGCAGCATCAGGACCCGCTGCCAGAACAGCGGCTCGTCGTACAGCACCCGGAAATGTCGCCGCCCCAACAGCAGCACCCGGGTCGGGCCACAGGCGAAGGCCGAGGTTTCCCGGGCGTGGCCCTCGATCAGCGCCGACTCGCCCACCACCTGGCCGACGCCGGCGCTGCCGACAATCTGCTCGCGCCCGTCCGGGCCATGAATCACCGAATACACCTGCCCTTCGGCGACCAGCGCGATGAAATCCAGCGCCTCGCTCTTGAGATAGAGCACCTCCCGGTCACTCAGCGAGCGCTCCACGGAATGGGTGGCCACATAATGGATCAATGTGTCCGGCATCCCCCTGAACAGATCGGAGCGTGCCAGCAGAGTCTGACGCAACGAAAAATCGAGCATTACCGCGCCTTTTGAATGCATGCGTTCGCCTTGACTGGTAGGAAATCGCTGCGCCAGCACGCAGCGGTTAGAGCGCTTGAAGCCATAGAGCAAAGCAAACAAAGGGACGTACGACGGGAGGACTTGTGAATAGGGCGAAGGGGCTTTCGGGCATCGCGAAGGACAAGACAAACAACGAGGCGACGACCAATCATCACGCGAGAAAAAACCGCATGGACGCCCCAAGCCGACATGGGTATGATGTCGCCCGCACTGCACTCGTAGCTCAGCTGGATAGAGTACTGCCCTCCGAAGGCAGGGGTCGTGGGTTCGAATCCCGCCGAGTGCGCCAGCCAGAAACGCAAAAGCCCCAGGTCGCATGGCCTGGGGCTTTTTCGTTTGCATCCGTTGAGTCGATCGAAGAATCACCGAGGTGTGTGCCGACCCACGCCTCGCGGACAGGAGGTCCCGATGCTGCGCCATCCTTTGCTCAACCAGCCTTATCAGCCGGACCTGCGTTCCTGGATCGGCTGTTTCATCGGCTATGACATGCCCCCGGCACTGGATGCCGAGCTGAGCCGCTACGACCCCAACGACCCCGATGATCGCGAACACCTGATCCGCCATTACTGCCTGGCGCACTTCAACGACCGGGAGAATTTCCGTCACCGGCAGCGGTTGGTGGAGGTCCTGCAAGGGGCCCTGGACGATCCGGACTTCGACTTCGAGGAGGTTTGGGAACCCGTTGAAGACGACTACGACTACGATCAATGGCCCACCGGCTGGCCGGCGCAGATCGACGACAGCCGGGACTTCTTCCAGCGCCTGCTCCTGGCGGCCCGGCAGCTGTGGCACGACGACCTGATCCGCGCCCGATTGCCATCCCTGGCCGAATGCCGGGCGATCCCGGCGCGGGATCGCGGCTCCCGCGACTGGCTGTTCAGCGTCGACAATCCCCAAGCCTGGAAAGCCGTATGCGATGTGGCGGCCACGCCCTACGACCTGCACACCCCGGGCCCACAGTTCCAGGGCGAGCAACTGAGCCTGCAGTTGGCAGGCCCGATGCTGCGCCAGTCCCTGCCATCCACCTGGCCGGCCAGCCAGGCGCTGACCCACTGCCGCCTGGACCTGAAGATCCAGGGCATCAGCGAACTGCACGTCAGCGGCACGCGTTTCGACGGGCGTATGCGTACCCAGCTCACACGCTTGCAGCCTGGTTATTACCTGCGCCTGGACATCGGCTTCGACTGCGTCATCGAATGCGTGGCGCAGTCCGTCAGCATCGCCAACGTCCAGGGCTCACGAGAGGAAGAGCGGCATGAGCAGCAACTTTGAACGGGCCCTGGAGCGCCAGGAAATACCGCAGTTCTTTCGCGGCCAGGGTGAGTACCTGACCCGGGACGGCGATTGGGACGAGCACCTGTTCTGCATCAACTGGCCGGGGATATTCGCCTACCTGCGCGATAACGCCAACGGCGAACAGCAGTTGAGCGCCGGCTTCGAGCTCTATGTGCACAGCATCGAGGAAAGCTTCGAGGACTGCTTCGGCCTGCGGGAAAACCTGTTCGGCTACTACTCGACCCGGGCCCGCTGGGCGCCCGACAGCGCCGACCTGCTGGCGCAGCTGCCAGCCCCTTGCCGACGACGGATAGTCCAGCGCCTGAGCTGGTATCGCTGGCAGCTGGAAAACCACGCCCGGCTGCTGCCGGAGCGAGCCCGGCGCATGGCCGAGGACGGTGCCGCCACCGAGTTCATCGACCTGCCCGCTTCGCCTTACACTTGAATGCGCCTGCTGCCGGTTTAGGTATCTCCGCTCTTTTTTGCGATGATGCCTCTCCCCGATGCCGTTCGCGCACTCTGCCCATTACCGAGCAGATACCCGCCTTTTCTCGGCCAGACTCATGGAAGACCCCACACGATGAATATCTCGAACCTTTCCGCTAATACCGCGCCATCGCACCAGGCGCGTTATTACTACGGGCCCAACTACAAGAAAATGACCCTGGCGGGCCTGGTCTTCGGTGGGCTTTCGCTGTTCGCGGTGTTCGGCACACCCAGCGAGAACAACGGCGTGATCCGGCTGCTAGAGGCCCTGGGGCTCAATGGTCATCTGGTCATGCAACTGCTTGGCGTCGTGGGCGTGGCCATGACCGTCGCCGTCGCGGGCGCGCTGATCTTCCTGCGCGGTGCCGGCAATCGTTATGTGGTGCTGACGGACAAGAAGCTGGTGGCCCCGGTCAGCAACTTCAGTTCGAAGATCCGCGAGATTCGCCTGATCAATATCGCGGACGTCGAGCTGGTGGAGGTCTTCAACCAGCGTTTCATCCGCGTCCAGCACAGCGACGGCAAGATGGAGCTGGTGGAAAACATGTTCAAGAACCAGGAACTGTTCTACGACTGCTACAAGGCGATCGCCCTGGCCATCGAGGCCAAGGGCCAGAACGTGAAGCGCGCGCCCGCCCGCAAGTAAAGGCTCCGGGTTTCAGTCTGGCGTCTGCCGCTTCTGCGTCGACTCATCCTGATCCGCGGCAGGCTGGGCCTGCTGCGGGTCTTCATCTTCTTCCTCGGCCTCGAGCAGAAAGTCCTTGCGACTCTCCTTGATGGCCTGGCGGATATCCGCGCCCTTGGTCGGGCAATTCAGCAGTGCAGCGATACGGTCGATGCGTGGCGCCATGGCCAGCCTCTCACTTTCAGGAAACTGGCTCGATAGTGCGCGTTTTCCGGGTGCCAGGCCATTACTTGCGCGCGTTTTACCCTCAGGGTTTCTGCAAAGCCTCCAGTCGATCGGCAATCTCCTCGTCGGGGAAGCGCTGTTTCAAGGCAATGATGTACTGGTCGGCGATCTTGTCCTGGCCGGTCTGGCGCAGCCGCAACACCTCACGCAGGGCGTCGTCGAGAATCGACTCCGGCGCCTCGCGCTCGCCCTGCTCCTTGCCCGGAAACGACGCCAGGTGCCCCAGGGACTCATAAGGTTTACCGGCGAAAGCTTCGGTGTCCCGGGTCAGCGGCAGGCCCGCCACGGGGGCGGCGGGAGCGGGCGCCGACAAGGCGCCGCTGGCATGCGGTGTGGTAGCCAACTCGAAGTGGTCCGATGCATCCATGCGTGATTCGGCACGGGCCGACTCTGCGGAGGCTGCAGTGGATTCGGCCTGGCGGCGCGCCAGCTGGGGGGCCGCGGCCTTGGCCATGGGCGCCGGGGCGAGCACCTGGCGGGGCGCAGGCTCTGGAGTGCGCTGCAACACGCCCAGCAACAAGGTCACGCCAAACAGGCCGGCGAACGCCACTTGCCAGCGCGGCTGGCGGCACAGATCGAACCAGCGTTGCCACAGGGAAGGTTTAGGCGCCGGGGCTTCGCGGCGGGCCGTGGCCATGATCAGGGCGTCGAGGCTGGCCGGCGGTTCGCCGTGGCTGTGCTGGCGAATGTGCTCGAGCATGCGCTCTTCTTCGGTGGGCGGAAGCTGTCGGGCGTCAGTCATGTCAGTACCTCCTCGGCCAGGAGCCGACGCAGTTTTTTCAGCGCATAACGGAAACGGCTTTTCACCGTTTCCAGCGGCGTATCGGTAAGGCTGGCGATCTGCGGCAATTCCAGTTCGCCGTGGGCGCGCAACAGGAACACTTCGCGCTGGTCGGCGGGCAGGTCCTGCAAGGCGGCGTCGATGCGTTGCCGTTCACGGCTCAGGCTCAGGTGTTGCTCCGGGCCGCTGGTGTCATCGGCCAGCTCATGCAACTGCTCGTCGTAGCTGTCGTGCAGCGGGTTGCGGATGCCGTGCTTGCGCCAGTGGTCGATCAGGCGGTTGCGGGCGATCTGGTACAGCCAGGTGCGAAAACTGGCCCGGCCCTGTGGCGCGCTGCTGGTGCGGATCAGGCTGAGCCAGGTGTCCTGGTAGACCTCGTCGGCCAGCTCGGCCTTGTCGCACAGGCTCAGCAGAAACCGGTACAACCCCTGGCGATGGCGTTGGTAGAGGACCTCGAAGGCAGCGCTGTCACCCGCGCGATAACGCGCCAGCAGCGTTTCGTCGCTGCTGGCGGGTCCTGACCGGTTCACCGCAGGCATGGTCGTGCTGAACTCCTTCTGGTGGTGGGTCATGACGTTACTCACGGCGGCTCAAGGCCTCCCCGGAGCGTCTCGGTTGATCCGCCGGAGCGGCAGTCTGCAGGCTCTGCGCCAGTTCCACCAGTTGCACGAACTCGCCACGCAGGCCGAAACGGTCTTCGCCCTTGGCGCCGCGGGCCAGGGCGACGGTGTCCTTGAGGCCGAAGTCGCCGGTGTAGCGACCGTCCTTGAGCTGCTGGGCGAACGCCGCCACGGCTGCGGCAAATCTTAGATCATCGCTGGCCTGGGCGAGTTTGCCATGCTGCTGCGAAGCCAGGATCGGCCGCTCGATCAGCCGGCTGCTGCCGCCTTGCGGGGCCTGGTAGCGCACCCGCAGCATGGCCAGTTCGTCGCCCTTGCTGTTCGATTCCGACGACGCCTGGGCCTGGCCATAACGCAGCGGCTCCAGCCAGCCCTGCTCGCCCTTGGGCACGATTTCATACAGCGCGGTAACGGTATGCCCGGCGCCGATCTCGCCGGCATCGACCTTGTCGTTGTTGAAGTCCTCGCGTTTCAGCGCGCGGTTCTCGTAGCCCAGCAGGCGATATTCGCTGACCTGGGCCGGATTGAATTCCACCTGCAGCTTCACGTCCTTGGCCACCACCGCCAGGGTCGAGCCGAGCTGGTCCACCAGGACCTTGCGCGCCTCGCGCAGGTTGTCGATGTAGGCGTAGTTGCCATCGCCGGCGTCGGCCAGTTGCTCCATCAGGTGCTCGTTGTAGTTGTCCACGCCAAAGCCGAGGGTGGTCAGCGACACCCCGCTTTTACGCTGCTCGACGGCCATCTGCTTGAGGCGGTCGAAGTCGCTGATGCCAACGTTGAAGTCACCGTCGGTGGCCAGCAGGATGCGGTTGATGCCGTTCTTGATGAAACCCTGGCGGGCCATCTGGTACGCCAGCTGGATGCCCGAGGCGCCGGCGGTGGAACCGCCCGCCGTCAGTTGCTCGATGGCGTTGCGGATCTTCGCCTTGTCGCGCCCGGAAGTGGGCTCCAACACCACCCGCGATTCACCGGCATACACCACCAGCGACACCCGGTCCTGCTCGCGCAACTGGTCGACCAGCAGCTTGAGGGTGCTTTGCACCAGCGGCAGGCCCTCGCGGCGATCCATGGAGCCGGAGACGTCCACCAGGAACACCAGGTTGGCCGGCGCCAGCTCGGCAACGGCGCGATCCGAAGCCTTGATGCCGATGCGCAGCAGGCGGGTGTGGGGGTTCCAGGGCGACGGCGCGATCTCGGTGGTCACGCCAAACGGCGAGCCATCGCCGGGCAGGGCGTAATCGTAGGGGAAGTAATTGACCAGCTCCTCCAGGCGCACCGCGCCTTGCGGCGGCAGGCTGCCCTGGTTGAGCAGGCGCCGGACGTTGGCGTAGGCGCCGGTATCGACGTCGACGCTGAAGGTCGAGACCGGGGCCTGCGCCACGCTCTGGATCGGGTTGTCCGGCAGGTTCTGGTACTGCTCCCGCGGCTCGGCGCGATAGCCGGCGGACAGCGATTCGCGCGTCATCATCGAGGTGTGCAGGGGCGTCGGGGCGAGCGCCTTGGCGTTGTTGGATCCGGCCAGGATCACATCGGCGCGCTGGGCCTCGCTCGGCGAGGGCGCGGCGGCCTGGGGTGCGACCGCGTCCTCGACGGGCAAGGCTGCGCCCCGGGTATCCGGCGCGGACGGGCCGCAACCGGCCATGGCCAACAGCAACCCGGCGGCGCACCCTTGAACGGCGGGGCGAAGGTAGTACGGAGGAAGGAACATGGGGCTGACCTCGGGAGAAATTGATCCATTCCCCCCTTCAGACGAAGCCCCTGGGCGATTCGGGTTAAGCCCCGGAAATTTTTTTCTTAGCGCAGGTAGCGCCGCACCACGCTGCTGTTACGCAGCACGTGGCCGTTGATCTTCTCCAGCAGCTGGGCACGGGTCAGGCCGGCCGGCAAGGCGTCAGGCGCCAGCTCCAGGGCGTAGATCTGGATGATGTAGTGGTGCGCGCTGTCGCCCACCGGCGGGCACGGGCCGACGTAGGTGGTGGTGCCTTTGCTGTTGGTGCCGCCCAGCCCTTCCAGGGTGCCCTTGGCCCCCGCGCCCGCGGCGATCTGCCGGGTCGTGGCCTTGATCCCGTAATGCACCCAGTGATCGATACCCTGGCCTTTGGCGCCGTCCGGGTCGTGCATCACGATGGCGTAGCTGCGGGTGCCTTCGGGGCCGGCGGTCCAGGCCAGGGCCGGCGACAGGTTATGCCCGCCACAGCCCTTGGCATCGCTGGCGCTGGCCGGGGTGAACAGGCGGTTGTCCGAGACACCGGGCACGTTCAGGGTGAAACGCTCCTGGGCCTGGGCCTGGTCCGGCAACTGCAGGCACAGCAGGACGGCGCTGGCGGCCAGCCAGGTATTGAGAGAAGCAAAACGGGACATACGCGAGCACCTTCTGCGAATGGGTTCATCGGAGCCTGGAGACTCTAGCTGCGCGGCGAAGCGTCGCGCTTGGAGCTTGGAGCTTGGAGCTTGGAGCTTGGAGCTTGGAGCTTGGAGCTTGGAGCTTGGAGCTTGGAGGCTGATTGAGCTTGAGCCGCAGCCGCTTGTAAACGAAAAAACCCCGGTTTTTTTCAGCTCCGGGGCTTTTTTCGACGGCAACCGGGATTGTTACCCGGTCGCCCTGACCCTGCCACCTTCAATCAGCGGCTGAATCAGCGTTGCACGGCATCCGCCAGCAACGGCGCATGCGGCGCACGTTCGGCGTTGAGGCGCATGAAGCCGGTGGTGACAAGGCTGATGCCGCCCTCCTCGTCGTTGTGCACCGTCATGGTTCCGGGCTGGCGCATGCGCGCAAAGTTGGCGGCGCTGAGCTTGAAGCTTTCGCTCAGGCGCCGGTCGTCCACCGCCGGCGACGGCAGGCGGCGCCGGGCAAAGCTTTTGCTCTTGCGCTGCTGGTAACGCGCCCAGAGGATCAGCACGGCGGCATTGAGCAGGGCCACCCACAGGTAGATCTGCAAGGTGCCGAGCGCCTCGAGCACGCCGATTTCGATGCGCGGGCCGTCGTGGGTGTCGATCAGCGGCCACAGGCCGCGTACCAGCAGGTACACCAGGCCGATCCAGGCCAGCACGGTGAACGCCGCATCGACGAGCACCAGCACTGGGCGTTGACGGGTTCTGATGATCTTCATCAGCGAGCCTCCTCTTCATCATCTATGGGCTTGATGCCACGGTCGGGGCTGACCCAGCGCGCACGCTTCTGGTGTTGGCTGAACAGCACCTTGGGGAAACTGACAAGGGTGGTGAACAGGCTGACGAGCCAGAACACCAGGGGGTACCAGACCACCCAGAACATGGTCTTGCCCAAGCCCTTTTCATAGCGGCGATCGATCAGGATGCTGACCGCGAACTGCAGCAGGCAGACCATCGCCAGCACCAGCCCGGTGAAGGCCGGAGGCATCAGGCGGTCGACGGCGATGGCCTCGGGCATGACGATGAACTTGCCGACGCCCCAGAAGATCACCGACAGCAGGAAGGTGAAGGCCCAGCCGGTGGACAGGCAGTATTCGAACAACAGCGGCCACAGGTAACGGTGGCGCCATTGCCAGATCCCGCGGATGTTCTTGAACAGCACCTCGGCGCCGCCCTGGGCCCAGCGCAGGCGCTGCTTCCACAGGCCGTGCAGGGTTTCCGGCATGAGGATCCAGCACAGCGCCCGTGGCTCGTAGAAGATGCTCCAGTGATCGAGCTGCAGCTTCCAGCTGATGTCGATGTCTTCGGTGATCATGTCCGGGCTCCAGTAGCCGACCCGGTGCAGGGCCGAGCGGCGGAAGGCGACAATCACCCCGGAGACTGTGAAGATCCGCCCGAACACCCGCTGGGTGCGCTTGATCAGGCCGATGATCGAGGAGAACTCGCCCACCTGGACCCGGCCCACCAGGGTCGAGCGGGTGCGGATCCGCGGGTTGCCGGTCACCGCGCCCAGGCGCGCATTCTCCAGCAGCGGCGCCACCAGGTAGGCCGCGGTGTTCGGCGCCAGCAGCGCGTCACCGTCAATGCACACCAGGTATTCGCTGCGCGCCGCCACGGCACCCATGCGCAGGGCCACGGCCTTGCCCTGGTTTTGGGCCAGGTGCACCACCCGCAGCCGTGGATCCTCCAGCGCCAGGGCGTCCAGCACTTGCGCGGTGTTGTCCTTGGACCCGTCGTTGATCGCGATGACTTCGATGTTCGGGTAGTGCTGGGCCAGCGCCGCGTGGATGGTGTCCGCCGCGTTGTCGCCCTCGTTGTAGCAAGGGATCAGGATGCTGATCAGCGGCTCGCCCGCCAGCGCCGGCGGCAAGGTGTCGTCCTTCCAGGGCCAGTGGCGTTCCCAGTGCAGCCAGAAGTACAGGCCGCCGGCGATCCACAGGCCGGACATGAACAGCGGGTAGAAGAACACGAAGTCCATCAGGAACTGGCCGGTCACCAGGAAGATCAGGCCCAGCGGCACACCGAGGACAATCGCCAGAACGAGCAGGGCTAGCAGTCGATCCAACATGATTTAAGGATTCCACTTGGTGGAGAGCGCAGGACGGATGGTCTTCAAGTCCGGCGAGTTCTCGAGAAAGTTATCCGGGTAGTAGCCGAAACTGGTCGCGCCCTGGCGCTTGAGTCGGCCCATCCAGTCGGCCATCTGCGCGGCGTCGATATCGCTCGCCGGTTTTTGTGCCCAGTCCCGGGCCTGCAGTTCGAAGACGGTACGGTTGAGCGCGCCGGGGCGTGCCTTGACCGTGGCCACCAGTTGCTCCAGCCAGGCGCCGGAAGCCTTGCGCTGCTGGCCCTCCATCAACGGCATGGCCATCGGCGCGGTCCAGTCGTAGTTGGCGAGGAAGTCGTCGAGGTTCTGGGCGAACCAGGCTTCGCTCTGCGGGTTGAGCATCGGCTCGGCGAACAGGTTGCGCGCGGTCAGCACCTGCGGCCCGCGGATCGCCTTGACCTTGGCGGTCAGCTCATGGGTGAAGTCGATCAGGTAGCGGCTCTTGAAGCGGGTCCAGCGCTGCAGGGTCGCCGGATCGGCGCGCAAGGCGGCGATCAAGCCGGGCAGGCCGTTGGCGGCGTAGGTGCGCAGCGCTTCGGGGCTGGCGTCTTCGAAGTCGGAGAGCACCGCGTCGTCGTGGTAGAGGATGCCGTCCACCGAGGTCAGGCGCGCCACGTCCTCGTAGATCTCACCGATGATGCGCCGCACTTTCGGGTCGAACGGCGACAGGCGCCGGTACTGGTCCGGGTCGGCCGCGACCTGACCGGTTTCCGGGTCCCAGCGGGTCACGCGCGGCAGGCTCGGGTCGAGAGCGAAACTCAGCACCGGCATCCAGGCGAAGACCTTGACGTTGGCCCGGGTGCGCAGTTGCCAGGCGACCCGATCGAAGATGTCGGCGCGCACCGGCAGGTGGCGGTTGGCGAAGTACAGCGAGTGCACCAAGCCATCGCCCTTGGGGTCGGCGAAGGCTTGCAGGAACACGGTATTCACGCCCAGGTCGGCCATGCGCTGGACCAGCTTGCCGAGGTTGATTTCCTGCTGCTGCGGGTCCGGGTCGTAGACGTTGTCCAGGTCGACATGGGCCACGCGCATCGGGTTGCTGGCTTCGACGCCGACGATGCTGTTGGAGAAGTGGATGCCGTCCGGGTCCGAGGACACCAGGAACCGCGGGCT
The DNA here is from genome assembly GCF_003184125.1 of Pseudomonas sp. RW409. Taxonomy (NCBI): domain Bacteria; kingdom Pseudomonadati; phylum Pseudomonadota; class Gammaproteobacteria; order Pseudomonadales; family Pseudomonadaceae; genus Pseudomonas; species Pseudomonas sp. RW409. Next base: position 25,607 of record NZ_QHHP01000004.1, on the reverse strand, counting down.
GCTCATCAGGTTGTCGAGGGCATCGAGGCCGTCGTCGAGGGTCAGGGCCATGTCGTAGCCCTGCTCGCCCACCACCCGCAGCGCGGTGCCGTCGGCGGCGCCGTAGGGCCAGACCCAGACGCGCGGGCTGTAGCCGGTGGCGGCGCGGATTTTTTTCGAGATCGCCGCCACGTCGCTGCGCAGGCGCGCCTCGAACTCGGCCTCGCTTTCATAGCGCCCGCTGCTGGCGTCATAACGCCGGGTGGCGGCGGCCGGTTGCAGGTTGCCCTGGGGGTTGGCCAGCACGCCTTTGTGGTTGGCGTCGGTGTGGGCGGCGATTTCCACCAGGCCGGAACGGGAGATCTCGCGGACCTGCTGCCAGGTCAGGAAGTCCGAGCGCTTGCGCGGGGTGCCGGCAAAGTCCACCGGCTGGTTCAGCGGGGTATCGACCCACGCCCCCACCGGCGCCAGCAGGGCATGCCAGTTGTAGCTGCGCAGCACCGGCAGCACGCGGGTGTAGAAGCTCGCATAACCGTCGTCGAAGCTCAGCAGCACGGCCTTGGCCGGCAGCTCGGGGCCGCCTTTGCGCGCCGCCATGATCTGGTCCACTGTGACCGGCTGGTAGCCGTTCTCGCGCAGCCAGGCCAGCTGTTCGATCAAGCGTTCGGTGCGCACGGCCACCACCGCCTGGTCGGGGTCGCGGTCTTCGACGTCGTGGTAGGCAATGCCCAGCACGTGGTTTTTCGGCCACGGGGTTTCGCTGGCGGGCACCGGGCGCTGCGCCGGCGGCAGGAAATCCGCGGCGGGCTGGGCGCAGGCGCTGAGAATCAGGGCTCCCAGCAGGAGGATGCAACGGGTCATCGGAGGCATCTTCGGACTCTTCTAGAAGCGATAGGTAAGGTCGAGGAGCAGGCGCAGGTCGGTTTCCCGGTCGCCGTCGTAAGGCCGGTTGAGCACGCTCAGGGCGGCCCCGGCTTCAAACACGTCATTCCAGGTCACCCGCTGGCCATAGCTGAGCAGGCCGATCGCCCCGGTGGAGTAATCGCGCTGGCTGTAGGTACCGGCGCCCACCTGGAACTGCTGGCTCCAGGAGGTTTCGTAGCGGTGATAGAGCACGTGGTTGACGTTCACCGTCGGCAGCACCGTGAAGTCCGACCTGGGGTTGAAGTAGGGCGTGTCTTCCTTGGTGTTGCGGCTGGCGCCGAGTTCCAGGCCCAGGTCGACCTGCACATGCGGCGTGGCATAGACGCCCTCGCGACCGGTGAGCAGGGCCTCGAAACGGTTGTTGCCGTCGCTGAAATGCGAGGGGCTCAGGGCCAGCCGCCATTCACGGCTCTCGTTGGCCCGCCAGCGCAGGAACGCGCTGCCGCCATTGGCGTAGATGTTGCTGTTGAGCGCCCGCAGCGGGGTATTGGCCGAGAGGTATTCCAGGCTACCGCCGTACTGCCAGTGATCGTCGATGTCACGGGCCAGGGACAGCCGCGCGCCCTGCTTGTCGTCGAAGCCGTAGGAGTGGTTGGAGACTTCCGCTTCCAGGGTCATGTCGCGGGTCCGGCGTTCCACGCCGATACGCTGCCAGCGGTGATGCCCGGTGCCTTCCTGGAAGTCGCCGGTGGCATAGCCGAGGCCGCCGAACAGCCGCCAGTCTTCATCGATCGGCGGGCTGTAGAGCACCGTCTCGATGCCGAAATCCTTGCTGCCGGAAACCGCGCCGGCGCCGCTGTTGCCGCCGCCGTAGCTCTTGCCGCCATAGGTCTCGACCCGCAGCTCGGCCATATCGTGCACTTGGCGCTGGCGGGCCAGGCGCTGCACCTGACGGTTGTCGGGATAACGCTGCACCACGTCGTCGGTCAGGGCATCGAGCTGACGCCATTCCTGCAGGTCCTGGGCGGTGTGGCCCTGGGCGACCTCGAGGCCGACATCGCGCGGCGCCATGCTCTCGGTTTCCTTGAGCAGGCCCTCGGCGCGGCGCGGCCAGTCCCGGGCCTGGTACAGGTTGGCCTGGGCCACGCGCAGGCCGATATTGCCCGGCGCCTGGTCCACCAGGCTGGCCAGGCGCTGCTCGCTGCCCGGCAGGTCGGCGCTGTAGGTGCCGGACTGCGCGGCGAGTTGCTGGGCGTCCATCCATTCATCGTTGGGGTTGCCCACCGGCAAGCCCTTGAGCTCGACCCGCGGCTTCTGGTTCCTGGCCAGGTCGTCGGCGACCTGTTGCGCCTCCTGTGGGCGGTCGCTTTCCAGCAAGGCGTAATACAGCGCGGTGCTGTCTTCGACGCGGTCGCTGACATCGGCATCCGGCGCCGCCAGCACCTGGCGATAGAGGTCGCTGGCGATCTCCGGCTGGCGCTGGTCCAGGTAGGAGGCCGCCACCCAGCGCAGGGCGTAGGTGGGGATGGCCACGTCTTCGGCGGTCAGCTTGTGGTATTGGTCGATCACCTGGGCGGTACGCGCCCGAGCCTTGAGCGCGCCCATGCGGTCGATGCGCCAACGGGTCACGTCGTCCTTGGCCGCCGGGTCCGGGGTCCAGGTGGCGAGCAACTGGTCGTAATCGGCCAGGGCGCGGTCGGCGATGACATAACGCTCTTTCTCGCTGCGGGTGGCCAGCTCGGCCAGGCGCACGCGCTCGGCGGCCAGGTCGCCTTGCAGGCGACGTTCTATGACGGGATCGATCAGCCCCGGGCGCTGGCGGGCCAGGCGCAAGGCCGGTTCCGGCAGGCGTGCCCGTTGCAGGGCGAACAGGTATTCGCGGGCGACTTCCGGCCGGGTGCCGGCGCGGATGAACGCCTGGTCGAACTCGAACAGCGCGTCATACGGCGAACCGGCGCGGGTCAGGGCGTAGCCCAGGGCCAGGCGGCGGGTGGCATCGTCAGGCTTGGCCGCCACCAGCTCGCGGGCGCGACGCACGGCTTCCTCGGGCTTGCCGGCGTCGGCCTGGGTCAGGGCCAGGCCCAGTTGCAGGTCGGGATTGCGCGGGTCGCGTTCGAGGGCCAGGCGGTAGACCTGGATCGCCGAGTCCCAGCGCTGCAGATTACGGTAGGCATGGGCGGTGGCGGTCAGCGCCTGGATCGGCAGCACCCGGCCACGGGCCTGGGTTTCATAGACATTCACCACCTCGGCGTCGAGGCCGGCCCAGCTGGCGATCTGCAGGTGGTCGCTGACCAGCCCGGTGTTCAGGCGCTCGGCCGGCACCTGGCGCAAATGGCTCAGGGCTGGCGCATAGCTGCCGGCGCGGGCGTCGAGAATCAGGCGGTCGTACGCCGGGTCGGCAAGGGCCAGGGTCGGCCACAGCAATTGGCTGCATAACGCCAGGCGAAACATCGGTCGCAAACCATAAAGGCGAACGGGGTGAACAATGGGCGGCATTTTCTTCAGCGTCCTTACATGGCTAGCCGGGGTCTTGTGTCCCCCCGCCTGATACGTGCCAGGAAGCCGAATCAGATGACTCGGCCAGATTGGGGCGGAGTCTTCCACGCAAGGCTGATGCAGATGCGCAAATGCAATATTTCTTCAGATTCGTTTCTGCCCGAATCCGCGAACGACGTGGCCTGTAGCCATGTTCAGGGAGGCTCTGGGTGGGGGTTCTGCCGTCGGATGCAGGCAAAAAAACGCCCGGCAGATCCGTGCTACGGAGGCCGGGCGTTTCTGGCTGAAAACCCCAGGAAGGGGTTTTCGAGGCTTACTGGATGGTGACGGGTCCCAGTTTGCTCATGACAAAACCGACGAACTGCTCAGGCGTCATTTTCTGGCCGTTGAAGTCCACTTCGTTATTGGCGTAGCGCACCTTGGAGACGATGTCGTTGCCTTCCAGCTTGGCCAGCTGGGTACCCAGCGCCATGCCGCTGACCATGTCGGCGGCCATGCTGCCCTGGTCGGCGATCGCCTTGGCGTCGGTCACACCGTCCAGTTGCGCCTGCAACGCCGCCACGTCGGCGATCATCGGCTTGGACAGCAGCAGGTTCAGGTTCAGCTGGGTGAGCAGTTGCTTGCTCAGTTCGGCCGGCGGCAGATCCATGGATTGCGGCTTGTTCAGGTCCACCACCAGGCTCAGGCGGCTTTCGCCGTTGGCGGTCTTGAACGAGAGGTTTTCCAGGGCGATGTGCGGCTGGGCAGCCAGCAGCTTGTCCAGGTCAGCCTTGACCTGGGCCTGCTCGGCCTCGCTCAGGTTCAGCTCGGGCGCTGGCTCCCCGGCGGCTTCGGCCGCGGCGACGGCGTCTTCGTAGGGTTGCAGCTTGTTCTGGTAGACCTGCATCAGCGACATGCCGGAGGCGATGTCGAGGTTCTTCATGCTCCAGGCCATTTGCGCCGAACCGACGGCTTTGCCGTTGAGGGCGACTTCGCTGATCTTGTAGTCGGCACGACCGGCCAGGTGGGCGCCCTTCTCGTCGGTGGCGCTCTTGATCTGCGAATTCTTGAAGCTGAGCACCGACTGTTTCTCGCCGAACGTGGCCTTGGTGCTGGTCAGCTCCAGGGTGTTGTCGCCGACGTAGAAGCCATAGTTGCTCTTGGTCAGGTTGCTGGCCAGGGTCAGGCCGTTGAGCTCGACCTGCACCGGGGTCTGGTCTTCGGCGACGCTGTTGAGCTTGAGGCTGTCCATGTAGCCTTCGGCCTTGACCTTCTGCGCTTGGGCGCTGGTCGAGAGGTCCAGCTTCAGGCCGGAGAACTTGAGGGTCGACTTGTCGTCCAGGGCCGTGTCCAGCGGCAGCAACTCCAGGTTGCCGGTGGCGGAACGGTCGTAACCCAGGTTGACCACGCCCTTGAGCGGGGAAACATCCTTGGTGGCGGCGAACCATTTTTCGGTCAGGGCGTTCTTTTCCAGCTCGTAGTGACTGGTGGCCATGACCGGCAGCCATTTCAGGGTCATCAGGCGCGAGAACGGCAGCGGGCCGTGTTCGATACGGTCGACGAACACCAGTTCGACGCCCTCGGCACTGTCGCCGAACATCTCGCCCTGGCCCTTGAGGCGGTAGCGCGCGGTGCTGCTGAACAGATTGCGCTCCAGCGATACCAGCTCCAGGCTGGCGGTACCGTTGGAACCGACCATGGCCGCCTGGAGTTCCTTGTTGGCATCAGCGATAGAGGTTTGCAGCACCCCTTCCAGCTTGGTCCCGGTATACCAGGCGCCGCCGGCGCTGATAGCGCCCACTGCGACGACGATTCCTAACAGTACGCCTGCTGATTTATTCATTATTTGACCCGATCGATCCGTTGTTGAATGTGTGGTCGTCTTCCCTGAACCCGGTACGGGTTGTGGCTCGACTGTGCGTAAAACTGCCGAAGATTAGCACCGGCCAGGCCGGGCGGCCCAACCTTTCCATGTGAAAAGTAGTGAACGTGCGGGACGGTTCCTGTAGCCGCTGGCGCAGCCTGCGATCGACTTGGGCGGCATTCCGACGTAGCGGTCGCCAGGCCAGGCGACGCGTTTTTCCAGGTGGACCGCGGATTCAGGTTTTGCGGTTGCTGCGCAACCGATCGCAGCCTCGCGGGCTCGGCAGCGGCTACACAGGCGCCGCGGTTCCTGTAGCCGCTGGCGCAGCCTGCGATCGACTGCGTAGCGGTCGCCAGGCCAGGCGACGCGTTTTTCCAGGTGGACCGCGGATTCAGGTTTTGCGGTTGCTGCGTCGGAATGCCGCCCAAACCGATCGCAGCCTCGCGGGCTCGGCAGCGGCTACAGGGTTTGCGTGCCTTCCTTCGGCCGCTACGCATGTTCGGAGTATTCGACTTCCAGCGCGTCGAGCTGATGATCGAAGCTTTTCAGGCGGGCGGTCCAGGTGTAGACCAGCACTTCGAAATCGCGGTTGATCACCGCGCCGCCCGGCGTTTCCGAACGCGGGTCGCAGAAGTCCAGTTGATAACGCTCGCGGGCCATGGCGGCGGCGACATCGGACAGTTCGCGGGCATTGTTCAGCCAGTGGCGACCGTCCGCGGCCTGTTTATCCAGCAGTACGCACTGTTTTTTCAGGGCTTCGAGGCTTTTCTCCAGGGGGGTGCCGGTCAACTCGCCCATGACCTCCTGAAAGGTCCGCCCCGGCTGCCAGTAACTGCCCCAGAAGTACCGGTCGAACACGGTTTCGACGCGGCGCAGGGCGACTTTGGTGTCCCAGATCGCCACCAGGGTCTTGCCCTGCTCCAGCTGTTTTTTCTTGATTTTCTGGGTCTGGAACGACGTCCAGGCCACGAAGACAATGGCGCTCACCGCAATCAGCGCGCTGGCGCTGTCGAGAAAGATCATTGCCTTGTCGATCTGGTGCGCCAGCATGACACCGTAGAAATAAGTCGCAGAAAGCAGCACCAGTGCAACGATGGCGCACCAGAAGCCGAGAGCATAAGGGTTTTTCATTATTCGAATCCCCATGACCATCACGTGCCTGACCGCTGGCCGAGCACTGGACGCAAGGTGCTCACCCAACTGATCAAAGCATAGCAACGGCCTCAGGGTTTGCCGGGGTTCGAGGCTTGCGTTCGTCCGCTTTCCCAGCCACCGCCCAGGGCCAGGAACAGGTCGATCTGACTCATCGCCACCTGGGTGTTGGCCGCCGCCAGTTGGGCCCGTACGTCGGTATAGGTGCGGGTCGCCTGCAGGTCGGCGAGGAACGACTCGCGGCCGGCCTGGAAGAAGCGATGGGTCTGGTCGGCGGCCTGCCGCGCCGACTGCTCGGCATCGGCCAAGGCGTCGCGACGTTGCAACTGGGCGCTGTATTGGGCCAGGCCGGTCTGGGTTTCGCGGATGGCGTTGAGCACCACCCCGTCGAAATGCGCCAGGGCGCCCTGGCTGGCGGCTTCGGCCTGATGAATGCGTTCGCGGGCACCGTTGGCCGGCACCGTCCAGCTGATCAGCGGGCCAAAGCCCCAGCGGTTGGTGGAGGGTTTGCCGAGGTTGTCGACGATGCCCACGGTGCCAACGGTCGCGCCGATGCTGATGTCCGGGTACAGGGCGCCGGTGGCCACGCCGATTTCCGCGGTGGCGGCGGCCAGCCGGCGCTCGGCCTGGCGGACATCCGGACGGCGCTTGAGCAGCGCCGCGCCGTCACCCACCGGCAACAATTGCGCAATGTGCGGCAACTCGGCGCAACTGCCGGTGCCGGCGGGCAGTCGCTCCACCGGTTTGGCCAGCAGCATCGACAGGCGGAACAGCGCCGACTGGCGCGCCGCCTCGTAGCGCGGCAGTTCGGCGCGCAGGGATTTGAACTGGGTCTGGGAACGGGTGACCTGGGTTTCGTCGCCGCGCCCGGCGTCGCGCAGGCGCTGGGTGAGTTCGGTGCTCTGGGCTTGCAGGTCCAGGGAGTGCTCGGCGATCTCGCGCTCTTCGTTGGCCGCGCAGACCTGCGTGTAGGCCCGCACCACATCCGCCACCAGGGTGATGCGCGCGGTATCGGCCGCCGCCTGGGTCGCATCGGCATTGGCCTTGGCCGCCTCGATGCCGCGCTGCAGGGTGCCGAACAGGTCGAACTGATAAGAGGTGCTGACGGACAGGTTGCCGACGTTGGCCACCGGCACTTTCTCCGGCAGCAGGAAGGCTTCGCCGGACTCCTGCAAACGCTCGACCCCGGCCTTGGCCCCACCACTCCAGCCGCCTGCTGCCTGGGCCTCGTCGACCTGGGCGCGGGCCCGCGCCAGGTTGGCCGCCGCGACCCGCAGGTCGGTGTTGGAGGCCATGGCCTGCTGCACCAACTGGTCCAGGCGCGGGTCCTGGTACAAGCGCCACCAGTCTGCCGGGACCGGCGCCGAGACCACGCTGTCGCTCGAACCGGCCAGGTCGCCCTGCAAATCGCTGCGATGCAGCGCCGCGTCGTCCGGCAGCCGGTAGTCCGGGCCGACCATCTGGCAGGCCGACAGCAACAAACCGAGCCCGGCCGTGGCCAAACGCAGGGCGCTGTTCATTGCGCCGGCTCCGACCGGGTTGGCGCCTGATCGTCGATGATCGACACAGTGGCGGTGCGCCCGGCGATCATGCGGAAGTCTTCCGGCACCTCGTCGAAGGCAATGCGCACCGGAATCCGCTGGGCCAGGCGCACCCAGCTGAAGGCCGGGTTGACGTTGGGCAGCAGGTTGGAGCCGCTGCTGCGGTCGCGGTCCTCGATGCCGGCGACGATGCTTTCGACATGCCCGCGCAGCCGCGCGCGATCGCCGATCACCCGGATATCGACGCTCTGGCCGATATGAATGCCGTCGAGCTTGGTTTCCTCGAAGTAGCCGTCGATGTGGAAGGAGTTGCTGTCCACCACCGACAACACCGGGCGACCGGCGGTGACGAACTCCTGGGTACGCGGCGCGCGGTCGTTGACGTAGCCATCCACCGGGCTGCGGATCACCGAACGGTCGAGGTTCAACTGGGCACTGTCCACCGCCACCTGGGCTTCGGCCAGGGCCGACTGGGCACGGGCCACGCGGGACTGGCTTTCTTCCAGCTGCTCGCGCGGCACCAGGTTGCCCAGGCCGAGGTTGCGCTTGGCCTCGCGCTGGGCCTGGGCCAGGGTTTCCTGGCGGTCGGCCAGGGACGCCCTGGCCTGGCGCTGGGCCAGGCTGAAGCGGTCCTGGTCGATGCTGAACAGCACCTGGCCGCGCTTGACCAGTTGGTTGTCCCGCACCTGCACCTGCTGGATCAGCCCGGAGACGTCCGGGGCGATCTGCACGATGTCGGCACGGATATGCCCGTCCCGGGTCCAGGGTGCGAACATGTAGTACATCACCATGCGCCAGACCACCACGACCGCGAAGCTCACCACCAGCAAGGTCAGGACCACACGGCCGATGGTCAATAAAGGTTTTTTCATGTCATCAGGTATCGACTGAGTGAGTCCACGGCGCCGAGCAGCAAAGCGTACAGACCAACGTTGAACAAAGCCCGGTGCCAGACCAGGCGATAAAAGTGCAGGCGCGTCAGCAGCCCGTGGACCACCAGGTACAAGCCATAGGTAAGGCCCATCAGCACCAGCAGCGTGGGCAAAAACACCCCGCTGATATCCAGGTCACCGATCATAAAGGCGCTCCATCGATGCCATGGGGCAGCGGTTCTTCAAGCTCGCCACCGCCGACGAACTCCACGCCGGGCAGCAAGGCCAGACGCAGGCCGCTGAGGGCGTGCAGCAGGTGCAAACGGGTTTCGCGGTCGTCCTGGCTGTGGGCATCCAGGGTGCGGCGGGCGCGGTCCAGGGTCATCAGCAGGCCGCTCGGCGCCGGCAGGCGTTCGCCGGCCTTGAGGCAGGCCTTGAAGTAGGCGCCGACCTCGGCCACCACTTGGCGCAGCAGCGCCTGCGCGTTGCCCTGCGCCCGAGGGGCGTAGGCCAGCAGGTCCAGCAGGTTCAAACCGACGCGCACTTCGCGCAGGGCCGCGCCGGTGTCCTGGCCGGTCATGGCCAGCCGCGGCAGGTGCTGCATCAGGCGGTCGAGCATCTGCACGCCCAGATGGCGGTGTTCGGCCAGGTTGGCCGGTTCGGTCATGCCGACGATGTCCTGCCAGCTGAAGCGGGTCAGGCGCTTGGCCGCCAGCTCCGAACCGAACGGCCGCGCGACCAGGGTCCAGACAAAGACGAACAGCAGGCCCATGGGCCCGGCCAGGTTGGAGTTGGCGAAGCTCATGAAGTCGGCGTCGTAGGCACCCTGGATGCTGATGAAGGACGAGGTGTTGACGATGGTCAGCAGCATGCCCAGGTAAAAACGCGGCTGTACCGTCAGGGTGCCGACGCAGATGAACGGCACGGCGAAGGCCAGCACCAGCATCGGGAAATCGTGCAGGTTGGGCAGGATCAGGAACAGGTAGAGGCTGGCGAACAGCACCGACATCGCGGTCCAGAAGAAGAACCGGTAGATCTGCGGCGCCGGGTCGTCCATCGAGGCGAAAAAGCTGCAGGCCACCGCCGCGAGGATCACCGCGCTGCCGCCGTCGGTCCAGCCCAGGAGGATCCACAGCACCGAGGCGACGATGATCGCCAGGACAGTGGAAGCCACCGAATACAGCATCAGCCCGCGGTCGAGGAACGGCGTCAGGCGACCCAGGCGCCAGTGGCGATAGACCGCACGCCAGATGTCCTGGCTTTCGCACTGGATGGCGTGTTGCAGGCTGCGGCAGTCCTGCCACAGGTCGATCCACTCGCCGAGGCGGTACAGGGCGTTGGAAAACAGCAACTGGCGCCGGTCGTCGAGGGCTTCGGCATCGGGTTGCAGCGCTTCGAGCTGGCCACGCAGGGCCTGCCAGCGCTCGACCGACGCACCCTGGGCGGTGCTTTCCAGCCATTGCCCGGCCTGGGCCAGCAGCGGCGCGAACCTGTCCACCAGCTCCGGGGTGCGCCGCTCCAGGGCGTACAGGGCATCGTCCAGGGCGTCGACCACGGGCAGCAGGTGGATCATGCGCCCGCGCAGTTCCTTGGTATTGCGCACGGTCTGCGGACGCGCGCCTTCGTGGGGCAACTGGCCGATCATCAGCTCCAGGCTGTTGAAGGTGGCGACCATGGATGCGCGCAAGGCACTGACTTCTTCGGGCCGCACGTCGCGGCTGAGAAAACGCTGGCTGTAGGTGGACGCATCAGCGAACCATTTGCCCGCCGAATCGACGAACACCGGCGCCAGCCGCCGTGGCCAGAACATGCTGCCGATCACGGCCGCGCAGACGATGCCGAGGAAGATCTCCTCGGTGCGCGCCTCCGCCACGTCCCACACCCCCAGCGGGTTATCCACCACCGGCAGGGCGATCAGCGGCAGGCTGTAGCCGGCCAGCATCAACGCATAGCTGTTGGCGGTACGCAGGTGCAGGGAGAGAAACAGCAGGATCCCGGTCCACAGGGCGATGATCACCACCAGCAGATAGGGGCTCTGCACGAACATCGGCACGAACAGCACCGCCGCCGAGGCACCGAGCAAGGTGCCGATCGCGCGGTACAGCGCCTTGGAACTGGTGGGCCCGACGAACGGGCTGGAGACGATGTACACCGTGGCCATCGCCCAGTACGGACGCGGCATCTGCATGAGCATGGCGATGTACAGCGCGATCATCGACGCGGCAAAGGTGCGCACGCCGTAGAACCAGTCGCGCGCGGGGGGGACGCCGGTGAAGAATCCGCTCAAGACGGCACCACCGGCAGCTGGGCAGCCGACTCGAAGGCGCGGATTACCTTCAACGCAGCCTCCAGGTCCGCTGCTGTGATGCCTTCCAGCACCTCGCGGCGCAGGCGCACCAATTCGGCTTCCACCGACTGCACCAGTTCGCGGCCGGTGTCGGTCAGGCTCAGGCATTTGGCCCGGCGATCGTGGGGATCTTCAGAGCGTATGGCGTAACCGGCGTTGCACAGCTGGTCCAGCAGACGCACCAGGGACGGGCTTTCCATCCCCGCCGCCTGCGCCACCGTCACCTGGCGCACGCCCTCGCCCAGGCGCCCGATCATCAGCAGGGGCACGGCGCAGGCTTCGGAGATTCCATAGTTGACCAGCGTGCTCTGGCAGATCCGCCGCCAATGCCGGGCGGCGACCACCATGCCACTGCTGATATTCATCTGGAGTGATTCAAGAGAGTCGGGCAAAGGAAAGTTCGCACACAGTTAGTTTGCTAACTATCAATGGTGCATGGGGAGGATAATCTCAGTCAAGTTTTGAAACAATTGAACGACCATTGACCCGAAAACGCCTCAGCGCTTTCGGGCCCGCTCATACACGGCACTGCGTTCACGTTTGCCCACGGCCACCACCGAAACCACGACCTGATCCTCGATCACTTGGTAAACCAGGCGATAGCCAGAGGCCTTGAGCTTGATCTTGTAGCAGTCCGCCATACCGTGAAGGGCGTCCGCGGGCACCTGCGGCATTTCCAGGCGCTCGGCCAGCTTCTTCTTGAATTGCTCGCGCAGGGTATGACCGAGCTTGTCCCATTCCTTGCGCGCCGAAGGCAGGAACTGGAGCTTATAAGTCATCCAGATTTACCGGGACCGGGGTCTCGTGACGACGGGCACGGACAATCTCCGCCAGTTCAAGATCGTCAAGACGCTCCATCATGGCTTCAAACACGTCGGCCGGGACCATATAGCCCATGACCCGGTTGTGATTGAGCACCGCAACCGCACCACCCTGTGCGCCGTTCAGGACAGCCGAAGGATTTTTTTTCAGTTCAGACACGCTGACAGCTTTATCAGCCAATACGCTTTGCATAATTAAGACCTCTAATTTGGTCTTAATTCTGGTCTATTTCCATGACGACATCAATCCACTTGCCTCAACCCCCCCGCCCCTTCCTCAACAACACATCCAGCTGATCCACCACTTCCGCCCAGTCGGCGTCGTCGAGGATCTCGTCGCGCAGGAAATCCGCCTGGCTGGGGGTCCAGAAGAAGGCATCCGCCAGGTGCAGTTCCGGCTTGAGCGGTGAATGGGTGGCGATGAAACGGTCGATGTCCACGGGGTCGTCGGACAGGCCGAGTTGTTTGAACAGGGCAGGCAGGCTGTGGGATGGGGATTCCATGGGGGGCTCCTGAATGGGTCGGGAATGTCGGACGACTGCCGCGCAGTCGATCGCGTGCAGCCGCGCTCCTGCAGAAACAGCCTGCAGGAGCGGGCCAACCAGCAAAGGGTCGCTACAGGCACCGACGGCGCTAGTAGCTGACCTCGCACACCTCGGCATGAGGCACCATTTTCAGGTACTCGTCCATGCTCAGATGCACCAGGTTGTTGTGGTTGCCGGCTTCCAGGTAGATGTCTTTCTGCCGGGTCAGCATTGGATCGATCACCACGTCCAGCCCATAGGATTCGCCCAGGGCCGGTACCGCGCCGCGTTCGCAATCGTTGAACAGATGCGCCAGGGTGCTTTCCCGGGTGATCTGCCATTCGTTGCTGCCGCGCACCTTGCTCAGATCCAGGTGGCGGCTGGCCGGCAGCACGGCCATCAGGTAGTGGCCGTGACTGTCGTCGAGGATCACCGATTTGGCCACGCGTTCGGCGGGAACTCCCGCGACCCGGGCGGTCTCCAGGCTGCTCGACGAATGTGGATGAGCCACCACGTCAAAATCGCAATGCGCCTGTTCCAGGCTGCGTTGCACGGTTTTTGCCATACGCATGATGCACCTCGGTGTCCTGAACGGCTTTGCAGGACGATGGGTTAACGACTGTCACTCCCTCCCCAAAGTCTAGGCCGCGCCGCCCTCGCCCACTGACGAACTTCCGAACGGCACGCGAGCATGAGGTTGTTCAAAATTTGCTCAATCCCACGCTCTACTAGACTCAAGGACAAAGCCAGCGAACGGCTGGCAACCGAGGCACATGACTCTCCAGGAGGGTCGGATGAACGAGCGTGGGTGGCGGGCGACACTGAAGGGGCTGCTGCTGGGGGTGCTGATCGGCCTGCCGACCGGGCACGCCCAGGCCGTGAAGCCGGTGGTGGTGCTCACCGTCAACGATGTGATCAGCCCCGCCAGCGCCGACTACGTGGTGCGCGGCCTGGACAAGGCGGCCGACGAACAGGCCCAACTGGTGGTGCTGGGCATCGACACCCCCGGCGGTCTCGACACCTCGATGCGCTCGATCATCAAGGCGATCCTCGCCAGCCCGGTGCCGGTGGCCAGTTACGTCGCCCCCAGTGGCGCCCGCGCCGCCAGCGCCGGCACCTACATCCTGTATGCCAGCCATATCGCCGCCATGGCCCCGGGCACCAACCTCGGGGCCGCCACCCCGGTGCGGGTCGGGATGCCGGGGCAGCCCGACCCGGGCGGCAACCCGCCCGCCGCGCCACGCTCGGACAAGAACCCGGAACCGGAACCCGACACCCTCAGCCAGAAACAGATCAACGACGCCGCGGCCTATATCCGCGGCCTGGCGCAATTGCGCGGGCGCAACGCCGAATGGGCGGAACAGGCCGTGCGCGAGGCCGTCAGCCTGCCGGCCCAGGAAGCCTTGAAGCTGAAGGTGGTCGACTATGTCGCGGATGACCTGAACGGCCTGCTCAGGCAACTCGATGGCAAGTTCCTCATCGCCGCCGGCCAGGCGGTGCAGCTGCATACCCTGGGCGCGGCGGTGATCCATCACGACCCGGACTGGCGCACGCAGCTGCTGTCGGTCATCACCCACCCCAGCGTCGCGCTGATCCTGATGATGATCGGCATCTACGGGCTGTTCTTCGAGTTCGTCAACCCGGGCACCGCGGTGCCCGGCGTGCTCGGCGGCATCTGCCTGCTGCTCGGTCTGTATGCCTTGCAGTTGCTGCCGGTGAACTACGCCGGCGTGGCCCTGATCCTGCTGGGCATCGCCTTCATGGTCGCCGAAGCTTTTCTACCGACCTTCGGCGTCATCGGCTTCGGCGGCATCGTCTCCTTTGTGGTCGGCGCGGTGATCCTGATGGACACCGATGTCCCGGGCTACGGCATTCCCCTGCCGCTCATCGTCAGCCTGGCGGTAATCAGTGCGCTGCTCCTGGCGACGCTGGCGAGCATGGCGGTGCGTGCGCGACAACGCCAGCAGGTGGCTGGCGACGCTGGGTTGGTGGGCAGCATAACGGCGATCACCGCGGTGCAAACGGGCAACCCTTACAACGGCTGGGTGCTGTTGCAGGGCGAACACTGGCAGGTCCTGAGCGCGACACCGCTGCAAACCGGGCAACGGGTTCGGGTGGTGGCGCGCAAGGGGCTGCTTCTGGAAGTGACGACGGCCGAGGCCGCGCCGCGAGGAGGATGAAATGGGTCTGGAATTGGGTTTTGGCGCGCTGCTGGCGCTGCTGTTGGCGCTGGCGGTCTCGACGTTTCGCATCCTGCGCGAATACGAGCGCGGGGTGGTGTTCCAGCTGGGGCGCTTCTGGCGGGTCAAGGGGCCCGGGCTGGTCCTGCTGATTCCGGTCGTCCAGCAGATGGTCCGCGTCGACTTGCGCACCGTGGTGCTCGACGTGCCGCCCCAGGATGTGATCACCCGCGACAACGTCTCGGTCAAGGTCAACGCCGTGCTGTATTTCCGCGTGCTGGACTCGCAGAAGGCGATCATCCAGGTCGAGGACTTCCTCATGGCCACCAGCCAACTGGCCCAGACCACCCTGCGCGCGGTGCTGGGCAAGCATGAGCTGGACGAGTTGCTGGCCGAGCGCGAGCGCCTGAACGCCGATATCCAGCAGGTGCTGGACGCCCAGACCGACGCCTGGGGCATCAAGGTGGCGAACGTCGAGATCAAGCACGTCGACCTCAACGAATCGATGATCCGCGCCATTGCCAAACAGGCCGAAGCCGAGCGGGAACGCCGGGCCAAGGTGATCCACGCCGAAGGCGAATTGCAGGCCTCGGAAAAGCTCATGCAGGCCGCCGAAATGCTCGGCCGCCAGCCCGGCGCCATGCAGCTGCGTTACATGCAGACCCTGAGCGCGATTGCCGGCGATAAAAGCTCGACCATCGTTTTCCCGCTGCCCATCGAATTCCTCAAGGGCATGGCGGAGTTGTCGCCGAAGAACTGAGCCGAGGTTGCGGGACCGCGCAGCTGCGCCACTGCTCCAGCGCTGCGTAAGGCGCCTGCGCCCACTGCTCCAGCTGCTCCCGCAGCCGGGCTGAGGCCTGTTGCTGCTTGCCCTGGCGGTCATCGACAAAGGCCTGGGCCGGCTGCTTGGCATGCTGGCCGACACAGGCGAATGCCGTCCGGCGTTGCTCGGCGCTCAGGCCGAAAAAATCGCCCAGATGGCCGTCCATGGCAGCGGGCAATTCGCTGTAGTTCAGCACCAGGCCATGGTGTTCGCGGCAGTGCTCCAGCCCCAGTTGCAACAAGCGCCCCAGACGCCGGGCGATCCAGCTTTCCCGGTCCTGGAAAGGCTCGCCGTCGTCCAAGGCGCTAGGCCCGATCAGGCCCGGCGTCATGTGCATGCCGGCGCGGCGCAGATGCGATACGGCGATTTCCAGCGGCTCGCGATACAGAAACAACCACGGCGTATCGACGAAGCACTGGCGCAGCAGCGGCAGCTCGCCGATGTTCCAGGCATCGAGCTTGATCACCAGCCGCTGCTCACTGCCGCGGCGCACCTGCCCATAGGCCGACAGCAATCCCACCAGCGCGGCAGCCCTCTCCCGTGGCGCCAGCGAGCTGCGCAGCAAGGCATCCAGCGGTGGCGGTTCGGACACCACGATGTGATCGTCCAGATGAGCCAGCATCTGGCTGGCCAGGGTCGAGCCGCAGCGCGAGGCGTGGAAGATAAAGGCGCTGGGAGCCAGGCCCGGGCTACGTTGGCGCCATTCGGTCAGGGCAGACAACGGCGTCTGGCGCCGGAACGCCTGATTGAACGGCAGGCGCAGGGCCTCTTCGACCGCCTCGCGGAAAAACGGCTGCGACAGCGGCCTGTCGCCGAACCAGCACCAGTCGACCCGCCACTCGTCACGCGGCTGCCAAATGCGGATCGGCAACCAGCCATGCAGGTTCAGGCCGTCCATTGTTCATTCCACAGACGCCGCCCCTGGCGCATGGCCGAACGCAGGTCTTCGCGGGTGAACGCCAGGCCACGCTCGGCCGCCAGGGCCAGGGTGCGCTCGATGAAGGCTTCGCTGTCGTTCAGCGCCTGCAAGGCCTGGCACAGCGCGGGGTCCTCTTCAAGCAACCGACAGAACCGGGCGAAGTCCACGGCGGCGCGGCCCAGGCCAGGCGTCGGCGTGGTCGGCGCGCCGTCGGCAATCATCTGCTCCAGCCAGGAGTCGGGGCGACAATCGATCACCAGGTGAATGCGTTCCTGGCTGTCGTGGTTGTCCACACGGTGCGGGCGCGACAGGTCGAGAAACCAGCACTCCCCCGCCTGCATCGGCATGCGCTGACCATCAAGCAGGAATTCCACTAGCGGCGGGCTGAGCAGGGGTATATGCAAGCGCAGGTCGGCGTCCGGGCCGCCCAGGTCGTAGTCGCGGTGTTCATGAATGCGTGCCCCCGGGCCCAGCCGCAGCAGGCGCGCCGAAACGATCTGCAAGGGCAGGTGACGCAATGCCTGTTGCCAGTCCGGGTCCTGCCGCCAGGGCTCGCGCTGTACCGGTTGGCCCTTGCCCGGCGCCAGTTCGGAGGGCGCGTCCACCGCCGAGATCAAGGCCACGCCGCTCCAGTCGCCTTCGTAATAGCCGCCGTTGAAGTGGCCCTGCCAGGCACTCGCGTCGATGCGCGCCAGGGCGCGCAACAGCCGTGGCAGATCCACGCTGACCGGCAGCCGGGCGAACGCCGGGCGGCTCATGAGGCAGGCAGCACCTTGCGCTCGACCAGCCAGCCGAGCAATTGCCGCTGGCAGTCGTCGATCGACTGGGTGCCGGTGTCCAGCTCCAGCGCGGCCCGTGGTGGCTCATAGGGTGCCGAGATACCGGTGAACCCCGGCAACTCGCCGCTGCGGGCGCGGGCGTAGTGGCCCTTGGGGTCGCGCTGTTCACAGACCGCCAGCGAGGCGCTGCACCAGACCTCCAGATAGTCCTCGCCCAGGCGCCGGGCGAACAGCTCGCGCTGTTCGATCAGCGGGGCGATCATCGCCAGGATCACGATCTGCCCGTTGTCCACCAGCAAGGCCGCCAGCTCGCTGGCGCGGCGGATGTTTTCCCGGCGGTCGGCCTCGGCGAACCCCAGGTCGCGATTCAGGCCGCCGCGCAAGGCGTCGCCGTCCAGCACCAGGCTCTGCCGGCCGTGCTGGAACAGCCCGGCCTGCAGCGCCTGGGCCAGGGTCGACTTGCCCGCCGCCGGCAGGCCGGTCAGCAGGATCGCCACCCCGCGATGACCATTGCGCGCCTCGCGCTGGGCCCGGCTGACGCTGGCCTGGGGCGCCTGCAGATTATTGTCTTTGGGCATGGGCCACCGGCGTGCTGATGTTGCCCGCCGCCCAGTCGGCCTCGCGACTGGCCAGCGCCGAGGCGATGGACTGCACCTGGGTCGACTGCACCTCGTTGGGCAACGGGTCGAGCCCGGCACTGGCGAAGATCTGCCCATAGGCGTTGCGCAGGTCGGCATAGGCCAGGTCGCGCCGCAGGTCCGCCTGCAAGGTGTTCAGCTCGCCCTGGATCAGGTCCAGCTCGCCAATGCCATTGGCCTGGTAGCGGTTGCGCAGCTGGCCGACGATCTGCCCGTCGATGTCCGCCAGCTCCTGGCTGGTCTTGAACTGGCGCAACGCGTCGCGGTAGTTGGCGTTGGCCACATAGACCTGGGCCAGCACCGCGATGGACATGGCCTGGCGGCGCGCCGCGGCGACGTCTTCACCGGCCTTGGCGGTGTCGATGGCCGCCGGCGCGGAGAGCACATTGAACAGGTTCCAGGTGACCTTCACCCCGTAGTCGGCCCACTTGTCGTTGACCAGAAACGAGTTGCTGTCGTAGTGCCCACCGGCGGAGAACTCCAGGCCCGGCAGCAGGCGCAGCATGGCCTTGCGGGTTTCCGCGGCGCTGATACGGCTCTGGTAATCCTGCTCGCGCAGTTCCGGGCGGCTGGTCAGGGCCTCGTGTTCGAGGCGGGCCATATCGACCTTGAGTTCCGGCACCGGGTAATCGTCGGTGGTCGCCAGGGTCAGCTGGGTGCCCATGGGCAGGTTGATCAGGGTCGACAGCTCGGTCTTGGCCAGGGATAACGCCCGGCGCTGCTCCTCCAGCTGGCGGGTGGCCTCGATCAGCGAACGCTGGTAGGCCAGGGCCTGCACCGGGTCGCCGATGCGTTGCTCGCTCATGCTCTGGCTGTTGCCGCGGGCCTGCTCGACCCGACCTGCGAGGCTGTCGATCTGCTTGAGCAGGCGTTCGGCCGCCACCGCCCGCCAATAGGCCGAGCGCACGTCCTGGACAATGGTGTTGATCACCTTGCGCCGGCGCTCCTGGACGATCAGCCGCTGGTCGCCCTGCTGCTTGGCATTGATGTAGCTGACGCCGAAGTCCAGCACGTTCCAGACCATGGTCAGGTCGGCCACTCTGCGGTCCCGGTCCTGGGAGGTCGAGGGTTCCAGGGACTGGGTACCGGTTTCCACGCTCTGGCTGCTGGAGGCGCTGACGTTGTTGCGCCCCACGTAGCCGGCGGAGAGGGCCATGCGCGGCAGCATGTCGAAACTGGCGAGGTCCAGTTGGCGCTTGGCCAGGGCCTCTTCCATGATTTTCAACCGGCCCTCGAGGTTGTATTTCACTGCCCGGGCCATGGCCTGGTGCAGGGTCAGCGGGCCGCTCAGCGGCTCCTGATCCTTGTACATGCTCTGCAGGTCGCTCCTGGCGCGCTGCTCGCTGGCACTGCGTTCAATCGGTTTACTGCTGACGGCACAACCACTGACCGCCAGCGCCAACAAGCTGACCCCGAACAACTTCTGACTTTTATTCATCCTTGTCTCGCCCCTGGGTGCCGCATCGTATTTATGTCTTGTTTCAGGCCTGCATTGCGCTGATGCCGGCCTGTTCGAATGCCTTGGCCAGATCGCGGATCGGCCGTTGCTCCATGTCTTGCATCACTTGCAATTGCTGGGTCAGCGACGGTGCCCCGAACACCCCGCGCCCGCCCTGGGAAAGATCGCCGGCCCTGGGCTTGTCGCCGAAGGACTTCAGCGAACCGCCGTCCTCAGTGGAGTCCTGGCCGAACAGCACCGACAGCGTGCTTTGGCTGAACACCCCGCCATCGCCGCCACCGAAGCCGAGGAAACCATGGCCATTACCGTCGCCACCGGGATCGCTGCTGCCAAATACCTGGGCAATGAAGCTCGGCGCCAGGGCCCCGTGATTGATGAAAATATCCCCCAACGGCCGGATGCCATCGCCCAGCACCCGCTGCTCGAACAGTGGCGCGAAGGCCAATGGCGAGCCCAGGTCGCCAACCGGTGGCGTGGTGACCATGGGCTGCAGCGGCACATAAGGCGGCAGCGGCGGAACCACCGGGTCGCTCGAACGGAATTCCGGATCGCCCACCGGCAGCTCCGTGGGTGGGTTGGTCGCCGGCACGGTGTTGATCGCGTAGTTGTTGGAGTCGGTGCTGCCGCTGCCGGTATTGCCGAATGCGTCGCTCACCCCGCTGTTGTTCAGGGTGACCAGGTTGCTGGTATCGCTGATATTGGCGGTTGGCGTCAGGGTCGCGGTCCAGGTCCGGCCGCCGTCGCTGCTGCTCAAGGCGCTCAGGGTGCCGTTGGCCACCGTCAGGTCCGAGTTGGTGAAGCCGCTCACCGCTTCGCTGAAGGTGATGGTCACGCCGCTGGTCTGGCCCACGCCGAGGCTGCTGTTGGCGACCACGATGGTCGCGGTCGGCCGCTGGGTATCGATCAGGTAATTGTTCGAATCCGTGCTGCCCAGCCCGGTATTGCCCGAGGCGTCGCTGACCCCACTGTTGTTGAGGGTGATCAGGTTGCTCGTATCGCTGACGTTGGTGTTCGGTGTGAAGGTCGCGGTCCAGGTAATGCCGCCATCGCTACTGCTGACCGCGCTCAAGGTGCCGTTAGTCACCGTCAGGTCGCTGTTGTCGAAACCGCTGACCGCCTTGCTGAAGGTGATGGTCACCAGGGACGTGTCGCCCGCCGCCAGCATCGGGTTGGCGACCACCACGGTAGCGGTGGGGCGCACGGTATCGATGACGTAGTTGGCCGAGTCGGTGGTGCCGCTGCCGGTGTTGCCGACGGCGTCTATCACTCCGGCGTTGTTCAGGGTGATCTGATTGCTGCTGTCGCTGATGTTGATGGCCGGGGTAAAGGTGGCGGTCCAGGTAACCCCGCCATCGCTGCTGCTCAGGGCCCCCAGGGTACCGTTGGCCACCGTCAGGTCCGAGTTGGTGAAGCCGCTGATCGCCTCGCTGAAGGTGATGGTCACCGTGGTGGTTTCGCCCGCTTTCAGGGCCGTGTCGGCCAGCACGATGGTGGCGGTCGGCCGCCCGGTGTCGATGATGAAATTGTTCGAGTCGGTGCTGCCGCTGCCGGCGTTGCCCGCCGCATCACTGACCCCGCTGTTGTTGAGGGTGATCAGGTTGGTGGCATCGCTGACATTGACGTTCGGGGTGAAGGTCGCGGTCCAGGTGATGCCGCCGTCGCTGCTGCTGACCGCGCTCAGGGTGCCGTTGCTCACCGTCAGGTCGCTGTTGTCGAAACCGCTGACCGCCTCGCTGAAGGTGATGGTCACCAGGCTGGTTTCGCCGATCGGCAGGATCGGATTGGCCACCACTATGGTCGCGGTTGGGCGAGCCGTGTCGATGACGTAGTTGTTCGAATCGGTGGTGCCGCTGCCCGTATTCCCCGAGACATTGATCACGCCGCTGTTGTTCAGGGTGATGACGTTGCTGGTATCGGCGATACCGACTGCCGGGGTGAAGGTGGCGGTCCAGGTGACACCACCGTCGCTGCTGCTCAGCGCACTCAAGGTGCCGTTGGCGATGCTCAGGTCGCTGTTGTCGAAACCACTGACCGCCTCACTGAAGGTGATGGTCACCAGCGAGGTTTCGCCGGCCTTCAAGGCCGTGTCGGCGATCACGATGGTGGCGGTCGGCACCACGGTTTCGATGCTGTAGTTGGCTGAGTTGGTGGTCCCGGTACCGCTGTTGCCGGCCACGTCGGTGATGCCGGTGTTGTTCAGGGTGATCAGGTTGCTCAGGTCGGTGATGCCCGCCGTCGGGGTGAAGGTGGCGGTCCAGGTGATACCGCCGTCGCTGCTGCTGACCGCGCTCAGCGTGCCATTGGCCACCGTCAGGTCGCTGTTGTCGAAACCGCTCACTGCTTCACTGAAGGTGATGGTCACCACCGCGGTTTCGCCGGCCTTGAGGGTCGAGTCGGAGAGAACGATGGTGGCATTCGGACCCAGGCTGTCGATGGCGTAGTTGTTGGAGTCGGTGGTGCCGCTGCCGGTGTTGCCGGCCCCATCCGTCACCCCGGTGTTGTCCAGGGTGATCAGGTTGCTGTTATCGGTGATGCCGGCCGTCGGGGTGAGGGTGGCCGTGTAGGTGATGTTGTCGCTGGTGCTCAAGCCACTCAACGTACCGTTGGCAACGGTCAGGTCGGCCAGGGTAAAGCCGGTCACCGCCTCGCTGAAGGTGATGGTCACGGTACTGGTCTGGCCCACGCCCAGGGCGCTGTCGGCGACCACTATGGTCGCGGTCGGGCGGACGGTGTCGATCGCATAGTTGTTGGAGTCAGTGGTGCCGCTGCCGGCGTTGCCCGAGGCGTTGGTCACCCCGCTGTTATCCAGGGTGATGACATTGCTGGTGTCAGTGATGCTCGACGTCGGGGTGAAGGTGGCGGTCCAGGTGATACCACCGTCGCTGCTGCTGACCGCGCTCAGCGTGCCGTTGGCGATGGTCAGGTCGGCATTGCTGAAACCGCTTACTGCCTCGCTGAAGGTGATAGTCACCAGCGAGGTTTCACCAATCTTCAGGGCATTGTCGGCGACCACTATGGTCGCGGTCGGCAGGACGGTGTCGATGCTGTAGTTGTTGGAGTTGGTGGTGCCGCTGCCAGTGTTGCCAGCCAGATCGGTGACTCCGGTGTTGTTCAAGGTGATCAGGTTGCTGGCATCGTTGATACCGACGGTCGGGGTGAAAGTCGCGGTCCAGGTGATGCCGCCGTCGCTGCTGCTGACCGCGGTCAGGGTGCCGTTGGCGATGCTCAGGTCAGCATTGGTGAAGCCGCTCACCGCTTCGTTGAAGGTAATGGTCACCAACGAGGTTTCGCCAGCGCTGAGAGCACTGTCGGCAACCACTATGGTCGCGGTCGGCCGCACCGTATCGATGGCGTAGTTGTTGGAATCGGTGGTGCCGCTACCGGCGTTGCCGGCCAGGTCGGCGATGCCCGTGTTGTTCAGGGTGATCAGGTTGCTGCTGTCGCCGATGCTGGCGCTCGGAGTGAAGGTGGCGGTCCAGGTGACGCCACCGTCGCTGCTGCTCACCGCGCTCAGGGTGCCGTTGGCGATGGTCAGGTCGGCGTTGGTGAAGCCACTGACGGCCTCGCTGAAGGTGATAGTCACCAGCGAGGTTTCACCGATTCTCAGCGCGGTATCGGCGACCACGATGGTCGCGGTCGGCCGCACCGTATCGATGGCGTAGTTGTTGGAGTCGGTGGTGCCGCTGCCGGCATTGCCGGAGGCGTTGGTCACGCCGCTGTTGTCCAGGGTGATGACGTTGCTGGTGTCAGTGATGCTCGACGTCGGGGTGAAGGTGGCGGTCCAGGTGATGCCACCGTCGCTGCTGCTCACCGTGCTCAAGGTACCGTTGGCCACCGTCAGGTCACTGTTGTCGAAACCGCTCACTGCCTCGCTGAAGGTGATGGTCACCAGTGAGGTTTCACCGATCCTCAAGGCGTTGTCCGCCACCACTATGGTCGCGGTCGGCAGGACGGTGTCGATGCTGTAGTTGTTGGAGTTGGTGGTACCGCTGCCGGTGTTGCCGGCCAGGTCGGTGACCCCGGTGTTGTTCAGGGTGATCAGGTTGCTGACATCGTTGATTCCGACGGTCGGGGTGAAAGTCGCGGTCCAGGTGATGCCGCCATCGCTGCTGCTGACCGCGGTCAGGGTGCCGTTGGCGATGGTCAGGTCGGCGTTGGTAAAACCGCTGACTGCTTCGCTGAAAGTGATGGTCACCAGCGAGGTTTCACCGGCGCTGAGAGCACTGTCGGCGACCACGATAGTCGCGGTCGGCCGCACTGTATCGATCGCGTAGTTGTTGGAATCGGTGGTCCCGCTGCCGGCGTTGCCGGCCAGGTCGGCGATGCCGGTGTTGTCCAGGGTGATCAGGTTGGTGGTATCGGTAATGCTGGCGCTCGGAGTGAAGGTGCCGGTCCAGGTGATGCCGCCATCGCTGCTGCTCACCGCGGTCAGGGTGCCGTTGGCGATGGTCAGGTCGGCGTTGGTGAAACCCGTCACCGCTTCGCTGAAGGTGATGGTCACCAGCGAGGTTTCGCCGATTCTCAGCGCGCTGTCGGCGACCACAATGGTCGCGGTCGGCCGCACCGTATCGATGGCGTAATTGTTCGAGTTGGTGGTGCCCAGGCCCAGGTTGCCCACGGCGTTCTGTACGCCGGTGTTATCCAGGGTAATGACGTTGCTGGTATCGGTAATGCTCGACGTCGGGGTGAAGGTGGCGGTCCAGGTGATGCCGCCGTCGCTGCTGCTCACTGTGGTCAGGGTGCCGTTGGCGATGGTCAGGTCGGCATTGGTGAACCCGGTTACCGCCTCGGAGAAGGTGATGGTCACCAGCGAGGTTTCACCGATGCTCAAGGCATTGTCGGCGACCACGATGGTGGCCGTCGGGTGCGCGGTGTTGATCACGTAGTTGCCCGAATCCGTGGTGCCGCTGCCCGTATTACCGGCCAGGTCGGCAATGCCGGTGTTGTTCAGGGTGATCAGGTTGCTGGCGTCGCTGATGCCATCGGTCGGGGTGAAAGTCGCGGTCCAGGTGATGCCGCCATCGCTGCTGCTCACCGTAGTCAGGGTGCCGTTGGCGATGCTCAGGTCGGCATTGGTGAAGCCGCTGACCGCCTCGCTGAAGGTGATGGTCACCAGGGACGTCTCGCCCGCCGTGAGGGTGCTGTCGGCGACCACGATGGTCGCGGTCGGGCGGACGGTATCGATCGCGTAATTGTTGGAATCGGTGGTGCCGCTGCCGGCGTTGCCGGCCAGGTCGGCGATGCCGGTGTTGTCCAGGGTAATCAGGTTGGTGGTATCGGTAATGCTGGCGCTCGGGGTGAAGGTGCCGGTCCAGGTGATGCCGCCGTCGCTGCTGCTCACCGCAGTCAGGGTGCCGTTGGCGATAGTCAGGTCGGCGTTGGTGAGGCCGCTGACCGCTTCGCTGAAGGTGATGGTCACCAGCGAGGTTTCACCGACTCGCAAGGCATTGTCCGCCACCACGATGGTCGCGGTCGGCCGGACGGTATCGACCACGTAGTTGTTGGAGTTGGTGGTGCCGACCCCGGCGGTGCCAAGGCCATTGATCACCCCGGTGTTATCCAGGGTGATCACGTTGCTGGTATCGGTGATGCTCGACGTCGGGGTGAAGGTGGCGGTCCAGGTGATGCCGCCATCGCTGCTGCTCACCGCGGTCAAGGTGCCGTTGGCAATGGTCAGGTCGGCGTTGGTGAAACCGGTCACCGCCTCGGAGAAAGTGATGGTCACCAGCGAAGTCTCGCCGATGCTCAACGTGGTATCGGCGACCACTATGGTCGCGGTGGGCGGTGGTGCATAGGCGGTGTTGAGGATGCCGCCGTCGTTGTAGATGGTCGCGAACGAAGTCGGTGAAGTACCGGTCGTGCCACCCCCCAGCGCCACGCCGCCGGCGCCACTGGCCGCCGCGTTGCCGCTCAGGGCGGCGAAGTTGGCCGCGGTGATCAGGAAGGTGCCCTTGTTCCAGACTGCGCCGACGCCCCGGCCGCCGATCCCGCCGTTGCTGGCGTTGCTGCCTTGGCCGCCACCGCCGCCACCGCCGCCGCCCGCGCCGATGTTGTTGCTGATGGTCGAGGTGCCGATCACCGTGAGGGTGCCGCTGGAGGCGTTGTAGATACCGCCGGCGGCATTGCCGCCCGCGCCGCCGACCTTGTCCCAACCCGCGCCGCCGCCACCGCCGCCAATGGAAATCGTTCCGTTGGTGGCCGTGGCGCCGTTGCCGCCGTTGCTGTAGTAGGACACGCCCAGACCGCCCGCGCCGCCGGTGCTGGTACCGCCGCGACCGCCCATGTGGGTGGCATCGTAGCCACCGCCATAACCGCCCACGCCAGCGCTGCCAGCCTGGCCGCCCAGCGTGCCGGTGCCGGGGCCGGCGGA
>NZ_QHHP01000023.1:0-361 GCF_003184125.1 Pseudomonas sp. RW409 | reverse complement strand
GGCCGAGCGGAGGTGTTCATCAGGGGGATGGCGCGCAGCGCCCCTCGACGCAGTCGAGGACATCGTATGGAGGTCGAAGCGAAGCCGACCGGAGTCGATGCCCCCTGATGGACACCGGAGCGAGGGAACCTGAGCGCAGCGAAGGCCGGACGCAGGGGCAAGCGTTTTTTGGTTACTTTTTTTGGCGTTTGAAAAAAAGTGACCCGCCGTAAGGGCCATCCCTTTCAAGGTCTTGGGTAAAATCCGCTGAAATTCAGTCAGGAAGACCCGAACGATGTGGGCCGATGTACTAGCGCGATTCGAGAAAAAAGCACCTGCCAGCGTGATGGCCAAACTTGCCTTGGAGCAAGCCATTGCGCCG
>NZ_QHHP01000022.1:0-748 GCF_003184125.1 Pseudomonas sp. RW409 | reverse complement strand
CATCCGCCACAAACGTGGTGTCCACAGTGCGCTCGCTGCCGTTGATGCTGGCTTTCAAGGTGCTGCTGCCCGCTTGGGTGCTGGTCAGCGTCATGCTAGCCACGCCCGAAGCGTTGGTGGTCGCGGTGCTGCTGGTCAGCGCTGCTTTACCAGACTCCACGCTGAAGGTGACGACCTGATTGGGTACCAGGTTGCCGTTGGCGTCGGTGATCGTGGCTTGCACCACGTTCTGCGCCATGCCGTCGGCCAGCTGGTTATCGGTGGTCATGACCAACGCACCGCTGCCAATTTCGGCTGAGCCGGCATGGGCGATAAAGGTGCTGTTGACGCTTTGAGTGCTGCTACCCACGGTGGCGGTGACCACGCTGGTGCCGGCGGTGGTGCTGGTCAACGTCACCGACACTTTGCCGTCTGCACCTGTCGTGGCAGTACCTGGGATCGTCGCACCATTGGTCGCGGTGAATTTCACCTCGGCATTAGGCACCGGGTTGCCATTGGCATCGGTCACCGTCACTTGCACGCTGTTGGTGTCAGTGTTGTTGGCATTGGCACCGTCAGCCAGAACAATCAGGCTGCCCGCGGCGATTTCAGCCGTACCGGCATCCGCCACAAACGTGGTGTCCACAGTGCGCTCGCTGCCGTTGATGCTGGCTTTCAAGGTGCTGCTGCCCGCTTGGGTGCTGGTCAGCGTCATGCTAGCCACGCCCGAAGCGTTGGTGGTCGCGGTGCTGCTGGTCAGCGCTGCTTT
>NZ_QHHP01000021.1:929776-932812 GCF_003184125.1 Pseudomonas sp. RW409 | reverse complement strand
ATCCCCGGCACCCCCAGCCACAGCCAACAAGCCTTCGGCGCCAGCCTGCTGGAACAGCACCCCTTCGTACTGATCCCCTCCAGCGTGTCGCGCCATAGCTGGAACCTGCTGATCAACCCCTTGCTGGCCACGGGGTTGTACGAGCTGGTGTTGCAGGAGCGCTTTGCGCTGGATGGGCGGTTGAGTCCGCCGGAGCGTTAAGGGAGAAGCAACTCGCATCACAAAGAGACTTTTGGGGTCTTCAGTTCAGAACTGTCCTACAGCCTGTTTGTAGCCATTTGGCGTAACGTTCCACCGCCAACTGCTGACAATTTTGCCTCCATCCTGATGGGGGCATTTTTTTGGCAATGTGGAAGCGGACAGGATCCCAATGAAACTGTTCACGCACTACGTCTGGCCAGCGGGGGGCGCTCACTGACCTCACTCGCTACGCAGGCCAACTCACGCTGCCCTTGGGCGGCATGTACAACTTCAAGGAAGGCCCATAGTGAAATACACCGTAGAGGAAGGGCAGCACCTGGCTGCCACATTCATGGCGAAGCACGCTGCACGCCCCATAACAGCCACTTACGACCTTGCCACGCTAGGTGCCAGAACCCGTCTGGGGGGCGAAGTCGCCACGGCCAGCTCCAGCGTAACAGTCAGCGGCCATCGAATCGCCTGTGTGGGCGACCGGGTACGTTACCCGGACGGCACCGAAAGCAAGATCGTCTCCGGTGCCGGCGCTGCGCTGACTCACCAGGGGCGCCCGATGGCCATTGTGGGCAGTGCCACCGACAACGGCGACACCATTATCAGCAGCCTGCAAAGCTGTGCGCAGATTCGGGAATACGCCGATGGCAATGGCATCCCCGGTTTGCTCCAACCCGGCTTTGAGGTGCCATTCACCTCTAGCGAAAGCAAGACTTCTCGCTGAGGCCTCCGGCCTATGTCTCGACGCTTCATCATGCTCAGGCAAGGAACTGCACAATGAGTGGAAAACCCGCCGCCCGCGTCACCGATCCAACGGCCTGTCCTCTGCCGGGCCATGGCACCAACCCCATCGTCAGTGGTTCTCCCGACGTCATTTTCGACGGCCTGTCCGCCGCCCGACAAGACGATGTATCCGCCTGCGGCAGTCCGATCGTATCCGGTGTTTCATCGAGCGTTTTCATCAACGGTCAACCCGCTGCCACCCTAGGCAGCATTGGTGCGCACGGTAACGTGATCATCGGCGGCTCAGGCACGGTGATCATCGGGGATACCTTCGTACCGGCCACCGTCTCTCCCATCGCATCGCTGGGCACTAGTACTGAGCCTTATTCCGGACGCTTCCAGCTGATTGACCAGGAAACGGGCAAACCCGTTGCTGGGCGCAAGGTCAAGGTTTGGTCCAGCGGCGGTTGGAGCACGCTTGACACCACGGATGCCGAAGGGATGACGTCGTGGGTCCATCACGTTGCATCGGAGTCCATCCATATCGACCTGGTGCAGGGAGGCCAAGCATGAGCGATCAGCCCGGCCTCTCTCAGGGTGGCATGAGCCCGGAAGGCAAGATCAACCCCGTGGGCATTCTGGAACCCAAGCTCGATCCGCAGGACAAGCAGGTGTTGTGTTCGGCAATCTGCTATTGCAGCGCCACGCCCAACGTCAGCCACGATGGCAAGAACCTCAAACAGGCGTGCGTTGCCCAGCGCCTGGGCGAACTGGATGAAATCCTCCAAGGTCGTAGCCCCTACAAGCCCGAGGTCAGCTACGACATGACCAAGAACCCGCCGCAGCCGATTCTGGACAGCCAGACCGGTAATGGTCCGCATGGCTGGATTCCGGGTTGGATCAGTAAGTACTGGGACGAAGACCCGGAGCATCCGCCGTTCAAGCCGGGCCGAGGTATGATTCGCCGGCCTGATGTGGTGATCGTTAAAGACCCGAACACGCCGCCGACCCAAGACAATATCAAGCAGGTGGTGGAGATGAAGTTTCCGCCTGATCCACCTAATGAAATCCAGACAGGTGCATATGCAACGATTGCCGGAACCAAGAGCAAGGTCGTCGAAATGCAAGCAACTGACTGTGACTGTAACCAGGGAAGCCAACAGTCCAAGATTCCCGTGGAACAACTGGGATGGGCTGCGGCTATCGCTGGTGGTGTGATGTTTATCCTGACGCGCGGTCGCTCCCCTCGACCAATGATCCCAGCCTATTAATTCGGAGGAAGTCTTATGGAACAGGAGTTCAATTTGGCTGAGGAGCTGGCCAAACAGCCTCATCTGCTGGAAGTGCCCGGCAACCTGCTAATGAAGGGCGGCCCCGAGGACTATATCGGCGCCGTGCTCTGCCTACGGGGCACGCTCTACTTCAAGGAGGCCCATACCCCTCTGGTGCGAGAGGCATTGTGCCAATGCTTCGACGAGTTCAAGCGACTGGCCGAGCCCCATCTCACTTGGCTTTGGCGTGAGGAACCGCCAGAGGGCAAGCCGTTGACAACGTACAGTGATGCAAAGCCATTGCGCGACATGCTGGCCAGCATGGATGAGGATTACCCGCTGAGCTTCTACTACACCAATGGCAAGCAATCTAACGATGCGAGTGCTTGGCTCTTCAAGATTTTCGGCAAGTCGGCATGGGAAGCGAAGATTGGGCGCAATCTAAGTGTTCTGGAGTTCTCCGTACCGCTGCTGTACCAGGAGCAGAATCCGCTGAGTTTCCTACGTCTGTTCCTCGACTTCTCACGTCGATTGGCTCCGGAGCAGGGCTATGCCGGGCATGCCTTCAATCTTTCGGTAACAAACCGGGACAACAACGAGCCCACCGAAGCCTTTATGGCTGCGCGTATGCCAGGTTTGGATGTGGGAACAGCGGGCCTGTTGGCAAATATCCCGGAGTTCAAACCCACTAAGATCAAGACGGTCAGTTGGCTGACCGTACTCGACCAGGCGCATCTGGACTTAGTTGGGGGGCTGGACGCTTTGCGTGCCCAACTGCCCTCCAGCCATTTCGCTTTCTACGACTACGGTGCCGGCGTGGTGATCCAGGCCGGAGCCTACCCCTACCTCG
>NZ_QHHP01000021.1:797595-929766 GCF_003184125.1 Pseudomonas sp. RW409 | reverse complement strand
AGGGCTATAACGAACTGCGCATCGAAGACAAGAAAGGCGCCGAGCAGATCTACCTGCACGCCCAGCGCGACTGGGACGAAAACGTCGAGCACGACCAGCGGATCCGCGTCGGCAACGAACGCCACGACACGGTCGAAGCCAACACCCTCACCGAACTCAAGGCCGAAGAACACCGCATCACCCACCTCGACCGCAAGAGCGAAATCCGCGCCAACGACCACCTCACCGTGGCCGTCACCCAGCACGCCAACATCGGCACCGCGCAATTCGTCGAGGCCGGCCAGGAGATTCACTACAAGGCCGGGAGCAAGGCCGTGCTGGAAGCCGGCGCCGAACTGACGGCCAAGGCTGGCGGCAGCTTCGTCAAGCTCGACGGCGGTGGCGTGACCATCAGCGGGGCGAATGTGAAGGTCAATTCCGGCGGCGCACCGGGGGTGGGGACAGGTATTGCTTCTCTCTTACCACTCATTCCCGGCGCAGTCGCTGTAGACAGTGCCGGTAACTTGATGGAAAGCGCCAAGGCCAATCCAACCTGGCTCGAACTGAACCTGCACTATAAAAACCTTGAACCTGTTCCTGGTGCGTCCTATCGCGTCGAGTTTGCCGATGGTTCTACTCGTGAAGGTGTTTTGGATGCAGATGGTTTTGCCCGTCTGGAAGATGTCCCCAAAGGTCCCGCCAAAGTTTACTACGGCGAAGACCCACGATCTTATGATCGAGAGGCAGTCAAGGTCGTTGAAAGTTCTGATGAAAAGATCAACGAAGACTTGCGCAAGCTGGGGCTGGATCCTGATCAGATAGATTTGCAGGCATTGATTGAGCAAGCGGCAGGGAGGCTGGTATGAGCGGTGTCACAAATATTTCAGGAACCAATGATCGTAAGGAGGCCTACAAGGAGGCGGCGGTCGAATTGGCCAAGGGCATTGCCTTGGGGGCTGTCCCCTTTCTCGGTCAAGCGATTGATGCCTACGACACCGTAGAGTCCTGCGTGCTGTTGTACAAATCCAATAGCGAGTCCGCAAAGGAAGATGCTCAGTTCGACTTGTTGCTGGCAATTATCGGATGGGTGCCTGGACCTGGAGACGGGCTGAAAAAAAGTCTGCGTATCGTCAATCGCAACCCACAACGATTTGCCCCAGTATTATTCGACCTTCTACGCTTTGTCCTTGATGAGTGCGGCATCAAATCCAGCCCTGAGGCATTGCTCGAACAGATGTTCAATGCTGGAAAGCTGAAAGCAGAAATCGACGACATCATCGGTGGAGTTAAAGGTTCCAGTGCCTTCAAAAGTCTACCCAACTGGACTCAATCAGCCGTTGTAACAGTGCTTGCAACATCGCGTGATAACATGCCAGCCATGATTGGAATCGTTGAAAAGCGATTAAAAAAGTGGAAAGGCATGCAACGTAACAGTTCAGCAAGCTCATCCGGTACAAGTCGGCCTGCTCAAGGGAAAAAGCCGGCGAACAGAGATGCAGCTGTTGCCAATAGTGGTAAAGATGGGGCGAGCAGCACTCACTCAAATAAGATTGATAGTTCCAATGTCGGAACTCAGGCCTTGTCTAGTATCCTTAATGAAGGGCTGGGTGTAAGTGGTGAGCACATTGCTGACTATATTTGTGCTGTACAGTTTGGATGGGGGAAGGACTGGGACGGGCATGATAAGGGCAGTGATGGAAAATGGCTTGAAGGAACCCCTGATGCATCCAAGAAGGGCAAACTTTCACAAGGTGGAAGTCCAAAGACAAGGCATGTTCTTTACAAACTAACGGATGGCGCAAACGGTACGGGTATCGATGCTGTGTGGCGTGCCAATCCTGCAACCAACAATGGAGAAAAGTTTGCCATTGTTGAGGCAAAAGCGAGTCGCGATGAGGATGCTCCGAAGTTCATGCGCAAGCCGAATAATACACGTAAGCCCGGAGTTGGATCTCGACTCGGCGTATCTGGCCTAAGCGATCCTAGTGAGCTGATTGAACCGGTTGAAGATAGCTCGACTCAACCAGGGAAAAACACCCGCACAGTTGTCAAAGGAAAGAAAAGCGCCTCGCCGCAAAAAGTCAGTCAAGGGACAACGGGCAAAGCTAAAAATATTTTGGTTCAAATGAGTTCAGAATGGATAGCTGAAAACATTGGTAAAGCGGTATCAGGGCGTCTATTAGCAGCACAGGTAATCAACTCCTACAGTCGCCATCTCTTTTATGCCCCGCTTTATCACCCTAGCTTGAGCCCCAAAGAGCACGCACAAGCACGACTGGACGGTGATATTGAAAGTGCTCATGCAAAACATGAAGCATTCCATTATGGCGAAGGCGAAGTAAAGTCATTTGTCAATAAGCGCAAGAGGTCGCTAACAAAAAAATATGGCGCATCAAAAAATTTAAAGATCGAGGCTTAAACAAATGACCAAAAGACAAAAATTTCTAAGTGACAGTCAGTATGGAATTTTTTTGAAGGAGTCCGATGAGGTAATCAGGTTCTTTGAGTCCAATCGTTTCAAGTCTGAAACTGACGAAGAAGAAAAGTCTCTCAGAGCAAGACACTTTCAACTATTGACTCTTGATAGATTATTCATCACCTATACCGCAGGCCAGCCAATAGAGGCTCTTTTGCCGATATTGGAGAAAGTAATTGAAGGGTACGAGACTTGGCAGAGAGCACTGGCCTTACATGAGGGAGTCATAAATATTTCGCCTCTTGCAATTGATGACTGGTCTTACCAATACGAAGAGTGCGTTCAAGTTATTTCTCTTTGTATCTTGCTGCACCGCAAGGACTTATTGAAGCGTTTTGTAGCCTTGATCGATCAAGCAGGTTATGCAGGCGACGATACGCTATACGAAGATCTACTTGGAAAAGTCCTTCCAGAAAGACATGACGTGGATCAGTGGTACCATGACTCATATACTCTTTTGGTTCGTGCTATTTATGCAAGCAGTCAAAATGAAGCATCTGAACTATTAAAAAACTATTGTAAAGACTGGTACTCTGAGTTTGAACAGGCGCCTTGGCATGACTCTCACTTACAGGGTGACGAAGGCAATTATGTCGGCTATTGGGCTTTTGAAGCTGCGGCTGTAGCTTTTTTGTATGATATTGACGACAGTCAAATTGACAGCATGGTTTATCCAAAAGACTTGACTGAGTACGCTAGAAACTATAAATCGCTGAATTCACCTCAAGTTAATCGTATTGAGTCAGGCAAGCCCTGCAGTAAGTCAGGTTATTGGTTTACCCCTGCTCAATCCAATTCTCGGCGCTATTTCAACCAAGGTGAGATCATGCCGAGTTTTAGTGGCTCCAACTGGGGCGATACGCTTTGGTACTGGTCAGGCGAGAAGTAAAAAGACAGGGGGCTGGTTTATAAGAATGCATTACACATGCCTTGAAAAAAGCTGAGCAAGCAAAAGCCTAGCGAGTAAATATGATGCATCAGTGCTCGCTGAGAGAAGAAGCTTGAATATGAAAAGAAGACAACGATTCATTACTGAAAGACAGTATAAAAATACCTTGGCCTACTTCGCGGAGGAAGAAAGTTACTGGCAGAACCACGCCATGGAAGCTGACTCGCCTGAGCAGGAGAATGCGCTCAAGGCACGGCGTATTCAGCGTTCAACCCTGGCAGCCCTGGTTATTCAGTACACCGCTGGCGAGGCTATCGACTCCCTTAGGCCACAACTGGAGAAGGTGATCACCAGTTATGAGCATTATCAATCGACCTTGGCAGCCTACGAAAATATCGCAAATATTTCGCCTCTGAACATCGAAGACTATCCGCATCAATTCGAAGAGTTTGTCCAGATTGTAAGCTTGTGCATATTGCTGCATAGAAACGACTTGTTATCCCGCTTTGTCAGGCTTTTTGATCAGGCTGGCTATGCGGGTGAGGATACCCTTTACGAAGACCTGCTTCGTCCCTGCCTGCCTGAGCGTTATGACGTCGATGAGTGGTATCACGCGGTCTATACCCCTCTGATCCGAGCGATCTACAGCGAAACCAAAAGCGAAGCTTCGCAACTGTTGAAACAGTACTGCAACGAGTGGTACCCCGCGTTTGAACAGGCACCTTGGCATGACAGCCATCTGGATGGCGAAGAAGGTAGTTACTTTGGCTATTGGGCATTTGAAGCGGCTGCTGTTGCTTTTCTATATGGAATCGATGATCGCGAAGTCGACCATATGGTCTATCCAAGGGATTTGGTCGAATACGCTAAAAACTATAAGGAGCAGTCGGGAGGGCTGGTGGGACGTATTGAGTCAGGCAAGCCCTGCAGTCGCTCGGGCTACTGGTTTACACCTGCCCAGACTGGCTCTCGTCGCTATTTCAATCAAGGGGATATCATGTCTTGCTTCAGTGGTTCGAATTGGGGCGACACACTTTGGTACTGGTCAGGTGAGAAGTAAAAAAGAGGGGGTGGGTTAGACGACTATGAATACGTTGGAAAAATTGATTTACCAAGCCCCAAATTTGACCTTTGAATTGCCGGATAACACACCGGTCGTCAGGCTAGGACTGATCGCCACGGTGTATTTCAAAGAAGGTTATTTGCTTGAAAGCAAAAAAAGGGTCATGGAGTGCTTCGATCGTTTCAAGGAGGAGTTCGGTCAATACTTGAAAGGGCAATTTGATGGCCGCTATAAGAAACTGACAGACGACAGTTTCAAAAAAACGGCCATGAAGATTCTTGAAACTGATTCGAATGAACAGTATGAGTGGCACATCAGTAGTGCTCCAACCGCAAGTGAGGCCGCTGAATATAGTCTGTCAGCATTGAACTCTTTTGAAATTCACGGCGACCAGAAACGCTCGTTTCTGAAGATCACCTTGCCTTGGGCTTTGTTGCAGGAAGCTGACGGCGCCGCTCGATATCAAAATTGGCTGGTTTACCTCTGCAATCAGGTTAAGGCCGAACATGGTTATGGCGGCCTTTCCAGCATTCTGCCTTATGATTTCGATAGCTACATGCCTATGGAATTTCAGCTTGCTCAGCAGTTCTCCGGACTTGAAGTGGATTCTATGGTGCACAACTTTAAGCGAGAGCTGCTCAATCACATTAAAGGTGTGAACTGGTACACCGTTCTTGGAAAGCAGTTTGTGGAGCGGCTTGGGGGGGAAGACCAGCTCCGGCATGCTTTTGACGGGAATAGAGATATAGGGGTGTTGAGTCACGCGAACGGACTGACTATCCGTGCGGGTGACCTACCTCAGCTGGGTGCAGAAAGCGAACAGCTTCCTGCTGCCTATGTGGCAGTGAATCGAGTTGTAAAACCGTTGCGTATCCCTAATCCAGACCAACTGCATACTTACTCCCCTTATGGAAACTGCTTCGAAGAAGACAGTACAGCTCGCTGGTACTCTCGTTTCGACCAAGAAAATAACCAACCTAAAACGCCTGCACGCCTTGAAGCTGGCCAGACTTGCAGTGTAGCGGGGTACTGGTTCGCTCCTGCTAAAACCGACTCCCGACGCTACTTCAATCAGGGGGAGACCATGCCGAGTTTCAGCGGTTCGAATTGGGGCGATACGCTTTGGTATTGGTCGGCTGAGAAGTAAAAAACGAGGAGTGCACTACGCATGTCTTGAGAAATCTCTACGGGCAGATGCCCGACCTGATTCCAAGCTGAATGCTGCTCTCAAACGATATTTCATGTCGTCCGCATTTTGAATGAAAGTGCCCCGCAAAGAGGGGCACTTCAAGTTCCCGCAGTGGTTGTAATTAAGCTCGAACCTTCCAGCCCATCACGTCCATCAGGTCGCAACTGTCGCGAAGCAGAATGGCGCTGGCGTTGGCCATGTGTTGCAGATCGACGCAGTCGGCATCTTTCAGTTCTACCCGTGCGAGGCTTTCCATCAATTGGGTGACGGCGAGCAGGCGGGCGCTGCTATTGGCGTGGAGGACATCGAGCGGGGTGTTTCTGTCGATCAGCAGGCAGGGGATCGTGCAGTCGATGCTGGTGAGGGGGATGTATTGCTTGTTCATGGGTAACTCTCCTTGTTTTCAAGAAGCCGCCCGGTATCCGTCGCCAAACAAATGAGGGTGGCAGCTGTGCGCGGGTTGGCGAACCGGTGAAACTCAAGGAAAGAACCGGCAGACCCGAAGGTCTCCCACGCACAGCCACCATTGAGCTTTTGCGAAGGCATAGCTTCGCAGAAGGCTAAAGGCACTGAGGTGCTTTTCCAAAATTTCTTTTCCAGGTCGCCAAACCCGGTCGCCATATGGGCGAGCGGGGACTATAAGGTGCCGGCTTCAGGAGGCGCAAATCGAGGTTATTTGCAAATCTTGCAGGATCAGTTTCGTAGTCAGTCCTCTCCCTCGTGCTGCAGTTCGAACAGCAGCAGCGAGCGCCCGGTCACCGAGTACTGGTGGCCGAACTCGAAGCGTTCCTGGCCTTTCACCGAGGGCTGGTTGGTGTCGAGCATGCAGGTCCAGAAGCCGCCATCGGGCACTTCCGGCAGGCAGAAGTTGACGATGTCGTGATGGGCGTTGACCACCAGCAGCAGGGTCGCGTCGGCGCCGGGGCGGCGGATTCCGGTTTCCTGGGCGCGGCCGTCGAGCAGCATGCCCAGGCAGCGGCCGTGGCTGTCCTGCCATTGTTCGATGGTCATTTCGCTGGCGTCCGGGGCGAGCCAGGTGACGTCCTTGACCCCGATGTCCTCGTTGTAGTTGCCCACCAGGAAGCGTCCACGGCGCAGGATCGGATAGGCCATGCGCAGCTTGACCAGGCGCTTGACGAACTTGAGCAGCGACTTGCCGTCGTCGTCCAGGTCCCAGTTGACCCAGCCGATTTCGCTGTCCTGGCAATAGGCGTTGTTGTTGCCGTGCTGGGTACGGGCGAACTCGTCGCCGGCGACGAGCATCGGCGTGCCCTGGGCCAGCAGCAGGGTGGCGAAGAAATTGCGCATCTGGCGCAGGCGCAGCGCATTGATCTGCGGGTCGTCGGTGGGGCCTTCGACGCCGTGGTTCCACGACAGGTTGTGGTTGCTGCCGTCCTGGTTGTCCTCGTCGTTGGCTTCGTTGTGCTTGTCGTTGTACGACACCAGGTCGTGCAGGGTGAAGCCATCGTGGGCGGTCACGAAATTGACAGAGGTATAAGGCCGCCGGCCGCGCTGGTTGAACATCTCGCCGGAGGCGGTCATGCGCGCGGCGAAGTCGGCGAGCTGGCCGTCGTCGCCTTTCCAGAAGGCGCGCACGGTGTCGCGGAACTTGTCGTTCCACTCCACCCAGCCCGGTGGGAACCCGCCCACCTGATAACCGCCGGGGCCGATGTCCCACGGCTCGGCGATCAGCTTCACCTGGCGCAGCACCGGGTCCTGGCGGCAGGCTACGAGGAAGCTGTGGCGCTCGTCGAAGCCATCGTGATAACGCCCGAGAATGGTCGCCAGGTCGAAGCGGAAACCGTCGACGTGCATTTCCGTGGCCCAGTAGCGCAGCGAATCGGTGACCATCTGCAGCACACAAGGGTGGCTCAGGTCGAGGGTGTTGCCGGTCCCGGAGTCATTGATATAGAAGCGTTTGTCGTCGGGCATCAGGCGGTAGTAGGAGGCATTGTCGATGCCGCGCATGGACAGGGTCGGGCCTTGCTCGTTGCCCTCGGCGGTGTGGTTGTAGACCACGTCGAGTATCAGTTCGAGCCCGGCTTCGTGCAGGTGCGCGACCATTTCCTTGAATTCGGCGATCTTGCCACTGGCCAGGTAGCGCGGGTCGGGGGCGAAGAAGGCGATGCTGTTGTAGCCCCAGTAATTGGTCATGCCCTTGTGCAGCAGGTGCTGGTCGTTGACGAAGGCATGGATCGGCAACAGCTCTACCGAGGACACCCCGAGCTTGCGAATGTGCTCCAGCACATCGTCGACCATCAGCCCGGCGAAGGTGCCGCGCACCGCTTCCGGCACCGAGGGATGACGCATGGTGAAGCCGCGCACGTGAGTCTCATAAATGATCGTTTTGTCCCAGGGCACGCTGACCCGATGATCGTGGCCCCAGGTGTGGGCCGGGTCGATCACTTTGCATTTCGGCACGAAGGGTGCGCTGTCGCGCTCGTCGAAACTGAGGTCGGCGTCGGGATGCCCGATGGTGTAGCCGAACAGCGCCTCGGACCATTTCAGCTCGCCCACCAGTTGCTTGGCATAGGGGTCGATCAACAGTTTGTTGGGGTTGAAGCGATGACCGTTGGCCGGGTCGTAGGGGCCGTGCACCCGGTAGCCGTAGATCAACCCGGGATGGGCATCGGGCAGGTAGCCGTGGAAGATCTCGTCGGTGTATTCCGGCAGTTCGATGCGTTCCAGTTCGATTTCGCCCGTGGCATCGAACAGGCACAGCTCGACCTTGGTGGCATTGGCCGAGAACAGCGCGAAGTTGACCCCCAGGCCGTCCCAGGTCGCGCCGAGCGGGAAGGGCAGGCCTTCGCGGATGCGCGAGGGCTCGGTCGCTGGCGGGGTTTTCGGCGTGGCGGCTGTTTTGGACGTGGTCATGGAGGCTCCTGGGAATCAGATGGGCGAACAGGCTCCCTGTGGCGCACGGGCGCGCCACGCACATGGGCAAGGCCGGCAGTGGAGGGTGGCGCGAGCGCCTTGGCGAAAGGTCGTCAGATGGCCGCTGGCTTGCGCGGTGCTCGTGGCTTTTTCGCCGCGCTGCTTTTGCCTCCGGGCGGCACCTTTTCTCCAGGAGGCGTCCTTTCTCCAGGAGGCACAAGGGGTGCCGCCGCCGCGGGTTTGGCGACGGCCTTGGGCTTTGCCGCGGGCTTGCCAGGCTTGGCGCTGGCGGCGCGGGTCGCCCTGGGTGGTTTGCTCGGGGCCAAGGCCTCGGCTTCGGCCAGCTTGCGGGCCATTTCCCAATGCCGGTGTTCCTGGCCGTCGGGCCGGCCTTCCGATTCCCAGATTTGATAGGCGAACTCACGAATGCGTTTGTCGTCGGTACTCATCGCAATGCTCCTGAACTGAACTCAAGTTTGGATGAAGAGGTTGACCGGGAAATCCCGCAATGCGCTGCTGATCATCAGATCCTTGTGGGGTGTGACTGCCCCCGTGGAAAAAAGTCCCTTCAGGTTTTGTCCTGGCGCGGCGAATGGCAGATGCACTCGCGTATCGCCCCAATCCGGCGCGTCGACCCGGGGGGGCGCGCCGCTTTCCAGCAGCCCGGCGACCAGCCTGGGCACTATCACCACGGCGCGCTGGCCCTGGTGTTCGCGCATGAAGGCCAGCACCTTGTCGGCGTGTCGACCCTGCACCGGCAGCGGCTGGTAGCTGCCCCGGCGAAACAGCTGCGGGTACTCGCCGCGGCGCTCCAGCGTGGCGGCGATCAGGGCCTGCTTGATGCGCCCGTCGCGCCAATTCGCCAACAGTTCCATGGTTTCGCCGCAGGGGTCCAGAGCCTGCTGTCGGGTGGCGAAGTCCACCGGGCGGCGGTTGTCCGGGTCCACCAGGCTGAAGTCCCAGAACTCGTTGCCCTGATACAGGTCCGGCACGCCGGGCACGGTCATGCGCAGCAAGGATTGAGCCAGGCCGTTGAGGGCGCCAGCGGGCGCGATGCGCTGCACGGCCGCGCCTATGGCGCTGCGTAACGGCAGGCCCTCGGGGCTGAGCAACAGCCGCTCGATAAACTGGTGGACCGCACTTTCATAGGCCTCGTTGGCCGCCGCCCAACTGCTGTGCAGCTTGGCTTCGCGCAGGGCTTTTTCCTGCCATTGCCAGAGGCGCCGGGCATAGTCCCGCAGGCCCTGGCTGTCGTCGCTGTGCAGTTCCAGTGGCCAGCTGCCGAGCAGGGCCTGATAGAGAATCAGCTCGTCACCGGCGCCGGGCGCCTGGGGATCGCTGCGCAGGGCCTGGGCCAGGCTGCGCCAGTATTCGACCTGTGCGACGTACCAGGGGCTGAGTTCGCTGAGCACCGCCAGGCGCGCGCGGGCATCTTCGCCGCGCTTGTGATCGTGGGTGGCGCTGGCCAGCAGGTTGTCGGGGAAGGTCGCCAGGCGCTCGCGGCAGACCGCGTGGAAAGCTTCCACCGGGGCGCAGAACTGCTCGGTGGAAAAACCCACGTCGTTGCGCGACAGCAGCACCGCCGAGCGATAGAGCGCGGTGTCTTCCACCGCCTTGGCCGCGGTCGGCGAGGTCAATTGCTGGAAGCGCACGCAGGCATGCTTGAGCACCTTGCGCTGGCGCCCCGGTGGCAGCTGGCGCCAGCCGCGGCCGCCGAGCCACTGTTGCAGGTAGGCCAGCACCGGCCAGTCGGCTTCGCCCAGGGTGTCGCGGGCGCCTTGCAGGGCCTGCTGGAAAAACGCCTCGTCCGCCGCCGAGCGCCCGCAGGCGCCGATGTAGGTGCGATACACCGGGAAGTGCACGATCAGTTCCTGCAAGGCGCGGCGGATGGCGCCCAGGGTCAGGTCGCGGCTCATCACGTCGTTGCGCGCCACTTGCAGCAGGGCCTGGGCCACGCTTTCGAAGTCGCTGGCCAGCGAGCCGTTGAGCAACTGCTGGCGCGCCAGCCGGGCTTCTTCGAGAAAGGCCGCCGGGCGTTCGCTGTGCCGGCTCCAGAGTTCGGCCAACGGCTCGGCGCCTTGCGGGTCGTGTTGCAGCAGCGACAGCTGGTTCATGAATTCATAGCCGGTGCTGCCGTCCACGCCCCAGTCGCGGCGCAGGGTTTCGCCGGCGCCAAGGATCTTTTCCACGTAGATCGGCAGGTGCTGGCCGGGGCGCAGCGCGTCGACTCGGCGCCGCAGTTTGCGGCAGTAGCCGCGGGGATCGGCCAGGCCGTCGATATGGTCGATGCGCAGCCCGTCCACCAGGCCGGCGGCGATCAACTGGAAGATTTTCCCGTGGGTGGCCTCGAACACCGCCGGGCGCTCGACCCGCAGCCCACCCAGTTCGTTGATGTCGAAGAAGCGCCGCCAGTTGATGTCGTCTGCCGCGGTGCGCCAGCTGGCCAGGCGATAACTCTGTTGCTCCAGCAGGGCGTGCAGGCGGGCGAAGCCCTCCGGCTGGCGCGCGTCATACTGCGCCAGCTGCTGCTCGATGGCCGCGCGGACCTGTGGGGCACTGGCGGCGTCCTGCAATTGCCGCTGCAAGGGTTCGGCCTGGGTGTGGGCGTCGGGTTGGTAGCGCAGGGTGCTGAAGGCATCGGCCAGTGGCTTGAGGCGCTCGGCCGACTCGGCGTCGAGTTCGCCCGGGACCCGCAGCAGCTCGCCATAGTCGCTGGGGCAGATCGGGAAGTGATGCTGGTAGTGCTCGACATGAAACTCGCCCCGTTCGGCATCGAAGCACAGCCGCAGCGTGCCTTCCTGCAGGGCCACGCCGTAGTCGCTGCCGAGGAACGGCAGCAGCAACTGGCCTTCCATCAAGGGGTCGGGGGAGTGCCACTGGATGTCGAAGAATTCGCCATAGGGGCTCAGGCGCCCCCAGCGCAGCAGGTCCTGCCACCAGGGGTTGTCCGCGCCGCCGACCGCCATGTGATTGGAGACGATATCCAGCAGCAGGCCCATGTCGTGCTGGCGCAGGCTGCGGACCAGGCGCTCCAGCGCGGCCTCGCCACCCAGCTCGGGGTTGACCCGGGTCGGGTCGACCACGTCGTAGCCGTGCATCGAGCCGGCGCGGGCGCACAGCAGCGGCGACGCGTACAGGTGGCTGATGCCCAGGCGGGCGAAGTAGGGCACCAGCGGCACTGCGTCGTCGAGGCTGAAGCCGCGATGAAACTGCAGGCGCAAGGTAGCCCGCACAGGCCGGGTCGTCGCTTGGTTCATCGGTCGCGCTCGTGGGCCTGCAGCCGGGCGCAGGCCAGCAGTTCCAGGCGGCGCGCGGCGTCCGGGTCGTCGAGCAAGGCCGCGCTGCTACCGGCCAGGCGCCGGCGCCAGTTGGGATGGCTGTCGAGGGTGCCGGGCAGGTTGGCCTGTTCGTCGATGCCCAGGGCGTCTTCCAGGGGCAGCAGCACCAGCGGCGCACGGGTATGGCCGAGGAAGCGCACGCTGGCGTCCACCACTTGGTCGGCTTCGTGGGTGGCTATGTGGGGAGCTTCGCGAAAGTTCTGTGGGTCGCGGCTCAGGGCGTGGCGCAGGCCCTCGCGTTCGCGCTGGCGGTGTTCGCGCCAATGGGTTTCGCCGCTTTCGTCCACCAGGCCCAGGCGCGCGCTCCAGTCGATGTCGCGGCCTTGCCACCAGCCGTTGAGGGTCGGCAGGTCATGGGTGCTGGTGGTCGCCAGGGCGTTGTCCGGCCAGTCGAGGATCGGCCGGAAATGCGTGCCATGCTCCTGCTCGAACAGCAGCACGCGCATGCCGAGCATGGCCCGCGCGCTGAGTTTTTCCCGCAGGCCGTCGGGCACCGTGCCGAGGTCTTCGCCGAGGACGATCGCCTGGTGCCGGTGCGACTCCAGGGTCAGCAGGCGCAGCAGGTCGTCCACCGGGTAATACAGGTAGGCGCCGTCGCAGGGCGGGGCGCCGAGGGGGATCACCCACAGCCGCTGCAGCCCCATCACATGGTCGATGCGCAGGCCGCCGGCATGGGCGAAGTTGGCCCGGAGCATTTCGATAAAGGCGTGGAAGCCATTGCGCACCAGGCCCTCCGGGGAGAAAGCGGAAATGCCCCAGCCCTGGCCCTGGCGATTGAGAATGTCCGGCGGCGCGCCGACGGTCAGCGCCGCCAGCAGTTCGTCCTGGCGGCTCCAGGCCTGGCTGCCGCCGCCGTCGGCGCCCACCGCCAGGTCGGCGATCAGGCCGATGCCCATGCCGCTGCTGCGGGCGGTGCTCTGCACGCGCTCCAGGCAGCGGGCGATCAGCCATTGGCAGAAGGCATAAAAGCCGATGTCGCTGGCGTGTTCCACGGCGAAATGCGCCAGCGCCGGGCTGCGCGGGGTGCGCCAGGCATCGGGCCATTCGCGCCAGTCGAGGCTTTCGCCACGGGCCGCGCGCTGGGCCTGGATGGCTTCGAAGCGGCAGTGGTTTTCCAGGGCCTCGCCGCTGGCGTGGCGGAAACTGGCGAAATCCTGGTGCAGCGGATGTTCGCCCTGGCAGAAGCCTTCATAAAGCGCGCGCAGGACTTTCTGCCGGGCCTGGGCCGCCACCGGCCAGTCGACCATCGGCTGTTGTTCCAGCTGTTGCAGTTGCGGCCCCAGGCCACTGGCGTCGATGGCGCTGCGCCAGGCGCGCTCGCCGAGAATGGTCCCGGGCGCGGCGTACAGGCTGTTGAGAAACAGCCGGCTGGACGGCGAATAAGGGCTGTAGCGTCCGGTGTCGCTGCTGAACATGGCATGCAGCGGGCTGATGGCGATGGCCTCGGCGCCCCGTTCGCCGGCGACCCGGACCAGGTCTTCCAACGCCTGGGTATCGCCATAACCGCCATCGCCGCTGCGGCGCAGCGAATACAGCTGCACGCTCAGGCCCCAGGCGCGGGGCGTGGCCTGGTCCACGGCGTCGGCGACGCTGTAGCAGCGCTCGGGCGCCACGGCCAGGGTGAAGTGCTGGCCGGCGATGCTCACCTCCTGATAACCCACCGGCACCAGGCCCGGCAGCATGGAGTTGGCGTCCAGCTTGAGGTTGAGCACGCTGCCGTCTTCCAGGTGGATTTCGCAGGGCGTGTCCGGGGCGAAGTAATGCCCCAGGTCCAGGCCCTGGCCAACATCGGCGGTCAGCAGCGGTGGCAGTTGCCGGCTCTGTTGCACCTGTAGCAGCTGGCGCAGGCTGGCTTCGATCTGCCGGTCGTTGTCGGCCGGATGGCCGAGGCTGGCCAGCACGCTTCGCAGCACCCGCGGCTCGACCCGTTGCGGGCGGCCGTTGGCGTCGATCCAGTCGACGGCCAGGCCGGCTCGGCTGGCAAGGATTTCCAGTTGCGCGTCGCTCATGGGCGTTCTCCGTCAAGGTCAGGCAGTGGGGCGGCCGCGCCGAGGCTGACCAGTGCGCTATAGGGGGCGAGATGGCCTTGCTGCAAGCGTTCGAACGCCTGGGCCGGGTAATCGAACAGGCGCTGCGCGGCGTTCGATGGCCGCTGCTCGACCTGGTGCGGGCTCAGGTTGAGGTCGATGCGCAGCTCCTGGCCATTGCCCAGGCGCCAGCGGGCGCACAGCGCACCCTCGGCCAGCACCTCGGCACCCAGGGCTTCGGCGCCGGGCAGGCAGGGCACGATGTGCTCGCGGCGCAGTTGCAACAGTTGGCGATACAGCGCCAGGGTCTGTTCGCCCTGGGCCGGGTCCGCCTGCGGCCTCGACGCGAGGAAGGTGTCCGGCGCGTTCGGGTCGGGAATCTGCTCGCGTTTATGCGGATCGGCGAAGGCGCTAAAGGCGGCGAATTCGTCGCGCCGGCCTTCGCGCACCGCATCCGCCAGTTCGCCGTGGTGGCTGGTGAAAAACAGGAAGGGCTGCGGCGCCGCCAGCTCGTCGCCCATGAACAGCAGCGGAATCATCGGCGACAGCAACAACAGCACCGTGGCCGCCCGCAACGCCTGTGGCTCGGCCAGGCGCACCAGGCGTTCGCCGAAGGCGCGGTTGCCGATCTGGTCGTGGTTCTGCAAAAACAGCACGAAAGCGCTGGGCGGCAGGTGGCCGCTGGGTTCGCCGCGAGCGGTGCCGTGGCGCGTGACATGGCCCTGGTAGGCGAAGCCCTGGCTCAGGCAGCGCGCCAGTTTCTCGGTGGGGCGTTTGGCGAAGTCGGCGTAGTAGGCGTCGGTTTCGCCGGTGAGCAACACATGCAAGGCGTTGTGGCCGTCGTCGTTCCACTGCGCATCGAAGTGCTGCTCCAGCAGGCTGGCCTGGTTGTACTCGTTTTCCACGGTCAGCCAGACCTGTCGCGCCGGGTCGATCCGTTGGCGCACCCGCTGCGCCAGTTCGGACAGGAAGTCCGGGTCGTCGATCGCATGCACCGCGTCCAGGCGCAGGCCGTCAAAGCGGTACTCCAGCAGCCACATCAGGGCATTGTCGATAAAGAAGTCGCGTACCGGCTGGCGGCGAAAGTCGATGGCCGCGCCCCAGGGCGTATGCCGGTCTTCCCTGAAGAAGGCCTTGGCGTAGTGCTGCAGGTAGTTGCCGTCGGGGCCGAA
This sequence comes from Pseudomonas sp. RW409, assembly GCF_003184125.1. Taxonomy (NCBI): domain Bacteria; kingdom Pseudomonadati; phylum Pseudomonadota; class Gammaproteobacteria; order Pseudomonadales; family Pseudomonadaceae; genus Pseudomonas; species Pseudomonas sp. RW409. Next base: position 914,759 of record NZ_QHHP01000021.1, on the reverse strand, counting down.
GTGGTTGTAGACCACGTCGAGCATCACCGCCAGGCCCAGGCCGTGGGCGCAGTCGATCAGGTGCTTGAGGTCGTCGGGCGAGCCGTAGGAGGCTTCCGGCGCATAAGGCAGGACGCCGTCGTAGCCCCAGTTGCGATCGCCGGGAAACTCCGCCAGGGGCATCAGCTCAATGGCGGTGATGCCCAGCTGGGCCAGGCGCGGCAAGTGTTTTTCCACTTCGCGGTAACCGCCCAGCACCCCCACATGCAACTCGTAGATCACCGCCTGGTGCCACGGCCGGCCTTGCCAGTGCGGGTGCTGCCAGCGATAGGCCCGGGGATCGACCACCAGGCTGGGGCCATGGACATCGCCGTCCTGGGCACGGGATGCCGGGTCGGGGACGCGGATCTCATTGTCGATGTTGAAGCGGTAGCGGGTGCCGGGCGGGCAATGGCCGACGACCATGAACCAGCCGTTGGCCTGGGGCAGCATGGGCAGCGACACGCCGTGTTCGAGTTCGACGCTGACGTGCTGCGCATCCGGCGCCCAGAGGGCGAAGCGGGTGCGCTGGGCATCGAGTGGAACGGTGCCGTGGGGCCAGGTTTCCAGTGTCCTTGACGGCATCTTGGGGTGCCCTCTCAGGGTTTGGCCGATTTTCCCAAGGCCTTGGCCACCAGCTGTTCATAGAGTTCGGCGTAGGGCTCCACCGCCTTGCACCAGTTGAAGGGCGCGGCCATGGCCCGGCAGCGCATGGCGTTGAGCAACTGCGGATAGGCGAACACCTTGAAGGCGCGGCTCAGGGCCTCTTCGTAGCTGGCCACCGTGGACTCGTCGAACAGAAAGCCGGTGACGCCGTTCTCGATGGTGTCGGCCAGGCCGCCGGTATTGCGCGCCACCGGCAACGAACCGAAGCGCTGGGCGTACATCTGGCTCAGGCCGCAGGGCTCGTAGCGCGAAGGCATCAGCAGGAAGTCGCTGCCGGCGAACATGCGGCGGGCGTCGGTTTCGTTGAAGCCGATATTCACCCCGATGCGCCCGGGGAAACGCGCAGCCAGGGCGCGCATGGCCTGTTCTTCTTCCGGTTCGCCGCGACCGATAATGGCGATCTGGCCGCCGGACTTGACGATGTACTCGGCCACGCCTTCGGTGAGGTCCAGGCCTTTCTGGTAGACCAGGCGCGAGACCACGGCGAACAGCGGACCGCTGCCGGGGTCGAGGCCGAACATCCGCCGCACATGGGCGGCATTGGCGGCCTTGCCTTGCCAGTCGCCGATGGCGAAGGGCGTGGACAGGTGCGGATCGGTGGCGGCGTCCCAGCTTTCGTCGATACCGTTGGGGATGCCGCTGAGCAGGCCTTGCTGGGTCTTGCTGGCGAGGAAACCGTCAAGCCCGCAGCCGAAGGCCGGGGTGGTGATTTCCTGGGCATAGGTGGCGCTGACGGTGGTGATGTGGCTGGCGTAGGCCATGCCGGCCTTGAGGAACGACAGCTTGCCGTAGAACTCCATGCCTTCCTGTTGCAGGGCGTGTTCGGGGATGCCCAGCTCCGGGCAGGAGGCCAGGCTGACCACGCCCTGGTACGCCAGGTTGTGGATGGTGAACAGGGTCGGCGTGCGTTGCCCGCGCCAGTGCATATAGGCCGGCGCCAGCCCGGCGGGCCAGTCATGGGCGTGCACCAGGTCCGGGCACCAGTGGATCTGCGCCAGGTTGGCGGCGATGTCGGCGGCGGCCAGGCCCAGGCGGGCAAAGCGAATATGGTTGTCCGGCCAGTCGCGGCCGTTGTTGGCGCCGTAGGGCGTGCCTTCGCGCTCATAGAGTTCGGGGCAGATCAGCACATAGATCACCAGGCCGTCGGGCATGTCCATGCGCCCGATCTTGCAGGCCGGCAGGGCCGCGTGGCCGCCCAGCTCGCCAATGATATGAATCGGGTTTTCGCTGTGCATCACCTGCCGGTAGCCGGGGATCAGCAGGCGTACATCGTGCAGGTGCGCCATGGCGCGGGGCAGGGCCGCCGAGACGTCGCCCAGGCCGCCGGTCTTGACCAGGTCGGCGATTTCCGAGGTGACGAACAGGACCTTCTTGCGATTGGGGTTGTGGTGGATCAAGGGCAGTGACGTCTTGCCACCTGGGGCGAGAATCGATGTGGAGGCCGTCTCACCGGCCAGCGGCAGAGGATGCTTTCCCTGGGTTTGCAATACGGCACTGGTCATCTGTTTCTCCCGTTTTATTGATCTGTTCCTGGCATCTGCCGGCGGTGTCAAAAGGCCAATCCGGTGGCCGGGCACAAAAACGTTGCACATGCGAAAGCCGAACGCAGCCTCATGCGTCGACGCAAAGAGGGTGAAGGGGCCGTTGCAAGGATTGCACCAGTCGCGAAGGCCCTACCTTTAACCTGACCCAAGGCGTGAGCCAAAAGTTTCGACTTTATTTCCTTGGGGGTGACTGTCCGGTCACTTTTTGAATTCCAGTCTAGGACAGAAGTTAGAGCGCGGGCATGACGATTAGGTTTTCTCGGGGCGAAGGTTGCGCTGCCCTGGAATAAAGCCGACGAAAGGCAGTCTCGCGCACCGGCCGGGGGCGAGGCTTTTTGGCACGGGCGCGAAAACGGTGAGGGGGATGCAAGCAGGCGGTGCGGGGAAAAACCGCCCGCGCCCGATGATGGTGCAGGGCAGTGCCGGCGCAATGCCCGAGGTGGTTTCAGCCCAGCTGACGGATCGGCTGGCCGGCGGCCCAGGCCTGGATGTCCTCGATCATCTGGGTGAAGAACTGTCGGTAGTTCTGCTGGCTGACATAACCGACATGGGGCGTGGCCAGCACATTGGGCAGGCGGCGCAACGGATGGTCGAGGGGTAGCGGCTCCTGCTCGAACACATCCAGCGCCGCGCCGGCCAGGCGCCCGCGTTCGAGGGCGCTGATCAGCGCCGCTTCATCGACGATCGGCCCACGGGCGGTATTGACCAGCAGCGCCGAGGGTTTCATCCAGGCCAGCGCCTGGGCGTCCACCAGGCCGCGGCTGCGCTCGCTGAGCACCAGGTGCACCGAGAGCACGTCGGCCTGTTCGAACAACTGCTGCTTGTTCACGTAGGTCACGCCGGCCGCCGCGGCCCGCTCGGCGGTGAGGTTCTCGCTCCAGGCGATCACCCGCATGCCGAACACCTGGCCGAACTGCGCCACCCGCTGGCCGATGCTGCCCAGGCCGAGAATGCCCAGGGTCTTGCCGTGCAGGTCGCCGCCCAGCCCCTGTTGCCAGAGGCCGGCGCGCAGGGCGCTGGCTTCGCTGAGCAGGTTGCGGGTCTGGGCCATGATCAGCGCCCAGGTCAGCTCCGGCGCCGCGTGCTTGTAACTGTCGGTGCCGCACACCTGGATGCCCAGGCTGGCCGCGGCGGCGAGGTCGATGGCGGCATTGCGCATGCCGCCGGTGAGCAGCAGCTTGAGCCGCGGCAGGCTGCGCAGCAGGGCCGCGTCGAAACGGCTGCGCTCGCGCATCACGCAGATCACCTCGAACGGCGCCAGGCGCTCGCTCATGGCGGCGGTGTCACTGGGGTAGTCATGGATAAAGCTGACCTGGCCAATGCCCGACAGCAGCGACCAGTCGACGACGTCACGGGCGACGTCCTGCCAATCATCGATTACCGCGATCTGCACACTCATGAAGGCTCCAGGGGAAAACGCATCAATGTGACGCCAGCCAGCCCAGCAGGGCCTGGTGGAATTGCGCCGGTTCTTCCATCTGCGGGGCGTGGCCCAGGCCCGGGAACTCGATCAGGGTCGAGTGCGGGATAAGCCCGGCCACCTGCTTGCCCAGCACCTGGTAGTTGCCGATCCGCGCCTTGACCGCCGGCGGCGCGATGTCGCTGCCGATTGCCGTGGTGTCGGCGGTGCCGATCAACAGCAGGGTCGGCATCTTCAGGTCCTTGAACTCGTAGTACACCGGCTGGGTGAAGATCATGTCGTAAATCAGCGCCGAGTTCCACGCCACCCGCGTGTGCCCAGGCCCCTGGTTGAGGCCGGCGAGCATGTCCACCCAGCGCTCGAATTCCGGCTTCCAGCGGCCGCCGTAATAGGTGCTGCGCTCATAGTTGCGGATACCCTCGGCCGACAGCTTGAGCTCGCGGGCGTACCACTGGTCGACGCTGCGGTAGGGCACGCCGAGGGCCTTCCAGTCTTCCAGGCCGATCGGGTTGACCAGCGCCAGTTGTTGCACCTGCTCGGGGTATTGCAAGGCATAGCGGGTAGCCAGCATGCCGCCGGTGGAATGGCCCAGCAGGCTGACCTGCTGGATGCCCAGCCGGTCCAGCAACTGCCGGGTGTTCTGCGCCAGCTGCTGGAAGCTGTATTGATAGTGCTCGGGCTTGCTGGAGGTGCAGAAGCCGATCTGGTCCGCGGCTATGACCCGGTAGCCGGCGTCGCTCAAGGCCTTGATCGAACTGTCCCAGGTCGCGCCGCAGAAATTCTTGCCGTGCATCAGCAACACGCTGTGGCCGTTGGGCGTGCCCTTGGCCGGTACGTCCATATAGCCCATCTGCAGGGCCTGGCCCTGGGACTCGAAGGCAAAGTGCTGCAGCGGGTAGGGATAGTCGAAGCCTTGCAGCTCGGGACCGTAGGTCGGGCCTTCGGCGGCGAGGGCGGGCAGGGCGGCGGTCAGCAGCAGGCCGGGCAGCCAGCGGCTGAGGCTGCAGCGGGTGGGGCTTAGGGACATACATGACCTCCGAGAGCAATGGGGCGATCCTGGAGCGGCGCGATTAGCGCGACATTAATAAGCAGAGGCCATCGCCAGGGCGAAACGTTCCCTTCGTGGTCATGCTTATGAGCCCGGAGGCTGGCCCCGTCAGCTCAACCGACCCAGCCGAGGGTCATCCAGGCGAGCACGCCATAACGCGCACCCTTGGCCAGGGTGACGACCAGCAGGAAGCGTTTGAGCGGTTCGCCCATGACTCCGGCCACCAGGGTCAGCGGGTCGCCGATGATCGGCAGCCAGCTCAGCAGCAGGGACCAATGGCCATAGCGCTGGTAATGGTTGCGGGCGGTTTGCAGGTGGCGTGGGCCGACGGGGAACCAGCGGCGGTCCTTGTAGCGTTCCAGGCGCTGGCCCAGCCACCAGTTCACCAGGGAGCCGAGGACATTGCCGAGGGTGGCCACGGCCAGCAGCAACCACAGGTTGAACTGGCCGTTGAGCAGCAGGCCCACCAGCACGGCTTCGGATTGCAGTGGCAGCAGGGTGGCGGCGCCGAAGGCCGCCAGGAACAGGCCGAGGCAGGCGGTGAGGATCAATGGGCCGGGTAGTCCGCGACCACCACGTCCTTGCCGTCCTTGGTCAGGCCGATGACCTGGTAGGCATCGGCGGGCATGCCGTCCATTTCCATGCCGGGCGAACCCATGGGCATGCCGGGGGCGGCGACGCCGAGCAGGTCGTCGCGTTTGCTCAGGGCCAGCACCTGGTCGGCCGGCACATGGCCTTCGACGAATTTGCCGTTGATCACCGCGGTGTGGCAGGACGCCAGGCGCGGGGCCACGCCCAGGCGCTGCTTGACTTCGCTCATATTGCTTTCGACATGGTCGTTGACCTTGAAGCCGTTGGCTTGCAGGTGCTCGATCCATTTCTTGCAGCAGCCGCAGTTGGCGTCGCGGTGCACGTCGATGGGGATCAGGTCGGCGGCCTGGGCCAGGGAGCCGACGAGCAGGGCAGACAGGGCTGCCAGGCGCAGAGTGTTGTGCATAGGGAGTCTCTTGATCATCAGGGCGCCTCGGGGGCGCGGTCTTGGGCCGACAGGGTGGCGTATTTTGCTACTTTTCTCGAGCGCGGCGCGGCGCTTGTGTTTCAACGTTATACCAAGCGCTTGTCGTCCGGGCGCCGCGGTTTGTCTGGTGCTGCGCGTTATCGTTCATCGCGGGCAAGCCTCGCTCCTACACAAGCATGTGCATTCTCTGTAGGCGCGAGGCTTGCCCACGATGGGGGCGCCGCGGTTTGTCTGGCACTGCGCGTTATCGTTTATCGCGAGCAAGCTTCGCTCCTACACAAGCATGTGCATTCTCTGTAGGCGCGAGGCTTGCCCGCGATAGCGGTCGCATCATTTCCGTGTTCATTCGGGAGCCGGGCTCAGGATGCCGAGCATGGCCACCAGGCCGACAATCAGCAGGGCCGCCGCCAGTTCCAGGAGCATGCTGCGGCGCAAGGCGGGCAGGGCCGCCTGGGGCGAGGCCTGGTGCAGCGCCTGTTCCAGCTGCGGAACCAGATGGAAGCGGTTCAACGCGGCGAACACCAGCATGCTGGCGAACACCGCCACCTTCAGGCTAAGGAGCAGGCCGTAGGTGCTGGCGCTCAACGTTGCCAGGTCCGGGCCGACGATCAGCAGGTAATTGAGCACCCCGCTGAGGCTCAGGCTGACCACGATCAGCGTGCCCAGGCTGGCAAACCCCTTCAGGGCATCGAGCAGGTGGCCTGCCTGCTGTTCGCCTTCGCAGGCGCCACGGCGCAGCAGCAGGGCGAAAGCCGCCAGCGCCCCCAGCCAGGCGCCGGCGCCCAGTAAATGCAGGATGTCGCTACCCAGGTGCAGGTAACGCTGGCCACCTTCGCTCATCGCCCCGTGACCGCCCCAGGCCAGGCTGGCCAGGGCGGTCGCCGTGCACAGAATCAGGCCGTAGAGGGTGAACCTCGGCCAGCCACTGCTGAACAGAAGCAGCACGCCCGCCAGCAGCAACGCCGCCAGGCGCAGCAGCCAGCTTTGGCCGACATCGGTTTCCAGCACCAGCACGGGCACCAGCGCCGGGTCCAGTTCGGCCAGGCTGGTGGCGCCACTCATCGACAGCGCCAGTTGCAGCAGCGCGGCGCCCGACAGCAGCGCGCCCAGCACCAGGGTGCTCGCCAAAGGCCGGCGAAAACGCCGGCGGCTCTGCGCGCCACGCAGCCCGTAAAGGCCGAACAGTGCCAGGCCGAACAGCAGCATCAGGTCGAGGTACAGGGCAAAACGCAGGGCGACGTTGATGAGTTCGCCCATGGCTCAGTTGACTTCGAAGGTCAGGTTGCCGGTGATCGGATGGGTGTCGGCGGACACCGCCCGCCACTCGACTTTGTAGCTGCCCTTCGGTAGCGGGGTGGCGGGGCTGATGATCATGCTTTTCGGATCGCTGCCGCCGGCCACGCTGGCCTTGACCGGCATCGGTGCGTGGCTCATCCCGGGCATGCCGGTCATCAGCAGTCGGGCCCCGGAGAATTTGGTGGTGAGGGGTTCCGAGAATTGCAGCTCGATCTTCGCCGGTGCCGCGCCCTTGGCGCCTTCGGCCGGGGTCGAGGCCAGCAGCTTGGGGTGCGCCTGGGCGACGCCGGCGAGGGACAAGCCGGCACCGAAAGTGACGGCAATGGCGAGATGCTTGAGGTAGGACATGCAAGGCTCCAGGCGGCATTGGCCGCGTGATGTTTTTAGTTATCTATTGAAGGGCGGTCAGAACCACAGGCGCACACCGAGCACCAGGCGGGCTTCGCTGCTGTCTTCGCCTTCTTCACGGGCGTAGTCCGCGGTCTTGCCGTAGCTGCGGCTCCAGGTCACGCCGACGTAGGGCGCGAACTGGCGGTGCAGCTCGTAGCGCAGGCGCAGGCCGGCCTCCAGCGAGGAGAGCCCCGAGCCGATGCCGCGTTGCGGGTCGTTCTTGCCGTACAGGCTGACCTCCGCGTTGGGCTGCAGGATCAGGCGGTTGGTCAGCAGGATGTCGTATTCGGCCTGGAGCCCCAGGGCACTCTGGCCGCCTTCGCCGAGGTAGGCGGTGGCCTGGCTTTCGAAGTTGTACAGGGCCATGCCTTGCAGCCCGAGGGCGGCCCAGGTCTGTGGCGCGCCGGGTTTGAAGTCCTGGCGCACACCGCTGACCACATCCCACCAGGGGCCGATGGCATGGCCCCAGAGCGCTTCGACCTGGGCGTTTTCGGTCCGGCCGTTAGTGCGCTCGCCCTCGCTGCGCAGCCACAGCCGGTCGATGTCGCCGCCGATCCAGCCGTTCATTTCCCAGGCCAGGGCACTGCCGTCATCGGCGTCCTGGTATTCCAGGCGGTCGACCAGCCACAGCGAGTTGATCGCCTTGTCGTGTACGCCATGGCCGGCCACCGGCGGGAAAGCCGCGCGGCGGTCGGCGTCGGTGAGTGCCGGGATCGGTGTGCGGCTTTGGCTGGGCGCCGCGGGTTCCATGGTCTGCAAGGGTTCGCCGTCCATGCCGGTCATCTGGCTGTGGTCCATGCCCGGCATCGGGTTGCCTGGCATGGAGGAGGCCGGCATGGACGAATGATCCATATTCGAGTGATCCATGCTTTCGGCGGCTTGCAGGGGGCCGGCGCTGAGGCCGAGCAGGGTGGCGAACAGGGTCAAGGCGTTTTTCGGCATCATGCGGCGCTCCCGGCTTCGTCCACTCGTACTTCGCGAAACATGCCCATCTCCATGTGGAACAGCAGGTGGCAGTGATAGGCCCAGCGCCCCAGGGCATCGGCGGTCACCCGGTAACTGCGCTTGCTGCCCGGCGGCATGTCGATCGTGTGCTTGCGCACCAGGAAGCGCCCCTGTTCGTCTTCCAGGTCGCTCCACATGCCGTGCAGGTGGATGGGGTGGGTCATCATGGTGTCGTTGACCAGGGTGATGCGTACCCGCTCGCCATAGGTCAGGCGCAGGGGCTCGGCGTCGCTGAACTTGATGCCGTCGAACGACCAGGCAAATTTCTCCATGTGCCCGGTCAGGTGCAATTCGATGGTGCGGCTCGGTTCGCGCCCGTCCGGGTCTTCGAAGGTGCTGCGCAGGTCGGCGTAGGTCAGCACCCGGCGCCCGTTATTGCGCAGGCCGATGCCCGGGTCGGCGAGTTTCGGCGTCGGGCTCATGGTCTGCATGTCCACCAGCGGGTTGCCGTCTTCCGAGGCCGGGTGGCTTTGCATGGCGCCACCCATGGCGCCGTGGTCCATGCCCGACATGCCTGACATGCCGCTGTGGTCCATGCCAGCCATGCTGCCGTGATCCATGCCCATGTCGGCCATGCTGATCAGCGGCCGCGGGTCGAGTGGCGGGACGGGCGCGCTCAGCCCCGGACGCTGGCTCAGGGTGCCGCGGGCGTAGCCGCTGCGGTCCATGGCCTGGGCGAACAGGGTGTAGGCTTCCTGCGAGCCGGGCTCGACCAGCACGTCGTAGGTTTCCGCCACGGCGATGCGCAGCTCATCGACGCTGACCGGCTGCACGTATTGGCCGTCGGCGGCGACCACGGTCATCTTCAGGCCGGGAATGCGCAGGTCGAAGTAGCTCATGGCCGAGCCGTTGATCAGGCGCAGGCGCAGCTTTTCGCCGGGCTTGAACAGCCCGGTCCAGTTGCCGCCGGGGCTCTGGCCGTTGATCAGGTAGGTGTAGGTATAGCCGCTGACGTCCGCCAGGTCGGTGGGGGTCATTTTCATCTGCGCCCACATCTTGCGATCGGCGAGGGTGGCCGCCCAGCCGTCGCGGCTGACGTCCTCGATAAAGTCACCGACCGTGCGCTTGTGGAAGTTGTAGTAGCCGGGCTGCTTTTTCAGGATGTGCATCAGCCGTTCGGGCGCCTCGTCGCTCCAGTCGCTGAGCATCACCACGTAGTCGCGGTCGTACTGGAAGGGTTCCGGCTCGCGGGCCTCGATCACCAGTGGCCCGTAGACCCCGGCCTGCTCCTGCAACCCCGAGTGGCTGTGGTACCAGTAGGTGCCGTTCTGCCGGACCTTGAAGCGGTATTCGTAGAGGCCGTCGGGGGCGATGCCGTGGAAGCTCAGGCCCGGCACGCCGTCCATGTTGGCCGGCAGGATCAGGCCGTGCCAGTGGATCGAGGTGTCCTCCTTGAGGCGGTTGCGCACCCGGATGGTCACGGTGTCGCCCTCGCGCCAGCGCAGCAGCGGGCCGGGCAGGCCGCCGTTGATGGTCATCGCGGTGCGCGAGGTGCCGCTGTAGTTGACCTGGGATTCACCGATGAACAGGTCGAACTGCTGGCCGCTGAGGGCGGGCAGCTGGCCGTCCGCGCTGCGTGCCCAGAGCGGCTGTTGCCACAGCCCGGTGCCGGCCAGTACGCCACCGGCGGCCAGGCCCTTGATAAAACTGCGTCGTGTGGGTTTTACATGCATGCCCCAAGGCTCCCTCGATCCTGCTGGTCAGGTATGAGACGACCTTAAGCGGCGCGGCCTGTCAGAAAACTGAGGTGAAGATTACAGATTTGTCAGCCAGCGCGGCGCCACCCGTTGCCGGATCAGTGGGCGATCTTTTCCAGGTTGCGCTTGAGGTTGACCATGGCCAGTTGGGACAAGTGCTCGATACGCGGGCGCAGGCTGACCAGGTTGAGGTCGGAGCAGTAATGCAGGGTGCGCTTGAACAGGGTTCCATCCCCGTATTTGCACAACTGATAGTGGATCGAGCCGTCTGCTGGCGGAGAACTGAAGACGATCTTGAACTCCTTGGGAAATACCGCGACCAGTACCCGGCAACTCATGTGGATCTGCAGGCCGAGCAGATCGATGGTTTTGCTGAAGCGATGCCCCGCCGGCAACGAGCCAGCCAGGCCGGTGTCGGCGCGCAGGGAAGCGGGATGCCACTCGTGCCAGCGATCCGGCTGAGTCACGTAGTAGTAGACGGTATCGATCGGCGCGTCGATGTAGAGCTCATGGAAGATGAGCTCGTCCAAAAGGTGCTGCTGACGTTGTTCCATGATGCACCTCCTTGCAGTAGGAGCATCAAATATAGTTGCCCGCGCGCCTGCCATGGAGGCGCGCAAATCAGCCGTTCAGCGGATTTCGAGGTAGCTCGTCAAGAGGGCGATGCAAGGCTTTTCCCGTTGTAAAGGAAGGGCGTCATGCACAGTCGGGTCGTTGCGCAGCAATGTCGTGGAAGATCCCTGCAAGATGGCGTCATGAAGGCTCTTAAGAATACTTGGTCACAACTAACCATTCGGTACATTAATGCCCATAAGTTGTCGCTTAGTTGTCATGAGCTGGATTGTTAAACAATTGTTTCAGCTAGCAAAACCGTGGCTTCCAGGCATTTGTATCGGAAATGTACAAAAATTGTAAAAAGCCGAAATATTTATTGGAGAGGTGCTCTGGCGCGCCGATACTCACGGGCATCGTTTCCCTCAATCAGGCTTTTCAGACGCTTATTAGTTGAACTTGCGCAACCCTCTAGTTGGCTGTGCAAGTGGATATAAGGCTATGGAAAAACCCGTACACAGGAGTCTTTTATGACAATTGGATATGTCGGCGGCTGGACCAGCAAAGCCGGTCTGCTGGTGCAGGACACTGGCACCCGGGGCAAGCCGGTCAGCCAGAGCGTCAAGGTCAAGCAGATGCTGGCCCTGGTCGGCCAGAACCCGCTGGCGCTGAACGTGTTCAAGATGGACGAAATGAAGCTGCACAAGCAGATCAAGGGGTTCGATCCGGAGAACGTCAGCGCCAAGCAACTGGGCAACATGAGCACCTTCCTCAAGCAGAAGGGCCTGATCAGCGACGTGACGGCGATGACCCTGCTCAACGCCGGCGACAAGTTCGACCGCTTCGGCGTGCAGTCCGACCCGGATGCCAAGTTCAACGCCCTGGAGTACTTCGCGATCCAGCTGGACAACATCCAGACCAACAACCTCAAGGGCAACAAGTACGCCAGCTACCTGATCCCCGAGTACAAGAAAGCCATCTACGTGCTGCAGAACCTGCAAAGCTACGGCAAGGGCAACGGCACCACGGTGACCGACAAGAATCACTCCGCCAAGGCGTGAGGCGACCAACAAAGGCCCTCGACCGATCAACCGGTCGAGGGCCTTTTTTGTGGCCGGCCGTCTATCGGTCGAGCAGGGCCATCACCGCTTGCGGGTAACGCTCGCCGGCGGTGGCGTCGGGGCTGAAGATCCGCTCCAGGGCCAGCAGTTCATCGGCGCTGAGGTGGACCTGCAGCGCGGCGACGTTCTCTTCCAGGTACTTGCGTTGCTTGGTGCCCGGAATCGGGATCAGGTAATCACCCTGCGCCAGCACCCAAGCCAGGGCCAGTTGCCCGGTGGTGATGCCCTTGGCCACCGCGAGTTGCTTGACCTGTTCCACCAGCAGCAGGTTCTTGGTGAAGTTCTCGCCCTGGAAGCGTGGGCTGAAACGCCGGTAGTCGTCGGCGGCGAAATCTTCCGGGCTCTTCAGGGCGCCGGTGAGAAAGCCTCGCCCCAGTGGGCTGTAGGGCACAAAGGCGATGCCCAGGCGTTGGCAGGCCGCAAGGCAGCCGTTGTCTTCCTGGTCGCGGCTCCACAACGAATATTCGCTTTGCAGGGCGCTGATCGGATGCACCTTGTGGGCCCGCTCCAGCGTTGCCGCCGAGGCTTCGCTGAGGCCCAGGTAGCGAACCTTGCCGGCCTGTACCAGCTCGGCCATGGCGCCGACGGTTTCCTCGATGGCCACGTCCGGGTCGATGCGGTGCTGGTAATACAGGTCCAGGGTTTCCACGCCCAGGCGCTGCAGGGTGCCGTCGATCGCCTGGCGAATGTAGTCGGGGCGGCCGTTCACTCCGCGCGCCGCCGGGTCGCCCGGGTCGCGGACGATGCCGAATTTGCTGGCCAGGAACACCTGGTCGCGTTTGCCGCGGATCGCCTGGCCGATCAGGATTTCGTTGCTGTGGGGCCCGTACATGTCGGCGGTGTCCAGCAGGTTGATCCCCAGCTCCAGGGCGCGATGCAAGGTGGCGGTGGCCTCCCTGGTATCAGTGCCGGTGGTGTAGAAGTCGGTCATGCCCATGCAGCCAAGGCCGATGGCGGACACCTGCGGGCCGTTCTTGCCCAGTTGACGGGTTTGCATAGGAGAAGCTCCGTTGGATGGTGTGGCGGCCATTGTTCTCCTCGACAAAAACAAGATAAACCGGCTAAAAGCGCTATCACTATTCGTTATTTCTAAATAATCCGTGACAGGCCAAGCCAATGGACCGTTTTAACGCCATGCGTGTGTTCACCCGTATCGTCGACCTCGGCGGTTTCGCCAAGGCCGCCGACAGCCTGCAGATGCCCCGGGCTTCGGTGACGGTGCTGATCAAGCAGTTGGAGGCGCATCTGGGCGTGCAACTGCTGTTGCGCACCACCCGCCAGGTCACGCCGACCCTGGACGGTGCTGCCTACTACCAGCGCTGCGTGCGGCTGCTGGCCGACCTCGAGGAAACCGAAGCGGTGTTTTCCGTGGCGCGGCACAACCCGCGCGGCACCTTGCGCATCGACATGCCGGCGGGGATCGGGCGGCTGGTGGTGATCCCGGCGCTGCCAGCGTTCTCCGAGCGTTATCCGTTGATCGACCTGGAAATCGGCCTCAACGACCGGCCGGTGGACCTGATCCGCGAAGGGGTGGACTGTGTGTTGCGCGGTGGCCTGTGCCTCGACGATTCACTGGTGGCCCGGCCGTTGCTGGCGCTGGAGCAGGTGACGTGCGCCAGTCCCGCTTACCTGCGCCAGCGCGGTGTGCCGCAGAGCCTGGACGACCTGGCCGGGCATCAGATGATCGAATACTTCTCTAGCGTCAGCGGCAAGCGTTATGGCCTGGAGTTCGAGGTGCAGGGCCAGGTGCTGTTGCCGGAGCTGCCCAAGCAGGTGTCGGTCAACAGCGCCGATGGTTACCTGGCCGCCTGCGAGGCGGGCTACGGGCTGGTGCAGACACCTTATTACCATGTCGCCCAGCAGTTGGCCGAAGGTCGGCTGATCGAGGTGCTCCGGCACATCCCGCCACCCAGGATGCCGTTGAGCGCGCTGTACCCGCCGCACCGGCACCTGTCGACGCGGGTCAGGGTGTTCGTCGACTGGCTGGTGGAACTGTTCGCCCAGCCGGGGATTCACAACACCCGGCTGGCGTAGCTCGACAGTAAAGACAGACGCCCGCGGCGAGGCGGGCGTCGGGCAATTTCGTGGTGGGGTTACAAGGGGGAAATACTGGCGGGCTGGGTGACTTAGCGAGGGTAGTGGTAGCCGGGGCCGCCGTCGTAATGGCGGTGATGCCAGCCGTCGTGAGGGAAGATGATGCAGCCGGACAGGGTCAGCATCGCCAGCAGGGGAATCAGCCAGGTGATTCGACGGAACATCGTGCAGTCCTCAAAGGGCTCTTGGGGTTTTAACCGCCGCGATGCAGCGAAAACTTTTCGGCGGCTGTAACATGAGACCCCGTTTGCCCGCGCCCATCCCCGATTCTCGGTAGGCGTTTGGCATCTGTTTCGATACAGAATCGATACATTTTCAGGCGGCATTTTCAGGCCGCACCTTTACAGGTTCAGGAACCCGCAATGACCCAGAAGCAACGCTTGATCTATTCGATTGTGATTTCCCTGGTGGTACTGGGAATCATGCTTGGCCTTTCTTACCTGCAGAACGCCGGGATGATCACCGAGAAAATGTTCCAGTACATCGCCATTGGCGTGGCGGTGACCGTGGTCGTGATCAATGGCGTGATGCGGCGCAAGGTGAAGCCTTGAGAGACACCCCCCGACGGCCTCAGTCGCGGCCGTCGAGTATGGCTTCAGCCTGTTGATGCAGGCTGAAGCTCTTGTCTGCATTGAGGGTGATCACGCCTTCGCTGCACAGCCGCTTCAACACCTCGCGCACGCTGAGGAACGACAGCGGGATATCCAGCTCCAGCAAATGACTGTGAATGCCACGCACCCCCAGGGCGCGCTGGTTTTCGGCTGCCTGCAGCAAGGCATCGATGACTTTCAGGCGAATCAGGCTGGTGCGCAGGCCGAAGCTCTTGAGCAGGTGCCTGATGCGTTCGTTGCGGTTGCGCTCGGCTTGCTTGCCGAAGACACCGGCGCCGGCGTTCAGGGAGGACGCGGGTTGTGCGGTGTGGCCATCCGTTGGCAGTTGCGGGTCGTACATGCAAAAACTCCTTTTCAGAGCCTGATCAGGAAAATGACGGGTGCTCTCATATAACTAGACGAATGAGCCGCGCAAATCATGAGGAATCAGATGTAGAAAATTTGTCAGACCTTTGTCGTCGCCAGGTCGGCGGGCGATCCGCGCCTGGCGCCGAGCCGCTAAATTTTCCGTGGCGGTTTCGTCTGTAAGGGCAGGCGGGCCTTGGCTGATGCCGGGCGGCGCCGTCCTTTCCAGGCTGGAATCCGTGTCCTTGTGCCGCATCTCGCGCCAGCTCGGGTTCTGCGTTTTTTCGATCAGGAGTCGGCGTGATTATTTCCAGGCAGTTGCCCAGGTTTTGCCTTGCGGGTTTGTTTCTCGGGTTGAGCCTGGGGGCTCAGGGACGCGAGGTACAGGGCGGCGAGGCGAGTGCCGATATTCGCCGTACCGGTTTTGGTGTCCCGCATATTCGCGCCGCCGACGAACGTGGACTGGGTTATGGCATCGGCTATGCCTACGCCCAGGACAACCTGTGCCTGCTGGCCAACGAAGTGCTGACGGTCAATGGCGAGCGCTCGAAGTACTTCGGCCCGCAGCAACAGACCGTCGAGCAACGGGAAAACCTCACCAGCGACCTGTTCTTCAACTGGCTGAACACGCCCCAGGCGGTGTTCGGCTTCTGGCAGGCGCAGACGCCGCAGGTGCGGCAACTGATCGAAGGGTATGTCGCCGGCTATAACCGCTCCCTGGCCGAGCGCCGGGCCCAGGGCCTGCCTGAGCAGTGCCAGGGTGACTGGGTACGGCCGTTGACCGCCCTGGACCTGGTCAAGCTGACCCGTCGGCTGTTGGTGGAAGGCGGCGTCGGCCAGTTCGCCGAAGCCCTGGTGGGCGCGACACCGCCATCGGCCACGGCGCAGCTGAAGCAATCGGCCCAGGTCTTCGCCCAGGCGGATGCCCGCGGCCAGCGTTTCGCCCTGGACCGCGGCAGCAACGCGGTGGCCGTGGGGCGCGAGCGCTCGTTCAATGGCCGCGGCATGCTGCTGGCCAACCCGCATTTCCCGTGGGTGGGCGGCATGCGTTTCTACCAGATGCACCTGACCATTCCCGGCAAGCTGGATGTCATGGGCGCCGCCTTGCCCGGCCTGCCAATGATCAATATCGGTTTCAGCCAGCACCTGGCCTGGACCCACACGGTGGACACCTCCAAGCACTTCACCCTGTACCGCCTGCAACTGGACCCCAAGGATCCGACCCGCTACCTGCTCGACGGCCAGTCCCTGCCGCTGGACAAACAGACGCTCAGCGTCAAGGTGAAGGGTGAGGACGGCCAGCTCACCACTGTCAGCCATAGCGTCTACAGCTCGCAATTCGGCCCGCTGGTGCAGTGGCCCGGCAAGCTGGACTGGGACAACCGCTTCGCCTACAGCCTGCGCGACGCCAACCTGGAAAACGACCGGGTGTTGCAACAGTGGTACGCAATGAACCAGGCCCGCAGCCTCAAGGAGCTGCAAGCGTCGGTGCATCAGCTGCAGGGTATTCCCTGGGTCAATACCCTGGCGGTGGATGACCAGGGCCAGGCCCTGTACATGAACCAGTCGGTGGTGCCCAACGTCAGCGCGGAAAAACTCGCGCGTTGCAGCGACCCGCGGATCGGCACCCAGCTGATTATTCTCGACGGTTCCCGCGCGGCCTGCGCCTGGGACATCGACCCGGCTGCCGCGCAAAAGGGCATCTACCCGGCCAGCCAGCTGCCGCAACTGCTGCGCAGTGATTACGTGCAGAACTCCAACGACTCGGCATGGATGGTCAACCCGGCCGCGCCGCTGCAAGGTTTCTCGCCGCTGATCAGCCAGCAGGACCTGCCGCTGGGGCAGCGCGCGCGTTTTGCCCTGAATCGCCTGATCGGCACGGGCCAGGCCGCGCCGCTGAGCGCCGCCGACCTCAAGCACATGGTGATGGACGACCAGGTGTACCAGGCCGGGCAGGTGATGCCGGACCTGTTGCAGTTCTGTGCCGCCGACCTGGGCAGCGATGCCCGGGCCCTGGCGCCGTTGTGCGCCAGCCTCGAGGCCTGGGACCGCAGCGCCAACCTGCAAAGCGGATTGGGCCTGGTGCATTTCCAGAACGTCATGGAGCAGTTGGAAGCGGTCGACGACCGTTGGCGCGTGGCCTTCGATGCCCGGGACCCGCAGCACACGCCGCGTGGCCTGGCGATCGACCGGCCGCAGGTGGCCAAGGCGCTGCGCGAGGCGATGCTGGCTTCGGTGCAACAGGTGGCCGAGTCGGGCCTGAAGGCCGACAGCCGTTGGGGCGATATCCAGGTGGTCAGCAGCGGCGGCCAACAGACGCCGATTCATGGCGGCCCGGCCAGCCTGGGCGTGTACAACGCGATCCAGAGCGTCCCCGCGGCCGATGGCAAGCGTGAGGTGGTCAGCGGCACCAGCTACCTGCAAGTGGTGACCTTCGATGACCAGGGCCCGCATGCCCAGGGCCTGCTGGCGTTCTCGCTGTCCAGCGACCCGGCGTCGCCGCACTCGCGGGACCAGACCGAGGCGTTCTCGAAGAAGCAGTGGCATGTGTTGCCGTTCACCGAACAGCAGATCCAGGCGGACCCGCAGTACCGCTTGCAGGTGATTCACGAAGTGGACGATCGGTTGCGCAAGCTCGCGACCCAGTAAGCGCGTTCAACCGGGCATCAAGCGCAGGCCGCACCCGCGAGGGTAGCGGCCTTCAGCTTTTTGGCGTGGTGCCTGGCAGCGAATTGATGACCGGATTGCCGTCCTGGTTGCGGGTCAGGTACACCGGCAACACCTTGGGCAGCGTGGTCACCAGGCTCTTGACCGCGCTGACGTCGTAGATGCCGCCGACCCGAATGTTGCCTGTGGCGCTGTCGGCCAGCATCACCGGCCTGCTGAGGTAGCGGTTGATCAGCGGCAGGGCCTCGCCGAGGGCCAGGTTGTCCAGCACCAGCTTGCCCTGGCGCCAGGCCAGCGAGCTGTCGTTGGCATCGGTCTGGCTGATCTGCAGCTGGTGATCGCCCTGGCGATAACGCGCCTGCATGCCCGGATCGAGACGGAAGCCGCCATCGGGGTGGCTGTTGTCGCTGTTCACCAGCACCGAACCCTCGAGCAGGGTGACCCGTACCTGATCCTCGTACATCCAGACGTTGAACTGGGTGCCGGTGACCCGGACCTCACCGCTGGCGGCCTTGACCACGAACGGGTGGCTGCTGTCATGGCTGACCTTGAAGAAGGCTTCGCCTTTTTTCAGGGTGACCCGGCGCTGATCCTTGTAGTTGCTGTAGGTCAGCTCGGTGCCCAGGTTGAGTTCGACCTGGCTGCCATCGGCCAGGGTCACCTGGCGCATGCTGCCGTCGGCCTGGAAGTGTTCGTAGGAGGAGGGCAGCCAGCCCAGGCTCCAGCCGCTGTAGGCGGCCAGGGGCAGGGCCAGGGCGCTGATCGCCGCAGCCATGCCATAGGCGCGCCAGGGTTTGCGTGGCGCCAGGGGCAGGACGGTGGTGGCTGGCGGACGTGGCAGATGGTCGGCGACTTCCCAGATTTCCTGCATCGCTTCGTATTCGAAGGCATGCAGCGGGTGGGCGTCGCGCCATTGCTCGAAGGCCTGGCGTTCGGCGGCCGTACAGTCCGCGGCATGCAGACGCATGCACCACTGCGCGGCGGCATCGGTGATGGCGTCGTATTCGGCTTCTGTAAGGTGCTGTTCGCTCATTGGCTCTTCCTGGTTTCGCGCATTCTACCCTTCGCAGCCAGGCTTGTAGAACCGCCGTCATGGCTGATGCCTATCAAAAGTGGCACTTATTTTTGCCTCGAAGCCCCTGCAACACAGGGCTTTGGCCAGCAGTATCCACAGTTGGAGTGAAAAAATGATCAAAAACACACGGTCGGCTGTCATCGCTACTGCCACCTTTGTTTGCCATCCTCGGCTGACAGCCTGTTCGCGGCTACTCTGTCAGTTCCTGGCATCGCCTGTGCGAGGTCATGGCCGTGGTTGACAGGGCGCGCGCAAAGCGTTGTTTAATCGTCGGGCGCACTCACCCACGTGCATCCTCATACGCTGTAGCCCATTCCAATAATTAATCCGGAGCTCCAGATGTCTGTATCACCCCCGGCTGTTGAAACACCGCAGGAACACCTGTCGCTCGAGGCACTGGTGACGCTGCTGGAAACGATCTTCCTGCGCCATGGCACCAGCGCCGAAGTGGCGCGTTGCCTGGCGCAGAACTGTGCCGCTGCCGAGCGCGACGGCGCCCACAGTCATGGCGTGTTCCGTATTCCCGGTTACGTGTCGACCCTCAACAGCGGCTGGGTCAACGGCAAGGCCGTGCCGGTGGTCGAAGACGTGGCCCCGGCCTTTGTCCGGGTCGATGCGGGTAACGGTTTCGCCCAACCGGCGCTGGCGGCGGCGCGGGCGCTGCTGGTGGAGAAAGCGCGCCACGCCGGGATCGCCATTCTGGCCATCCGCAACTCCCATCATTTCGCCGCGCTGTGGCCGGACGTCGAGCCATTCGCCGAGGAAGGGCTGGTCGCCCTGAGCGTGGTCAACAGCATGACCTGCGTGGTGCCCCACGGCGCCGATCGGCCGTTGTTCGGCACCAACCCGATCGCTTTTGCCGCGCCCCAGGCCGCTGGCGATCCGATCGTCTTCGACCTGGCCACCAGCGCCATCGCCCATGGCGACGTACAGATCGCCGCGCGCAAGGGCGAACGCCTGCCGCCGGGCATGGGCGTGGACGGCCTCGGCCAGCCCACCGACGACCCGAAAGCCATCCTCGAAGGCGGCGCGCTGCTGCCGTTCGGGGGGCACAAGGGTTCGGCGCTGTCGATGATGGTCGAGTTGCTGGCGGCGGCGCTGACCGGTGGCCATTTCTCGTTCGAGTTCGACTGGTCCAACCATCCCGGCGCGAAGACGCCCTGGACTGGCCAGTTGTTGATTGTCATCGATCCGAGCAAGGGCGCCGGGCAGAATTTCGCCGAGCGCAGCCAGGAGCTGATCCGGCAGATGCACGGCGTAGGGCTCAAGCGCCTGCCGGGGGATCGCCGCCATCGCCAGCGGGAAAAGTCCCTGCGCGAGGGGATTGCCCTGGACGCTGCGGAGTTCAAGCAACTGCGGGAGTTGGCCGGGCTTTAAAACGCGGTTTCAAAACGCAAGGACCAGGCGAGCATGACGCTGGCCTGGTCCTTTTTTCACGGGCGGCAAGGCTTGTTACGAACGACGTCCCAGCAACAGGCCCACCACCAGGCCGACGCCGGCGGAGATGGCCACGGTCTGCCACGGGTGGCCGCCGATGTACTGCTCGGTGGCTTCCACCACCGGCTTGCTGCGCTCGCGCACGCTGGACACCGAGTCCAGCGCCTGCTTGAGTTTCAACCCGACCTGCTGGCGCAGGTTTTCGCCTTCCTCACCGACCAGCGATGCGCTGCTTTTCAGAAGCTTTTCCGATTCCTCGATCAACGCCTGGAGCTCGCTGAATTCCTGGTCCTTGATTTGTTCGTCAGCCGCTTGCGCAGCAGTTTTACGAGCCATTGAGTTACTCCTTGCGGGTCAGTGATGCGATGAACAATGGAGTCGCGGGGCTGGCGAAAAGTTGCAGATATTTTCTCCACCCGCGCCATGCCGGCGGGAAAACCCCAGCCGTCACAGTGTAAGATGTCGGCTATTTTACGCAGCAGGAAATTCCCATGAGCTTCAATCTGGCCAACAAGACTCTCGCCGAGCGTGCAGAGATCGAAGATGAAAAGTCCCGTCTGTTCGAGCTGTGGCAGAGCAACCTGGGCAAGGCCAAGGGCGAAGCCGCACGGTTGTTCGGCGAGCGCGGCAAGCGCAAGGGCAAATGGGCCGAATGGGTGCGTGCCGAGCTCGACGGCATGTCGCCGCCGGAGTACGCCAACATGGTGCGCAGTGAAGTCAATCGCCTGATGGCGGCGAACAAGTAAGCTCGAAGCTGGCGACGATCGCCTCGCGCACTTTCAGCACCACCGGATCGATCTGCGCGCTGGTGCGCCAGCCCAGTTCGATCGGGTAACGCGGCAGGTCCAGCGGGCAGGGCAGCAGCGCCAGCCCGGTCAGTTCGGCGATGCTCCGCGCGGCATGGGCCGGAATGGTCGCCACCGCCTGGCTGCCCTTGAGCAGATGGGGCAGCGCGGCAAAATGCGTGGTCGAGGCGCAGACCTGGCGACTCAGCCCCAGGGCCGCCAGACCCTCGTCGGTAATCCCGATAAACCCTTGCGACGACACCAGCACATGCTCGCGGGCGACGAACTCGTCGAGGTCGATGGCCTGCTGTCCGGGCCTCAGGCTCGCCGGGTCCGCCAGGCACAGATAACCACCTTCCCCCAATACCTGGCGGCTGAGCATGCGTTCGGCGAAACCGCCGGCGCTGATGGCCAGGTCGATGCTGCGCTGCAACAGCGCTTCGCCGACGATCTGGCTGTGGCTCTGGCGAAAGATCAGGCGCAGCTTCGGCGCCCGCCGGACGACTTCCTCGATCAGGCGCCGGCCGTAGGCAATCTCGAAATCGTCCGACAGCCCGATCGCCACCGAGCGGCCCTGATAATGGCTGGCATGGGGATCGACCATGGCCAGGCTCTGCCGGCATTTGTTCAAGGCCTCGCTGACCACCGGCTTGAGCTGGTTGGCCCGCAGGGTCGGCGCCAGGCCGCGCCCGGTGCGCACGAACAACTGATCGCCGTACAGCCCGCGCAGGCGCCGCAGCGCCGCGCTCATGGCCGATTGGGTGACGCCCAGGCGCAGGGCGGCGCGACTGGCGCTGGATTCGTCGTGCAGGGCTTCGAAGGCCTTGAGCAGGTTGAGATCGACCTGGGCGATATTCATCTGGTTCATATCATTCAGTATCAGGATGGGCTTTCTGCATGATCGGCGAGCGCCGGACAATGGGCAACACTTCACCGCCACAGGAGTTTTCCCGATGTCCAAGTCCGTTGTCGCCGCGTTGCAGATCGGCTCCCTGCCTGGAGGCAAGGCCGATACCCTGGAGCAGATCCTGTCCTATGAGGACGCCATCATCGAGGCCGGCGCGCAGCTGGTGGTGATGCCCGAAGCCTTGCTCGGCGGCTACCCCAAGGGTGAGGGCTTCGGTACCCAGCTCGGCTATCGCCTGCCGGAAGGCCGCGAGGCCTTTGCCCGTTATTTCGCCAACGCCGTCGAGGTACCGGGCGCGGAGACCGAGGCCCTGGCCGGCCTGGCGGCGCGCACCGGGGCCAACCTGGTGCTGGGGGTGATCGAGCGCGCCGGCAGTACCCTGTATTGCACGGCGCTATATTTCGACCCGCAGCATGGCCTGGTGGGCAAGCACCGCAAGCTGATGCCCACCGGCACCGAGCGCCTGATCTGGGGCAAGGGCGACGGTTCGACCCTGCCGGTGCTGGACACCCAGGTCGGCCGGATCGGCGCGGTGATCTGCTGGGAAAACATGATGCCGTTGCTGCGCACCGCGATGTACGCCAAGGGCGTGGACGTCTGGTGCGCGCCGACCGTGGACGAGCGCGAGATGTGGCAGGTCAGCATGCGCCACATCGCCCATGAAGGCCGTTGCTTTGTGGTCAGCGCCTGCCAGGTGCAGGCGTCACCTCAGGAACTGGGGCTGGAGATCGCCAACTGGCCGGCCGAGCGCCCGCTGATTGCCGGCGGCAGCCTGATTGTCGGGCCCATGGGCGAGGTGCTGGCCGGGCCGCTGGTGGGCCGTGCCGGCCTGCTGACGGCGCAGATCGACACCGCCGAGCTGGTGCGGGCGCGCTACGACTACGACGTGGTCGGCCACTATGCGCGCCCGGATGTGTTCGAGCTGACGGTGGACGAACGGGCCAAGGCCGGCGTGCGTTTCATCTGAGGCGACGCCATTGCTCGCGGGTGATTTCCCAGATATCACGGGGCAATCGCCCGCAGACAAAGTCGTCTTCGTCACTGCGGATCAAGCGCATGCCGCTGCGCTCGGAAATCCGCCGCGAGGCCAGGTTCGGCGCGGCCTTGGGCACCCTCATCAGCTCGCGCCCCAGCACTTCGAACCAGTACTCGGTGACCGCCGCGCTGGCCTCGCTCATGTAGCCCTGGCCTTGCCATGCCGGAGCCAGCCAGAAGCCGCGGTTGTTGTCGGTCTGGTCCATCAGGCTGACATTGCCGATCAGTTGCTCCGGCGCGCTGTTCAGGCGGATCGACCAGTGCCATTCCTCACCGCGCTCGATGGCCGGCAGCGCCAGGTCGCGCAGATACGTCAGGGCGCCATCGGCGGGATAGGGCCAGGGCACCCGCGCATTGAGATAACGCACCACTTCCCAGTGCGGGAACTGCTGCTGGATGGCCTCGGCATCGGCCAGCTCCAGCGGGCGCAGGATCAGGCGTGCGGTGTAGAGGGTGGGGATCGGCTTCATGTTCGCAGCACATTCCTTGTGTGGATCGGGTGTGGTTTTTCAGCGTCCGCCCAACACCAGGCGTTCGCTGAGAAAGTCGACGAACACTCGCAGTTTCGGCAGCAGATGTCGACTGCCGGGCCAGAGCACCGAGAACTTGCCGCTGTCGATCTGATAGTCGTCCAGCACCGACACCAGCGAGCCGTCGGCCAGCGCCGGGCGCACCACGAAATCCGGCACGAAGGCGAGGCCCAGGCCCTGGGTGGCGGCGAAGATCAGTGACTCCAGGTTGTTGCTGGTCAGGGCGCTGCGCAGCACCAGCGGCGGCGCGTCGTTGGGCAGGCGCAGTTTCCACTCCTGTAGCTGCGGGGTGCCGGGAAACTTGTAGCGCAGGCAGGCATGCCGCTCCAGGTCCCGGGGGCACTCGGGCACACCATGGCGGGCGAAGTAGTGCGGGGCGCTGACCAGCACGAAGCGGAACGGCCCCAGTGTGCGGGACTTGAGCTGGGAGTCCGCCAGCTCGCCACTGCGGATCACCGCGTCGACACCTTCGGCGATCACGTCGATCAGCCGGTCATTGAAATCCAGGTCCAGCTCGATGTCCGGGTAGCGTTCGGCGAACTCCGGCAGGATCGGCAGCAGCATGCGATAGCCGATCGCGGGCAGGCTGACCCGCAGCTTGCCGCGGGGCTTGTCGCTGATGCGCGCGAGCTCGGCCTCGGCGTCCTCCACCTCGCCGACGATGCGCTGGCAACGTTCGAAGAACAGCGTGCCTTCGTCGGTCAGGCTGATGCGCCGGGTACTGCGATTGAGCAGGCGCACGCCGAGCCGTTCTTCCAGGCGGGCCAGGCTTTTGCCCACCGCCGAGGCGGAGAGGCCCAGGCGTTCCGCCGCGCCGACAAAACTGCCGGCCTGCACTGTGCGCACAAAGGCCAGCATGCCACTGAGGTTGTCCATGGGGATCTCGATTGGAGCGTTTATGTCCGTAAAGAACGGACTTGAGCCCTGTTTGTGGGTGATTGCGGCGAATCTACCATTGATCGCACTTTAACGTTCCCCCCTGAGGTGCCGATGAATTCGCCAACCGATGTGCCTGCCGCGTTCGCTGACGCTGTCGCGGGCGGTTCTTCCTACGCGGTGCTGGCCGCGGTGTGCCTGGCGGCGCTGATCCTGCCGCTGACCTTCGTCGGCGTGGCGGTGGCGACCCCGGCCATTGGCCGCGAGTTGGGCGGTGGCCCCCTGGCCCTGAGCTGGATCACCAATGCCTTCATGCTGAGTTTCGGCAGCGTACTGATGGCCGCTGGCACCCTGGCCGACGAGTACGGGCGCAAGCGCGTGTTCAGCCTCGGTGTCGGCCTGTTCGCCCTGACGTCGCTGGCCCTGGCCTTCGCGCCTTCGGTGCTCTGGCTCGACCTGTTGCGGGCCGTGCAGGGGCTGGCCGGCGCGGCGGCGCTGGCGGGCGGTTCGGCGGCCCTGGCCCAGGAGTTCGAGGGCCCGGCGCGGACCCGCGCCTTCAGCCTGCTGGGCACCACCTTCGGTGTCGGCCTGGCATTCGGGCCGATCCTCGCCGGGGTGCTGATCGAGGCCTACGGCTGGCGCTCGATCTTCGTCTCCGGGGCCTTGATCGGCGGCCTGTCGCTGCTGTTCGGCGTGCCGCGCATGCAGGAGTCCCGCGACCCGGACGCGGCGGGTGTCGACTGGCCCGGCACCTTGAGTTTCACCGCGGCGCTGGTGGCGCTGACCTGGGGCATCTTGCAGGCGCCGCAAAGCGGTTGGGGCAGCCCGGTGGTCTGGGGCCTGCTGCTGGTGGCTCTGCTGGCGTTGTTGCTGTTCATCGTGGTGGAGCTGCGGGTCAAGCGGCCGATGCTCGACCTGTCGCTGTTTCGTTACCCGCGCTTTATCGGCGTGCAGCTGCTGCCGATCGCCACCTGCTATTGCTTCGTGGTGTTGCTGATTCTGCTGCCGATCCGCTTTATCGGCGTGGAAGGCTACAGCGAGATCGATGCCGGCTTGATGATGATCGCCTTGTCCGCACCTATGGTGGTGGTGCCGTTGCTGGCGGCGTGGCTGACCCGCTGGTTCAGCGCCGGGACTCTATCCAGCGTCGGCCTGGTGATTGCCGCGCTCGGGCTCTATCTGCTCAGCCGGATCGCCCCGGGGCAGGCGCCGGCGGCCAATGTCTTGCCCATGCTGCTGATCGGCCTCGGTGCCGGTTTGCCCTGGGGCTTGATGGACGGGCTGTCGGTCAGTGTGGTGCCCAAGGAACGGGCGGGGATGGCCACCGGCATCTTCAGCACCACCCGGGTAGCGGGCGAGGGCATTGCCCTGGCCCTGGTGGTGGCCCTGCTGGCCGGCTTGCTGCAACTGTCCATGGCCGCGACGCTGCCGGAGCATCCGCAGTTGCCGCTGGCCGCCCAGCAACTGGCCAGCGGCAACCTGCAGGCCAGCGCAGCGTTGTTGCCCGAGCTGGGCCGGGAGCTGTTGCTCGGGCTGTACGCCAAGGCCTTCACCTGGCTGTTGTATGCGTTGATCGCCATCACCCTGGTTGCGGCGCTGGTGGTGCGGCTGATGCTGCACGAGCCGCGCCGGGCTTGAGGGCGGTCAGCGGAACTCGAAGAACTCGTAGTGCAGGTTGCGCTCGGGAATTGCGTATTCGCGCATCAACGCCTTGACCCGCGCCAGCAAGCCCTTGGGCCCGCAGAAACTGATCTGGATCTGTTGCGGATCGGTTTCGCTGGCCAGCCGTTTCAGGGTTTCGCCCAGGCGGTCGGCGCCGTCGGTGTGGCCGATGAAGTCCACCCCGCGTTCCTCGGCCAGGCCCTGCAAGGTTTCGATGCTGGGGAAGGCCCGTGACGGGTTGCAGCAGTAGACCAGGGTCGCCCGGTCGAAGCGCCCGGCGGCGGCATCCTGCAGCCAGGAGATAAAGGGCGAGATGCCGACGCCACCGCCGATCCAGATCTCCCGGCCGGCATCGAGCCGGCGCTTGAAGCGGCCATAGGGCGCGTAGAGGTCGGCGAGCATGCCGACCTTGACCTGCTGGCGCAGCTTCTGGGTGTAGTCGCCCAGGGCGCGGATCACGAACTCGATGCGCCCGTCGCTGGCGTGGGCGCTGGCGATGGTGAAGGGGTGCGGTTCACGCAGGCCTTTTTCGCGCATGGCGAGAAAGGCGAACTGCCCGGCCTTGAAGGCGAAGCCGCGGTGCAGCGGGGTCAGCTCCAGGTGCAGGGAGTTTTTCTCCAGGGTCACCGCGCTGACCCGGTATTCGCCGGCCTTGGCCAGCAACGGATAGAGCAGCAGCTTGTACAGGGCGCCAAGCAGGCCCAGGCCGCAGAGTGCGGTGAGCCAGATGCCCGAGGGGTTGTCCAGGGCGATCGGCGACTTGAAGCTCAGCCAGTGCAGGATGACGATCGCGAACAGCGGCCCGGACAGCTTGTGCCACCAGCGCCACTGGCCGTAGGGAATGTTGCGGTTCAGCGCCAGCAGCACAATCAGGCCGAGGGCGACGTAGCTCAGCTGCCGCACCATGCGCGTCCAGTACTTGGACAGCTCGATGATCGGCACGCTTTGCCAGAGATCCAGGTTGGCCTTGAACACCAGGTGATAGCTGGCGAAGACCAGCGCCCAGATGCCCAGCCACTTGTGGCTTTCATAGACCCGGTCGAGGCCGCCGAACAGTCGCTCGACCCAGCGCCAGCGGCTGGCCAGCAGGCAGGACAGGGCCATATAGGCCAGCGCCGTGGCGCCGAGGACCAGGCTCAGGGTGGCGGAGGTCAGCCAGGTGTCGCTGGGGATTTCCAGCAGCACGGTGAGGGTGGTGATCAGCAGGACGCCGATCACCGAGTACCAGGTTTTCAAGGGGGACACCTCCAGAAAGATGGCGCCAGTGTCGGCGCACAGGATGGGCTGCGGGCGGGTGAGGGCGCAGCCGGGGTGAGGGGGGTAGTTTACTGGCAGAGCGGCAGCCCTGGGCTGATCTGCATCAGCGCTCGCTCAGTGCGGGTCGGGCAAGGGGTTCTCCACCAGCCAGTCCTGGGCGAAATCCAGGTAGGCGCGGACGATGTTCGAGGGCGGGCGCTGGCTCGGGTAAAGCAGGTGCAGCTGTTGTTCGGGCATCGGCAGGCGGGGCAGCAGGGCGTGCAGGCGACCGTCGCGCAGCGCTTCGGCGGCGAGAAAAGCCGGCAGCTCGGTGACCACCTTGGCGGTCAGCGCCAGCTGGCGCAGGTGCAGGTAATCGTTGGCGGCGAACAGCGGGTTGGGGCTGTAGGACTGGTCGCCCAGTTGCCACTGTTCCCGGGCATCGGCATGGCGCGACCAGACGGCGCAGGGAAAACCGCGAAGGTCGGCAGGGGTTTGCGGGGTGCCGAGGCGCTCCAGTAGCAGCGGGCTGGCGACCAGCATATGCCGGTAGCTGCCGAGCAGGCGCGCCGGGCGATCCTCGTCGAACAGCGGCCCGGCGCGCAGGGCGACGTCGACCCCATCCTGCGCCAGGTCGCTTTCCCGCTCACTGGTGTAGACCGCGACCTGGACCTCGGGATGGCGCCGCTGGAACTCGGCCAGCAGTTTCCACCAGCTCTCGAACGCCGCCGGCACCGACACGCTCAGGCGGCCCTGCAAGTGAATTCGATCATTTCTGACAGCCTGTTCGCCCTCGGCCAGGGCCTCGATACCGCGGCTGGCGTGTTCGTAGAGCTGGCTGCCGGCGGCGGTCAGCCGGGTGCCGCGGGCGGAGCGTTCCAGCAGTTGCACGTTGAGGCTGCGTTCCAGTTCACGGATGCCCCGGCGGATGGTGGCCAGCGGTAGTTGCAGCAGGTTGGCGGCGGACGAAATGCTGCCGCATTGGACCACGCTGACAAACATCCTGGCGGCGTTGAGATCCATGAGCGCTCCCTGTCGAATGTAGGGGAAAGCCTATCAGCTGCGGCTCTGCCCGATCAAAAATGCGCGGTCCGCGGGCGATTTTTATCGCCGGTTTTTCGCCCGCGCGGGGGGCTGTACGAAGGGCGGGTGAGGGCCGTGTGAGGGCCGTATGAGGGATAACCACGACAACTGTGTTCTCGACCCGGCTGAGTGCGTCTAGCAGCGGTAGCTTCGCGGCGGTGCGAGGCACGAAGTGCGAGTCTGAACATGCAAGCGTTGTTGAACGAGATCCTCGACGAGGTCCGTCCCCTGATTGGCCAGGGCAAAGTGGCCAGCTACATTCCGGCGCTGGCCGACGTGCCGGCCAACCAGCTGGGGATTGCCGTGTATGGCAACGATGGCCAGGTGTTCAGCGCCGGCGACGCCGATACGCCGTTCTCGGTGCAGAGCATTTCCAAGGTGTTCAGCCTGGTGCAGGCCATCGGCCATTCCGGCGAGGCGATCTGGCAGCGCCTGGGGCATGAGCCTTCCGGACAGCCTTTCAACTCGCTGGTGCAGCTGGAGTTCGAGCGTGGCCGTCCGCGCAACCCGTTCATCAACGCCGGGGCGCTGGTGATCTGCGATATCAACCAGTCGCGTTTCGCCGCGCCGGCGCTGTCCATGCGCGATTTTGTGCGGCGTCTGTCCGGCAACATGCAGGTGCTGGTGGACGGCCGCGTCGCCGATTCGGAATACCAGCACCGCGCGCGCAATGCGGCGATGGCCTACCTGATGCAGTCCTTCGGCAACTTCCACAACGATGTCGAGTCGGTGCTGCGCAGCTACTTCAGCCACTGCGCGCTGCGCATGAGCTGCGTCGACCTGGCGCGGGCCTTCTGCTTCCTGGCCAACGACGGCTTCTGCAAGCACAGCGGCGAGCAGATCCTCACGGCGCGCCAGACCCAGCAGGTGAACTCGATCATGGCCACCAGCGGCCTGTACGACGAAGCCGGCAATTTCGCCTACCGCGTCGGCCTGCCGGGCAAGAGCGGCGTGGGTGGCGGCATCGTCGCGGTGGTGCCGGGGCAGTTCACGGTGTGCGTGTGGTCACCGGAATTGAACGCGGCGGGCAATTCCCTGGTGGGCATGGCGGCGCTGGAATTGCTGAGCCAGCGCATCGGCTGGTCGGTGTTCTAAGGGTGGCGAGAGCATTGCGGCCGGTTGCGGGTGCTGCGCACCCGATCGCAGGCTGCGCCAGCGGCTACAGGAATGCGGTGCTTGTGTAGCCGCTGCCGAGCTTGCGAGGCTGCGCTCGGTTTGGGCGGCATTCCGACGTAGCAACCGCAAAGCCTGAGTCCGTGGTCTGTCTGGATAAACGCGTTGGCAGGCTTGGCGACGGCTGCGCCGCCGGCTACAGGGAAGCGTGCGATTACCAGGTGAAGTTGGCGGTCTTCGGCAGGCTCAGCTGGCCTTTCTCGACGAAACGCATAGTGCCGAACGGGCCGCCGGCGAGCTTGCCGCGCAGCACGTAGGGCAGGTCGTCGAGGCTTTGCGTCTGGCTCAGGCCCAGGGTCTGGCGCAGCACGGCGAAGGCCGAGACGCTGACCGGCACCACCAGCACACCCTCGGAGAAACGCCCGATGCTGCCGCTCTGGTCGCTGACCCCGGAGGCCAGCGGCCGGCCGTTGACCTCCAGGTCCAGGGCCACGCCGTTGTAGTTGATCGCGGTTTCGTTGGGGTTCTGCAGGCGCAGCTTGACGGCGAAGCGCACTTCCAGGTCCTGGCTGGGCAGGGGTTCGATACCGACCACATTGATATTCAGCGGATCGTGCTGGGGAAACAGGGCGCAGGCGCTCAGGCTGAGCAACAGCAAGGAAAGGGTGAGGCCGAGGAATCTGCGCATTGGAAGCTCTCTGCAAAGAAAGAAGGCAGTGTTGAATCTATCGCGCCCGGGTCTGCACCACAAACCGAAGGTTGCTTGAGGGGCGCCATCTTCTGTAGGAGCCAGGCTTGCCGGCGATGAGGCCGGCAGGGCTGGTAGTGAGCTTGAGGCCTGCCGTCTGGTGGTGTCGCCACCGACGCCATCGCGAGCAAGCTTCGCTCCTACAGAAACACATTGCGCTTACGCGTTGGCTTTGGCGCTTACATCCGGGTCCTGCATGACCTTGAGGGTCGCCGCTTCCGGGTCGAACTCGTCTTCTTCCAGCTCGATGAACTCTTCCGGCAGGAAGATGTTCAGCAGGATCGCGCACATCGCGCCCACGGTGATCGGCGATTCGAAGATGTTGTGCAGCGCCTTGGGCAGTTCGCGCAGGACTTCCGGCACCGCCGCCACGCCCAGGCCCATGCCCAGGGAAATCGCCACGATCAGCACGTTGCGTCGATGCAGCCCGGCTTCGG
Organism: Pseudomonas sp. RW409; assembly: GCF_003184125.1. Taxonomy (NCBI): domain Bacteria; kingdom Pseudomonadati; phylum Pseudomonadota; class Gammaproteobacteria; order Pseudomonadales; family Pseudomonadaceae; genus Pseudomonas; species Pseudomonas sp. RW409. The sequence goes on along the minus strand of NZ_QHHP01000021.1, from coordinate 884,343 downwards.
CGAGGATCTTGATCCCGGCCACGGCCACGGTGCCGAACATGATCAGGGTCGCGCCGCCCAGCACCGGCTTGGGCATCAGTTGCAGCACCGCGCCGATCACCGGGAACAGCCCCAGCAGCACCAGCAGGCCGGCGATGAAGTACGCCACGTAGCGACTGGCCACGCCGGTCAGCTGGATCACCCCGTTGTTCTGGGCGAAGGTGACCATCGGCAGGCTGTTGAACACCGCCGCCACCATCGAGTTGAAACCGTCGGCCAGCAGCCCGGACTTGATGCGCTTGATGTACAGCGGGCCCTTGACCGGTTGTTGGGAAATCATCGAGTTGGCGGTCAGGTCGCCGGCCGCTTCCAGGGGCGAGATCAGGAAAATCACCGCCAGCGGAATGAAAGCGATCAGGTCGAAGGAGAAACCGTACTTGAACGGCACCGGCACGCTGACCATCGGCACTTCCGGCATCGTCGCCAGGTCGACCCGGCCCAGCAGCCAGGCGACCACGAAGCCCAGGGTCAGGCCGATGACGATCGAGCCCAGGCGCAGCATCGGATGACTGAAGCGGTTGAGTACCACGATGGTCAGCAGTACCAGGGCGGCCAGGCCGAGGTTGCTGGCGGCGCCCAGGTCCGGCGCGCCGAAGCCGCCGGCCATGTCGGTGACCGCCACCTTGATCAGCGACAGGCCCATCAGGGTGATGATGGTGCCGGTGACCACCGGGGTGATCAGCTTGCGCAGCTTGCCGATGAACTGGCTGAGGAACATCTCGATAAAGGCCGCGCAGAAGCAGATGCCGAAGATGGTCGAGAGGATTTCTTCGTTGCTGCCGCCACGGCCCTTGACCATCAGGCCGGCGCTGAGCAGCACGCTGATAAAGGAAAAGCTGGTGCCCTGCACGCACAGCAGCCCGGAGCCGATCGGCCCCAGGCGCCGGGCCTGGACGAAGGTGCCCAGGCCCGAGACGAACAGCGCCATGCTGATCAGGTAGGGCGTTTCGTTCTGCAGGCCCAGCACGCCGCCGAAGATCAGGGTCGGCGAGATGATGCCGACAAAGCTCGCCAGCACATGTTGCAGCGCGGCGAAGATCGCCGCGCTGAAATGCGGGCGGTCCTCCAGGCCATAGATCAGGTCGGACTTGTAGCGCGGCGTGGAGCGATCAGGTGCGGTCATGGGAAAAGCCTGCCAATGACGTGTCGATAGGGCATGAAACACGTGGAGAAAAGGGGCGCGACGCGGGCTGTCGGAGGACGTAAGGCAAAATCTGCGGACCCGGTCAGAAAAATGGAGGCGCAGGATGCCAGAAAGGCGTCGGGGCCAGAAGGGTTGATTTAACGCCGCGCCACAACGCACTACAGGCCGCGCGTTCCTCCTGATCCACCGCGGACTCAGGTTTTGCGGCAACTGCGTTGCCGATCGCAGCCTCGCGGGCTCGGCAGCGGCTACAAAGGCACCGCGTCCGTAGCCGCTGCCGAGCGTCAGCGAGGCTGCGATCGAGCTGAGCGGCATTCCGACAAAGCGCTCGCCAAACCAGGCACCGCGTTTCTCCAGCGAGGTCAGAGTTCGCTACTGACAGATCCTGACAGGGGGCTCTGTTAAGCTGCGCCGATCCTTCCCTGCCGAGCCTGATGACGTGTCGCGCACCACTCGTTTGTTGACCCTGTTGCAAGTGCTGCGCGGCAAGCGCTGCCCGGTGACCGCCGCGGCGCTGGCGGCCGAGCTGGAGGTGTCCGAGCGCACCCTGTACCGCGACATCGCCGAGCTGACGGCCCTGGGCGCGCCGATCCATGGCGAAGCGGGGATCGGTTATGTGCTGCGCAGCGGCCTGTTCCTGCCACCACTGATGCTCAACGCCGACGAGACCGAAGCCATCGTCCTCGGCCTGCGTTATGTCGACCAGCGTGGCGACGAGGTGCTGGGCAAGGCCGCCGCCGATGCCCTGGCGAAGATCGCCGCGGTGCTGGCCCCGGCGGCCCAGGAAGCCTTGCACAACCCGACGGTGCTGCCCGGCCCGCCGGCTTATTGCTACCCGGAAAACGTGGTGCCGCTGAACGTGTTTCGCCAGGCGATCCGCGAGCAGGCCAAGCTGCACATCGATTACGCCGATGTGAACAAGACCCCCAGCCAGCGCCTGATCTGGCCGCTGGCCCTGGGCTTTATGAACGAGGCGCGGGTGATAGTCGCCTGGTGTGAGCTGCGCGATGATTTCCGCACCTTTCGCACCGACCGGATCGCCGCCGCGAGCGAGCAGGGCCAGCGATATCCGGGGCGCCGCAGCGACCTGTTGCGCACCTGGCGCCAGCGCATGCAACTGGACGATGCCGGGCGTTTCACTCCTGACAAGAACTGACGCGACGGCGTTTTAGCATGGCTCCCGCAACGATAAACAAGGAGCCGCAGTACCATGTCCAGCACAGCCACTTCTCTCGCACCGGCGATCGCCGCCTACCTCGCAGCCACCAATGGTCGTGACAGTTCGGCGGTCGCCAGTTTCTTCGCCGAAGACGCCCAGGTGTTCGATGAGGGCCAGCATCAGGCCGGCACCCGCGCCATCGCCCAATGGATGGAGGACACCGCCCGCCGTTACCAGCCACGGCTCGAGGTGCTCAAGGTCCAGCAGCGCACCGGCAAGGTGCTGGTGGACAACCTGATTTCCGGCAGCTTCCCCGGCAGCCCGCTGGAGTTGCGCTACGTGTTCCGCCTCGACGAGCAGGGCAAGATCGCCCGGCTGGATATCTCGCTGTAGCCGTCGCGCCCGCGCTCGCTGTAGCCGCTGGCGAAGCCTGCGATCGGCAACGCAGTTGCCGTGCGCGTTCTGCCTGACACACCGCGTGCCCGGGTTTTGCGGCAACTGCGTTGCCGATCGCAGCCTCGCGCTGCTCGGCAGCGGCTACATAGGCGTCGTGTTCCTTGTAGCCGCTGCGGAGCGACAGCGAGGCTGCGATCGACCTCGGCGGCATCCCGACGCAGCGGTCGCCGGGTGAGGCATGGCATACTGCGCGGCCCATTTGCGGATGCGTGGACCCCATGCCTTTCGATTCTCCCCTCAGCGCCTATCAGTACGCCCTCCAGGAGCGCGGTTTTGTCGCCGACGAGGCCCAGGAGCGGGCGATGCTGGCCCTGCAGCAGTGCCATGTCGCCCTGCATGAAGGGCGCAAGTCGATCACCGGGGTCTATCTGTGGGGCCCCGTGGGCCGGGGCAAGACCTGGCTGATGGACCAGTTCTATCAAAGCCTCGAGGTGCCGGCGCGACGTCAGCACTTCCACCATTTCATGGGCTGGGTCCACCAGCGCTCATTCCAGCTGACCGGCACCGCCGACCCGCTGCAAGCCCTGGCCCGCGAGCTGAGCGAAGAGGTGCGGGTGCTGTGTTTCGACGAACTGTTCGTCAACGACATCGGCGACGCGATCATTCTCGGGCGCCTGTTCCAGGTGATGTTCGAACAGGGCGTGGTGATGGTCTGCACCTCCAACCAGCCGCCGCAACAGCTGTATGCCGACGGTTTCAACCGCGAGCGTTTTTTGCCGGCGATTGCCGCGATCGAGGCGCATATGCAGGTGGTGGCGGTGGACGGCGCCCAGGACCATCGCCTGCACCCGGGGGCGCTGACCCAGCGTTATTGGCTGACCCCGGCCGGCCAACCGAGTGCCCTGGGCCCGGTGTTCGAACAGCTGGCGGCGGGGCAGGCGGCGTCCAGTGCGGTACTGCCGGTGGGCTACCGCGAGGTCCAGGTGATCAAGGCCAGCGAGCGGGTGCTCTGGTGTCGTTTCGCCGACCTGTGCGAGCAGCCGTTCGCCGCCATGGACTTCATGGCCCTGTGCGACCGTTTCAGCGCGATCCTGCTCAGCGAAGTGCCCGAACTCAGCGCGCAACAGCGCCCGGGACGGATTGCCCGGGGCACCGAGGACGGCGCCGAGCGAGTGGTGGCCGGCGATCGCGAGCTGCCGCAGTTGTCGGTGCACGATGACAGCGTGCGGCGGTTCATTGCCCTGGTGGACGAGTGCTACGACCGCAAGGTGCCGCTGTACCTCGAAGCGCGGGTGCCGATGGAGGCCTTGTACACCGAGGGCTACCTGGAGTTTCCATTCCGCCGTACCCTCAGTCGTCTGAAGGAGATGCAGCTGCAGCGTTTCGGCTGAACACGCCTGATCATCACACGGGAGACCTGACCGTGAACCAGCCCCTGTCCCATCATCTGCTGACCATGGCTTACCAGAACGCCTGGGCCAATCACCGCCTGGGCAAGGCCTGGGAAATACTCACCCCGAGCGAGCTGGCGGCGCCGCGGGTGAGCTTCTTTCCCAGCCTGAAAGCCACCCTCAACCACATCCTCACCTGCGACTGGTTCTACGTCGACGCGCTGGAGCGGGAGCTGCGCGGCGAGGCGCCACGGGCCGACTGCTATGTGTTTTTCGAGATTGAGGAGCCTTTCGACCAGGCCGCCGACCTGCGGCGCGAACAGGCGCTGGTGGACCGCCGGCTGATCGCCTATTGCGAGCAGCAACGGGATGTGGACCTTGCGCGGATCGTCACCATCGCCCGGGAAAAGCCGCAGCGCGATACCCGGCTGCGCATGCTTTCGCACCTGTTCGAGCACCAGTTGCATCACCGTGGCCAGGTGCATGCCATGCTCAGCGGCACCCGGGTGGCGCCGCCGCAGCTGGACGAGTTTTTCTGTGCGGGCGAGGCGGCCCTGCGCGCCGAGGATTTTGCCGAGCTGGGCTGGAGCGAAGCGCAGATCTGGGGCGCGGAGGCGGTCGAGGACAAAGAACGGTAGCGCTTGACGCGCTAGCCGCTCGTTTGGTCATGTGCCGGTGTTTACAATCGCTCTCCCGGGGACCCGCCCGGATCAATCACTGTTGAGGACAGACATGGACGTTGCAGACGTATTGGTACTCCAGGCCAGCTACACCAATCCGGTACACGCCGAGGCAATCGCCCTGGTGCTCAATCACTATGCCCAGGACCCGATGGGCGGCGGCCAGCCGCTGGACGCCGATCTGTTGCGGCAGTTGCCCGGCGAACTGGCCAAGCGCCCCCATGCTTTCAGCGTGCTGGCCTTTGTCGGAGGCGAACCGGCCGGGCTGGTGAATTGCTTCGAGGGCTTTTCCACCTTTGCCGGCCGGCCGCTGGTCAATGTGCACGACGTGTCGGTGATCGATAAATTCCGCGGCCTGGGCCTGAGCCAGAAGATGCTGCAGAAGGTCGAGGAGATCGCCCGCCAGCGCGGCTGCTGCAAGATCACCCTGGAAGTGCTGGAGGGCAACGCGGTGGCCCAGGCGTCCTACCGCAAGTTCGGCTTCGACGATGCGATGCTCGACCCGAGCCATGGCCGGATGCTGTTCTGGAACAAGACCCTGTAAGCCCCTGGAGCCCGCCGGCCGATGAATTCACGCCCCCAGGATGCCACCGTGACCCGCCGTGACAGCGCCTGGGCGGTGTTCCTGGTGTTCCTGCGGCTGGGGCTGGGTTCCTTCGGCGGGCCAGTGGCGCACCTGGGGTATTTTCGTACCGAGTTCGTCCAGCGCCGCGCCTGGCTGAGCGAGGCGGCCTATGCCGAACTGATCGCCCTGTGCCAGTTCCTCCCAGGGCCGGCCAGCAGCCAGGTGGGCTTTGCCCTCGGTTGGTCGCGGGCGGGGCTGGCCGGTGCACTGAGCGCCTGGCTGGGTTTCACCTTGCCCTCGGCGCTGATCCTGATTGCCCTGGCCATGGGCCTGACCGGCAGCGGCACGGGGCTGCCCGGTGGGCTGGTGCATGGCTTGAAGATAGTCGCGGTGGCGGTGGTGGCCCAGGCGTTATGGGGCATGGCCCGTGCCTTGTGCCGCGGGCCGCTGCGGATGCTGATCATGCTGGCCTCGGCGGCCAGTGTGCTGCTCTGGCCGAGCACCCTCGGCCAGGTCTGCGTCATGTTGCTGGCGGGCATGGTCGGCGCGGGTCTGCTCCAGCCGACCTTCAACGACCGCGAAGACGGCCTGGCAATCGCAGTCGGCAAGCGCACGGGCTACCTGGCCCTGGCGTTGTTTGCCCTGTTGCTGGCCGGCTTGCCGTTGCTGGCCGGGTTCTGGCCCAGCCTGCCGCTGGTGCTGGCCGACGGTTTCTATCGCGCTGGCGCGCTGGTGTTCGGTGGCGGTCATGTGGTGCTGCCGTTGCTGCAAAGTGAGGTGGTCACGCCGGGCCTGCTGAGCAACGATCTGTTCCTCGCCGGTTATGCCGCCGCCCAGGCGGTGCCGGGGCCCTTGTTTTCTTTCTCGGCCTTTCTCGGCGCGGCCATCGACGGCTGGAGCGGCGCGCTGCTGTGCCTGGTCATGATTTTCCTGCCGGCCATGCTGCTGATCGTCGGTGTCCTGCCGTTCTGGCAGAACCTGCGCCACCTGGGCCGGGTCCAGGCCGCGCTGGCCGGAGTCAACGCGGCGGTGGTCGGCCTGCTGGCGGCGGCGCTGTACGACCCGCTGTGGACCAGCACCATCCTCAAGCCGCTGGACCTGGGGCTGGCGCTGCTGGCCCTGGCCGCGCTGATGCGCTGGAAGTTGCCGCCCTGGCTGGTGGTGCTCGCCGGTGGCGCCGTCGGCCTGCTGCTGGGGGCCTGACGCCACACTCCTGCAATTAGCAGCATTACGCCCGCGGCGGATGATTGAGCCGGGCAAACACCAGGCGGAACAAGGTAAAGCTGCCCGGTACGCTGCTGACCTCGGTCCGCCCCTGATGCAGGTTCATGATCGAGCGCACGATCGCCAAGCCCAGTCCCGTACCGCCTTCGGCGCGCGAGCGGCTGCTGTCGACCCGGTAGAAACGCTCGAACAGGTGCTCCAGGTGCTGCTCCGGGATGCCGGCGCCGGGGTTGCCCACCGACAGCGACACGCTCGAATCGTGCTCCTCCACCAGGATCGAAATGTTCGACGCCCGGGGGCTGTGGCGGATGGCGTTGGACAGCAGGTTGGAGATCGCCCGCTGGATCATCAGGCGGTCGCCGTACACCAGGCCATCGCCGGACAGGCTGATGCCCAGGTGCTTTTCCTCGGCGCTCAGGGCGAACAGCTCCGTGACTCGTCGTGCTTCTTCCCCCAGGGAGATTTCTTCGAACGCCACCTGGGACGCCGGATGGCTGACCTGGGCGAGGAACAGCATGTCGCTGACGATCCGGGTCAGGCGCTCCAGCTCTTCGGTGCTCGACTCCAGCACCGCCTTGTACTCGTGGGGCGGGCGCTCCCGGGACAGGGTGACCTGGGCCTTGCCCATCAGGTTGGTGATGGGCGAGCGCAGCTCGTGGGCCAGGTCGTCGGAGAATTGTGAGAGCTGCTGCACGCCGCCGTCGAGCCGGTGCAGCATGAAATTGATGCTGTGGGCCAGCTCGGCCAGCTCCCGCGGCAGGTTGTCCGGCGACAGGCGATGGGTCAGGTCCTGGGTGGTGACCTTGGCGGCGACCCGGCTGAACTGCTGCAACGGCGCCAGGCCACGCTGCACCACCCACCAGGCGCCGATGCCGATCAGCATCAGCAGCAGGGGCAGGGCGATCACCGTGGAACGCAGGTAGGCACTGAGCAGCGCCTGGTCGTTGGCCCGGTCCAGGGACAGCACCACCCGCACCTGTTCGCCATTGCGCAGGGTTATCAGGCTGGAGGCGCTGAGCAACCGATTGCCGGCGCTGTCGAGCCAGTCGAGGAACGCCGGGCTTTCCGGCTGGGTCAGGGCTTCGGGCAGCGGACCCAGGTTGCGATTGCCGATGTTCAGCAGCGCTTCGGCCTGGGGCTCGGCGCCGAAAATGCTCAGGTGCAGGTTGTCGTGGCCCATTACCAGGTCCAGCAGCGAATGCGGGCGGGCGGCGATATCGCCGGTCTTCAGGTCGCTGGTCAGGGTGTGGCGGATCTGTTCGAGCTTGCTGTCCAGGCTTTCCCGCGCCAGGCTGCCCAGTTCATGGCTGAGGGCCAGGTAGGCCAGGGTCGCGAGCAGTAAAACCAGGCCGGCGCCCATCAGGCTGACGGTCAGCCCCAGGCGCATGGACAGGCTGCTGGCGGTGCGTTGCGCGGCTTTCATTGGCGCACTTCCAGGACATAGCCGACACCACGGATGGTGTGGATCAGCTTGATATCGCTGGCGTCGTCGATCTTCGCCCGCAGGCGGCTGATGGAGACCTCCACCACGTTGGTGTCGCAGTCGAAGTTCATGTCCCAGACCAGGGAAATGATCTGGGTCCGGGTCAGCACCTCGCCCGACTGGCGCATCAGCACCTGCAGCAGGGTGAATTCCTTGGTGGTCAGGTCGATGCGCCGCGAACCGCGATAGGCCCGGTGCCGGCGCGGGTCGAGCTCGAGGTCGGCGACCCGCAGGGTGTCGGTCGCCGGCAGGTTCTCGCTGCGCCGCAGCAGGGTGCGCACCCGCGCCAGCAGTTCGGGGAACTCGAATGGCTTGACCAGGTAATCGTCGGCCCCCAGGTCCAGTCCCTTGACCTTGTCGGCCAGGCGCCCGCGCGCCGAGAGCATCATCACCCGGGTGCTGCTGTCCTTGCGCATGTCTTCCAGCACCTGCCAGCCGTCCTTTTCCGGCAGATTGACGTCCAGAATCACCAGTTCGTAGTTTTGCTGTTCGATCAGGTAAAGCCCGTCGACGCCGGTGGCGGCGCGGTCGACCACATAACCGCTTTCGGTCAGCCCCTGATGCAAGTAATCGGCAGTTTTACGCTCGTCTTCGACAACCAGAATGCGCATGGAAAAGTGACCTCTTGATCATTAAAAAGAATTCAATGGCGCTGGATATGAAGTTGTTGTTGGACCAGCCATAAAACCCCGCGAAGTTGCAGCTGATAAATAGCCTCAGCCGTTCGGGTGAGGGAATGCTCAAGCCTGAAGTGGCTTTAGGGTCAAGATTTAAAGTGCCTGATATCAATGGCTTGTGCCTGTTTTAGACAGCCGGTCACTGACTGCCCCAAGTAAGGTGATCCATTGTAGGAGTGAAGCTTGCTCGCGATGGTCGTTAACGCTACTGCGTATTGAGTGGAGACGCGCGGTGCTCTCAAGTTCATCGCGGGCAAGTCGGATCGCCGCCCGCTCGCTCCTACAAACTGATCATGTGTTATTTACTGTTTCAATATATGTCTAAGTTCAGCGGGAACTTATATTAATACAGCGGGCAGTGACGGTTGCCTATATGGCGTAATTGTCATTTTGACGTCAGAAAGTTGATAGCCCATGGTCATGTCGCTGATATCGACGGCGATAAAAAAGGCGCCCGTGAAAGGGCGCCGGAAGATCCTCTCTGGCAAAGGAGCATTATCGCCAGAGAGGAGTAGAGCTCGGGGCGTTTCAGGCGTCCGGTTGCGCAGGGGTGCGGCTCGGATCCTCGACGGGTGCCTGGGGTTTTTTCCCGCTCTCGGAGGATGTCTGTTCGCTATCGGTGCGGGGTATCTGCTGGCTGATGGGGAAGTTGTCCCAGTAGTGCTTCATGCGTTCAGCGCCGCCTTCGGCGAACGCTGCACCCGAGCTGGCAATCATCAGACCGGCGAGCAGGAGTGTGGAGGCTTTCATGTGCGGTGTCCCATTGACGGTTATCGGAATTCCGTCGCGTCCCTGTGACGAAGCAGTGAGAGAAGTCTGATGCGATCTTATTAACGGGGGGTTAACAGGGCGCTGAAGGCGGGATGACAATTCTGTCATCCCGGATGAGAGGCACTGACGGCCCACTGATATGGGCCGTGTAGGAAGAAGGGCGGGTTACAGCTTCCAGCCCAGGCTCAGGGTCATGGTGCGCGGTTCGCCCCAGTAGACGCCGTTATAGAAGCCGACCCGTTCGTAGTACTTCTTGTCGAACAGGTTGGTGACGTTGAGCGAGGCCGACAGGTGCGGGTCGAACTCGTAGCGCGACATCAGCCCGGCCACGCTGTAGGCCTGCTGATGGATGCGGGTGTTTTCGGTGACGATACGCCCGTCGCCGTCGCGCCCCACCGGCCGCCGGCTGCTGCCGTAGATTTCGCTTTGCCAGTTCAGGCTGCCGCCGACGGTCAGCGCCCGCCACTGGCCCGGCAGGCGATAGGCCGTGGACAGGCGCAGCATGTTCATCGGCTCACCGCCGTTGGCGCGCTGCTTTTCGCCATCCAGGGCATGGGTGTAGGTGTAGCCGGCGGTGAGGTTCCAGCCCGGGAGGATTTCCCCCGAGACCTCGGCCTCGAACCCTTGCACCTTGCCGCCTTTGCCGCCCGACTTGTAGAACTCCTCGCCGGTGACCGGGTCCGGCGGCACCGAACTGTCCAGTTCGGCGACGTTGTCCTGCTTGCTCCAGAACACCGCGGTGGCCAGGTTCAGGCGTTCCTCCAGCAGGCTGCCCTTGAGCCCCAGCTCGTAGTTGCTGCCGACTATCGGTTCGAGGTATTTGCGGCTGGCGTCGCGCTCGGTCTGGGGCTTGAAGATGTCGGTGTAGCTGACATACACCGTGTATTCGGGGGTGAGGTCGTACAGCAGGCCGGCGTAGGGCGTCCACATGTCGTTGTGCTGCTGGCGGGTGTCCTCGAAGCTGGTCAGCTGGTTGTTGGCGTCGTAGCTGCGAGAGCGGCTGTGGGCGCTCCAGCTGCCGTAACGGCTGCCGAGCACCGCATGCAGGTCGTCGCTCAGGCTCAGGCGGGTGGCCAGGTAGCCGGCCTTTTGCCGGGTGCTGTCGCCGGAGCCGGGCAGGTTGGTCACGGTGTCGGGAAACTTGGCGATGCCGCCCATGTATTTCCAGTCGGTGATGCTGGCGTAGCCCGGCGGTGTCGGGCCGTCGACGGTGTAGGGCGACGACTCGCGGCGCTCGGCCTCGCCGTAGCCCAGCATCAACTCATGCTCGCGGCCCAGCAGGCTGTAGGGGCCGGCCAGGTTGAAGTCGTACACGCGCATTTTCTGCGTGCCGATCATATGGCTGGCCCAGGCGGTCATGCCCGAGCGGTCGGCTTCCGGGAAACCGGCGCCGCCGTAATAGACCTTGCCGTCGCTGTCGCTGTCGCGGTGGGTGTAGGCGGCTTTCAGGTGCCAGTCGTGGCCCAGGCGCTGGTCGAGGGTGGCGAAGGCGGTCTTGTCCTTGAGCGGCCAGGAACTCCAGTGCGCCGCCATGTTGGTGGCGCGCGGCAGGTTGGCCTTGCCGCCCGAGGCGTTCCAGTAGGGCACGGTGCCCCAGGAGGTGCCCTGGACCTGCTTGTCCTGGTAGTCGTAGCCCACGGCCAGGGTGGTGCTGTCGGTCAGGTCGGCCTCGAGAATGCCGTAGCCGACTTCCCGCTGCAGCTGGTAGTGGTCGCGAAACGACTGGCTGTCACGATAGGCCAGCACCGTGCGCCCGCGCAGGCGACCGTCGAACCCCAGGGGGCCGCCGACATCGACGTAGCTGTAGTAGTTGTCGTAGCTGCCGCCACTGACGCCGGCCTTGGCTGCCCATTCGTGGGTCGGCCGCTTGCGCACCATGTTGACCGTGGCCGAAGGGTCGCCGGCGCCGGTGGTCAGGCCGGTGGCGCCGCGGACCACCTCGATGCGGTCGTAGATGATGGTGTCCGAATCGGACTTCATGCGGTTGAAGGTGTTGAGCATGCCATCGATCTGGAAGTTGTTGATGGAGTAGCCGCGGGAGGAATAGATCACCCGGTCGGAGTCCAGGTGCTGGACCACCACCCCGGTGGTTTGCCCCAGCACTTCGGACAAGGTATCGAGTTTGAAATCGTCCATCTGCTGGCGGGTCACCACCGACACCGATTGCGGGGTTTCCTTGATCGACAGGTTCAGGCGCGTGGCGGTGTTCATGCTGCCGGTGGTGTAGGAACCGCTGTTTTCCGTGGTCGCGCCCAGGCCCTGGGCGGTGACGCTGGTGGCATCGAGCTCCAGGGCCTGGGCGCCAGGCTCGGCACTCTGCGCGGGTTCGTTTTCAGCCAGCAGCCCGGGGCTCAGAACCGCGCCGCACAGGCCGAATGTCAAAGTCATGGAACGGGTGAATGGCGCGAACATCGCTGCCGTCTCCTTGTCGTCGAGGGAAAAAATCCGTTTGCACTGAGACGAAAAGGAGGAAGGGTATTTAGGTTAAACGAGAATAATTATTATCTTTCAGATACAACAATGCCCCATGAAGGGGCATTGAAGGCCGGTAGTACGGGGCTGCGTGAGCCCCGTAGGAAAAGGCTTATTCTGGCATCGCTTATTTCTGTGAGATTTATTTTTGTACCACCGCGGTGGGTGGCGGCGCCTTGGGCTTCATCAGGCTGAAGTCGATCAGGGCTTTCTCGTTGCGCTCATAAGGATTGCCGATCAGCAGCGGGCGCGGCTTGAAGCTGTCGCTGACCAGGCTCTTGCTGCGGTCCAGCTCGTCGGAGCTCAGGCCGGCCATGTCGGCCCAGGTATGGATCAGGTGCGAACTGCTGTAAGGGCGGCCGAGGTCGCCGGCGAAGTTCCAGTCGTGGTCCTGCTTCCACTTCGGCGAGGCCCAGGCGATGAAGGGAATGGTGTACATCGGCGCGGTCGGCTTGCCTTCGTTGCGGCCCAGGGTGTTGTGGCCGGCGGAGTCGAACACGTCTTCGCCATGGTCCGACAGGTACAGCAGGAAGCCATTGGGGTCGGTCTTGGCGTAGTCCTTGATCAGGCTCGAGACCACGAAGTCGTTGTACAGCACCGCGTTGTCGTAGCTGTTGTAGGTCGGTACCTGGTCGTCGCGCACGCCGGCCGGCACGCCGTTGCGGTCGGTGAACTTGTCGTAGCTCGGCGGGTAGCGGTACTGGTAGCTCATGTGGGTGCCCAGCAGATGGACCACGATGAACTTGCGCGGCGCGCCGTCGGCCAGCGCCTTGGAGAACGGCTCCAGCACGTCGCCGTCGTACTGGCGGGCGTTCTGGTTGCGGTTGTTGTTCAGGTACACCTGCTCGTCCGCCTGCTCGGAGAAGGTGGTGAGCATGGTGTTGCGCTTGGTCATGGTCTGCTGGTTGGTGATCCAGTAGGTCTTGTAGCCGGCCTGCTTCATCACGCTGACCAGGGACGGGGTCTTGAGGTACAGGTCGGGGTTTTCTTCGTCGGCGAAGGTCAGTACCTGCTGCAAGGCTTCGATGGTGTAGGGGCGCGGGGTGATGACGTTGTCGAAGATCGCCAGCTGGTCCTTGAGCTTGTCCAGCTCCGGCGTGGTCTGGCGCGGGTAGCCGTAGAGGCTCATGCGCTGGCGGTTGGTCGACTCGCCGATCACCAGGACCAGGGTCGACGGCTGGTTGGCCATGCTGTCCTTGAGGTTGTGCAGCGGCGGGATCTTGCTCACGTTGTCGAGCATGCCCTGCATGTTTTCCAACTGCTCGCGGTAGCGCCGGTAGGCCACCACCATCTGCCATGGCACCGCGGGCTCGATGCGCGTCTCGAATTTCTCCAGACCGCCGGCGAAGCTGCCGGTGCGTGCGGTCTGCTTGATCAGCGGGTAGCCGATGACGGCGATCAGGATTGCCATGGCCGCCACCAGCGCGCGGCCGCGTGGCAGGTAGACCGGGCGCAGGCGGGTCCAGAGGAAGATGGCGAAAGCGGTATGGGCGAGGAACGCCAGCACCATCCACCAGGCGAAGTACTGGGTCAGGTACTCACCGGCTTCGGAGGGGTTCGACTCGAACATGATGAAGATGACGCTCTGGGAGAACTCCTGCTGATAAATGAAGAAGTAACCCAGGCTGGCCATGGAACAGGCCCAGAGCACCACGCCTATGACGGCGGCCATCGCGCGGGTGCGGGCCGGGAACAGCAGCACCGGCGCCAGCCAGATCGCGCTCATGATGAACGCCTGGCGGAAACCGGCGAAGCCGGAAGTGTCGGTCAGCTGGATCAGTAACTGGGTGATGCCGGAGAAGTACCAGAAGAACAGGAAGAGCCAGCCCAGGCCCGCCCAGTCAAACCCTTTCGCGGACGTCTTGTCGCGTTTAAACACAGCCATCGAGCGCTCCAGCTTCATTGAACAGGACATTCGCCGGAAAGCTTCGACTACCTCGGCGAACGCGCGCCGCGCCCGTGGGGCGGCAATATTGCGCCGGAGTATCCATAAGAAGGTGTGAAAACTTTGTGAGTTGGTACCTGCGTGTCAGATAATGCCGTCGCCAGGAGGCGGGTAGGGTAAAAGGCGACGGGCAAAAAGAAGCCGGCGATCCATCGAGGACTCGGCCGGCTTCATTAACAACCTGTTGCAAGGACCGGCCACGGCGGGCGGGTTCCTCGGATCCTCAGGCGTGGAGCTGGGTGACGGCAGCCACCTGACCCTGGTTCTGCAATGCCAGGCGCAGTTGCGCCAGCTCTTGCTTCAACTGGTCGCGCTCGTTCTTCAGTTCGCGCAACTCGTCACGACGGATAGTGACGTAGAGGGTTTGTGCAGGTCGTGCCGGTAGTACTGTGCCCATTGCTCACCTCGCAAATGGCGTGCATCAACTGTGGTCCGGCCGCTCGAATTCCGGGGCCTGAAACACTATCGGCGGCAATTTTGATTTCTTTTACCGGCAAAGGGAACTTTTTTATTTTCAGCGGTCGTTGTGCCTTCGCGGCGATTCGCGTCGTTATCCACTCACTGCTTGGGAAACACTGCTTTAGGAAACTTAGTCCAGCCGCTCTGGACTAACCCTCACTGGCCTCGTTGGGCTATAACCTTTTGACACAATTTAGTAGTAAGGAGCATCAGCACATGCAACTGGGGATTATCGGACTGGGCCGCATGGGCGGGAACATTGCGCGGCGCCTGATGCTCAATGGGCATGAAACCGTGGTCTATGACCGCAACAGCGCTTTTGTCAGCACCCTGAGCGGCGAAGGCGCCAAGGGCGTCGCCGACCTGCCGGCCCTGGTCGCTGGCCTGGAAAAGCCACGCGCGGTCTGGGTCATGCTGCCGGCTGGCGCACCCACCGAAGACACCATCGAAACCCTCAGCCAGTTGCTCGAACCGGGCGACGTGATCATCGATGGCGGCAACACCTACTATAAGGACGACATTCGTCGCGCCCAGGCGCTGGCGGAAAAGGGCCTGAACTACATCGACGTCGGCACCTCCGGCGGCGTCTGGGGCCTGGAGCGCGGCTACTGCATGATGATCGGCGGCGACGCCGAGGTGGTGCGCCGCCTGGACCCGCTGTTCGATGCGCTGGCACCGGGCATGGGCGACATCCCGCGGACCAAGGACCGGGTGGCTGAAGACGATCGCGCCGAGCGCGGTTACATCCACGCCGGCCCCGCCGGTGCCGGGCACTTCGTCAAGATGATCCACAACGGCATCGAGTACGGCATGATGCAGGCCTTCGCCGAGGGCTTCGACATCCTCAAGACCAAAGCCTCGCCAAGCCTGCCGGAAGACCAGCGCTTCGACCTCAACGTCGCCGATATCGCCGAAGTCTGGCGCCGCGGCAGCGTGGTCTCGTCCTGGTTGCTGGACCTGACCGCCGATGCCCTGGCCAGCGATCCGCAACTCGACGGTTTCTCCGGCGAAGTGGCCGACAGCGGTGAAGGTCGCTGGACCATCGAAGCCGCCATCGAGCAGGCAGTGCCGGTTCCTGTGCTGTCGAGCTCGCTGTTCGCCCGTTTCCGTTCCCGCCAGCAGAGCACCTATGGCGACAAGATGCTGTCGGCCATGCGCTTCGGCTTCGGCGGCCACGTGGAGACTCCGAAAAAATGACCTCCTCGCGAAAGAAGTCCAAGGCTCAACCCGCTCCACCCACCACACTGTTTCTGTTCGGCGCCCATGGCGACCTGGTCAAGCGCCTGCTGATGCCGGCGCTGTACAACCTCAACCGTGACGGCTTGCTGGATGAGGGGTTGAAGATTGTCGGCGTCGATCACAACGCGATCAGCGATGTGGACTTCGCCAAGAAGCTCGAGGACTTCATTCGCACCGAGGCCGCCGGCAAGGTCGGCAACGGCGCGCAAGCGCTGGACCCGGCGCTCTGGGCCAAGCTGGCCAATGGCATCAGCTATGTCCAGGGCGACTTCCTGGATGACAGCACCTACGACGCGCTGGCGGCGAAAATCGCCGCCAGCGGCACCGGCAATGCGGTGTTCTACCTGGCCACCGCACCGCGCTTCTTCAGTGAAGTGGTGCAGCGCCTGGGCGCGTCGGGGTTGCTGGTCGAAGGCGACAATGCGTTTCGCCGGGTGGTGGTCGAAAAGCCGTTCGGCTCCGACCTGCAAACGGCGCAAGCGCTCAACGAATGCCTGCTCAAGGTGATGAGCGAGAAGCAGATCTATCGGATCGACCATTACCTGGGCAAGGAGACGGTGCAGAACATTCTGGTCAGCCGTTTCTCCAACAGCCTGTTCGAGGCTTTCTGGAACAACCATTACATCGACCACGTGCAGATCACCGCGGCGGAAACCGTCGGGGTGGAAACCCGTGGCAGCTTTTATGAAAACACCGGCGCCCTGCGCGACATGGTGCCCAACCACCTGTTCCAGCTGCTGGCGATGGTCGCCATGGAACCGCCGGCCGCCTTTGGCGCCGATGCGGTGCGCGGCGAAAAGGCCAAGGTGGTGGGGGCGATTCGTCCCTGGAGCACCGAAGATGCCCTGGCCAACTCGGTGCGTGGCCAGTACGTGGCGGGCAAGGCAGGCGACAAGCCGGTGGCCGGCTACCGCGAAGAGGCCAACGTGGCCGCGGACAGCAACACCGAAACCTACGTCGCCCTCAAGGTGATGATCGACAACTGGCGCTGGGTCGGCGTGCCGTTCTACCTGCGCACCGGCAAGCGCATGAGCGTGCGCGACACCGAGATCGCCATCTGCTTCAAGCCTGCGCCGTACGCGCAGTTCCGCGATACCGAGGTCGACCACTTGCAGCCGACCTACCTGCGCATCCAGATCCAGCCCAATGAAGGCATGTGGTTCGACCTGCTGGCGAAAAAGCCCGGGCCGACCCTGGACATGGCCAATATCGAGCTGGGGTTCGCCTACAAGAACTTCTTCGAGATGCAGCCTTCCACCGGCTACGAGACGCTGATCTACGATTGCCTGACCGGCGATCAGACCCTGTTCCAGCGCGCCGACAACATCGAGAACGGCTGGCGTGCGGTGCAGCCGTTCCTCGATGCCTGGAAGGAAAAGGCCAAGGTCCATATCTACCGGGCCGGCGAAGACGGACCGGCGGCCGGCGACGAGTTGCTGACCCGCGACGGCCGTGAATGGCACAGCCTCGGATGAGGGGCGAGGGGCAGCATCCCATCCAGTTCCTGCTCAGTGATATGGACGGCACCTTGCTGCTGCCCGATCACAGCCTGAGCCAGCGCACCATCGCCGCGGTACGCGCGCTGCGCGAAGCCGGGGTGTACTTCAGCCTGGCCACCGGGCGGCCGCCGCGGGCCATGTTGCAGCAGATCGAAGCCTTGGGCGTCGACCTGCCGACCGCGGCGTTCAATGGCGGCACCATCGTCAATCCCGATGGCAGTTTCCTGGTGCGCCACCCTGTGCCGGTAGCGGTCGCCAACACGGTCCTGGCGCTGCTGTCGCCGCAGCCGGAAGTGGAGGTCTGGGTGTTTGCCGACGGTGAATGGCTGCTGCGCAATCCCCACGGGCCGATGGTGCCGCGCGAGCAGCATGGCCTGGGTTATCCGCCCGTGGTGGTGGAGTGTTTCGATGACTATCTGCCGCGCATCGACAAGATAGTCGCCGCCAGTGCCGACACCGAGCTGTTGGTGGAGCTGGAGGCGCGTTTGCTGGCGCAGGTCGGCGGGCAGGCGCAAATCTCCCGTTCGCAGCCGGTGTACCTGGATGTGACGGCGTTGCAGGCCAACAAGGGGCAGGCGCTGATCACCCTGGCGGAGTTTCTCGGGGTGCCGCTGGAGCGCACCGCGGCGCTGGGGGATGGTGGCAACGACCCGGCGATGTTCCAGCAGGCCGGGTTGTCGATTGCCATGGGCCAGGCCGAAGCGGCGGTACAACGCCAGGCCGACCTGGTGACGGGCAGCAATGTCGCCGATGGCGCCGCCGAAGCGATCGAACGATTTATCCTGCCGCGTTGAAGCAACACCTGTAGCCGCTGCCGCAGGCTGCGATCGACCCGCAGGGTCGCGGCGGTCTCCAGATCGCTGAAGGCCTTCGGCCTTATCGCAGCCTGCGGCAGCGGCTACAGGTTTATCGTTCGCGGCCCGAGCCTGTGGTAGCGGCTACGGGTTTACAGCCAGTAACTCACCGCATACCAGCCCAGCACACCCATCACCAGGGTGTAAGGCAATGCCATCCATACCATGCGCCCATACGACAGGCGCACCAGCGGCGCGATCGCCGAGGTCAGCAGGAACAGGAACGCCGCCTGGCCGTTGGGCGTGGCCACGCTCGGCAGGTTGGTGCCGGTGTTGATCGCCACCGCCAGGGTCTCGAAGTGCTCGCGGCTCATCTGCCCGGAAACGAAGGCCTGCTTCACTTCGGTGATGTAGATGGTGGCGACGAACACGTTATCGCTGATGGCCGACAACAGCCCGTTGGCGATAAACAGCATGCCCGGCTGCTGGCCCGCCGGCAGCGCCAGCACCCACTGGATCAGCGGGGTGAACAGCTGCTGGTCGTGAATCACCGCCACCACCGCGAAAAACACCACCAGCAGGGCGGTGAACGGCATCGCATCCTTGAAGGCGTTGCCCAGGCGATGCTCGTCGGTGATGCCGGTGAAGGCGGTAATCAGCACGATCACCATCAGGCCGATCAGGCCGACCTCGGCGATATGCAGGGCCAGCGCGGCAATCAGGATCAGCGCGGCCACGCCCTGTACCAGCAGCGCCGCGCGTTGCCGGTCGGTGCGTTCGGCGTTGTCTTCGGCGGCGTAGTTGGCCAGCACCGCGCGCACGTTGTCCGGCAGCAGGGTGCCGTAGCCGAACCAGCGCAGTTTCTCCAGCAGCATGCAGGTCACCAGACCGGCCACTAGCACCGGCAGGGACACCGGGGCGACCTTGAGGAAGAAGTCGGCGAAGTGCCAACCCATTTCATGGCCGATCAGCAGGTTCTGCGGCTCGCCCACCAGGGTGCAGACGCCACCCAGGGCGGTGCCCACCGCGCCATGCATCAGCAGGCTGCGCAGGAAGGCGCGGAACTGTTCCAGGTCCTGGTGATGCAACTGAGGCAGGTGCTGGTCGTCGTTGAATTCGCTGTCCTGGCGCGGGTCGTTGCCGGAGGCCACCCGGTGATACACCGAATAGAAGCCCACCGCGGCGCTGATGATCACCGCGGTGACCGTCAGCGCGTCGAGAAACGCCGAGAGGAAGGCCGAGAGAAAGCAGAACAGCAGGCCCAGCAGCGCCTTGGAGCGCACCCCCAGCAACAGCCGGGAGAACAGGAACAGCAGCAGTTCCTTCATGAAATAGATGCCGGCCACCATGAACATCAGCAGCAGGATCACCGGGAAGTTGTGCACCAGTTCGTCGTACAGCGCCTGGGGCGTGGTCATGCCCAGCGCCACGGCTTCCAGCACCAGCAGGCCGCCGGGCATCAGCGGGTAGCACTTGAGGGCCATGGCCAGGGCGAAGATGAACTCGGCCACCAGCATCCAGCCGGCCGCCACCGGGCCGACCGTGAACAGCAGCAAGGGGTTGAGCAGCAGGAAGGCGAGGATGCTGGCTTTGTACCAGCGCGGTGAATGGCCGAGAAAGTTGTGGGTGAAAGCCTGGGCCAGTGAACCGGACATTGGCTGCTCCTTGTATTGACGAAGCGCGCAACTTGCCGCAAGCACCGGTGAAGATCAAGAAACTCTGAAACCTTTTGCCACAAATGCCACCGAGGCCCGTGCAGGAGCCGATAAACCAGCTCCTGCGGGCCGCGTCGGTCAGTCTTCGCGTTTGACCACCAGGGTCAGGATGTCGTAGCTAGCCACCAGTTCACCCAGCTGGTTAGTGACCTCCACGTCCCAGGCCACCACGCCCTGGGGGATGCCTTGCGGGCTCTTCTTGCCCTGGTCGATCTTGCGCTTGCAGGTCAGGCGCGCCTGGATGGTGTCGCCGATGCCCACCGGATTGATGAAGCGCAGGGTATCCAGGCCGTAGTTGGCCAGCACCGGGCCCGGCGCCGGGGACACGAACAGCCCGGCCGCCGCCGACAGCACGAAGTAACCGTGGGCGATGCGCTTGCCGAACTGCGACTCCTTGGCCGCGATCTCGTCGAAGTGCATATAGAAGTGGTCGCCGGACAGGCAGCCGAAGTTCACCAGGTCGGCCTCGGTCACCGTGCGCCTGTGGGTCAGCAGCGACTCGCCGATCTGCAGGTCCTGGAAGAACCGGCGGAACGGATGCACCTCGGTCTCGATGACCTTGGCGCCCCGCACGTATTCGCCGGTGACCGCCGCCAGCATGCTCGGCGAGCCTTGCACCGCCGCCCGTTGCAGGTAGTGCTTCACCGCGCGCAGGCCACCGAGCTCTTCACCGCCGCCGGCGCGACCCGGGCCGCCGTGCTTGAGCTGCGGCAGCGGCGAGCCATGGCCGGTGGATTCGGCGGCGGATTCGCGGTCCAGCACCAGCAAGCGCCCGTGCCAGGCCGCGGCCACCGGGATGGCCTTGGCGGCGATGTGTGGATCGCGGGTCACCAGGCTGGCCACCAGGCTGCCTTTGCCTCGCGCGGCCAGTGCCAGGGCTTCGTCGAGGTCGTCATAGGCCATCAGCGTGCTGACCGGGCCGAAGGCCTCGATATCGTGGGCGCCGCCTTCGGCATGCGGGTCGCGAGCCTGCAGCAGGGTTGGGGCGAAGAACGCGCCCTGGCTGATGTTTGTACCGCGCGGCTCGAAGCCGTCGCGGGCGCCGAACAACAGGTCGCTGCTCTGTAGCAGGCTCTCCAGGCGTTCGGCCACATCCCGCTGCTGGTCGTGGGAGGCCAGCGCGCCCATGCGCACGCCTTCCACCGCCGGATCGCCGACCACCACCTTGGCCAGCCTGTCGCGCAGGCGGCTGGCGACCGCGTCGATGTGCCTGGCCGGCACGATGGCGCGGCGAATGGCGGTGCATTTCTGCCCGGCCTTGGTGGTCATTTCCCGGGCCACTTCCTTGATGAACAGCTCGAACTCTTCATCGTCCGGGCTCACGTCCGGGGCGAGGATCGCGCAGTTCAGCGAGTCGGCCTCGGCATTGAACGGCACCGAGTTGCGAATCAGCTGCGGATTGGCCCGCAGCTTGGCCGCGGTGTCGGCCGAGCCGGTGAAGGTCAGCACGTCCTGGCCCTGCAGGCGGTCCAGCAGGTCGCCGGTGCTGCCGATCACCAGTTGCAGGCTGCCGGCGGGCAGCAGCCCCGATTCATCCATCAGGCGTACCACGGCTTCGGTCAGGTAGCTGGTGGCGGTGGCCGGCTTGACGATGCACGGCATGCCGGCGAGGAAGCTCGGGGCGAACTTTTCCAGCATGCCCCAGATCGGGAAGTTGAAAGCATTGATATGCACCGCCAGGCCGCCGCGGGGCACCAGGATATGGGTGCCGGCGAAGCTGCCGAGCTTGCTCAGCTGCAGCGCCGGGCCTTCGTGGACGATATTGCCCGAGGGCAGTTCCCGCGAACCCAGGCTGGCATAGGTGAACAGGGTGCTGTTGCCGCCCTCGATGTCGATCCAGCTGTCGGCGCGGGTGGCGCCGCTGTGGTGGGAGATCGCATACAGCTGTTCCTTGCGTTCGCTCAGGTACAGCGCCAGCGCCTTGAGCCGCTGGGCGCGCTGCTGGAAGTCCAGGGCCATGAGGGAGGCGATGCCCTGGCGCCGGCCATGGTCGAGCGCCTCGGCGAAATCCAGGCGCTCCTCGTGGGTGCGGGCCAGTTCGTGGCCGTCGATGGCGCTGCGCAGCACCTGGGCGCCGTGTTGGCCGATCCAGCGGCCGGCGATGAAGCTTTGCAGGGTAGGGGCGTGAGGCATCACGATTCCTCCGGATGATGAATGAGGCCGGCGCGGCCAACGACCGCGCCGGCGGGGTTTACCAAAGAGCCAGGGTGTAGCCGAGGATCAGGCGGTTCTCGTCGAGGTCGGTGGCCAGGCCGTTGCCCGAACGAAAGGTCACGTTGCGCCAGCGGAGGCTCAGGTCCTTCAGCGGTCCGCTCTGGATCACGTAGGTGATGTCGGTGTCGCGCTCGGTCTCGCGGCCGTTGTCGACAGTGCCCGCCTTGACGTGGCGGCCGTCGGTGTAGCGGGTCATGAAGGTCAGGCCGGGCAGGCCCATGGCCGCGAAGTCGTAGTCGTAGCGCAGCTGCCAGGAGTCTTCCTCGGCGCGGGTGTAGGTGTTGTAGGTCACCAGGTTGACCACGTAGGGATCGCCACCGTTGAGGAACGGGAAGGCGCTGTCGCCGGACAGTTGCTGCCAGGTGGCGCTGATTTTGTGCGGGCCCTTGATCAGGCTGAACATGCTGTTGAAGTTGCGGTTGTCGATCCGCCCGGCACGCTCGGCGCCGTCGCCACGGCTGTCGAAGTAGCGCAGGTCGCTGCGCAGGCTGAAGCCGCCGCCCAGGGGCTGGGTATGCAGCAGGCCGAGGTAGTGCTGGCGATAGATCTGTTCGAGCTTGCCGTAGTAATAGCTGAGGCTCAGTTGCGGGCTGAAGGCGTAGCTGGCGCCGGCGAAGTCGAAATGATCGCTGCGGGCGGCGCCATAACCGATGTCGTCGTTGCTCGAGGAATCGCGCAGGTTGGCTTCGGTCAGGCGCCCGGCATTCACCGTCAGGCCGCTGATTTCCTGGCTGGTCAGCAGGCCGCCCTGGAAGGTCGAGCCGAGCAGGCGGGTGTCGTTGTAAGTCGCCACGGGCAGCAGCGGTTGCAGGGTGCCGATCTTCAATACGCTTTTCGACAGGCGCAGCTTGCCGGTCAGGCCCAGTTCGCTGAACTCGTCCGCCGGTTCGTGGCTGTTGGGGCCGAACGGCAGCAGGCCGGTGCCACGGCGATCCGGGCTGGAGTCGAGCTTGAGCCCGAGCTCGCCAAGGGCATCCAGGCCGAAACCCAGGGTGCCCTCGGTGTAGCCGGACTCGATCCGCGCGGTGAAGCCCTGGGCCCATTCCTCGGCCTTGGACTGCGCGGCGTTGGCCTGGCGGAAGTCACGGTTGATGTAGTGGTTGCGCATTTCGATCCGTGCCTTGCTGTCACTGATGAAGTCGGCTTGTACGCTGCAGGTGAACAGGCCCAGGCCCAGCGAGGCCATGGCCGGCAGCAGGTGTTTCGGTGAGGCGATGGAAACGGGGTTCATTGTTGTTATTCCCTGTCATCGATCGGAACGGGTTCAGTGTTTGCTGGCGCCGGAGGCGCCGATGCCGGTCATCGAGCGGATGAACTGCGCGAGGTAGCGACCACGCTCCAGCTCGGCCCGCGCCGAGGTGTCGGTCACCGAGAACAGCCAGGCGCTGAAGAACGCCAGGCTCATGGAGAACAGTGCCGGGTTGGAGTAGGGGAACAGCGCCCGTTCGTGATGCAGCACGTTGACCCAGACCGCCGGGCTCAGCACCAGCAGCACGATCGCCGACACCAGCCCGGCCAGGCTGCCGGTCACGGCGCCGCGGGTGGTCAGGCCTTTCCAGAACATCGAAAGGAACAGCACCGGGAAATTCACCGAGGCGGCGATGGCCAGCACCAGCCCGGACAGGAAGGCGATGTTCTGCGACTCGAACAGCAGGCCGAGGACGATCGCCAGCACGCCGATGCACAGGGTGGCGATGCGCGACACGCGCATTTCCTGCTGCTCGCTGGCCTGGCCCTTGCGCAGCACGCAGGCATACAGGTCGTGGGACACCGCCGAGGCGCCGGACAGCGCCAGGCCGGCGACTACCGCGAGGATGGTGGCGAAGGCCACCGCCGAGATGAAGCCGAGGAACAGGTTGCCGCCCACCGCCTGGGCCAGGTGCACGGCGATCATGTTGCCGCCGCCGATGATCGCGCCGTTGGCGTCGCGGAACGCCGGGTCGGTGCCGACCATGACGATCGCGCCGAAGCCGACCACGATCAGCAGCAGGTAGAAGTAGCCGATGAAGCCGGTGGCGTAGAACACGCTCTTGCGCGCTTCCTTGGCGTCGCTGACGGTAAAGAAGCGCATCAGGATATGCGGCAGGCCAGCGGTGCCGAACATCATGCCCAGGCCCAGGGAAATGGCATCGATGGGGTTCGACAGCAGCCCGCCGGGGGCCATGATCGCGCTGCCCTTGGCGTGCACGGCGCTGGCCCCGGCGAACATCGCCTCGGTGCTGAAGCCGAAATGCCGGAGCACCATGAACGCCATGAAGCTGGTGCCGAACAGCAGCATCACCGCCTTGATGATCTGCACCCAGGTGGTGGCGAGCATGCCGCCGAAGGTCACGTAGAACACCATCAGCACGCCGACCAGCATCACCGCATAGAGGTAGCTGATGCCGAACAGCAACTCGATCAGCTTGCCGGCGCCGACCATCTGCGCCACCAGGTACATCAGGGCCACGGTCAGGGTGCCGAAGGCCGAGGTCAGGCGCACCGGGGTCTGTTCCAGGCGGTAGGACACCACGTCGGCGAAGGTGTACTTGCCCAGGTTGCGCAGGCGTTCGGCGATCAGGAACAGGATGATCGGCCAGCCGGCGAGCACGCCCAGGGCGTACAGCAATCCGTCGTAGCCGTTGAGGAACATCATCGCCGAGATGCCCAGGAAGGACGCCGCGGAGATCATGTCGCCGGCGATCGCCAGGCCGTTCTGCAAGCCGCTCATGCCGCCGCCGGCGGTATAGAAATCACTGGCCGAGCGGGTACGCAGGGCGGCCCAGCGGGTGACGCCGAGGGTGAACAGGACAAACACCAGGAACATGCCGATGGCGTTCCAGTTCAAGGGGCGCGCGCTGCCTTCGGCGGCCAGTGCCAGGTCGGTGGCGAACACGCACGGCAGGGCGAACAACGCCAGCAAGGGCTTCATTGGGCGCACTCCTGCTTGAGCTTTTCGTTCAGCGGGTCGATCACGTTATTGGCGCGATAGACGTAAAAGCCGGTGAGGGCGAAGGCCAGCAGCACGATCGCCACGCCCACCAGCATGCCGACCGTGGTCACCCCGCCACTCAGCGAGCGCCCCAGGGTGCTGGGGGAAAACGCCACCAGCAGCACGAAGCCGTAGTAGATCACCAGCATGGCCAGGGTCAGGGACCAGTAGAGGTTCTGTTTGCGCCGCACCAGCTGGACGAAGTCGGGGTGCTGGCGGATCTGTTCGATGTCTTGCGGGGTCATGGGAGCGCTCTCTTGATGTTGTTTTTGTTTTGGTTGAAACGCGGTGAATTTTTTCTGTAGCCGCTGCCGCAGGCTGCGATAAGGCCGAAGGCCTCCAGCGATCTCAAGACCGTGCGCCCGCTTCGTCGGAGTGGCGCCCAAGTCGATCGCAGCCTCCGGCAGCGGCCACAGGTCAGAGCTGGTCGAAGTCCAGCACCACCTTGTCGCTGACCGGGAACGACTGGCACGACAGTACGTACCCGGCCGCCACTTCGTAGTCCTCGAGGGCGTGGTTGCTGTCCATTTCCACTTCGCCTTCGATCACCTTGCACTTGCAGGTGGAGCACACCCCGGCGCGGCACGAATAGGGCAGCTCGGCGCCCTGGGCATTGCCGGCATCGAGGATGCTCTGGCTGTTGCGCGGCAGGTCGAAGGCCAGGGCGCGACCGTCGTTGATCACGGTGATCTGGCTGACCGCCGCATCGAGCTGTCGGGCCGCCTCGCGCTCCTCGCGCTTGTGCGGGCTGCCAGCGGCGGCGAACAGCTCGAAGTGAATGCGCTCGGCGGCCATGCCGTGGGCTTTCAGGCTGTCGCGCACGGTTTCGGTCATCGCCTGCGGGCCGCAGATGAAGGCGGCGTCCAGGGCCTTGACGTCGAGCCAGCGGGAAAACAGCCGGGCACATTTGTCGGCGTCGATCCGGCCGTTGTAGAGGTCGACGTCCTGCTGTTCGCGGCTGAACACGAAGATCAGGTTCAGGCGTTGCAGGTAGCGGTTCTTCAGGTCTTCCAGCTGTTCGCGAAACAGGGCGGCGGAGCTTGCGCGGTTGCCGTACAGCAGGGTGATGCGGCTGTGGGGCTCGGTTTCCAGGGTGCTCTTGATGATCGACAGGATCGGCGTGATGCCGCTGCCGGCCGCCACCGCCAGGTACTGGCCATGGCGCTCGGGGTCGAGCTGGACATGGAAGTGCCCGGCCGGCGGCATCACATCCAGGCAATGCCCGGGCTTGAGCCGGTCATTGGCGAACGCCGAAAAGCGCCCGCCGGCCACGCGCTTCACGGCAATGCGCAGCTCGCCGTCGTTGACCCCGGCGCAGATCGAATAGGAACGGCGCACTTCCTCGCCCTCCAGCTGGGTGCGCATCACCAGGTGCTGGCCCTGGGTGAAATGAAAGCTGTCCTGCAGGTGCTGCGGAATCTCGAAGGCGATGGACACCGCGTCGCGGGTTTCGCTGCGCACATCCTTGATGGTCAGGCTGTGGAATTTGCTCATGGTTGTTCTCCCACTGACACGGCGTCAGATGCACTTGAAATAGTCGAACGGCTCCAGGCAGTCCCGGCAGCGATACAGCGCCTTGCAGGCGGTCGAGCCGAACTCGCTGAGCTGTTCGGTGTGGCTACTGCCACATTGCGGACAGCAGATGGCAGCGCTTTCGCCCAGCAGGCTGCGCTTGCTGCTACTGGCCACAGGCGGGGCGATGCCGTAGGCCCGCAGCCGTTCGCGGCCGCTGGCGGTGATCCAGTCGGTGCTCCAGGCCGGGGTCAGCCGGCGTTGCAGGCGGGGCGCGGAAAACCCGGCGAGTTCCAGGGCGGCGCGGATATCGCCCTCGATCACCTCGGTGGCCGGGCAGCCGGAATAGGTCGGGGTGACCACCACCTGCAGGTGGCCGTCGTGCCAGCCGAGGTCGCGGACGATGCCCAGCTCCACTACGCTGACCACCGGCACCTCCGGGTCCATGACCGCGCCGAGGATGTTCCAGGCGGCTTCCAGGTCGCCCGGTTGCTGGGCGCGGGCGCCGCGGTCGCTGGAAATCAGCTCACCAGGTCGCATCGGGGTAGGCTCGTGGCAGCGCCTGCATTTCCGCCAGCAGAATGCCCAGGTGTTCGCTGTGCAGGCCGCGGCGGGCGTCCAGGTAGAAATGGCTGGGGGCCGGTGGCAGGGGCAGGGTGGCGCTGGCGAAGATCCGCGTCACCGTGGCCTGCCAGGCGCTGGCGACCTGCGCGGGGGCGGCGATGAGGCCGGCGCCGTGCAGGTGGTTTTCGCTGTCGTCGCCGCTGATCAGTTCGACAGTGAAGCGCCAGAGCAGGGGAATCGCCTCCAGCATGCGCTGGTGGCTGTGCTCGGTGCCGTCGCCCAGGCGCTCGACCCATTCGCTGGAGCGGCGCAGGTGATAGGTGACTTCCTTCACCGCCTTGGCGGCGATCCCGGCGATGCGCTCGTCGCTGGACCGGGCCAGGCCCTTGAGCACTTCCAGGTGCCAGGCGTCGTAGAGAAACTGCTTGAGCAGGGTCACGGCGAAATCGCCGTTGGGCTGCTCCACCAGCAGCAGGTTGCGGTAGGCGCGCTCGTCGCGGCGGAACGCCAGGTGGTCGGCGTCGCGGCCGTCGTCCAGCAGTTCGGCGGCGTAGTCCAGCCAGTTGCGGGCCTGGCCCACCAGGTCGAGGCCGACGTTCATCAGCGCCAGTTCTTCTTCCAGGGCCGGCGCGCGGCCGCACCACTGGCACAGGCGCTGGCCCTGGACCAGGGCGCTGTCGCCCAGGCGCAGCAGGTACTGGATCAATTCGTTTTGCGTGTTCATGGTCGACCTCACATGTGCCCGACTTCGGCCGGCAGCTCGTAGAAGCTGGCGTGGCGATAGACCTTGTCGTCCGCCGGGTCGAACAGCGGGTCCTTTTCATCCGGGGACGAGGCGACGATCAGCGCCGAGGGCACCACCCACAGGCTCACGCCTTCGCTGCGGCGGGTGTAGAGCTCGCGGGCGTTCTCGATGGCCATGGCGCTGTCGGCGGCGTGCACGCTGCCGACGTGCTTGTGGTTGAGCCCGTGCTTGCTGCGCACGAAGACTTCGAAGAGGGTCCATTCAGACATAAGGGTGACTCCACATCAGGGGCTGAAGCGCTGTAGCCCTGGCCGCGGGTTGCCGTGGCCAGGGTTCACGCGGCGTTTTTATTGGCTTTCTTGCGGGCATGGGCGACCGCGGCTTCGCGGACCCAGGCGCCATCCTCGATGGCCTTGCGCCGGGTGGCGACGCGTTCCTGGTTGCACGGGCCGTTGCCCTTGAGCACTTCGTAGAATTCGTCCCACTGGATCTCGCCGAAGTCGTAGTGGCCGCGTTCGGCGTTCCACTTCAAGTCCGGGTCCGGGCAGGTGCAGCCGAGCAGTTCCAGCTGCGGGATGGTCTGGTCGATGAAGCGCTGGCGCAGTTCGTCGTTGCTCTGGCGCTTGATCTTCCAGGCCATGGACTGCGCGCTGTTGGGCGAGTGTTCGTCGCTGGGGCCGAACATCATCAGCGCCGGCCACCACAGGCGGTTGATGGCGTCCTGGACCATGTCCTTCTGCGCCTGGTTGCCCTCGCGCATCAGGGTCAGGAGGATTTCGTAGCCCTGGCGCTGGTGGAAGCTCTCTTCCTTGCAGATGCGCACCATGGCCCGGGAGTAGGGGCCGTAGGAGGTGCGCTGCAGCACCACCTGGTTGACGATCGCCGCGCCGTCCACCAGCCAGCCCACCGCGCCCATGTCGGCCCAGTTCAGCGTCGGGTAGTTGAAGATGCTCGAATACTTGGCGCGGCCGCTGTGCAGTTTGGCGATTTCCTCGTCGCGGTCGGCGCCCAGGGTTTCCATCGCGCTGTACAGGTACAGGCCGTGGCCGGCTTCGTCCTGGATCTTGGCCATCAGTTGCAGCTTGCGTTTGAGGGTCGGGGCGCGGGTCACCCAGTTGCCTTCGGGCAGCATGCCGACGATTTCCGAATGGGCGTGTTGGGAAATCTGCCGGATCAGGGTTTGCCGATAGGCATCCGGCATCCAGTTCTTGGCTTCGATCTTGATTTCCGAATCGATTTTTTCCTGGAAGGCACGTTCCTGTTCGGACATCTCCGAACGGGGCTTGATGCTTTTGACTCCGGTCTCTACCAGCTGTGCGTACATGGTGCGTCTCCTGCCGTGAAGGATTGCCTGGGCATGGAGAACTTTATATGTGATACAAAAATAAATATCAAACACAAAATAACGTGTCGTATATGTTTTTGTATCGCTTTGCCCGGCAAAGGTTTTCCCTCGGGCAAAAAAAGCCCCGCCGAAGCGGGGCTTTAAGCTTGGAAAGGCCTATTTCCGCCGATTGTCCACCACGTGGCTGGCCTTGCCCTCGGAGCGCTTGAGGGAAAAGGCCGGGCGCAAAACGATACGCGAGCTGATGCCGATGTAGGTCTTGATGTGCCGGCTCAATTCGTTACAGATGGCTTTCTGCTGCTCGTCGCCCAGCTGTTGATGCTCGTTCTTGAGCTCCACATGCACCTCGACGCTGTCGAGGTTGCCGTTGCGGTACAGGTGGATCTCGTAGCATTCGCAGAGTTGCCGGACCTTGAGCACCTGCTCCTCGATCTGCGTGGGGAACACGTTGACCCCGCGAATGATCAGCATGTCGTCGCTGCGCCCGGTGATCTTGTCGATACGCCGCATGGGCCGCGCCGTACCGGGCAGCAGGCGGGTCAGGTCGCGGGTGCGGTAGCGGATCATCGGCAGGGCTTCCTTGCTCAGCGAGGTGAACACCAGCTCGCCCATCTGGCCATCCGGCAACACCTGGCCGGTCACCGGGTCGATGATCTCGGGGTAGAAGTGGTCCTCCCAGATGGTCGGCCCGTCCTTGGTCTCGGCGCATTCCATGGCCACGCCGGGGCCCATGATTTCCGAGAGCCCGTAGATATCCAGCGCGGTGATGCCCAGGCGCTGCTCGATGGCGCTGCGCAGTTCGGCGGTCCAGGGTTCGGCGCCGAAGATCCCCAGGCGCAGGGCGAGCTTTTGCGGATCGATGCCTTGGCGCTCGATCTCGTCGGCGATGTTGAGCATGTAGGAGGGCGTGACCATGATGATGTCCGGCTGGAAGTCCTTGATCAGTTGCACCTGTTTTTCGGTCTGGCCACCGGACATCGGGATCACCGTACAGCCCAGGCGCTCGGCGCCGTAGTGCGCCCCCAGACCGCCGGTGAACAGGCCGTAGCCGTAGGACACATGGACCTTGTCGCCACGCCGGCCGCCGGCGGCGCGAATCGAACGCGCGACCACCCTGGCCCAGGTGTCGATGTCGTTCTGGGTGTAGCCGACCACCGTCGGCTTGCCGGTGGTGCCGCTGGAGGCGTGCAGCCTCACCACGTCCTGGATCGGCACGGCGAACATGCCGTAGGGGTAGTTGTCGCGCAGGTCGGACTTGCTGGTGAACGGGAACTTCGCCAGGTCCTCCAGGCTGCGCACATCGTCGGGGTGCACGCCCAGCGCGTCGAAGCGCTGACGGTACAGCGGCACGTTCCGGTAGGCGTGGTTCAGGCTCCAGCGCAGGCGTTCCAGCTGATGCTGGCGCAACTGGTCGACGCTGGCGGTTTCCAGCGGGTCCAGCAGGGGGTCAAGCACGGCTTTGGCAATTGGCATGTTCATGGCTTCACTCGAATTATTGTTGTGTCGAGCCGCCGGTGGGCGGCTCCTGAGTGCCTGCGCCCAGGATACCCTCGGGGGCTCCGGGCGCGGGTGTATCTGGTCTTAAACTCGTCCGACGATCAGGGCGATGCCCTGGCCCACACCGATGCACATGGTGCACAAGGCGTAGCGACCCTGGCGTTGTTCCAGTTCGTGCAGCGCGGTGGTCACCAGGCGCGCGCCGCTCATGCCCAGGGGGTGGCCCAGGGCGATGGCGCCGCCGTTGGGGTTGACCCGCTCGTCGTCGTCCGCCAGGCCCAGCTCGCGCAGCACCGCCAGGCCCTGGGCGGCGAACGCTTCGTTGAGTTCGATCACGTCCATGTCCGCCAGGCTCAGCCGGGCCAGCTCCAGCACCTTGCGCGTGGCTGGCACCGGGCCGATGCCCATGATCCGTGGCTCGACCCCGGCGGTGGCCATGGCGACCACCCGACCACGCGCCTTGAGGCCGTAGCGTTGCGCGGTTATCGCGTTGGCCAGCAACAGGGCGCAGGCGCCGTCGTTGACCCCCGAGGCGTTGCCCGCGGTGACGCTGCCGCCCTGGCGGAATGGCGTGCCGAGCTTCTGCAGCTGTTCGAGGGTGGTGTCGCCCCTTGGGTGTTCGTCCTGCTCGACCAGGGTCGGCGGGCCTTTGCGCTGGGGAATGGACACCGCGACTATTTCCCTGGCCAAGCGTCCGCTGGCTTGCGCCGCCGCGGCCCGCTGCTGGCTGCGCAGGGCGAAGGTGTCCTGGTCGGCGCGGGAAATGCCGAACTGCGCGGCGACGTTTTCCGCGGTTTCCGGCATCGAGTCGATGCCGAAGCCTTGTTCCATCAGCGGATTGACGAAGCGCCAGCCGATGGTGGTGTCGAACAGCTCGGCCTGGCGCGAAAACGCGGTCTGCGCCTTGCCCATCACCAGCGGCGCGCGGGACATCGATTCGACGCCGCCGGCCAGCACCAGCCGGGCCTCGCCACAACGCAGGGCGCGGGCGGCGGTGCCGATGGCGTCCAGGCCGGAGCCGCACAAGCGGTTGAGGGTGGTACCGGGGACCTCCACCGGCAACCCGGCGAGCAGCGCCGACATGCGCGCCACGTTGCGGTTGTCTTCGCCGGCCTGGTTGGCGCAGCCGTAGATCACTTCGTCGACCCGGCTCCAGTCGACTCCGGGATTACGCTGCATCAGGGCGCGCAACGGCACGGCGCCCAGGTCGTCGGCGCGCACGCTGCTCAGGGCGCCGCCGTAACGGCCGATGGGGGTGCGGACTGCATCGATGATCAGGGCGTCATTCATTGGGGGTCTCCTGCGCCAGCACCGGGCCGCGCACTTTGTAGGATTTGCCGTGGAACAGGGCGATCAGCACGCCATGCTGGTTTTCGATCCGCACGTCGTAGTTGCCGGTCCGGCCGCTACGGCTTTGCTCGATACAATCGGCGGTCAGGGTGTCGCCGAGGCGGGCCGGGGCGATGTAGTCGATGCTGCAGCCGATGGCCACCGTGGCTTCGTCGTAGGTATTGCAGGCCAGGGCGAAGGCCGAGTCCGCCAGGGTGAACAGCAAGCCGCCGTGGCAGGTGCCGTGGCCTTGCAGCATGTCTTCGCGCACGCTCATGCCCAGCCGGGCGGCGCCGGGCGCCACCGACAGCAGGCGCATGCCCAGCGCCTGGCTGGCGTTGTCGCGTTTGAACAGGCTCTGGGCGCACGCGCTGGCCAGGCTCATGGCAGGGTGATCAAGCATGCAGTGTCCTCCCTTCGGCAACCCGGCGGCGCAACAGCAGGGACGGTCGATAACGTTCCTCGCCGTAGGCGGCCTGCAGGTTTTGCAGGACCTCGAGCACCCATGGCAGGCCCAGGCGGTCGGCCCAGGCCAGGGGGCCTTCGGGATAATTGACCCCGGCGCGCATCGCCAGGTCGATGTCCACCGCCGAGGCCACGCCTTGCAGCAAGGCGTCGGCGGCCTCGTTGGCGAGCATCGCCACGGTGCGCAGGACCAGCAGCCCCGGGCTGTCGCTGAGCTGGCTGACCTTGAACCCGGCGCGTTGCAACAGTGCCACCGCCTGGTCGCGGGCCAGTGGGCTGGTGCCGGCGCAGCAGCTGATGGCCAGGTGACCGGCGCTGGCATAGTCATGGGCCAGGTCCAGCAGGATCAGGTTGCTCAAGCCGTGGTCGCGGGCGCGCTGGCTGGCCAGGCGCCCGTCGCTGACCGCCAGTACCGCGTCGCCGACCCGCAACAGGCCAGGGCCGTCGCGCTCGACCAGGCGCACGCCGGACTCGCGCAGGCGTTGCAGCAAGCCTTGGGCGGCCCCCAGGTCGCCCTCGACCACACAGTGCTCGATGGGCTGATCGCTGTGCAGCTCGACAGGAACCGGGCGCTCTGCACCCTCGGCATAGGAATAGAAGCCCTGGCCACTCTTGCGGCCGAAATGCCCGGCATCCACCAGTTCCTGCTGGATCAGTGACGGCTGAAAGCGCATGTCGCCGTAATAGGCCTCGAAGACCGAGCGGGTCACTGCGTAGTTGACGTCATGGCCGATCAGGTCCGTCAGCTCGAAGGCACCCATGGCAAAACCACCGGCTTCGCGCAGCAGGGCGTCGAGGGTGGCGCAGTCGCCGGCGCCTTCCTGCAACAGGCGCAGGCTTTCGGCGTAGAACGGTCGGGCCACGCGATTGACGATAAAACCCGGCGTGGATCGGGTGTGCACCGGCTTCTTGCCCCAGTTTATTGCGGTGTCGTACAGGCGCTGCGCCAGTTGCCGGTCGCTGGCCAGCCCCGAGACGACCTCGACCAGCGGCATGATCGGCGCCGGGTTGAAAAAGTGCAGGCCCAGCAGGCGTTCGGGGCGTTTCAGGCCGGCGGCGATGCGGGTGATCGACAGCGATGAGGTGTTGCTGGCGAGGATGCAGCTGTCGCGACACAGGCTTTCCAACTGGCGAAACAGCTCACGCTTGGCCTCGAGGTTCTCGGCGATGGCTTCGACGATCAGCTCGCTGTCGGCCAGTTGCTCGATGGATTCGGCCGCCTGCAACCGGGCCATGGTTGCCCTGTGCGCCTGGGCGTCGAGCTTGCCGTTGGCCACGCGCCGGGCGAGTTGCCGGTCGATGCCGGCGATGGCTTGCGCCGCGGCGCCCGGGCGGTTGTCCAGCAGCCAGACCGGGTGGCCGGCCTGGGCCGCGACCTGGGCGATGCCGGCGCCCATCGCGCCGGCGCCGATCACCGCGACACGGGCCTGGAGTGTCAGTGCGCTCATGTTCAGCGCCCCTTGAAGGTCGGTGTGCGTTTGTCCATGAAGGCACTCACGCCTTCGCGGTAATCCTCGCTGCGCCCGGCCAGGCGTTGCAGGTCCTTTTCCAGTTCCAGCTGTTCGTCGAAGCTGTTGTTCAGGCTGGCGTTGAGGCTGCGCTTGATCAGCGCCAGGCCGTAGGTCGGCTGGGTGGCCAGGTGGCGCGCAAGCTTGAGGGCTTCGTCACGCAACTCGGCATCTTCGACGCAGCGATAGATCAGGCCCCATTGCTCGGCCTGTTCGGCCGTCAGGCGATTGCCCAGCAGGGCCAGGGCCTTGGCCCGCGCCATGCCGACCAGGCGCGGCAGGGTCCAGGTTCCGCCGGAGTCGGGGATCAGGCCGATCTTGCAGAACGCCTGGATAAAGCTCGCCGAACGACCGGCCAGCACCAGGTCGCAGGCTAGGGGAATGTTGGCCCCGGCCCCGGCGGCCACGCCGTTCACCGCGCAGATCACCGGCAGCGGCAGGTCGCGCAACTGGCGGATCAGCGGGTTGTAGAAACGTTCGATGGACTCGCCCAGGTCCGGCACCTCCGCGCCGGGGGCGACGTTGCGGTCGCTCAGGTCCTGGCCGGCACAGAAGCCACGGCCTTCGCCGGTCAACAGCAGCACCCGGGCCTCGGGATTGGTGCGCACCTGCTTGAGCGCTTCGCGGACCTCGCCATGCATCTGCGCATTGAAGCTGTTGAGCTGCTCGGGGCGGTTCAGGCTGAGGAGGGCGACGCCTGCCTCGACGGAAAACAGGATGTGTTCGAAGTTCATGGTTCTGGCGCTCTCTGACGGGTCGTGGGAGTCGTTGGCCGCTGCGGCGGCCTAGTAGCCGGTGAAGCTGGGCCGGCGTTTTTCCTGGAAGGCGCGGATGCCTTCTTCGCGGTCGCGGGTGCCGGCCAGCACCGTGAAGGCGTGGCGCTCGAAGCGCAGGCCGCTGGCGAGGTCGGTGTCCAGCGCCTTGAGCAGTGCCTCCTTGGCCAGGCGCAGGGCCAGCGGCGCCTTGCTGGCGATCAGCCGCGCCAGCTGCAGGGCACGTTCGACCGTGAGTTCCGGTTGGGTGACCTCGCTGACCAGGCCGGCGCGCAAGGCATGGTGGGCATCGATCGACTCGCCGCCGAGGACCATCTGCATGGCCAGGGATTTGCCGACCGCTCGCAGCAGGCGCTGGGTGCCGCCGGCACCGGGCATGATTCCGAGGTTGATTTCCGGCTGGCCGAAGCGCGCGTCCTCGCCGGCGATCAGGATGTCGGCGTGCATGGCCAGCTCGCAGCCGCCGCCGAGGGCAAAGCCGTTGACCGCGGCGATCAGCGGTTTGCTGAAGCCGGTGATCTGCTGCCAGGAAGCCTGGCGCGGGTCGTTGAGGATGCCGGTGAGGTCGCGCTCGGCCATTTCATTGATGTCGGCGCCGGCGGCGAATGCCTTGCGGCTGCCGGTCAGCACCACGACCCGGGTCTCGCTGTCGGCCTGGGCGGCGTCCAGGGCGGCTGCCAGTTCGCCGAGCAATTCGGTGGTCAGGGCATTCAGGGCGGCGGGGCGTTGCAGGGTAATCAGTCGAACGCCGCCATCGAGGTTTTCGACAGCAAGGGTTTGAGGCATGGCGGATGCCCTCACGGTGCACGCTCGGCGCAGGGCCGGGTCATTATTGGATCGGCAGGGGAGCCGGTTTTCGCCGAGTATATCGCCAATGCGATACATAAATGCAATGTAAAAATATGATTAGTGTGTCTTTATGTTGAGGATTTGAGTCTGTTGCGCCAGGACGGAGAGGGGCGATCAAGTCGTGATTTTCCAGGTTTTATTGGGGTTTGTGGCCTTTGTCTGGCGGCCTTCGCTGAGTAGAGACGCGATACTGTTTTTCCGCTTTTTCGTTTAAGCTTGATGTGATACAAAATAAATCCTGATCGGCATCGCTTTGCGCGCTATGTCGACTTGCCGCCTAGCCAAGGAGTACCTCATGACCTGCTACAGCCTCGACGGCCTGACCCCGGTGGTCCATCCCAGTGCTTATGTGCATCCGTCCGCCGTGTTGATCGGCGACGTGATAGTCGGTGCCCATTGCTACATCGGCCCGCTGGCCAGCCTGCGCGGCGATTTCGGGCGGATCGTGCTGGAGGAGGGGGCCAACCTGCAGGACACCTGTGTGATGCACGGCTTTCCCGACAGCGACACGGTGGTCGAGCGCAACGGCCATATCGGCCACGGCGCGGTGCTGCACGGCTGCCGGATCGGCGCCGATGCGCTGGTGGGGATGAATGCTGTGGTGATGGACAACGCCCGGATCGCGCCACGCTGCTTCGTGTCCGCGGCGGCCTTCGTCAAGGCCGGCTTCGAGTGTGCGGAGCAGTCGCTGGTCATGGGCGCCCCGGCCAGTGTCAAACGCCGCCTCAGCGACGAAGAGCTGCACTGGAAGCAGGCCGGCACCCGTGAATACCAACAGCTGGCCAGGCGCTGCCTGGAGCAGATGCAGGTCTGTGAGCCGCTCGCGGAGCCCGAAGCCAATCGCCCGCGTATCACCGACAGCGGCCTGCGCCCGAAAAATACCGCCCAGTGAACAACCAGGGCACAGTGGGTCGTGCGCTCCAGGCCACTCCAAGCCGGTGAAACCCGGTATATTTCTTCCTTTTTGTCCGGTACGCCCATGTCGTCCCTAGCACCTTTGAATCACCTTGTGACCCGTTTCCAGGAGCAGACGCCGATTCGCGCCAGTTCCCTGATCATTACCCTGTACGGCGATGCCATCGAACCCCACGGCGGTACGGTATGGCTGGGCAGCCTGATCCAGTTGCTCGAGCCCATCGGCATCAACGAGCGACTGATCCGCACCTCGATCTTCCGCCTGACCAAGGAAGGCTGGCTGACCGCCGAGAAAGTCGGGCGCCGCAGCTATTACAGCCTGACCGGTACCGGCCGCCGGCGTTTCGACAAGGCCTTCAAGCGGGTCTACAACGCCAGCGTGCCGGCCTGGGACGGTTCCTGGTGTCTGGTGATGCTGTCGCAGCTCGGCCAGGACAAGCGCAAGCAGGTGCGCGAAGAGCTGGAGTGGCAAGGTTTTGGCGCGATTTCGCCGGTGCTGCTGGCCTGTCCGCGCAGCGATCGGGCGGATATCAACGCGACCCTGGTGGACCTCGGCGCCCAGGAAGACACCATTGTGTTCGAGACCACCGCCCAGGACGTGCTGGCCTCCAAGGCGCTGCGCCTGCAGGTGCGCGAAAGCTGGAACATCGACGAATTGGCGGCTCATTACAGCGAGTTCATCCAGCTGTTCCGGCCGCTGTGGCAAGCGCTGCGCGAGCAGGAGCAACTGCAGCCGGCCGATTGTTTCCTGGCGCGTCTGCTGCTGATCCACGAATACCGCAAACTGCTGCTGCGCGATCCGCAGCTGCCGGACGAGCTGCTCCCTGGTGACTGGGAAGGCCGAGCGGCGCGCCAGCTCTGCCGCAACATCTATCGTCTGATCTACGCCAAGGCCGAGGAATGGCTCAACGACGCGCTGGAAAACGCCGACGGTCCGTTGCCCGACGTCGGCGAAAGTTTCTATCGGCGGTTTGGCGGTTTGAAGTAAGGCGCTCGCAAAGTGTCCCCCGGATACTGACTGACCAGGTTCTTGGCCGCAGGGTGTCGCCACGGTCGTGCAGGCTGGTATCAGCCCGCTTGCCGATCCGGCAGATGCGGCCATGTCACTTGTGGTGCGAACCCTCGAGCGTGAATTCGACGAGCAGCAGACGTACCGGTCGCCATCGCTGATATAAGCCACCTCCGGATGATCTGCCTGTTGTAAATGACCCTCAGGATCGTCGGCAGCCCTGGTCGCGATCTCGTCAACTTTCCCGGATAAGTAGTGCTCGCCGGACAAAACTGTTCCCGGTTTCTCCCCTCCATCAAAGACTTGCGCCCCGATACAGAGTTGGGGCGGCGGCGAACTGCTGTCGATCGGAGCGATAACCCCGGATAGGACCCAGTCCTTGTGTTCAGATATTGCCGTGGAGATTCTGCTTGATTCTCTTTTTTAGTTAAGTTTTATCTTATGAGTGCAAAGGAAATATCTTATAGATATTGGGTTTTCGTTAAATATATTATTTCGCGAGAATTCGTGAGTGCGTATCTTTCTCGATTGGTGATCATAAATATTTATTTAACTTGGAGTCTGTGCGGGTGAAAGGCAGATGAAGGGTTGGGCTGGGGGTAAGAGGAACATAATTGAATTAAGAAACAGGCACGCTTTTCGGCTTTGGCCCAAGGCAAAGGATTTTTAATCGTAGTCTTGTTTTTAGTGGCGAGAGAGTCTCTCGTTAAAATGCGGCGATCAGTTTAGACGTGAAGGCTCACTCTAATAAACCTTAAGGATATCGTATGTTTTCTGCCTCGCCTTACACCAGGATCTTCTGGGATGAATATATTATCAAGCCGCAGTCATGCGAATATAACCTGGTTCTGGATCAGGACATCGAAGGTGATCTGGATTTAAACAGGCTGTGTTTGGCCGTAGAGGGTATAAGTCGAGACTATATTCTGTTTAATCATGTTCTCGATGAAAAAGATGGACAGCTTTTCTGGGTGAAAGCCGATAACCCCATAACCCTCGAGTATTTCGATTCACCCTGCGATGCCCAATCCCTGGTACGTACTCCCTTTGACCTCCGCCAAGGGCCTCTCTGTCGCTTCCATCTGATCAAGACTGGCGAACGACGTTACAACTTTCTTGTCGTCGTACACCACGTGCTATTGGATGGCCTGTCTGGCGACGAGTTTTATGCCTTGTTATCTGAATATTACAACAAGGGCCCGCTTGGGCTCGCGCCGGCAGAGACGTTTAGTGATCTCCTCGATTTATATGCGCGCTATGAAGATGACGTTGCTCAATTGCGTGGGCGGTTTGACTCGACCGGGTTCTGGCGCGACTTGTTGTCTGGTTGTCCGCGGCGTGCCGAGTTGCCCTGCATATCCTCCGGACAGAGGCAAGAGACAGCGGGCGAAGTGCGTTTTGATGTCTCGTTCGCCGACTGGCGAGATCTGAAGGCCGGGATCAAATATGCCAATCATTTTCTAATATTCAAGACGTTGTGGGCGATCTTGATTGCCCGTCAGACGGGGCAGGAAAAAGTTTGCATCGCCTATCCTGTCGCAGCGGAAGGAGGGGAAAAAGTCTATTATGGCGGGCAGGTGAATACCGCGGTATTTCCCTTGGCGTTACTTGCTGATTCGAACTTTTCAAGCTTGTATAAAACGACCCTCGACTATACGAAAAAACTTAAGGTCTCGGGACGGCTGCGCCACTCCAAGTTGCCGGTTCATTACATGCTCAGCGAGAGTCCGGTTGCCGAATTGAACGTCAGTTTTTCCCAGGGTTTTCTGAAGAATTTTCCGTTGACATTTGATGGTTGCCGGGCACAGGTCAATCATCGCTTCAATGACGACCTGGCAGGCACTGAATTGTTGTTGGAGTATCAGCAGTCGAAAGACGCCTTTGAGTTCAGGCTCAGGTATGACGCGAATCTATTCGACGCGGTACAAATGGCTGAACTCGCGGAGCAATACCAACATTTGCTGTGGTCGTCACTAAGCGAGCCGGATCGGCCGCTTTCCACGATGCCATATTTATCCGAAGAGCAGGCGCAGCGTCTAGAAAATCAATCCAATAACGACAGTGAAGTGCCGCTGGAGCACGTCACGACGCTGTTCGCCGGTTTTGAGGAAAATGCCCGTCTTTACCCCACGCGGATGGCATTGGTCGACAGCCGGCAGGCATTCAGTTATGGGGAGCTCGCGCAGCGTAGCAGCGGCCTGGCGCGTAGGTTGCGTGAGGAATATCTGCGTATTTGCGGCGAGGAAATGCCGGCCGATACCTTGATCCCCTTGTATGTGCAGCGGGGGGCCAACGCAGTCGTGGCCATGCTGGCAATCATGAAGGCTGGCGCGGCCTATGTGCCTTTGGACCCTTACGCCCCCGCGCAACGGCTGGCGTATATCCTGAGCGATGTGGGCAGCCCCATTGTCTTGACCGAAACGGCTCTTGAGAACTCATTGAAGGAAAGTACGGCCGATAGCTACTGCCTGCTGATCGATCGGCCGGGAGACCGAGTGTCTGGCAAAGAGCCGATACTGCTTCCCGAGGTGAGCGGCGAGCAGTTGGCTTATGTCATTTATACCTCCGGGACAACAGGGAAGCCCAAAGGCACGCTGTGCGAACATCGGGGTGCCGCGAACATGATTCTGGGTCATGGCCGCCGGCTGCTGAGTCGTGAGCAGGGTGTTCTGAACTGTCTGCAATTTGCCACCCTGGCCTTCGACGCGCATGTGTTCGAAGTCTTCATCGCTCTTAACAACGGGCATCGCCTGTGTATCGCCAGCGAACCCCAGCGCCTGGATCTTGAGTTGCTCACCGCGCAGATGCGCGAGTGGCAAATCAACTTCTGCCTTCTGCCGCCCGCACTGCTTGGTCCCCGTCCTCTATTGCCGGACTCTCTGCGTTGCCTTGCCGTAGGCGGGGAGTCGACTTCGCAGGATGTGCTCGATCACTATCTGGCGGCGGGTTTGCAGGTTGCCAACCTGTATGGGCCCACCGAAGCCTCGGTCAGTGTGAGCATCAACCTGTATCGAAACAATGGTGCCCGCAATATTGGCCTGGGCATTGCCAATATGCGCTGCTACGTGGTGGATGAGCATTTTCACCCGCTGCCATTGGGGGTTGAAGGCGAGCTTTGCCTGGCGGGAATCGGCCTTGCCCGCGGTTATCTCAATTTGCCGGAACTGACGGCCTCGGCGTTTATCGAAAACCCCTTCAGCCAGGATCCGGACTACCGTCGGCTGTATCGCACCGGCGATCGTGTGCGGCGCCTGGCTGATGGCAGCCTGGAATACTGTGGCCGAGCGGACCAGCAGGTGAAAATTAACGGTTACCGCATCGAGTTGGGTGAGATCGAGAGTGTGATGCGTGCCGTGCCGGGAGTGGCCGAAGCACTGGTCACGGCGCGCAAGGAGCCTGCGCCGCAGCTTCAGGCCTGGTTCGTCGTCGCTTCCGGCAGCGATCTGACGGTCGAGGGGTTGTGGCGGCAGTTGAGTACCCAATTGCCGGCCCACATGGTGCCAACGGCGATGATGGCGATCCCGAGGATCCCGCTGACGGTCAGTCGAAAAGTGGATTACCGAGCGTTGCCCGAGCCGGCGATGATCGATCAGAGTGTCCCTTTCCGCGCGCCTGGCAATGAGTTGGAAAGCCGGTTGCTGGCGCTGTTCAACCGCCTGCTTGGTAGCCACGCAGGCATTGACCATCACTTCTTCCGCTTGGGCGGCAACTCGATTCTGGCGATCAGGTTGTGCCATGAAATCTATAAGGCCCTTGGCATAAAAGTATCGGCGCTGACACTGAACCGGTATCCGACGGTGGCGCTGCTGAGTGAGCATCTTGCCCAGCAAGAGCGGACGCTGTCGGAACCCTCGATCGCAAGGAGCGGGCGCAGCGAGGTGCGGCTGTCTTTCCAGCAGTCGCGCTTGTGGTTTATGGAGAATCTGTCGGGTGGCGCCACGCATTACCTGTCGCCGGTGCTGTTGCAGCTGTCCGCCGATGCCGACTGCGCGACCTACATCAAAAGTTTACAGGCGGTGGTGGCTCGTCATCAGGTGCTGCGGAGCCTGATTCGCCAGGATGAAACGGGCGAGGCGTATCTGCATGTCACCGAGCAGGAACTGGCGGTACCGATCCATTCGGTGACGCAAGTGCAGTTCACTGACTGCCTGCAACAGGCGCTACAGCAGCCGATTGACCTGCTGCGCGATCTGCCGTTGCGGGCAGCGATCTACCGCTACCGGAATGAGGTCGGGGCAGAGGTTACGGTGAGTCTTCTGGTGTTCCATCACATTGCTTTCGATGGCTGGTCAATGGACGTGCTGCTGCGGGAGCTGGCGGCGCTTTATCAATATTTCCTCGGGCAAACGGAACAAGCTCCCCCGGCGCTTGATGTGCAATATCTCGACTATGCGGTTTGGCAGCGTGAGCAGTCCGATGACCGGGCCAGTGCCGAGGCCCTGGCATTCTGGGATCAGGCGCTGGATGGCTACCAGCAGCTGGATATTGCTCCGGATTACCTTCGCCCCACGTTTTTTGATGCACGCGGCAGTCACTGCGAGGTCCTGCTGACTGCATCCTTGGTGGCA
The DNA here is from genome assembly GCF_003184125.1 of Pseudomonas sp. RW409. Taxonomy (NCBI): domain Bacteria; kingdom Pseudomonadati; phylum Pseudomonadota; class Gammaproteobacteria; order Pseudomonadales; family Pseudomonadaceae; genus Pseudomonas; species Pseudomonas sp. RW409. Next base: position 842,427 of record NZ_QHHP01000021.1, on the reverse strand, counting down.
GCACTCGAGTCGTTGGCCCGCAAGGAAGGGGTTACGCTGCATGCCGTGCTGTTGGCCGGCTTCACCCTGTTACTGGCACGTTATACCAACCAGGATGACATCGTGGTGGGGACACCGTTGGCCAACCGCAGCCAGCCGGAGTTGGAAAGCCTAATCGGCTTTTTCGTCAATAGCTTGCCGCTGCGCAATCGGGTGCCTGACGAACTCTCGGTGTGCGAGTTTATCCGCCAGGTCGCGGCCAATACGGCGCAAGTGCAACAACATCAGAGCTTTCCGCTGGAGCAACTGGTGGATCGCCTGGGAGTGCCACGGGACTTTTCGCGGCATCCACTGTTTCAGGTGATGTTCGCTCTGGAAAGCACGGTGGGCGCCGCTTGCCCGGATTGGCTTTCGGTGGTGGATCTGAGTGCGTATGAGCAAACGGCCAAGTTCGACTTGACCCTCACGTTGACGCCCGTTGCCGGGCGGATCAATGCCCGGTTTAACTTCGCCACCGCGCTGTTCAGCCAGGACACGATCAGTCGCCTGGCCGGCTACTACGTCACGGTCTTGCAGCAGATGGTCGAGGGGGCCGAGCAGCCGCTGAGAAGCCTTGGCCTGGCGAGCGCCGCGCACATGCAGACGCAGCTTGCGATGGCTGAGGAGCGGCGTTTCGAGTATTCGTTCGAGCGTACTCTGCAGCACGATTTCATCCGTTACGCGCAGCAGCATCCGCAGGCCGTGGCGGTGATCGATGAGCTGGGTGAAATGACCTATGGAGAGCTGTATCTGGCGGCCCTGACGCTGTCTACCCAGTTGCGCTTGCAGGGCGGCATGACAGGTGAGGCGATTGCGATACTCGCGGACAAGGGACGCCTGCAGCCTGTGGCGATACTGGCGGCGCTGATGTGTGGCAAAGCCTTCCTGCCGATGGATAAAGGCTGGCCGTTGCAGCGCCGCCTGGGCGTGATGGCCCAGGCGAGCATCAATACCCTGTTGAGCAGCGAGCCATGGGAGACGTCGCAGATCAATGTCGTCGGCCTGAGCGCCACAGGGCAGGCCCTCACGCTACCACCACCGGCGCGGCTCTTGCCTGCCGTCGATGCCGCTGCGGACAGCCTGGCCTATATCATCTTTACCTCTGGTTCTACAGGCACGCCAAAAGGCGTGGCGATCGAGCATCGCAGTGTGGTGAATATGCTCGAAGGTACCCGTCGTTATTTCGCTATCGACGCGTACGACCGCAGCCTGGCCCTCAGCGCGCTGAGTTTCGACCTGGCCATTTTTGACATCTTCAGCCCTCTTTCAGTGGGGGGCGCGGTCGTCATGCCGGCCGAGAACGATCGGGTCAACCCGCAGGCCTGGTATCAATCGATCATCAACCATCGCGTTACGGTGTGGCTGAGCGCGCCCGCGCTGCTGGAGCTGTTGCTGGACTATGTCGGCAATGCCGGACTTCTCTCCGGCCCGGTACCCGCGTTGCGCGCGGTGATGGTAGGGGGGGACTGGATTGCCACGTCATTGCCTGAGCGCTGTCGGCAGTGGGCCCCGCACAGCCGTTTCTGCAGCGCCGGTGGCGCAACGGAGGCGGCGGTCTTCTCGATTCTTTATGAGGTCCCGCAGGAGCCAGTCCGGTCGGTCAGCATTCCGTATGGCAAGCCGTTGCCACACGAGCGTTTCTATGTTCTGGATGCTGAATTGCGACCGCTGCCTGTGGGGGTGAAAGGCGAGATGTATATCGCCGGTGAAGGGTTGGCGCGCGGCTATTACGCGGATGCACAGCGCACCGCCGACAGCTTCTTCTGGCATGAGCACTTGCAGGAACGCGTCTACCGTACCGGGGATGCCGGGCGTTTCCTCAGCGACGGCAACCTCGAGTTCATGGGGCGGATAGACCAGCAAGTCAAAGTCAACGGTTACCGCATTGAACTGGGGGAAATCGAGAACATCACGCTGTCCTATCCCGATATAACCATGTGTTGCGTGGTATTGATTCAGCATCCGCAACCTTATCTGGCGGCCTACTTGGTCGCTACCAAGGCGGTGGACATTCAAGCGCTGAGTCAGTATCTGCGTGGTGAGTTGCCGCAATACATGCTGCCAAAGGCGTTTATCCAGCTGGACAGCATGCCGCTGACCGAGAACGGCAAGATCGCCCGAAAATCGCTGCCGCTGCCCGAGAGCGAACAACGCCCCCTGGTCGCCGCCGAGAATGATCTGGAGCGCGAGTGCTGCCTGATCTGGGGTGGATTGTTGAAGTTGGAGCGCGTCAGCGTGGAAGACAACTTCTTCTCCCTGGGCGGCAACTCCATTCTGGCAATCCAGGCCTGTTACCAGATCAGCCGCAGGTTACGGAGGGAGGTCACCCTGGGCGAACTGGGGCAATATCCGACGATCCGCGCCTTGTGCCGTTACCTCAAGCTTAACGGCAATGAGTCCGGGCCTTTGCTGATTCCGGCGCTGCAGCGTGATACCTGGCCACTGTCGTTCTCGCAGATGCAGCTGTGGTTTATCGAGAAGCTCAACGGTGGCAGCAATCTGTACCACGTACCGATGCTGTTCCGCCTGAGCGCCGAGGTCGATCTGAGCGCTTATCGCCAGAGCCTGAAGTCCATCGTTGCCCGCCATCACGTGCTGCGCAGTGTCATTTGCCAGCCGTCGGCTCTTACCGCATTGTCGAAGTTGACCGACAACGAGTTGCGGGTGCAGCAGTTGCGGCTCGATGCCGCTGGCTGGCAACAACAGTTGCTCGGCGACATTGACCGGCCATTTGCTCTCGATTCGGAAATTCCCCTCAGAGCCAGTCTCTATGAGGTCCGCCAGCCTGACGGCAGTACGATCTTGTACAGCCTGATTGTCGTGCATCACCTGGCCTTCGATGGCTGGTCACAAAACCTGTTCCTGGAGGAGTTGCAAAACCTCTATGAGTCGTACCGACGAGGTCAGCAACCGACATTGCCGGACCCGCTCCTGCAATATGGAGATTACGCTTGCTGGCAGCGTGAATACCTCGATTCGGCTCGGTTGTCAGAACTGAAAACCTTCTGGCAGCACCAACTGCAGGGCTGGCAAACGCTGGAGATGCCGCTCGACTTTGTGCGGCCGGCGCAGTTTGACCACCGCGGGGCCAACCATGGCATTGTATTGCCCGAGGCGCTGATGGCTCGGGCCGAGCAGTTCATTCGACGGGAAGGCGTAACGCCTTTTGCGCTTTTCCTGTCGGCATTCAATCTGCTGCTCAGCTGTTTCAGCGGCCAGCAGGATGTTCTGGTCGGTACGCCGGTAGCCAACCGACCGACGACGGAAACCCGATCGGTAGTGGGTTTCTTCGTCAATACCCTGCCGTTGCGTACGCAGATCAACGACGAGATGCCGTTGTCCGAGTACGTGCGCGAAGTCTTCAAGTCTGTGCTTCAGGTGCAGAAGTATCAGAGCCTGCCGCTGGAGCAGTTGATCGATGCTCTGCAGGTACCACGCGATCTGTCGCGGCATCCGCTATTCCAGGTGCTGTTTGTGCTGGAGGATGACGGGCAGACCCCGAAGTTGCCTGATTGGCTGGAACCGCAAAGCCTGATGGAGCAGTACCAGGCGGCAAAGTTCGACCTGACCCTGAACATACAGAAAGAAGGTGAGCGCGTGCAGGCCGTATTCAACTACGCGACCGCGCTCTTCACTGCCCCAACCATGAGCTGCCTGTCTCGGTACTATCTGCGCATTCTTGAACAGATCGTCGGGGAGGGGCATTTGCGGATCAATCAGCTGGAACTGGTACCCTCTGTAGAGGTCCGGCGGCAGCGCGAAGCCTGGAAGTCCTGCCCGCCAGCCTATGATTTCGAACGGGCGATCCATCACGATTTTATCCAGCATGCCCGGCAGCAGCCGCGAGCCATTGCGATTATCGACGGCCTTGGCGAGCTGACTTACGGTGAGTTGTATCAGGCTGCTCTGACTCTGTCGTTGCAGCTGCGCCAGCATGTGGACATGGACGCCGAGACCATTGCGGTCATGGTCGACAAAGGTCGGGCCCAGATCATCGCGGTGCTGGCGATCGTGATGTCCGGCAAGGCTTACCTGCCACTGGACAGCTCCTGGCCGGAAGGTCGGCGGCGGGATGTTCTCAGGCAGTCGCAAACCCGGGTGGTGTTCAGCAGCAAGCCATGGAAGGAGGAACCCGAGGCCAGGCTGCTATTGATCGATCCATACGGTGCGGTTGCCATGTTACCCGCCGCGAGTATGGGTGAACCCATGCTCCCCGACGCGTCTGAACTTGCCTATGTCATCTTTACTTCAGGTTCTACCGGTGTCCCCAAGGGCGTCGCCATTGAACATCGGGGGGCGGTGAACAGCATTGTCGACACCATTCAACAGCTCAATCTCAATGCCCTGGATCGTGGCCTGGCCCTTAGTGCTCTGAGTTTTGATATTTCGGCGTTTGATATTTTTGGCTTGCTGTCGGTGGGTGGCACCATGGTGATGCCATCGGAAGCGGAGCGTTACCAACCGGATGCCTGGCATCGTTTGATGGTGACCCATGGGGTGACGTTCTGGAACTCCGCGCCTTCGGTGATGACATTGCTGGTGGAGTACCTCGAGTCCGTCCAGGCCGATGAAAATGGCTGGCCGATGCTACGTACGGCGGTATTGGTAGGGGAGGTGATTGCCAAACCGCTACCGGCGCGTATCCGCCAATGGAACCGAGGTTGCAGGGTGGTCAGTGCCGGCGGCGCGACGGAAAGTTCCATCTGGTCGATTCTCTACGACATTCCGGATGCTCCGATACTGGCGCCGAGCGTGCCTTATGGCAAAGCCATGGCGCATCAGCGCTTTTATGTACTGGACAGCCACATGCGCTTGCTGCCGCCTTGCTTGCCCGGCGAGCAGTACATCGGTGGGGCAGGCGTTGCCCGAGGCTATTTCCGCAATGAGCCGATAACCCGGGAGCGATTCATCTACCACCCTGAACTGGACGAGCGGCTTTACCGGACCGGGGACGCGGGACGTTATCTACCTGACGGTAACCTGGAGTTCATGGGGCGCATGGACTTCCAGGTGAAAATCAATGGCTACCGGGTCGAGTTGGGGGAGGTGGAAAGCCAGGCTCTGGCCTTTGACCCGATAAAATCCTGCTGCGCCATCGTCTGCAAGGATGAAGTTCAAGAGCGTCTGGCGTTGTACTACGTCTGTGACGAGCCGCTGGTGGAGTCCGAGCTGCTGGAGTCCATGAGTCAGCGGTTACCGCTGTACATGATCCCGACCGTCTTGATACGCCTGCCGGCGCTGCCTTTCAACTCCAGCGGCAAGCTGGATCGCAAGGCGTTGCCCGCCCCCGGGCAGAGAGAGCAGAACCACTACGTCGCACCCGCCAGTGGACTGGAACAGCAATTGTGCGAGCTGTGGCAGGTCACCCTGAAGCGCGAGCAGGTCGGTATGGCGGATGACTTCTTCAGGTCGGGAGGCACTTCGCTCATGGCGATCTCGGTCTGCATGAAGATGTCGGAGTTGCTGAAAACCTCGATCCCTGTCGTCAGGCTTTTCCAGTGCCGTACGTTGAGAAACCTGTTGGCGGTCACTGAAAGTGGCCTGGTGATACCGTTGAATCCGGCAGAGAGCGGCGCGCCAGTGTTGTGGATGATTCATCCGGCCCTGGTTGGGGCCGAAGTCTTCTATCCCCTCGCGCAGGAGTTCCAGGGCAGGATGAACTGTCAGGGCATCGATAATCACAACCTTTATCACCAGCCGACGATCAGCTCACTTGGGGCGCTGGCTGACCGGTACCTGGATGAAATGATTGTCAATGGACTGCAGGTGGATACCGGCAGGGTGCATATCCTTGGCTGGTCGCTGGGCGGGTTGATTGCCCTGGAAATTGCCGCCAAGTTGGAGCAACGGGGAGCTACCGCTGTTTCGCTCTATCTGCTCGATAGCTTCTACCAGCAGGGCACGGCGGAGATTCCGCTTGCCGCACTGCTGCCAGTGCTGGGGCTTACGGGAGCCGCCGCCGAACGTGCCCGGAGGGTCGCCGAAGTGGAGGAGCAGTTGTCGCAAGGGCAGTTGAGCGTCAAATTGCAGGCGACGACGGTCACGTTGTTCAAGGCGATGCAGGCCAATCCGCAGTTGCCGGGCTCTGTGATGAAGTCGCTTGTTGCTGTCACGGATAACGGGTTGGGCGCGGCTTGCTCGCAGCTGAGCGTCGTCCCGCTTGCCTGCCATCATCACAACATTCTGGAATCCAGCGACGAGATCATCAGGGTCATTACCGGATCAATAATCTGAGAAGGAAGCTCGGCAGCGGCCATGTGGGTCGCTGCCGGTCCTGAAAAGAGCCACGGTATGACAAGATGATTGGACTTGACCCCATCGAGCTGGCAACGCATTTCATTGCGGACGGCATCGGCATGGTCTATCTCCGCCTGGACAGAAGCCGTATTGATCTGGGGCAGTTGCTGCAACATGGCGCTGAACTGCCTGTAGACATTCAACGTAGTGTGCACACGAGGAGAGTCGAGTACCTGGCGGGCCGCTATTGTGCCCGCCAAGCGCTTGGCCAGCTGGGGGCCGCTACATGGGCAGTAGGGCGCAAGGCCGATGGTGCACCCGACTGGCCCGAGGGCGTTCTGGGCAGTTTGTCTCATACGGAGGAACGGGTTATTGCCTGCGTGGCGTGGCAGTCCGAATGGAGCGGGCTGGGTATCGACATCGAAAAGATCGTGGGTACAGAGATGCTCCTGTCGCTGGAACATCTGGTCTTCACCCAGACGGATAAATTGCAGATGCAGGCATCGCACTTGAACTTACTTGAAACCGCTACGCTGATCTTCTCCGCAAAAGAGGCGTTTTATAAGTTTATCCATCCACAAACGTCTGCCCGTCTGGACTTTAAGGATGTGTCTCTGCAGGCATTGGATAGTGACGGGTTTACCATCGAGCTTCATAAGGATCTTGGCGCGCCCTGGAGAAAGGGTAGGCGGGTGCGAGGGAGTTACCTGTTCGAGTCGAACCATGTAATTACCCTCATCGCCAAGTCCAGGACTCATCCTGATAGTTAATTCTGAGTGAGTCAAAATGTCGCAGGGGGGTGTACTAAAAGCGCGGAGGATATATCAGATGAATAAGAAAGACGGATCACTGGGTAGTGATCCGTCTTTTCCGTTTATTCCGGCATGGCCCAGGATTGCAGTTTGTAACCTTCCTGGCTCAGTTCGGCGCGGGCCTGTTTCAGCAGGTCTTCCAGTTGCGCCGGGTCGGAGTAGGCGCTGCTTGGAATCTGTTTGCGGCCAATACGGGTATTGGTGCGGTCGATGACGGTCAGGCTCAGTTCGCCGTTACCGTCTTGTGGGGCCCAGGCGACGCATTGGAATGGCTGGAATGCGCGGTCGGCGATCAAAAGTGCTTCGTTGATACGGAGCGGGGCGTTCATGGGGTCTTCTCTCTATGTGCCCAATCAAATGATGTGCCGTCGGTTGGGCTTACCGTTCGGCTGGTTACTTGTACTGATGTCTCGAACCAGGGATCAGGTCACATAGAAAGACCAGAATTTACAACTTTTGTTCACACCCGCGATGCAGAGCCTTCTTTTGAAAGCTGAATGAAAGATTGGCGCACGGAATTAAACCAGGCTTTTGGATCCATGTAACAGTTAGTCCAAATGGTGATTGGCGCTATAAACAATCGATACAAGACCCCCGTCAAGTAATTGCTAGTGTTACAGCCAGGTTTGCCAAACTACTGTTTCTAATAACTTTTCCTCTTTTTGGCGCCAAGGAACAGTCATGCTTGAAGCGACCGCCTTACGCCGCCTTTTAGTGGTTGACCCGTGCGACGATTGCCATCGTCTGCTGCCTGGATTACGCACGGCGGGCTGGGATGTCGACAGTTGTGACCTGGAAGCGGCCGTCGATCGCGGCTGTGACGTCGGCTTGCTGCGTTTGCAGGCTTTTCACCTGGAGCGGCCGGAAGCGGTCAAGGACCTGATCAGCCGCAGCGGCACCGAGTGGATCGCGGTGCTCAGCCCGGAGGTGCTGCGCCTGCAGAAAGTCGGCGATTTCGTCTGCGAGTGGTTTTTCGATTTCCACACCCTGCCGTTCGATGTCTCGCGGGTCCAGGTGACCCTCGGGCGGGCCTTCGGCATGGCCCGCCTGCGTGGCCAGGGGCACATCCATGTCGCTCAGCCCGAGCATGAGTTGCTGGGCGACAGCCGACCGATCCGCGACTTGCGCAAACTCTTGAGCAAACTGGCGCCCACCGAGTCGCCGGTGCTGATTCGCGGCGAAAGCGGTACCGGCAAGGAACTGGTGGCCAGGACCCTGCACCGGCAGTCGCAGCGCCACAGCAAGCCCTTCGTGGCGATCAACTGTGGGGCGATCCCCGAGCACCTGATCCAGTCCGAACTGTTCGGCCATGAGAAGGGCGCGTTCACCGGCGCCCATCAACGCAAGGTCGGGCGTATCGAGGCGGCCCATGGCGGTACGCTGTTTCTCGACGAAATCGGCGACCTGCCGCTGGAGCTACAGGCCAATCTGTTGCGCTTTTTGCAGGAAAAACACATTGAACGCGTGGGCGGCAGCCAGCCGATCCCGGTGGATGTACGGGTACTGGCGGCGACTCACGTCGACCTCGAGGCGGCGATCGACAAGGGGCGCTTTCGCGAAGACCTGTATTACCGCCTGAACGTGTTGCAGGTGGTTACCGCACCATTGCGCGAACGGCATGGCGATATCGGCATGCTGGCCAGCCATTTTTCCCACTTCTATAGCCTGGAAACCGGGCGCCGGCCGCGCAGTTTCAGCGAGGACGCACTGGTGGCCATGGGCAAACACGACTGGCCGGGCAATGTCCGCGAGCTGGCCAACCGGGTGCGGCGCGGCCTGGTGCTGGCCGAGGGCCGGCAGATCGAGGCCCGGGACCTGGGGCTGCTCAGTCCGCAGGCGAGCATCGCGCCCATGGGCACGCTGGAGGACTACAAGCACCGGGCCGAGCGCCAGGCCCTGTGCGATGTGTTGAATCGGCACAGCGACAACCTGAGTGTCGCGGCCAGGGTGCTGGGCGTATCGCGCCCGACCTTCTACCGGTTGCTGCACAAGCATCAGATCCGCTAGGGCGGTGCGACGAAAAGGCCCGCGGCGAGGTGATCGCCGCGGGCCTTTTTTTGCCTGGTGTTTAGAAGTAGTAGGGGAATTTCAGGCTGAAGGTGAAATCCGGCGCATCGTCGGTCAGTCCGATGGACAGGTTGGGCACTATGGTCAGGTTGTCGGTGGCCGCCACGGTCATGCCGACGTTGAAGTAACCGGCGTTGGCATCGCTGGACACCACGGACTGCCAGTCGCCGCCGTCTTCCTTGAGCTTGCTCTTGCGCTGGACCAGGTCCGAGAAGGAGAACGACATACTCATCTTCTCGTTCAGGGCGAAGGCGATGCCCATGCCGATCTGGAAGCTGTCGCCGAGCTTGACCTTGCCCGGGGTCTTCAGGTTGACCGTGGAGCTGATGTCGTCGAAGGATTCTTCCAGGTTGTGGGTGTAGGAGAGGGTACCGAACAGCACCGCCGGGTCGAAGGTCTTGACCAGCGTGATACCGGGGGTGATCGACCAGACGCCGTTACCGGTCGGCAGGTCATCCGGGACGAACAGGTTGGTGTTGTCCTGGACCTGGCGCAGCTTGATGCCGAACGGCTCTTCGCCGGTCGGCGCCTTGACGCGCAAGGACAACACCGCGTCCGGGGTATTGACCGACTCGTCGAGGAACTTGTAGGCGATGCCGAAGTTCACGTCGCCGAGGGTCGGGTCCTTGGACACGGTTTTTTCGCTGGTGACGCCCGCCGCGCCGTTCTGGGCGCCGCCGGACTGGTAGGTTGACTCGCGGTAGATCACCGGCACGTTGACATCGAACTGCCAGCGGTTGTCCAGGTTGTAGCGGGCCGTGAGGTCGAGGGTCCAGTTGTCGGCCTTGATCCGGTCCAGGTTGATGTTGCCGAGGAAGATCGAATCCAGCGCCAGGAAGCCGTTGAGAATCAGCTGCCGGGTGTCGTAGCGGGAGTAGGTCAGGCCGGTCTCGACACTGAACTTGCCGCCGCCAAAGAAGCCGCTGGCTTCGTCGTACAGGTTGGACACGCTCTGTGCCGGTTGCGAATCATCCCTGAGCGATTCCCCGTAGGAGCTGCCGCCGGCCGGGGTCGGGCCTTTGCTCGTGGTCCCGGCCACCTGCTGGTTGCCACGCATGTCCGCTGGCGACTTGGCCAGGCGTTTCGGTGGTGGCGCCGCCGGTTGCTCCTCGACCTGGCGTACCCGTTGTTCCAATACCGCCAGGGCTTTCTGCTGCACTTCGTAACGTTGCTTAAGCTCCAGTAATTCTTGTTTCAGGGCCTCTACGTCGGCATCAGGCGCTGCCTGCAGCAGTGCAGCCGGGAAGAGCGTGCTCAAACATACAACTGCGCGCAGCGAGACTGATCGATACATGAGTAAGCCGTCCCTTTGAGCCTAATGATCGAGAATCAGCGTAGTTCAATATCCCAGGTTGCGAAGGCCCTTGAGCTGGGTCAGGTTGCAATCCAACGCGCCAGTACTCGCCCCGTTATTGTTGAGCACCACGTTCAGTTGGGTCATGTTGCTGACCAGGTTGCTATCGCCCAGCAGGCGAGTGTTCTGCAGCAAGCCGCCCTGGGCCACTTGTTGCACGGCCGAGCCCTGGTTGTTATTGGCCTGGATGGCCATCTGGATGCCGCCACCGGTGGCGGACACGGCCACGCTGCCCGCGGCGTTGCTGCCGCTGATGGTTTGCCCGCTCATCAATAGCTGGCCTTGCGCCGGCACCAGCGCCGGAGCATGGCTGGCTTCCTTGACGTCGATGGAAACGTTGTTATAGGCGCTATTGCGGTCGCCCGCCGCGCGCACGCTCTGGGTCACACCCTGGGTGGTGGCCAGGCCCGCGCCGCCGATCACGTTGCCCGAGCCCTGGGTCGGCGTCGAGCCGTTGCCGGTTTCGGTGATCGTGGAGACATAGAATTCCGGCTTGATCGTCGATTGCTGGATCTGCATCGAGGTCGTGGCGCCGATCAGATCGCCCGAGGCGTTGCGCCAGGTGCTGCTCATGACAATGCCGAAGCTGATGATCCGCCCCGGCATGACGTAGCGACCGCGGAGCTCGGAGAGTTCCTGGTCCTTGATTTCTATAGGCTTGAACCCTGCGTTGGCGTACGCAGGAAAACTTGTGACCAGGCAGGCAGCGGCCAGCCAGTAAGCGCTTTTCATCTGCTGCTCCCGGAGCATCCTGCCCCTTTATCCTTAGGGCGACCCTAGAAGAAGTCGCTCTGAATGAAACCGAATTCCATCAGTTCTGCGTCTTTGACCGGGTTGAAGGTATCCAGCTTGTTCTTTGCGGTCAGCGGGTTGGGCGGGTCGAGCAAGGCGTTGGCCTTGTCGTAGCCGGGGCCGACGATGGCGAAGACGATACCGTTCCAGCCTTTGACAAAGTCTTCGTGGGAGTAGCGTTTATGGCCGAGGACGGGGTCGCCGATATAGACCCAGTCTTTGTATGCCCGCTGCATGACCACGAAGTGCTTGTAGCCACGAATGTCCATCAGTACCACCACCGGAATGGAGACCGCCTGCAGTTTGTCGGGAGGTATCCGGTAGCCCCGGGCGCGCATGCCGATGCTTTCCAGGTAGCGCTTCATGTCCAGCATGGAGAAACCCTGGGTACGCACAAGGTCCTGGTCGGCGGTGGCCAGCATGCCCTTGATGACCTGCTCCTCATCGACGTCGAGCCAGTAGGCCTGGCGCAGTACCGTCGCCAGCGCGGCGGCGCCGCAACTGAAGTCGGTTTTCTGCTCGACCAGGTCGGCGAATTTGCGCTCCCGCACGCTTTGCACCTGCTTGTACACCAGGTTTCCGCCCGGCAATACGGCCACTGGCATCTGTGCGGCCTGAGCCAGGCCCGTCAGACAAAGCAAAAGGGAGAAGGTCGCCATTCGCATGATCGCTACGCCTTGTGGGACTGTGGAAAAGCCCCGTTTCCGGGGCTTTCGTCACGCTCGTGATTACAGGCAGGCTCTGCAGCCGGCAGCGATGGACAGCGAGTTGCTTTGTTGGTTGCCGACACCCGCCGAGACGTTGGCGCCGCCGTTGCCGGAGAAGCCGTTCATCGAGCCAGACATCGACGCGTTGTTGATCACAGGGTTTTTCCAGCCGTCTTTGGTCAGCACTTGCTTCGTCCAGACGCCGGAAAGTTCGATCGTGCCTTGTTCCTTGAAGGTGAACTTCTGATCGTCGTTATCGTAGCCACCACTACGATCGCCGTAGCCATGATGACCACCGCCATGGTGATCGTCGTCGCCCTGGATCTTGCCGTAGCCGGTGCCTTTGTAGGTGCCGGAGGCATTGAACTCACTGGTAAGGGTGTCTTTTTTGTAGGTACGCACACCCTTGTTATCCACGTCCAGGCCAGTGACGGTCTGGTCGGCCGAAGCCGATGCGGTCGCTACGCGTCCGCCGGATACGGCGATTGCCAGGTTGTTTTTCTGTTGGTTGAGGTCGCCGGCGGTGACGTTGATGCCGATGTTGCCGGAGCCGCCGTTGCCAGCATTGTCGAGTGTTGCGTTGTTTTGCGTGGACCAGTTTTTCACCGTGTTGTTGGTGTTGGTCTGGGTAGCGCTGGAAGTGGCTACCGCGCTGCCGAAGATGAAGCTTTCATCGGCGGTGGCCAGGGCGACGGCGTTGTCTTGTTGGTTGCCGGCGCCGGCAGCCACGTTGGCGCCCATGTTGCCGTTGGAGTTGTTCATCGAGTCGCTGGCGTCGGCGTTGTTGTTGGTGCCGCGGTTGCTGACGCTGTTGCCCGAGCTGAACTGCTCATCGGTTACGTTGGCCGCGGCGCCGGCGGTGATTTGCAGCTTGGTTTTGAGGTCTAGACCGTCGTGGCCTCCATGACCGCCATGACCACCGTGGTGACCATTGTGACCGCCATGGCCACCGTGACCTCCGTGACCTCCGTGACCTCCGTGATTGTCGTCGTTGCCCGCATGTGCGGCGATCGCCATGACTGCGGCGAGGGCAAAAACCAGTGGCTTGAGAGCCATTGTAGGTTTCATGGTGTTTCTCCGTGCTTATTTAGTTGGTTAAGTGTTGGTACCTTCCAATCGCACTGCTGCGGGTCAGTCAGCGACCCGTATGCTCAGGGTGTTAGCCATTCGGTTCCCCACCCCGGCACTCTGGTTCACCTGAATCACTCCCCGGCTGCCGGTGAAGGCCTGGTCGCTGGTAACGACCTGGCGGCTGCCTTTGGAAGCGTCAGTTGCTCCCGAGCCTGGTAACAGCGCCACGTTCTGCTGGGACAGGACGCTGTCGTCGATGCTTTGCGGCTGGGCACTGATGCTCACCCGCATTGCGTTGACCATCTGGTTGTTGGCCCCGGCTCCCTGGTTCACGCCCAGAACCCCGTTGCCGTTGCTGAAAGCGTTGCCGCCGATGCTGCTGGTGGCGTCGATCGCGCTGCTGGCCGGCGTGCCGAGCTTCTGCCGGACCACGGTGGTGGCCTGGGCGTCGGTGCCGATGGCGATGGCGCGCGTGTTGGTCTGTTGCTGCTGGTCGCCGGCGGCCTGGTTGACGTTGAAGTTGCCGTTGTAGCGGGCGCCGGAGTTGTGAAGGGTGGCGGTGTCCACCGCCTGGATGCCTGGGTCGGCCATTGCCGAAGGGCAGCCGAACAGGGCAAGCAATACGAGGGTGCGAATCATCTCATTGGCCTCCGGCCAGTCTGCCCAAAGGAGCCAGGCCAGAATTCAGCGAGCGGTTGATGGTGCCGGAGATGGCGCCACCGCTGCCGCCGCCGTGGCCGGCGCTCATGCCGGCCATGCCGTTGGGGTTGGCGACGCTGTTCAGCCCCTGCAGGTTGACGCCGTTGGGCATGACGCTGCTGCTGATCGTGGAACCGCTGCTGACCCCGGCAAAATCGCCGTCACTCAATTCGGTGTTGCTGGTCATCTGTTTGACCCGGGCCGAAGGGTTGGCATTGACGGTGGTCGGGTAGGGATCTGGATGCAGCGGAGGGCGGCCGACGCTACGAGGTTGAACGTCGCGGTCGAGAACGATCCTGCCGTCCCTGATGTCGTCGGCAGCCTGGACCGGGAGGCTGAGCAGCGAGCCGATGGCGCAGCCGATCAGCAGGAGGTGGGTCAGAGCTGAATTGCGATTCTCCACGGCAGCATTCCCTTCTTCTGTCGCTGGCCCTAGCCGGCGTTGCGAGGGTAGAGAGCAGAAGCCGTGCCGCTTTTTTGATTGTTTCAAAAATTCAACAGGTTACGAATAACCAAGGGCGTTACAGGGACAGGAGTGTTTCAACGATGAGACCGGTGCCGCCTCCGGCAGCCCGACAGTACCGTGGCGACGCTCTGGATCGGGAGGCTCGCGTCGGGCTGTATCAGCGTTTTAACAGATGGCTGAAGGGCAATGAGAAGCCCTTTGAATTGGCCGCTTTGCGCAGCGGCGGGTGTTTCAGGAGTGGACATTTGTCCTGCTTGCGCAGGAGAAAAAAACGCGGACACGAAAGGTATTCGGTCAACCCTGAAGCAGGCGCTCGACCAGCTCGAATGCCCGTTGCCGACGGGCTTCCCAATCGCCGCGAATCACTTCGAAGGGCTGCTGGTGTTGCACCAGCCAATCACCGGTGGCCTTGAAGAAGGCCAGGCGCTCGCTCAGTTCGGGTTGGCAGCGCTGGCCGTCGTTGCTCCAGCCGACATCTTCCGGGGAGAGTAGCAGGTGCAGGTCATAGCAGCGAGCCAGCAGCTCGGGTTCCAGCCAGTCCGGGCAGGCGCCGAACAGGGCCTGGCTCCAGAGCATATTGCTCAGCAGGTGCGTGTCGAGAATCAGCAGCGGCGGGTGTTGCGCCCGGGCCTGGTCTTCCCAGGCCAACTGGCCGCGGGCAATCTCCGGGATATCCGCCAGGCAGGTGTCGCGCCGGTGCTGTTCGATGAAATGGCGGACGTACTCGCCCACCTGGATGCCACCGAAGCGCGCCTGCAAGTGGCCGCTGAGCCAGCTTTTGCCACTGGACTCGGGGCCGGTCAGTACCAGGACCTTCATGCCGGGCGCAACGCCGGGTCGGCCCGCCAGGCGCGCCAGCCCTGCACGGCCAGCAGGGTGAACAGCCCGTACAGTGCCGCTGTCAGGTACAGGTCCTTGTAGATGAACAGGCCGACAAAAATCACGTCGACGGCAATCCACAGCGGCCAGCATTGCACGCGCTTCTGTGCCATCCACCATTGCGCCACCAGGCTGAAGCCGGTCAGCGCGGCGTCCAGCCAGGGTTGCGCGGCATCGGTCCAATGGGCCATGGCCGCTCCCAGCAGCAGGCTGCCAACGGCTCCGAGGCTCAGGCCCAGCAGCATCGAGCGGGGCCCTAGCAGGCTGACCGGACGCCCCTGATGGCTGGCGCCGCCACGGGTCCATTGCCACCAGCCATAGAGTTGCAGGGCGGCGTAGACCACTTGCAGCAGCATGTCCGAATACAGCTTCACTTCGAAGAAGATCCAGCTGTACAGCAGCACCATGACCAGGCCGATCGGCCAGCACCAGGGGTTCTGTCTGACTGTCAGCCAGACGGCGATCACGCCGAGTGCAGCGGCGAACAGTTCAAGCCCGGACATGAAAACTACCTGGAAGCGGAGGAGGGTGCGGATTGTAACCAGAAGCGGCCTTGCATGTTAGTGAAGGCCGGCAACCGTGGCGGGGCGAACCCCGCCAACGGAACGTCTCAGACCCGGAACTGGCGCAACAGGCCGTTGAGCTGCTCGCTCAGCTCTTTCAGGTGCAGGCTGGCGGCACTGGACTGCTCGGCCGCCAGGGCCGTGCTGTGGGACAGGCCGGCGGCCTGGGTCACGTTCTGGTTGATGTCTTCGACCACATGGGCCTGTTGCAGGGTGGCGCTGGCGATGGAGGCGTTCAGCCCATTGAGGTTGCGCAGGGCCTGGCCGATGGCATTCAGGCTTTCCCCGGCCAGCCCGGCCTGCTCGATGGTTTGTTGCGAAGCCCGGCTGCTGTCGCCGATGACTTTCACCGCGGCTTCCGAGTGCCCTTGCAGGCGCTCGATCATCGACTGGATCTCCGCGGTGGACTTCTGCGTCCGCTGGGCCAGCAGGCGCACCTCATCGGCCACCACGGCAAAGCCACGACCCTGTTCGCCGGCCCGCGCGGCTTCGATCGCCGCGTTGAGCGCCAGCAGGTTGGTCTGTTCGGCGATCGAGTGGATCACCTCCAGCACGCTGCCGATCTGGGTGCTTTCCTGGGCCAGGGTGCGAATCACTTCCACGGCCTGGTCGATGGTGGCCGAGAGCCGGTCGATCTGTTGCAGGCTGCCGTCGATATTCACCTGGCCCTGCTGGGCCTGGGCCTCGGCGTCGCGCATCTCGCTGGCGGCGTGCTCGGCATTCTTCGCCACGTCCTGTACGCCGTAGGTCACTTCGTTGATGGCGGTGGCCACCAGCTCCATCTGCTGCGACTGCTGCTGGCTGCGCTCCTGGGCCTGGCTGGCGTTGCTGCCCAGGTCGGCGGAGGATTGCGCCAGGGCGCTGGCCGACACCTGCAACTGGCTGACGACAAGACGCAGCTTGGCGGTGAAGCCGTTGAAGTGCCGGGCCAGTTCGGTGACTTCGTCCTGGCCGTGGGTGTCGAGGGTGCGGGTCAGGTCGCTTTCGCCGCTGGCGATGTTGGCCATGGCGTGCACGGTTTCCTGCAACGGGCGGACGATGCTGCGAGCGATCAGTAGCACCAGCAGGGCCATGAGCAGGGCAATGGCGATACCGACGACCGAGGCTTTCACCACCTGGCTGCGGAACTCGGCCTGCACGTCATCGATGTACACCCCCGAACCGATGATCCAGCCCCAGGGCTGGAACAGCTGGACATAGGAGGTCTTCTGCACTGGCTCGCTGGCGCCCGGTTTCGGCCAGCGATAGTTGATCATGCCGGCGCCCTTGGCCTTGGCGATGGCCACCATTTCGTTGAACAGGGCAAGACCGTCCGGGTCGCGAATGGCCGAGAGGTTCTGGCCGTCGAGCTTGGGGTTGGTCGGGTGCATGACCATGACCGGGGTCAGGTCGTTGATCCAGAAGTAGTCGCTCTGGTCGTAGCGCAGGCCGCGTATGGCGCTCAGTGCCTGCTTCTGCGCCGTCGCGCGATCGAGGCTGCCGGCGCTTTCCAGGCCCTGGAAATAAGCCAGCACGCCGTTGGCGGTCTGCACCACATGCTGGGTCTTCTGGACCTTGGCCTGGTACAGGTCCTCATTGATCTGCTTGAGCATCAGCATGCCCAGGGTCATCAGCATCAGTACCGCCACAATCAGGATCAGCCACAGCCGGCGGCTGATCGACATTCTGCGTAAGCTGTTCATGAATCTGTCACTCCCGATTGTTGTTCTTGTAATGGAAACACCCTGTACATCCGTCATGCGCTCCTTGCAGTCAGGTCCATCGGATTCTTGCAACGCGACAGCGTTTATCGCGTCTGTCTGCTAGGATTTCGGCCACATCGCGAAAAACCTGAATCCGGCTGATTTTTCACGGAATTTTCAGGGGCGATGATGATCCTATTGCGGCTGCGAAGCCGCGACGCACGCGTCAGTGAACATTGAAGAAAAACTAAAAAGGCATGTTACGGCATGACCTTCGGGGGATTGATGGAGCTTTGGACTGCCGTACAGGCATTGATTTTGGGGATTGTGGAAGGGCTGACAGAGTTTCTGCCCATCAGCAGTACCGGCCACCAGATTATCGTTGCGGACTTGCTCAACTTCGGTGGCGAGCGCGCCATGGCGTTCAACATCATCATTCAGCTGGGGGCCATTCTCGCGGTGGTCTGGGAGTTTCGCCGCAAGATCCTTGACGTGGTCACCGGCCTGCCGACCCAGCGCAACGCCCAGCGTTTCACCATCAACCTGCTGATCGCCTTCATGCCCGCCGTGGTCCTGGGGGTGATCTTCGCCGACCTGATCCATGAATACCTGTTCAACCCGATCACCGTCGCCACGGCGCTGGTGGTGGGTGGCCTGGTCATGCTCTGGGCCGAACGCCGGCAGCATGAAATACATGCCAACAACGTGGACGAAATCAGCTGGAAAGATGCCTTGAAGGTCGGTTTCGCCCAGTGCCTGGCGATGATTCCAGGCACCTCGCGCTCGGGCTCCACGATTATCGGCGGCCTGCTGTTCGGCCTGTCGCGCAAGACCGCCACCGAGTTCTCGTTCTTCCTGGCCATGCCGACCATGGTCGGTGCCGCGGTCTACTCGGGCTACAAATACCGCAACCTGTTCCAGCCGGACGACCTGCCGGTGTTCGCCGTTGGTTTCATCACCTCGTTCATCTTCGCGATGATCGCGGTCAGGGGCCTGCTCAAGTTCATCGCCAACCACAGCTACGCGGCCTTTGCCTGGTATCGCATTGCCTTCGGCCTGGTGATCCTCGCCACCTGGCAGTTCGGCTGGGTCGACTGGACCGCGGTCCATTCCTGATGAACGCACGCAACCAGAACCGCCCCGGCGAAGCCGCCGGGGCACGGATCCAGCAGCCACGGCTCAAGGCGGTGGTTTTCCTGCTGCTCTGCGCCTTGCCCCTGTGCGGCTCGCTGCTATTGGGTGTGAAGGGGATTTCCTGGGTGCCGCTGGCGGCCTACGGCGCGGTCAGCGTGCTGACGTTCTTCCTCTACTGGAGCGACAAGCGCAAGGCCCGCAGCGACAGCTGGCGGACCCCGGAAAACGTCCTGCATGCCGTGGAACTGGCCGGTGGCTGGCCAGGCGCCTTGCTGGCGCAACAGGCCTTTCGCCACAAGACCCGCAAGCTGTCCTATCAACTGGTGTTCTGGCTGATCGTGCTGCTGCACCAGGTGTTCTGGATCGACCGGCTGTTTCTCGAAGGCAGCCTGTTCTCGCTGTTCTAGAGTAACAACCCGACCTGTACCCGCTTGGGCAGCTTGCTCACCACCAACTGGTGCGAACGCTGCAGCAAGTCCTGCAGCTCGCCGGCGCCCAGCGGGTAGGGCGTCTGCATGATGATCCAGTGCGCCCGGGCCAGGTACGGCGCCGGCGCAATGCCGGGACGGTCGACATGGCCGAGGAACAGCTCCTTGTCCACCTTGAACGCCAGTGACTCGCCCCGCAGGTTCTGCAGGGCGAACATCTTGTTGCCGGCCACGGAAAACACCCGCACGCCGCCCCATTTGTAGTCTTCGCGCGCACCCGGCAAGTCCAGGCAGAATTGCGCCACATCCGCTTCAGTCATGGTTTTTCCTTTTATCGCGGCCGTCATAACGTTCGGTCTCCGCAGCCTTTGAACGCTTCGCTGACATGCTCGATCCAGGCCCTTACCGCTGGCAATACCCCGCGCCGGTGAGGGTAGACCGCCTGCAGCCAACCGCCAGGCAATGACCATTGCGGCAGCAGTTGCACCAGCTGCCCGGTCTGCAGTTCTTCCTCGCAATACATCATCGGCAGGATGGTACAGCCAAGGCCGGCGAGGGCGCAGGAGCGGCGCACCAGAAAATCGTCGATGCCCAGGCGTGCTTCCAGGACCAGGTCGCATTTCTCGCCCTGGGCGTCGAGCATGCGCAGATGCACCATGCGGTCGGCCTCCAGGGCACCCAGCACCGGCACCTTGTGCAGGTCTTCGGGACTGTGGATCGGCCATTCGCGGGCGAACGCCGGGCTGGCGACCATCACAGTCTGCGCCTGGCGCAGGCGCCGGGTCACCAGCAACGGATCTTCGTCGCCATGCTCGCGAACCCGCAGCGCCACGTCGATGCCTTCGGCGACCACGTCGACCCGGCGGTTGAGCAACTGCATGTCGAGCTGGACCTGGGGGTATTGCTCGAGGAAGGAACTGATGACAGTCGGCAACATATGATGGGCCAGGCCGACCGGACAGGACACCCGCAGGCGCCCGCGAGGTTCGCTGGACATGCTGGCCACGGCCTCGTCGGCCATTTCCGCTTCCAGCAGCATGGCCTGGCAGTGGCGCAGGTAACGCTCGCCGACCGCGGTCAGCTTCAGTTGGCGGGTGGTGCGTTGCAGCAAGCGGGTGTGCAGCCGCTCTTCCAGCTCGGCGATACGCCGCGACAAACGGGATTTGGGCACCCCGAGTAAACGCCCGGCGGCGGCGAAACCACCGGCTTCCACCACCTTGGCGAAGTAATAAAGATCGTTGAGGTCTTGCATAGAATGACTCGACTGTCCTGCTGATGGGACAAACTATCGCATTTGTGCCGACTAATCAGCTATTGGTTTCATCTGTAGGATTGTCCTCAATTGATCGCCCGGTGGCGATCCTCACTTGGAGAATCCCAGATGAAACTGCTGCATATCGATTCGAGCATCCTTGGTGACAACTCGGCTTCCCGTCAGTTGAGCGAAAGCGTGGTCAAGGCCTGGAAAAACGCCGACGCCAGCGTTGAGGTGACCTACCGCGACCTGGCCGCCGACGCCATCAGCCATTTCAGCTCCGCCACCCTGGTGGCCGCCGGTACTCCGGCCGAAGTGCGTAACGCCGCCCAGCAGCACGAAGCCGAGCTGAGCGCTTCGACCCTCGCCGAATTCCAGGCCGCCGACGCCGTGGTGATCGCTGCGCCTATGTACAACTTCACCATTCCGACCCAACTCAAGGCCTGGATCGACCGCATCGCCGTGGCCGGCCAGACCTTCCGCTACACCGAAGCTGGCCCTGAAGGCCTGTGCGGTGGCAAGAAAGTCGTGGTGGTCTCCACCTCCGGCGGTCTGCACGCCGGCCAGGCCACTGGCGTGGCTCACGAGGACTACCTGAAAGTGCTGTTCGGTTTCCTCGGCATCACCGACATCGAATTCGTCCGCGCCCACGGCCTGGCTTATGGCGACGAAGTCCGCACCAAGGCCTTGAACGACGCCCAGGCGCAAATCAGCGAGCAACTTTTCGCTGCCGCGTAAGGCTTGTGTAAAAGTCGCTTACGCCCCAGGCAAGGCCCTTTAAACTCTGTATTCTGATGCCCTCCAGGCAGCGGGATACGGAGTTTTTCGTGTTCGTGCTTTTTTCGTTCTGGCCCGGGTTATGCAAATTGCAGTGCATACAGCGGCGTGATCCGGCCGACAACCCAGGCATCAGGCCAGCGAAACCCTGGCCAGTGAAGCAATCAACCGGCGTTTTCATCAGGTAGGGAAGGTGGTGCATCCATGATGCGTCTTTGGGCAATGTCACTGATCTGCCTGCTTGGCGGCCCGATTATCGTGCACGCCGCGCCCGCGCCCCATCCACATTGGAGCGTGGGTTTCCATGAGATGAGCTTTCTCGACCCGCTGGACCAGCAGCCGATGCGCGCCATTGCCTTCTATCCCTCCACCGGCATCGAGCACCACAGCAAGGTCGAGGGTTACCAGATTGCCGCCTCCCGGGATTCGAAGATCGCCATCGGCCGCTTTCCGCTGTTGATGCTGTCCCACGGCAATACCGGCACGCCGCTGGCCCTGCACGACCTGGCCACCTCGCTGGCGCGCAAGGGCTTCGTGGTGGTGGCGGTGATTCATCCGGGTGACAACTACAAGGATCACAGCCGGCTGGGCACCCTGAGCAATCTCTATGGCCGGCCGATCCAGATTTCCGAAGCCATCACCGCGACCCTGGCCGACCCGATGCTGTCGCCTTTCGTCAATGCCGGGCAGGTCGGGGTCATCGGTTACTCGGCCGGCGGTGAAACCGCGCTGATCCTGTCCGGGGCGACTCCCGACCTGGATCGCTTGCGCCGCTATTGCCAGGAGCGCCCCGACGATCACGATGCCTGCAATACCCAGGGCGAGCTGATCGTCGATCGCGACGACTTGCAACCGGTTGCCGACCCGCGGGTCCAGGCCTTGCTGCTGATGGCGCCGTTGAGCCTCAAGTTCGGGCGGCAGACCCTGTCTGGCGTGCATGTGCCGGTGCTGCTGTACAGCGGCGACGTCGACAAGCTGGTGGCCCTGGACAAGAACGCCGCGGCCCTGGCCCGCAAGCTGCCGGTGGCGCCGGACTTCAGGCTGTTGGCCGGGGCCGGGCACTTCGTGTTCATGGCGCCGTGCACCGAGGAGCAGTTACTGAGCATGCCGGCCTTGTGCACCGACGCCGATGGCGTCGACCGCGCGGACATCCACCGTAGTCTGATTGCCGAGGCCGGCCGCTTCTTTGCCCAGGCCCTGGGCAAGCCGAGCCGGGCCGGGATGCAGACCGCGGATCAGTGAGTCAGGCGTCGGCCCGGCGCATGAGCAGCAGGGTCAGGCCCAGGGCGCTGAGCGACAGCAGCGCCGCGCAGAAGAAAATCCACGAATAACCCAGGTTCAACGCCACCGCGCCCATCAGAGGGCCGGCAATCGCCAGCGCCAGGTCGAAAAACACCGCGTAGGCGCTCAGGCCGGCACCGCGGCTGGTGCTGGGCACCTGCTTGATCGCTTCCACCCCCAGCGCCGGGTACACCAGCGACAGGCCGAAGCCGGCGAGCCCGGCGCCGATCATGGCGAACGCCGTCGAGGGCGCCAGCCACAGCAGGATCAGGCCCAGGGTCTCGATGCTCATGCAGGCGATGGCCGCGCGATAGCCACCAAAACGGCTGATGCTGGAGATGAACAGCAGGCGCGAGAGGATAAAGCAGACGCCGAATACCGTCAGGCAATAGGCCGCGCCGGTCCAGCCACGGCTGAGGTAGAACAGGGTAATAAAGGTGGTCAACGTGCCGTAGCCGATGGACGCCAGGCTCAGGCCGGCGCCGTACGGCGCGATACGGCCGAACACCGCGCGAAATGACAGGCGCTCGCCACGGATCACCGGCACCGACGGCTTGTTGCGGATCAGCAGCAGGGCCAGGGCCGCCAGCAGCGACAAGGCCAGCCCCAGGCTTTCGAAACCGTAGTCGGCGACCATCACCACCCCCAGCGGCGCGCCGATGGCAATCGCGCCATAGGAGGCGATGCCGTTCCAGGAAATCGAGCGCGCGGTGTGTTCGGCGCCGACTTGGCCCATGCACCAGCTGATGGTGCCCACGCCGATCAGGCCCTGGGCCACCCCCAACAGCAAACGTCCGAGCAGCAGGATGCCCAGGCTGAGCAGCGGCATTGCCAGCAGCAGGGTGGACGCCAGGGTCAGCAGCCCGCTGAGGAAAATCCCCGCCAGGCCGTAGACGATCGCACGTTTGGTGCCGAGGTTGTCCGACAGGCGCCCGGCCATGGGCCGGCTGAGGAGGGTGGCCAGGTACTGCGCGCCGATGGTCAGCCCGGCCACCACCGCACTGAAGCCCAGCTCGCCGTGGACGTAACCGGGTAATACCGCGATTGGCAGGCCGATGCAGAGAAAAGCGATAAAGGTATAGAAGACGATGGAGACGATCTGCAGGGTGATCGCCATGGAGCTGGGCACGGGCTTTTGTTGCGCAGACATGAGGGCTCGTTCGCGGGCGGGCGGTTGGAGAACTGCATCATGGCGCGGGCTGGAAATAAAAGGAAGCAGGCTAACGATTTCTTTATGGCCGGCTATTTGTGGGGGCAGGGAGGACGTCATCGCGGGCAAGCCTCGCTCCTACAGAAACGTGTGCGCACGCTTGCCCGCGATGTTTTTATAGCCGGACAAAAAAAGCCCCGTCACCAGGACGGGGCTTTCAGACTGACAAGCAACGGGCGTTCCTTAGAACACCACGCCCTGGCTGCGCAGGTAGTCGTCGTAGGTGCCGCTGAAGTCGGTCACGCCGTTCGGGCTCAGCTCGATGATGCGAGTGGCCAGGGACGATACGAACTCACGGTCGTGGCTGACGAAGATCAGCGTGCCCGGGTAGTTTTCCAGCGCCAGGTTCAGCGCCTCGATGGATTCCATGTCCAGGTGGTTGGTCGGTTCGTCCATCACCAGGACGTTGGGCTTTTGCAGGATCAGCTTGCCGAACAGCATGCGGCCCTGCTCACCACCGGAGATGACCTTCACCGACTTGAGGATCTCGTCGTTGGAGAACAGCATGCGGCCCAGGGTGCCACGGATGATCTGCTCGCCTTGAGTCCATTGGCCCATCCAGTCGAACAGGCTGACGTCGTCTTCGAAGTCATGGGCGTGGTCCTGGGCGTAGTAGCCCAGCTCGGCGCTTTCGGTCCATTTCACCGAACCGGCGTCCGGGGTCAGCTCGCCCATCAGGGTGCGCAGCAGGGTGGTCTTGCCGATGCCGTTCGGGCCGATGATCGCCACGCGCTCGCCGGCTTCGACGGTGAAGCTGAAGTTCTTGAACAGGGTCTTGCCGTCGAAGCCCTTGGACATCTGCTCGATGGTCACGGCCTGGCGGTGCAGCTTCTTGGTCTGTTCGAAGCGGATGAACGGGCTGACGCGGCTCGATGGCTTGACCTCGGCCAGCTGGATCTTGTCGATCTGCTTGGCGCGGGAGGTGGCCTGCTTGGCTTTCGAGGCGTTGGCCGAGAAGCGGCTGACGAAGGTCTGCAGCTCGGCGATCTGCGCTTTCTTCTTGGCGTTGTCCGACAGCAGTTGCTCGCGGGACTGGGTCGCCGCGGTCATGTACTCGTCGTAGTTGCCCGGGAACAGGCGCAGCTCGCCGTAGTCCAGGTCGGCCATGTGGGTGCAGACGCTGTTGAGGAAGTGACGGTCGTGGGAAATGATGATCATGGTGCTGTTACGCGCCGTCAGAATCGTTTCCAGCCAGCGGATGGTGTTGATGTCCAGGTGGTTGGTCGGTTCGTCGAGCAGCAGCACTTCCGGATCGGAGAACAGCGCCTGGGCCAGCAGGACCCGCAGTTTCCAGCCCGGAGCGACTTCGGTCATCGGGCCGAAATGCTGTTCCAGGGGAATGCCCAGGCCCAGCAGCAGTTCACCGGCGCGGGATTCGGCGGTGTAGCCGTCCATCTCGGCGAAGTCGGTTTCCAGCTCGGCCACGGCCATGCCGTCTTCTTCGCTCATTTCCGGTAGCGAGTAGATGCGGTCGCGCTCGGCCTTGACCTTCCACAGCTCTTCGTGACCCATGATCACGGTGTCGATCACGGTGAATTCTTCGTAGGCGAACTGGTCCTGGCGCAGTTTACCCAGGCGAACGTTCGGCTCCAGCATGACCTGGCCGCCGGACGGCTCGAGGTCGCCGCCGAGGATTTTCATGAAAGTCGATTTGCCGCAACCGTTGGCGCCGATCAGGCCATAGCGGTTGCCGCCGTTGAACTTGACCGAAACGTTCTCGAATAGCGGCTTGGCGCCGAACTGCATCGTGATGTTAGCTGTGGAGATCAATTACTTTACCTATCAAGGGGTTGCGAGCATCGTGTTGGCTCTTGGGTCATTCCCGGGGCATGTTGGAGCGTTTCCATTTCGCCCCGGTCATCGCCAGAGTCGAGCCAGCGAGCATAAGTAGACAGCAACATCTGGACGCTATGGCCAAGTTGCTGGGCAATAAAGGTGGGAGGTCATGTTGGAATTTGGCGCGCATTGTCGCATATGTGCGCCGGCAGTTGTATGACGGCGAGCCACGGATTTTTCATCCAGGCGGCTCAGCGCCAGCCGTTGTAAAAGTCGCCGCTGCGGATTTGTCCCGGGCAATGCGACTTAGGTCGTGGCACCGTGGGCGGACACATTTTCACAAATCGGAGTTAACCTTTGGTTACAAACTGTGGCTAAAATGCCGACCAGTTGCCACATGCCATCATTGGCATGGGCTCAGGGACGTGCCTTCAGGACCTCTTATCGCTTTCGGACGCTGCACATGACCCCTCGGCCCAGGTGGCCCACATGGGGGCGCAGTATGTTCTCTTCTGACATGTGACGATTTCCGTGAAACTCATCATTGCCGCTGTTTACGTTTTATCCATTGCGTATGTGCACCTGCGTGGTCGCGTGCGCCATAAACTGGGCCGCCAGCTGAGTGATCACTCGAGCTTCCTGGCTCCCATCAACTGCTTCCTTTATCTGTTCTCGAAGATCCCCAACCGCCCGTACCTCGATCCGGCCGACTTTCCCGACCTGAGCCCGTTGCAGGCCCACTGGGAAGAAATCCGCGCCGAGGGCCAGAGCCTGCTCAGGGCCGGGGAGATCAAGCGTTCGGAGCAGTACGACGACGTCGGCTTCAACTCGTTCTTCAAGACCGGCTGGAAGCGCTTCTACCTCAAGTGGTACGGCGACAGCCATCCTTCGGCGATGAAACTGTGCCCGCGGACCACCGAGCTGGTGCAGAGCATCGGCTCGATCAAGGCGGCGATGTTCGCCGAACTGCCGCCGGGCTCGAAGCTGGTGCGCCACCGCGACCCTTATGCCGGTTCCTACCGTTACCACCTGGGCCTGGAAACGCCCAACAGCGCCGGTTGCTACATCAATGTCGACGGTGAGAAGTATCACTGGCGCGATGGCGAAGCGGTGATGTTCGACGAGACCTACATCCACTACGCGGAAAACACCACCGAGCAGAACCGCATCATCCTGTTCTGTGATGTCGAGCGGCCGATGAAGTACCGCTGGGCCGCCGCTTTCAACCGCTGGTTCAGCCGCACCGTGATGGCCGCCGCCGGTGCGCCCAACGATGCCGGCGACCGCACCGGGGGCCTGAACCGCGCCTTCACCAAGCTGTACAAGATCCGCCTGCGCGGTAAAGAGCTGAAAAAGCGCAACCGCAAGCTTTATTACCTGGAAAAGTGGGCGATCTTCGCTGCGCTGTTGCTGCTGTTCATCTTCATCTGATTCGCCGCACGGCGAATCGCTGATCGCGGGCAAGCCTCGCTCCTGCATGGGTTCTGCAGGAACGAGGCTTGTCCGCCATCACTTCCTCAAGGCTTGTCCGCCCCCAATTGCTGCCACATCTTCGCGGTGATCCGCTGCCGATGGGCGAAGCCGTGCCACGGATCCCTCCGTAACTCCTCCAGACGCTGCCCAAGGTTCGCCACATTCCACTGCTGGGCATGCCGGACATCGCCCAGCTCATCCCGGGCGATAGGCACCGAGACCGGCAGTCCCGGGCGGGCGCGTACCGAATAGGCGGCCACGGTGCTGGCGCCGCGGGTGTTGCGCAGGTAATCGACGAAGATCCTGCCGACCCGGTTTTTCGGGCCCATGGTCGCGGTGATGCGTTCCGGCAACTGCTGCGCCATGAACTGCGCGACGGCCTTGGCGAAGCCCTTGACCGTTTCCCAGTCGGCCCTGCGCGCCAGCGGCACGATCAGGTGCATGCCTTTGCCGCCGCTGGTTTTCAGGAAGGCCTGCAAGCCCAGCTCATCGAGCACCGACAGGGTCAGTTGGGTGGCTTCCAGCATGCTTTTCCAGGGCAGGGCCGGGTCCGGGTCGAGGTCGAGCACGAACAGGTCCGGGGTTTCGATCTGATCGTGAGTCGCGCCCCAGGTGTGCAGCTCGATGGTGCCCATCTGCACCGCGCCGATCAGCGCCGACGTACTGTCGATTTCCATCAGTCGCGCGTGGCCGGGGTCCAGCGCCGGGTCGAGGTGACGGATATTGGGGATGGCCAGGTGCTCGGCATGTTTCTGGAAAAACTGCTCGCCTTCCACTCCTTCAGGCGCCCGCAGCAGCGACACCGGCCGGTCGCGCAGGTGCGGCAGGATCTGCTGGTCGATGCTGGCGTAGAACTGCGCCAGTTGCAGCTTGGTGGTGCCGGACTGCTGGTCGATGACCCGTTCCGGGTGGGTGATTCTGACCCCGGCGACGCTGTGGGCGGCCGATTTATCCGAATGGGAGGCCGTATGCCGACTGCGGGTCTCGACGGCCTTGAAGGTCTGTGGCCGCTCACGGACGATTTCGCTGGCCGGCTTATCGCTGCGCAGGGCGATGAAGGCTGCCTGGCGCACCACCTGTTCGCGGGTCCACTCGGCGAACTCGGCTTCGGCCACCAGTTGCGGTTCGATCCAGTGCACGCCGCGGGCCTGGGCCGCGGTCAGGGGCTTGGCCAGTGGCGATGAATCCCGTTCAAGTTCCTGCATCCGCTCATGCAGCTGCTTCAAGGTCTTCTGGTCGAAACCGGTGCCGACCCGGCCGGCGTACACCAGCCCGCTCGCGTCGTTGACCCCCAGCAGCAGGGCGCCAAAGCCGCTGCGCGAACCTTGCGGCTTGGTATAGCCGACCACCACGAACTCCTGGCGCAGCCGGCATTTGAGCTTGATCCAGTCGGCGCTGCGGCGCGACACATAGGGGCTGCCGGCCCGCTTGCCGATCACCCCCTCGAGGGACAGGGCGCAGGCGCTTTCGAGGACGTCCTGGTGGTGGGCGGCAAAGGCTTCGGAAAAGCGCAGGACCTTGCTCGATTTGCGCCCGAGCGCCTGCTTGAGCGCCTGACGGCGTTGTTCCACCGGCGTTTCGCGCAAGTCCTCGCCCTGCAGAAAGGGCGCATCGAACAGGTAATAGATGATGTCTACGCTGCGACCGATATCGAAGGCGTTCTGCAATGCCTGGAAGTCCGGCAGGCCTTGGTCGTTGAGCACCACCATTTCGCCGTCCAGCCAGCTGTCCTTGAGCTTCAGGGCGGCCAGGGCCTTGGCTTGCTGGGGCAGGCGGCTGGTCCAGTCGTGACCGTTGCGGGTCAGCAGGCGCACTTCGTCGTCCTGGATCCGCGCGAGGATCCGGTAGCCGTCGAACTTGATCTCGTAGCGCCAGTCGCCGCTGGGCGCCTTGTCCACCAGGGTTGCCAGCTGCGGCGCCAGGCTTTGCGGCAGGGCGACGACCTTTTTTCCTGGCGGTTTCTTCGCGGTTTTTTTCGCGGCCTGGGGTTTGGCGCGCTTGTTGTCGCCCACCGTGGCACCGCTGAGCACGCTCCTGGGCAGGGCCTGGACCACGTCGTACTCGTCGCTCGGTCGTGCCTGGGCATCCTGCTCCTTGATCAGCAGCCACTGTTCCTTGTCGCCGCTGCCGCGCATATGGGTGCGCACCAGGGTCCAGTCGCCGCCGAGCTTCTCGCCGATCAGGGTGAACTTGAGCTTGCCGGCCCGGTAGCTGGCGTCGGGGTCGTCATGGGGTTGCCAGATGCCATGGTCCCAGACGATCACGTCGCCGGCGCCGTATTGCCCGGCGGGGATGCTGCCTTCGAAATCGCCATAGCTCAGCGGGTGGTCCTCGACATGCACCGCCAGGCGTTTTTGCCTGGGGTCCAGGCTCGGGCCCTTGGGCACCGCCCAGCTTTTCAGGCTGCCGCCCAGTTCCAGGCGAAAGTCGTAGTGCAGGTTGCGCGCAGCGTGCTTCTGGATCACGAAACGCAGGGCCGAGGCGGTCTTGGCGGATTGGCCGAAGGGTTTGTCCGCCGCCGGCTCCGAGGTGATCGCGAAGTCGCGTTTGCGCTGGTATTCACTCAAGGATCTGGCCATGACCCACTACCTTGTCATGCGAGCCGCGCCGTTCAGGCACTGGATCGCTTCGTGGTTTTCTTGGTCGCAGCGGCCTTGCCGGGTTTGTCCGGGCTGGCGGGCGGCTTGCTCCTGGATTTGCCGCCCAGGCTGCGCTTGAGCATTTCGGTGAGGTCGATGACATCGGCACTCCTGCGTTGCGCTTCGCCGGTGCGGCTTTCCACGTCTTCGATCTTGCCAGCCTGGGCCTTTTTCTCCACCAGGGCCATGATTTTGTCGGTGAAGCTGTCGCGGTATTCCTCCAGCTGCCAATCGGTGCTCATGTTCGCGACCAGGCGCTTGGCCATGTCCCGCTCGCCCTTGGTCAGGTCCGGGTGAGTCACCTCCGGCCCCAGGGCCAGTTCGTCGAGGCTGCGCACCTCGGCCGGCCAGCGCAGCATTACCAGCACCAGCGCCGACTCCAGCGGCATCAGCGCCGCCAGATGCTGGCGGGTGTGCAGCACCACCAGGGCCAGGGCGACTTTCGAGGTGCTCCGCAGGGTTTCGCGCAGCAGCGCATAGACCTTGCCGCCGCGCTTGTCCGGGGCCAGGAAGTAAGGGGTGTCAATGTTCTGCAGCGGGATCTGCTGACTGTCGACGAAGGCGAAGATGTCGATGGTCTGGGTCGACAGCGGGTGGGCCGAGCGGATCTCGTCCTCGCTGAGCAGCACATAGCGGCCTTTCTCGTACGCCACGCCCTTGACGATATGTTCCTTGCTGACTTCCTTGCCGGTGACCTTGTTGATCCGCTTGTAACCCACCGGGTCCATGGTGCGCTGGTCCAGCCAATCGAAGTCGACGCCCTGGGAGGAGGTCGCCGAGACCAGCGCCACCGGAATGTGAACCAGGCCGAAACTGATCGCGCCTTTCCAGATTGCCCGTGCCATGAGCCTGTCCCCGTATTGACTGTGGAATCGCTATGCAGCGACTGGTTTTCAGGTGACCCGTGGCGTGGCGCGAAAGTTTCCCCGGGGTGCCGGCTTGCAGGGGCGAGCCGATAACTCGTGTTACATGTCTGGCGGATTATTTAATTAACAAGGCCGAACCTGCGACGTAGCCTGGACTCGAATGCGATAACTCGTCGCCATCCAGGAGGGTCGCCATGAACAACCTGCTTCGCGGTCTTGCCGTGTTTGCCCTGATGAGCGGGGCCAGCATCGCGGCGTTCGCCGCACCCCAGGCGTCCTCGGACAGCACCGCCATGCTGCTGGCGCAGAACCTGCCCGGCAGCATCAACAACAATCCCTACAACAGCCCGATACGCCGGGCCAACCCCAACAGCATGCAGGGCACCCAGCCCAGTGCCCCGGCTGTCCGCGGGGTTAATCCGGTACCGGTGCAACGCCCTCCGACCCTGGAGAACGGCGGCATCGGCAACGGTTACCCGCGCACCATCACCCAGCCGCGGATCATCGATCCGACACCCGTGACCCCACCGCGTAACCAACAGCAGCGATAAACGCTGACCGCCCGAGGCCGATGCCGGCCCCGGGCGGACCCCTTTTTATCGACAGAAGGAATCGTGCATGTTGCGTAAAACCCTCTTGGCGACAGTCTGCGCCAGCCTTGTCCTGAGTAGCGCGCTACCGGCCGCGGCCGCCACCCGCCAACAATTGCAGAGCGAACAGGGCCCGCTGAGCGTGACTCCGGTGGTCGAGGGCCTGGATCACCCCTGGGCCCTGGCATTCCTGCCGGACCGCCAGGGCATCCTGGTGACCGAGCGGCCGGGCAACCTGCGGCTGGTCGGCGCCGACGGCAAGCTCTCGGCGCCCCTGGGTGGCGTGCCGCAGGTCTGGGCCAAGGGCCAGGGCGGCTTGCTGGATGTGGTGCTGTCGCCGGACTTCAAGCAGGACCGCCTGGTCTATCTGTCCTACGCCGAAGGTGGCGGCGAGGGTGGCACGGCAGGGACGGCGGTGGGGCGCGGGCGGCTGTCCGAGGACCTGAAGACACTCAAGGATTTCCAGGTGATTTTCCGCCAGGCGCCCAAGCTTTCCACCGGCAACCATTTCGGTTCGCGCCTGGTGTTCGACCGCGATGGCTACCTGTTCATCACCCTGGGGGAAAACAACGAGCGCCCGACCGCCCAGGACCTGGACAAGCTGCAAGGCAAGATCGTGCGCCTGTATCCGG
The DNA here is from genome assembly GCF_003184125.1 of Pseudomonas sp. RW409. Lineage (NCBI taxonomy): Bacteria > Pseudomonadati > Pseudomonadota > Gammaproteobacteria > Pseudomonadales > Pseudomonadaceae > Pseudomonas > Pseudomonas sp. RW409. The sequence continues at coordinate 811,019 of NZ_QHHP01000021.1, read as the reverse complement.
ATGGCCGGATCCCGCAGGACAACCCCTTCGTCGGCCAGCCGGGCGTGCGCCCGGAAATCTGGTCCTACGGCCACCGCAACCCCCAGGGCGCGGCGCTCAACCCCTGGAGCGGCACCTTGTGGGATAACGAGCATGGGCCCAAGGGCGGCGACGAAATCAACCTGATCGAGCGTGGCAAGAACTACGGCTGGCCCCTGGCAACCCACGGCATCAACTATTCCGGTGCGCCGATTCCCGAAGCCGAGGGCAAGACCGCCCCGGGCACCGTGGGGCCGCGGCATGTCTGGGAGAAGTCCCCCGGCATCAGCGGCATGGCCTTCTACGATGGCGACCGCTTCAAGGCCTGGCAACACAACCTGTTTATCGGCGCCCTGGCTTCCCAGGAACTGATCCGCCTGCAATTCGATGGCGACAAGGTGGGCCACGAAGAGCGCCTGCTGGGCGAGCTCAAAGAGCGCATCCGCGACGTGCGCCAGGGGCCGGACGGTTATCTGTATGTGCTGACCGACGAGGACAAGGGCACGCTGTACAAGGTTGGCCTGGAATAAACCAATCCCTTCTTCTGTAGGAGCGAAGCTTGCTCGCGAAAAAATCTTCAACGATAACGCGTGTTGGCAGGATGAATCGCCGCTTCGCGGCTATCGCGAGCAAGCTTCGCTCCTACAGAGGCACTGCGGCTGGGTAGAGGATCACCGCCGCCTGCAGCTTGCCGCTGCCGAAACGGCACATCTTGGCGAACTCGCCGTGGCTCACCGGCAGGTGCTGGCAATCCATCGGCTGGCGGTGCTGGCTGTGGTCGACATCGGGATCGTGCAGGTAGACAAACTCCTCGTCGCAGTCGGTGACCATCACCCAATGCGGGGCCTTGGAGCGGGTCAGGCGGTAGCTGCTGATCAGCACCAGGGGCTGGCCGCCGTCGGCCAGCAGCCTTGGCAGGTCCAGCGGGCCGCCCAGCACCTGCAAGACGTCGCTGCTATCCAGCTCTGCGCAGAACTCCTCGTGCACCAGGCGCATGACGTCTTTTTTATGCTCGTCGCGCACCCCACCAAGAAACAGCGGCCCGCGGGTATTGACCTGCAGCCTGACCCTGAAGCCCCGGCGCCACGCGGCCAACGCCAGCCCCTGGGGGCTGCAGCCGCCATGCCCGGAGGTCATGAACACGGTGGTCGCCTCGCGCCACAGTTGCAGCTCTTCGCGTCGCTCCAGCGCCCGTCCGGGTTGCAGCGCGCCCATAGCCATCAACAGGCAGGCCGGGCCACAGGTGAAATCGGTGGTCTGCTGGTAATAGGGCACGCTGATACTGCGGGTCTCGCGATGCTGCAGGATGCGCTTTTCCAGGCGCAGGGCATCGGTGTGGTCCTCGTAGTAGTCGTGCAGCACGGCGAAGCGCCGGTAGCCGCTGCGCTCGTAGAGGGCGATGGCCGTCGGGTTGTCGGTACGCACCTCCAGCCGTAGGTAGGCGCAGTCATGCTCCCGTGCGCAGGCCTCGATTTGCTCCAGCAGGCGCTTGCCCAGGCCCAGCCCGCGGGCCTCGACCGCGGTGGCGATGGAGTACAGGCGGGCCAGGGACGTACCGCGATGGAACAGCACCAGGGCGTACCCCAGCAGCTGGTCCGCCTGCTCGGCGACGATCAGGCGCGCATGGGCGCGGCTGATCATCCACTGGAAGCTGCGCGCGGTGAGGCGATCGGTGGTGAAACACTGCTGTTCCAGTTGCACTAATGCGGGCAAATCCTCAGGTGTGGCAATGCGAAAGACAAGATCCATATAACCGCCGTAAAAGTTGCGTAACGAAACGAGACTTTCAGAAAAGTTCGTGCTTAATAGAAAAGGTCTTGTTCTTAAGCGGATCAAACATTATGTCAGCGGTACAAGGTCATTGGCGTGGAGTATCCGAGCAAAGTCTGCCGGCGACAATAACGCCGGTTAATTATTTTTCAACGGTGAGTGAAACTTCCAGTCAGTTGGTGATTATTGTCGAGCGCAAGGAAGATTGGGCTTCCTACTTCCCCAGCGAAGACATCCTCAGCGCCCAGGAGTACCTGGAACAGACCCGCGAAACCCAGCCCGGCAAGCGGGTCCAGGTGATCAACCTGTGCCGCAGCTACAAGTACCTGGGCCACGGTTACTACTGTTCGCTGCTGGCCGAGGCGCGGGGGCACAAGGTGATTCCCTCGGTGCGCACCATCAGCGAACTGACCCGAAAATCGCTCTACGGACTGGCCCTGGACGACCTGGATAAAACCCTGGAAAAGGCCCTGAGCAATCATCTTTACAGAGATACCGAAGGTTTTACCCTGACCCTGTACTTCGGCAAGACCCATATCGAACCGTTACAGGAGTTGGCCCGCCAGTTATTCGAAGTTTTCCCCTGTCCGATATTGCTGGTGGACTTCAAACGAACTAACGGCTGGCATATCGAAGGCGTGAAGTCCGGGGCCTTACATAAGTTGCGCGAAGACCAGGAAGATCAATTCGCCCATTCCCTGGACAGTTTCAGTCGCAAGATCTGGCGTGTGCCGCGCTCGAAAAGACTGGCCCGGTATGACCTGGCCATCCTGCATGACCCCCAGGAGGCCTTGCCGCCTTCCAACGCCCGGGCGCTGGAGAACTTTGTCCGGGTCGGCAAGGGCCTGGGCATCGACGTCGAGCTGATCGAGAAGAAGGACTACCCGCGGATCGCCGAATACGACGCCTTGCTGATCCGCGAGACCACCAGCGTCGACAACCACACCTACCGCTTCGCCAAGAAGGCCGAAAGCGAGGGCCTGGTGGTGATGGACGACCCGACCTCGATCCTGCGCTGCACCAACAAGGTCTACCTGACCGATCTGCTGAAAAGCCACCAGTTGGGCATGCCCGCCACCGAGATTCTCTACAAGGAGCGACCGGAAGATTTCGAGCGGGTCGGCGAACGCCTGGGCTTCCCGCTGGTGCTGAAGATTCCCGACGGTTGCTTCTCCCGCGGGGTGATCAAGGTCGAGAGCCAGCAGGCGCTGCTGGAGGCCACCGCTGAGCTGTTCGAGCATTCGGTGTTGCTGCTGGCCCAGGAGTTTTTCTACACCGAGTACGACTGGCGCATCGGCGTGCTCAACCGCAAGCCGATCTTCGCCTGCCAGTACTTCATGTCCAAGGGCCATTGGCAGATCTACAACCACAAGGCCAAGGGCCAGGACATCAACGGCGAATGCCGCACCCTGGCGATCCACGAGGCGCCGCGGGCGGTGGTGGAGCTGGCGGTGAAGACCGCCAACCTGATTGGCGACGGCCTGTACGGCGTGGACCTGAAACAGTCCGGCGACAAGGTGGTGGTGATCGAAGTCAACGACAACCCCAACCTCGACGCCGGCATCGAAGATGCCTACCTGCGCGACGACCTGTATTCCCTGGTGCTGGAGGAGTTCGTCCGCCGCCTGGAGCTCAAGCGCCGCGGCCAGGCCTGGTGAACGGCCGATGATCAAGAGCTATCAGCTGAGCCAGGGCCGCCTGCTGGCGGTGGAGTGCCTGGACGCCGAGGTGATGCTGTTCAGCAACCCGGACCCCGCCGAACGCGATCTGCTGCGCACCGGCTTCAAGCTCGACGAGCATGCCCTGGCCTCGGCCCTGGACCCGGACGAGGTGTCGCGCATCGAGTTCCACCCGGACAACCTGTTCCTGATCTGGAAGCGTCCGGAGAACTATTCCGGTGGCGGCAGCCTGTCGTTCGAGGTGTCGTCCTGCGGCCTGCTGTTTTCCCCGCAACGGCTGCTGCTGATCGCCCATGACGACAGCCAGCTCAGCGGCCTGGGCGCGCGCCAGGCCTTGAATAGCCCCCTGGATGTGCTGCTGGACCTGCTGTCCAACAACATCCATCACTACCTGGGGCACCTCAAGGTGATCAAGATGGTCGCCCGGGAGTTGCAGCAGCAGTTCAACGACTCGATGGAAAACCGCCACCTGATCCAGATGTTCAACCTCAGCGAAAGCCTGATCTATTACATCAACGCCATTCACAGCAACGGCGCGGTGCTGACCCGCCTGCGCAACCACGCCGAAAAAGAGCATTTCAGCGCCGAGGCCATCGGCCTGATCGACGACCTGATCATCGAGAACAACCAGTGCTACAAGCAGGCGGAGATCTATTCGACGGTGTTTTCCGGGCTGATCGATGCGCGCGGCAACCTGATGAACAACAACATGAACAGCCTGCTGCGCAAACTGACCTTGATCAACGTGGTGTTCCTGCCGCTGAACCTGATCGCCAGCATCGGCGGCATGTCCGAATTCAGCATGATGACCGCCGGCACCCCCTGGTGGATTGCCTACCCGCTGTTCCTCGTGGCGATGCTGCTGGCGGCAGGGGGGATGGTGCTCGGTCTCAGGCGCCTGGCCGGGGGCAGCGGCAAGTGCGCCTGAGCCTTCAGGCCGGTTGCAGGGTCAGCACTTCATAGCCGTCGCGGGTCACCGCCACCGTATGTTCCCACTGCGCCGACAGGCGGTTGTCGCGGGTGACCACGGTCCAGCCGTCTTTCAGGCCGCGCACCCGGGCGCTGCCCTGGTTGATCATCGGCTCGATGGTGAACACCATGCCTTCGCGCAGCTCCAGGCCGGTGCCGGGACGACCGAAATGCAGGATCTGCGGCTCTTCGTGCATCTGCCGGCCGATGCCGTGGCCGCAATACTCGCGCACCACGCTATAGCCCTGAGTTTGCGCGTGTTTCTGGATGGCATGGCCGATATCGCCAAGGCGCGCGCCGGGGCGAACCACCTTGATGCCTTGCCACATCGCCTCGAAGGTGGTGCTGACCAGATGCTGGGCCTTGGGGCTGACATTGCCGACCAGGTACATCTTGCTGGCGTCGGCGATAAAGCCGTTCTTTTCCAGGGTGATGTCGATGTTGATGATGTCGCCGTCCTTGAGAATGGCCTTTTCATGGGGCATGCCATGGCACACCACCTCGTTGATCGAGGTGTTGATCGAGTAGGGGTAGCCGTACTGGCCCTTGCTGGCCGGGCGGGCGCCCAGGTCGTGGCGAATGAAGCGCTCCACCGCGGTGTCCAGCTCCATGGTGGAAAGGCCGGGCGCGACCAGATCGTCGAGAAAGGTGAACACCGTCGCCAACAGGCGCCCGGACTCACGCATCAGCGCCAGTTGTTGCGGGGTCTTGATCAGGGCCTGGGTCATGCGCTGCGCCCCCGGATCAGGTCGCTCTTGTTCAGCAGCAGCTTGTTGATCAGGTCGTTGTAGGCCAGGTGCGGATTGAGCTCGGCCAAGAGGCCGATCTTGATCCAGAACTCGGCCTGGGCGTTGATGGAGCGATCCATGGCGTCGCTGGCGACGCGGATCTGTTCATGCAGCTGATCTGAAATCTTGACGATGCCCACGGGGTTTCTGTCCTGGTAAATATACGAAGCATATACGTTTCATATATTCGCGGGCAAACCCAGATCGCTCGACCGGGCTCAAGCCTGCTGGCGGGCAGGGCGGGTGGTTCTCCGTTCACGAAGGCCGCGAACCACCAGATACAACAGCGGGCCGATGGAGACGAACACCGCCGTCAGCAGCAGATAAGGCAGCACCGACCGCGCGGACTGGCCACGGGAGCGGGCGTCCCGGTACATCCAGATGCCGGCCAGGGTCGCCAGCAGGTACAGGTCGATCACCACCTGCGCGGTGTCGGGGCGGGACATCAGGCTGAGGCCGAACTCGAGCAGCGATTGTTCCGCCTGCAGCATCACCGCGAAGGTGTAGCCGGCAAAGGCGATCAGGGCAATCAACGGCAATCCGACAGACTTCATGGGTTCCTTCCTTGGTGGCTGAATGAGGGCTGAGAAGCGAGCCGCGAGAGTAGCGCAGGCAGCGGTCGCCTCAAAGAATTGGCCATTGACTTGCCAGCAGCGTGCCGGTTAATTTCCTGGCCATGACTTTTTCCGCATTGCGTTCCCAGCCAAGCATTATTACCGCCATTCCTGATTGGCGGGTTTGCTGACGACTGCACCCAACCCGCCCTAGAGGCGGGTTTTTTCTTTCTGTCTCCGGGGCCTTCAACACAGCCAGGAGAGCCGTATGAACCATCCCGCCGAGCCCGACACGCAACTGGACCTGCTTGAGCACTACGTGAAGAAGATTCTCGCGGCGCCGGTCTACGACCTGGCGGTGCGTACGCCGTTGCAGCCGGCGCCGGCCTTGTCGGCGGCGCTGGGCAACCAGGTGCTGCTCAAGCGCGAGGACCTGCAACCGACCTTTTCCTTCAAGATCCGCGGTGCCTACAACAAGCTGGTGCAGCTCAGTGACGAGCAGAAGCGTCGCGGAGTGATTACCGCATCCGCCGGTAATCACGCCCAGGGCGTGGCGTTGGCGGCGCGGGAACTGGGGATCAAGGCGACCATCGTCATGCCTTCCACCACGCCGCAGCTGAAAGTGCAGGGCGTCAGCAGCCGTGGCGCCGAGGCGGTGCTGCACGGCGAGAGCTTTCCCTTTGCCCTGGCCCATGCCCTGCAACTGGCCGAGCACAGCGGCCAGACCTTCGTCTCGCCCTTTGACGACCCGGACGTGATCGCCGGGCAGGGCACGGTGGGCATGGAGATCCTGCGCCAGCACGCCGGGCGCCTGGACGCGATCTTCGTCCCGGTGGGCGGTGGCGGATTGATCGCCGGCATCGCCGCCTATGTGAAATACCTGCGGCCCGAGGTGCGCATCGTCGGCGTCGAGTCCGAACACTCCAACTGTTTGCAGCAGGCGTTGCGGGCCGGGGAAAGGGTAGTGCTGCCCAGCGTCGGCACCTTCGCCGACGGGGTCGCCGTAGCGCAGGTCGGCGCCCATTGTTTCGAGCTGTGTCGAGTGCTGGTCGACGAGGTGATCACGGTCAGCAACGACGAACTCTGCTGCGCGATGAAGGACATCTACGACGACACCCGTTCCATCACCGAGCCGTCGGGGGCGCTGGCGGTGGCCGGGATCAAGCGGTACGTGGCCCGCAGCGGCGTACAGGGCGAAACCCTGGTGGCCATCGATTCCGGAGCCAACATCAACTTCGATCGCCTGGGGCATGTGGCCGAGCGCGCGGCTTTGGGCGCGGTTGCGCTGGTGTAAGAAGGAGCAGGGCCTCTGTAGCCGCTGGCGAAGCCTGCGCACGAGCGCGAAGCGCTCGCCAACCGAACCACTGCTGCACCGCGTTGCCTGGCCTGGCGGCTACTGCGTAGCCGATCGCAGCCTGCGGCAGCGGCTACATCACCTGCGATGCAGCCGCCACGGTCTGGATTATTCCGCGCGGGCCTTCTCGACTTTATCGGAGGCGGACCACAGGCGGTAGCGCACTTCAATGTCCTTGGGGGCGTAGATCACGATCGGCAGCTTGCTGTTGTAGCGCAGCACGAAGCCTTCGCCGACCACCGGCACGAACGCCTGCTTGCTGGTGCCTTCGGGACAGGCCATCAGGGTGCTCATCGGGCCGCTGACCTTGTCCAGGCGGTAGTAGGGATAACCCCAGCCATCCAGGTTTTTCTCTTCCAGGGTGCCGCCCAGGCGCTGACGGTTGCAGTCGACGGTCAGGGTCTTGCCGGCCAGCACCTCGACCTTGAAGTCTTCTTCCTTGGCCTGCTTGGGCAGATGGATCACCTGGCGCACAAAACCGTCTTCGGCCTTGGGGTAGGGCGCCACGTCTTCGAGTTTGGCCGCATGGCTCAGGGTGGAAATACCGCTCAACAGCACAGCGACGGCGGTGGAAACAGGAAAAAAGCGCATAAGGCCTCCTTGCAGGTTGATCGACGGCTCTCTCCATTTAGAGGGAGTCGCTTGCTTGAAACGCCGGGCAGTTTGACCGGGTAACGCCCGATCATGCAAACCGTGGCCCGCTTCGCTGCGGCAAATAGCATGAGGTTTTCCTTCAATACCCAGGGGTAAGTCGATGATTTATCAAACATGGCAACGGGCGGGAGGACGGCATGCATATGCTCCATCCGCTATCGGCGAGAGGCCGCTATCGGATCCGCAGGAGGTCCTCCAGGCGGGCGAAAGACCCAGGACTGAGGGTGAAAAAAGCCTCACTGCTCAGAGCAAAATAGAATTTAGTAGAAGCGCAAATACGGCCTAGTCTAGGAATTGGCTTTCTCTTCCAGGGAGGTTTAGTCATGCCGTACGCCGTATTTCGGGGGTGGAATCCCGAGACGATATTCTTGCCATCATTGAATGGCCACTGCACCAACGGAGAGATCTGCCATGTTCTTATCTGCCTTGGAACTGCGCAATATCATTGAATGCAGCTTCCTGCCCAAACGCTGCGAGTGCACCCTGAGCCCCGACCTGCACATGACCGTGAAAGTCTATGGCGACCATGAAACCGACCGTGTGGACCTGGTGGTCACCGGTATCGATGCGGCGAGCCTCAACGGCTGCCGGGAAATCAACGACCTGATCGCCGAACTGCGCTACGACCTGGCCAATCATCCGGGAAGCCAGCCCATCACCCTGAAATCCAGGGCTCATTGATCGGCTGCTTTGCCAATGCCTGCGTTGCCTGCCTGGCCTGGATAGACCCGGGCCAGGCGCAAACTCGACCCTCACCGCGAATAAAATCCCCGCCTGAATCTCACAGAGCTGCCTGTAACCTTGCGCGCGGTAGAGCAGGAGCAGTCTTCAGTTCTGATAACTGCAGGCGTCCGACAACTTGCGGTAGCTGATGGCTTCCAGCTTGCCCGCCTTGTCGATAAAGGTCATGTCCGCGGTGATCACCTTGCACTCCGGCGTCGCGGGCTCGGTCATCGACACCACCTTGGCCACATTCAGCGGCATGCCATAGTGATAAGGCACCGGCTGCACCTGGGCTGTGTCCGCCTGAGCCCCACCCACGACCCCGACAAAAGCCAAGGCCCCGACCAGCAAAATACGCATGTTCATGAGAATTTCTCCGATAAGCCCGACACAAACCGCCATCGAGCGCGCCGCGGAGGGCGGCAGAGGATTCTGCGCTGCGCGGTCCCGTACAGTTTTGGGCTGGGGGATTAATCGAAGATTAAGTAGGGGGCTAATGATTTGCGCGGAAGGGAAACTGCCCGGCGAGATGTTCCTTGGGCAAAAACGCGTATTTGGTGTTCGGCGGTAAGGGCTGAAGGCAGGGGACAGAAGCCCCTGCCTTGCTGGTCGTCAACGCCTTGCCCGATTCCGGGCAGGCACTGAATACACTTATTTCTTCTCTTTCTCTTTCTCCTTTTCCTTCTCTTCTTCCTCCGGCAGATCGATCCCACGGATATCGAAGTAGTATTGCCCGCTCATGGACTTGGCTGACTGTTGAGCGAGGGACTGTACCAATTGGTCATGAATGAAGTGACCGAACAACAGGCTCACTTCCTCCGGCAATGGCGACAGTTGCTCCTTGAACCATTCCTCTTCCAACAGCACCTGCCACACCAGCATCTGCTGCGGTGTGCCGGCGGCCCTGTAGCCATCCCGTGCCCGGCCGCTGCGCATGCTGCGGGCTTCGCTGTCCACATCTTCGAGCCAGCCGAGTTGTGCCCTTAGCGTCTCGCGCTCGGTTTGCAGTTCCTGGGTGCGCTTGAGGCGGGCCTGCCTCTTTTCCTGGGTTTCCACCGGGCGGCTGAACATTCCGGCGCTATTCCCCGCGGCATACTGGCTGGCATTCAGGCGATCTTCTTCTTCGCCGATCTCCCGCAGGCGCTGCACATAAGGGCGTGAGATCGATGCCAGCCAGCGGATATACAGGCGCATATGGCCGAGGAAGGGCGCTTTATTACCCAGGTTGAGGTTCTTCAACTGGGCGATGCTGGCCTTGGCGGCCTGTTGATAGTGTTTGACCAGCGCAAAGGCGCCCTTGCCGTTTATATGGTCGTTGAAGGTGAACAGTCCGGCAGTCTTCATATCGATATCCGGCAGATCTTCGATATGGGGAAAAGGCACTCCAGCCTGGAACGCTGCGCGGTACATGCGGTGTAAACTGACCAGGGCCAGTTCGGCGCTGGGCTTCTGTTCGCCGGGCAGCAGGCTGCCACCGACATCTTCGCTGACCCCGGGCATCAGTTCCTCACGCCACTTGGCGTTGCCTTTGCCGAGCAGGCTGGCCCGTCGGTAAAAGCGTCGCTCGTGGGCAGCCACCAGATGCAGCGCCTGCCGCACCTGTTTGGGCAGGCCGTTGGAGTCTCCCAACACCGTACTCGTGGGCACGGGTATGTAGTCGTCGACCAGCGGTATCTTGCTATGGCTACGGTCCACCGCATCGAACAGGCCGGCAAACAACACGACCAGGCGGGCACCCTGATACTCCACCTCTTCTCCATTGATCAGGCTGCGATCCCGCAGACGATAGAGAAACCCCCGGGCCAGGGTGGCGCCATAATCGAAGCCATATACGGACAGTTCGATACGCTTCAATGGAGGGCCGCTCAATGCCTTGATCTTGCCAACTTCAACGCTCAGATAATCGATAGCACCATCTATACGAACATTGGCTCCGGTCTTGGCCACCTGAGCCATACCAGGGTTGTCGCGCAAGGGCGGTATGGCTTCAGCCACGGCGTCAACCACCGCGCTTTTGACCACTTTGAAAATTTTGATGGGGGCACTCACCACGCTTTTCACGTCGCGCTTCAAGCGCTCCCACCAATTACGGCCATCCAGCACGTCCTTGAAGACTTCTTTCGCTCTGTCCTGTGCCACATCCTTGGGTATATCTGCGGCTTTTTTGCCAATGATATCCATACCCGCGTTGGCAGTGGTGGTCAGGTCTGCGATGTACTCCTCACCCATCCCGGAAAGGTATGCCCGTCGATAGTTATAGGAATCTTTGTCCTTTTCGGTATGGGGGTGTGCCATATACATCTTGGCCACATTACTGACACGACCTGTCTGCAGGTCTTTCAATAAATGGCGTCCAAAACCGTCGAAAAAAAATCCGATCCGCAAGGTCCGTTCACAAGTGGTGACGTGAGAGTTGTTGAGCGGCCCAGTACAACGGGCTCCGGCAGCGGTTGCCAGATCAGCATTACGAGTGCTCATTGGGGTGTGGCTTCCTGATCCTTGGAATTAGGCACTGATGGGGCCTCCTTGAGGTTTTCATAAGGGGTATCCAGGTTGGCGCTCCAGGCCAGACGAACTTGGTCTCCGGGAAAAAAGTGCACGTGCAAATAGCGGTCACTGCGTTGGCGGGGAGGGTTAGGGATCTCTATTGATAGGGTTTCTTCCCTAGCTCCTTGCTCATGTTGTGTACGGGTCATGCTCTTGATCCAGTCTACCTTCAGTGTCGTGCCTTCTATGCGCCAACAGCAGGTCATACCCCCTCCACCATTTGCAGCGGCGTTCCCCCCCCAATTGTCATTAATGAAATAACTGAAGATGGGTCGATCCGTATGGTTGTGAGCATAAAGCGCCGCCCCCGGCATTCGGCTGTACTGCCAGATGAAATAGGCGGGAATCATCGTCCCCAAAACCAATAGATTGATGAGGGTCTTCTGCAGACCGGACAAAGACTTCCAGCGATTTCTGAGTGATTGAATCGATGTCACAACAAACTCCTTGTTGGTGCGAATCTGTTTCTGCGCACGGTCACGTTCTTTTGCCTGGGGGCATTTCTGTTGCCCAGCTCACGCTATTTGCAAGTCGTTCAATAGTTGGCGCCAAAAAAACTCGACTCATTGGGGTTGAACTTCCTGATCCTTGGTGGCGGGCACTGCTGGTGCTTCCTTGAGGTTTTCATAAGGGGTGTCGAGATTGGCGCTCCAGGCCAGGCGAACCTGGTCGCCGGGGAAGAAGTGCACATGCAAATAGCGGTCACCGCGCTGGCGGGGAGGGTTAGGGATCTCGATTGAAAGGGTTTTCTCTTCGAGCCCTTGTTTAATTTGTTCTGGCGTCACGTCCAATATCCAATCCACTTTCAGTGTCTTGCCCTCGATGCGCCAGCAGCAGGTCATGCCCCCATTTCCCCCCCAATTGTCATTGACGAAATAACTGAAAATCGGGCGATCCGTATGGTTATGCCCATAAAGCGCCGCACCCGGCATACGGCTGTACTGCCAGATGAAGTAGCTGGCGACCAGCGCTGCCAAAGCCAACCAGTGGATCAGGGTTCTCTGGCGGCCGGACAGGCGCTTCCAGCGCTTTGCGAGTGACGGGAACAATGTCATCAGGCGCCTTCTTGCGCGGCCAGGGCGTTTTCCAGGGTGTCCTGGTCATCTATGACCTGACGCAGGACTTCGGCCCATTCGGGGCGCTGGTGCAGCGGGCTACGGGTGATCAGGCTGTGCAATACGAAGGTCGACTGATCCTCCTGCTGGTCCAGGCCCTGGGCTCTGGCGATTTGCAGCAGGTCTTGCACCTGTTGCAGGCGTTCGCCGTGGCAGTCGCTGGCAAAGGCCTCGGGGGCGACGTTTTCGGTCTGTACCAGCAGCTGCTCGGCGTGGGCGTCATGCTGCAGGCTGTGCATCATCGGCTCATCCAGGCGTATCGGGTGGTACTCGGGTACTTCGCTGTGCGCCGGGCCGGCAAAGCGCTGCCAGTCCTTTTCAGCCTTGACCCACCAGGTATCGAGGGGGCCGAACAGCCACTGGTGCCATGGCTGGTAATTTTGCTGGTGGAGCAGGGGCAGTACCTCGGCGCTGTAACTGCGGATCAGCAGCACCGCATCGTTGGCGTCCTGGCAGACCAGGGCGTCGCCAAGGTGGGTGGCCAGCCGATTGGCAGGCAGGGTGCTGCTCAACCAGCCGGCCAGGTTCGAACCGAACAGCTCGTGGATCGCCACCAGCTGCTCGAAAGCTTGACCGGTCATGTCCAGCAACAGCGGCCCGTCATTGCGCAGTTGGGCCAGCTCGGGCTGGTACATCAGGGGCCAGCGGGCGCCTTCCAGCTCCACCAGGGCATCGCGCTGCTGCGCGTTGAGCAGGGCCTGCTCGACGATTGCCGCAAGGCTGAAGCCCTTGGCCGCGGCGTTGACCCAGTCCTGCTGGCCTTGCTGCAAATCGCTCATGGCTGTGCTCCGGACAGAATCGCCTGGCGTTGGCGGATGGCCTTGAGCAGGCATTCGACACAGATACCCTTGGGCGGCGCCAGGCGTGGTATTGGCGCGTTCAAACGGCCCAGCAGCAGGCCGCCGGCCTTGTCGGCGTCGGCAAGCTTCAGCAGGCCCGGCAACAGCGGCGCCGCCGGTGTACCCACCCCCGGCGCGCCGCCGGAGTTGATCTTCACGTCGGCGCCACTGATGGTCACGCCACCACCGTCGAGCTTCACGAAGCTGCCACCGGCCTTGGCGGTGAGTTCGGCGCCGGCTTCCAGGACCACGATGTTGCCGGTCTTGTAGTGAATCTCCTGACCGGCTTCGACAAATTGCGCGGTGCCGATGTTGGCGTGCTGGGTGACGGCCACGGTGAGGTGGTCGTTGGCGCGGATTTCGCTCTTGCGGTCGAGGTGGGTGATGCGGTGTTCTTCGGCCTTGAGTTCGGTC
>NZ_QHHP01000021.1:691181-797585 GCF_003184125.1 Pseudomonas sp. RW409 | reverse complement strand
GTTCATCAGGGGGATGGCGCGCAGCGCCCCTCGACGCAGTCGAGGACATCGTATGGAGGTCGAAGCGAAGCCGACCGGAGTCGATGCCCCCTGATGGACACCGGAGCGAGGGAACCTGAGCGCAGCGAAGGCCGTACGCAGGGGCAAGACCTTTTGGTTACTTTTGGGGCGTTTGCCAAAAGTGACCCGCCGTAAGGGCGGAACCCTAAGTAGCCGTGACCGCAGAAACGGATATGTACACCGTCCAAAAAATGCAGCGCCAGCACGGACGCCATCGCGGGCAAGCCTCGCTCCTACAGATCAGTGGCGCCCCATCAGTCCCAAATAGGGAACGATCAAGCCGCTCGACAGGGCCTAAGACAACCCCGCCTTCACCAGCATCTCCTCCAACCCCAACAGATCCGGAATCTTCGCCACCTGCTCCCCCACCTGCACCGCGGCCTTTTCCAGCCGGCACAGCGGCACGTCGACGTAGCTCAGCTGGCTGTCGAGCCGGCAGGAACGCGGGATGCCCTGGATCACCAGGGCGATGAACTTCAGGCGCTCACGGCCGCCCAGGGTGTTGAGCACCACGATGCGGGCGCGTTCGCCGATGGCGAGGGGCTGCCCGCAGGCAGCCTCGAAGCTGATCAGCGGCAGTTGGCGGTCGCGCCAGGCCACGGAGCGCAGGTACCAGGGCGGCGCGTCGCTGGCGGGTTCGCCGCGCTGGTAGTCGATCAGTTCGGCCACCGCGACGTTGGGCAGGATCAGGGTGCGGTCGGCCAGGGGCAGCAGCAGTCCGGTGAGGAAGCTGGCGCGGTAGTCATGCATGGGGTCTGCTCCACTGGGCGATGCTCTCCAGCAGCACCGACTCCTGGTAAGGCTTGCCGAGGTAGTCGTTGACGCCGATGGCCATGGCCCGGTCGCGGTGTTTCTGGCCGGTGCGCGAGGTGATCATGATGATCGGCAGCTGTTGCAGGCGCGGGTCGGCGCGCACCTGCATCGCCACCTCGAAGCCGTCCATGCGCGGCATTTCGATGTCCAGCAGCATCAGGTCCGGGGTGTGCTCCTGCAGCAGCGCCATGGCGTCGACCCCATCCTTGGCGGTCAGCACGTTCATGCCGTGGCGTTCCAGCAGGCGGCTGGTGACCTTGCGCACCGTCACCGAGTCGTCGACCACCAGCACCAGCCTCGGCCGCAGCGGTTCGACCTCGGCGCTCACTTCATCGCCGACCGCCATGCGCGGCAGTGGCAAGCGCGTCTGCAGGGCGCGGATATGCGCCAGCAGATCGAGGATCAGCACCACCCGGCCATCGCCGAGGATGGTCGCGCCGGACAGCCCCTGCACCGCCGCGAACTGCGGCCCCAGGCTCTTGACCACGATTTCCCGGGTGCCGGCCATGGCGTCCACCTGCACGGCGATCCGGTGTTCGTTGTAGTGCACCAGCAGCACCGGCAGCGGCAGGCTCTGCCCCAGCAGTTTCGGCCGGGCCACGGTGTGCAGCAACTCGCCGAGGTAGCACAGCTCATAGCGCTGGCCGGCGTATTGGTAATGGGGCGAGTCGAGCTGGTAGTAGCTTTCCAGTTCGTGGGGCAGTACCCGGACGATGCCCTCGATGGTGTTCAGCGGGATCGCGTACTGCTCCTCCAGGCACTGCACCATCAGTGCGCGGTTGACCGACAGGGTGAACGGCAGGCGAATGCGGAAATGCACGCCCTGCCCCGGGATCGAGTCGATGGTCATCGAGCCGCCGAGCTGGCGCACCTCTTCATGGACCACGTCCATGCCCACCCCGCGCCCGGAAATCTGGGTGATTTTTTCCGCTGTGGAAAACCCCGGCTGCATGATGAATTGCAGTACGTCGCGATCGCTGATCTCGACATGGGGGGCGAGCAGGCCACGCTTGATCGCCTTGCGCCGCACCGCCTCCAGCGGCACCCCGGCGCCGTCGTCGCGCATGTCGAAGACGATATCGCCGCCTTCGTGGGACAGGTCCAGGGTGATCCGCCCCTGCTCCGGCTTGCCCGCGGCGCGCCGCACCTCGGCGGACTCCAGGCCATGGTCGACGGCGTTGCGCAGCATGTGTTCCAGGGGCGCGACCATGCGTTCCAGCACGTTACGGTCCATCTCGCCCTCGGCGTTGCCGACGCTGAACGACACATCCTTGCCCAGCTCCTCGGCCACCTGGCGGACGATGCGCTTGAGGCGCGGCACCAGGCGCTCGAACGGCACCATGCGCGTGCGCATCAGGCCTTCCTGCAGCTCGGTATTGACCCGGCCCTGCTGCTGCAACAGGTTTTCCGCATCCTGGTTGCGCCGATCCAGGGTTTCCTTGAGGTCGAGCAGGTCGGACGCCGACTCGAACAAGGCCCGCGACAGTTGCTGCAACTGCGAATGGCGGTCCATCTCCAGCGGGTCGAATTCCTCGTACCCCAGGCGCTCGGCCTCGACCTGCTGGCGGCTGAGGATTCGCCCCTGGGTTTCGGTGTCCAGGCGGCGCAACTGGTCGCGAATACGCTCGATGGTGGTTTCCATTTCGCTCAGGGCCACCCGCGCATCGTTGACCTGCTGCTCGATGCGCCCACGGAAGATCGAGGTTTCCCCGGCCAGGTTGACCAGATCATCGAGCAACTCGGCCGAGACCTTGACCATATCCCCGGCCACCACGGCTTCCGCCGGTACCACTGGCGGCTCGGGTTTGCTCGGTGGGCTAAGGTCGGGCAGCAGCAGAGGCGGCGCTTCGGCCTGGGTCGGATGGGTGAAGCCGCGAATCGCCTCGATCAAGCTGTCGGCCGGTTTGATCGGTTGTTCGGCACGGGCGGCGTCGAGCATCTGCGCCAGCCGGTCCTGGCTTTTCTGCAACAGGCCGAACAACGCCGGGGTCGCTTGCAGCAGTCCCGCGGACAGGCCCTCGTAGAGAAATTCCAGTTCATGGGCCAGGTCGCCGATCGGCGCGATCTCCACCATGCGCGCGCCGCCCTTGAGGGTGTGCAGGTCGCGCAGCAGGGTTTCCACTTCCTGGCGGCTGGCCGGCTCGGCCTGCCAGCGCGTCAGCGCCGCGCCCGAACTGTCGAGAATGTCGAAGCCTTCTTCGAGGAATATCTCCAGCAGCTCCGGATCGTGGGCCGCAGAATCGTCGGCCACCGCCGCCTCGGGCATTTCAGTGGTGACCCCGCTGCGCTGGCGAAAACCGCGGATTGCCTCGATCAACGCCTTCGGATCGCTCAGCGCTTGCTGCGCCTGCAACTGCTGCAACAGCAGCGCCAGTTGCTCATGGCTGCGTTGCAGCAGGTCGACCAGGGCCTCGCCATGCTGGTAACGGCGATCCACCAGGCCTTCGTAGAGGTTTTCCAGTTCCTGGGCCAGGTCGCCCACCGGGCCGACTTCGGCCATGCGCGCGCCGCCCTTGAGGGTGTGCAGGTCGCGTTGCAAGGAGGACAGCGGCGCGCCGTTGTCCGGGTCGGCCAGCCAGCGCTGCAAGGCCTGGCCGGCGCTTTCGAGAATATCCACCGCCTCTTCGAGGAAGATCGCCACGATTTCAGCGTCCGGTCCCTCCACCTCGATCGGCGCTTCCTGCTCCATCTTGGCGGTGGCGCTGGCCAGGTCGGTGATGCTCAGGGTGCGGCTGCCATCGCTGCGGATCAGGCCCATGGCCGACGGGTCGAGGCTTTCCTCGAGCAGTTCGCGCAAGGCCCGGACCATGGCCGGTTGCGGGCTGATTTCCTGGCCGGCGGCCAGTTCGTCGAGCATATTGATCAGGGCTTCGTGGGCGTTTTCCGCCTCATGGAAAAACCGCTCGCCGACCGCCAGGCTGCTTTCTTCCACGGCGCCGTACAGGTCCAGCAGCGCCTCACACAGCTCGTCCATCGGCTGCAGGTCCGCCAGGTGCGCGCCTTCGCCGAGGGTGGTCAGTTCGTCCAGCAGCGCACTGAGTTCCTGGCGCTCGCCGGGGTGCTGCTGCCAGCGGCGCAGCAGGTTTTCGGCATCCAGCAGGATGTCCATGCCCTGGGCCAGGAAGCTGCTGATCAATTGCGCATCGCGCTTGACCCGCAGCCCGGTATTGGGCGCGTTGAGCAGGTTTTCCAGGCGCTCGGCGGTCAGCGCCTTGACCCGTTCGATCAGGTCGTCGGCGCCTTCGATGGGTGCCAGCGGGTCGCTGCCCAGCTGTTGCAGGCCACGGCGAAACAGGCCTTCGGCTTCCAGCAGCAGCTCGACTTCGTCCAGGTCCAGGGCCATCAGGTGCGCGCGGTATTCCCGGGCCAGCAGGTCCAGCGGCGCCGCCAGCTCGGCGATCGGCAGCACGCCGGCCATGTAGGCGCTGCCCTTGAGGGTGTGCAAGGCGCGCTGCAATTCGTCGCTGGCCTGCAAGGGCAAGTGCTCGGCAGCTTGCTCGAGAAAGCGCTTGATGCTCTCCAGATGGGTTTCGGCCTCGTTGCGGAAGATCTCCAGCAACTGCGGATCGAGCCCGTCCTCCGGCTCGTCTACCGACGCCGTTTCGCCCTTGGCCAGGGCGTGCGCCCGGGCAGCCAGGCGATCGACATCGTCGCGCTGGCGCTGGGCCTGGGCGGCGAACTCGGCGACCAGCTCCGGCAGCAGCTGCAACACCTCTTCGAGCAATTGCCGCACCTGCGGCCCTGGCTCCACGCTGTGTTCCAGGACACGGTTGAGCAGGTTTTCCACGGCCCAGGCCAGTTCGCCCAGCACCAGCGCGCGGACCATCCGCCCGCTGCCCTTGAGGGTATGGAAGGCCCGGCGGATTTCGCCCAGCGCCGCCTTGCCGTGAGGGTCGGCGGCCCAGCGCGGCAGGTACTCGCGCAGCACGTCGAGTACTTCGTCGGCCTCTTCGAGGAAGACTTCACGCAGCTCGTCGTCCACCGGCGCTTCATCGCCCGGCGGCGGCAACAGGCTACCCGGTGTGTCCAGCGCCGGCGGGTTGAGCGCCGAGACCGGGCTGGCCAGCACATCGGCCAGGGACTGCACCACTTCCGGGCTGTCCAGCTCCTGCAGGTCCTGCATCACCAGGGCTTCGTTGGGGCTGAGCACATCGCTGAGCAGCGGCACCTGTTCGCTCGCTACCCACTCGTCCGGTGCCTGCTTTTGTGGCACATAGCCCAGCGCGGCCAGGCCCTGCTCGGCCACGTCGAGAATCTTTTCCCCCGGCGCCTGGTGATCGTCGCTCAGGCGCTCCAGGTAATACTCGATGCTGGTGATCACGTCGGCCAGATTGTCCAGCTGCTGCCAGCCGGGCTGGCGCGGGTCCAGCAGCAGGTGTTCACGCACGAAGCCGATGCAGGCTTCCAGCAGGCCCGCAGCCCGGCTCAGGGGGATCATCGCCAAAGCGCCACGCACCTGGGTCAGCAGCTCCGGCAGCGCCTGCAAGTGCTCGCGGTCCCAACCGGCGTCGATGTAGTCGACGATCAGGTCCTTGGCCTGCTGCAGGCAGATCCGCGCCTCCTTGATCACCAGTTGGTGGATCTGGGTCAGGTCGGTGGTCGGCAGGCGGCTCTCTTCGCGGCTCTCGGGTTCGGCCGGGCCGACCATGCCGGCCAGGGTCGCCTCCACATAAAGCAGCGCCCCGGCCACATCCATCAGCACCGCGTCATTCGGTTCGCGCTGGCCCTGGGCCAGGCTCAGCACCACCGCCAGCTGGTCGATGATGACCTTGCGCGGCTGGCCGAAACCCAGCACCGCCAGGGTGTCGGCGATCTGCCGCAGAGGCGCCAGCAGGCTGTCCAGGTCCGACGCGTGCTGGCGGTCGCTGCGCACGAACAGGTCCAGGCGCTCCTTGACCCGCACCAGTTCCTCGCACAGGGCCGACAGCACCGAGCGCATGGCGTCGCGGTCGGGGCCGGCCATGCGGGCCCGTTCCTGGTCGACCAGCGCATTGTCGGGCAAAGCGTCATCGAGTCCGTAAGCGTCTTTCATGGTCTGCATCTGCGCGGTGGGATAGCGGGCCTTGGCGATGTAAAACAACAGGCTTTTGAGCAATTCTTCGGGGGCTGGCTGGTTGATTCCGGCGATGCCCTGTTCATAGAGGCGCTTGAGCTCGCGGTCGGCATCCTTGAGCAGGCTGCGCACCGCCGGGCTGTTGGCGATCGCCCCGCTGCCCATGCCTTCCACCAGGGCCAGGGCGATCTGCCACAAGGGCCCCAGCGGGGCGTTCTGGCACAACACCTGGAGGCGCTCGAAGACCTTGGCCATGTAGCCCAGGCTGTTTTTCACATCCTGTTCGCGCAGCAGGTCGACCAGCGCGGTTTGCAGCATGTGCCGCAACTTGCGCAGCAGGATGGTCAGGTCGGGGGGCGCCAGGCGGTTCAGCGTCGCCTCGTCCAGCGCCGGCAGGTCCGGCAGTTGCGGGCTGAACAGGCTGGTTTCGCTCAGCAGGCCTTCGCCCCGGGCGCTGCGCAGGTCGTTGAGCAGCGGCAAGACCACCAGCGGCAGGTCGCGGCGCGCGCTTTGCACCCGGTCGAGGTACTGCGGCAACTGGCTGATGGCTTGGCGCAGCAGGTAGATCGCCTCGTCGCGCTGGGCCACGCGGTATTCGCGCAGGGCCAGGGTCAGGGCTTCCATTTCTTCGGCGAGCAGCGCCGCGCCATAGAACTCGACCATCTGCAGGCTGCCGTGGACCTGGTGGATGCAGTCCAGGCACTGGTCGAGGGCTTCCACCGCCTGCGGCTCGTCGACCAGGTGATCGAGCGCCTGGTGGGCCTGCTTCAGCGTTTCGGCAATTTCGCCCTTGACCCATTCCAGGGCCACATAGTCGTGCCGATCACCCATTACCATTCCCATCAAAGTCGTGCTCCGGCCTCAGCGGTTTTCCCGCGGCGTCTGCTCGCGACTGGCCGGCAAGGTGAAACCGGACACCGAGCGCCGCAGCTGGCTGGCCATTTTCGCCAGGTTGCCGATGCTTTCGGCCGTCGCGGTCGAGCCGGACGAAGTCTGTGAAGTAATCTGCTGGATCACGTTCATGGTCAAGGATATCTGTCCGGCCGACGAAGTCTGCTGCTGGGCGGCGTTGGAGATGCTCTGGATCAGCGCCGCCAGGGTCTTGGAGACGCCTTCGATTTCTTCCAGGGCCACCCCGGCATCCTGCGCCAGCCGGGCGCCACGCACCACTTCCGAGGTGGTCTGCTCCATGGAGATCACCGCCTCGTTGGTGTCGGTCTGGATCGCCCGCACCAGGGTCTCGATCTGCCGGGTCGCCGCCGAAGAACGTTCCGCCAGGCGCTGCACCTCATCGGCCACCACCGCGAAGCCGCGCCCGGCATCCCCGGCCATGGAGGCCTGGATCGCCGCATTGAGCGCGAGGATATTGGTCTGGTCGGCAATGTCATCGATCAGGCTGACAATGTCGCCAATTTCCTGGGAAGACTCGCCCAGGCGCTTGATGCGCTTGGCGGTGTCCTGGATCTGCTCGCGAATGTTGTCCATGCCGTGGATGGTGTTGTGCACCACCTCGTTGCCCTTGTTGGCGATCTCCACCGAACGCTCGGCCACCGCCGAGGACTCGGCGGCGTTGGCCGACACCTGGTCGATGGACTGGGCCATTTCGTTGATCGCGGTGGAGGCTTCGGAAATCTGCTGGGCCTGATGCTCCGAGGCTTCGGCCAGTTGCATGGCGGTGGCCTGGGTTTCCTGCACCGCGCCGGCGACCTGGCCGGCGGTGAGGTTGATGGTCGCCACCAGGTCGCGCAACTGATCCACGGAATAGTTGATCGAGTCGGCGATGGTGCCGGTGAAATCCTCGGTGACCGAGGCGGTCACGGTGAGGTCGCCGTCGGCCAGGTCCTCGATCTCGTCCAGCAGGCGCATGATCGCGTTCTGGTTGCGCTCGTTCTTCTCCGCGGTCTCGTGCAGCTGGCGATTGGTTTCCCGCACCATCACCAGGCCGATCAGGATGATCGAGGCCAGCGCCGCCAGGCCCAGGACATAACCGCCGATGGTGTCCAGCGAACGACCGCCAGCCAGGTTCTCGAAGCCGATGGCCAGGTGCGAGGCTTCATCGAGCAGGGTCTGCGACAGGCTGAAGATATTGCTCGCCGATTCGCGGACCTGGAACAGCTCGGGAGAGGTTTCAAGAATTTCGTCCACCGAGCCGGAGACGAACTGGAACAGCTCGCTGATCTCGGTCAGGCGCGCCCGCGCATCGCGGTCCTCGACCTGGCTGATCTTCAGGGTCGGGTTGCCCTGGAGCATGCCGCTCAGCACCTGGCCGAAGCGCGCCGCGTCACGGCCAAAGGCATCGGCGGCCTGCACCGCGTTCTCGTCGCCGGCCAGCACGGTATTCACCGCGCCGAGAATGCGCTCGGCGAGCAGCGACTGGCGCTGCGCCATGGCCACCTGGGCGGCTGGAGCGCCGCGCTGCAGGAGGATTTCCACGACCTTTTCATACTCGACCTGCAGCTGCGGCACGGTTTCCGCCAGGGTCGCGGCCACTTGATGCAAAGACAGCACGGTCTGTTCGCTGGCCAGGATCGCATCGGCGTTGTGCAGCAGCTTGTCCCAGTCCTGCTGCACCGCATGCATTTCCTTACGCACCGCCACCGGCGCGGCGGGCAGCCCGGTGGCCGGGTCGCCTTTTTTCAGGTAGCCCCAGCGCTGGGCGAAATCGTTGCGCGCATCGCCCAGCAGCTTGAAGGCCGCGGCCTTGCCCGCCGCAGCTTCCGTGGCGTTCTTGGCGATGCGCTGGGACAGCACCCGCAGCTCGCCGGCGTGGCCGATGTACTGCTTGTCGTAAGTGGCCTGGGTGTTGAGGTAAGCGAAGTTGGCGAACAGCAGCATGATGAACACGATCAGGGCGATGAACAGCACGATGATCTGCGAGCGGCTGCGCGATCCTTCCATTGGCTTGCCTGGGTTGGCTTTTAGCATCTGCACACCTGAATTCCGGTTGTTCTGTTGCCCGCGCAATGGACGGCGCGGTTCTGCAGGTTCATCGCGCACTATTCATCGCGAGCAGGTCTCGCGCCTACAGCGCCACATCCAGAAACCCCGGCGACTGCGCCAGGGCGAAGGGGCTGAAGACCCACCAGACCTGCTCGCAGGGGAAATACCCGCGCAGGTACGGCGTGATGGCGCCCTGTTCGCTACCGCTGGCAGCCGTCTTCAGGCTGCTCTGCTCGAAATGCTGCATGCCGGCCACCTCGTCCACCATCAAGCCGGCGAACACTTCCTTGTGCTCGACCACCAGCACCCGCCGCTGCTTGCGCAGCGCCGACAGCTCATGACCGAAGAAGCCGCACAGGTCCATGATCGGCAGTAGCCGTCCGCGCAGGTTGGCCACGCCCTTGACCCAAGGCTTGACCCCGGGCAGCAACGTATAACGCGGCTCGTGCAGGACTTCGCTGACTTCGCCCATCGGCGCCACATACCAATGCTCGCCGATGCGAAAGCCGATCCCGCTCCAGCCGTGCTGGCGGGTTTCCTGGGAGGGCAAATCGGCCGCCAGCAGGCGGCAGCGCTGGTCGATCTCGAGCAGCAGTTCGAAGGCGGTTTGCGACTCGGCCATGGCGCGGGCGGTCAGCCGGCCAGGACGCTGTTCAGGGTCTTGATCAGGGTGTCTTCGTCGACCGGCTTGGTCAGGTAATCCTTGGCGCCCTGGCGAGTGCCCCAGACCTTGTCGGTTTCCTGATCCTTGGTGGTGATGATGATCACCGGGATATGGCTGGTTTCCGCGTCCTTGGTCAACTGACGGGTGGCCTGGAAGCCATTGAGGCCGGGCATGACGATGTCCATCAAGACCGCGTCGGGCTTTTCCTGGCGCGCCAGGGCCACGCCGTCGGCGCCGTTTTCGGCCTTCAGGACTTCATGGCCGTGCTTTTCCAGCATGCCGGTCAGTTTGTACATTTCAGTCGGCGAGTCATCGACGATCAGAATACGAGCCATGGTCTTCCCCATACGAATAGGCGTGCGGCCCGCTGGCCGGACCTCAATGTGCTTGTTCTACTGCGGCGAACCCCGGCACATGGGCCTTGATCGCGCTCAGCAGCTCTTCCTTGCTGAAAGGCTTGGTCAAAAACTGGTCAGAGCCGACGATGCGACCCTTGGCCTTGTCGAACAGGCCGTCCTTGGAGGACAGCATAATCACCGGCGTGGACTTGAACGCGCTGTTGTTCTTGATCAGCGCGCAGGTCTGATAGCCATCGAGCCGCGGCATCATGATGTCGACGAAGATGATGTCCGGGTGGTGGTCGGCGATCTTGGCCAGCGCCTCGAAACCGTCGACCGCGGTAATGACTTCACAACCCACATTCTTCAGCAACGTTTCGGCCGTGCGGCGAATCGTCTTCGAATCATCGATCACCATCACCTTGAGGGCGCTGGATTGCTGTTCCATATCTGCTCTACCATCGCCACAGCGAATCGATTTTCTGCCCGTACTGGTAGCCAGTGCCTCAAGCCCTTGATGTTCAAGGCCTGAGCACGGCATGCGAGCCTTTTTAGCATACTCTCCCCATGCAATCTATCGGCCGGCCGGCGCGGTGGTTTTTCCTTGACCGGGAACCGCCCGAGCGCCACTCTGACGCCACTTTTTCAAGCCATTGCGCCCACTAATTTTCGAGGAAACCGCCCATGAGCGTTCGCGTCGGGATTGTCATGGACCCTATCGCCAGCATCTCCTATAAGAAGGACAGCTCGCTGGCCATGCTGCTGGCCGCCCAGGAACGCGGCTGGACCCTGTTCTATATGGAGCAGCGCGACCTGTACCAGGCGACCGGTGGCGTGGCCCGGGCGCGGATGCGTCCGCTGAAGGTGTTCGCCGACCCGCACAAGTGGTTCGAGCTGGAGGCCGAGACCGACAGCGCCCTGAGCGAACTGGACGTGATCCTGATGCGCAAGGACCCGCCGTTCGACATGGAGTTCGTCTACTCCACCTACCTGTTGGAGCAGGCCGAGCGCGACGGTGTGCTGGTGGTCAACAAGCCGCAGAGCCTGCGCGACTGCAACGAAAAGCTGTTCGCCACCCTGTTCCCGCAGTGCACGCCGCCGACCATCGTCAGCCGTCGCCCGGACGTGTTGCGCGAATTCGCCGACCATCACGGTGACGTGATCCTCAAGCCGCTGGACGGCATGGGCGGCTCGTCGATCTTCCGTCACACCGCCGGCCACCCGAACCTCTCGGTGATCCTCGAAACCCTGACCCAGCATGGCAAGCAGCAGATCATGATCCAGGAGTATCTGCCGGCCATCGTCGATGGCGACAAACGCATCCTGATGATCGACGGCGAACCTGTGGATTACTGCCTGGCGCGGATTCCCGCCCACGGCGAAACCCGTGGCAACCTCGCCGCCGGTGGCCGTGGCGAAGCCCGGCCGCTGACCGAGAAAGATCGCTGGATCGCCGCACAGGTCGGCCCGACCCTGCGCGAGAAAGGCCTGCTGTTCGTGGGGCTCGACGTGATCGGTGAGCACCTGACCGAAATCAACGTCACCAGCCCGACCTGCATCCGCGAGATCGACAACGCCTTCGGCACCAATATCGGCGCAATGCTGATGGATGCCATCGAGAAGAAGCTGCAAGCTGCGAGCCGCAAGCCACAAGCTTGACGGCTGTCGCATGCAGCTTGTCGCTTGAAGCTCGAGGCTTACGGCTTGAAACCAACATTGCGTTATCATGCGCCGCCTGTGAAACCCGCAATGTTGGTCTTGTGAAGTTTTTTGTGATGTTGAACCGCTGATGACTGTTGTGAACCGCTGATGGCTCTCCCTTCCGATCTGCCCCCCGAGCTGGCCCACAGCGGCGTGCGCCCGGCCGATCGCCTGGGATTTACCCTGTTCCTGGCCGCCCTGCTGCATATCGCGCTGATTCTCGGCCTGGGTTTCTCCTTCGCCGAACCCAAGCAGATCAGCAAGACCCTGGAAATCACCCTGGCCACCTTCAAGAGCGAGACCAAGCCGAAGAAGGCCGATTTCCTTGCCCAGGAAAACCAGCAAGGCAGCGGCACCCTGGACAAGAAGGCGATCCCGAAGACCACCGAAGTGGCGCCGTTCCAGGAAAACAAAGTCAACAAGGTCACCCCGCCGCCTCCAGCCAAGACCGAAGTCAAGGAAGCCGCACCCAAGGCCGCGGTCGCCACCACCGCGCCAAAGCCGAAAAAGACCGTCACCAAGCGTGAAGAGGTCAAGACCGAGGCCAAACCCAAGGTTCCCGTACCGACGTTCGACAGCGAGCAGCTGTCCAGCGACATCGCCAGCCTGGAGGCCGAACTGGCCCAGGAGCAGCAGCTGTATGCCAAGCGCCCGCGCATCCACCGCCTGAGCGCGGCCTCGACCATGCGCGACAAGGGCGCCTGGTACAAGGACGAGTGGCGCAAGAAGGTCGAGCGCATCGGCAACCTCAACTACCCGGAAGAAGCCCGGCGCAAGCAGATCTACGGCAACCTGCGGCTGATGGTCTCGATCAACCGCGACGGCTCGCTGTATGAGGTGCTGGTGCTGGAGTCCTCCGGCCAGCCGCTGCTGGACCAGGCGGCCCAGCGCATCGTGCGCCTGGCGGCGCCGTTCGCGCCCTTTACCGGCGACCTGTCGGATATCGACCGGCTGGAGATCATCCGCACCTGGAAGTTCGCCCGCGGCGACAGGCTGTCCAGCAACTGATTCCAGGGCGAAGCCATCCGCCCAGCCTTATCGCGAGCAAGCTCGCTCCTACAGGGACGGGGCAATACCTGTAGGAGCGAGCTTGCTCGCGATGGACCCGATGCCGACACAGCTGCAAAAGGCCGACCAAAATGCCCGGTGCCGCGCATCCCCAGCTTGTCAGTTCGCCCCTCCACCGCCACACTAGCGCTCATGAAAAACGTCAGCCCCAGCTACCTCAAGCATCACTTCCTGATCGCCATGCCGCACATGGCCGACCCGAACTTTGCGCACACCTTGACCTACATCGTCGAGCACAATGCCAATGGCGCCATGGGGTTGGTGGTCAATCGTCCGCAGGACCTGAACCTCGCCGACATCCTCGAGCAATTGCGCCCCGAGATCGACCCGCCAGCGCTCTGCCAGCATGTGCCGATCTTCATCGGTGGCCCGGTGCAGACCGATCGCGGTTTTGTCCTGCATCCCAGCGGCCCGACCTTCCAGGCCACGGTCGAGCTGGATGGCCTGTCGCTGTCGACGTCCCAGGACGTGCTGTTCGCCATCGCCGATGGCGTCGGCCCGGCCAAAAGCCTGATCGCCCTCGGTTATGCCGGCTGGGAAGCCGGGCAGTTGGAAGCCGAGCTGGCGGACAACGCCTGGCTGACCTGCCCGTTCGACGCCGACATCCTGTTCAACACCAGCAGCGAGCTGCGCCTGGAAGCGGCGGCCAAGCACCTGGGCATCAACCTCGCCCTGCTGACCAGCCAGGCGGGCCACGCCTGATGGCCCTGCGACTGATCCTCGGGTTCGACTACGGCACCAAACAGATTGGCGTGGCGGTTGGCCAGGCCATCACCGGCCAGGCCCGCGAGCTGTGCACCCTGAAGGCGCAGAATGGCGTACCGGACTGGAACCAGGTCGAAGCCCTGATCAAGGAATGGAAGCCGGACGCGGTGGTGGTCGGCCTGCCATTGAACATGGACGGCACCCCGAGCGAGATGTGCGTGCGCGTCGAGAAATTCGCCCGGCGCCTCAATGGCCGCTACAACCTGCCCTTCTATACCCATGACGAACGCCTGACCACCTTCGAGGCCAAGGGCGAACGCCTGGCCCGGGGCGGCCAGAAAGGCAGTTACCGCGACAACCCGGTCGACGCCATCGCCGCCGCCCTGCTGCTGCAAGGCTGGCTCGACGAAAACGCAGCGCTGTTGAACAACTGAAACGCCGAATCCTGAAGATGCGTGGCCCCCCCGGCCACGCGCCTCCTGGCCACAACACCAGCCGTAAGACCCTGCGCCTCGCTGCACGCAACCAGGCGCGGGCCCACGAAGGAGCAATCATGAGCCTGCCCAATCCCGCCGAACTGATCAGCCAGATGGCCGTGCGTCTCACCGCCCACCTGGAACAACGCGCCATCAGCGAGCCCCGCTATATCGGCATCCGTACCGGCGGCGTCTGGGTCGCCCAGGCCCTGCTCGCGGAACTGGGCAGCGACGCGCCGCTGGGCACCCTGGATGTGTCCTTCTACCGCGACGACTTCAGCCAGAACGGCCTGCACCCGCAGGTGCGCCCTTCCGAGCTGCCGTTCGAGATCGAGGGCCAGCACCTGATCCTGATCGACGACGTGCTGATGAGCGGCCGCACCATCCGCGCCGCCCTCAACGAGCTGTTCGACTATGGCCGCCCGGCCAGCGTGACCCTGGTCTGCCTGCTGGACCTGGACGCCGCCGAGCTGCCGATTCGCCCGAACGTGGTCGGTGCCACCCTGTCGCTGGCCGCCCACGAGCGGGTAAAATTGTCCGGTCCTGCGCCGCTTCAACTCGAGCTTCAAGACCTCGCCCTTTAATTCGCCCCTCTAAAGAGTCCATTGCGATGACGCCTCTAGACGCCAAGCGCCCGCTGCAGCTCAACGATCAGGGCCAGCTGCGCCATTTCCTCTCGCTCGACGGTCTGCGTCGCGAGCTGCTGACGGAAATCCTCGACACCGCCGACTCCTTCCTCGAAGTCGGCGCCCGGGCGGTGAAGAAAGTCCCTTTGCTGCGCGGCAAGACCGTGTGCAACGTGTTCTTCGAAAACTCCACCCGCACCCGCACCACCTTCGAACTGGCGGCCCAGCGCCTGTCGGCGGACGTGATCACGCTCAACGTGTCCACCTCCTCGGCCAGCAAGGGTGAAACCCTGCTCGATACCCTGCGCAACCTCGAAGCCATGGCCGCCGACATGTTCGTCGTGCGCCACGGCGACTCCGGCGCCGCGCACTTCATCGCCGAACATGTGTGCCCGCAGGTGGCGATCATCAACGGCGGCGACGGCCGCCACGCCCACCCAACCCAGGGCATGCTCGACATGCTCACCATCCGTCGGCACAAGGGCGGCTTCGAAAACCTCTCGGTGGCCATCGTCGGCGACATCCTGCACTCGCGGGTGGCGCGCTCGAACATGCTGGCCCTGAAAACCCTGGGTTGCCCGGACATCCGCGTGATCGCGCCCAAGACCCTGCTGCCGATCGGCATCGAGCAATACGGGGTGAAGGTCTACACCGACATGGCCGAAGGCCTGAAAGACGTCGACGTGGTGATCATGCTGCGCCTGCAGCGTGAACGCATGCAGGGCGGCCTGCTGCCGAGCGAGGGCGAGTTCTACCGCCTGTTCGGCCTGACCACCGCGCGCCTGGCCGGCGCCAAGCCGGACGCCATCGTCATGCACCCGGGGCCGATCAACCGCGGCGTGGAGATCGAATCGGCGGTGGCCGACGGTCCGCACTCGGTGATCCTCAACCAGGTGACCTACGGCATCGCGGTACGCATGGCCGTACTGTCCATGGCCATGAGCGGGCAGACCGCCCAGCGACAATTCGAGCAGGAGAACGCCCAGTGAAGCTCAGCATTCTCGGCGCCCGTGTCATCGATCCAAGCAGCGGCCTGGATCAAGTCAGCGATATCCATCTGGAAGCCGGCAAGATCGTCGCCATCGGCGCCGCGCCCGCCGGTTTCAACGCGGTCGAAAGCCTCGACGCCAAAGGCCTGGTGGCCGCGCCCGGACTGGTGGACCTGAACGTCTCCCTGCGCGAGCCGGGCTACAGCCGCAAAGGCACCATCGCCAGCGAAACCCGCGCCGCCGCGGCCGGTGGCGTCACCAGCCTGTGCTGCCCGCCGCGCACCAAGCCGGTGCTGGACACCTCGGCGGTGGCCGAGCTGATCCTCGATCGCGCCCGCGAAGCCGGCAATACCAAGGTGTTCCCGATCGGTGCCCTGAGCAAAGGCCTGGACGGCGAACAGCTGGCCGAGCTGATCGCCCTGCGCGATGCCGGCTGCGTGGCCTTCGGCAACGGCCTGGAGGGCTTCCGCAGCGCCCGCACCCTGTGCCGGGCGCTGGAATACGCGGCGACCTTCGACCTGACGGTGATTTTCCACTCCCAGGACCGCGACCTGGCCGAAGGCGGCCTGGCCCACGAAGGCGCCACCGCCAGCTTCCTCGGCCTGCCGGGCATTCCGGAAACCGCGGAAACCGTGGCCCTGGCCCGCGACCTGCTGCTGGTGGAGCAAAGCGGCGTGCGCGCCCACTTCAGCCAGCTGACCAGCGCCCGCGGCGTGGCCCTGATCGCCCAGGCCCAGGCCCGTGGCCTGCCGGTGACCGCCGATGTAGCGCTGTACCAGCTGATCCTCACCGACGACGCGCTGATCGACTTCTCCAGCCTCTATCACGTACAGCCGCCGCTGCGCTCGCGCGCCGACCGCGAAGGCCTGCGTGAAGCGGTGAAGTCCGGGGTGGTCCAGGCCATTTCCAGCCATCACCAGCCCCATGAACGCGATGCCAAGCTGGCGCCTTTCGGCGCCACCGAACCAGGCATCAGCAGCGTCGAGCTGCTGCTGCCGCTGGCCATGACCCTGGTGGAAGACGGCCTGCTCGACCTGCCGACCCTGCTGGCACGCCTGAGCAGCGGCCCGGCCGACGCCCTGCGCCTGCCAGCCGGCAAGCTGGCGGTGGGCGCTCCGGCGGACCTGGTGCTGTTCGACCCGAGCACGTCCACCGTGGCCGGCGAACGCTGGCTGTCGAAAGGCGAGAACTGCCCGTTCCTCGGCCATAGCCTGCCGGGCGTGGTGCGCTACACCCTGGTGGATGGGCGGATCAGCCACAAGGGCTGACGGCCATGATCGCGAGCAAGCTCGCTCCTACAGGTACGGCACAGGCCACATGGGCGCCGTACTTCTTCTGTAGGAGCGAGCCTGCTCGCGATAGCGCTCCTGCATTCAACGCCGCTGCGCGTTACGCAACGACACCTGGTCGTTCAGTGTCCAGAAGTCGTACAAGACCCCCAGAAAGAACACCCCGCCAGTCAGCAGGTACAGCAGGCCGCTGATCCATTTGCCCTGATACATACGGTGCACGCCAAAGATCCCGAGAAAGGTCAGCAGGATCCAGGCGACGCTGTACTCGATCGGTCCCGGGGTAAAACGCAGGTCGGCCTCACGGTCCATGGCCGGGATCAGGAACAGGTCGATCAGCCAGCCGATGCCCAGCAAGCCCAGGGTGAAGAACCAGATAGTTCCGGTAATCGGCTTGCCGTAATAGAAGCGGTGAGAGCCGGTAAAACCGAAAATCCACAACAGGTAACCGATCACCTTGCTGTGGGTGTCATGGGTCGAACCGTCCGGGCGATAGGTGTTCATTGAGTACCTCGTTCCACGCAATAGATAAATTTTCTTTAATTCTTTGTGACTTTTTTACAGGCAGCCGACGTGTGGCAAATGTTAAGGTCGCTGCCGTGAAACCCTTGTACTGCCTGACTTCTGTCGGACAATTGCGTCAATTTGCCGCCTCTTCAGCGAATTTGACCTCCAGGTTGAATCGACCAACGGCCTGAGAAGTGACAAAAAAGCTGTTATAAAGTTGCGCGCTAACCCATATGAGCCTTGCCTAATGCGTCCATTTTTCAAGACATGGCTAACCATTTGCCTATTGATGCCACTGGCCGCCCACGCCACCAATCGTGAGCAACGTCTTCCCAACGTGAACGGCTTCACTCCAAAAGCCCACGTTACCCAAGTCAGCAAGAACAGCTCCAAGAACAAGCTGTCGGTCAAACGCCCGACCCACCTGAGCAGCGTCAGCAGCAAGCCGGTGCCGCAGATGGCGGCCAAGCAGAGCAGCACCGTGCTCAGCCGTGCCGTCAACGTACTGGGTACCCCTTACCGTTGGGGCGGCAGCAGCCCAAGCAAAGGCTTCGACTGCAGCGGCCTGGTGAAATACGCGTTCAACGACGTCGCCGCCGTCGATCTGCCGCGCACCTCCAATGCCATGGCCAGCGGCCACGGGCAGAAAGTCGAGCGCAAGGACCTCAAGCCTGGCGACCTGCTGTTCTTCAACCTCAAGAGCCGCCGGGTCAACCACGTCGCCATCTACCTGGGCAACGATCGTTTCATCCACGCGCCGCGCCGCGGCAAGTCGGTGACCATCGATACCCTGAAGAAGCCGTACTGGGACAAGAACTACGTAGTGGCCAAGCGGGTCCTGCCAAAAGAGCAGAACACCCTGCGCATCGTCCAGCGCTGATCCGCTTTCCCTGATCGCGAGCCATCGAGCAGCCATGCTCGATGGCTCGCGATTGCATTTGCCGCCCCGATACCCCTCCCCCTCAAATACTCTCCGGCGCCCGCGCCTTCTCCCGGGCGTGCTCCCGGCTGACCAGCCCGGCATCCACCAGCGCCTTCAGGCTCATGTCCAGGGTCTGCATCCCCTGCGCCCCGCCGGTCTGGATCGCCGAATACATCTGCGCCACCTTGTCCTCGCGGATCAGGTTACGGATCGCCGCGCTGCCCAGCATGATCTCGTGGGCCGCTACCCGGCCTCCGCCGATCCGCTTCACCAGCGCCTGGGAAATCACCGCCTGCAGCGATTCGGAGAGCATGGAGCGGACCATCGCCTTCTCCTCGGCCGGAAACACATCCACCACCCGGTCCACGGTTTTCGCCGCCGAGGTGGTGTGCAGGGTACCGAACACCAGATGCCCGGTCTCCGCGGCGGTCAACGCCAGGCGAATGGTTTCCAGGTCGCGCATCTCGCCGACCAGGATCACATCCGGGTCCTCGCGCAGGGCCGAACGCAGCGCCGTGGAGAAGCTGTGGGTGTCGCGATGCACCTCGCGCTGGTTGATCAGGCACTTCTTCGATTCGTGGATGAACTCGATGGGGTCCTCGATGGTGAGGATGTGCTGGTGCCGGCTCTGGTTCAGGTGATCGATCATCGCCGCCAGGGTGGTCGACTTGCCCGAACCGGTCGGTCCGGTCACCAGTACCAGGCCGCGGGGCACTTCGCTGATGCGGCGAAACACCTCGCCCATGCCCAGTTCGTCCAGGCTCGGCACCTTGGCCGGAATGCTGCGAAAGACCGCGCCAGCGCCGCGCTGATGGTTGAAGGCATTGACCCGAAAGCGCGCCAGGCCCGGCACCGCGAAGGAAAAGTCGATCTCCAGAGCGGCCTTGAACTCGGCCCGCTGCGGGTCCGTCATGCTGGCCAGGATCAGCTCGTGCACCTGTTGCGCCTCCAGCACCGGCAGGTTGATCCGGCGAATATCGCCGTCGATGCGAATCATCGGCGGCAAACCGGCCGAGAGGTGCAGGTCCGAAGCGCCCTGTTTGACACTGAAGGCCAGCAACTCAGTGATATCCATAGCGTTCCCCAATTCCAGTAGAATGCCGCGAACCCAAGACCCGCTGGCGTACATCGAATGTCCACGATAGCAGACAACATCGCCCTGGTTAGCGCACGGATCCGTGCCGCGGCGCAGGCCTCGCAACGTGACGAAAGCAGCATCCACCTGCTGGCCGTGAGCAAGACCAAGCCTGCCGCGGCGCTGCGTGAAGCCTACGCCGCCGGCCTGCGCGACTTCGGCGAGAACTACCTGCAGGAAGCCCTGGGCAAACAGGCGGAACTCGGCGACCTGCCCTTGAGTTGGCACTTCATCGGCCCCATTCAGTCGAACAAGACGCGAGCTATCGCCGAGAACTTCGCCTGGGTGCATTCCGTGGATCGCTTGAAAATCGCTCAACGCCTGTCCGAGCAACGCCCGGCCGACTTGCCGCCGTTGAACATCTGCATTCAGGTCAATGTCAGCGGCGAGGCCAGCAAGTCTGGCTGCACGCCGGCCGACCTGCCCGCCCTGGCCAGCGCCATCGGCGCCTTGCCGCGCCTGAAACTGCGCGGGCTGATGGCGATTCCCGAGCCGACCGAAGATCGTGCCGCCCAGGACGCCGCCTTCGCGGCCGTACGCCGCCTGAACGAAAACCTGCACGCCAGCCTGGACCTGCCAACCGACACACTTTCCATGGGCATGAGCCACGACCTCGAAGCGGCCATCGCCCAAGGCGCCACCTGGGTACGTATCGGTACCGCCCTGTTTGGCGCTCGCGATTATGGCCAGCCATGACCGTGGCGGCCCCACCTCTGAATAAGGACCTGTCATGAGCAAGACTCGTATCGCCTTTATCGGCGCCGGCAACATGGCTGCCAGCCTGATCGGCGGCCTGCGCGCCAAGGGCCTGGACGCCAGCCAGATCCGCGCCAGCGACCCGGGCGCCGAAACCCGCGCCAAGGTCCAGGCCGAGCACGGCATTGAACTGTTCGCCGACAACGCCGAAGCCATCGACGGCGTCGACGTGGTGGTGCTGGCGGTCAAGCCACAGGCCATGAAGGCCGTGTGCGAAGCCCTGCGCCCCAGCCTGAAGCCGCACCAGCTGATCGTGTCCATCGCCGCCGGCATCACCTGCGCCAGCATGAACACATGGCTCGGCGAGCAGCCGATTGTGCGCTGTATGCCCAACACCCCGGCCCTGCTGCGCCAGGGCGCCAGCGGCCTGTACGCCACCGCCGCGGTGAGCGCGGAGCAACGCCAGCAGGCGCAAGAGCTGCTGTCGGCTGTGGGCATCGTCCTGTGGCTGGAACAGGAGCAGCAACTGGACGCGGTGACCGCGGTGTCCGGCAGCGGCCCGGCGTATTTCTTCCTGCTGATCGAAGCCATGACCGCCGCCGGCGAGAAGCTCGGCCTGCCACGGGAAACCGCCCGGCAACTGACCCTGCAGACCGCGCTGGGCGCGGCGCACATGGCGGTGTCCAGCGACGTCGACGCGGCCGAACTGCGCCGCCGCGTGACCTCGCCGGCCGGTACCACGGAAGCGGCGATCAAGTCGTTCCAGGCCAGCGGCTTCGAAGCCCTGGTGGAAAAAGCATTGGGTGCCGCCGCGCACCGCTCGGCCGAGATGGCCGAACAACTGGGCCAATAAGGAGCCAATGATGATTGGATTGAACACTGCGGCGGTGTACGTGCTGCAAACCCTGGGCAGCCTGTACCTGCTGATCGTGCTGCTGCGCTTCGTGCTGCAACTGGTACGCGCCGACTTCTACAACCCGCTGTGCCAGTTCGCCGTGCGCGCCACCCAGCCGCTGCTCAAGCCGATGCGCCGGGTCATCCCGAGCCTGTTCGGCCTGGACATGTCGTCGCTGATCCTGGCGATCGTCGTGCAACTGCTGCTGATGGCCCTGACCCTGCTGCTGACCTACGGCACCACCGGCAACCCGGTGCAGCTGCTGATCTGGTCGATCATTGGCGTGACCGCGCTGTTCATGAAGATTTTCTTCTTCGCCCTGATCATCAGCGTGATCCTTTCCTGGGTCGCCCCGGGCAGCCATAACCCGGGCGCCGAACTGGTCAACCAGATCTGCGAGCCGGCCCTGGCGCCGTTCCGCCGCATCCTGCCGAGCATGGGCGGCCTGGATATCTCGCCGATCCTGGCGTTCATGGTGCTCAAGCTGATCGACATGCTGGTGATCAACAACCTGGCAGCGATGACCATGATGCCGGAAATCCTGCGCCTGCTGATCTGACCCGGCCTCTGTGATGAGCTACTTTCGCTGGGACGGCGACGACCTGATCCTGGAGTGTCACCTGCAACCTGCGGCCCGTAGCGATGACTTCGCCGGGCTGCATGGCGAGCGCCTGAAGATCCGCCTCACCGCGCCGCCAGTGGAGGGCAAGGCCAACGCCTACCTGATGGCGTTCCTGGCCAAGGCGTTCGGCGTGTCCAAGAGCCAGGTCAGCCTGATCAGTGGCGAGCTGAACCGGCAGAAACGGGTGCGGATCAACGCGCCGAAGAAGCTGCCGGATCTGCCTGGCCTGACGCGCCAGACCTGAGCCTGTTTCGCGAGCAAGCTCGCTCCTACAAGGTCACCGCAGCCCCTGTAGGAGCGAGCTTGCTCGCGATAAATGGCCCGCTTGGCAATGCAATGAAATCAGCCCCGGCCTTTGCTTGCCGCTGGGGGCAGCGGTCTTTAGACTTACGCCTCATTTAAACGAGAGCAGGGTCGATGCCAACTGCCTTTCCCGCCGATTCCGTTGGTCTGGTGACGCCGCAAGTGGCGCACTTCAGCGAGCCCCTGGCCCTGGCCTGCGGTCGCTCCCTGCCAGCCTATGATCTGATCTTTGAGACCTACGGCCAGCTGAACGCCACGGCGAGCAATGCCGTGCTGATCTGCCACGCCCTGTCCGGCCACCATCACGCCGCCGGCTACCACAGCCCCGACGACCGCAAGCCGGGCTGGTGGGACAGCTGCATCGGCCCGGGCAAACCGATCGACACCAACAAGTTCTTCGTCGTCAGCCTGAACAACCTCGGCGGCTGCAACGGCTCCACCGGCCCGAGCAGCATCAACCCGGACACCGGCAAGCCGTTCGGCGCCGATTTCCCGGTGCTGACCGTGGAAGACTGGGTGCACAGCCAGGCACGCCTGGCCGACCGGATCGGTATCCACCAGTGGGCCGCCGTGATCGGCGGCAGCCTGGGCGGCATGCAGGCCCTGCAATGGACCATCACCTACCCGGACCGGGTGCGCCATTGCCTGGCCATCGCCTCGGCGCCCAAGCTGTCGGCGCAGAACATCGCCTTCAACGAAGTGGCGCGCCAGGCCATCCTCACCGACCCCGAATTCCACGGCGGTTCGTTCCAGGAACAGGGCGTGATCCCCAAGCGCGGGCTGATGCTGGCGCGGATGGTCGGACACATCACCTACCTGTCCGACGACTCCATGGGCGAGAAATTCGGCCGTGGCCTGAAGAGCGAAAAGCTCAACTACGACTTCCACAGCGTCGAGTTCCAGGTCGAAAGCTACCTGCGTTATCAGGGCGAGGAGTTCTCCGGGCGGTTCGATGCCAACACCTACCTGCTGATGACCAAGGCCCTGGATTACTTCGATCCGGCGGCGAACTTCGACGATAACCTGGCGAAAACCTTCGAAGGCGCCAAGGCCAAATTCTGCGTGATGTCCTTCACCACCGACTGGCGCTTCTCCCCGGCCCGCTCGCGGGAGCTGGTGGACGCCCTGATGGCCGCGCGCAAGGACGTCAGCTACCTGGAAATCGATGCGCCACAGGGCCACGACGCCTTCCTGATTCCGATCCCGCGCTACTTGCAGGCGTTCGGTAATTACATGAACCGAATTACGGTGTGAACAAGCCATGAGAGCTGATCTGGAAATCATCCAGGAATGGATCCCCGCCGGCAGCCGCGTGCTCGACCTCGGTTGCGGCAATGGCGAACTGCTGAGCTGGCTGCGCGATCACAAGCAGGTCACCGGTTATGGTCTGGAAAACGACCCGGACAACATCGCCGAGTGCGTGACCAAGGGCATCAACGTCATCGAGCAGGACCTGGACAAGGGCCTGGGCAACTTCGCCAGCAACAGCTTCGATATCGTGGTCATGACCCAGGCCCTGCAGGCCGTGCACTACCCGGACCGGATCCTCGACGAAATGCTGCGGGTCGGCCGCCAGTGCATCATCACCTTCCCCAACTTCGGCCACTGGCGCTGCCGCTGGTACCTGGCCAGCAAGGGGCGGATGCCGGTCTCCGAATTCCTGCCGTACACCTGGTACAACACGCCGAACATCCACTTCTGCACCTTCGAAGACTTCGAAGAGCTTTGCCGCGAACGTGAAGCCAAGGTCATCGATCGCCTTGCGGTGGATCAACAGCACCGCCACGGGTGGGCCAGTAAGCTATGGCCTAATCTGTTAGGTGAGATCGGCATCTACCGCGTCAGCAGCCCCGGCCTGCAGGATCACCAGATCGCGGTATAAACCAGGTTCAAAGCAAGGAGAACGATCATGGGTCGCTTGGTTACTTTTCTATTGGCAGCGTGCCTGAGTGCGTCGGCGATGGCCGCCGAGCCCATCAAGGGCGAGCGCCAGGAAGTGTTCGGTGACGTGACCGTGCACTACAACACCTTCAACTCCACCTTCCTGCAACCGGATATCGCCAAGGCCGCGGAGCTGGTGCGCAGCAAGAACCAGGGCGTGATCAACGTTTCGGTGCTCAAGGCCGGCAAACCGCTGGTCGCCCAGGTCACCGGGACCGTCAAGGACCTGACCAGCCAATCGGTGCCGCTGAAATTCAAGCAGGTCACCGAACAGGGCGCGATCTACTACATCGCCCAGTACCCGGTGGAACAGCAGGAAACCCGCACCTTCGAAATCAAGGTGCAGACCGGCGACACGATCAACACCATCAATTTCAACCAAGAGCTTTTCCCCGGCGAATGATGACTTTTACCCAACTCGTACTGGCCAGCCATAACGCCGGCAAACTCAAGGAACTCCAGGCCATGCTCGGCGACTCGGTGCACCTGCGCTCGATCGGCGAGTTCAGCAGCGTCGAGCCGGAAGAAACCGGCCTGTCGTTCGTCGAGAACGCCATCCTCAAGGCCCGCAACGCTTCGCGGATTTCCGGCCTGCCGGCGCTGGCGGACGATTCGGGCCTGGCGGTGGACTTCCTCGGCGGCGCACCGGGCATCTACTCGGCGCGTTACGCCGACGGCCAGGGCGACGCGGCGAACAATGCCAAGCTGCTGGACGCCCTGAAGGACGTCCCCGAGGCCGAGCGCGGCGCGCAGTTCGTCTGCGTGCTGGCGCTGGTGCGGCATGCCGAGGATCCGCTGCCGATCCTCTGCGAAGGCCTGTGGCACGGGCGCATCCTCACGGCGGCCAGCGGTGAGCACGGTTTCGGCTACGACCCACTGTTCTGGGTACCGGAGCGCAACTGCTCCAGCGCCGAACTGGACCCGATCCAAAAGAACCAACTCAGCCATCGCGCCCGCGCCATGGCCCTTCTGCGGCAACGCTTGAGCCTGCAATGACCATTGATTCGTCCGCGCAACCGCTGATTCTCGGCGGTGCGCAAACGCCCCGGGCGGCCCTCCCCCATCTGCCGCCACTGGCGCTGTACATCCACATCCCGTGGTGTGTACGCAAATGCCCTTACTGCGACTTCAACTCCCACGCCGCCAGCCCGGTGCTGCCGGAAGAAGAGTACGTCGACGCCCTGCTGGCTGACCTCGACCAGGACCTGCCCGCCGTCTACGGCCGCGAGCTGAGTTCGATCTTCTTCGGCGGCGGCACGCCGAGCCTGTTCAGCGCCCAGGCCCTGGGCCGGCTGCTCAAAGGCGTGGAGCAACGCATCCCGTTCGCCCACGACATCGAGATCACCCTGGAAGCCAACCCCGGGACCTTCGAGCAGGAGAAGTTCACCGCCTATCGCGCTCTGGGCATCAATCGCCTGTCGATCGGCATCCAGAGCTTCCAGGAAGACAAGCTCAAGGCCCTGGGCCGCATCCACAACGGCGACGAAGCGGTCCGCGCCGCCGGCATGGCGCGCCAGGCCGGGTTCGACAACTTCAACCTGGACCTGATGCACGGCCTGCCGGATCAGTCCCTGGACGATGCCCTGGGCGACCTGCGCCAGGCCATCGCCATGAAACCGACCCACCTGTCCTGGTACCAGCTGACCCTGGAGCCCAATACGGTGTTCTGGAACCAGCCGCCGACGCTTCCGGAAGACGACACCCTGTGGGATATCCAGGAAGCCGGCCAGGCGCTTTTGGCCGAACACGGCTACGCCCAGTACGAAGTCTCGGCCTATGCCCAGCCCGGCCGGGCGGCCCGGCACAACCTCAATTACTGGAGCTTCGGCGACTTCATCGGCATCGGCGCCGGCGCCCACGGCAAGCTCAGCCATCCGGACGGGCGCATCGTGCGCACCTGGAAGACCCGCCTGCCCAAGGACTACCTCAACCCGACGAAAAACTTCAAGGCCGGCGAAAAGGACCTGAGCAACGAAGAGCTGCCGTTCGAGTTCCTGATGAACGCCCTGCGCCTGACCGAAGGCGTCGAGGCCCGGCTGTACCCGGAGCGCACCGGGCTGCCCCTGGAAAGCCTCGCCGAAGGTCGCCGCGACGCCGAACAAAGCGGCCTGTTGCAGGTCGAACCGTCACGCCTGGCGGCCACCCCGCGCGGCCAACTCTTCCTCAATGACTTGCTGCAGAAATTTCTGAGCTGATTTCAGCCCTAAGGGAAAACGAATGGATTTGATACTCGACCTGCTCGCTACCGTGTCCCGCTGGAGTCGCAGCAACCTTTCAGAAATCTCCCTGGCCCTGGTCGGCTGCCTGTTGGTGCTGTTCGGTGCCGATATCAAAGGCTGGGTCGAAGCGCGCCTGGGCGGCCTCGCCGGCGCTCTGCGCGTACCGATGATGGCGCTGCTGTGCATGATCGGCAGCGGCGCAGCGCTGATCTACGCCACGCCGTGGATCGTCCGCGGACTGAGCCAGTTCAACAACTACAGCCTGGCGCCGGTGCTGCTGGTGGTGCTGGTGCTGATCGGCGTCGTCGCCGACCGCCGCTGACCTGTAGCCGCTGCCGCAGGCTGCGATTGGCTGCGCAGCAGCCATAAACCCAGACACTGCATTACACCTGACATATCGCATCAACAGGCTTGGCGGTCGCTTCGCAACCGATCGCAGCCTGCGGCAGCGGCTACATGACTTATGCACAAGGATGAATATGAGCAGAAAAGCCGCTGAAGAAGTCAGTAAATTCCTCAGCTACGTGTTGCGCCACGAGCCGCAGGCGATTGGCCTGCAGCTGGACAGCGAAGGCTGGGCCGGGATCGATGCCTTGATCGAGGGTGCCGCCAAGGAAGGACGCCAGCTGACGCCCGAACTGATCGCCGAGGTGGTCGCCAGCAACGACAAGAAACGCTTCGCCCTGTCCGAGGACGGCCAGCGCATTCGCGCCGTGCAAGGCCATTCCAGCAAGACCGTGAGCTTGCAACTGGCCGAGCAGCAGCCACCGGCCGTGCTTTACCACGGCACCGCCACGCGGTTCATGGACTCGATCAACGAGAAAGGCCTGATCCCAGGCGCACGCCATCACGTGCACCTGTCACAGGACCTGGCGACCGCCGAATCGGTGGGGCAGCGTTACGGGAAGGTGGTGATACTCAAGATCGCCGCACAGGACATGCAGGCGCAGGGCTTCAAGTTCTATCAGGCGGAGAACGGGGTCTGGCTGACCGATCAGGTTCCGGCGAATTTCATCGCAATCCTGTAGGAGCTGGCTTGCCAGCGATTGGCCCGCAAGAAGCCCATCGCCGGTCAGCCGGCCCCTACAAGGCTGGGCTCAAGCCAGCTTTTCGAACTTCAGATCCCACACACCATGGCCCAGGCGCTCGCCGCGGCGCTCGAACTTGGTGATCGGGCGCTCGGCCGGGCGCGGCACGCACTTGCCGTCTTCGGCCAGGTTGCGGTAACCCGGCGCGACATTCATCACTTCCAGCATGTACTCGGCATAAGGCTCCCAGTCGGTGGCCATATGCAGGATGCCGCCGACCTTCAGCTTGCTGCGCACCAGCTCGGCGAAGGACGCCTGAACGATACGACGCTTGTGGTGACGGCTCTTGTGCCACGGATCGGGGAAAAACAGCATCAGGCGATCCAGGCTGTTATCGGCGATGCAGCGGTTGAGCACTTCGATCGCATCGCAATCGTAGACCCGCAGGTTGGTCAGGCCCTGGGTCAGCACGCCGTTGAGCAGCGCGCCGACACCCGGACGGTGCACTTCCACACCAATGAAATCCTGCTCCGGCGCGGCCGCGGCCATTTCCAGCAGCGAGTGGCCCATGCCGAAGCCGATTTCCAGGGAACGTGGCGCCGATCGGCCAAACACCTGATCGAAATCCACCGGCGCGTCGGCCAGCGGCAGCACATACAGCGGCGCGCCCTGCTCCAGGCCGCGCTGCTGGCCTTCGGTCATGCGCCCGGCGCGCATCACGAAACTCTTGATGCGGCGGTGTTGGCGCTCGTCGCCGGCTTCCGGCTGGATTGGCGTGTCGTTTGATTCAGTCATCAATGGCTCTTACTTGATCAGACCATCCAGCGGCGAGGAGGCGCTGGCATAGAGTTTCTTCGGCATGCGGCCGGCGAGGTACGCCAGGCGGCCTGCCACAATGGCGTGCTTCATGGCTTCGGCCATCAGCACCGGTTGTTGCGCATGGGCGATGGCCGAGTTCATCAGCACCGCTTCGCAGCCCAGCTCCATGGCGATGGTGGCGTCGGAGGCAGTGCCGACACCGGCATCCACCAGCACCGGGACCTTGGCTTCTTCGAGGATGATCTGCAGGTTGTACGGGTTGCAGATCCCCAGGCCAGTACCGATCAGGCCGGCCAGCGGCATGACCGCGATGCAGCCCATTTCCGCCAGCTGGCGGGCGATGATCGGGTCATCGCTGGTGTACACCATCACGTCGAAACCTTCCTTGACCAGCACTTCGGCGGCCTTAAGGGTTTCCAGCACGTTGGGGAACAGGGTTTTCTGGTCGGCCAGCACTTCCAGCTTCACCAGGTTGTGGCCGTCGAGCAGTTCACGGGCCAGGCGGCAGGTGCGCACGGCTTCGACCGCGTCATAGCAGCCGGCGGTGTTCGGCAGGATGGTGTAACGGTCCGGCGGCAGGATATCCAGCAGGTTCGGTTCGCCCGGGTTCTGCCCGATATTGGTCCGGCGCACGGCGACGGTGACGATCTCGGCACCCGAGGCTTCGATGGCCAGGCGGGTTTCTTCCATGTCACGGTACTTGCCGGTGCCTACCAGCAAACGCGACTGGTAAGTACGACCGGCCAGAACGAAAGGCTTGTCGCTGCGAACGTTGCTCATCGGAAATCCTCTGTTGGGGTGAGGTTCTTGCAGAATGCTTTATTAGACCAAACGCCGTGAAAACGTAGCGAGCAAAGGCAAGACAAGGCAAAAACAGGCGAGGAACGGTTGGAGTCGCACCCGACTTTACTGGCTGTAAATGAGCATTCCGAGCCTGTTTTTAACGCAGTATTGCGCGCGAAGCCTGCAGTAGTTTTCACGGTGTTTGGCTAGCCGCCGCCGATGGCGTGGACTACTTCGACCTGATCGCCCTCGTTGAGGGTGGTCTCGGCGTGCAGGCTGCGCGGGACGATATCCAGGTTGAGTTCGACCGCGATCCGGCGTCCGGTCAGGTCCAGACGGGTCAGCAGGGCCGCAACGGTTTCGCCGTCGGGCAGTTCAAAGGATTCGCCGTTCAACTGAATGCGCATGCCGGATGCCGCCATCATTTTTAGGGGCCAGCATTCTAGCCCGATCATGACCTAAAGGTCAGCTACAAGCGTCAAGCGGTCAGCTGCAAGCGCCAGGCGGCAAGACCCAGGCATAACCAGCCGATCAGGAAGGCCAGCCCACCGAACGGGGTGACAATGCCCAGCTTGCTGAAACCGGTCAGGGTCAGCAGGTAGAGGCTGCCGGAAAACAGCAGGATGCCGATGGCGAACGAAGCGCCGGCCCAGGTCACCAGGCGGCCGGGGATCTGCGTGGCCAGCAGCGCCACGCCCAGCAGCGCCAGGGTGTGCACCAGCTGGTAAGTGACGCCGGTATGGAAAATCGCCAGGTATTCCGCGCTCAGGCGATTTTTCAGGCCATGGGCAGCGAATGCGCCCAGGGCAACGCCGGTAAAGCCGAAAAAGGCGGCCAGCATCAGGAAACCACGCAGCATGAGGAACTCCAGTCAGAATCGTCGGTCGGGCCTGTATAATGGCGCGCTCAACGGGTTCGGCCAAGCCATCTCTATGCTGCGTTTATTTTTCCGTCGTTTCTCTAAAGCCCTGCTCTGGTTCGCCGTCGGCAGTGTTTTGCTGGTGCTGGTGTTCCGTGTCGTGCCGCCTCCGGGCACGGCCTTGATGGTCGAACGCAAGGTCGAATCCTGGGTCGACGGCGAACCCATCGACCTGCAACGCAGCTGGAAACCCTGGGACGAGATCTCCGACGACCTGAAGGTGGCGGTGATCGCCGGTGAAGACCAGAAGTTCCCTGAACACTGGGGGTTCGACTTCGGCGCGATCCAGGCCGCCTTCGCCCACAACGAGCGCGGCGGTTCGATTCGTGGCGCCAGCACCCTGAGCCAGCAGGTGGCGAAAAACCTGTTCCTGTGGTCCGGACGCAGCTGGCTGCGTAAAGGGCTGGAGGCTTGGTTCACCGGGCTGATCGAGATCTTCTGGCCCAAGCAACGGATTCTCGAGGTCTACCTCAACAGCGTTGAGTGGGACGAAGGCGTATTTGGTGCCGAGGCCGCAGCGCGGCATCACTTCGGCGTCAGCGCGGGCTCGCTGTCGCGGCAGCAGGCCAGCCTGCTGGCCGCAGTCCTGCCCAACCCACGAGTATGGAGTGCCAGCCATCCAAGCAGCTACGTGGCGCAACGGGCCGGCTGGATCCGCCGGCAGATGAACCAGCTGGGCGGCGACAGCTACCTGCTGGGCCTGAACGATTCGCGCAAGGCGCTGTGGGCGCAGTGACGTTCAAGATCTGATCGCGAGCAAGCTTCGCTCCCACAGAAGAATGCGCGGCCCCGTAGGCGCGAAGCTTGCTCGCGATAGCGCCCTTACAGATACCGCCGCCCCAACGCCACAAACAAAAACGCC
The DNA here is from genome assembly GCF_003184125.1 of Pseudomonas sp. RW409. Classification (NCBI taxonomy): domain Bacteria; kingdom Pseudomonadati; phylum Pseudomonadota; class Gammaproteobacteria; order Pseudomonadales; family Pseudomonadaceae; genus Pseudomonas; species Pseudomonas sp. RW409. Next base: position 767,212 of record NZ_QHHP01000021.1, on the reverse strand, counting down.
CCGATCGAATCGGGGCGTTTTGTATTGCGTGGCGTATTACGCGGCAATCGATAGCTTGAGCTTGTTCATCGCGCTCTTCTCGAGCTGACGGATACGCTCGGCCGAGACGTTGTACTTCTGCGCCAGGTCGTGCAGCGTGGCTTTCTCTTCCGCCAGCCAGCGCTGGTAGAGGATGTCGCGGCTGCGGTCGTCCAGCACTTCCAGCGCTTCGTGCAGGTTGCTGGTGGAGTTGTCGGTCCAGTCGGCGTCTTCCAGCTGACGGGCCGGATCGTACCGGTGGTCTTCCAGGTAGTTGGCCGGCGATTGGAAGGCGCTGTCGTCATCCGCTTCGGCGGCTGGGTCGAAGGCCATGTCATGGCCGGTCAGGCGGCTTTCCATCTCGCGCACTTCGCGCGGCTCCACACCGAGGCTTTCCGCCACACGATGGACTTCTTCGTTGTTCAACCAGGCCAGGCGCTTCTTCTGGCTGCGCAGGTTGAAGAACAGCTTGCGCTGGGCCTTGGTGGTCGCGACTTTCACGATGCGCCAGTTGCGCAGGATGAACTCGTGGATTTCCGCCTTGATCCAGTGCACGGCGAACGAAACCAGACGCACACCCATTTCTGGGTTGAAGCGTTTTACAGCCTTCATCAGGCCGACGTTGCCTTCCTGAATCAGGTCGGCCTGGGCCAGACCGTAGCCGGAATAGCTACGGGCGATATGTACGACAAAACGCAGGTGGGCGAGCACCATCTGCCGAGCCGCCTCAAGATCCTGCTCATAGTAGAGACTCTCGGCCAGTTCACGCTCCTGCTCGGGCGTCAGCAATGGAATGCTGTTCACCGTGTGCACATAGGCCTCCAGGTTCGCACCCGGGACCAAGGCATAAGCAGGTTGCAAAGAAGTGGTCATACGAAAAAACCTCCGACTCACATAACTCGTGCTTATTCAGCACTGCTGAAAATTGACCGGGAACCACAAAACAAGTTCCCAAAAATTCTAAAAGGTCAATACAAGCAAAAAGACACTATTTCGGCGCCAGCTCCCGCAAGTGACGGGCCACCGCAATCCACGCACCGATATACCCCAACAACACCGCGCCAAGCAAGAGTGATAGACCATCGGCGACCGGCACGCCAGCCAGGGCGAAATCACTGCCGTACAAGCCGGCCAACCCCACTACCGCGTCGTTCAGCCAGTCGAGGCCGAACGCCAGAACACCCCAGGACAGAATCCCCGCACCGAAGCCATACAAGGCGCCCATATAAAGGAAGGGACGCCGTACATAACTGTCCGTGCCGCCGACGAGTTTAATCACTTCTATCTCGGTGCGGCGGTTTTCAATATGAAGACGAATGGTATTGCCTATCACCAAAAGTAATGCAGAAACCAGCAACACCGTCAGGCCGAAGACAAACCGGTCGCCCAGCTTGAGGATCGCCGCCAGCCGCTCGACCCACACCAGGTCCAGTTGCGCCAGCTGCACCTTGGGCATTTCCGCCAGGCGCTGGCGCAAGGCTTCCAGGGTCGCCTTGTCCACTTCGTTCGGCGTGACCAGGACCACGCCCGGCAGCGGGTTCTGCGGCAACTCCTTGAGCGCCTCGCCCAGCCCGGACTGCTGCTGGAACTCGTCCAGGGCCTTGTCCTTGCTGATGAACTCGGCATCCGCCACGCCCGGCATGGCCTTGATCTGCTCACTCAGGCTTTCGCCCTCGGTGGCGCTGGCGTCGAGCTCCAGGTACAGGGAAATCTGCGCCGCGCGCTGCCAGGAGCCACCCAGGCGCTCGACGTTGTTGAGCAACAACGACAAGCCCATCGGCAGGCTCAGGGCCACGGCCATCACCAGGCAGGTGAAGAAACTGCCGATCGGCTGTTTGCCCAGGCGACGCAGGCTGTCGAGCAGGCTGGCGCGATGGCTTTCGATCCAGGCGTGCAGCAGGGTGCTGAAATCCGGACCGTCGTCTTCGTCGCGCTTTTTCTTCTGCGGCGGTTGATCCGGGGCTTTCGGAGCCACGCGTTCGGCCACTTTAGGGCTGCGGGTCGCACTCATACGCTAGCCTCCCCGTCGCCGATCAATCGGCCGCGTTGCAGGGTCAGCATGCGATGGCGCATGCGCGCGATCAGCGCCAGGTCGTGACTGGCGATCAGCACGCTGGTGCCCAGACGGTTGATATCTTCGAATACGCCCATGATTTCCGCCGCCAGACGCGGGTCGAGGTTACCTGTGGGTTCGTCCGCCAGCAGCAAGGCCGGGCGGTGCACGATGGCGCGGGCAATGCCGACGCGCTGCTGCTGACCGGTGGACAGGTCGCCCGGGTAGAGATCGGTCTTGTCCGAGAGCGCCACGCGCTCCAGGGCCGAGTCCACGCGCTTGGCGATTTCGGCCTTGGACAGGCCGAGGATCTGCAGCGGCAAGGCGACATTGTTGAAAACGGTGCGATCGAACAGCAGCTGGTGGTTCTGGAACACCACGCCGATCTGCCGCCGCAGGAACGGAATCTGCGCATTGCTGATGGTGCTCAGGTCCTGACCGGCCAACAGCAGCTTGCCGCTGGTTGGACGCTCCATGGCCAGCAGCAACCGCAGCAGCGTGGACTTGCCGGCGCCAGAATGACCGGTGACGAACAGAAACTCGCCCCGACGAACCCGGAAACTCAGCTCGTGCAAGCCGACATGGCCGTTCGGATAACGCTTACCGACCTGTTCGAAACGAATCATGAACGCTCCCGCTCGGCAAACAGTGCCTGGACAAAGGGTTCGGCTTCAAAGGTACGCAGGTCGTCGATGCCCTCACCGACGCCGATGTAGCGGATCGGCAGGCCGAACTGCTTGGCCAGGGCGAAGATCACCCCGCCCTTGGCGGTGCCGTCGAGCTTGGTCAGGGCCAGGCCGGTCAGCTCGACCGTCTGGTTGAACTGCTTGGCCTGGTTGATGGCGTTCTGGCCGGTACCGGCGTCGAGCACCAGCAACACTTCGTGCGGCGCGTCGGCGTCGAGCTTGCCGATCACCCGGCGGACCTTCTTCAGCTCTTCCATCAGGTTGTCTTTGGTGTGCAGGCGGCCGGCGGTGTCGGCGATCAGCACATCGATGCCACGGGCCTTGGCGGCCTGCACGGCGTCGAAGATCACCGAAGCCGAGTCGGCGCCGGTGTGCTGGGCGATGACCGGGATCTTGTTGCGCTCACCCCAGACCTGCAGCTGTTCCACGGCCGCGGCGCGGAAGGTGTCGCCCGCGGCGAGCATGACCTTCTTGCCTTCGAGCTGCAGCTTCTTGGCCAGCTTGCCGATGGTGGTGGTCTTGCCGGCGCCGTTGACGCCCACCACCAGAATCACGAACGGCTTGGTTTGCGAAGCGATCTGCAGCGGCTGTTCCACCGGCTTGAGCATGCTCGCCAGCTCGGCCTGCAGCGACTTGTACAGCGCATCGACGTCGGTCAGCTGCTTGCGCGCGACCTTCTGGGTCAGGTTCCGGATGATCACCGCGGTGGCTTCCACGCCCACGTCGGCGGTCAGCAGGCGGGTCTCGATATCTTCCAGTAACTCGTCGTCGATGGTCTTCTTGCCCAGGAACAGGCTGGCCATGCCTTCGCCGATGCTGGCGCTGGTCTTGGACAGGCCCTGCTTGAGGCGAGCGAAGAAGCCGACCTTGTTGTCTTCGGCACGGGGCGGCTCGACGGCAGCAGGCACTTCGACCGCCGCGACCGGAGCAACTGGAGCAACGACAACCGGGGCAGGCTCCGGTGCTCGGACAGGCTCGGGCTGCACGAAGGCCGCGATCACTGGTTGTGGCACGTCCTCCTCTTCGATCAGCGCCTGGGCCGCAGCTGGCTCGCTGTGTGCCAACTCGGCCACCAACAGCTCGGCGGCTTGCTGCACATCGGTCGCGGCCGGAATCGGCGGGGTGATGTGCGGCGCCTGCTCGTCTTCCACCAGCGCCACCGGCTCTTCCGCCACCGGCAGGGTCAGCCAGGGCTTGTGCTCGGGGGTCAGCGGCAGTTCCGGCGCGGGAGCATGTTCGACCGCCGGCGCAGGTTGTTCAGGCTGCAGGATCGGCTCGGCAATCGGCGACACCACAGGAGCGGCGACTTCGACAACCGGGGCTTGATCTATAACGGGAGCGGGAGCCGGGGCAGGCTCGACAGGGACTTGTGGCTGTTCGACGACGGTTTCCTGCGGTTTTTTGCGCAGCCATCCGAACAGGCCTTTCTTTTCGCCAGCCGCGGCTGGGGTCTTCTTGTCGTCGTTGGAACCAAACATGGAGGACGGCTATCTCAAGGTAGCGACGCGCCATCAAGGCGCACCGGCAAATAAATATTCGATGCAGAACAGACTGCGTTTCCGCCGGCTTGTTCACGCGCAACATTTTGTCGAGGTGCCCAATGGCATCTCAAGGATCGATTTTACTAAAGGACTGAAACGGCAAAATCGGCGAAAAGTCGAAGTCTAGTCGATAAAACAGCGCTTCTTGCCGGGAACCCATACAACCTGCTCAAGCACACGTTGATCCATGCGAGCCTGATAGGCGTGGCCGCCAGTAAAACGGATCAGTATCCTAGGGCGTGTCATCAATCATTACCAGTACCGCGTGGCCGCCTGAAAACGGGCCAGGCAAGGCGCAGTCCGCCGGAAATGTGTTTTCCTTTCCAAGGACTGCAACGCAGCATGGCCCGCTTTCAGGCGCCACCCGGAGGGCCGGGCCTGCCAGTGCGCAGGGCTGCGTTGCTCGGAGTTTATTTGGAATGACCAAACCACACTCCTCGCGCCTTGCCCTGCGCACTGGCAGGCTCCGGCGCGGTACTGGTAATGATTGATGACACGCCCCAACCTCTCGCCCGTAGGCTAAGACCAAGCGGGCAGTCCAACAGGTTTAAAAAACGAATGAATGCTCTAGCCCGCCGCGCCGCAGGCCTGCTGCTCAGTACGGTTTGTCTGCCCCTTTCAGCCTTGGCTGCCGATCCACAACCCACCCACGAATTCAGCCTCGACAACGGCCTCAAGGTCGTGGTCCGGGAAGACCATCGGGCTCCGGTCGTGGTCTCCCAGGTCTGGTACAAAGTCGGCTCCAGCTACGAAACCCCGGGCCAGACCGGTTTGTCCCACGCCCTGGAACACATGATGTTCAAGGGCAGCGAAAAGGTCGGCCCCGGCGAAGCCTCGCTGATCCTGCGCGACCTGGGCGCCGAAGAGAACGCCTTCACCAGCGACGACTTCACCGCCTATTACCAGGTGCTGGCCCGTGACCGCCTGGGCGTGGCCTTCGAGCTGGAAGCCGATCGCATGGCCAGCCTGCGCCTGCCGCCGGACGAGTTCAGCCGCGAAATCGAAGTGATCAAGGAAGAGCGCCGCCTGCGCACCGACGACAAGCCGATGTCCAAGGCCTTCGAACGCTTCAAGGCGATGGCCTACCCGGCCAGCGGCTACCACACGCCGACCATCGGCTGGATGGCCGACCTCAACCGGATGAAGGTCGAAGAGCTGCGCCACTGGTACGAGTCCTGGTATGTGCCGAACAACGCCACCCTGGTGGTGGTCGGCGACGTCACCCCGGACGAAGTCAAAACCCTGGCCCAACGTTATTTCGGCGCGATTCCCAAGCGCGCCGTGCCCGCGGCGAAGATTCCCCTGGAACTGGCCGAGCCCGGCGAGCGGCAGATCACCCTGCGGGTGAAGACCCAGCTGCCGAGCGTGATGCTGGCCTTCAACGTGCCGAGCATTGCCACCGCCGAAGACAAGCATTCGGTGCATGCCCTGCGCCTGATCGCTGCGCTGCTCGACGGCGGCTACAGCGCCCGCATCCCGACCCGCCTGGAGCGCGGCGAAGAGCTGGTGTCCGGCGGTTCGTCGAGCTTCGACGCCTACACCCGCGGCGACAGCCTGTTCCTGCTTTCGGCCATGCCCAACAGCCAGAAGAAAAAAACCATCGCCCAAGCCGAAGCCGGGTTGTGGCGTTTGCTCGAAGAGCTGAAAACCACCCCGCCGACCGCCGAAGAGCTGGAGCGCGTGCGCGCCCAGGTGATCGCCGGCCTGGTCTACGAGCGTGACTCCATCACCAGCCAGGCCACCGCCATCGGCCAGCTGGAAACCGTCGGCCTGTCCTGGAAGCTCATGGACACCGAACTCGCCGAACTGCAAAGCGTGACCCCTGAAGACATCCAGAAGGCCGCTCGTACCTATTTCACTCGCGAACGCCTGAGCGTTGCCCACGTATTGCCTGAGGAGTCCGCTCATGAGTAAGCGCAAAAGCGCCAGCCCGGTCCTGCTCGGCCTGGCACTCGTGGCCCTGATCATCGCTGCCGGCCTTTATCTGCTGCGGGCGAACGAATCCAACGCCAGCCAGGCGCTGGACAAGGCCAAGAGCAGCCAGAAGCTGCAATCCCTGGCCGAGCTCGACGGCAAGGCCCCAAGCCGCCGCAGCCTCGACATCAAAACCTGGAGCACCGCCGAAGGCGCCAAGGTGCTGTTCGTCGAAGCCCATGAGCTGCCGATGTTCGACATGCGCCTGACCTTTGCCGCCGGCAGCAGCCAGGACGGCGACGCGCCAGGCCTGGCGATGCTGACCAACGCCATGCTCAACGAAGGCGTGGCCGGCAAGGATGTCGGCGCGATCGCCGAAGGTTTCGAAGGCCTGGGTGCCGACTTCGGCAACGGTGCCTACAAGGACATGGCCATCGCCTCCCTGCGCAGCCTGAGCGCACCGGACAAGCGCACGCCGGCCCTGCAACTGTTCGCCGATGTCGTCGGCAAGCCGACCTTCCCGGCCGACTCCCTGGCGCGCATCAAGAACCAGATGCTTGCCGGTTTCGAATACCAGAAGCAGAACCCCGGCAAGCTGGCGAGCCTGGAACTGATGAACCGCCTGTACGGCAGCCATCCGTATGCCCACTCCAGCGACGGCACCGCGCAGAGCGTGCCGCCGATCAGCCTGGCCCAGCTGCGGGCGTTCCACGCCAAGGCCTATGCCGCCGGCAACGTGGTGATCGCCCTGGTGGGCGACCTGTCGCGCAGCGATGCCGAGGCGATTGCCGCACATATCTCCGCCGCCCTGCCCAAAGGCCCGGCGCTGGCGAAAATCCCGCAACCGACCGAGCCGCAGGCCAGCGTCGGCCATATCGAATACCCGTCCAGCCAGACCAGCCTGCTGCTGGCGCAACTGGGCATCGATCGTGACGACCCGGATTACGCCGCGCTGTCCCTGGGCAACCAGATCCTTGGCGGCGGCGGTTTTGGTACCCGGCTGATGAGCGAAGTGCGCGAGAAGCGCGGCCTGACCTACGGCGTCTATTCTGGCTTCAGCCCGATGCAGGCCCGTGGTCCGTTCATGATCAACCTGCAGACCCGCGCCGAAATGAGCGAGGGCACCCTCAAGCTGGTGCAGGACGTGCTCGCCGACTACCTCAAGACCGGCCCGACCCAGAAGGAACTCGACGACGCCAAGCGCGAGCTGGCCGGCAGCTTCCCGCTGTCCACCGCCAGCAACGCCGACATCGTCGGCCAACTGGGCGCCATCGGCTTCTACAACCTGCCGCTGAGCTATCTTGAAGACTTCATGCAGCAGTCCCAGAGCCTGACGGTGGAGCAGGTCCGGGATGTACTGAACAAGCACCTGAGCGCGGACAAGATGGTCGTCGTCACCGCCGGTCCGACCGTGCCGCAAAAGCCGTTGCCGGCCCCTACTGAAAAACCCGCCGAGCAGCCGCTCGGGGTTCCGGAGCACTAATGGCCAGCCCATCGCGTCCCAACAAGAAACCCGTCCACAACCAGCACAACGGTGTGGGCCAACTGCGCATCATCGGCGGCGAGTGGCGCAGCCGTCGCCTGAGCTTCCCCGATGTGCCGGGCCTGCGCCCGACCCCGGACCGGGTGCGCGAAACCCTGTTCAACTGGCTGGCGCCTTATGTCGCCGGGGCCAAGGTGCTCGACCTGTTCGCCGGCAGCGGCGCGCTGTTTCTCGAAGCCCTGTCCCGTGGCGCCGCCATGGGCCAGGCGCTGGATGCCAGCAACCTGGCCGTGTCGCGCCTGCGCGAGCACCTGGGCACCCTGCGCTGCACCGTTGGCCAGGTGCAGACCGCCGACGCCCTGCGTTATCTGGAAACCCAGCCGGCCAGCCGTTTCGACCTGGTGTTCCTCGACCCGCCGTTCCATCAGAACCTGCTGCCGGCCGCCTGCGCCCTGCTGGAAGAACGCGACTGGCTGGCCGACGACGCCTGGGTCTATACCGAAAGTGAAACCGCGCCGTCGACCCTCGGCCTCCCGGCGAACTGGCGCCTGCACCGCGAGCAGAAATCCGGGCAGGTGTACTACGCCTTGTGGCAACGTATGGCAGAGATCGCCGGTTAAACCACTGGCCTGAAAAGGTGCGCAGCCCCGCCGGGGACGCGCACCGCTGCTACGAGAATCACCGTGCCTACTCCGTCAGATCGCTTCATTCCCGCCTTCGGCCTCGGCAACCCGCACCTGCAAACCCTGTGGGGCCCGCTGTGGCGCAAGACCACTCACCTCGACCGCCAGCGCGAACGCCTGTGGCTCGACGACGGCGACTTTCTCGATCTCGACTGGCACGGCCCGCACACCGCCACCGCGCCCCTGGTGCTGGTGCTGCACGGCCTGACCGGTTCTTCCAATTCGCCTTACGTGGCCGGCCTGCAAAAGGCCCTGGCGAACCAGGGCTGGGCCAGCGCGGCGCTGAACTGGCGCGGCTGCTCGGGCGAGCCGAACCTGCTGCCACGCAGCTACCACTCGGGCGCCAGCGAAGACCTGGCCGCCGCCATCGACCACCTGCGCAGCAAGCGCCCGCTGGCCCCGCTGTTCGCGGTGGGCTACTCGCTGGGCGGCAATGTATTGCTCAAGCACCTGGGGGAAAGCGGCAGCGCCAGCCAGCTGCAAGGCGCCGTCGCGGTATCGGTGCCGTTTCGCCTGGACCAGTGCGCCGACCGTATCGGCCAGGGCTTTTCCAAGGTCTACCAGGCGCATTTCATGCGCGAGATGCTTGCCTACATCAAGGACAAGCAGCGCCAGTTCCAGCACGACGGGCGCCATGAGGGCCTGGCCGTGCTGGAGCGGCTCGGGCCGCTGGAAAAGCTGCGCACCTTCTGGGACTTCGACGGCCGGGTCACCGCGCCGCTGAATGGCTTTGCCGATGCCCAGGATTATTACCGGCGTGCCTCCAGCCGCTATTTCCTTGGGGAAATCCGCACACCAACCCTGATCATCCAGGCCGCGGACGATCCTTTCGTATTCCCCCACAGCCTGCCGGAAGCCCGGGAGCTGTCCGGCAGCACCCACTTCGAATTGCAGGCCAAGGGTGGGCACGTCGGCTTTGTCGAGGGTTCGGTGAAGACGCCGGGTTATTACCTGGAACGGCGCATTCCCCAGTGGCTGTCCGGCCTGGGGGGCGAGCTGCGATGAACAGCGGCCAGGGCGAATCGATCCGTTTCTGGCAAACCGCACCCCTGGCCGGCGTGGAGTTGCTGGCCGCGCGTTATATCGAGCATCGCTTCGTGCCCCATGTGCATGACGGCTATGTGATCGGCATGATCATGGACGGCGCCCAGCGCTACCGTTATCGCGGCGCCGAGCACCTGGCGGGGCGCGGCACCCTGGTGCTGATCAACCCGGACGAGTTGCACACCGGCCACAAAGGCACCGAGGACGGCTGGCTGTACCGGGCGTTTTATCCGGACAACGCGCAGATCCTCGCCATGCTGGGCGAGCTGGAATTGCCCACTGACAGCCTGCCGGCCTTCGGCGCCACGCTGTATCGCGACCCCGATCTGGTCAGCGGCTTCTGCCAGTTGCATCAATTACTGGAAAGCCCGGCCACCGCCCTGCAACAACAGACCCTGTGGCGGGAAATGATGCTCTTGCTGCTGCGGCGTCACGCCGGGGTCAGGGCGCCGGGCAAACCCGGGCGGGAACACCGGGCGATCGTCCAGGCCAAGGAGTTGCTGCAAGCGCAGCTGGCCGCCCCGCCGTCCCTGGAAGAACTGGCCGCGGCGGTCAATCTCTCGCCGTTTCATTTCGCCCGGGTATTCCGTCGCGCCACCGGCATGCCGCCGCACACCTGGCTGATGCAACAGCGCATCGCCCAGGCCCGGGCATTGCTGCGCGACGGTTGCCTGCCGCTGGAGGTGGCGACGCAATTGGGGTTCGCCGACCAGAGCCATCTGAGCCGGCAGTTCAAGCAGGTCTATGGCGTGGGGCCGGCAGCCTACCGCAGCGCCCGCCAGTTTCTCTGAAACAGCACCTGTCCCCTGTAGGAGCGAAGCTTGCTCGCGAAAAATGTCTCAGGCGACGCGGTCCAGCAGAAACAACGCAGCGCCTGGATCGCGAGCAAGTTTCGCTCCTACGGTAAGGGGATTCAGTCGCCCGTGGCGACCGCGCGCTGCGGATCGGTGATCCATTCGCTCCAGGAGCCGGCATACAACTTGCCCAGGGGATAACCGGCCAGGCACAGGGCGAACAGGTTGTGACAGGCAGTCACGCCCGAGCCGCAGTACGCCACCAGTTCGGTCGGCGCACGCTCGCCCAGCTTCGCGGCAAAACGCTTCTTGAGCTGATCGGCCGGCAGGAAACGGCCGTCGCTGTCCAGGTTGTCGGTGAACGCCGCACATTGCGCGCCGGGGATATGCCCGGCCATCGGGTCGATCGGCTCCACCTCGCCGCGAAAGCGTGGCTGGGCGCGGGCGTCGAGCAGGGTCAGGGTCGGCTGGCCGAGGCGTTTTTGCAGCTGCTCGGCACTCAGCAGCAGGGTTTTGTCGGGCTGGCCCGTGAAATGGCCGAGAACATTGGTCGGCGGATCCAGGCTCAACGGCAGGCCCGCGGCGTGCCAGGCTTTCAAGCCGCCATCGAGGATGAACACACCGTCGCGCTTGCCCAGCCAGGCCAGCAGCCACCAGGCGCGGGCGGCATAGGCACCGGGGCCGTCGTCGTAGAGCACGATGTCGCTGTCGGCGTCGATGCCCCAGGCCTGCAGGCGCGCGATCAGCGTCGCCGGTTCGGGTAGCGGATGGCGCCCGGTCATGCCCTTGACCACCCGCCCACTGAGATCGCGCTCCAGGTCGGCAAAATGCGCGCCGGCCAGATGCCCGCTGGCATAACTGCGTTGGCCGTAATCCGGGTCTTCCAGGGCAAAACGACAATCGAGAATCACCAGCCCGGGCTGCTCCAGGCGAGCGGCCAATTGCTGTGGACTGATCAGTTGCGCGATGGGCATGACGGGCTCCAGTAATTGAACGATGACTTGATCCAGATCCTACTGCACTTCTTCCAGGGCTTGCGCGAGGGGCACGTAAAACTCGTCGTATAGCGCATCGACCGCCTCCCGGGCGTGGTCGGTGACAAATCCGGCCTCCAGCACCAGCACCTGGTACACACCGCGCTTGATGGCTTCTTCGCTCAGGTGCGCGGAGTTTTCCCGGGTGGTGCACAAAAAACGCACCCAGGAAGTGAGAATGATCCAGGCATTGAGGGTCAGGGACTCGATCTGCACCTTGTCCATCCGCAGGATGCCGGCCTCGACGAAACCTTCGTAGATCGCCGTGCCGTGGATCAGGCAGCGCTGGGAGAAGCGTCGGTAACGGGCGGCCAGTTCGGCGTCGCTGTCGAGCAGGTGTTCCAGGTCGCGGTGCAGGAAGCGATAGCGCCACATGGCGGCCAGCAGTTCCTGCAGGTAATAGCGCTTGTCCTCCACGGTCACGCTGCGGCCCTGGGGCAGGCGCAGGAAGCTGTCAACCAGGGCTTCGTACTCGCAGAACAGCACGGCGATAATCGCCTGCTTGTTGGGGAAGTGGTAATACAGGTTGCCCGGCGAAATCTCCATGTGGGCGGCAATGTGATTGGTGCTGACACTGCGTTCGCCTTGCTGGTTGAACAGCTCCAGGCTGTTCTGGACGATACGTTCGCGGGTTTTTATGCGTGGGGCCATGAGCGTGGGCTTTAATCGAGAAGGCATTGCCCGGCATCTTACGACCTATCCCCGATGGGATAAATCAAAGCTGGCCCGGGATCTCATTTGACATTTTAGAGTATAAACTCTAAAAATCTCCCACCCACAAAAACCGGAGCCGCCCATGTCTGCCGAAATCGCCTACTTGCCGGAAGCCCACCAGCAGCTGGATGAGCTCCACCGTCTGTTCGCTATCCAGCGCCAGGCCTTCGCGGCCAACCCCATGCCACCGGCCGGCCAGCGCCAGCAATGGCTCAAGAGCCTGCGCGACCTGCTCGACAGCGAACGCCAGGCCCTGATCGAGGCCATCAGCGAAGACTTCAGCCATCGCAGCGCCGACGAAACCCTGCTCGCCGAAATCATGCCCAGCCTGCAGGGTATCCACTACGCCAGCAAACACCTCAAGGGCTGGATGAAACCTTCGCGGCGCAAAGTCGGCGTGGCCTTCCAGCCGGCCTCGGCCAAGGTCGTCTACCAGCCATTGGGCGTGGTCGGGGTGATCGTGCCGTGGAACTACCCGCTGTTCCTGGCCATCGGCCCGCTGGTCGGCGCGCTCGCCGCCGGCAACCGGGTATTGCTCAAGCTCAGCGAATCGACCCCCGCCACCGGCCTGCTGCTCAAGCGCCTGCTGGCCAAGGCGTTCCCCGAGGACCTGGTCGCCGTGGTGCTGGGCGAAGCCGACGTGGGCGTGGCCTTCTCCCGGCTGCCTTTCGATCACCTGCTGTTCACCGGCGCCACCAGCATCGGCAAGCACGTGATGCGCGCTGCGGCGGAAAACCTGACCCCGGTGACCCTGGAGCTGGGCGGCAAATCCCCGGCCATCGTTTCCGACGACGTGCCGCTCAAGGACGCCGCCGAACGCATCGCCTTCGGCAAGACCATGAACGCCGGCCAGACCTGCGTCGCCCCGGACTACGTGCTGGTCCCGGAACACCGCGTCGGCGCCTTCGTCGACGCCTATCGCCAGGTGGTCCGGGGCTTCTTCCCGACCCTGGTCGACAACCCCGACTACACGGCGATCATCAACCCGCGGCAACTGGCGCGCCTGAACAGCTACATCAGCGACGCCACCAGCAAGGGTGCGCTGCTGATCCCGCTGTTCGAGGAGAACCAGGAACGGCGCATGGGCCACAGCCTGATGCTCAATGTCAGCGACGACATGACGGTGATGCAGGACGAGATCTTCGGCCCGATCCTGCCGATCGTGCCCTACACCGGCCTGGACCAGGCCTTCGCCTACATCAACCAGCGCCCTCGCCCCCTGGCGCTCTACTACTTCGGCTACGACAAGGCCGAGCAGGAGCGGGTACTCAACGAAACCCACTCGGGCGGGGTCTGCCTCAACGACACTCTGCTGCACGTCGCCCAGGACGACATGCCGTTCGGCGGCATCGGCCACTCGGGCATGGGCCATTACCACGGTCACGAGGGTTTCCTGACCTTCAGCAAAGCCAAGGGTGTACTGAGCAAGCAGCGCCTGAATGCCGCGCGACTGATCTACCCGCCTTATGGCAAACCGATCCAGAAGCTGATCCAGAAGCTGTTCATCCGCTAACCAGACCATTGCCGGGTAATAACAATAATGACTCCCAGCCTGCCTGCAGCACCCGTACTGTCGCGCCGTGGCCTGTTGAAAATCGGCCTGTGCGCCAGCGCGTTCCTGACCACCGCCGGCCTCGGCGCCAGCCTCAGCGGCTGCTCGTACGGCACCGCGGCCAGCGGCTTTGCCGCATTGCGCAGCAGTGACCTGCCGGTGCTGCGGGCGCTGATCCCGGTCATGCTCGACGGCGCCGTGGCTGCCGAGAAGCTGCCGGCGGCGCTCGACGCCACCCTGAACAGCCTGGATCACAGCCTCGACCACTTGTCGCCGGAGATGCTCAAGCTCACCCGCCAGCTGTTCGACGTGCTGGGCATGGGCATCACCCGCGGCCCCCTGACCGGCATCTGGGGCAGTTGGGAAAACGCCAGCGCCGAAGACATCCGGCACTTCCTCGAACGCTGGGAAAACAGCTCCCTCAGCCTGCTGCGCATGGGCCACGCGTCCCTGCTGCAACTGGTGATGATGGCCTGGTACAGCCGCCCCGAATCCTGGGCCCATTGCGGTTATCCCGGGCCGCCCAGGATCTGACACCCGTAGCCGCTGCCGCAGGCTGCAATAAGCCCCGCAGGGGCTTGCTTTGCAGCCGATCGCAGTCTGCGGCAGCAGCTACAGAAATACAGAACAACTAGAGAGCGCCTGATATGCCCGTACCCGATCTGTTTCGCGAAGGCCTGGCCCGAGGCTGGAAAACCTACAACGGCTCGCAATTGCAGGAGGACCTGACCCTCGAAGCGGATGTCGCCATCATCGGCAGCGGCGCGGGCGGCGGCACCAGCGCCGAGATCCTCAGCGCCGCCGGCTACAAGGTGCTGCTGATCGAAGAAGGGCCGCTCAAGACCAGCGACGACTTCAAGATGCTCGAGGACCAGGCCTACGCCAGCCTCTATCAGGAAGGCATCGGCCGCGTGAGCAAGGATGGCGCCATCACCATCCTGCAAGGCCGCGCGGTCGGTGGCACCACCCTGATCAACTGGACCTCCAGCTTCCGTACCCCCGAGCCGACCCTGGAGCACTGGGCCAAGGAGCACGGCGTCAAGGGCCACAGCCCGGCCGAGATGGCGCCCTGGTTCGAAAAAATGGAGCAGCGCCTGGGGGTCGCTCCGTGGATCATGCCGCCCAACGCCAACAACGACGTGATCAGGATCGGCTGCGAGAAGCTCGGCTACAGCTGGCACGTGATCCCGCGCAACGTGCGCGGCTGCTGGAACCTTGGCTATTGCGGCATGGGCTGCCCGACCAACGCCAAGCAGTCGATGATGGTCACCACCATTCCCGCGACCCTGGAGAAAGGCGGCGAGCTGCTGTACCTGGCCCGCGCCGAGCGCTTGCAGATCAAGGGCGACCAGGTCGAAAGCCTGCTCTGCCTGGCCATGGACGAGCGCTGCGTGGCGCCCACCGGGCGCACCATCAAGGTCAAGGCCCGGCACTACGTGCTGGCCGGTGGCGGCATCAACAGCCCGGCCCTGCTGCTGCGCTCCGACGCGGCCGATCCGCACAAACGCCTGGGCAAACGCACCTTCCTGCACCTGGTGAACTTCTCCGCCGGGCAGTTCGACCAGGTGATCAACCCGTTCTACGGTGCGCCGCAGTCGATCTACTCCGATCATTTCCAGTGGCAGGACGGCGCCACTGGCAAGATGTCCTACAAGCTCGAGGTGCCACCGCTGCAACCGGCGCTGGCCGCCACCCTGCTCGGCGGTTTCGGCCCGCAAAGCGCGCTGAACATGCAGCAGTTGCCCCACACCCACGCCATGCTCGCGCTGCTGCGCGACGGTTTTCACCCGGACAGCAGCGGCGGCAGCGTGGAACTGCGCGGCGACGGTTCGCCGGTGCTCGACTATCAGGTCTCGGACTACGCCTGGGACGGCGTGCGCCGGGCCTTTCACAGCATGGCGCAGATCCAGTTCGCCGGCGGCGCCAAGGCGGTCATGCCGATGCACAGCGATGCCCGCTACGTGAAGACCCTGGCCGAGGCCAGGACCCTGATCGACGGCCTGAACCTTGCGCTGTACCGCACCCGCCTGGGCAGCGCCCATGTGATGGGCGGTTGCGCCATGGGCGAAGACCCGAAAAACGCTGTCGCCGACAGCCTGGGCCGCCATCACCAACTGGCCAATCTGTCGATCCACGACGGTTCGCTGTTCCCCACCAGCATCGGTGCCAACCCGCAATTGTCGGTCTACGGCCTGACCGCGCAACTGGCCACGGCCCTGGCCGAACGGCTGAAAAGCAGGTGAAAACGCCGCTTATTTTCGTCGTCTATAGTGCTTTCTTCCGTTACAGGCGACTTGGCCGACCGGAAAGGCTGCGATACCATCCGACTCCCCAACGGACTCCCGCCAGGACGACGCGATGAACCGAGTGTTGTACCCAGGTACCTTCGACCCTATTACCAAGGGCCATGGCGATCTGGTCGAACGCGCCTCGCGCCTGTTCGATCATGTGATCATCGCCGTCGCCGCCAGCCCGAAGAAAAACCCGCTTTTTCCCCTGGAACAGCGTGTGGAACTGGCTCGCGAGGTCACCAAGCATCTGCCGAACGTTGAAGTCGTCGGTTTTTCCACGCTGCTGGCGCATTTCGCCAAGGAGCAGAACGCCAATGTCTTCCTGCGGGGGCTGCGGGCGGTTTCGGACTTCGAATACGAATTCCAGCTGGCCAACATGAACCGCCAACTGGCGCCGGACGTGGAAAGCCTGTTCCTCACGCCGTCTGAACGTTATTCGTTCATTTCCTCGACCCTGGTCCGGGAAATCGCGGCATTGGGCGGCGATATCAGCAAGTTCGTGCATCCGGCCGTGGCCGACGCCCTGACCCTGCGCTTCAAGAAATAACCCCCGCGGGAGCTGGCGCAGCCTGCGCCAGCTCCCGCGCAGTCGACCTGCAAACGCCCCTCCCATCGAGCCCCGCGTGCACTGCGCTCGCCAATGCGGCACAATTGCGCCATTGGTTTTTCAAATGCCTGGGCCCGCCGCCCTGGCCGGAGTGCCCCATGTCCCTGATCATCACCGACGATTGCATCAACTGCGACGTCTGCGAACCCGAGTGCCCGAACGCCGCGATTTCCCAAGGCGAAGAGATCTACGTGATCGACCCGAACCTGTGCACCCAATGTGTCGGCCACTATGACGAGCCGCAATGCCAGCAGGTCTGCCCGGTGGATTGCATCCCACTGGACGAGGCCCACCCGGAAACCGAAGAAGAGTTGATGGCCAAGTACCGGAAGATCACCGGCAAGGCTTGAGAAATTTAGCGTCTGGCTGGACGCCTTCGCGGGCAAGTCGGATCGCCGCCCGCTCGCCCCTACAGGGTTTTGCTTCTGTAGGAGCGAGGCTTGCCCGCGATGCTTTTCAGCTCTGGCATTTAGGGCAGAACACGCTCGCACGCTGCCCCAGCTTGATCTCGCGCAGCCCCGTGCCACAGACCTTGCAGTGTTCCCCGCCACGCCCGTAGACGAACAGTTCCTGCTGGAAATAGCCCGGCTGCCCGTCGCCGCCGATAAAGTCGCGCAGGGTGGTGCCACCGCGCTCGATGGCCGCGGCCAGGATACGTTTGATCTCGATCGCCAGCTTCAGGTAGCGCGCCCGGGAAATCCCCTTGGCTTCGCGACGCGGGTCGATGCCGGCGGCGAACAGCGCTTCGGTCGCGTAGATATTGCCCACCCCCACCACCACCGCGTTGTCCATGATGAACGGCTTGACCGCCATCGAACGTCCCCGCGACAGCTGATACAGGCGCTCGCCGTCGAACAGGTCGGTCAGCGGCTCCGGCCCCAGGCGGATCAGCAACTCGTGATTGAGCGGATCGAGGCTCCAGAGCATCGCGCCAAAGCGCCGCGGGTCGGTGTAGCGCAGTGCCAGGCCGGACTCCAGCTCGATATCGACATGCTCGTGCTTGGCCGCCGGCAGGCCGACTTCCACCAGGCGCAGGTTGCCCGACATACCCAGGTGACTGATCAGGGTGCCGACTTCGGCATTGATCAGCAGGTACTTGGCGCGGCGCTCGACCTTGACGATCTGCTGGCCGGACAGGCGCACATCGAGGTCCTCCGGAATCGGCCAGCGCAGACGCCGCTCGCGCACGATCACGCGGCTGACGCGCTGCCCTTCCAGGTGCGGCGCGATACCGCGCCGGGTGGTTTCGACTTCCGGTAATTCAGGCATGTGCGCCTCGTGTTCTCTATAACGTGGTCGGGAATCAGTGCGCGCCCAGTTCGCGCACGGTTTCCTTGAGGTTCTCGAAGTCATAGTCGGACAGGCCGACGTAATCGAGGATCAGATGGCCGATGCTGTTCCATTCATGATCATCGACCTGATTGCCCAGCACCCGGTAGGACGCGCAGATATGCTCGGCCATTTTCAGGATCGCCAGCAGGTTCTTCAGCTGGCTGTTGCGCGAAGACTCGTCGCTGAAGATCGCCAGGGCGTTGTGGTGATTGGCGATGGCGTTGGTCACATGCTCCGGCAGGCGCCAGGACTTGGCCGTGTAGTAACCGACCACCGCGTGGTTGGTATTGAACACACGGTTTTCCGTGTCCACCACCCGGTTCTCGGGGCCCGCGCTGGCGTAGGCCTCTTCCAGCACCGTCATGTAGTCGGGGAAGCGCTTGAGCATCAGCGGCACGCCGCAATCGTGGAACAGCCCCAGGGCATAGGCTTCGTCGACCGCTTGCGAGCCGGTGCGCTTGGCCAGGGTCAGGCAGGTCATCGCCACATCCTGGGCGGTGTCCCAGAAGCGGTTGAGGGTGACGATGGTTTCGTCGCTCATCTCGCCCTTGATCGACTGCGCGTTGATCAGGTTGATGATCGAACGGCTACCCAACAGGTTCACCGCGCGCTGGATCGAGGCGATCTTGTTGCTCAGCCCGTAATACGGCGAGTTGACGATTTTCAGCAGGGCGCCGGAAAGGCCCGGGTCCTGGGAGATCA
This sequence comes from Pseudomonas sp. RW409, assembly GCF_003184125.1. Taxonomy (NCBI): domain Bacteria; kingdom Pseudomonadati; phylum Pseudomonadota; class Gammaproteobacteria; order Pseudomonadales; family Pseudomonadaceae; genus Pseudomonas; species Pseudomonas sp. RW409. The sequence goes on along the minus strand of NZ_QHHP01000021.1, from coordinate 748,764 downwards.
GCCGCGCGATCACTTCCAGGTCAGGGTCGGGCATGTACTGCTCCATCTGCAAATCCACCATGATTTGCGGTTGGGGCGGCACGCTGATGCCTTGCAGGGCCTGTTGAATCTGTTCGGCGGAAAGCTCTTGGGACATAGATACGCACTCTGGACTAGGCGGCGATTCTAACCCTTTAAAAGGCGCCCATGGCCACCCGAAAGGAACTTTACAACGGGCGCCTCGGGGCAACGCCGGGGCAGGCGCGAGATATCCATGGCGGGTCTGCCCTGTCACCGCATATCCACTCGCCAGCCTCTCGGCGAGCGCAACACGTTATACTCCCGCTCTTTTTTCCGGAGCGACGTCATGTCCCTGCCAAGCCTGCGCCTCAAAGCCAACGCCGATCGCCGCCTGCGCGCCGGCCACCTGTGGGTCTACAGCAACGAAATCGATGTAGCCGCCACCCCACTCCACGGCTTCAAGGCAGGCGACCAGGCAGTGCTGGAAGCCGCCGGCGGCAAGCCGCTGGGCGTCGTCGCCATGAGCCCGAACAACCTGATCTGCGCCCGCCTGCTGTCGCGCGACGCCAAGCTGGCGCTGGACAAGTCGCTGCTGGTGCACCGCCTGAACGTGGCCCTGTCGCTGCGCGAGCGCCTGTTCGACAAGCCGTTCTACCGCCTGGTCTACGGCGATTCCGACCTGTTGCCGGGCCTGGTGGTCGACCGCTTCGGCGACATCCTCGTGGTGCAGCTGGCGTCAGCGACCATGGAACAGCACAAGGACGACGTGATCGCCGCCCTGGTCCAGGTGCTCAAGCCCAGCGGCATCCTGTTCAAGAACGACTCCGCCGCGCGTGACGCCGAAGGCCTCAACCGCTACGTGGAAACCGTGTTCGGCCTGGTGCCGGAATGGGTCGCCCTGGAAGAGAACGGCGTGAAGTTCGAAGCCCCGGTGATGGAAGGCCAGAAAACCGGCTGGTTCTACGACCACCGCATGAACCGCGCCCGCCTGGCGCCTTACGCCAAGGGCAAGCGCGTGCTGGACCTGTTCAGCTACATCGGTGGCTGGGGCGTGCAGGCCGGCGCCTTCGGTGCCAGCGAAGTGTTCTGTGTCGATGCCTCGGGCTTCGCCCTCGATGGCGTTGAACGCAACGCCGCCCTGAACGGCATCGCCGAGAAAGTCACCTGCATCGAAGGCGACGTATTCGAGGCCCTGAAAGAACTCAAGGCCGCCGAAGAGCGTTTCGACGTGATCGTGGCCGACCCGCCCGCCTTCATCAAACGCAAGAAAGACCTGAAGAACGGCGAAGGCGCCTACCGCCGCCTGAACGAACAGGCCATGCGCCTGCTCAGCAAGGACGGCATCCTGGTCAGCGCTTCGTGCTCGATGCACCTGCCGGAAGACGACCTGCAGAACATCCTGCTCACCAGCGCCCGCCACCTGGACCGCAATATCCAGCTGCTGGAACGCGGCGGCCAGGGCCCGGACCATCCGGTGCACCCGGCCATCCCGGAAACCCGCTACATCAAGAGCATCACCTGCCGCCTGCTGCCTAACAGCTGAGCCTGACTGGACGCCCCTTGCCCCACGCGGCAAGGGGCATCCATGCCGATTGCCCCCACCACCTCCTCACCCAATACTCAGCGCTCAAGCGACCTGTGCCCGACGGCGCGCGCGCCATAAAGCGCCGAGGAACATGGCGCCGGAGAACGCGAGGGTCGGCGCGGCAAAAAACGCCAGGGACAGGAGTCCGCTCTTGAAGGGGTCGAGGTGGCGGTGCTGAATCCATAGCTTGAACAGCCACTGCGCCAGCCAGGGCATTGGCAGAGCCAGCAGCACCCAGGCGCCGTTGCCGAGCAGCCGTCGCCACAGATGGTCACGCCCCTGCAGCAGCGTGGCACCGAGCAGGGTCATCAGCAGCAGGCCGGCTGTCACGCCGCCCCCCACGCCAAGGCTGAAGGGCAGACCACTGCAGGCCCACACCAGCCCCGCCGCACCCAACGCCACCAGTAGTATCGCGATCCAGGTCCGCGGCTGGCGTCGTTGCTCGGCCAGCAGTTGCAGCAGCCCGCCGCCCATCAACAGGCCAGCCGTCAGCGCACTCATGGCGACACCGGACAAGCCGCTGTAAAGGACGGCCCACATCAGCAGCAGGCCCTGCGCCAGGCCGACGACAAGGTAGAACCTCAGGGATCGCAGCGTCGCGGACATTCCAGCTCCATTGGAAGGTGATCGAAGGCCGGCGAGTCTAAACCAGTCCCTGATCGCCAGCTGCCCGATTCGATCTCCAGGCAATCGACGCCGTAGAGCGGCCACTGCATTCCTTCCTGGCGCCAGCGGTGTAGAATCGCGAGATTCATCGCCAGTCATCCCCCGGCGGGTTTATGAGCTCAGGCTGAGGCGCGCGGCGATCCCGCGGCGTCATCGGCAGCTTCAGGACACACGGCCATTTCTGAGTGTTCCAGAGGTCAATAGAAGCTCACTCCCCATTTGTTACCTGATTAGCCGCCCGGAGTGCTCCATGCCTGATTACCGCTCGAAAACATCCACCCACGGCCGCAACATGGCCGGCGCCCGCGCACTGTGGCGCGCCACGGGGATGAAAGATGACGACTTCAAGAAGCCGATCATCGCCATTGCCAACTCCTTCACCCAGTTCGTACCGGGCCACGTGCACCTCAAGGATCTGGGCCAGCTGGTCGCCCGCGAAATCGAACGCGCCGGCGGCGTGGCCAAGGAGTTCAACACCATCGCCGTGGATGACGGCATCGCCATGGGCCACGACGGCATGCTGTATTCGCTGCCGAGCCGCGAGATCATCGCCGACTCCGTGGAATACATGGTCAACGCCCACTGCGCCGACGCCATCGTCTGCATCTCCAACTGCGACAAGATCACCCCCGGCATGCTGATGGCCGCCCTGCGCCTGAACATCCCGGTGATCTTCGTCTCCGGCGGCCCGATGGAAGCCGGCAAGACCAAACTCGCCTCCCACGGCCTCGACCTGGTCGACGCCATGGTGATCGCCGCCGACTCCAGCGCTTCTGACGAGAAGGTTGCCGAGTACGAGCGCAGCGCCTGCCCGACCTGCGGTTCCTGCTCCGGCATGTTCACCGCCAACTCGATGAACTGCCTGACCGAGGCCCTGGGCCTGGCCCTGCCGGGCAACGGTTCGACCCTGGCCACCCACAGCGACCGCGAGCAGCTGTTCCTGCAGGCCGGCCGCACCATCGTCGAGCTGTGCAAGCGCTACTACGGCGAGAACGACGAGTCGGTGCTGCCGCGCAACATCGCCAACTTCAAGGCGTTCGAGAACGCCATGATGCTCGACATCGCCATGGGCGGTTCGACCAACACCATCCTGCACCTGCTGGCCGCCGCCCAGGAAGCCGAGATCGATTTCGACCTGCGCGACATCGACCGCCTGTCCCGCAGCGTGCCGCAGCTGTGCAAGGTGGCGCCGAACATCCAGAAGTACCACATGGAAGACGTGCACCGCGCCGGCGGCATCTTCAGCATCCTCGGTTCCCTGGCCCGCGGCGGCCTGCTGCACACCGACCTGCCGACCGTGCACAGCCGCAGCATGGAAGAAGCCATCGCCAAGTGGGACATCACCCAGACCAACGACGAAGCGGTGCACCACTTCTTCAAGGCAGGCCCGGCCGGCATCCCGACCCAGACCGCGTTCAGCCAGTCGACCCGCTGGCCGAGCCTCGACGACGACCGTGAACACGGCTGCATCCGCAGCGTCGAGCACGCCTACTCGAAAGAAGGCGGCCTGGCCGTGCTGTACGGCAACATCGCCCTGGACGGCTGCGTGGTGAAGACCGCCGGCGTCGACGAGTCGATCCACGTCTTCGAAGGCAACGCGAAGATCTTCGAAAGCCAGGACAGCGCGGTGCGCGGCATCCTCGCCGACGAAGTGAAGGAAGGCGACATCGTCATCATTCGCTACGAAGGTCCGAAAGGCGGCCCGGGCATGCAGGAAATGCTCTACCCGACCTCCTACCTGAAGTCCAAGGGCCTGGGCAAAGCCTGTGCCCTGCTGACCGACGGCCGCTTCTCCGGCGGTACCTCGGGCCTGTCCATCGGCCACGCTTCGCCGGAAGCTGCCGCGGGCGGCGCCATCGGCCTGGTCCAGGACGGCGACAAGGTGCTGATCGACATTCCGAACCGCTCGATCAACCTGTTGGTCAGCAACGAAGAACTGGCCACGCGCCGTGTCGAGCAGGACAAGAAAGGCTGGAAGCCCGCGGAAAAACGCCCACGCAAGGTGACCACCGCCCTGAAGGCCTACGCCCTGCTGGCCACCAGCGCCGACAAGGGCGCGGTGCGCAACAAGGCAATGCTCGACGGCCTGTGATTGCCTGCCGCTGAATGAAAATGCCCCGCCAAGTGCGGGGCATTTTTTTGCCTGGAGATCGGCCTCTGCGAGGCCTATCGCGGGCAAGCCTCGCTCCTACAGACGGCACTGATCCTGTAGGAACGAGGCTTGCCCGCGATGGGTTCAACCCGCTGTTACTGGATATCTTCCGGCTTGACGATCACCCAGTTCTTGTCCGCCGTCACCGGCAGCCCTTCCTTGGCCTGGGCCGCGGCGTGCTTGGCCATCATGCCGTTGATCTGCGCCATGTACTTGTCCTTGCGGTTGACCCACAGGTGGATGCCGCCCTTGGCCACGTCGACACCATGGAACAGCATGTAGCCGTCGCTGGTCGGGGTGTCGCCGCCCACCAGCACCGGTTTTTTCCACTCGTCGATGTAAGTCAGGATCGCTGCGTGCTTGCCGGCCATCCAGGTCGCCGGGGTCCACAGGTAAGGGGTCAGTTCCAGGCCGAGGTTGGCCTTCTCGTCATATTTGCCGGCGGTGATCTGCTTGCGCGCGGTGGTCAGCTCGCCGGTCTTGCGATCCTTGAGCAGGGTGGTCACGCCGATGACGTTCTGCGGCTTGACGTTGTAGCCGTACTTCGGATCGGAGGCGACCATGCGCACCAGTTCCTCGGAGGCGGCGGTCATCACGTAGACCTCGATGCCGTTCTCCATCAGCTTGTTGTACAGCTCTTTCTGGCCGGTGAAGATCTTCGGCGGATTGATCTCGGTGTTCTTGACCACGTCGCCTTCGAAATAAGTGGCCGGCACCGGTTTGCCCGAGGCCATCAGCTCGTCGACATAGCCCTTGAGTTCCTTGAGGGTGAAGCCGGAGAAGACTTGCGCCACCCAGGGGTAGCAGACCATGTCGTCGATTTCACAGAGGCGATAGTAGTAGCTGAACAGGCTTTCCTTGTGCTCGGCAGTGTCCTTGAACGGCATCAGCTTCAGGGAGGGGTCGAGGGTCTCGCGGGTGATCAGGCCCTTGTTCTCCATGAACGGCAGCAGCGACTCTTCCAGGTCGTAGCGGTAACTGGTGTTGTCCATGTCGAACACCGCGTAGTTACCCTTGTTGGCGTTGGCCGCGATCATCGCGTCCAGTTGCTTGGCCTGTTCCGCGGGCCAGTGCTTCAAGTCGGTGGCGAGAACCTGGCCGGCAAGGCCCAGGCAGAGTGCGGCAACCAGAAATTTCGGAGTGAGTTTCATCGGCGTTTTCTCCCTGATTTAAAGAGATCGACGCTAACAAATCGCTGTGACAATCCTCGCCTGTGGGCGACCGCCCGCGTCCTGATTCCGCCACCGGCATGTGCCTGAGCGTCAGCGGCTTATTCCAAAAACGACAGTCTCAATGCGTTTTTGATATTAATTCATTAGATATCAAGCTGTTAGGCTTGCCGGTTCGCAATCGCAGCCACAAGCGATTGGCACAAGTCTTATGGAGCCTCAATGAACCTGCCGCTGATCCTCAATCTGCTGGTGTTCCTCGCCTTGCTGCTGGGCCTGGCACAAACCCGTCACACCACCTGGAGCCTGGCCAAGAAGGTCCTGCTGGCGCTGGTGCTGGGCGTGGTCTTCGGTGTTGCCCTGCACAGCCTCTACGGTGCCGGCAACCCCATCCTGAAAACCTCCATCGGCTGGTTCGACCTGGTGGGCAACGGTTACGTGCAGCTGCTGCAGATGATCGTGATCCCGCTGGTGTTCGCCTCGATCCTCAGCGCCGTGGCGCGCCTGCACAACGCCTCGTCCCTGGGCAAAATCAGCTTCCTGACCATCGGCACCCTGCTGTTCACCACCGCCATCGCCGCGGTGATCGGCATCGCCCTGACCAACCTGTTCGGCCTGACCGCCGAAGGGCTGGTGGCCGGTACCCAGGAAATGGCTCGCCTGCAGGTGATCCAGAGCGATTACGCGGGCAAGGTCGCCGACCTGAATATCCCGCAGTTGCTGCTGTCCTTCATTCCGCAGAACCCCTTCGCCGACCTGGCCCGGGCCAAGCCGACCTCGATCATCAGCGTGGTGATCTTCGCCGCCTTCCTCGGTATCGCCGCCCTGCAACTGCTCAAGGACGACGCCGACAAGGGCCAGAAAGTGGTCAACGCCATCGACACCCTGCAAGCCTGGGTCACCCGCCTGGTGCGCCTGGTGATGAAGCTGACCCCTTACGGCGTGCTGGCGCTGATGACCAAGGTGGTCGCCAGTTCCAACCTGCAGGACATCATCAAGCTCGGCAGTTTCGTGGTGGTGTCCTACATCGGCCTGGGCCTGATGTTCGTGGTTCACGGCCTGCTGGTGTCGCTGGCCGGGATCAACCCGCTGCGCTTCTTCCGCAAGGTCTGGCCGGTGCTGACCTTTGCCTTCACCAGTCGCTCCAGCGCCGCGACCATCCCGCTGAGCATCGAGGCGCAGACCAGCCGCCTGGGCATTCCGCAGTCCATCGCCAGCTTCGCCGCCTCGTTCGGCGCGACCATCGGGCAGAACGGCTGCGCCGGCCTGTACCCGGCGATGCTGGCGGTGATGGTGGCCCCGACCGTCGGCATCAACCCGCTGGACCCGCTGTGGATCGCGACCCTGGTGGCGATAGTGACCTTGAGTTCGGCCGGGGTGGCCGGGGTGGGCGGTGGCGCGACCTTCGCCGCGCTGATCGTGCTGCCGGCCATGGGCTTGCCGGTGTCCCTGGTGGCGCTGCTGATTTCCGTGGAGCCGCTGATCGACATGGGCCGTACCGCACTGAACGTCAGCGGTTCGATGACTGCCGGTGCGATCACCAGCCAGATCATGCAGCAGACCGATAAAGAAAAGCTCGATGCCGATGAGCATGCGGAGCTGGCGCAGGCCTGATCTTTCAGCCCCGTTCCGGGTTCACGCCCGGAACGGGATCACGACCTGTAGCCGCTGCCGAGCTCGCGAGGCTGCGATCGACTGCGAAGCAGTCGTAAAACCAGACAACCTGTTTTTCCTGAAACACCGCGCGCTCAGGTTTTGCGAGGACTTCGTCCTCGATCGCAGCCTCGCGAGCTCGGCAGCGGCTACAGGGCTACGGGGTTAAACCCGCTCCCAGACTTCGAAGCTGTAGGCCGGCTTGTCGCCTTCCGCCGGGTTCGGCATGTCAGACACCAGTTTCCACTGCTGCTGATCGAACTCCGGGAACCACGCATCCCCTTCCGGGCTCAACGCCACGCGTGTCAGGTACAGGCGATCGGCCTGCTCCAGGCCCTGGGCATACAGCTGCGCCCCGCCGATCAGCATCAGCTCGGCGACGCCCTGCTCCAGCGCCCATTCCTCGGCACGCGCCACCGCGGCGTCCAGCGACGGGTACACCTCGGCGCCTTCGAGCCGTAGGTCGGCCTGGCGGCTGACCACGATATTCAGCCGCCCCGGCAGCGGACGCCCCAGCGAATCCCAGGTCTTGCGACCCATGATGATCGGCTTGCCCAGGGTGGTGGCCTTGAAGTATTTGAAATCCCCCGGCAAGTGCCAGGGCATGCTGTTGTCGACGCCGATCACGCGGTTTTCACCGAGGGCCGCGATCAGGCTGAGAGGGAGAGATTTTTTCATGCCGGCGAGGATACCAGAGGCTCGGTGCCCCGCAACGTACCCCGATCGGCGCGACAGCGGTTATGCTCACCCCTCATTTGAGCAACGGAATGACGTGTGACAGCACTGACCCCACTGGAAAAACTCTGGCTCACCGAAGCCGTACGCCTGCGTGAAGAACACGCCGGCGCCCTGGAGGACCAGGAAGCCAATCGCCTGGCGCGCACCGCTGGCGGCGATCTGGCGAGCCGCCTCCAATACCGCGCGCTGTGGCTGGCCGAACGCGACGGCCTGGCCGCTGCCCTGCGCCACTGGGTCCAGGGTGCGCGCCTGGCGCTGATGCTGCTGGCGCTGCTGGCCATCGTCAGCGGCGCCGGCCTGGCCTTCGCCGCCCTGGGCAACGGGCAGGCGCCGGTCAATGTGTTCTGGGCCCTGGGCAGCCTGCTCGGTCTCAACCTGCTCCTGTTGCTGAGCTGGGCCCTGGGCCTGCTGTTCGCCGGCGAACAGGGCGCCAGCCTCGGCCGCCTGTGGCTGTGGCTCAGCGCCAAGCTCGCCCGCGACGCCAAGGCCGCGCAGCTGGCGCCCGCCCTGCTGCTGTTGCTGCAACGGCGCAAACTCAATCGCTGGGCCATCGGCACCCTGGTCAACGGCTTGTGGCTGCTGGCCCTGCTCAGCGCCACGGCAATCCTGCTGATGCTGCTGATCACCAAGCGCTACGGGTTCTACTGGGAAAGCACCCTGCTCGGCGCGGATGCCTTCGTGGCGATGACCAACGCCCTCGCCGCCATACCCCGTGCCATAGGTTTTGGCGTACCGACCGTAGAGATGATTCACGCCAGCACCCGGGATGTTTACAACACTGAACTGGTGCGCCAGATGTGGGCCGTCTGGCTGGTGGCCTCGCTGATCATTTACGGCGTGCTGCCGCGCCTGCTGTTGATGCTGTTCTGTCGCTGGCGCTGGAAGCACGGGCAGGCGCGCCTGCAACTGGACCTCAACCTCCCCGGCTACAGCCAGCTGCGCGAAGCGTTGATGCCCAGCAGCGAACGCCTGGGGATCAACGATGCCGCCCCCGACTTGCTGCACCGTATCGAAGGCGGCGTCAGCGCGCAGGACAGCGATGGCGCCCTGCTGGTGGCCATCGAACTGGACGACCAGCGCCCCTGGCCACCGCCATTGCCGGCCACGGTGAAAGACGCCGGCATCCTCGACAGCCGCGAATCCCGGCACAAGCTGCTGGAACAGATGAGCCGCTTTCCGCCGGCGCGCCTGGCCATCGCCTGCGATCCACGGCGCTCGCCGGACCGTGGCAGCCTGGCGCTGATCGCCGAGCTGGCCCGCAGCGCCACTGCCACCCGGGTCTGGCTGCTGCAGGCGCCACCGGGCCAGGCGCTGGACGCCGAACGCCTGGGTGACTGGCAGGTGGCCCTGCAACAACTGGAGCTGCCATTCGCCGATTGCGTGCCGCTGAACTGGCTGGAGACCGGGCATGACTGATTCTCGCAAACCGCCGTTGAAGCTGGCGGTAGTCGGCCACACCAACGTCGGCAAGACCTCCCTGCTGCGTACCCTGACCCGGGACGTCGGCTTCGGCGAGGTCTCCCATCGCCCCAGCACCACCCGCCATGTCGAGGGCGCGCGGCTGTCGGTGGACGGCGAACCGCTGCTCGACCTGTACGACACCCCCGGCCTGGAAGACGCCATCGCCCTGCTCGACTACCTGGAACGCCTGGAGCACCCCGGCGAGCGCCTGGACGGCCCGGCCCGCCTGGTGCGGTTTCTCGAAGGCAGCGAGGCGCGCCAGCGTTTCGAACAGGAAGCCAAGGTGCTGCGCCAGCTGCTGGACTCCGACGCCGGGCTGTATGTGATCGATGCCCGCGAGCCGGTACTGGCCAAATACCGCGACGAACTGGAAGTCCTCGCCAGTTGCGGCAAGCCGCTGCTGCCGGTGCTGAATTTCGTCAGCAGCGCCGACCATCGCGAGCCGGACTGGCGCGAAGCCCTGGCCCGCCTGGGCCTGCACGCGCTGGTGCGGTTCGACAGCGTGGCGCCGCCGGAGGACGGCGAGCGGCGGCTGTATGAAAGCCTGGCGTTGCTCCTGGAAAGCTCGCGGCCACAGCTGGAACGCCTGATCGCCGATCAGCAGGCGCAGCGCCTGGCCCGCCAGCAAAGCGCCGCGCGGCTGATCGCCGAACTGCTGATCGATTGCGCCGCCTGCCGGCGCAGCGTGGTCAGCGAGGTCGAGCAGGAACAACAGGCCATTGGCGAACTGCGCAAGGCCGTGCGTCAACGTGAGCAGCGCTGCGTCGAATCGCTACTCAAGCTCTACGCCTTCCGCCCGCAGGATGCCGCCGCCAGCGATGTGCCGCTGCTCGACGGGCGTTGGGGCGATGACCTGTTCAACCCGGAAACCCTCAAGCAGCTGGGCGTGCGGGTCGGTGGCGGGATTGCTGCCGGCGCGGCGGCCGGGGCCGGCGTCGATCTGCTGGTGGGCGGCCTGACCCTGGGCGCGGCGGCCCTGGCCGGGGCGATTGCCGGTGGCGCGCTGCAAACCGCCCGCAGCTACGGCGGCCGCCTGCTGGGCAAACTCAAGGGCCAGCGCGAGCTGACCGTGGACGACAGCGTGCTGCGCCTGCTGGCCCTGCGCCAACGGCAACTGGTGCAGGCGCTGAATGTGCGCGGTCATGCGGCGCTGGGCAGCATCCAGCTGGCCACGCCCCAGGACCAGAGCTGGCGCGAGGGCAAGCTGCCGGAGGCACTGAACAAGGCCCGCGCCCATCCGCAGTGGTCGTCACTGAACCCGGCGCCGCGCCTGAGCCAGGCCGAGCGCCAGGAGCAGATCGAGGCGTTGGCGCAGAAGCTGGTGGTCGGGGATTAGGTTAGCGCCGTTCTCACGGACGCCATCGCGGGCAAGCCTCGCTCCTACAGACGGCACTGATCCTGTAGGAGCGAGGCTTGCCCGCGATAGCCATCTTCCAGGCACCACAAAATCAGGGGTTCAGCAGACGCGCCGCCTTGTCCTTGAGCACCTGCAAATCCATCACCGGCACCCACAGTTCCTTGGCCTGTTCGTCCCACTGGCGCAGGCGCAGGCTGACCGCGCACAGCGGGTCCTGTTCGAAGGCCCGGGCTTCCTCGGCACTCATCACTCCACCCTGGTATTCCAGGGTGCGCCGGCTGGCTTGGCTGAGCCGCTCGTAGTAGCCCGGTTCCTTGAAGGTCAGGTAACGCTTGGCCTGCACGTGGTATTCCACCAGCCGCGCCAGGCGCTCGCTGAAACCGGCGCGGCGCAGGTAGTCGGCGCCCAGCCGCTCATGGCTGACCACGCCGAAACCGCCCATGTTCTCGGCATCCTGCGCACAGATATGCCCGATATCGTGGAAGAACGCCGCCAGCACCACTTCGTCGTCGAAGCCCTCGGCCATGGCCCGTTGCGCGGCCTGGGACATGTGTTCGAGCTGCGACACCGGCTCGCCGATGTAGTCGCTGTCGCCAAAACGCTCGTACAGGCCGAACACCTCGGCGATCCGCTGCTCAGGCCCCATCAGGCTTCCTCCAGCAAACGGGCGATATTGCCCTCGGCCATGGCCGGGCCGACGCTCATGCCCACACCGCTGTGCATCAGCGCCACGCTGACCCCGGCGGCCGGGCGCAGGAACGAGAACGGCCCCGGGCCGCGGGCGCCATAGACACCCTGCCAGCGCTCGATTACCTGCACCTTGCAGCCCAGGGTGTGTTCGGCCAGTTCGAGCATCCAGTTGTCCACCTGTTCGGCATTGAACGGCGAGGGATCGCTGCCGTAATGGTGGGAGTCGCCGATGATCAGCTCACCATAGGGCGTCGGGCTGATCAGCAGGTGGATGCCGTTTTCGTGCAGGTGCGGCGCGTCCCGCAGGATCTGCGCCTGCACCGCCGCCGCTTCGGGCAGGTCGGCAAAGGCGCCGTAATGCACACAGCTCAGGCCGGTGAGCAGCGCGTGTTGCAGGTCCAGCTGCATCTCTGGCCGGGCGCGGAGCATTTGCAGGCGACAGACCTGCGGCGCCAGCGCGGCGATCGGCTCGGCCAGCAGGGTCTGGTAGTCATGCCCGGAACAGACCAGGATCTGCGCCGCGCGAAAGCTGCCGGCGGTGCTGTGCAACTGGCCGGGCTCGATGTCGCGCACCAGGGTGGAGAAATGAAACTCCACCCCCAGGTCGCGGCGCAGGTAGTCGATCAGCATCGGGATGGCTTCCCGGGAGTACAGCTGCTGGTCGTCCAGGCCGTGCAGCGCCGCGCGATGATGGCGCAAGCGCCCGCCGTACAGATCGTTCAAGGCCGCGCCGCGCAGCAGTTCGACGCGGTAGCCGTGCTCCCGCGCGCGTCCGGCGCAGAAGGCCTGCAGCAATTGCTCTTCGACCTCGGTGCGGGCGAACAGGTAAGAGCCGTTGCGCTTGAGCGGCAGGCCGGCCAGTTCGGCCCAGTCACCCCAGATGCCGCGGCTGGCCTTGGCCAGGTCGAGCATCACCCCAGGCGGCTGGCCGGTCACCAGGGCCTGGCCGAAATTGCGCACCGACGCGCCCAGGGGCGTGGCGCTGCGCTCGAAAACCTTGACCCGCAAACCGCGCTTGGCCGCGGCATAGGCATGGGACAGCCCGAGGATGCCGGCGCCGACGATCAGCAGGTCGTTGTGGTTACTCATGTGTATGTTGTCCTTGGGAGATGACCTGTAGGAGCGAGCTTGCTCGCGAAAAAAACCAAGGGCACCGCGTGCATTCAGGACGCCCTTGTCATCGTTGGCCTCCATCGCGAGCAATCGAGCGTCGACCGGCTGCTCCTACAGGGAGACCTTGCGGTTACTTCGTGGCGACCTTCTCGGACTTGCCGTCATAACGCTTGCGCCACTCGGCGAGGATCTCGTCGCGGTTCTTCGACGCCCAGGCGAAGTCGTTCTTGATCAGGCGCTGCTCGTAGTCGGCCGGCAGTTCGGTCTGCGGCTTGGCGATCCCCGGCTGGGCCAGGACGGCGAAGTTTTCCTTGTACAGCTCCATGGCCGCGGGGCTGGCGGAGAAGTCGGCGAGTTTCTTCGCGGCTTCTTCATGCGGGGTGCCCTTGATCACCGCGGTGGCTTCGATTTCCCAGCCCAGGCCCTCCTTCGGCAGCACGATGTCCAGCGGCGCGCCCTGGCGCTTGAGCTGCACGGCCGGGTATTCGAAGGAGATGCCGATCGGGAATTCGCCGGCCGCCGCCAGCTTGCACGGCTTGGAACCGGAGTGAACGTACTGGCCGATGTTCTGGTGCAGCTCGTCCATGTACTGCCAGCCCTGCTTCTCGCCGAAGGTCTGCAACCAGGCGCTGACGTCGAGGAAGCCGGTGCCGGACGAGGCCGGGTTGGGCATGACGATCTTGCCCTTGTACTCAGGCTTGGTCAGGTCCTGCCAGCTCACCGGCTTGGTCAGGCCCTGCTTTTCGGCCTCGACGGTGTTGAAACAGATGGTCGCGGCCCAGACGTCCATGCCGACCCAGGCCGGCGGGTTGGCGGCGTCGCGGTAGTTGCCGCCGATCTTGCCCAAATCCTTCGGCGCATAGCTTTGCAGCATGCCCTGCTGATCGAGGATCGCCAGGCTGGAGGCCGCCAGCCCCCACACCGCGTCCGCCTGCGGCCGGGCTTTTTCCGCCAGCAGCTTGGCGGTGATGATCCCGGTGGAGTCGCGCACCCATTTGATTTCCACGTCCGGGTTGGCGGCTTCGAAGGCCTGCTTGTAGCTCTTCAGTTGCTCGGCCTCGAGGGCGGTATAGACCGTCAGTTCGGTCTTCGCGGCGAAGGCGTTCATGCTGAAAGCAGTGAGGACAGCAGCGGCAACAGCCAGGGGCTTGAACATGGTGCGGTTCCTTTCTGTGGTAGTGGGGTTGGACAGATTCAGTGGCCAGGCGCGGTCTGCCGCCAGGCCTGGGAGCGGCGCAGCAAGCCACGCGAAGCCCAGGCCAGGAGCAGGGACACGCCCGCCGAGGTCAAGAGGATCAGGGTCGACATGGCGGCCGCGCCGCCGACGTTGCCGGCGTCGTCCATGTTCAGCACCGCCACCGCCGCGAGGATGGTGTCGGGGCTGTAGAGGAAGATCGCCGCCGAGACGGTGGTCATGGCCGAGACGAACAGGTAGCGCAGGATATCCAGCAGCGCCGGCAGACAGATCGGCACGGTGACCCGCAGGTAATGGCGGTACAGCGGCGCCTTGAGCGACAGCGCGGCGGCCTCGAACTCGGCGTCGAGCTGGCGCAGCGCGGTGGTGGCGGTCATCTGCGCGGTGGTCAGGTAGTGGGCGATGGTGCACACCACCAGCAGGGTCATGCTGCCGTAGAACACATGCAGCGGGTTGCCGCTGAGGTTGAAGAAGAAGACATAACCCAGGCCCAGCACCAGGCCCGGCACCGCCATCGGCACGAAGCTGAGCATGCGCAGCGCCAGGTTGAGGCCGCGCTGGGCGTGGGTCTTCTCCATCAGGTAGGCGCCGGTGAAGATCAGCGCGCCGCCGATCAGCGCCGTGCACAGGGCCATGGTCAGGCTGTTGCGGTAGGCCAGCCAGCCGCCGCCGGCGGTGTCGTTGAACTGGTAGTGGTTGAGCGACATCGACAGGTTATAGGGCCAGAACTTCACCAGCGACGAGAACACCGCCATGCCGAATACCAGCAGCAGCGCCGCGCAGATCAACAGGACGATCGCCAGGTAGCAGCCGTCTCTCACGCGAGAAGGCGCCGGCTGGAACACCTGGGCCCGGCCGCTCATGGAATCGCCATGACGGCGGCGCAGCCAGGCATCGACACCGAAGCTGAACAGCGCCGGCAGCAACAGCACCATGCCGATCAAGGCGCCACGGCCGAACTGCTGCTGGCCGACCACCGCCTTGTAGGCCTCCAGCGCCAGCACCTGATAGTCGCCACCGACCACCACCGGCACCCCGAAATCGGTGATGGTCAGGGTGAACACCAGGCAGAACGCGGCGAACACCGCCTGCCGGGTGGCTGGCCAGGTGATGCTGCGAAAGGCCTTGGCCGGGCTGGCGCCCATGCTCGACGCGGCGTCGAACAGCCGCGCATCGGCCAGGGACAGGGCCGACAGCAGGATCATCAAAGCGTGGGGAAAGGTGTAGATCACTTCGCCGAGGACAATGCCCCAGAAGCCGTAGATATTGTCCGAGAGCAGCCCGCGCAGCAGGCCCTGGTTGCCGAACAGATAGACCAGGGCAATCCCCGGCAGCATCGACGGCGCCATCAGCGGCAATAGCGACAGGCCGCGCCAGATCGCCTTGCCGGGAATCAGCGTGCGTTGCAGGGCATAGGCGAACAGGTAGGCCAGCGGTACCACGATGGCAGCGACGCTGAGGGAGACTTTCAGGCTGTTGCCCAACAGCCAGTGGAAGTTGGCGCTGGTCACCAACTCACGGGCGGCGACCAGGCCACCGCCCTGCCCGGCTTCACCGCTGAAGCCGCGCCAGAAGATCGCCAGCAACGGCAGCAGTACCGCCAGGCCCAGCAGCACGAGCAGCACCAGCTTGCCGCCGAGCACGAAGATGCGGTCGCCGATTTCCGCACGGGAAGCCTGGCGCGCCCGTTTTGCGGGTAGCGGCAGGCTCAGATCAACGGCCATCTCAGGCAAACACCTGCAGGCTGCGCGGTGGCAAGGCGACCCAGATGTCCTGGGCGCCAAGGCGCGGCATGGCTTCCGGGGCCAGCTCGGCCAGCAGCGGATGGCCGGGCAATTCGTTGAGTTCGAAGCTCATGCGGCAGCGGTTGCCGAGGAAGGTGATCTCCCGGACCTTGGCCGGGAACAGGTTTTCCTCGTGCACCGGCGGATTGACGTTGATCGCTTCCGGACGGCAGAACAACCGGCCCGAAGCGGCCTTGCCGGAGTCGGCCGCCAGCCGCAGGTTCATCCCGCCGACCTGGGCGTGGCTGTCGCTGCTGCGGCGGAACGGCAGCCAGTTGCCCTGGCCGACGAATTCGGCGACGAATGGGGTGGCCGGGCGATCGTAGATTTCCTGCGGCGTGGCGTACTGCTCGACCCTGCCGTTGTTCATCACCGCGATGCGGTCGGCCATCAACATGGCCTCGTCCTGGTTGTGGGTCACCATCAGGGTGGTGATACCCAGGCGCCGCTGCAGCTGGCGCAGTTCGGTACACAGGTGCTCGCGCACCCGGGCATCCAGCGCCGACATCGGCTCATCCAGCAACAGCAACGAAGGCGCCGGGGCCAGGGCGCGCGCCAGGGCCACCCGCTGCTGCTGGCCGCCGGACAGCTGGCCGGGGTATTTCTTTTCGCTGCCGGTCAGGCCCACCAGTTCCAGCATCTGCGCCACGCGCTGGCGCACTTCGTCACGGCCGCTGCCGGCCAGGCCGTAGGCGATGTTGGCTTCGACGCTGAGGTTGGGGAACAGCGCATAGGACTGGAACAGAATGCCGTAGTCCCGGGCCTGGGGCGCCAGGTGCGAGACGTCGCGGCTGCCCAGGTACAACTCACCCCGGTCCTGGCGCTCGAGGCCGGCGATGCAGCGCAGCAAGGTGGTCTTGCCGCAGCCCGACGGGCCGAGCAGGCACACCAGCTCACCGGCCGCCACGTCCAGGGAGACGTTATCCAGCGCGGTGAAAGCGCCAAAGCGCTTCTGCATGCCACGCACCTTCATCGGCGCGCCGGGGTTGCTCAGGGCAGTTGCGATCGGATTGTTCATGGACGGACCTCATCAAGCTGATGCAGGCCATCCTAGGGAGCGAATGCGTAGTTACTGTGGCAGTGAGGCAAAAGCTGCCGATAGTGGTATTGGCGGATTTGGGTTGGGGATCGCGTTAGCCGTTGCGACGCTATCGCGGGCAAGCCTCGCTCCTACAGAAGCCGAGCGGTGTTTCTGTAGGAGCGAGGCTTGCCCGCGATCACCTGCGCAGCAGGTGGCTGTTCAGGCCGGCGCCATTTCCTGCGCCAGCCCGAGGAAGGCCGCCGGCAGGCGCGCGCCCTTGCGCTCCTTGAGGCAGTACAGGTATTCGGCGATCTGCGGCGCGTTCTCGATGGTCAGCACCCGCAGCTGCGGATCGTGGGGCACTTCCTGGCGGGCAATGATGCTGATGCCGATATTGCGCAGCACCGCCTCGCGGATCGACTCGCGGCTGCCGATTTCCAGCAGCGGCCCGAAGCTGACCCGGGCGCTGTCAAGCAGCTCTTCGGTCAGGCGCCGGGTGGTGGAGCCCGGCTCGCGCATCAGCAGGGTATGCCCAGCCAGGGCATTCAGGGGGACGTGATCGAGGGCCGCCAACGGATGATTGCGATGCACCGCCAGCACCAGCGGATCGCTGCCGAGCACCCGGCGGATCAAGCGCGAATCTTCCAGCAACTGCGAGGACGCGGCGATGTCGACCCGATACTCCTCCAGCGACTCCAGGACCTGCTGCGAGTTGCCGATTTCCACCGACACCTCCACCTGGGGCAGGCGCTCCCGAAAGGTCTTCACCAGATCGAGGATGTAATACGGCGCCGTGGCGGCGATCCGCAGGGTGCCTTGCAGCTGGCCGCTGTTACGCAGGAAAAACTCGATATCGGCTTCCTGTTGCAACAGCGCCTTGACCATCGGCAGCAGCCGGGCGCCCTCCTCGCTAACGCTGAGGCGGCGCCCGCCGCGATAGAACAGCTCGACCGCGTACTGGCTTTCCAGATGGCGGATCTGGGTGGTCACCGTGGGCTGGCTCAGGCCGAGCTTTTTCGCCGCCAGGGTGATGCTGCCCAGGCGGGCCACCATGTAAAACGCCTTCAGCTCGGCACTCAGCACTGCACGCTCTCGTTATCCCTTTATTTGCGCAACAGGCGCAAACCGTTGAAGACCACCAACAGGCTGACGCCCATGTCGGCGAACACGGCCATCCACATGGTGGCCAACCCGAAGAAGGTTACCCCAAGAAAGATCGCCTTGATGACCAGGGCCAGGGCGATATTTTGTACGAGGATGTTCGAGGTCTGGCGGGACAGTCGGACAAAGGCCGGAATCTTGCGCAGATCGTCGTCCATCAGGGCGACATCGGCGGTCTCGATGGCAGTGTCGGTCCCCGCCGCGGCCATGGCGAAACCGATCTCTGCGCGGGCCAGGGCTGGGGCGTCGTTGATGCCGTCGCCGACCATACCGACCCGATGCCCTTGGGCATACAGATCTTCGATGGCTTGCAGCTTGTCGGTGGGCAGCAGGTCGCCGCGGGCCCGGTCGATGCCCACCTGGGCGGCGATGGCCTCGGCAGTGTGCGGGTTGTCGCCGGTCAGCATCAGGGTCTTGATGCCCAGCTCGTGCAACTGCTGGATCGCTTCGCGACTGGACTCCTTGACCGTGTCCGCCACGGCGAACAGGGCCAGGGGGCCGGCGCTGTCGAGCAACAGCACCACGGTCTTGCCCTGTTTCTCCAGGGCGAACAGCTGCTCTTCCAGCTCTGGCGAGCACAGCCCCAGTTCCTCCACCAGGCGATGGTTGCCCAGGTGGTAGAGCTGGCCGTTGATTTCCCCGCGCACACCGCGGCCGGCCAGGGCTTCGAAGTTATCCACAAGGTGCAGACTCAGTTGCTTATCCACAGCCGCATTGGCGATGGCCAGGGACACCGGGTGATCGGAACGGGACGCCAGGCTGGCGGCGATGGCCGGGGCGCTGCTGTCCGCCAGCGGGTCGAGGGACAGGAAATCGGTCTGCACCGGCTTGCCGTGGGTGATGGTGCCGGTCTTGTCCAGCGCCAGGTAGTCGAGCTTGTAACCGCCCTCCAGGTAGACCCCGCCCTTGATCAGGATGCCTTTGCGCGCCGCCGCGGCCAGGCCGCTGACGATGGTCACCGGGGTGGAAATCACCAGGGCGCACGGACATGCCACCACCAGCAGCACCAGCGCGCGGTAGATCCAGTCGAACCAGGCGGCGCCCATGAACAGCGGTGGAATCACCGCCACGGCCAGGGCGAAGGCGAACACCGCGGGGGTATAGATTTTCGAGAAGCTGTCAACGAAACGCTGGGTCGGCGCCCGCGCGCCCTGGGCCTGTTCCACCGCGTGGATGATCCGCGCCAGGGTCGAGTTGTTGGCCGCCGCGGTCACCCGATACTCCAGGGAACCGGCCTGGTTGATGGTGCCGGCGAAGACCTTGTCGCCCAGGGTCTTCTCCACCGGCAGGCTTTCGCCGGTGATCGGCGCCTGGTCGATGGTCGAACTGCCGGCCACCACCTCGCCGTCCAGGCCGATGCGCTCACCCGGACGCACCCGTACCCGCGCGCCGAGTTCGATGCTTTTCGCTTCCAGCTCGAGCCAGCTGCCGTCCGCCTGCTGCACCGTGACCCGTTCCGGGGTCATCTGCATCAGGCCGCTGATGGCATTGCGCGCGCGGTCCAGGGACCGGGCCTCGATCAGCTCAGCCACGGTGAACAGGAACATCACCATCGCCGCTTCCGGCCATTGGCCGATCAGCACGGCGCCGGTCACGGCGATGCTCATCAGGGCGTTGATGTTGAGGTTGCGGTTCTTCAGGGCGATCCAACCCTTCTTGTAGGTGCCGAGACCGCCGCTGAGGATCGATACCAGGGCAATCACCGCCACCACCCAGGTCGGCGCGGCGCTGGTGAAGTGGATCACTTCCGCGGCCAGCGCGCCGATGCCGGACAGCGCCAGCGGCCACCAGTGCTTTTTCACCGGTGCTGCGGCCGGGGCATCGGACTCGCCACCCTGGCCGATGGGCTCTGCCTCCATGCCCAGGGACTTGATGGCGGCGATGATCGGAGCGTCGTCCTGCAGGTCGTGGGTCACGCCCAGCACGCGGTTGATCAGGTTGAACTCCAGTTGCTGCACACCCGCCAGCTTGCCCAGCTTGTTCTGGATCAGCGTCTGCTCGGTCGGGCAGTCCATGGCGTCGATGCGAAAGCTGCTCAGGCGCGCATTGGCGCTCGGCGCCGCGCTGAGCTTGACCAGCGATGGCGCGGCGGCCGACGAACAACAGGCATCGCCATGGCTGTCAGCCTGGGGCTCGCTCAACTGGACCAACGACGGCGCTGAACAGCAGGAACCGCCGTGACCGGCATGATCGTGTTTTTTCACCGGATGCAGTTTTGCGCCATGGCCGTGATCGTGATCGTGATCGTGATCGTGATCGTGATCGTGATCGTGATCGTGATCGTGATCGTGGCCAGCATGCTTGGAACCAGCGCCGGGTTTGCCAGGGGTGTGCAACGAATCGCTCATAAGGTCGCGTCCGAAAAGGTGCCTGTTGCCAAGTGAACACCCTGTAGCCACTATAGGGTCAAGCACCCTTTCGGAGATTGGCGCGATGAAAATTGGCGAGCTGGCGAAGCTGACCGACTGTCAGGTCGAAACCATCCGTTACTACGAGCGTGAAGGCCTGCTGCCGGAACCGGCCCGCAGCGAAGGCAATTACCGTCTGTATACCCAGGCCCACACCGAACGCCTGACCTTCATCCGCAACTGCCGCAGCCTGGACATGACCCTCGAGGAAATCCGCAGCCTGCTGAACCTGCGCGACAGCCCGCAGGACCAGTGCCAGAGCGTGAATGCGTTGATCGACGAGCATATCCACCACGTCAAGGCGCGGATCGACGGGCTGCTGGCCTTGCAGACACAGCTGCTCGACCTGCGCCAACGCTGCAGCGAAGGGCCGGATCTGGATCAGTGCGGGATTTTGCAGAGCCTGGAAGTCAGCGGCTCGGTGGCCCCCAGCGAGGCCGAGGACTCTCACGTGGGCCGTAGCCACGGCCACTAGACAAACCCTGTAGGAGCGAGCTTGCTCGTGATAGCGGTAAGGTGGGCACCGCAAATCTCAGCCTGGCGGCTGATCGCGAGCAAGCTCGCTCCTACAGAGGGTGTATCAGACCGCCATCGGCGCGGTCATCGGCGCGTGGTGCTCGTAGCCTTCCAGCGAGAAGTCGCTCGGCTCGACCTTTTCCAGCCACTCCGGCTCGTACACGCCGGTCTTGGCGAACTCCGGTACACGCTCGGAAATCACCAGCTTCGGCATCGGGAACGGCTCGCGCTTGAGCTGTTCGTTGAGCATGTCCAGGTGGTTTTCGTAGACGTGGGCGTCACCGATGAAATAGGTGAACCAGCGCGGAGTGTAGCCGGTCAGGCGACCGATCAGGCTCAGCAGTGCCGCGCCTTCGGTGAGGTTGAACGGCGTGCCCAGGCCCAGGTCGTTGGAGCGGATGTAGAGGGTCAGGGAAATCTCCCGGGTCTCGACATTCGGGTGGAACTGGTACAACAGGTGGCACGGTGGCAGGGCCATTTCATCCAGCTGGGCGCAGTTCCAGCCGTGGAACAGGATACGGCGGCTGCCCGGGTCCTTGATGATGGTGTCCACGCACTGGCGCACCTGATCGATGGCCTTGTACAGCACCACGTAGGCCTGGCCGTTTTCCTCGCCTTCGGCGATCTGCCGGTAGCCCTGCTTCAGGGTCTGTTCGATGGCGGCGGGGTTGCTCAGGGGAATCTGCTTGTACGCCGGCCACTTGCGCCATTGCACGCCGTAGATCTCACCCAGGTCGTCCTCGCCCTGGCGGAAGGGGTTGGCCAGCCACTGGGCGTTTTCGTTGGCGTTCTGGTCCCAGACCTTGCAGCCCAGGGCACGGAATTCGGCGGCGTTGTTCACCCCACGAAGGAAACCGCACATCTCGCCGATGGCCGATTTGAAGGCCATCTTGCGGGTGGTGATCGCCGGGAAACCGTCTTTCAGGTCATAACGCAGCATCGCGCCGGGAAAGCTGATGGTGTTCACGCCCGTGCGGTTGGCCTGCTTGGTGCCGTTCTTGATGACGTGAGCGACCAGATCGAGATATTGCTTCATGTATTACCTGTGTCCTTGAAGGCAGGGCTCGCGCCCTGCGATCCGAATTAGAGCGCGGCGTCTTTCGCCGCCGGTGCCGCTGGAGCGCGGTGGTAGGCCAGCCAGATCAGGAACAGGCCGCCAACTATCATCGGCAGGCACAGCACCTGGCCCATGGTCAGCCAGTTCCACGCCAGATAACCCAGCTGCGCATCCGGGACCCGGACGAACTCGACGATAAAACGGAAAATACCGTAAAACAGGGCGAACATCCCGGAAACCGCCATGGTTGGGCGAGGTTTGCGCGAGAACAGCCAGAGGATGAGGAACAGCGCCACGCCTTCCAGGGCGAACTGATACAGCTGCGAAGGATGGCGCGGCAGCTGGGCCGGGTCGCTGAACGGCGGGAAGATCATCGCCCACGGCAGGTCGGTCGGCTTGCCCCACAACTCGGCGTTGATGAAGTTGCCGATGCGCCCGGCGCCCAGGCCGATCGGCACCATCGGCGCGACGAAGTCCATCAGTTGGAAGAACGACTTGTTGTTCTTCTTGCCGAACCACAAGGCCGCCAGCATCACCCCGATGAAACCGCCGTGGAACGACATGCCGCCTTTCCAGACCTCGAAGATCAGCGTCGGGTTGGCCAGGTAGGCGCTCAGGTCGTAGAACAGCACATACCCCAGGCGCCCGCCGACAATGACCCCCATCGACATCCAGAACACCATGTCGGAGAGCTTCTCCTTGGTCCAGGTCGGGTCGAAGCGGTTCAACCGGCGCGACGCCAGCAGCCAGGCGCCACCGATGCCGATCAGGTACATCAGGCCGTACCAGTGAATTTTCAGCGGGCCGATGGCCAGGGCCACCGGGTCGATCTGCGGGTAAGGCAGCATTGCGACTCCTCGTTAGAGTGAAACTCGATGTGCGCCGCGACCATGTCACGCGCGGATTAAGCCAGGATTGCGAAACCTGTCAGAGCAGGAACGTCAGGCCGACCACGAACAGCAGGCCGGCGAACAGCCGCTTCAACAGGCGCGGAGACAGCCGATGGGCCAGTCGCGCGCCGAACCGGGCAAAGACCATGCTGGTCAGGGCGATGCCCAGCAGCGCCGGCAAATACACAAAACCCAGACTATGAGCCGGCAGCGACGGATCATGCCAGCCCAGAATCATGAAACTTATTGCACTGGCCACGGCAATCGGCAAACCACAGGCCGAGGACGTGGCCACCGCCTGCTGCATCGGCACGCTGCGCCAGGTCAGGAACGGCACGGTCAGCGAGCCGCCGCCGATGCCGAAAATCGCCGAAGCCCAGCCGATCACACTGCCGGCCAGGGTCAGCCCGAGCTTGCCGGGAACGTCGCGGCTGGCCTTGGGCCGCAGGTCCAGGGTCATCTGCAGGGCGATCACCAGGGCGAAGACACCGATGATTTTCTGCAGGTTCGGCCCGGAGATCGCTTCGGCCGTCAGCGCCCCGACCCCGGCGCCGAGCAGGATGCCCAGGGTCATCCAGGCAAAGATCGGCCAGCGCACCGCGCCCCTGCGCTGGTGTTCGCGAACCGCGTTGACCGAGGTGAAGATGATGGTCGCCAGCGACGTGCCGACCGCCAGGTGGGTCAGGATCGACGGATCGAAACCTTGCAAGGTGAAGCTGAACACCAGCACGGGCACGATGATGATGCCGCCACCCACGCCAAACAGACCAGCCAATACGCCGGCGCAGGCCCCCAGCAGCAGATAGAGCAGAAATTCCATGGAGGCATCCCGAAAAGAGAGCGGCATGGTAACGGATGCATGGCCCTTGGCTCCACTGGATGGCGATGGATACCCAGTCGATCTGTGCGTAGAGTGGGCAAAAAACACAAAAGGGACGACCTGATGTGCTTGATCGTATTCGCCTGGCGGCCGGGCCACGCCCTGCCCCTGATCGTCGCGGCCAACCGTGACGAGTTCTACGCCCGCCCCAGCCTGCCGCTGGCGCAATGGCCCGAAGCGCCCGACATCTACGCCGGCCGCGATCTGGAGGCCGGCGGTACCTGGCTCGGCCTCGGCGCCGACGGACGCTTCGCCGCCCTGACCAATATCCGCAATCCCCACCAGCCCCCCGCACGCCGTTCCCGAGGCGAGCTGGTAGCGCGTTTTCTCAGCAACAAGATGTCGATAGACGACTATTTCAGCGACGTTGTCGGCCGATCCCTGGAATATGCCGGCTTCAACCTGCTGATAGGCACCCCTGACCAGCTCTGGCACTACAACGCCCAGGCCCGTGAGCCGCAGCAACTGGACAGTGGCGTGTACGGCCTGTCGAATGCCGGGCTCGACACACCCTGGCCCAAGCTGCTCAAGGCCAAGGCGGCGCTGCAGGAAGTACTGCACGACCCGCACCCCCAGGCTCTGCTCGCCCTGCTCAGCGATGCGCAGACCGCGCCGTTTGCCGACCTGCCCGACACCGGGGTTGGCCTGGCCACCGAGAGCCTGCTGTCGAGCGTGTTTATCGCCAGCCCCAGTTATGGCACGCGGGCCAGCACGGCGCTGATCGTCCGGGCCGATGGTTCCAGGCACATAGTCGAGCGCAGCTTCGGGCCCTATGGCGGGCATCTGGGGGAAGTGGAGCTGAAGGTTTAGCGGTGTCTGAAAGTACGCTATCGCGAGCAAGCTCGCTCCTACAGGGTTTGGCGGCGCCTGTAGGAGCGAGCTTGCTCGCGATAGCTCTTAAAGGGTCTTGGCCGACGCCGGATTGATCATCCGCGCCAGGCCCAGGTTCTTCAGCGCCAGTTGCAGCGAGCTGTGGATAACTTGCGGGTTGTCGATGGTCATCAACTCGGCCAGCAGTTCCTTGGCCTTGCTGAGATTGATCTGACGCAGCATCCACTTCACTTTCGGCAGGTTGGTGGCGTTCATCGACAGGCTGTCGAAGCCCATCGCCATCAGCAGCACCGCCGCCGCCGGATCGCCGGCCATCTCGCCGCAGATGCTCACCGGCTTGCCTTCGGCATGGGCGTCGCGCACCACGGTCTGCAAGGCTTGCAGCACCGCCGGATGCAGGTAGTCGTAGAGATCCGCCACCCGTGGGTTGTTGCGGTCCACGGCCAGCAGGTACTGGGTCAGGTCGTTGGAGCCGACCGACAGGAAGTCCACCTGGCGCGCCAGTTCCTTGGTCTGGTACACCGCGGCCGGGATCTCGATCATCACCCCGATCGGCGGCATCGGCACATCGGTGCCTTCGTCGCGCACTTCGCCCCAGGCGCGGTGGATCAGGTGCAGTGCCTCTTCCAGCTCATGGGTGCCGGAGATCATCGGCAGGAGAATGCGCAGGTTGTTCAGGCCTTCGCTGGCCTTGAGCATGGCGCGGGTCTGGACGAGGAAGATCTCGGGATGGTCGAGGGTGACGCGAATGCCGCGCCAGCCGAGGAAGGGGTTGTCTTCCTTGATCGGGAAATACGACAGTGACTTGTCGCCGCCAATGTCCAGGCTGCGCATCGTCACCGGTTGCGGGTGGAAGGCCGCAAGTTGCTCGCGATAGATCGCCAGCTGCTCCTTTTCGCTCGGGAAGCGTTGGTTGATCATGAACGGCACTTCGGTGCGGTACAGACCCACACCTTCGGCGCCGCGCTTCTGCGCCCGCGCCACGTCCGCCAGCAGGCCGGTGTTGACCCACAGCGGCATGCGGTGGCCGTCCAGCGTCACGCACGGCTGGTCGCGCAGCGCATCCAGGCCCTGGGCCAGTTGCCGTTCTTCCTCGACCACATCGGCGAACTGCTTGCGCAGCACATCGCTGGGGTTGGTATAGACCTCGCCGTGGTAGCCATCGACGATCATCTGGATGCCGTCGACTTTCGAGTACGGCAGGTCGACCAGGCCCATCACTGTCGGGATGCCCATGGCCCGGGCCAGGATCGCCACGTGGGAGTTGCCCGAACCCAATACCGAGACCAGGCCGACCAGCTTGCCTTCCGGCACCTCGCCGAGCATGGCCGGCGTCAGTTCTTCGCTGACCAGGATAGTGTTGTCGGGGTAGACCAGGGTTTGCTGGCGCTCTTCCTGCAGATAAGCCAGCAGGCGACGGCCCAGGTCCTTGACGTCCGACGCCCGCTCGCGCAGGTAGGCATCGTCCATCAGTTCGAAACGGTTGACGTGATCGGTGACCACCTGGCGCAACGCGCCCTGGGCCCACTGGCCGGTCTTGATCACGGTGGTCACTTCGCTGCCCAGGGAGGCATCGTCGAGCATCATCAGGTAGACGTCGAACAGCGCCCGCTCTTCGGGGCGCAGCTGGGTGGCGAGTTTTTCCGAGAGGGTGCGCATGTCGGCGCGCACGCCTTCGATAGCGGTCTTGAACAACGCCAGCTCGGCGTCGATGTCGGTAATGCTCTTGTCAGGCACCACGTCCAGGTCGGCCGGCGGCAGCATGACCACCGCGGTACCGACCGCCGCGCCGGGCGAGCCGGGCACGCCGATGAACTTGGCTTCCTGGATACCCTTGCCCTGACGACCCAGGCCACGGATCGAACCGGTGGCTTCGGCATGAGCGATAACCCCCGCCAGTTGGGCGCTCATGGTCACCAGGAAGGCTTCTTCGCCCTCGTCGAACTGACGACGCTCCTTTTGCTGGATGACCAGAACGCCGACGACCCGGCGGTGGTGAATGATCGGCGCGCCGAGGAAGGAGGCATAGCGCTCCTCGCCGGTCTCGGCGAAGTAGCGATAACGCGGGTGATCGGCGGCGTTTTCGAGGTTCAGCGGTTCTTCGCGCGTACCGACCAGGCCGACCAGACCTTCGTTGGGTGCCATGCTGACCTTGCCGATCGAGCGCTTGTTCAAGCCCTCGGTGGCCATCAGGACAAAACGGTTGGTCTCCGGATCCAGCAGATAGACCGAGCAGACCTGGCTGCCCATGGCCTCTTTGACGCGCAACACAATAATCCCCAACGCCGCCTTGAGATCCTTGGCGGAGTTAACTTCCTGGACGATCTTGCGCAGCGTATTGAGCATGGCTCGGGGTCGAACTCCGTCGTCAGTCGCGCGCTAGAAGGCGCGGGGCAAGCTCTTTGAGAGCGCGGCGATAAACCTCGCGCTTGAATGTCACCACCTGGCCCAACGGATACCAATAACTGACCCAGCGCCAGCCATCGAACTCCGGTTTACCGGTCAAATCCATCCGCACCCGCTGCTCGTTGGAGATCAGGCGCAGGAGAAACCATTTCTGTTTCTGGCCGATGCACAGCGGTTGGCTGTGGGTACGGACCAGGCGTTGCGGCAAACGATAGCGCAACCAGCCCCGGGTGCAGGCGAGAATTTGCACATCTTCGCGTTCCAGGCCTACTTCTTCGTTCAACTCGCGGTACAGAGCGTCTTCCGGCGTCTCTTCGGGGTTGATTCCCCCTTGCGGAAACTGCCAGGCATCTTGATTGATACGGCGAGCCCATAGCACCTGGCCGGCATCATTCGTCAGAATGATCCCGACATTGGGGCGGAAACCATCGGGGTCGATCACGGCAACAACCTCGCAAACGCATGTCGCCGCATTGTTCCACAAAGGTTGTGAAAGCAGCAACGAGGCTTCCTAGCTTATGTGCACTCTTGTGAAAAGACCGTATTCTGGACGCCTTTTTTCAGACTTATCAGCGAGTAACCGTGATGCGCCTGGCTTTATTCGACTTGGACAACACCCTTCTGGGCGGCGACAGTGACCACGCCTGGGGCGATTACCTGTGCGAACGAGGCTTCCTCGACGCCGTCGCCTACAAGGCCCGCAACGACGAGTTCTACCAGGACTACCTGGCCGGCAAGCTCGACCAGGCTGCATACCTGAACTTCTGCCTGGAGGTTCTCGGCCGCACCGAGATGGACGTGCTCGACCAATGGCACCGCGACTACATGCGCGACTGCATCGAGCCGCTGATGCTGCCCAAGGCTGCGCAATTGCTGGCCAAGCACAAGGCCGCCGGCGACAAACTGGTGATCATCACCGCCACCAACCGCTTCGTCACCGCGCCGATCGCCGAACGCCTGGGCGTGGAAACCCTGATCGCCACCGAGTGCGAGATGCAAGACGGCCGCTACACCGGGCGCAGCATCGACGTCCCGTGCTTTCGCGAAGGCAAGGTCACCCGCCTGACGCGCTGGCTCGAGGAAACCGGCCACAGCCTGGAAGACAGCTACTTCTATAGCGATTCGATGAATGACTTGCCGCTGCTGGATCTGGTGGCGAACCCGATCGTCGTGGACCCGGACCCGAACCTGCGGGCCCTGGCCCAGCAGCGTGGCTGGCCGGTGATCAGCCTGCGCACCTGAGGACGCCATCGCGAGCAAGCTCGCTCCTACGCCAATCTCTGTAGGAGCGAGCTTGCTCGCGATAACAATGCTAAAAGCCGATCAGACAGGCTTGGCGCCCATCAACCCGGCAATGGCGAAGAAACACACGAAGCTGAACACCGCCAGCGCCAGGGTGAACTTCGGACTCCCTACACCCGAAGCGATCCGGACCCGATTGAGCCGCGCCAGCAGCCAGAAACAGCTCAGGGCACCCAGGGTATAGATCAGGCTGGAGGCCAGGATCCAGGTCTGCCCCAGCGACCAGCCCAGCAGGTGCACCAGCCACCAGCCGCTGAACGGCAGGCTGGCCAGGCAGATCACCAGCAACAGCCAGACGAACACCAGCGGCCGGCGCAACAACCGGCTGTAAATGCTTGCGTCACCCTTGCTACGAGCGCGCCAGACCCAGATCGCCAGCCCTAGCGCGCTGCCCAGCAGCAACACGGTGGCCAGGATATGGACGGTTTTGAGGACGGTCAGCGTTTCCATGTAATCGACTCCTTGAGGCCTTGCCCACCAGCGTAGCCGTTCAGCCGAGGAACAGCTGATACGCCGGGTTATCACTCTCGTCCCAATACGGGTACCCGATCTGCTCCAGCGCCGTCGGCACCAGGTGGCGTTCGCTCGCCGGCACTTGCAGGCCGGCGACCACCCGGCCATCGGCCGCGCCATGGTTGCGGTAGTGGAACATCGAGATGTTCCAGCGCCCGCCGAGCTTGTTGAGGAAGTTGAACAGCGCGCCCGGACGCTCCGGGAACTCGAAGCGGAACACCACTTCGTCGCTGACCCGCGCGGCATGCCCGCCGACCATATGACGGATATGCAGCTTGGCCAGTTCGTTGTCGGTCAGGTCGGTCACCGGGAAGCCCTGTTCGGACAGGCTGGCGATCAGCGCACTGCGCGGATCGTTTTCCGGGTGGGTCTGCACGCCAACGAAGATGTGCGCTTCGCTGCCGGTGTTGTAGCGGTAGTTGAACTCGGTGATCTGGCGCTTGCCGATGGCTTCGCAGAACGCCTTGAAGCTGCCCGGCTGCTCGGGAATGGTCACGGCGATGATGGCTTCGCGGCCCTCGCCCAGTTCGGCACGCTCGGCGACATGGCGCAGGCGGTCGAAGTTGACGTTGGCACCGGAGTCGATGGCCACCAGGGTCTGCCCGCTGACGCCACGCTGCTCGACGTATTTCTTGATCCCGGCCACGCCCAGGGCGCCAGCCGGCTCGGTGATGGAGCGGGTGTCGTCGTAGATGTCCTTGATCGCCGCGCAGATCTCGTCGGTGCTGACGGTGATCACTTCATCCACGTAGTCCTTGCAGATGTCGAAGGTGTGCTGGCCGATCTGCGCCACCGCGACGCCGTCGGCGAAGATGCCCACGGTCGGCAGCACCACGCGCTCGCCGGCGGCCATCGCCGCTTGCAGGCAGTTGGAGTCGTCCGGCTCGACGCCGATGATCTTGATTTCCGGCCGCAGGTATTTGACGTAGGCCGCGATCCCGGCGATCAGGCCGCCACCGCCGACCGGCACGAAGATCGCGTCCAGGCGCCCCGGATGCTGGCGCAGGATTTCCATCGCCACGGTGCCCTGCCCGGCGATGGTGTGCGGATCGTCGTACGGGTGGATATAGACGTAGCCTTTTTCGTCCACCAGCTTCAGCGAGTAGGCCAGGGCTTCGGGAAAGGAATCGCCGTGCAGCACCACTTTGCCGCCGCGCGAGCGCACGCCTTCGACCTTGATCTCCGGGGTGGTCTTGGGCATCACGATGGTCGCCTTCACCCCCAGCACCTTGGCCGCCAGGGCCAGGCCCTGGGCATGGTTGCCGGCCGAGGCGGTGACCACGCCACGGGCGCGCTCCGCGTCGCTGAGCTGGGTCAGCTTGTTGTAGGCGCCACGAATCTTGAACGAGAACACTGGCTGCAAGTCTTCGCGCTTGAGCCAGATCTGATTGCCCAGCCGCTCGGAGAGCTGGCGGGCAGTCTGCAACGGGGTTTCTACGGCAACGTCGTAAACGCGCGAGGTGAGGATCTTTTTGACGTACTGTTCGAGCATCGGAAAGCATCACTGAGCGGGTTGGGCAGGGCCAGCGAGTCTAACCCAGCGTTTGCCCGGGCGACCACACGAATCCAGAGGTTTAACCCTCTGTAGCCGCTGCCGAAGGCTGCGATAGGTCCGTAGGACCTCCAGCGCACTCTCGTCCGTCACGACCTGACGGTCGATCGCAGCCTTCGGCAGCGGCTACCAAAAGCGCTTCGCCAAACGGGCAATGACCTGCTCAGGACACCGGCCTATAATGCCGGCCTTTCCGTTCCCCCTTGCCCGCTTCCGGAGCCCGCATGACCCAGGATCAACTCAAACAGGCCGTGGCCCAGGCTGCCGTCGACCTCATCCTCCCGAAACTCGATGACAAGAGCATCGTCGGGGTCGGCACCGGCTCCACCGCCAACTGCTTCATCGACGCCCTGGCCCAGCACAAGGCCGCCTTCGATGGCGCGGTCGCCAGCTCCGAAGCCACCGCGGCGCGCCTCAAGGGCCACGGCATCCCGGTGTACGAACTGAACACCGTCAGCGACCTGGAGTTCTACATCGACGGCGCCGACGAAAGCGACGAGCACCTGAACCTGATCAAGGGCGGCGGCGCGGCCCTGACCCGCGAAAAGATCGTCGCGGCCGTGGCCAAGACCTTCATCTGCATCGCCGACGCCAGCAAGCTGGTGCCGGTGCTGGGCGCCTTCCCGCTGCCGGTGGAAGTGATCCCGATGGCCCGCAGCCACGTGGCCCGCGAGCTGGTGAAGCTGGGCGGCGACCCGGTCTACCGGGAAGGCGTGATCACCGACAACGGCAACATCATCCTCGACGTGCACAACATGCAGATCACCAATCCGGTGGAGTTGGAAGCACAGATCAATGCGATTGTCGGCGTGGTCACCAACGGCCTGTTCGCCGCCCGCCCGGCCGACGTACTGCTGCTGGGCACCAGCGAAGGCGTGAAGACCCTCACCGCCTGATGCCGCCGATTTCGCCCCTGCCGCAATGGCGGGGGCGAATGCTTCGATCCATACCTTCCCCCGCCTCTCCCCGCACCAACTCCGCCCGCACCGCTACTTTTCGCCGCATTTAGCCGCAGAAATATCCAGATTCGCGCACCAGGTCTCAGCACGGCCCACGACTTCCCGTATCAAATCCGTTACAAATTACCGCCAGGCGACGTTCGGTTTAAGCAATGCGCCAATCCAGGGTCGCCCAGGGAAAGAGGCGCGCATTGTGCAACGACCCCCGTTTTTCACCCTCAAGGAAGATCACCGTGCTCAAACCCCTCACGCTTGCTGTCAGTCTTGCCAGCGTCCTGCTGTCCACCCAGGCCCTCGCCTATGAATATGGCGAACACGCAGCCACCACTCTCGACAAACTGATCAACGACTACCCGGGCCGCTACCGTGGCACCGCCAACTTCGCCGGTGCCGCCGACTGGATGCAGAGCCAGATGGGCAGCGCCTACGACATCAGCCGCCAGGACTTTTCCTGGACCGCCGGTGGCAGCAGCCGCAGCTCGCAAAACGTGGTGGCCTACGCCGCCGGGACCAAGCCGCAGTACGTGGTGGTCGGCGCGCACTTCGATACCTATTTCGGCCGCCCGACCCTGCAAGGCCTGGACGACAACGGCTCCGGCGCCAGCGTCCTGACCGAGATCGCCCGTAACCTCGGCGGGCTGCAGCTGGAAAACGGCTTGCAGGTGGTCGGCTTCGGTGCCGAGGAGGAAGGCCTGCGCGGCTCCAGGGCGTTCGTCGACTCCCTCAGCGCCAGCCAGCGCGCCAACATGCTGGCCATGATCAACCTCGACAGCCTGATCACCGGCGACATGATGTACGCCCATGCCGGCCAGAACAGCACCGCCAACCCGGCCCTGGCCTCGTTGCGCGAACACACCCTGCAGATCGCCAGGGAACTGCAGATCAATCTGTTCACCAACCCCGGCCTCGACCCGGCATACCCCGCGGGCACCGGCTGCTGCAGCGACGGCGAGGCCTTCGAAGGGCTGAACATCCCGATTCTCTACATCGAGGCCACCAACTGGGAAATCGGTGACCTGGATGGCTACACCCAGACCACCAACCCGGCCATCCCCGGCGGCTCCACCTGGCACGACCCCACTGAGGACAATAAGGCGGTGCTGACCAACGCCTTCGGCCAGGAGCTCATCGACCAGCGCCTGCGCGATTACTCGCGGCTGCTCAGCCGCCTGGTCCTGGAGCTGACCAACGCCGACCTGCTGGCCTCCACCGCTTCCGGCGGCGCCGTGGCGCGCAACCAGCAGGATCATCTGCAACGCCAGCATCAGGCCATGGTCCGGCTGCACGACCGGCGCTGGCTGACCTTGCAGGCGATGGGTCGCGAAGTCGGCAGTTTCGATGGCGAGATCGGCATCGACGGTGAATACAGCCCCGACAGCGGTTTCGACAGCGCGCCGAATCCCGAGGCGCGTCGGCTGGGGGTGCATGCCCTGGGCGACTACCAGCTCAATTCGAGCCTGAACGTTGGCGCCAGCCTCAGCTACCAGAACGGTCGCGACAAGCTCGAGCATCGCGGCAAGCTCGACAGCGACACCTGGCAGGCGGCGGTCTACGCCTTGCTCAATGACGGCGGCCCGCAATGGCTGGCCGGCGACCTGAGCGTCGGCCGCACCCGCTTCGAATCCAAGCGCAACCTGGTGATCCAGGCCAACGGCGGCCCGGTGCTGCTGAACCAGAAGCTGACGGGCGATACCGACGCCCTGACCCTGGGCGCCCGTGTGCTCGGCGGTTACGACCTGGATTTCGGGGCGATCAAGAGCGGCCCCTTCGCTGGCCTCGATTACACCCACTACCGCATCGACCGCTTCCACGAGAAGCAGGACCTGCGCACGGCGCTGGGTTATGAGGAGCAGTCATTCGATTCGCTGGAAGCCAGCCTCGGCTGGCGCGTTCGCGGCGCCGTCACCCTGCCCTACGGCATGAGCCTGCTGCCTTATGGCGACCTGGCCTGGGTCAAGGAGCTGGGAGATGGCCGCCTGGACGACCTGGACCTGACCAGCCGCGCCGATGGTCAAGTGCGCGTGGCTCGCCTGGGCGGTGTAGACAAGAGCTTCGGCCGCGCCCAGCTCGGCAGCCAGCTGGCGATCACGCCACAGCTAGGGCTGTACGCCGAGGTCAATGGCCGGATCGGCCACGCCGAAGGCAGCCAGACCGGCTACTCCCTCGGCGTGCAGTGGCAGTTTTAAGGGGTTACTGGGCCGGCTTCTTGAAGACGTAGAACAGGTTCGGCTCGCTGACCAGGTACAGGGTGCCATCATCGTCCATGGCAATGCCTTCGGCCTGCGGCACCGTGGCCTGCAAACCTTGCCGCCCCTTGCGCAGCGACATGGTGCTCAGGGGCCGGCCATCCACATCCAGTTCCAGCACCAGCCACGACTCATCCGACAGCGCCAGCAGATGCCCGGTGCGCTCGTCGTATTGCAGGCTGGACAGGTCACGCACGAACAACCCGGCATCGCGCTTGGGGTTGTTGACCACATGCACCGCGTAGGACTTCTCCGGGTCGTAATGCGGGAAGCCCTTGACCTCGTAGATCAGCATCGGGTCGCGTTCCTTGGCGACGAACAGGCGTTTGCCCACCGAATCGTAGGCCAGGCCCTCGAAACCCTTGTTGCCGCTCATGTGCACACCCAGGGTCATCTGCTCGGCGTCCGCCGCGTCGAGGAACACCGTGTCCTCCTCCAGATGAATCTTGATCAGCCGCTGCTGGCGCTCGTCGGTAATCACGTAGGTGTCGGCGCTGATGAACTCGACCGCTTCCGGATCGCCAAAACCGGTCAGGGCGATGCGCCGCAGGATGCGCCCGTCGAGCGACAGTTCGATCAGCTCGGCATTCTTGTTGGTCACGGTGAACAGGCTTTTGCGCACCGGGTCGTAGGTCAGCGCCGAGACATCATCCAGACCTTCGATCTTTTGTGCTTCGAGACTCACCCGATAGCCATCCAGGCCAATGGCATCGGTGTTGACCGGCTGCGACATGACCCGCCAGTTGAACCACAGGCGCTCGAAGTAACGGTGGTGCTGCCCGGCAATGCCCAGCAGCACCAACACGATAAAACACAGGAGGAGGAACAACGGTTTGGGATAGGCGAGTCGACGCATGCTGGCAAGCTCAAATACAAATCAGGCGGATGAAATATCACAGCCGGATGAATTTAAACTTAATCGCAGCGGGCGTATGCCAGATTATGGCCTTTTGCCGCTAGAAACTGCTGAATCAGTGCTTCTCAAAGCGATAGAACAGGTTGGGTTCGCTGACCATGTACAGGTTGCCCAGCTCATCCATGGCCACGCCCTCGGCCCGCGGAATGGTGTCTTTCAGGCCGTTGAAACCGCCCAGCAAGGTCATGAAGCTGACCTGCTCGCCGGTTTCGTCCAGCTCCAGCAGCATGTGCGAATCGGCGGACAGCACCAGGGTATGACCGGTGCGTGGGTCGATGCTCAGGGCGGACAGGTTGCGCAGGTCCAGCTCATCGCTTTCCAGCTTCTGCTTGTCGCCCTTGAGGGTCTGGCTGCCGTCGCTGTTCCAGATGAACAGCGCCGGCGGACGCTCCTCGCCCAGCAGCAACTGCTGCTTGCGCGGGTCCCAGGCCACGGCTTCGAACGCCTTGTTCTGGTCCTGAGAGGGCCCCAGGTCGTATTTCGGGAAGTCGGAAATGTTCAGCTCGCGGGTATTGGCATCCACCTTGACGATGGTCAGCAGGTGATCGCGCTCGTCGACGATCCCCAGCAGGCCGTTCTCCATGACCGTCACCCCTTCCGGGTTGCTCCAGCCCACCAGCGGCATCTTGCGCAGCACATCGCCCTGCAGGTTCAGCTCGACCAGGAACGGGTTCTTGCCCATCACCGAAAACAGGGTCTTGGTCTGCGGGTTGTAGGCCAGGTCGGAGGCCTCGTCCTTCTCCATGCCCGGCAGCACCTTGGCGTCGATCACCGCGCGGTAATCCGGCAGCCAGACACTTTCCTGGCGCTCGGCCGGAGTTTCGAAACGCTCCAGCACCCAGAGCAGGCCACGGTCGTCCCAGTGCATGGCGATCGCAATGCCAT
The DNA here is from genome assembly GCF_003184125.1 of Pseudomonas sp. RW409. Lineage (NCBI taxonomy): Bacteria > Pseudomonadati > Pseudomonadota > Gammaproteobacteria > Pseudomonadales > Pseudomonadaceae > Pseudomonas > Pseudomonas sp. RW409. Next base: position 713,658 of record NZ_QHHP01000021.1, on the reverse strand, counting down.
ACATCACCACGCCCGACAGCAACAGCCAGGAATACCAGCGCATGTGGAACAAACCGCGACGACGAACCGTTTGAAGCTCGGGGGTGTGAGGCATGGACATGGGGAGCGCGTTCCAGAAAACCAGCTATGGGTAATAGCACATCGGGGCAGACTCAGACGTCTGTAATCGGAAAATTATCCAGAACGGATGTGAAAAAAACGGCAAAGGGTCTGAAACGCCCCAGATGCCAGTACTTTCGCTGAAGAGGCCCGCCCATTGCAGGCGAGCCTCGCGTCGAAAACCGGCTGGATCAGCTGACGCGACTTTCGAAGCGGCTGACGCCCGGCAGCTCCAGCACCAGCTCATCGCCTACGTTCAACGGCCCCACACCCACCGGCGTGCCAGTCAGGATCACGTCGCCCGCCTGCAGGGAGAAGCAGCCGGCCATGTACTGGATCATCGGTACGATCGGGTTGAGCATGATGCTGCTGTTGCCGTCCTGGCGGACTTCGCCGTTGATGGTCAGGCGAATATTGATGTCGGTCAGGTCCGGGAAGGTGCTGCCGACCACGAATGGCGCCAGCACGCAGGCGCCGTCGAAGCACTTGGAGATTTCCCAGGGCAGCCCCTTGGCCTTGAGCTCGGCCTGCTTGTCGCGCAGGGTCAGGTCCAGGGCCGGGGCGAAACCGGAGATGGCATCCAGCACTTCCTCACGGCTGGGCTTGGTCGACAGCGGCTTGCCGATCAGTACCGCGATTTCCGCCTCGTAATGCACGGAGCCACGTTCGGTGGGGATGGCAAAGCCGCCTTCCAGCGGCACCACGCAACTGCCCGGCTTGATAAACAGCAGCGGCTCGGTCGGCACCGGATTGTCCAGTTCCTTGGCGTGCTCGGCATAGTTGCGCCCGATGCACACGATCTTGCCGACCGGGAAATGAATACGGGTACCGTCGACATACTGGTGCTGATAGCTCATTACCGACTCCTGCTCGTTTGGTTCATCAGGTACCGCTGCTTGAGTGACCCTGGGGTCAAACAGCGAAAATCTTGCCCGGGTTCATGATGCCGTTCGGGTCGAACACCGCCTTGACCGCCTTCATGTAATCGATTTCCACCGGCGAACGGCTGTAGGTCAGGTAATCGCGCTTGGTCATGCCCACGCCGTGCTCGGCAGAAATCGAGCCGTTGTACTTCTCGACGGTTTCGAACACCCACTTGTTGACGGTGGCGCACTTGGCGAAGAACTCGTCCTTGCTCAGGTCATCCGGCTTGAGGATGTTCAGGTGCAGGTTGCCGTCACCGATGTGGCCATACCAGACCACTTCGAAGTCCGGATAGTTTTGCGCGACGATCGCGTCAATATCCTTCAGGAAAGCCGGCACCTTCGACACGGTGACCGAAATGTCGTTCTTGTACGGTGTCCAGTGCGAGATGGTTTCGGAGATGTACTCGCGCAATTTCCACAGGTTCTGCAGTTGCTGCTCGCTCTGGCTCATCACGCCGTCCAGCACCCAGCCCTGCTCCACGCAGTGCTCGAAGGTGGCCAGGGCGTCGTTGGCCACGTCCTCGTTGCTGGCTTCGAACTCCAGCAGCACATAGAACGGGCAATCGGTCTCGAACGGCGCCGGCACATCACCGCGGCCGAGGATCTTGGCCAGGGCCTTGTCGGAGAAGAATTCGAAGGCGGTCAGGTCGAGCTTGCCCTGGAAAGCATGCAGCACCGGCATGATCGAGTCGAAATCCGGAGTCCCGAGCACCATCGCCGTGAGGTTGTTCGGCGCGCGCTCCAGGCGCATGGTGGCCTCGACCACGAAACCCAGGGTGCCCTCGGCACCGATGAACAGCTGGCGCAGGTCGTAGCCGGTGGCGTTCTTGACCAGGTCCTTGTTCAGTTCCAGCAGGTCGCCCTTGCCGGTGACCACCTTCATCCCGGCCACCCAGTTGCGGGTCATGCCGTAGCGAATCACCTTGATCCCGCCGGCATTGGTGGCGATATTGCCGCCAATCTGGCTGGAACCGGCGGAAGCGAAGTCCACCGGGTAATACAGGCCGTTTTCTTCGGCGCGGTTCTGCAACTGCGCGGTCACCACGCCCGGCTGGCAGACCGCGGTGCGGTCGGTCAGGTTCAGGTCGAGGATCTGGTTCATGTAGTCGAAAGACACCACCACTTCGCCATTAGCTGCCACCGCCGCGGCCGACAAGCCGGTACGGCCGCCGGACGGCACCAGCGCGACCTTGTGCCGGTTGGCCCAGCGCACGATGGCCTGGACCTGCTCGATGGTCTTGGGAAAGACGATGGCGCTCGGCGCCGGCGCGAAGTGTTTGGTCCAATCCTTGCCGTAAGCGTTCAGGGAGTCGGCGTCGGTCAGGACCTTGCCAGCCTCGACCAGGGTCTTCAGCTCATCAATCAGCGCAGGATTGGTCATCGACAGAACTCTCGAACAATTCATGGTCATCCTGAGAACGCTTCACGTCGCAGGAACGAGTGTTTCGCGGGGTCCGTATGCTAGCATACGACCCCCCGCAGAATAGTGCCGAAGGGCGTTCTGCGGCGACGGCTTTCCTGCCGTCCGGGTCAGCATCTGTTGACCATTTCCTGCCATTTTTCTCCGGGACACAGGTTTACGCAGATGAGCAAGACTTCTCTCGATAAGAGCAAGATCAAGTTCCTTCTTCTCGAAGGCGTCCACCAATCGGCTGTCGACGTCCTCAAGGCCGCGGGCTACACCAGTATCGAGTACCTCACCGGTTCTCTGCCGGAAGCCCAGCTGAAGGAAAAGATCGCCGATGCGCACTTCATCGGCATTCGCTCCCGCACCCAACTGACTGAAGAAATCTTCGATCACGCGAAGAAGCTCGTTGCTGTTGGCTGCTTCTGCATCGGCACCAACCAGGTCGACCTCGACGCGGCTCGCGAGCGCGGCATCGCGGTGTTCAACGCACCGTACTCCAACACCCGTTCCGTAGCCGAACTGGTGCTGGCCGAAGCGATCCTGCTGCTGCGCGGTATCCCAGAGAAGAACGCCTCCTGCCACCGTGGCGGCTGGATCAAGAGCGCGGCCAACTCCTTCGAGATCCGTGGCAAGAAGCTGGGCATCGTCGGCTACGGCTCGATCGGCACCCAACTGTCGGTCCTGGCCGAAGGCCTGGGGATGCAGGTGTTCTTCTACGACACCGTGACCAAGCTGCCACTGGGTAACGCCACCCAGGTCGGCAACCTGCACGATCTGCTGGGCATGTCCGACATCGTCACCCTGCACGTCCCGGAAACCGCTGCCACCCAGTGGATGATCGGCGAGAAGGAAATCCGCGCCATCAAGAAAGGCGGCATCCTGATCAACGCCGCGCGCGGCACCGTGGTCGAGCTGGACCACCTGGCCGCGGCGATCAAGGACAAGCACCTGATCGGCGCCGCCATCGACGTGTTCCCGGTGGAGCCACGCTCCAACGACGAAGAGTTCGAAAGCCCGCTGCGTGGCCTGGACAACGTGATCCTGACCCCGCACATCGGTGGCTCGACCGCCGAAGCCCAGGCCAACATCGGCCTGGAAGTGGCGGAGAAGCTGGTCAAGTACAGCGACAACGGTACTTCGGTATCGTCCGTGAACTTCCCGGAAGTGGCCCTGCCGGCTCACCCTGGCAAGCACCGCCTGCTGCACATCCACGAGAACATCCCGGGTGTGATGAGCGAGATCAACAAGGTCTTCGCGGAAAACGGCATCAACATCTCCGGTCAGTTCCTGCAGACCAACGAGAAGGTTGGCTATGTGGTGATCGACGTCGACGCCGAGTACTCGGAGCTGGCGCAAGAGAAACTGCAACACGTCAACGGCACCATCCGCAGCCGCGTGCTGTTCTAAGCGCTCGCTGGCAATGAAAAAGGGAAGCCCTGGGGCCTCCCTTTTTATTTACAGGCAGTTATTTACAGGCAGTTTTTGCCGTCCGCACTTACTTGACGGTGATGGTGATCTTTTCCGAAACGATTGGCGGGTCGAACGGCACGTGGTTCTTGTCGCCCAGCTCCAGCTGCAGGGTGTGCTTGCCCGGGGCCAGGGTCAGCTCGGTTTCGGTCTGGGCCTTGCCGAAGTGGATGTGCTGGGCGTCGGCCGGGATCGGCATGTTTTCGGCCGGCAGCTTGTCGACGTCGACCAGCAGGTGGTGGTGCCCGGTGTGCGGAGTCTGGTCGCCGGCGGGCGCCAGGGAGATGTCGCTGACGCCGAACTTGACCTTGAAGGTCTTGGCCACGGTATCGCCATTGACCGGGGTGACGATAAAGACAGAAGCGCCTTCCGGCGCCTTGGTGCGAGGAATATCCGCCGCAGAAGCCAACATCGAAGCCCCCAGCATCAGGCCGGCCAATGCAGCACGAGATATAAAGGTTTTCATTCTATTCTCCAGTTTTTCCGCAAAATCGGTACGGTTATGACAACTTCGTGGCATATCGTTGTCGAAGGGCAATCAACACCATAGCAAAGCGAGCCTGAACAGCGCATCGCACATATAAATTCAAGGAGTGACCATGCGTTTCCTGCCTGGCCTGATACTTTTGCTACCTCTTGTGAGCACTTACGCTCAAGCCGAACTGATCGACGATGTGAATGACCGCGGGGAACTGCGTATCGCCCTGGAAGCCAATACCCCACCCTTCAACTTCAAGGACGACGGCAAGCTCACCGGCTTCGAAGTCGAGCTGGGCCAACTGCTCGCCCGCGAGCTGGATGTGCGGGCGGACTTCGTAGTCACCGACGCCGCCGACCTGCTGCCAGGCGTCGAAAGCGGCCGCTACGACATCGCCATCAATCACATAGCAATGACTCCAGAACTCAAGGATCGTTTCGACTTCAGCGAGCCTTACAGCTATTCCAGCGCACAATTGATCGTACGCAAGGAAGAAGAGCGCACGCTGGGCAGCCTGCAGGCGCTCCAGGGCCAGGCACTGGGCGTGGCCCAGGGCAGCCAGTTCGTCGAGCAGGCGCGCACCGTGGAAGGCATCGACCTGCGCAGCTACCCGAACGCCCAGCAGCCGATCAAGGATGTGGCGGACAAGCAGCTCGACGCCGCCATCAGCGACCGCCTGCTGATCCCCTACGCCATTCGCGACAGCCGCCTGCCGGTGAAGGAAGGCGCCAAGGTCGGGCCGACCCTGAGCCTGGCGATCCCGTTCCAGAAAGGTAATCCGGCGTTCCAGGCGAGCCTCGACGGCGCGCTGCAGCGCATCAAGGCCGATGGCCGGCTGATGGCGTTGTCGGAAAAATGGTTCGGCATGGATGCGAGCAAGCCACCCAAGCCTTGATGCTGTAATCGCTGCAGAAGGCTGCGGCTGCGCAGAAGGTGATATCGCTGAAGTCCTGCGGACCTTTCGCAGCCTGCGGCAGCGGCTACAGGGGCGTTAGAGCGAGGCCAGGGCCGCGGCGGCCTCGGCCAGTTCCAGCTCGCTGAAGACTTGCACCCCGGCGCGCTTGAGCAAGGCGGCGGTGACGCCCTCGCCGCTGACCTTGACCCCACTGAAGCTGCCGTCGTAGGTCAGCAGGTTGCCGCACGACGGGCTGTTGGCCTTGAGCACGGCGATGCGAATCCCGTGTTCGCGCACCAGTTCCAGCGCCTGCCGGGCACCGCTGAGGAATTCGGCGCTGACATCTTCGCCCTCGGTGGTGATGACCTGCGCCAGGCCATCGAGCACTTCGCCGCCCTGCCCTCCGGGTATTTCCGCCGCCGCCCGTGGCGTCGGCAAGCCGCCGGCGACTTCCGGACACAACGCGACCACCCGCCCTTCGGTCTGCCAGCTCGCCAGTTGATCGAACGGCCCGCTGGCGCCACCGTCGTAACGCACGCGGTGGCCCAACAGGCAGCGACTGACCAGGATCTTGTGCATGATCAGAACGGCTCGTTGCCGCGCCGGCGGAACCAGCCCGTCAGGGACAGGCGCTCGCGGGTCGCGGGCAGGACTTCATGGGGCACCTCGCCGGAGAGGAACACCACCAGCCGGCCGCCAGCGGGATCCACGTCGTATTCGCTTTCGCCATCGAAGTACATGCGCAGTTGCCCGCCCTGCTCCGGCAGCCAGTCCTGGTTGAGGTAGATCACCGCCGACACCATGCGCCGGTCATCGTCGCGGAAACGGTCGACGTGCTTGAGGTAGAACGCACCTGGCGGGTACAGCGCGAAATGGCTTTCGAAGTCTTCCAGGCCGAGGAACAACCCACGGTTCAGCGCCTCGCGCAGGCTGTCCATCAAGCCCAGGTAGGTATCGCAGCAGTCGGCCTGGCCGGGCTCGAGCCACTGGATGTGATCGCCACGGATCCCCTCGCGAATCTCCTGCGCCGGGCCACGGCCAACCGCCGCCGGCGCCAGCTCACCTTCGGCCGCGCGCTTGCGGCACTCGGCCGCCAGCTCCAGGGTCAGGGCTTCTGGCAGGAAGATGTTCTGCTGCGACCAGCCACGGGTGGCCAGGTCATCGACAATGCGTAACAGCAGTGGGTGATCAGAGGGTATTTGCATGGCGCGCATAGTATCCACACCCAGATGAATCCGACAGATCATCTCGATAATTCTGACCAAGCAGCCTGGCGCTGTCTCTGTTCGTCGTTCGATCGGACAGTTTGCGTACTGAACCTGATACGAATTCTCGACAACCATCGCCTTGCCCCGGAGAATAGTGGGCTGCCGACAGGAGTCCTTATGCGCCGTTTGCTTTTTTCACTGTTGATGTTCTGTGTATTGCCCGCCTGGGCAGACGGCCACGACCAGTTGTACAAGGTCGCCGGCTGGCCGGAACAACGTGCGCATTTCAACGATGCCCTCACCGCTGCCCAGCAGCGTTACCAGAATAGCCTGCCGCCAGCGGTCTATCAGGCGCTGGTCAATAACAGCAACCAGCGCTTCGCCCCGCAGGCCATGGACCGCCGTGCCCAGGCGCAGCTGCGGCAGAACCTCGCCGATCCGAAACCGGCCCTGGCGTTTTTCCAGTCGCCGCTGGGGCGCAAGATCGTCGCCGCCGAACTGCTGGCGACCCGCCGCGACCAGTTGGCGAAAAATGCCCAGGGCCTGCCGAAGATGCAGGCCAGCGACACCCGTCAATTGATCATCGGCCACCTGGCCCAGGCGCTGCCGGCCCGTGAAGCCGGCGCGGAAGTCAGCCTGGCGATCGCCGGCGTGGCCGCCGACAGCCTGAGCCAGATGATCCCCGGCCTATTGGGGGCCGGCCAGGCGCAGAACATGCTCAATGGCCAGCGCCAGCGGCTGATGGCGCAGATCGGCAACGACCTGAACAACACCCTGCTGTACGTCTATCGCGACCTGTCCGACCCGGAGTTGGAAGAGTTCGCCAACTTCGCCGAATCCGCCGAAGGCAAGGCCTACTACCAGGCCGCCCTGGCCGCGATCCGCGCCGGGCTGGCTGTCGGCCAGAGCACTTCCAGCCTCGCACCCTGACCTGTAGCCGCTGCCGCAGGCTGCGATAGGTCCGAAGGACCTCAGCGGTCGCGAGATCGCCGCGTCCGTACCAGTCAGCCCGAGCCTTCGGCAGCGGCTACAGACGCATGAATCCGTTCAAAGATGCTGGTTGAGGAAAGCGAAGTATTCCTGGCGAATGCGCGCCGCCTCGTTCGCCAGGTGATGCCGCGCCTCGGGCAGCATCAGCACCTGGGGCTGCTGGAACTTCTGCCGGATCACCTGCAGGTTGTGCTGCCAATCCACCGTCATGTCCGCCTGCCCCTGAACGATCAAGAGCTGCCGACTGCTGCGCGGGGCCAGCTCGATGCGCTTGATCCATTGCGCCAACGCCCCGACCCAGGCGGTCGGCAGGCGCAACGGCTGCAACGGGTCGCGCTGCAGGAACGGCAGGAAATCGGGATCGGTGGAGTTCTCGCTGAAGCGCCGGGCGATGCCTTTGACGAAAGGCCGGAGCATGTAATAGCTGAGCTTCGACCAGCCCCAGGCACGCGGGCGTACCAGCGGCGACAGCAGGATCACCTGGCCCTGGGCCGGGCTCTGGGCACCCTGGTTGAGCAGGTGATCGATCACGATCGCACCGCCCGTGCTTTGCCCGCACAGGTGCCAGGGCTGGGGCAGATCGAGGGACCGGGCCTCGTCGAACAAACCTTGCAGCACCGCCTGGTACACCGCGAAATCATCGATGCTGGCGCGCTCGCCGCTGGACAGGCCGTGGCCCGGCAAGTCGCAGGCAATCACCGCCCACTGCCGCTCCAGCGCCCACTCGATCACATGCCGGTACAAGCCCATGTGATCGTAGAAACCGTGCAACAGAAACAAGGTCGCCACCGGCTGTTCGGGCCACCAGACCTGGCCGACCACGTCAAAACCGCCGACCGAAAAACGCCCCAGCCCACGCTTGACCGGCAGATCCAGCCCATAGAAACGCTGATAGGCCTGCGCCTGCGCCGAGAGCGGCTGCGCCTCAGCCAGGGGCCGCAGGCTGGCGCGCAGAAGGTCGGGGTCGAAGGTCGCAGGCATAAGGGTTTTCCCAGGGTGGCGCGGAACGCGAAACAGGCTTTATCGGCCTGCGATATTCATCTGTCGGGGCAAGCATGGCAAGCTACGCGACCTTCGAGGAATGATCCGTATGCGTCTGCCCTACCGCACGACCCTGCTTGCCAGCCTGCTCGCCCTCCTGTGCGCCGGGGTGCTGTGGGTCGCCTACGACTGGTTCCAGGGACGTTTCCTGCGGACCTTCAGCGAACACACCGCGGTATTTTCCGGCGACCCGCTGCAACTGCCTCCTGGCCTAGCCGGCGAAGGCGTCATCCGCCTGGTGCACTTCTGGGACCCGGCCTGCCCGTGCAATGTCGGCAACCAGCAGCACCTGGCCGAGCTGATCGAGCACTACGGCCCGCAGGGCGTGGAGTTCTACTCGGTACAGAAGGCCGGCAGCCACGGCCAGTTGCCCGCCACCCTGAGCCGCCTGAAAGTCCTCGACGGCCTGCCCGGCTCGGAGCAGATCCCCGCCAGCCCGGCCGTGGCGATCTGGGACCGCAACGGCACCCTGGCCTATTTCGGCCCCTACAGCGAAGGCCTGACCTGCAACTCCAGCAACAGCTTTATCGAACCTATCCTCCAGGCCCTGCACGAAGGCCGTACGGTGAGCGCCACCCACACCTTGGCGGTGGGCTGTTATTGTCCATGGCCGAAACAGACGGATTAAGGCATTCCTGACTTTTCCCAGACAACGGATGCCCGGCACAGAAGGCCTGTGCTAAATGTTTGCCCTCCCCCACGGCAGGCAAATCGCAGAAAGAACAAGGAGTCACCATGAAACGCAGCCTGACCGTACTCGTCGTCCTGATCCTCGCTCTTGTCGCGGGCGGGGGCTGGTACCTGTACAGCAAGCAGCCGTCGCGCCAGGGCCAGGTCGAGCTGGAGCGCCTGCAGGGCTCGGTCACGGTGCGTTACGACGAACGCGGCGTGCCGCATATCCGCGCGGAAAACGAAACCGACCTGTACCGCGCGCTGGGCTATGTCCACGCCCAGGACCGGCTGTTCCAGATGGAAGTCATGCGGCGCCTGGCCCGTGGTGAGCTGGCCGAGATACTCGGCCCCAAACTGCTCGACACCGACAAACTGTTCCGCAGCCTGCGCATCCGCGAGCGCGCCGACAGCTACGTCGCCGGGCTGGATCGCCAGTCCCCCGCCTGGAAGGGCCTGCAAGCCTACCTGGACGGGGTCAACCAGTATCAGAACAGCCACCCGCAACCGATCGAGTTCGACGTCCTCGGCATTCCCAAGCGCTCCTTCACCGCCGAAGACAGCATCAGCGTCGCCGGCTACATGGCCTACAGCTTCGCCGCGGCCTTCCGCACCGAGCCGCTGCTGACCTACGTGCGCGACCAGCTCGGCAGCGACTACCTGAAAGTCTTCGACCTCGACTGGCAGCCCAAGGGTGCCCTGGCCAAGGGCCGTGGCCCGCTGGCGCCGAGCCTGGCCGCCAGCGACTGGCAGGACCTGGGCACCATCGCCCGGCTGAGCGAACAGGCCCTGGCCGACGCCGGCCTGCCGCAATTCGAGGGCAGCAACGCCTGGGCGGTGTCCGGCAGCCGCACCAAGAGCGGCAAGCCATTGCTGGCCGGCGACCCGCACATCCGCTTCGCGGTGCCGTCGGTGTGGTACGAAGCCCAGCTGTCGGCGCCGGGCTTCGAGCTCTACGGTCATCACCAGGCGCTGGTGCCCTTCGCCTTTCTCGGCCACAACCTGGACTTCGGCTGGAGCCTGACCATGTTCCAGAACGACGACCTGGACCTGATCGCCGAGAAGGTCAACCCGAACAACGCCAACCAGGTCTGGTACCGCGGCAAGTGGGTCGACCTGGTCAACAGCGAGCAGCAGATCGCGGTGAAGGGCCAGCCGCAGGTCACCCAGATCCTGCGCCAGTCGCCCCACGGGCCGATCATCAACGACGTGCTCGGGGCCAATGCCGGCAAGACGCCGATCGCCATGTGGTGGGCCTTCCTCGAGACGCCGAACCCGATCCTCGACGGCTTCTACCAGCTCAACCGCGCCGACACCCTGGCCAAGGCCCGCAGCGCCGCGTCCAAGGTCCAGGCGCCGGGCTTGAACATCGTCTGGGCCAACGCCAAGGGCGATATCGGCTGGTGGGCCGCGGCGCTATTGCCCAAGCGCCCGATTGGCGCCAAGGGCGCGTTCATCCTCGATGGCAGCACCTCGCTGGCGGACAAAGAAGGCTTCTACCCGTTCAGCGCCAACCCGCAGGAAGAAAACCCGGCGCGCGGCTATATCGTTTCGGCCAACTTCCAGCCGGTCTCGCCCACCGGCATGGAAATTCCCGGTTACTACAACCTCGCCGACCGCGGCCAGCAACTGGACCGCCAGCTCAGTGACAAGAGCGTGAAGTGGGATATCGAAGCCAGCCAGAAACTCCAGCTGGGCACCACCACCGCCTACGGCCCGCGCCTGCTGGCGCCGCTGCTGCCAGTGTTGCGCGAAGTGGTGAGCGACCCGCAGGAACTCAAGCTGGTGGAGCAGCTGGCGCAGTGGAAAGGCGACTACCCGCTGGACTCCACCAGCGCCACCCTGTTCAACCAGTTCCTATTCAACCTCACCGACGCAGCCTTCCACGACGAGTTGGGCGACGCCTTCTTCGACACCCTGCTGTCCACCCGGGTGATCGACGCCACGCTGCCACGCCTGGCCGCCTCCGCCGACTCGCCCTGGTGGGACAACCGCAACACGCTCGGCCGGGAAAGCCGCGCCGACACGGTCAGGGTTGCCTGGCGCACTAGCCTCGCTCATCTCAAGGCGACCTTTGGCGACGACTCGAGCAAATGGCTGTGGGGCCAGGCGCATACCCTGACCCACGGCCACCCGCTGGGCCTGCAGAAACCCCTGGACCGGGTTTTCAACGTCGGCCCGTTCGCCGCGCCGGGCACCCACGAGGTGCCCAACAATCAATCGGCCAAGATCGGCCCGGCGCCCTGGCCGGTGACCTACGGCCCTTCAACCCGGCGCCTGATCGACTTCGCCGACCCGGCCCACAGCCTGACCGTCAACCCGGTCGGGCAAAGCGGTGTGCTGTTCGACAAGCACTATCAGGACCAGGCCGAGGCCTATATCGAAGGGGTGTACCAGCAGGCGCACTTCAACGAAGAAGAAGTCATGGCCAATACCCACAGCACCCTGAAACTGTTGCCGGCGCGGGCGGCACAGTAAGCCTCACGGTGAACGATGCATAACCTGCAGGAGCCAGCTTGCTGGCGAAGCGGCGGCGGCGGAAAACGATGTGCTGGATGCCAAGACCCGCGAGCTGAAGCGCTTTCGAAGCTATCACTGTAGCCGCTGCCGCAGGCTGCGATCGACCGGAACGGTCGCAGCGGTCTCAAGGTCGCCGAGGTCCTTCGGACCTATCGCAGCCTGTGGCAGCGGCTACCCCCGAAAACGACATCGCCCCTGAACAGGGGCGATGTCTTGTCACGGTCAAAGCCTTCCGGCTGTTGCCTATCAGGCCGCTTCCGGGGCCTGTGCGCGGCGCACGTCCGGCTGTTTCCAGGAATCGGCCGCGGCCTCTTCGATGGCTTGCTGGATGGCGCGCTTGCGGCGCTCTTCGGCCTGACGGCTGAAGTACCAGACCAGGAAAGTCACCAGCGACACCGCCAGCAGGATCAGGCTGGCCACCGCGTTGATCTCCGGTTTCACCCCGAGGCGCACCGCCGAGAACACTTCCATCGGCAGGGTGGTGGAACCCGGGCCGGAGACGAAGCTCGCCAGCACCAGGTCGTCCAGGGACAGGGCGAAGGACATCATGCTACCGGCCGCCAGCGACGGAGCGATCATCGGGATGGTGATCAGGAAGAACACCTTCCACGGCCGCGCACCCAGGTCCATGGCCGCCTCTTCGATGGACAGGTCCAGCTCACGCAAGCGCGCGGAGACTACCACGGCCACATAGGCGGCGCAGAATGTGGTGTGGGCGATCCAGATGGTGACGATGCCACGCTCCTGCGGCCAGCCGATCATCTGCGCCATGGCCACGAACAGCAGCAACAGCGACAGGCCGGTGATCACCTCCGGCATCACCAGCGGCGCGGTGACCAGGCCACCGAACAAGGTGCGGCCCTTGAAGCGGGTGACCCGGGTCAGCACAAAGGCCGCCAGGGTGCCCAGGGCCACCGCGGCGATCGCGGTGTAGCAGGCGATCTCCAGGGAACGCACCACCGAACCCATCAACTGCTGGTTGTCCAGCAGGCCGACGTACCACTTCACCGACCAGCCGCCCCAGACTGTCACCAGCTTGGAAGCGTTGAACGAGTAGATCACCAGGATCAGCATCGGCAGGTAAATGAACGCCAGGCCGAGCACCAGCATCAGGCTGGAAAATCCGAAACGTTTCATGCCCGTCCCTCCATCTCTTTGGCCTGGCTGCGGTTGAACAGCAGGATCGGAATAATCAGGATCGCCAGCATCACCACCGCCAGGGCGGAGGCCACCGGCCAGTCACGGTTGTTGAAGAACTCCTGCCACAGCACGCGGCCGATCATCAGGGTCTCGGGGCCGCCCAGCAGTTCGGGAATCACGAACTCGCCGACCACCGGGATGAACACCAGCATGCAACCGGCAATGATGCCGTTCTTGGCCAGGGGCACGGTGATCTTCCAGAAGTTGTTGAAGTTGCTCGAACCCAGGTCCGACGCGGCTTCCAGCAGGCTCTGGTCGTGCTTGACCAGGTTGGCGTACAGCGGCAGCACCATGAACGGCAAATACGCGTACACCACCCCTATGTAGACCGCGGTGTTGGTGTTGAGGATTTCGATCGGTGCCGAGGTCAGGCCGCTCCACATCAGGAAGCCGTTGAGCAAACCGTTGTTGCTGAGGATGCCCATCCAGGCATAGACGCGGATCAGGATCGCGGTCCAGGTCGGCATCATGATCAGCAGCAGCAAGACGTTCTGCGTTTCCTTGCTGGCCTTGGTGATCGCGTAGGCCATGGGGAAGCCGATCACCAGACACATCAGGGTGCTGAGCAGGGCGACTTTCAGCGAGCCGAGGTAGGCCGAGATGTACAGCTCGTCACCCACCAGCAACGCGTAGTTGCCGACGTTGAGCAGCAGCTGGAATTTCTGTTCGGCGAAGCTGTAGATCTCCGAGTAAGGGGGAATGGCCAGGGCCGCTTCCGAGAAGCTGATCTTCATCACCAGGAAAAACGGCAGCATGAAGAACAGGAACAGCCAGAGGAATGGAATGCCGATCACCAGCTTGCGACCGCTGGGCAGCACACGGGTCAAACGCTGATTGAGAGTGCTCATGGTTGACGTACTCATGTGCGCAGTACCACGCCGCTGTCGTCTTCCCACCACACGTACACCTGGTCGTCCCAGGTCGGCCGCGCGCCACGGCGTTCGGCGTTGGCCATGAACGACTGGACGATCTTGCCGCCAGGCAGTTCGACGTAGAACACCGAATGCCCGCCGAGGTAGGCGATGTCATGCACCTTGCCCTGGGACCAGTTGTAGCGGTGCTCGGGCCGGGTGGTGCTGACCAGCATCTTTTCCGGGCGGATGGCGTAGGTCACCGACTTGTCCTGCACCGAGGTGCTGACGCCGTGGCCGACGTAGATCTTCTGTTCCAGCTCCGGGCAGTGGATCACCGCGTGGCCTTCCAGGTCTTCGATGACGGTGCCGTCGAAGGCGTTCACGTTGCCGATGAACTCGCAGACCATGCGGCTGACCGGGGCCTCGTAGATGTCCACCGGGCTGCCGATCTGGGCGATCCAGCCCAGGTGCATGATGGCGATGCGCTGGGCCATGGTCATGGCCTCTTCCTGATCGTGGGTCACCATCACGCAGGTCACGCCGACGCGCTCGATGATCTCCACCAGTTCCAACTGCATCTGCGAACGCAGCTTTTTATCCAGGGCGCCCATGGGTTCGTCGAGCAACAGCAGCTTCGGCCGCTTGGCCAGGGAGCGGGCCAGGGCCACGCGCTGGCGCTGGCCGCCGGACAGCTGGTGCGGTTTGCGCTTGGCGTACTGGGTCATGTGCACCAGCTTGAGCATCTCGGCCACGCGGGCATCGATCTCGGCCTTGGGAATCTTGTCCTGCTGCAGGCCGAAGGCAATGTTCTGGGCCACGGTCATGTGTGGGAACAGCGCATAGGACTGGAACATCATGTTGATCGGCCGCTCGTAGGGCGGCATGTCGGTGATGTCCACGCCGTCCAGGTAGATACGCCCCTCCGTCGGTCGCTCGAAGCCCGCCAGCATGCGCAGCAGGGTGGACTTGCCGGAACCCGAGCCACCGAGCAGGGCGAAGATCTCGCCCTGGTGAATGTCCAGGGACACGTCGTCCACGGCCACGGTTTCATCGAACTTCTTGGTCACGCGGTCGACTCTCACCAGCACCTTCTGCGGTTGCGGGTGACCTTCCAGAGCCTTTCTGTACGTGCTGGAGGCGTTTGCCATGTGGAACTCCCAACAGATGTCAGTCGTCGGGCCAAAACGGCCCGGCTTAATAGATGGATGACAAACCCGTGGTGGCGGGTTTATTCGGCGCTGCCGTCCTGGCGGCCTGACGCTGGTTCTTGTTCTCGTATTGCTGGGTGTGGCTTGAACCGCCCCAGAGGCCAAGGCGGGCGCACAAGGGCGCACCGCCGCCGGCCGGGGGGCGTGGCAGTCAATTTCGCGGGTGAAGCTTTTAGTCAGTGGCCGTTGCGCTGCGCCGCCCGTTGCCGGCAGGCATCGCCGAAGGCCTGGAAGATCCGCAGGTAGACCGGGTTCGACAGCACCTGCCATTCCGGATGCCACTGCACGCCCAGGGCAAAGGCCGCGCTGTGTTCGACCGACACTGCTTCGATCAGGCCGTCCGGCGCCAGGGCCTCGGCGCGCAGGCCGGGGGGCAGGCGGTCGATGCCCTGGCTGTGGATCGAGTTGACCTGGAATTCCTGGGGCAGGTCCAGGGCCTGGAACACGCCGCCCGGTTGCACCCTGACGGCATGGGCGGGGGCGTATTGCACGGCCAGGTCCGGGTGGTCGGCCTCGCGGTGATCGAGATAGCCCGGCAACTCATGGACCTTCTGGTGCAGGCTGCCGCCGAAGGCCACGTTCATCTCCTGGAAGCCGCGGCAGATGCCCAGCACCGGCACGCCGGCGGCAATCGCCGCGCGCAGCAGGGGCAGGGTGGTGGCATCGCGCTGGGGATCGTGGGCGGTGCCCGGTTCGCTGGCCGGGCCCTGATAGTGGAAGGGCTCCACATTCGATGGCGAGCCGGTGAACAGCAGGCCGTCCAGGTTCTGCAGCAGAGCCTCGGTATCGATGAGGTCCGCCAGGGAAGGAATGATCAGGGGCAGGCCCTCGGCCGCGCTGCTGACAGCACGCAAGTACTTGTCGCCGCTGACGTGGTAGGGGTGCAGCCCGATCTCTTTGACGCACGCAGTAACGCCGATCAATGGCTTGAATGCCATTTTTATCACCTCGAAATTCACGCTGGAACGAGTTTTTCGAGAGCTTATCCTCGTTGATTTTAATTAACAACTTCTGTGTAAAAAAT
Organism: Pseudomonas sp. RW409; assembly: GCF_003184125.1. NCBI lineage: Bacteria > Pseudomonadati > Pseudomonadota > Gammaproteobacteria > Pseudomonadales > Pseudomonadaceae > Pseudomonas > Pseudomonas sp. RW409. The sequence goes on along the minus strand of NZ_QHHP01000021.1, from coordinate 697,671 downwards.
TCTAAACGTAATTCGTCGGATACTCAGTGTCTGTGAGCGTTTTGCCTGTTGGTTCGGCCATAAATGGCAAAATATTTAACGATGATGGCCCTCTGTTCGCTATTGACTTCACTTTTCCTTTCGGATTGACTGCTGCCACGAAACCGCTTTGAACATAATAATTAACACATAGGTGCATCATGTCGGTCCCACTGCGTGCCGTTCAGCTCAACGAAGCCAACGCTTTCCTGAAGAACCATCCCGAGATCCTCTACGTCGACCTGCTGATTGCCGACATGAACGGCGTGGTGCGCGGCAAGCGCATCGAACGCACCGCCCTGCACAAGGTGTACGAGAAGGGCATCAACCTGCCGGCCTCGCTGTTCGCCCTGGACATCAACGGCTCCACCGTGGAAAGCACCGGCCTGGGCCTGGACATCGGCGACGCCGACCGCATCTGCTACCCGATCCCCGGCACCCTGAGCGTCGAGCCCTGGCAGAAGCGCCCGACCGCGCAACTGCTGATGACCATGCACGAGATCGAAGGCGAGCCGTTCTTCGCCGACCCTCGCGAGGTGCTGCGGCAGGTGGTGAGTAAATTCGACGCCCTGGGCCTGACCATCTGTGCGGCCTTCGAGCTGGAGTTCTACCTGATCGACCAGGACAACGTGAACGGTCGTCCGCAGTCACCGCGCTCGCCGATTTCCGGCAAGCGTCCGCAGTCGACCCAGGTCTACCTGATCGATGACCTGGACGAATACGTCGACTGCCTGCAAGACATCCTCGAAGGCGCCAAAGAGCAGGGCATCCCCGCCGACGCCATCGTCAAGGAAAGCGCTCCGGCGCAGTTCGAAGTCAACCTGCACCACGTCTCCGACCCGATCAAGGCCTGCGACTACGCGGTGCTGCTCAAGCGCCTGGTGAAGAACATCGCCTACGACCATGAGATGGACACCACCTTCATGGCCAAGCCGTACCCGGGCCAGGCCGGTAACGGCCTGCATGTGCACATCTCGATTCTCGACAAGCAAGGCAACAACATCTTCGCCAGCGACGACCCGGAAACCAACGACGCCCTGCGCCACGCCATCGGCGGCGTATTGGAAACCCTGCCGGCGCAGATGGCCTTCCTCTGCCCGAACGTCAACTCCTACCGCCGTTTCGGTGCGCAGTTCTACGTGCCGAACTCGCCGAGCTGGGGCATCGACAACCGCACCGTGGCCGTGCGCGTGCCGACAGGTTCCGCGGATGCGGTGCGCATCGAACACCGCGTGGCCGGCGCCGACGCCAACCCTTACCTGCTGATGGCTTCGGTACTGGCCGGTATTCACCACGGTCTGACCAACAAGATCGAGCCCGGCGCGCCGGTGGAAGGCAACTCCTACGAGCAGAACGAACAGAGCCTGCCGAGCAACCTGCGCGACGCCCTGCGGGTGCTGGACGACAGCGAGGTGATGGCCAAGTACATCGATCCGATGTACATCGACGTGTTCGTCGCCTGTAAGGAAAGCGAGCTGGCCGAGTTCGAAAACTCGATCTCCGACCTCGAATACAACTGGTACCTGCACACGGTCTGACGGCCGTTCCTTTTCCTGCGTTGAGTATTTGCCATGACTAAATCCCGCAGCGACTGGGAGCAGCGCTTCCAGTCCTTGACCCTCGAAGGTCGCGCCTTTATCGACGGCCAGTATTGCCACGCCGCCAGCGCGGCCACCTTCGAATGCATCAGCCCGGTGGACGGGCGTTTCCTGGCCAACGTCGCCAGCACCGACGAGGCCGACGCCAACCGGGCGGTGCAGGTGGCGCGCCAGGCATTCGAGTCCGGCGTCTGGTCGCGCAAGGCGCCGGCCGAGCGCAAGCGCGTGCTGATCCGCTTTGCTGATTTGATTCTCGAGCACCAGGAAGAACTGGCGCTCCTGGAAACCCTGGACATGGGCAAGCCCATCGGCGACTCCCTGAGCATCGACGTGCCGGCCACCGCCAACGCGATCCGCTGGAGCGCCGAGGCCGTCGACAAGATCTATGACGAAGTGGCGGCCACGCCCCACGATCAACTGGGCCTGGTGACGCGCGAGGCTTCCGGCGTGGTGGCGGCCATCGTGCCGTGGAACTTCCCGCTGATCATGGCCAGCTGGAAATTCGCCCCGGCCCTGGCAGCGGGCAACTCGTTCATCCTCAAGCCTTCGGAAAAGTCGCCGCTGACCGCGATCCGCATCGCCCAGCTGGCGCTGGATGCCGGCATCCCCAAAGGCGTGTTCAACGTGCTGCCGGGCTACGGCCACACCGTCGGCAAGGCCCTGGCCCTGCATATGGACGTGGACGTGCTGGCCTTTACCGGCTCCACCGCGGTGGGCAAGCAACTGCTGGTGTACTCCGGGCAGAGCAACATGAAGCGCGTCTGGCTGGAGGCGGGCGGCAAGAGCCCCAACGTGGTGTTCGCCGACGCGCCGGACCTGCGCGCGGCAGCGGAGGCGGCGGCCAGCGCCATCGCCTTCAACCAGGGCGAAGTCTGCACCGCCGGCTCGCGCCTGCTGGTGGAGCGCTCGATCCGCGATCAATTCATTCCGCTGCTGGTGGACGCCATCAAGGCCTGGAAACCCGGGCATGCCTTGGACCCGGAGACCCGCGTCGGCGCGCTGGTGGATCAGCGTCAGTTGGACAACGTGCTGCGTTACATCGGCATCGGCAAGGAGCAGGGCGGCCAACTGCTGGCCGGCGGCGCGCGGACCCTGGAAAGCACCGGCGGGCTGTATGTCGAGCCGACCATTTTCGATGGCGTGACCAACGCCATGACCATCGCCCGCGAAGAGATCTTCGGCCCGGTGCTGTCGGTGATCAGCTTCGACACCGAGGAAGAAGCACTGACGATCGCCAACGACAGCATCTTCGGCCTCGCCGCCGGGGTCTGGACCAGCAACCTCAGCCGTGCCCACCGCTTCGCCCGTGGCCTGCGCGCCGGCAGCGTGTGGGTCAACCAGTACGACGGCGGCGACATGACCGCGCCGTTCGGCGGCTTCAAACAGTCGGGCAATGGTCGCGACAAGTCGCTGCATGCCTTCGACAAGTACACCGAGCTGAAAGCGACCTGGATCAAGCTCTGACTCTTATAACAACGGCGGGGCTGGCTGCAGCTGGCACCCGCTGGAGAATTCGATAATGCAAACCTACGTAAACAGCTACTACGCCGCGACCCGCAACCAGACCACTGACTTTCCGGTATTGGAAGAAATGGTCGAGTGCGACGTCTGCGTGATCGGCGCCGGCTACACCGGCCTGTCCTCGGCGCTGTTCCTCGCCGAGGCGGGCTACAGCGTCACCGTGCTCGAGGCGGCCAAGGTCGGCTTCGGCGCCAGCGGGCGCAACGGCGGGCAACTGGTCAACTCCTACAGCCGCGACGTCGACGTGATCGAGTCGCGCTACGGCGAGAAAAGCGCCGAAGTGCTGGGCAGCATGATCTTCGAAGGCGCCGACATCATTCGCCAGCGCATCCAGCACTACGACATCCAGTGCGACTACCGCCCGGGTGGCATCTTCGCCGCCATGAACAAGAAGCAGCTCAAGGGCCTGGCCGAACAGAAGGCCAGCTGGGAGCGCTACGGCAACAAGAATCTGAAGCTGCTGGATAAGGCGCAGATCGCCCAGGAAGTCGGCTCCGACGCCTACGTCGGCGGCCTGCTGGACATGCAGGGCGGGCACATCCACCCGCTGAACCTGGCCCTGGGCGAAGCCAGCGCCATCATCGGCCTGGGCGGCAAGATCTTCGAGCAGTCGGCGGCGGTGGAAATCACCTACGGCGAGCCGAACATCGTGCGCACCGCCAAGGGCGTGGTCCGCGCCAAGTACCTGCTGATCGCCGGCAACGCCTACCTGCAGCAGGATCTCGACCCTCGGGTGACGCGCAAGAGCATGCCGTGCGGCTCGCAGATTGTGGTCACCGAACCGCTGTCGGAGAAAATGGCCCGCAGCCTGATCCGCAACAACTACTGCGTCGAAGACTGCAACTACCTGCTGGACTACTACCGCCTCACCGCCGACAACCGCCTGCTGTACGGCGGCGGCGTGGTCTACGGCGCCCGTGAGCCGAACGACATCGAACAACTGATCCGGCCGAAGATCCTCAAGACCTTCCCCCAGCTCAAGGACGTGAAGATCGACTACCGCTGGACCGGCAACTTCCTGCTGACCATGTCGCGCATGCCGCAATTCGGCCGCATCGAAAAGAACGCCTACTACATGCAGGGCTACAGTGGCCACGGCGTCACCTGCTCGCACCTGGCCGGCAAACTGATCGCCGAAATGATCCGCGGCGACGCCGAACGCTTCGACGCCTTCGCCTCGCTACCGCACATGCCGATGATCGGCGGCCGCACCTTCCAGGCCCCGTTGACCGCCATGGGCGCCGCGTACTACGCGCTGCGCGACCGCTTCGGCATCTGATCCCGATACGCTTCCTGCGTTTGCCCGCGCTTGCGCGGGCTTTTTTCAGCCCCGAAACCCGCCCCGAACCCGCAAACCTGTAGCCGCTGCCGCAGGCTGCGATGAGGGCCGAAGGCCCTCCCGAGGCCCGAAAGAACACCGCCGCTTTTCAACGCCTGGCACGCCCCACGACAAGGCCAATCACCACCGTCGGCCACCGCTACAGCTCCACCCACAAACGTGATTTAATAGCCGCCTTTCAGGTTCCGGGGCCACTGGATCGGCGAACTTCGCAACTAAACTTCGCAACTAAAAGTCACCGGCCGCACTCCAACTTGCAACACCCCCACGTACACCTCACACAAGGCTGCTATGGACACGGGCACTCGACTCAAACTCGTTCGCGAAAGCTACAAACTGTCCCAGCGCGAGCTGGCCCGGCGCAGCGGCGTGACCAACGCCACCATCTCCCTGATCGAACAGAACCGCGTCAGCCCCTCGGTCAGCTCCCTGAAAAAACTCCTCGAAGGCATCCCCATGTCCCTGGCGGACTTCTTCACCTTCGACCAGCCCCCGCGCGAACACCAATACGTCTTCCGCGCCAACGAACAACCCGACCTCGGCCGCGACGGCGCCCGCCTGCTGCTGATCGGCGCCGCCCTGCCAACCCGCCAGATGCGCTTCCTGCGCGAACAATACGCCCCTGGCGCCAGCTCCGGCGACGAGCCGATCGTGCACAGTGAAGGGGAGGAGTGCGGCCTCGTCACCCGCGGCACCGTGGAATTGACGGTGGACGGGCAGGTGAGCGTGCTGAACCCGGGGGATGGGTATTATTTTCCGACCACCTTGCCGCATAAGTTTCGCAATATTGGGCAGGATGAGGCGGAGATTATTAGTGCGAATACGCCGGCGAATTTCTGAGCCGGGATCGTCTTCCCCGATCACGAGCGGCCCTCCACAGCCGCTCACCCGTTTTTAAGAATCGCCTTAAAGTCTACGCCCCGGGTCCTGCGCTAGCGTCCCCTGTCTTCCAGACGGGAGGCACTTTCACCCTTAGCGCAAGGACACGCCATGATTTCCTCAGCTCGCCTCGGCGATAGCCATGTCTGCCCAATGCCGGGACACGGCACCACCCCCATCGTTTCCGCCGCCATGGACGTCAGCATCAACGGCATGGGCTCCGCCCGGGTCGGTGACACCTGTGGCTGCGGTGCTGTCATCACCACCGGCTTCCCCTCGATTGTGATCAACGGTCGGCCCATGGCCCATCTTGGCAGCCCCACCAGTCATGGTGGCACCATCACCACTGGCTCCAGCGATACCTTCGGCGGCTTCATCTTCGCCCCTGCGCCCGGAGCGGCCATCGTCAACTTCGCCACTCTGGGCGCCATCCGCGCCGATGGCACGGTAGACGAACAACGCATGGCCTCCTTGCTGGCCGACCCAGCGCTCATCGAAAAAGCCGAGGCCGCCAACGCTCTGGTCAACTCACCGGTCGCGCCCGCTGCGCCCATGGCCAGCCTGCAAGAAGGGATCGAGCCGGGATTTCATATCGTCGAACAGCCCATGTCCCGCTCGGCACTGGAATCCTTACTCTTCGCCGAACCCAATAGCGCAGTACTAGAGAAATTCCGTACCCTCAACCCACAGCTCACTCATTACGCCAAGCCAGGCCAACTGATCGTCCTGAGCGACCCGGCTAACTTCCAATGTACCCGTGAGGAAGCCTGGTTGATGGAAGCAGCAGCAAAGGTCAACGCGGCACTGGAACCGATGAGCGACGAAGAGGCCAGCTTTCTGGCGCGCAATCGTTATCTATTGGAGTCCTTTGCTTCCCAGGGATCGACCGCGATGGGCGTTGGCGCCTCGATGTTCGCCAAGCACCTGGAGGATGTGAAAGCTTCGCTGCGGGAAATCGAGAGCCTGCATAAACGCAGTTTTCAGCAACATGGGCACCTGCGTTCCGCCGAGTTTTTTGCCGAGCGCAAGCGGCTGCTGGCTCAGTTGGATACTCGACTGACTACCTTTACTCGAGCGGGGATTGGTTTTCCGGAGCATCCGAAGTTGAAAACGGCTTTGGGAATTTCCAGTCGCA
>NZ_QHHP01000021.1:643475-691171 GCF_003184125.1 Pseudomonas sp. RW409 | reverse complement strand
TAGCCATAAACGCCGCCACTCTCCAGCCATGAATGCTTGATCAAACCCAGCAGTCGCTGGTCGTCTTTGGCGCGTACAGATTGCGGCTCGGACAGCCAGGCGTAATAACCGCTGGGATGGACTTTAAGCGTCAGACAAAGCCGCCGAATCGAATAGTCGCCCGCGCGCTGCTTGATAAAGGCGTACTTCAGCCGCACTCCTTGGCAAAGTACGCGGCGGCCTTCCTAAGAAACACCTTCCGCCGGTTGCAGCGTGAAGCCAAGCTCAGCCGCGCGTCGGTACAAGCCTTTCACCACTCGCTCCCGATATTTTTGCTCGTAGTGATCGGCCCCTGGATCTTGATAGTTCATCCCGAAGCGCATGGCGTTGTAGAACAGGATGGCGATCTTCCGAGCAGTAGCCGTGACAGCCTTGGCTTTTCCGATTCGAGCCGCAAGGCGTCGATAGAATGCACCCAATGCCGTGTTCGTTCTTCCGACCGTTACCGCAGCTAACCGCAGGTGGGCGGTCACCCGATTTTTGGTCTTACGGGTATGGGCCGAAAGGACCTTGCCGCCGCTGATACGGCAGCCGGGCGCGAGAGTGAGCCAAGAAGTGAAATGATGACAGGTACGCCATCGACTCAGATCCGTGCCGCACTCGGCAACCAAACGCAAGGCCAGGTAGGGGCCAATGCCGTGGATCTGGGTCAGATCGACGCCGACCAATTGATAGAGCAAGGTACGGACATCAAAGTTGAGCGCGTTGGGTTGCCGGGTACGATGCCGTGGTTTTGGTAGCGGCTCAGTTGGCGATGTCTTTTCTTGCGAGAGCGTGATCAGCGTCTGTGCAATCTGCTGGTCGCAAACCTCCAGCTGCGCCTGATACGCGTCATACATGGACAGCGCCTGCGTCAGAGCAAAAACGTGCTCTGGCTGATAGTTGCCGACCAAAGAGGCTTGAATGACTTCGATACCGGCTTTGCAACGGGTGTCGCTCATGGCTGCCAATACCGAGGGGCTCCGCTCACCCGCCACGATGGCACGGATTATTCGCATACCGGTTACCCCGGTAATATCCGTCACGACATGGTGCAGTTGCAGATTCATATGCGTCAGCGCTTTTTGCATGTGCTGAATATGCGCCGCGGCATAGTCGAGATGACGCTCCCGTAGCCGCAGATAGCTGCGCAAAGCCGAGATTTCGCGATCAGGGTGAAAGCTGGCCCGTAGCAACCCACAGGCATGCAATCGTTGTATCCACTGCGCGTCATTCACGTCGGTTTTGCGCCCTGGTACGGCGCGGGCCTCTCGGGCATTGGCCAGCACGACCTGAAGGCCATGTGCTTCCAATATTTCGTAAACCGGAATCCAGTAAACGCCTGTCGATTCCATCGCGACCGTCGTTATATCGAGATTGACCAGCCAGTTGGCCAGGCGCTCCAAGTCGGAAGTGAAAGCCTGGAAAGTTTGAACAGAGTCTTTGGCAAGGTCTGCAGGAACGGCCACCACATGAAAGCGTGAGCCAATATCAATGCCGGCTGCGTGATCATGAATAACCGGTAACCCACGCTGCTTTAGATCGTGCTTTTTCATGAGCACCTCCAGTCAAGTTGAACTGGACGGGGACTCGATCAAATCACCTTCCTAAACGGGGTGAACGTGCCACCACTAACGGGTCCGCAGCTTCCCCTGGGTCAAGTTTTTTGACGGGGACTTAGCCTCCAAAAAGCCAGCGACCACTGTCCAGTGGGATCAGTGTAGAACGTAGTGTTTCTAGTCCAATGGGTCGCGGAGCGCCGGGGAGGCAGTTTTTTAAAATGGATTTCTCCCGCTCAAGACGAGCGATCCGGGCTTCCAACTCCTGGATCTTCTGCTGCTCGGGGGGCAGCGCTTTAGTCTGCGGAGTACGCCGCTGCGCTCCTGATGGAGTTGGTTCACCCAGCGACGCAACGCGGACTCAACCACACCGAGCGACCGGCAGGCCTCGATATGGCTATAGCCTTGATCAAGCACGAGGGCTGCGGCCTCGCGTTTGAATTCAGCGGAAAAGGAACGACGTTGTTTGGTCATCAGACACCTCTATCTGGCGAACATTTTCGCCTAAATGGGTGTCCGGTTTCATTAGACCACTACAGGAGGAGCTCTGTGAAAGAATTCCGAGCCCCTCTAGGCATGACTCTGAGGGCAAATAGTCGATGCCCCCAACACCTTACTTAGCCGAGTTGACCGGCGTTTCCGGGTGCCAAGCGTCCATCAGCGGGCTGACTTCAACCTTGGTCAGTTCGCTGCGACCCTTGAGCCAGGTTTCAACGATTGCGCGCTGTTCTTCGCTGACAGATCCGCGTTTGGCGAGGCAAACCAGGCCGAAATCATCACCGCCTACATAATCCAGGCCGTTGGCATCCATAGCGTCCACCAAGAAGGCATCCAGGAAAGCGTCAATCGTCGCATCGTCCAAGTTCTCTTTGAATTCCAGATTTAATTCAAAGCCTAATTCTTGGAATTCGTCGACACAGAGCTTTTTGCGAAGGCGACGGGAGCGGTTTGTGGTCATGGGGGATTTCCTCTTAGTAATAGCCGGCGGATTCTAACAGGTCAGCCGCCGCCGTGCTTGAGAGAACCTGCTCGTGGCACTCCCGAACATGCGACGCGTGCCCAAACGACTTTTTGAGCCTGCAACGCTGACTATTCAGCGAGCACCTTCTACTTGGGGGGCTCGGCGGACACCAAATCAGCGCTGCGTGCATGTATGAGCTGCCGGATGCTGGAAATGAAGTCTGCCTTGGTCACGGCATCATGCTCAAATTCAGTAAGCTTTGATTCCAGGTGGGCATCAAATTCTCTTTGAACCAAAGCGAGGTGACCTGCGCTGATGATGGCTCCAATATTCGCTATGCGATGGTAAGCTTTCTGAATGTAAGGCATAAGCCCTTCGATAGTGGCGTGCCCTGTCCATTGCCGTATCTGGCTGAATAAGGCTTCATCCGTCATCAATCTAGTTTCAAACGATTCCGGGTTATTAATTCTATGCCGTTCAAATAGCGTAACGAACAGATTGGTGCAGAATGCGTGTCGAAACATGTGGGCGCAAGCGCCACTTTCTATTCCTGCCGCTCGTCTCAAATCATGCAGGGTATTAGTTAATGTGGTGTCGGCCAGCGGAGCGCCTGTGGCTTGCTTAACAAAAAGAAGACCATGGTCAGGGCGACTACCTTTCGTAAATTTCGTTATGATGCCGGCACGGTGTATCTCGAGATATGCTATAGCCTGATTTAATAGCATGTTGGTTATGGGGACTAGGCGCACAACCTTTTTGCCCTGCTTATATACATTCATTTCTAACATCGGATATTTCATTTTTGATGCTTTAATTATGGACTTTACCGTTATCTCCCCAAGCTCGCCCCGGCGCGGCCCTAGATACTCCAGAAATGATAATTGTAGATGTCGGCGCTGATTGACAAATCTAGAAGTAGTATCGGTATCAATCGCTCTACGTAAAGCTTCAATCGACTCATCTGTAATCGGAGATCTTAGGTCACCACCTTCACCTGCTGAAAAGCTGTGATGGTGCATTTTTTGACGTGTTATCAAACGTCCCGAACGGATCTTGATAATATAGTCAATAAAGGTAACTCTGATTACTCCTGTTTCACTAACAAAACCTTTTTTTCCTGCTATAGCGCCGGTGTGACTAAGAAAGTCCAGGCACACGCGGCCAGCTTCCCTCAACGTGTTTTCATTTTTTTGATTTAGCATGAAATTAGTAGTGGATTTTTCTTTTCTTAAGCAGTTTATAAAGTTTGTAAAGTCACTATCTGTTAATTCTAGTAGATCTTTTTTGTTGTAATAGCAAAACCGAAGTAGCTGACTGATTTTTCTAGCGTGAGCACCGATGGTCCCGCCCTTATTGCCTCTACGTGACAGAGGTAAACTTCCTCGTCCTGGTCTGTCACGAAGTGTCAACATGTACAAGTTGGCAGGAGTGCATGGTGTTTGGTCGGGCCAGGTTAGAAAAGGTAGGTTGTTTGCTTCTTTAGTTAATACGCGATCGGTTAGGTCAGTAGACCAAAGGTGCAAATTTGGCAATGTAATTGCTAGCTGGGTAGCATCCGAAAGCCTGATCACTACTTAACTACCTTTAGCTGTGTTTGCATGTGGTATGTAAGTCGTTCGAGCTGGTTAAATGGGTAGCTATTAAGTGATAAAATATTTGCAATGGTTTTCGTAGACTCTCGTATGAGCCTATCTCGAGCCTTTTCATTTTGAACATTATTAAGGCTTTCTAGTGCAGATTTGGCAAATAAGAGAGCTTGTAGAAGGTGGAAGTTGTTTTCCTTCTGGATTTCTAAAGCCTTCTCAAGAAACTCGTTGCTTTCCTTTAGTCTTAGTTTAGTTTGGGGCGGGGATGCAGTCGAGCGTTTCTCAGCGGCGGTTAAGGCTTCTAGTGCGCCTGTACGCATCCGATCCAAATTCTCAAACGAAATGCTGTCAGTTGCGGAGAAGATCTTAGATTTTAGCGTCGTTAAACTGATTGGAGTAGTCGACAAGGTAGTATCTTCTGCATCAAAAGTGTATGACAAGCCAGCTAGTGCACCCTGATTTTTCAGCGCGGACTTTATGGTCGCGTCATTGATAAAAAGCTTAGGTTTATCAAGTATCAATTGCAATAGCTTCACTTTAGCTATAATCGCATCTCTGACTTGGCTGGATTTGTGCTTAAGTGGTCGCATTCCTCTTCTCCAGTCGGCTTACTTTTCAAATAAACGAACGACTATTTTCATGTTTTTCCTATTTTCGTCCATAAAAAACACGGGCTCAATGGATATCGATCCATCATCAAGCTTAGACTGGATGTATGCATCTGCTTCATCTTCATCATAAAGTTGAAAGCAATTAGTACCAAATTTTGCTTTGAGCAGATCTGCTAGCTCCTGATAGTCTTCAATTCGGCCATTGGCCATATCTTCAAGAACAAATTGGGTCATTGCACCTTGCAACGATGCGCCGTCAACATTTGCTTGGATGTACCTATAAACCTGTTCAACATCTTGATGGCCTAGCATCCACCTGATCGCATTTACCCCACCGTGACCGTAGGTGTGAAAGTACATCAAAGCGAAGAATCTTCGCAGTTGATGCTGTCTGATGTAGTATCGTCTTCCATGCTTATCCAGCGGGGTCTGGAAATAATCTGCCATAATGTCAAGGTTTCGGCTCCAAGTAACAACAGAAGCATTGATCATTCCCCTGTAGGCAGTGGTACTGGGGGAGGAAAATAGTCGCTTGTATTGGCTTATGTAGCCGAATCTTTTAAGAAGTCGCTGCAACCTAACCAGCAAACGGATCATGGACACTGGTAATGGATCAATCGGCCGGGCTTGCGTATCTTTTATGCCAAATAAACCCTTGGAAGTCTTTTCAAGATTTATTATCAGCCATTCCGTTGTTTTATCAAGGCATTCTATAAGTGGAAGTTCGGTAAGTTCATTGTAGCGTCGAGCCATTAAAGTGCCTAAGACGAATTGAATGCATCCAATGTAAATCTGAAGAAGTTCTATTAGTCCCTCGTTGTTGCGAAGTTTTATGTAATATTCATCTTTCACAGGTTTTGGGCTTCTGGTTGTGGGGCTTTTGCATGCTAAACCGAGTTGCTTAACGCCGAGTGCGACTAATTCGGAGCCGATGATGTCCTTTAGCTTTTGCTCTGTCAGCTTATAGATTTTTGTTTTATTGGTTTTGCAGTGACCCACAACTCGTGAAAAGCCATCTATGATATAACGGCCATATTTGAGATGGAACTCGACACAGTTCTTGAACTGACCCAATATAATTGGAGATGGAACTGACCGAAAGCGCGCATCTGCTTTCAGTGGAATTGTGAATGCCAACATTGATGTTAAATCGTTTGTAGCAGGCGCGGGCAAGTCTAGAAGATGTAATGCACCCAAACGGTATAGCACTGAGCGAAAAACATTGTAGTGCGATTCAGAGATGTTTTCTGTCCGGGTGTACCGTACAGGTACTCCTTGGTATTCCCGGCTGTGAGGCTTCTCATGTGGAAAAAAGGAAAGCCATTGCAGTCGTGGTTTGATTCTTGTTGCTGCGAGCGTATTGGGATAAATCTCCTCACTGAGTCGCCTTCCGTTGATATGGAATCCTTTTCTGGCATCACCATGATAATAGCCATGATGGAAGAGCGCCGCTCGAACTGCCGGAATAAGACTAGGGTCGATATACGGCGTAGCTTTATCATAGTCGCTCTGTTGAATTTTCTGAATTGAGGGATTCTGCGTCATAATGCCGCTTACTATTTCAGTAGACGTGTTGGCAGTGATTTTCAGAATATATGATGTAGCTGAAACACTGTAAGCATAAATTGACTCAGATACATGGGTGCTGGATCCAAATTGATGTAGTATAGCTGTTAGATCAACATAGGAAAGCCCAGCAAGTCCTGCGGTGCAAAGCTCCAGTCGTTTCGCGTTCAAAAGTAAGTAATCGATAATGCCCAATGCATTGAAAAATCTTCTCCGCTCTTGAGTGGGTGCTGAATCTATCCCGATACCACTGTCTGAAACTGCCGTTATCAAATAGTATCTTAGGCATGCCAGCAACTCGCAATTTACGCTATCAGTTAAAAGCCCGTTTTCAAGGCTGATGGCCCAGTTGATTTCAATTTCTTCTTTCCCTTCTAATGTAACCTTCCAGATATGTTCGTCAAAATCTGAGCGCAGCCAATCCACACGTTCTAAAAGCTCTCGAGGGTCAGCATCCAGTTGTTCTAGAAAACTTAGCTCAGATTTCAATTTCATAAATTAGATTCCCAATTTTTGAAGGGTTTGCCGCCGCACGAGCTTTCACCAAATGTGACTTCAAAAGCGGGTCATGGAGCAGTTCAATTTCTTTAACCAGCAGATCAGCGAGCCTCGCCCAGTACAGAGCAGTTGGAGCAATAAGATTCGGTGTGGGTGACTTTTTTACCGCTTCAGCGACCGATATGAGAGTCGATAGCGTTCCCACGCCAATTCTTATAATGAGGCGCTGTTCCAAGTCTGAGATGTCTTTTTCATCTAATCCATCAGGGTCTGTCAAAGTCGCTGGTATCTCAGGGGCTAGGTGATTTTTCAGAAAAGCGTCTAAAATCTCCAGATTGTCAAACTTCGTAGCAGTAAGTAAATAACTACTATCGGATAGAGCATGACAAATAATGATCTTTTGAAGTGTACGGACGCCGCGCGTTTCGATGTACGCAACTATTGGTGCAGGAAGATAGCTATCCAATAGTTTGGTTCTTTGCTTTTTGTGCCCCAGCATTTGAGAAGCTTCTTCCGAATTTTCTCCTAAGATATAACTTTCAACAACGCGTGATGCCCTAATTGTTCTTAATCTGATCCGGCTGATAAAATTAGCTAACTTGTCGCGTTGAAGAGGAGTGTGTTTAGAGAACTGTTCCACTGCTTCCTGAGTAGATACCTTGTATTCATTATTGCCCCATCTTGGCGCTGAGCAGCGGGACGGGTAACATGCACCTGAGGAGCTTCCAAGGAATAGAAGCTTCCAACTTTCATCACCCTTGTTACGTAAATAATTTCGTGCCATTGTGGTTAATGTGATAATTTGATTTATCACTTCTGCTGCTTTTGCAGAGATCAGTAAGGTTTGTCTGGAATTTCTTGCTCCACGCCTGGGTTTTCGTCCAGAAATATATGTTGCCTTTTCTTCGAGATACAGGTGATATGCGCCATTTTCATAAAAAAAGCCTGTGAGACGGCCATGCTTATTGTATAGTTTAAATTTGTTAAGGAAGCTTTGGGTTATTGCTGTATTTTCTAACACCAAAAGGCACTGAAAAGAAAATAGCGATAAGGTGCTAGGTATTCCTAGGTTATATACAAAATCACGCAGCTGAATATCGCTTTCATTTTTTTTGTTAAGCTTTAGCAGTAGCGTGGATATATCGGTGTCGTAGGAGTGATTTTGAAATGTTGCGCAAATGTTCTCGAATGTCACCAGCGATGTCAGTATGTTATCACCCGCTGGTATCGGTGTGCCTTGTGCAGCCTTGGTAATTCGCAATGAATAATTTGCCATTATGGTTCGACACTGTTCTTCTGCCCATGCCCTTAGTATATTTAAGTCTGATGTGATTTTAAAAAATAGAAGATTTATGGCTTCGCCATTTGTAATGTGCAAGGGGATGTCAGTTATTAATGTTTCATTTACGAAAGTGCCGTCTGATTTTTCTTTGATGTGAGACTGATGTGTTTTTGAATAGGCGTGGGGTGCTCGAGGCAAATTTTTGAATGGTTTTGCCCAGGTTCCGGATTTGATAAAGTATTGTTCAATTTTACCTAGAAAGGCGTTCCATTTACGTTTTCGTTCAGCAAGATTTTTTGCATCTGATTCAACCTCTTGGAACTGATTTTTGGCAAAGGCACAGAAAAACTTATATATGTCTACGGGGTTTTTGAACGTCTCCGGCGGCCACGTCAACGGATTAACAACTAAAAAACCTATCATCTTATTAAATGGGGCTAAGCATGGGGCGGCCTCTCCGGAAACATGGTTTTTAATGCCGTCATACAGCTCAGTCGCAAACATCTTTCCATGACTGATCCAAAGATCAGCAATTGGAAGATACCTCGGCTGCCCCTCTCTATCTTCGACCGCCCACCCGCACCAGAACCTTTCTTTTTCTTCGCAAACAGAGTTTTTTTCATCGTTCCATATAGTGCAATAACGCATCACCTCTTTTGGTTTCCATTCCACGGGGCTATTAACATGGTTGTTGATACGCGCTTCGGTTAGTATTCTGGAAATTGCAAGGCAGATCGCTTGCCGACCTTTGTGTCCTTTTTTTACGAGATATCCGCTAAGAACGGCGCCACAAAAACCGTCAAAAAAACCTTGGAGCTTGGATGACACAAGAAACTCAATGGTTAAGACTGTTTCTTTCAAATCGCAATAGCAATAAAAAAGTTTGATTTTGAGTTCGTATGATCGGCCGCCAACCCCAATTGTACTATTGAGTTTGTCAATGGCCTTTTGAAGAAGCACATGAGCGTCCTCGGTCATAGCAATCACTGGATAGGGTGCTAAGCCCTTAAGCTCCTCGATAATTGCCATGATCGCCTCCTTGTTCGGGGTACTTGATAGTGATCTGCTCCATGGAGCGTGGTGCTAAGTTGGCAGATGTCAAATCTGGCAACCAAATAAAACATGGTTATTTTTTTCTTTCACTCGATGCTGAACTCAAGCGTTGCCGTGCAGGCGCCTCATGAGGTGAGTCCAGAACGGTAATAAGCCAATCTGGTGGCTAGACCTGAAGTTTTTTACTTTGGGTTATTTGCATTGGCTGCTTCTAAGCGGTGCAGTGAGGGGTACGCTGGTTGGAAGGGTTTTTCTGTTACTTGCCAATTTTTTCTTTGATATTTACGTCATCTAAATACTTGAAATATAAAAATAAATTCGATTTTGGTAAGGACGACAACCTAGCAAAATCACCGAGCTGGGTTTTGAGCTGAACCTGGATTTCAAAGAAGATCTGGCCGAAGAGGCTATTGACGCTTTCCTCGACGCGTTCCTCAAAGAAGCGATGGAAGCCAACGGCCTCGGCTATGTTGGTGGCGATGACTTCGGCCTGGTTTGCCTGAGCAAACGCGGTTCGGTCAGCGAAGAGCAACGTGCCAAGGTCGAAGCCTGGCTCAAGGCCCGCACCGAGCTGACCAGCGTTGAAGTCAGCCCGCTGCTGGACGTCTGGTACCCGGAAAACTCGATCAATCCGGTAGCCTGATGTGCTGAGTCGGTGGCCCGTCCGGGCTACCGACTCACGGCTGTCGCTGTACAGCCTTTATCTATTTATTCCTCCCGCAGAACCTTTATATGCCTCGGGCCTGTTTCCCGGGATTTCGCGTGGGCGGGTTGTAGCCGCTGCCGTAGGCTGCGATAAGCCCGAAGGGCTTCAGCGATCCTGAGGCCTTGCGCACCCTTCGGTCGCGATCGCAGCCTGCGGCAGCGGCCACAGGCTTATTCGTTGTTCCAGTTCAGGATCACCAGGGTCAGCACGCCGGCCACGATTCCCCAGAACGCCGAGCCGACGGAAAACAGGGTCAGGCCCGAGGCCGTCACCATAAAGGTGATCAACGCTGCCTCGCGCTCCTTCACCTGGCTCATGGCGATGCTCAGGCCGTTGATGATCGAGCCGAACAGCGCCAGGGCGGCGATCGACAGCACCAGCTCCTTGGGCAGTGCCGCGAATAAGGCCGCCAGGGTGGCGCCGAAGATCCCGGCGATGCCATAGAAAATCCCGCACCAGACCGCCGCGGTGTAGCGCTTGTTGCGGTCCTCGTGGGCATGGGGGCCGGTGCAGATCGCCGCGCTGATGGCCGCCAGGTTGATGCCGTGGGAGCCGAATGGCGCCAGCAGCAGGGAGGCGATACCGGTGGTGGTGACCAGCGGCGAGGCCGGCACGTTGTAGCCGTCGGCGCGCAGTACTGCGACCCCGGGCATGTTCTGCGAGGTCATGGCCACCACGAACAGCGGGATGCCGATGCTGATGGTCGCCGCCAGGGAGAAGTGCGGAGTGGTCCACACCGGTGTGGCGACTTCCAGGTGGAACTGGCTGAAGTCCAGCAGGCCCATCACGCCGGCCAGCGCGGTGCCGATCAACAGCGCGGCGAGCACCGCGTAGCGTGGTGACAGGCGCTTGACCAGCAAGTAGCTGAAGAACATGCCCAGCACCAGGCCGGTGCGGTGCTGTGCGGCGACGAAGATCTCGCTGCCGATCTTGAACAGGATGCCCGCCAGCAGCGCCGCGGCGAGCGAGGCCGGGATACGCTTGACCAGGCGTTCGAAGCTGCCGGTCAGGCCGCAGATGGTCACCAGCACCGCGCAGGTGATATAGGCGCCGATGGCTTCACCGTAGCTCACCCCGGACAGGCTGGTGATCAGCAGCGCCGCGCCAGGGGTCGACCAGGCGACGGTGATCGGGGTGCGGTAGCGCAAGGACAGGCCGATGCTGCACACGGCCATGCCGATGGAGATGGCCCAGATCCAGGAGGAAATCTGCCCGCTGGTCAGCCCGGCGGCCTGTCCGGCCTGGAACATCAGCACCAGGGAGCTGGTGTAGCCGGTCATCATGGCGATGAAGCCGGCGACTACGGCCGAGGGCGAAGTGTCGGCCAGGGGGCGTAACGGCGCGAGGGAGGCGTCGGACATGGAGCACTGTTCCTTGTTCTGATGAAGATATCTGCCACCCGAAAGCCCGGCGCAGGGGCGTTGGATGACGAAAGCAGGGGCCAAGCCTAAACGTAAAAGTAACTATTCATTGCAATACAGCCAGGGCGGCAAATGGCCGTACAGTCGTTGCGACAGCCGCTGGACCATACAGTTATTGCGAATAAACCCTATGGGTTGTGTACAATGTGCCATTGTTTTTACGCGATACTTGTCAGCGACCCACTGTGCCGTATTACAGTCACGGTCAATTCGCCGCAGTTCTCCCGACTCGAGTGCCCATGAACGAACAGTTGCAACCCCTCAAGAAACAACCGCGAGCAGGCAAGGCCGGTCGCAGCGGGACCCAGGACGATATTGTCTACGCGCATATCTTCGAGGCCATCCTCGAACAGCGCCTGGCGCCCGGCACCAAGTTGAGCGAAGAGGCGCTGGGGGAAATTTTCGGGGTCAGCCGTACCATCATTCGTCGTGCGCTGTCGCGCCTGGCCCATGAAGGCGTGGTGCTGCTGCGGCCCAATCGCGGCGCGGTCGTGGCCAGCCCGAGTGTCGAGGAAGCCCGCCAGGTGTTCATGGCGCGCCGGCTGGTGGAGCGGGCGATCACCGAGCTGGCGGTGCAGCACGCCACGGCCGAGCAGCTTGCCGAGCTGCGGCAGATGGTCAACGACGAGCGCGACAGCTTCTCCCGCGGCGATCGCGGCGCCGGTATCCGCTTGTCGGGCGAGTTCCACCTGAAGCTTGCCGAAGCGGCGAAGAATGCCCCGCTGATCAGCTTCCAGCGCAGCCTGGTCTCGCAGACGTCGCTGATCATCGCCCAGTACGAAAGCGGCAACCGCTCGCACTGTTCCTACGATGAACACACCCAGTTGATCGACGCCATCGAGGCCCGCGACGCGGAGCTGGCGGTGACCCTGATGATGCATCACATGGATCACATCGACAGCAAGCTCAACCTCGACGAAGAAAGCGCCTCGGACGACCTGCACGCGGTGTTCTCACACCTGCTGCAAACCAAGAAGCCGGGCCGTTCTCCCGCCAAGCTGTAACGCCATCTCTCTGTAGGAGCGAGCTTGCTCGCGATAGCCGCGAAGCGGCGACCTGTCTGCCAAGACGCGTCATCGTTGGCGATCTTTTCGCGAGCAAGCTCGCTCCTACAGGGTTTACAGCAGGTAAAAAAATCCCCCGCCCCAGAATCTGAGGCGGGGGATTTTTCGTTTTCGGGATTAGCGCTGGTGCACCAGATTGCCCGCGGCATAGGTCTGCGCCACGGTGCGGTCGTCGCCCAGGGTCATCAGCACGAACAGGGTCTCGGCGATGCTCTTGGACTGCTTCAGGCGATAGCTCAGCAGCGGCGTGGCGTTGTAGTTGAGCACCAGGAAGTCGGCGTCGGTGCCCGGCTGCAAGGTGCCGATCCGCTCTTCCAGGCGCAGTGCGCGGGCGCCGCCGAGGGTGGCCAGGTACAGCGACTTGAACGGGCTCAGCCGTGCGCCCTGCAGCTGCATGACCTTGTAGGCTTCGTTCAGGGTCTGCAGCAGCGAGAAGCTGGTGCCGCCGCCGACGTCGGTACCGAGGCCGACATTCAGTTTGTGTTTCTCGGCCATCGGCAGGTTGAACAGGCCGCTGCCGAGGAACAGGTTCGAGGTCGGGCAGAAGGCCACGGCCGAACCGGTCTGCGCCAGGCGCGCGCATTCGTCGTCGCACAGGTGCACGCCGTGGGCGAACACCGAGCGTTCGCCCAGCAATTGGTAGTGGTCGTACACATCCAGGTAGCCCTTGCGCTCCGGGAACAGCTCCTTGACCCATTCGACTTCCTGCAGGTTTTCGCTGATGTGGGTCTGCATGTACAGGTCGGGGTATTCACCGAGCAACTGCCCGGCGAGGGTCAGTTGTTCCGGGGTGCTGGTCGGGGCGAAACGCGGCGTCACCGCGTAGTGCAGGCGACCCTTGCCGTGCCAGCGCTCGATCAGCGCCTTGCTTTCCAGGTAGCTGGATTCGGCGGTGTCGGTCAGGTAGTCCGGGGCGTTGCGGTCCATCATCACCTTGCCGGCGATCATCCGCAGATCGAGCTTTTCGGCCGCTGCGAAAAAGGCATTCACCGATTGCGGATGCACGCTGCCGAAGACCAGGGCGGTGGTGGTGCCGTTGCGCAGCAGCTCCTTGATGAAAATCTCCGCCACTTCCTCGGCATGGGCCCGGTCAGCGAACTGGCTTTCGCAAGGGAAGGTGTAGGTGTTGAGCCAGTCCAGCAACTGCTCGCCATAGGCACCGACCATACCGGTCTGCGGCAGGTGGATATGGGTGTCGATAAAGCCTGGGGTGATCAGCGCATCCTTGTAGTGAGTGATCTCGGTATCGGCGGGCAAACTGGCGAGCAATTCGCTGGCGTGGCCGAGGGCACTGATCTGGCCATTGTCGACCACCAGCAGGCCATCCTCGAAGTACTCGTAGGAGGCTTCGATGCCGACCTCGGCGGGGTCGGCGATGCTGTGCAGGATGGCGGCACGGTAGGCTTTGCGAGTCAGAGGCATGAGGCAGTCTCGGTTCGTGGCTTTTTAATGGGAGGCATGGCTGCGGCGCGAGGCCGGCAGCAGCTTGGCAATGGGTTCGGCGCGGGCGCTGTGCTGGCCGAAATTGGCGTTATAGGTGGCGATGATTTCGCCGGCGATGGAGATGGCGATTTCCACAGGCAACTTGCCTTTGACCTCGCCCAGCCCCATCGGGCAGCGCATGCGTTGCAGCACGCTGTTGTCGAAGCCGCGCTCGCGCAGGCGGTGTTCGAACTTCACTCGCTTGGTCTTCGAACCGATCAGGCCGAAGTAGGCGAAGTCGTTGCGCTTGAGAATCGCGGCGGTGAGCTCCAGGTCGAGCTGGTGGTTGTGGGTCATGACGATGCAGTAGCTGCCGGCGGGCAGGTCGTCGATTTCATCGACGGGCTCTTCGCTGACGATCTTGCGCACGCTCTGGGGGATCTGCTCGGGGAATTCCTGTTCCCGTGAGTCGATCCAGCGCACCTTGCACGGCAGGCTGGCGAGCAGCGGCACCAGGGCGCGGCCGACATGGCCGGCGCCGAAGACCGCGATCTGCGCCTGGACCTGGCCCATGGGTTCGAACAGCAACACGGTCACGCCGCCGCAGCACTGGCCGAGGCTGGCGCCCAGGCTGAAGCGCTCCAGGTGGGTGTCCTGCTTGCCGCTGGCGAGCATCTCGCGGGCGATCTGCATGGCCTTGTATTCCAGGTGGCCACCGCCGATGGTGTCGAAACTCTGGGTGGCGCTGATGACCATCTTCGAGCCGGCATTGCGTGGCGTCGAACCCAGCTCTTCGATGATGGTCACCAGCACGCAGGGTTCACCGCGGGTTTGCAGGTCGGCGAGGGCGCTGATCCAGTTGTACATGTTTCACCTCAACATCGCTGTTGTCTGTTCGGCCATCATCGCGGGCAAGCCTCGCTCCTACAGGTTATGCGTCGTTCGCGTGTCACCTGTTCGTAGGAGCGAGGCCTGCCCGCGATGGGCGCACCTCGGTCTAGAGCGGTGCCAGTTCAGACTCGGCCTCGACGGCCTTGGTCACCTTCAACTGGCGCATCTGCTCGCAGCCCCACAACACCCGCTCCGGCGTGGCCGGCGCGTCGATCCTTGGCTGGTGCCGGTAATCGCCAAGGCTGGCCACGGCGTCCTTGATCGCGCACCAGACAGCGATGCCGAGCATGAACGGCGGCTCGCCCACGGCCTTGGAGTGGAACACCGTGTCTTCCGGGTTCTTGCGGTTTTCCACCAGCTTGACCCGCAGGTCCAGCGGCATGTCGGCCACTGCCGGAATCTTGTAGCTGGCCGGGCCGTTGGTCATCAATTTGCCCTTGGCGTTCCACACCAGCTCTTCCATGGTCAGCCAGCCCATGCCCTGGATAAAGCCGCCTTCCACCTGGCCGATGTCGATGGCCGGGTTCAGCGAGGCGCCGACGTCATGCAGGATGTCGGTGCGCAGCATCTTGTACTCGCCGGTCAGGGTGTCGACTATCACCTCGGCGCAGGCGGCGCCGTAGGCGAAGTAGTAGAACGGCCGGCCACGGGCCTGGGCACGGTCGTAGTAGATTTTCGGAGTCTTGTAGAAACCGGTGCTGGACAGCGAGACCTGGGCGAAATAGGCCTGCTGGATCAGCTCCTCGAAGCTCAGGATCTGGTCGCGGACCCGCACATGGCCGTTGTGGAATTCCACATCTTCCTCGCTGACCTTGTACTGCCGGGCAGCGAACTCCACCAGGCGTTTCTTGATGGTTTCGGCGGCATTCTGCGCGGCCTTGCCGTTCAGGTCGGCGCCGCTGGAGGCGGCAGTCGGCGAGGTGTTGGGCACCTTGTCGGTGTTGGTTGCGGTGATCTGCACCCGGTCGATTTCCACCTGGAACACTTCGGCCACCACCTGCGCCACCTTGGTGTTCAGGCCCTGGCCCATTTCCGTGCCGCCGTGGTTGAGGTGGATGCTGCCGTCGGTGTAGACATGCACCAGCGCGCCGGCCTGGTTGAGGAAGCTGGCGGTGAAGGAAATGCCGAATTTCACCGGGGTCAGCGCCAGGCCCTTTTTCAGGATCGGGCTGTTGGCGTTGTAGCGGCGGATCGCTTCGCGGCGCTCGGCGTACTGACTGCTGGCTTCCAGCTCGGCGGTCATTTCTTCGAGCATGTTGTGCTCGACGGTCTGGTAGTAGTGGGTAATGTTGCGTTCGGTCTTGCCGTAGTAGTTGGTCTTGCGCACCGCCAGCGGGTCGAGGGCGAGATGGCGGGCGATGGCGTCCATCACTTCCTCGATGGCGACCATGCCTTGCGGGCCGCCGAAACCACGGTAGGCGGTGTTCGACGCGGTGTTGGTCTTGCAGCGATGGCCGTTGATGGTGGCGTCGCCCAGGTAGTACGAGTTGTCGGCGTGGAACATCGCCCGGTCGACGATCGAGGCCGACAGGTCCGGCGAGCAACCGCAGTTGCCGGCCAGCTCCAGCTGGATGCCGTGCAGGCGCCCGGTGCTGTCGAAGCCGACGTCGTACTCGATATAGAAGGGGTGGCGCTTGCCGGTCATCAGCATGTCTTCGACCCGCGGCAGGCGCATCTTGGTCGGCTGGCCGGTGAGGTGCGCGATCACCGCGCACAGGCATGCCGGGCTGGCGGCCTGGGTTTCCTTGCCGCCGAAACCACCGCCCATGCGGCGCATGTCGACCACGATCTTGTTCATCGACACGTCCAGCACCTCGGCCACCAGCTTCTGCACTTCGGTGGGGTTCTGGGTCGAGCAGTAGACGATCATGCCGCCGTCTTCGGTGGGCATCACCGAGGAGATCTGGGTCTCCAGGTAGAAGTGTTCCTGGCCGCCGATGTGCAGGGTGCCCTGCAGGCGATGCTCGGCGCTGGCCAGGGCCTTGGCCGAGTCGCCGCGCTGGTGGGTGTGGCTGTCGAGGACGAAGTGGCGTTTGCGCAGGGCTTCGACCACGTCCAGCACCGGCTCCAGGTCCTCGTATTCGATGACCGCGGCCATGGCCGCCTTGCGCGCGGTTTCCAGGTCGCGGGCGGCCACCGCCAGCACCGGCTGGCCGACGAACTGCACATCGTCGATGGCCAGCAGCGGGTCGCCGGGCAGCAGCGGGCCGATGTCTTTCAGCCCCGGAATGTCCTTGTGGGTGATGACGATGCGCACGCCGTCGAAGGCGTAACAGGGCGCGGTGTCGATACTGAGGATCTTCGCGTGGGCCCGGTCCGAGAGGCGCGCATACACATGCAGCTGGTTGGGGAATTCCAGCCGGTCATCGATGTACACCGCTTCGCCGGACACATGCTTGACGGCGCTGTCGTGCTTGACGCTGCGCCCGACGCCGGTGGTCAGGTCCTGCTGAAACAGGGCGCTCAGTTCGGCTTGAGTCTTCTCGACGTTGTGATGATTAGACATAAGCGGTCACCCGGGTCTCGATGTGCGGTGTTTGCAGTTCGATGAAGTATTTGCGCAGCAGGTTCTGGGCGCTGAGCAGGCGGTATTCCTTGCTGGCGCGGAAGTCCGAAAGTGGGGTGAAGTCCTCGCCCAGGGCAGCGCAGGCACGTTCGACTGTGGCCTCGCTCCAGGGCGCGCCGAGCAGCGCGGCTTCACAGTGCTTGGCGCGTTTCGGGGTGGCGGCCATGCCGCCGAAGGCTACGCGGGCGTCGGCGATCACGCCGTTTTCGATGCGCAGGTTGAAGGCCGCGCAGACCGCGGAAATATCGTCGTCCAGGCGCTTGGACACCTTGTAGGCGCGGAACAGCTGCTGGGCGCTGGCCCGCGGCACGATGATCTTCTCGATGAACTCGCTTTCCTGGCGCGCAGTGACGCGGTAGTCGATGAAATAGTCTTCCAGGGCCAGGGTGCGGCGGGTGTTGCCTTTGCACAGGACGATCTGCGCGCCCAGGGCGATCAGCAAGGGTGGCGAGTCGCCAATGGGCGAGGCGTTGCCGATGTTGCCGCCCAGGGTGCCCTGATTGCGGATCTGCAGCGAGGCGAAGCGTTGCAGCAGCTCGCCGAAGTCCGGGTACTCGGCCTTGAGGGCGTCGTAGCAATCGGAGAGGGCGGTGGCGGCGCCGATTTCCAGGCGGTCGTCGAAGCGTTCGACGCGTTTCATTTCGGCGACGTTGCCGACGTAGATCATCACCGGCAGCGGGCGGTGGAACTGGGTGACTTCCAGCGCCAGGTCGGTGCCGCCGGCCAGCAGCCGGGCTTGCGGGTAGGCGTCATACAGGTCGGCCAGGTCGGATACGGTCAGCGGTACCAGGCAACGTTTGTCGCCACTGTTCAGCTCTCCGGTCTCGCTGGGGGCGATGGCTTTCAGGCGCGCGATGGTCTCGGCTTCGCGGGCGTCGAACTGGTCAGGCTGTTTGCCGCAACAGGCCTGCTCGGCGGCGGCGAGGATCGGGCGGTAGCCGGTGCAGCGGCACAGGTTGCCGGCCAGGGCTTCATGGGCCTTGTGCGAGTCGGGTTGCTCGGAGTTCTTCTGCAGGGCGAACAGCGACATGACGAAGCCCGGCGTACAGAAGCCGCACTGCGAGCCGTGGCACTCGACCATGGCCTTCTGCACGCTGTGCAACTGGCCCTGGTGCTTGAGGTCTTCGACGCTGATCAACTGCTTGCCGTGCAACGACGAGACAAAGGTCAGGCACGAGTTGAGGCTGCGATAACGGATGTGCTCCGCGCCCGTGTCATCGGTGTGCAATTCGCCGACCACCACGGTGCAGGCGCCACAGTCGCCACTGGCGCAGCCTTCTTTGGTGCCGGGCTTGCCCAGGTGCTCGCGCAGATAGTTGAGCACCGTCAGATTCGGGTCCAGGCTGTGCTCGCTACGGAGTTCCTGGTTGAGTAAAAACTGGATCACGGAAGGCCTCGCAGACTCATTATTATTGGTAACCGACGTGGGCCGAATTTAGTCATGTCTGACTTTTCGGTCAATTAATTTCTGACCTAAGGGTCAAGAAATTGCTTTTTGCCGATCAACAAGCGCTTTCAAACAGTATTGACCCTCCCGGGCCGCAGTGCTTTTTGCTTATTCCGTGCCAAATTCAGGCCCTTGGGCACTCCGCCATGAGGTAGCAATTGCGCTACACTGCGCCGCTTGTACCGATCTAAGAGTTTGAAGGAAAACCATGACGTTCAAGGCGCCGGACAGCCTCGCCGAGCAAATCGCTCACCACCTCGCCGAACGCATCATTCGCGGCGAGCTCAAGCCTGGGGAGCGCATTCAGGAACAGAAGGTCACGCTGGCCCTCAACGTCAGCCGCGGCTCGGTCCGCGAGGCCCTGCTGATCCTCGAACGCCGTCACCTGATCGCCATCCTGCCGCGTCGTGGCGCCCATGTGACCGAACTCACCCCGCACAAGGTGCAGAGCCTGTGCACCCTGATGAGCGAACTGTACATCCTGCTGGGCAACTCGGTGGCCAACGGCTGGGAACTGCAAGCCGACATGGCGCCGTTCCTGCAGATCCAGCAACGGCTGATCGCCGCCTACGAGCGCCAGGATATCCGCAGCTTCGTCGAAGACAGCTTCAACGTGATGCGCGCCGCTTATCCGTTCGCCAACAACCCGTACCTGCAGGAAACCGTCGAGAACCTGCAGCCGGCGATGAGCCGTGCCTATTTCCTGGCCCTGGAGCAGCGCAAGGCGGAAATGAGCGAATTCCTCGACCTGTTCGAGCAACTGCTGGCCGCCGTGCTGGCCCGTGACCTGTCGACCATCCGCCTGGTGTTGACGGCCTATGCCCGGCGCAGTTGCGACCTGGTAGTCGCCGCCTTGACGGTTGCCTGAGCGTGCGGCTCAAGTGCATCAAGCTGGCGGGGTTCAAATCCTTCGTCGACCCGACCACGGTGAACTTCCCCAGTAACATGGCGGCGGTGGTTGGGCCCAATGGATGCGGCAAGTCGAACATCATCGACGCCGTGCGCTGGGTAATGGGCGAGAGCTCGGCCAAGAACCTGCGCGGCGAGTCGATGACCGACGTCATCTTCAACGGTTCCACCAGCCGCAAGCCGGTGAGCCAGGCCAGCATCGAGCTGGTCTTCGACAACTCCGACGGCACCCTGGTCGGCGAGTACGCGGCCTACGCGGAAATCTCCATCCGCCGCAAGGTCACCCGCGACAGCCAGAACAGCTATTTCCTCAACGGCGCCAAGTGCCGCCGTCGCGACATTACCGATATCTTCCTCGGCACCGGCCTGGGGCCACGCAGCTACTCGATCATCGAGCAGGGCATGATCTCCAAGCTGATCGAAGCCAAGCCGGAAGACCTGCGCAACTTCATCGAAGAAGCGGCGGGGATTTCCAAGTACAAGGAGCGTCGCCGGGAAACCGAAAACCGCATCCGCCGTACCCACGAAAACCTGGCGCGCCTGACCGACCTGCGCGAAGAGCTGGAGCGCCAGCTCGAACGCCTGCACCGCCAGGCCCAGGCGGCCGAGAAGTACCAGGAATACAAAGCCGAGGAGCGTCAGCTCAAGGCCCAGCTGTCGGCGTTGCGCTGGCAGGAGCTTAACGAGCAGGTCGGCCAGCGCGAATCGATCATCGGCAACCAGGAAGTCGGCTTTGAAGCCCTGGTGGCGGAACAACGCAATGCCGACGCCGCCATCGAGCGCCTGCGCGACGGTCACCATGAGCTGTCCGAGCGCTTCAATCTGGTGCAGGGGCGCTTCTATTCGGTCGGCGGCGATATCGCTCGGGTCGAGCAGAGCATCCAGCACGGTCAGCAGCGTCTGCGCCAGTTGCAGGACGACTTGCGCGAGGCCGAGCGTGCACGCCAGGAGACCGAATCCCACCTGGGGCACGACCGCACCTTGCTCGCCACCCTCGGTGAAGAGCTGGAAATGCTCGAGCCCGAGCAGGAAGTCACCAGCGCCGCCGCCGAAGAGGCTGCCGCGGCCCTGGAAGAAGCCGAAGCCACCATGCACGGCTGGCAGGAGCAGTGGGACGCATTCAACCTCAAGTCCGCCGAGCCGCGGCGCCAGGCCGAGGTGCAGCAGTCGCGTATCCAGCAGCTCGAAGGCAGTATGGAGCGTCTGGGCGAGCGCCAGCGGCGTCTGGTGGAGGAGCGCGCGTTGCTCGCCGCCGATCCGGAAGACGCGGCGATCCTTGAGCTCAACGAACAACTCGCGGCGAGCGAGGCGACCCTGGAAGATTTGCAGGCCAGCGAAGACGGTCAGGTCGAGCGCCTGGAGCAACTGCGCCAGGAGCTGCATCAGGCGACCCAGGCCCAGCAGCAGGCCCAGGGCGAATTGCAGCGTCTCAATGGGCGCCTGGCCTCGCTGGAGGCTTTGCAGCAGGCAGCGCTCAATCCGGGGACTGGCGCGGCGGAGTGGCTGCGCGAGCAACAGTTGGCCGAGCGTCCCCGTCTGGCCGAAGGCTTGAAGGTCGAGGCCGGTTGGGAGCTGGCGGTGGAAACCGTGCTCGGCGCCGACCTGCAAGCGGTGTTGGTCGACGACTTTGCCGGCTTTGACCTGGCCGGATTCGAGCAGGGCGATCTGCGCCTGCTCCAGCTGGCGGGCGAGGGCGCGCGGATACCCGGCAGCCTGCTGGACAAGGTCGTCGATGCCCAGGTCGACCTGGCGCCCTGGCTGGGTCAGGTCAAACCGGTGGAAAGCCTTGAACAGGCTCTTGCCCTGCGTGGCCAATTGGCGTCCGGCGAGAGCCTGATCAGCCGCGACGGTTTCTGGGTCGGCCGGCATTTCCTGCGAGTGCGCCGCGCCAGCGAAGCGGAAAGCGGCATGCTCGCGCGCAACCAGGAAATCGAGCAGTTGAGCCAAGAGCGCGACGAGCGCGAAGCCAGCGTGGAAGACCTGGAAACCCACTTGCAGAACCTGCGTGCGCAACAGCGCCAGCAGGAGAACGGTCGCGAACACCTGCGCCGCCTGCTGCAGGACGAAGCCCGTCAGCAGGGTGAATTGAAAGCCAAGCTTTCCGCCGGCAAGGCCAAGGCCGAACAGCTGGCCTTGCGCCGTACCCGCCTGGATGAAGAGGTGGCGGAGCTGGGCGAGCAGCGCGCCGTGGAACACGAGCAGGTGGGCGAAGCCCGTCTGCAGCTGCAGGAAGCCCTCGACAGCATGGCCCTGGACACCGAGCAGCGCGAATTGCTGCTGGCCCAGCGCGACAGTTTGCGTGAGCGCCTGGACCGGGTGCGCCAGGAGGCGCGCCAGCACAAGGATCACGCTCACCAGTTGGCGGTACGCCTGGGTTCGCTCAAGGCCCAGCACGATTCCACCCGCCAGGCCCTGGAACGCCTGGAGCTGCAATCGGAGCGCCTGACGGAGAAGCGTGAACAGCTCAGCCTGAACCTGGAGGAGGGCGCCGCACCGCTGGAAGAGCTGCGCCTAAAGCTCGAGGAGTTGCTGGAAAAGCGCATGACCGTCGACGTCGAGCTCAAGAGCGCGCAGATCGCCATGGAGGATGCCGACCGCGAATTGCGCGATGCGGAAAAACGCCGGACCCAGGCCGAGCAGCAATCGCAATTGATCCGTGGCCAGCTCGAACAGCAGCGCATGGAATGGCAAGCCCTGAGCGTGCGCCGCAAGACCTTGCAGGACCAGTTGCTGGAAGACGGCTACGACTTGCAGGGCGTGCTCGCCACGCTGACCGAACAGGCCAGCGAGAAAGAGGCCGAGGAAGAGCTCGAGCGGATTGCCGCGCGTATCCAGCGCCTGGGGGCGATCAACCTCGCGGCCATCGATGAGTACCAGCAGCAGTCCGAGCGCAAGCGTTATCTGGACGCCCAGGACGCCGATCTGGTGGAAGCCCTGGAAACCCTGGAAAACGTGATTCGCAAGATCGACAAGGAAACCCGTAATCGTTTCAAGGATACCTTTGATCAGATTAACGGCGGTTTACAGGCACTCTTTCCAAAAGTTTTCGGTGGCGGCAGCGCTTATTTGGAACTGACGGGCGAAGATCTACTCGATACAGGGGTAACGATCATGGCGCGTCCGCCAGGGAAGAAGAACAGCACCATTCATTTGTTGTCCGGTGGTGAGAAAGCATTGACGGCCCTGGCGCTGGTATTTGCCATCTTCAAGTTGAACCCGGCGCCGTTCTGCATGCTCGACGAAGTTGACGCTCCGCTGGATGACGCTAACGTTGGACGCTACGCAAGGCTGGTTAAAGAGATGTCGCAGACGGTGCAGTTCATCTATATCACCCACAACAAGATCGCCATGGAAATGGCCGATCAATTGATGGGCGTGACGATGCACGAGCCCGGCTGTTCACGCCTGGTAGCCGTGGATGTCGAGGAGGCGATGGCGATGGTGGACGCCTGATATCCGGGCGACCAAAGCCGGTATGTAAGTGACAAGTAAGAGGTTTTTACCTGCGCCGAGTACTGGCTGATCGACATATTGAATGAAGCCGTTGCGACAGACGGTGTAAAGTTGTCTTTGGTCGTGCTAGTTTAATGTCAATTTTTCCTATACGTGGGCAAAAGGCCAGTCAGAACATAGAGTTGGCGCCACGTTTTAAAGCGGTTTGCAGTTTGCTAAACCTCTTATTTTTCAGCATTTTTCATAGAGGCACGGGATTACATGGAAATCGGTCTGCGCGAGTGGCTGATCGTCATCGGCATCATTGTCATTGCCGGTATTCTTTTTGATGGCTGGCGCCGTATGCGCGGCGGCAAGGGGAAGTTGAAATTCCGTCTGGATCGTAGCCTGTCCAACCTGCCGGACGACGACAGCAGTGCCGAACTGCTGGGCCCGCCCCGCGTGCTGGATACCCATAAGGAACCGCAACTCGATGAGCACGACCTGCCGTCGATGAGCGCACCGGCGCGCGAACCGCGCGAGTCTGGTTCCAAGCGTGGCAAGCGTGGCAGCGAGCCACAGCAGGGCGACCTGAACCTCAACCTGGACCTGGACGGCGGCCCGAGCTTCAGCAGCCGTGACGACGACTTCCCGGATGAAACCAAGGCTTCCGGCTACGCCGACAAGGACCAGCCGCAAGCCGAAGAAGTGCTGGTGATCAGCGTGATCTGTCGTGATGCCGGCGGCTTCAAGGGCCCGGCGCTGTTGCAGAACATCCTGGAAAGCGGCCTGCGTTTTGGCGAGATGGATATTTTCCACCGTCACGAAAGCATGGCTGGCAATGGCGAAGTACTGTTCTCCATGGCCAATGCGGTCAAGCCAGGCGTGTTCGACCTGGACGACATCGACCACTTCAGCACTCCGGCTGTGAGCTTCTTCCTCGGCCTGCCAGGCCCGCGTCATCCGAAGCAGGCTTTCGACGTGATGGTGGCTGCGGCGCGCAAGCTGTCCCAGGAACTGAACGGCGAACTGAAGGACGACCAGCGCAGCGTACTGACCGCCCAGACCATCGAACACTACCGTCAGCGCATCGTCGAATTCGAGCGTCGCGCCCTGACCCAGAAGCGCTGAGCGCTTCGCGAGCCAGCCGCTCCGGCATAACCCTTGGCCTGCCGGAGCAGGCTCGCGACAGGGTCGCAAGACCCTCCAGACAAATATTGAGCAGCCTAGGCTGCTCTTTTGCTTTTTGAGAGAACACCATGACCGCCGTCGAAACCCGCATTCTTGAGCTGCGCGCTGAGCTGGATCAGCACAACTACCGCTACCACGTACTCGACGAGCCGAGCATTCCCGACGCCGAATACGATCGCCTGTTCCACGAACTCAAGGCGCTGGAAGCCGAGCACCCGGAGCTGGTCAGCAGTGATTCACCGACCCAGCGCGTGGGTAGCGCGGCGCTCTCGGCCTTCACTCAGGTGCGCCACGAAATCCCCATGCTCAGCCTGGGCAACGCCTTCGAAGAAACCGACATGCGTGAGTTCGATCGTCGGGTGACCGAGGGGCTCGACCTGCCGGTGGGCGATCTGTTCGGTGGCGGGGCGGCGGTGGAATACAGCTGCGAGCCGAAGCTCGATGGCCTGGCGGTCAGCCTGCTGTATCTGGACGGTGTTCTGGTGCGCGGCGCGACCCGCGGCGACGGCACCACCGGCGAAGACATCAGCGTCAACGTGCGCACCGTGCGCAACATTCCGCTGAAGCTGCACGGCAGCGGCTGGCCGGCGACCCTCGAGGTGCGCGGCGAGGTCTACATGTCCAAGGCCGGTTTCGAGCGGCTCAATGCCGCGCAGCTGGAGGTTGGCGGCAAGACCTTCGCCAACCCACGGAACGCCGCGGCGGGCAGCTTGCGCCAGCTGGACTCGAAGATCACCGCCAGCCGTCCGCTGGAGTTCTGCTGCTACGGGATCGGCCAGGTCACTGCGGATATCGCCGACACCCATATCGGCAATCTGGAGCAGCTCAAGCACTGGGGCATGCCCGTCAGTCGCGAGCTGAAGCTGGCCAAGGGCATCGACGAATGCCTGGATTACTACCGCGATATCGGCGAGCGCCGCAATGGCTTGCCCTATGAAATCGACGGCGTGGTGTTCAAGGTCAACAGCATTGCCTCGCAGCGCGAACTGGGCTTCCGGGCGCGGGAGCCGCGCTGGGCAATCGCCCACAAGTTCCCGGCGATGGAAGAGCTGACCGAGCTGCTGGACGTGGAATTCCAGGTCGGCCGTACCGGCGCGGTAACCCCGGTGGCGCGCCTGAAACCGGTCAAGGTGGCGGGTGTCACCGTCTCCAACGCGACCCTGCACAACATGGACGAAGTGGCGCGCCTGGGCCTGATGATCGGCGACACAGTGATCATCCGCCGCGCCGGCGACGTGATTCCGCAAGTGGTGCAGGTGGTCGCCGAGCGCCGTCCACAGGATGCGCGCCCGGTGCATATCCCGCAGACCTGCCCGGTATGCGGTTCCCATGTCGAGCGCACGCAACTGATCAAGCGCAGCAAGGGCAAGGAAACCATCAGCGAGGGCGCGGTGTACCGCTGCGTCGGTCGCCTGGCCTGTGGTGCGCAGCTCAAGCAGGCGATCATCCACTTCGTTTCCCGTCGGGCGATGGATATCGAAGGGCTGGGCGACAAGACCATCGAACAGCTGGTGGACGAAAAACTCATCGGCTCACCGGCCGACCTCTACAAGCTCAAGTACGAGCAGATCATCGACCTGGAAGGTTTCGCCGAGGTCTCCAGCAACAAGCTGCTCAAGGCCATCGAAGACAGCAAGAAGCCGGGCCTGGCGCGCTTCATCTATGCCCTGGGCATTCCCGATGTGGGCGAGGAGACGGCCAAGGTTCTGGCGCGCTCCCTGGCCTCCCTGGAGCGCGTGCAGCAGGCCTTGCCGGAAGTGCTGACCTACCTGCCGGATATCGGCCTGGAAGTGGCTCACGAGATTCACAGCTTCTTCGAGGACAGCCATAACCGGCAGGTCATCGGTGCCTTGCTCGATCCGCAGCAGTGCGGGCTGCAGTTGCAGGATCAGGGCGACCTGGGCGCCGAGTTCGCTGCCAGCACCACCCTGGGCGGCATGCTCGACAAGCTGAACATTCCATCGGTGGGGCCGGGTGCGGCGCAGAAGCTGGCGGACAAGTTCGGGACCCTCGAGGGTGTGGTCAAGGCGGACTGGCTGGACATGCGCCAGACCCTGCCGGAGAAGCAGGCCAAGGCCGTGCGCGAGTTCTTCGATATCGCCGAGAACGCCACACGGGCGCTGGCCATCGAGGCGCAGTTGCAAGCCTTCGGCATGCACTGGCAGAGCGAGAAGAAGGTGGTGGAAGGGCTGCCGCTGGCTGGCCAGACCTGGGTGCTCACCGGCTCGCTGGAGCTGATGAGCCGCGACGTGGCCAAGGACAAGCTGGAAAGCCTGGGCGCCAAGGTTGCCGGTTCCGTTTCGGCCAAGACCCATTGTGTGGTGGCCGGTCCTGGCGCCGGCTCGAAGCTGGCCAAGGCCAGCGAGTTGGGCCTCAAGGTGCTGGATGAAGAAGCCTTCGTGGCCTTCCTCGGCCAGCACGGTATCTCGGCATAACCCTGTAGCCGCTGCCGCAGGCTGCGATCGACCGCGCAGCGGGCGTTGCTTTGTCGGGCGCCGGAAGGTCCTGCGGACCTTATCGCAGCCTGCGGCAGCGGCTACATGGAATCGCGTTTCCTTGTAGGAGCGAGCTTGCTCGCGAAAAAATCTCCAGGCTTGCACGCGATGCGATATGGAAATCGCTTCGCGAGCAAGCTCGCTCCTACAGAAAAGCGGATCGCCAGCAAGGCGATGGAACAATAGTCCCGTTCCCATGATCTAGTCTTGGCAAGCCCAGGGAGAGATCGCCATGTACCGCTTCTTCGAACAGCTCAGTTCCCGTATCGCCGCGCCCTTTGTCCGTGAGAACAGCCGCAACAGCAAGGTCTGGTTGTGCCGCTGCGGGCAGTCGCTGTTCTTTCGCAACAGTCAGTGCCTGGCCTGTTCGGCGGCCCTGGGTTATCAACCGGAACAGAGTCGCCTGTCGTCGCTGCAGCCAGGGCCGGAGGTCGATACTTGGCTGCTGGACGTCGACCCGCAAGCGGGGCTGTTCCGGCGCTGCGCCAACCTCGATACCCCGGCGGCCTGTAACTGGCTGCTGCCGGCTTATGGCGCCGGCACCTTGTGCATGGCGTGCCGGTTGAACCGGACCATTCCCGATCTTGGCGTGGCGGAAAACCCCGAGCGCTGGCGCAAGGTGGCAATCGCCAAGCGCCGCCTGGTGGCGCAACTGGTGAGTCTGGGGTTGCCGCTGATCGCCAAGACCGAGGATGAAGAGGCTGGCCTGGCTTTCGATTTCCTCGGTGTCGATCGGCAGGGCAAGGCGCCCATGACCGGCCACGCCAACGGCCTGATCACCCTCGACATCAAGGAAGCCGATGACGCCTATCGCGAGCAGGTGCGGGTACAGATGCACGAACCCTATCGCACCTTGCTCGGCCACTTCCGGCATGAGGTGGGGCATTACTACTGGGACCGCCTGATCGCCGACAGCCATTGGCTGGAACCCTGTCGCGCGCTGTTCGGCGACGAACGCGCGAGCTACGCCGAAGCCCTGGACCGACATTATCAACAGGGTGCGCCCAACGATTGGTCGCAGGCCTACGTCAGCGCCTACGCCACCATGCACCCCTGGGAAGACTGGGCGGAAACCTGGGCCCACTACCTGCACATGATGGACGCGGTCGATACCGCGCTGGGCTTCGGCATGAGCGCCCGGGAAATGGACTTCGACTACCAGCCGTTTCCGCTGGACACCCTGTATGACCCACAGCATCCCGGCGGCCCGGCGTTCCTCTCTTTCGTCAACGCCTGGATCGAACTGGCGGGCATGCTCAACGAATTGTCACGCAGCATGGGTCAGCCCGACTTCTATCCCTTCATCCTGCCGCCCGCGGTGATCGCCAAGCTGCACTTCATCCACCTGGTGATCCAGCAAGCTGGCGGCAAGGCCGACGAAGTGCTCGAACAGGCCTGAACCCACCACCTGCCTCTGCAGGAGCGAAGCTTGCTCGCGATGCAGGCGACTCGGTCCGGCAGAAGGCCGCGGCGATGCTATCGCGAGCAAGCTTCGCTCCTACCAAGGGCGGTTAGCGAGCTGTGCGCACGCCATCGAGCAGGGCATCGACCACTGCGCGAGCCATCTCCACGGAATGCACCATGGACCAGATCAGGCCGCGTTCGATGCCGCTGCCCTGTTCGGTGATTTCATCCGAGACTTCTTCGGCGCATTTGAGCAGCAGTGAAACATGCATCAAGGCTTCTTCGGCATTCACCCCGGCCTGTACCGCGAACAGCGGGCGCTGCTGGGCGTCGCGCAGGCCGAACGGCTGGCTGCGGGTTTCTTTGAGTTGTGTGAGCAGCGATTGCTGCTGGTCGTTGAGCGACAGGAGCAGGGAGATATTCGCCGCGTCCAGTTCAGGATCGCGTAGTCGACGCGGGGTAGTGAGTGGCGGATCGGGGACGAGCTTTTTCATGTGGGTACCTACGACTCTCTGAAAGATGAAAGCCGCCAGTCTCGCTTCCACACGAGAGGGTGGCAGCCATGCGTGGGTGTGGAAGACCGGGGAGTCCTTGGTACCCAAAGCCCGGCGCACCCGAAGGTGCCCCACGCATGGTCGCCATAACACGGATCTGCGGACGCAAAACGTCAGCAGTCGCTGTTGAGCGCTGTACCAATGACTTTTCCAGACTTCCACATCCGGGTCGTTGAAACTGCAACGACCCACGCAGACTGCCCGATCAAATTCAGGGGTACAACCCGCCCAAAGGCGTTCCAGAGTTTCTAGGAAACCCCTTACAAAACAAAGCGAAAAATCGACTGCCGCCTTACCGCAAAACTCCCATTCCGCTCATGCGCGGTCCCCTGTAGCCGCTGCCGCAGGCTGCGATCGACTGCGAAGCAGTCGCCAGCAATTTGATTGCGCGCCACCGAAACACCGTGTCACCCGCGATTGCGGCCGCTACGCGACCGAACGCAGCCTGCGGCAGCGGCTACAGGAATCGGCAAGTGGGCGGGGGAGAGGGGTAATGATCCAAGTACTTGAAGCCGTTCAGATTTTTTAATCTTTACAGAGCGGTTGTAACTTCGCCGCAGATAGGTACAATGGCGCGGCTCGCCGTCAAGTGAGCGTCGTTATGGTGACCCCATTGGTCCCCTCGCAACGATCAGCCGTGAACCCGGTCAGGCCTGGAAGGGAGCAGCCGCAGCGGTGACATTGTGTGCCGGGGTGTGGCTGGTGGGGTTGCCTCCATAACGCCCTCTGTCGGTCCTCGACGAATGTTTTGAATTCTCCCCCTGCTTTCATCTGATCTGGCCTCTCGCCAGTCGCTCGTTTCATTTCCCCAATCGTTCCTGCAACAACTGCGCAAACGCGTCCCGTGCGGTGTGGCGTTCTATTTCCTTGTTCCAGACAAAACGAATGTCGATCGGCTGCAGGTCGGCGAAGCGGTGGCGCGTCAGGCCCGCGGACAGGGTGTAGCGCTCAAGCACGCCTTCCGGGGCCAGGGTCATGC
Organism: Pseudomonas sp. RW409; assembly: GCF_003184125.1. Taxonomy (NCBI): domain Bacteria; kingdom Pseudomonadati; phylum Pseudomonadota; class Gammaproteobacteria; order Pseudomonadales; family Pseudomonadaceae; genus Pseudomonas; species Pseudomonas sp. RW409. The sequence goes on along the minus strand of NZ_QHHP01000021.1, from coordinate 661,556 downwards.
CGGCACCGGCGCTGACACAGTCGATGATGGTGCCCCAGCTGGCATAGCCGATGATGGTCGCGGTCACGTCGTGGGCGTTCAGCCAATGCTCCAGGGCGCGGCGGTAAGGGCAGCCGCCGGGCCACATGAACAGGGTCTGGTCTTGCAGGTCGCGCGGGCTTAGTACAGGTGCCGCATCGGCGCTGGCGACCAGCACCAGGGGCTCGCTGTAGAGGGCGGTGCGCTCCAGCTTTGGCTGGGGCGTGTCGACCGCAACCAATGCGCCGTCGATCCGGTGGTGTTGCAGCTCTTCGAACAACTGCGACCAGGTACCGGTTACCAGCTCCAGAGTGACCTGGGGAAAGCGCTGATGGAACTCCGCCAGCAGCGGCGGCAGGCGCCCGCCGGCACAGGACTCGATGGCGCCGATGCGCAGGATGCCGCTGGGTTCGGCCTGGCGATCGACGGCGCGTTTGGCTTCATCCACCAAGGCCAGGATGCGCTCGCTGTAACCCAGAAAGATTTCCCCATCCGGACTGATTTTCAGCCCGCGGCCCGCGCGGATAAACAGACTAGTGCCCAGCTCGCCTTCCAGTTGCTTGAGGCGGTTGGTGATGTTGGAGGGCACGCAATGCAGTTGTTCGGCCGCCCGGGCAATGCTGCCGGTACGGGCGACTGCTTTCACCATCTTCAGCTGGCTCAGTTCCATTGCTCATTTCCAGTGAGGTCTGGTCTCAGTATCCGTTAATTGTGGTGAGTTGTGGCGGGCGGGAGACTGAAGGCCTTCCTTGTGCTACCGAGTGCCTGTGTCTTGAATATCTCCCCTGCGTTGAAACTGGTCCTGGCGACCGCCGCGGTCATTTTGTGTTGGGCTTATTCCCCGGTGGGTATCCACATCGGCCTGGAGGGTTACGAGCCTGGCCATCTGGCGTTGCTGCGCTTTCTGATCGCTTCGCTGTTCATGGGCGCCATCGCCCTGGTGAAAAGAATCGCCCTGCCACGCTGGCGCGATCTGCCCTGGTTGCTGGTACTGGGCTTTTTTGCCATCGCCCTGCATCACGTCAGCCTCAACTATGGCCAGCAGGGGTTGAGCGCGGGGGCGTCCAGTGTGCTGGCGCAGTCGGCGCCGATCTTCAGCACCCTGATTGCGTTTTTCTGGTTGAGGGAGCCGGTCAGCGGTTGGCGCTGGGGCTGTGTCGGGCTGGGGTTGCTCGGCGCGGTCGTGGTGGTCTGGGGCGACCAGGGCGTGGCGTCGATCAAGCCCCAGGGATTGCTCGTGCTGCTGGCGGCCTTCTCCTGGGGTTTGTACTTCGTGTTGCAGCGGCGTTATTCGGGGCGTTACGACCTGTTGACCACCGTCTGCTACATGGTCTGGGCCGGCACCTTGCTGTTGAGCCTGTATTGGCCGGGGCTGGCGGTCGCGGTGGTCCAGGCGCCGTGGCGGGTGAACCTGGCGGTGTTGCTGCTGGGGTTGTTTCCCAGTGCGCTGGCTTACCTGGCGTGGGCCTATGTGCTGGCGCGGGTCGAGGTCAGCCGCGCGTCCATCGCCATGTACCTGATACCGCCAATCGCCATGCTGCTGGCAGCGCTGGTCCTGCATGAGCGAGTGCATGGCGCGGTGGTCGTGGGGGCGGCGATCGTCCTCGGCAGCGTGATGGCGATGCAGTTGGAGGGGCGTTGGTCGCGGCGTCGCTCGGTACTGCCGGAGGCTATCGCCGCGACTGCCGTTCACTCCAGAGTCGGGCAGAACACCCTGAGTCGATGTGCGTCCGGGTCCAGGGCGACGAAGGTGTAGCCGAAGTCCAGGGCGGTCGGATCCTGGGCGATGCTCACGCCGGATTCGGCCCATTGGCTGTGCAGTCGGTCGACGGTCTGGTTGTCGGCCACCCCTAAGGCCAATTCGCCGCCGCCACCGGCGACCTGGGTGGCTGGCTCGACATCCTGCCTGGACCAGAGGCCGAGCTTGAGCCCCGAATCGAGGATGAACAGGGCGAAGGTCGGCGACAGCTCGACCGGCGGCCTGTCCAGCAGGCGGCTGTAGAAATTGGCGCTGGTGGCGGGGCTGTCGACGTATAGCAGAAGGTAAGTGCTGGTAGCGATCATCCGGACTCCTGGAAAGGTTGGGCTGCGCACGCCAGCTTAAGGGGCGCCGTTGTCAGTTCCTGTCAGGAGTCATCTGGGGGAAATAAAAAGGAGGCAGGCTATCGGCTTCGATAGGGCTGCCTCCTCTGCGTGTTGCTCGGCTCTAAGGCTTGGACAAGGCCAGGTCTACCGCTGCTATCAGCTTTCCCAGGTCCTTCGGGGTGGCTTTGTGAATGACACCGAACAGATACGCCCGCTGTTCGTCTTCGTCGCCCAGATCTGCGAAAAAGGCTTTCAGCTTCACTCCCAGTACATCGGCCAGCAGGAACAGCGCTTCCACACTGGGGGTGTAGGTGCCGGTTTCGAAGCGGCTGATGGTTTTAGGGTCAAAACCGGTTTTTTCGCCTAGTTCAGCCTGAGTAAGCCCCGCTACCTTGCGGTAACGCCTGATGGCTGGACCCAAACTTGAAATTTGCATCGCTCAATTCCCATTTAGAATCAAGAACTTAACGATAAATCTTTGCATTAGGCAACGCCATGATTCATCACCTTGCCTTGCAAAATGTGATGCAATTCGTAGAATCGACGCTTCGGACAGGCATTTGGTGATCTAGTTTCAGAAGATGAACTGATGAAACAAGAACTCATTGCATTTTCCTTGTTCACCAGAATCGAGGGTATGGCGCAGGCGCGAACGTCTCGCTGATGATTGCCAGTGTCCCACCCGCCAAATTCGGCTGATCCTTAAGTGATTTTAGTTGGTCTTCGTCGATTCGAAGGTCAATGACGGTGTCGGTCGCTGTACGGTTGCAATTGTGTCAGGTGGGGCAAGACGGTGCGCCATTTTCCGTGAGTCGGCCTCTTGCCGGCTTGTCTGGGCTGGCATTGTCGAATGCTGTCTATGGAGTTTTAACGTGCGTCTGAATGTGCCGGTCACCTCTGTTGAACAGATATTTTCGGATCAGCAGCCCAGGCCTGCCTGGGATTGCGAAAATATTGAGAGTGAACGCCCAAACATCTCTTCCGGGCTCCGTGCCCTGGTCGAGCGGTTCAACCGCTAGCGACAGTGAGTCAGACTCATGGATGAGAAATACCGCAGGGCCGTGGATGCAGCCGCCATTTTTTCCGAGACCGACCTGACCGGCCGGATCACTTACGTCAACGACCAGTTCTGTTCGATTTCCGGCTACAGCCGAGAAGAGCTGCTGGGCGCCAATCACCGGATTCTCGGCTCCGGCCTGCACCCTCCCGAATTCTTCAGCAGCATGTGGCGCACCATTGCCCTGGGCCAGGTCTGGAAGGGCGAGATCTGCAACCGGGCCAAGGACGGGACTTTGTATTGGGTCGACAGCACCGTCGTGCCCTTGCTCGATGAGGCCACTGGTCGGGTCCAGCGTTATGTGGCGATCCGCTTCGATATCAGCGAAAAACGGCGCTTGCTGCACTCGCTGCAATGGCGGGTCGGCCACGATGTGCTGACCGGTTTGCCCAACCGTTCCTTCCTTTCCGACCTGCTCAACCAGGCGCTGGATTACTCGCGCAAGGAGAACATCGCGCTGGCGGTGTGCATGCTCGATCTCGACGGCTTCAAGGCGGTCAACGATGGCTACGGGCACGCCAGCGGCGATCTGTTGCTGGTGGAGGTAGCGGCGCGCCTGCGCTCGATCATTCGCGGCGAAGACGTGGTGGCGCGCCTGGCCGGGGACGAGTTCGTGCTGATCCTGCGCCATGTGCGCGACATTCGCGAGTTGCGGGCGGCGCTGCATCGGGTGCTGGGGGTGATCTCCACGCCCTATCTGATCCAGGACAAGGAGATCAACGTCTGCGCCAGCATCGGCGTGACGCTGTTTCCCGCCGACAACGACGATGCCGACACTTTGTTGCGGCATGCCGACCAGGCGATGTACGTGGCCAAGCAGAGCGGGCGCAATCGCTTTCACTTGTTCGATGTGTCGCGGGACCGCGAGGTCAAGGCTACCCACCAGACCGTGGAGCGGGTCCGGCAGGCGTTGGCGTCCGGCGAGCTGTGCCTGCACTTTCAACCCAAGGTCAATATGCGCAGCGGCGAGGTGGTGGGTTTCGAGGCGTTGCTGCGCTGGCAGCATCCGCAGCGGGGCATGGTCGCGCCTCGGGAGTTCCTGCCGCTGGTGGAGGAGACCGACCTGATCGTCGATATCGGCGAGTGGGTGATGGAGCAAGTCATGGCCCAGTTGCGGCAATGGCAGCTGGCCGGACAGCGCTGGCCGATCAGCGTCAACATTGCTGCCCGGCATTTCCAGCGGGCGGATTTCGTCGACCGACTCAAAGCGGTGCTCGAGCGCCATCCACAGATTGCCCCGCAGTTGCTGGACCTGGAAATCGTCGAGGCGGTGGCGGTGGAGAATATCCAGCATGTCAGCGCTTGCCTCGAGGCCTGCCAGGCGCTGGGGGTGCAGTTTTCCCTGGGGGATTTCGGAACCGGGCATTCGTCCCTGAGTTACCTCAAGCGCTTGCGCACCCAGACCATCAAGATCGACCGCATGTTCGTGCGCGACATGCTGCACGACCAGGGTGACCTGGCGCTGACCCAGGCCTTGATCGGCCTGGCCCGGGCGTTTGACCGGCAGGTGGTGGCCGAGGGCCTGGAAAGCATGGAGCACGGCGAGTTGCTGATGTCGCTGGGCTGCGACGTGGCGCAAGGCTATTTCATCGCCCCGCCCATGCCGGCCAGCGAGGTGCCGGGTTGGGTGGCGACCTTCCTGCCGCCGCTGGAATGGTGTCCGCAGGACGAAGTCGGCTGACGCCTAAGGTGCCTCGTAGCTCTGCGGGGCGCTCTCGGTCGGCCTGCGGCCGGTGTACAGGCCGATGAGGTCGTCGATCTCTCCTGACATCTTCATGCGCAACAAGGTGCGCAGCACGCGTTGCACCGGCAGCGCCGGATCGTTGCGGACGACGCAGCCGACCGCCTGTTCCTGCAGGATGGCCACGCTGTGCAGTTGCTGCTCGGGCGGCAAGGTCTGATTGAACCAGTCCAGCGTCCATTGGTTGCTCACCGCGTAGCGGTAGCGGCCGGCCCAGAGTTTTTGCAGCACCTGTTCCTGGTTGCGCGCGTCGTCGCGGAGCAACTGGCGGCTGTCGAACAAGGGTTGCAGGGAAGGGTAGGTGTAGCTGAGGACGGTGCCGATGGGCTGCGTCGGCAGGTCCCGGGGCGTGACCGGGAATAGGTGTCGCTCGCGGCTGACCAACAGGTCGCGCTGAATGAACAGCGGGATGCTCCAGATGTAATCGCCGGCCTGGTTGGGCAGCCAGGACTGGGCGGCATAACAGCGGACATCGATTTCCCCGTGATCCATGGCCGCCTGCACGCGGGCCCGCGCCAGGACGTGGAATTCGGCCGGGGTGCCGACCTGGGTGGCGAGGCTGGCCATCAGGTCGTGGAGAATGCCCTGGGTGGGTCGGCCACGTTCGATCTGTACCACGGGCATGGCCCAGCTGTCGGGGATCGAGAAGCGCAGGGCCGGTTCTGCGGCAAAACCATTCATGGCAACCAGCAGACAGGCGCCCAAGGCTAAACGCATAGAGTCTCCACGCAGGAAAAGGCCGCTGACGAGCCTGACAAAAAGCAGCTTAGCCAGATTAGACGAGCGCACCGGATGCAATTTCGCCCTTGCTCCGCTAGCATTACGGGCTTCCGCTTCCCAGTTGCGACGGTTTTCGATGAGTTATCAGGTTCTTGCACGTAAATGGCGTCCGCGCTCGTTTCGCGAAATGGTCGGCCAGACCCATGTGCTCAAGGCTCTGATCAATGCCTTGGACAGTCAGCGGCTGCACCATGCCTATCTGTTTACCGGCACCCGCGGGGTGGGCAAGACCACCATCGCGCGGATCATTGCCAAATGCCTGAACTGTGAAACAGGCATTACTTCCACGCCCTGTGGCACCTGCTCGGTATGCCGCGAGATCGACGAAGGGCGTTTCGTCGACCTGATCGAGATCGACGCCGCGAGCCGGACCAAGGTCGAGGACACCCGCGAGCTGCTGGATAACGTGCAGTACGCACCGAGCCGCGGACGCTTCAAGGTCTACCTGATTGACGAAGTGCACATGCTGTCCAGCCACTCGTTCAACGCCTTGTTGAAGACCCTGGAAGAGCCGCCGCCCTACGTCAAATTCATTCTGGCGACCACCGATCCGCAGAAACTTCCGGCAACGATTCTTTCGCGCTGCCTGCAGTTCTCCCTGAAGAACATGACCCCGGAACGGGTGGTCGAGCACCTGACCCACGTGCTGGGCGTCGAGAACGTGCCGTTCGAAGACGACGCGCTGTGGCTGTTGGGCCGCGCCGCCGACGGTTCGATGCGCGATGCCATGAGCCTCACCGACCAGGCCATTGCCTTCGGTGAAGGCAAGGTCATGGCCGCCGATGTGCGGGCGATGCTCGGCACTCTCGATCACGGCCAGGTCTACGACGTCCTGCATGCGCTGATCAACGGCGATGCCAAGGCCTTGCTCGAGGCTGTGCGCCACCTGGCCGAACAGGGCCCGGACTGGAACGGCGTGCTGTCGGAGATTCTCAACGTCCTGCACCGTGTGGCCATTGCCCAGGCCTTGCCGGACGGTGTCGACAACGGCCATGGCGACCGCGACCGGGTGCTGGCCCTGGCCCAGGCGTTGCCGGCCGAAGATGTGCAGTTCTATTACCAGATGGGCCTGATCGGCCGGCGCGACCTGCCGCTGGCGCCGGACCCGCGCGGTGGTTTCGAGATGGTCCTGCTGCGGATGCTGGCCTTCCGGCCAGCGGACTCGGCAGATGCGCCGAGACAGCCGCTAAAGCCAGTGGGGATCAGCCAGGCCACAGTTGATTCCGCCCAATCCGTGGCTGGCGCAGCCGTTGCTGCTCCGGTAAGTGTTGCCGCCGCTCCGGTTGCGGCGCCGGTGGTCGAGGCCGCTCCGGCGGTTGCCCCTGTCGTTGCACCCGCGCCTGTTCCAGCAGCGCCCGTGGCGCCTGCGCCACAGCCGGTGGTCGAGACGCCAGCGCAAGCCGCGCCTGTCGCCGCCGAAGAGGTGGTCGACCTGCCGTGGAACGACCCGGTCGAACCGGTCGTCGCACAGCAGCCGGCTGTCGAGCCCGTGCTGGAGACCGCCGCGGAGCAGCCTGAGCTGACCCCGATGCCGACCCCGACCCCGGACAGCGTGGTGCCGGATGCGCCGGAATGGGTCAGTGCCCCGGTGCCGGAGCCCAGCGTTGCCGAGGTCGATGCCGCGACGCCGGGCATCGACCTGGATGACGAGCCGCCGCTGGACGAAGACTACATCGAGCCGGACATGGATTCGGCCTACAGCTACCTGGACGAACTGGCCAGCGAACACGCCGCCGATCCCGAGCCGGAACCCGAGCCGCTGCCGGCTGCCCAGCCGGCCACCGGCCTGGCGCTGGAGTGGCTGGAACTGTTCCCGAAACTGCCGATTTCCGGGATGACGGCGAGCATCGCCGCCAACTGCACCTTGATCGCCGCCGAGGGCGACAACTGGTTGCTGCACCTGGATCCGGCCCACAGCGCCCTGTTCAACGCCACTCAGCAGCGGCGCCTGAACGATGCCCTGAACCAGTATCACCAGCGCACGCTGACGGTGAGCATCGAGCTGATCAAGCCCGAGCAGGAAACCCCGGCCCAGGCCGCGTCGCGTCGCCGTGCCAATCGCCAGCGCGAAGCCGAGGAGTCGATCCACGGCGATCCGTTCATCCAGCAGATGGTGCGGGAGTTCGGCGCGGTGGTCCGTCACGATACTATTGAACCTGTCGAGGCCCTGGTCAGCCAGGGTTAATAACTGAAGGGCGCCGGGCCTTGAGGCCGGGCGCTGTTTTTATCCAAGTACTTTGAGGTGATTCCCATGATGAAAGGTGGCATGGCCGGCCTGATGAAGCAGGCGCAGCAGATGCAGGAAAAGATGGCCAAGATGCAGGAAGAGCTGGCCAACGCCGAAGTCACCGGCAAGGCGGGTGGCGATATGGTCACCGTGGTCATGACCGGTCGTCACGACATCAAGCGCGTGAGCATCGACCCAAGCCTGCTGGAAGGCGTCAGCGAAGATGACCGCGAAGTGCTGGAAGATCTGTTCGCCGCCGCCGTCAACGACGCCGTGCGCAAGATCGAAGCCAACAGCCAGGACAAGATGTCCGGCATGACCGCTGGCATGCAACTGCCACCGGGTATGAAACTGCCGTTCTGATTCGCGCCAGCGCATCGGTCGGACTTAAAAATGCCAGGCATCGCGCCTGGCATTTTTGTTTGTGCCGCCTGTAGCCGCTGCCGCAGGTGCGATCGAGCGCGCAGCGGTCGTCATTCAGGCGATGGGGTCTGGCTGGATGATTGCGGTTGCCGTGCAATCGATCGCAGCTTGCGGCAGCGGCGTGGGAGAGAAACATCGAACGCCGAGCGCTATACGATGGTCTGCACTCTGTATGGCCCGATTCAATTCTCGATAAGGAGTTGCTCTGATGTCGCAAGCATTGACCCTCAACCAGCGCATCGTTCTGGTCTCCCGGCCCCAGGGCGCGCCCGTGCCGGAAAACTTTCGCCTGGAGCGGGTGGCACTACCGGATCTGGCGGATGGCCAGGTGCTGCTCAAGACCCTTTATCTGTCGCTGGACCCTTATATGCGCGGGCGCATGAGTGATGCGCCGTCCTACGCCGCTCCGGTGGAAATCAACGAAGTGATGACCGGCGGCGCGGTCAGCCGGGTCGAGCGCTCGCTGAACCCGAAATTCCAGGAGGGCGACCTGGTGGTGGGTGCCACCGGGTGGCAAAGCCACAGCATTTCCGATGGCCGTAACCTGATACCGGTGCCGGCGGGTTTGCCCAGCCCCTCGATGGCCCTGGGCGTGCTGGGTATGCCGGGCATGACCGCGTACATGGGCCTGATGGACATCGGCCAGCCCAAGGCCGGAGAGACCCTGGTGGTGGCCGCGGCCTCGGGTGCCGTGGGCTCGGTGGTGGGGCAGGTGGCGAAGATCAAGGGGCTGCGGGTGATCGGTGTGGCGGGTGGTCCCGACAAGTGCCGCTATGTGGTCGAGGAGCTGGGGTTCGATGCCTGTATCGACCATCACAGCCCGAATTTTGCCGACGAGCTGGCGCAGGCCTGCTCCGAGGGCGTGGACATCTACTTTGAAAACGTCGGCGGCAAGGTGTTTGATGCGGTGCTGCCGTTGCTCAACCCCAAGGCGCGGATTCCGCTGTGCGGGCTGATCGCCCAGTACAACGCCCAGGAACTGCCGCCGGGGCCTGACCGCCTGCCATTGTTGCAGCGCCAGCTGTTGACCAAGCGCGTGCGCATCCAGGGGTTTATCGTGTTCGACGACTACGGCGATCGGCAACCGGAGTTTGTCAGCGCCATGGCGCCCTGGGTGCTGCAAGGCAAGGTCAAGTTCAAGGAGGATGTGGTCGACGGCCTGGAGCGCGCGCCGCAAGCCTTCATCGGGCTGCTGGAAGGACGCAACTTCGGCAAGCTGGTGGTGCGGGTCGCCCCGGACTGAGCATTTGACGCTAATCGGAGGCGCGGGTATAAACCGCGTCTCGTCGTTTTGTCGGACCTTTCCCCATGAGCTTCAGCCCCCTGATTCGCCAACTGATCGATGCCCTGCGCACTTTGCCGGGCGTGGGTCAGAAAACCGCCCAGCGCATGGCCTTGCAGCTGCTGGAGCGCGACCGCAGCGGCGGTACGCGGTTGGCCCAGGCGCTGAGCCAGGCCATGGAGGGCGTGGGCCACTGCCGCCTGTGCCGCACCCTCACCGAGGACGATCTGTGCCCGCAATGCGCCGATCCGCGCCGTGACGACACGCTGTTGTGCGTGGTCGAGGGGCCGATGGATGTCTATGCGGTGGAGCAGACCGGTTATCGCGGTCGCTATTTCGTGCTCAAGGGCCACCTGTCGCCTCTCGACGGCCTCGGCCCGGAAGCCATCGGTATTCCCCAACTGTTGGCCAGGATCGAAGAGCAGGGCAGTTTCACCGAGGTGATCCTGGCCACCAACCCGACGGTGGAAGGCGAGGCGACCGCCCATTACATCGCCCAGCTGTTGACCAACAAAGGCCTGATCACCTCGCGCATCGCCCATGGCGTGCCCCTGGGCGGCGAGCTGGAGCTGGTGGACGGCGGCACCCTGGCGCACTCGTTTGCCGGGCGCAAGCCAATCAGCCTGTAAGCGTTTCGGCCAGCAAGCTCGCCGCTGCCAGAGGGGCTTGCTTGCTGGCCGCGCTCTGTCGCTTAAACGCGACTTTTCTTGAAAACCAAGCAAGCGCTAGGTAAGTTTCCTCAACCTTCAGAGGAGCTTGCCGATGTCTGCCTGCCAGGAATACTTCGACCCTAGCCATCAGTTGGTCCGCGACAGCGTTCGACGTTTCGTCGAGCGGGAAATCCTCCCGGACATCGATCAATGGGAGGAGGCGCAAGGCTTCCCCCGCGAGCTGTACCTCAAGGCTGGCGCAGCCGGCATCCTGGGCATCGGCTATCCAGAAGCCCTGGGTGGCAGCCACGAGGGCGACCTGTTCGCCAAGATCGCCGCCAGCGAGGAACTGATGCGTTGTGGCTCCGGCGGCCTGGTGGCGGGCCTGGGCTCGCTGGACATCGGTTTGCCGCCGGTCGTCAAATGGGCGCGCCCCGAGGTCCGCGACCGGGTGGTGCCGCAGGTATTGGCGGGCGAGAAGATCAGCGCCCTGGCGGTCACCGAGCCCGGTGGCGGTTCGGACGTGGCCAATCTGCAGACCCGGGCGCTGCGCGATGGCGACTGCTACCGCGTCAGCGGCAGCAAGACCTTTATCACCAGTGGCGTGCGCGCCGACTTCTACACGGTGGCCGTGCGCACCGGCGAACCCGGTTTCGGTGGCATCAGCCTGCTGCTGATCGACAAGGGCACGCCGGGATTCACCGTCGGCCGGCCACTGAAGAAGATGGGCTGGTGGGCGTCGGATACCGCCGAGCTGTTTTTCGACGATTGCCGGGTGCCGGCCAGTCATTTGATCGGGGTCGAGAACATGGGCTTCGCCTGCATCATGGGCAACTTCCAGAGCGAGCGCCTGGCGCTGGCGCTAATGGCCAACATGACCGCGCAGCTGGCGTTGGAGGAGAGCCTGAAGTGGGCCCGGGAGCGCGAGGCGTTCGGCAAGCCCATCGGCAAGTTCCAGGTGATCAAGCATCGTCTGGCGGAGATGGCGACCGCGCTGGAGGTGTCCCGCGAATTCACTTATCGCCAGGCAGCGAAGATGGCGGCGGGCCAGAGTGTGATCAAGGAGATTTCCATGGCCAAGAACTTTGCCACCGATACGGCCGATCGCATCACCCACGATGCCGTGCAGATTCTCGGTGGGCTGGGCTACATGCGCGAAAGCCTGGTGGAGCGGCTGTACCGCGACAACCGCATCCTTTCCATCGGCGGCGGCACCCGGGAAGTGATGAACGAAATCATCAGCAAGCAGATGGGGCTGTAGACCTGCCGGAGGCCCCTGTAGGAGCGAAGCTTGCTCGCGATAGCGCCGGCCCTGGCAACCCAAATGGCAGCGATTTACCGTTCGCTCAACGAGAACTGCGTCAGGCAGAAGGTTGGAATGTCCATGTCTCGCAGGCGCTGCGAGCCGCCCAGTTCCGGCAGGTCGATGATGGCGGCGGCTTCGTAGACGCTGGCCCCCATGCGGCGCACCAGGTTGGCCGCGGCGATCAGGGTACCGCCGGTGGCGATCAGGTCATCGAACATCACCACCGAATCGCCTTCGCACAGGCTGTCGGCATGGACCTCGAGAAAGGCTTCGCCGTATTCGGTCTGGTAACCCTCGGCAAGCACATCGGCCGGCAGCTTGCCTTGCTTGCGGAACAGGATCAGCGGTTTGTTCAGCTGGTAGGCGAGGATCGAGCCGATCAGGAAGCCGCGGGCGTCCATGGCGCCGATATGGCTGAAGTCTTCTTCGACATAGCGCTGGGCAAAGCTGTCGGCGACCAGGCGCAAGGCCTTGGGCGACTGGAACAGCGGGGTGATGTCACGGAAGATCACGCCCGGTTTGGGGAAGTCGATGACTGGGCGGATCAGGGATTTGATGTCGAAGGAATCGAAGGCCATCGTGGCAGTGTCCTGGCGGGCATGAAGTGGAGCGCGCCAGTATAGCCTCGCCCGAGCCGCTTGGCTCGGGCGGGGGCTCTGCCTCAGCCTTCCAGGGAGCCGCCGGCGAGGGCGCACAGCTGGATCGGGTCGAGAATGTGCACCTCTTTGCCTTCAGCGGCGATCAACGCGTTCTGCTGGAAGCGGGTGAACACCCGGGATACGGTTTCCACCGCCAGGCCCAGATAGTTGCCGATCTCGTTGCGCGACATGCTCAAGCGGAACTGATTGGCCGAGAAGCCACGGGCGCGGAAGCGTGCCGACAGGTTGACCAGGAACGTGGCGATGCGCTCGTCGGCGGTCTTTTTCGACAGCAACAGCATCATCTGCTGGTCGTCGCGGATCTCGCGGCTCATCACTCGCATCAGCTGGCGGCGCAGCTGGGGCAACTGCAGGGCCAGTTCGTCGAGGCGTTCGAAGGGGATTTCACAGACCGACGTGGTTTCCAGGGCCTGGGCGGAAACCGGGTGGATCTCGGTGTCCATGCCGGACAGGCCGACCAGTTCGCTGGGCAGGTGGAAGCCGGTGATCTGTTCTTCGCCGCTGTCGCTGAGACTGAAAGTCTTCAGGGCACCGGAGCGCACAGCATAGACGGAGTCGAATGCGTCGCCCTGGCGAAACAGGAACTCGCCTTTTTTCAGCGGGCGACCGCGTTTAACGATCTCGTCCAGCGCATCCATGTCTTCCAGATTCAGAGAAAGTGGCAGGCAGAGGGGGGCCAGGCTGCAATCCTTGCAATGGGCCTGGTTGTGAGCGCGCAGTTTTACTGGCTCGGACATTCAATAGAATCCTTGTGGGAAAACACACATAAGCCGTAAGGGTAACTCACGGGAGGAGGTTCCGGCCAGTCCGTGCCGTATTGGCGCTTAGTCGTAAAGCTGTCCGTTTGTAGCCTCCAGGCCACTCCGGGAAAATGCGCTCGTGCAGTCCGTTCAAGGTATTTCCAGCGCTGGCCGTCACTTGCACTCGCCGATTGTCTCGGCGTCAAGTATCAGGCTTGCTTGCGCCCTGTCTCTCCCGACAGTTTTTGCCCGTAATCTGCGACAAGTTGTCGCGCCTGGCGCTCAGGCTGCCGCGCCTGATGCCCCTAGATGACCCGGGAAAAACGCTGTCGATTCTGTTGCTCCAGATACGCGTCGAACACCATGCACACCGAACGCACCAGCAGACGCCCGGCAGGCAGGACTTCGATGTTTTCGTTGCTCAGCTTGATCAGGCCGTCTTCGGCCATGGCTTGCAGTTGTGGCCACAGCTCGCCGAAATACCCGCGAAAGTCGATGTTGAACTGCTGCTCGATGGTCTCGAAGTCGAGGCTGAAGTTGCAGATCAGCTGCTGGATCACCGCGCGTCTGACGCGGTCGTCCTGATTGCACACCAGGCCACGGCTGGTGGCCAGTTGCGCGCCACCCAGCAGGTTCTGGTACTGGTTCAGGTCGCTGCTGTTCTGGCAGTACAGGTCGCCGATCTGGCTGATGGCCGAGACGCCCAGGCCGATCAGGTCGCAGTGGCCATGGGTAGTGTAGCCCTGGAAGTTGCGTTGCAGGGTCGACTCTTCCTGGGCGATCGCCAGTTCGTCGTCGGGCAGGGCGAAATGATCCATGCCGATGTAGCGGTAACCGGCGGCCGTCAGTTGTTCGATGGTGCGCTGCAGCATCTGCAGTTTTTCCGCTGGGGCCGGCAGCTCGTGGCTGTTGATCCGCCGTTGCGGCATGAAGCGCTCTGGCAGGTGCGCGTAGTTGAACACCGACAGCCGGTCCGGCTGCAGGTTGATGACTTCCTCGACGGTGCGGGCGAAGTTGTCCGGCGTCTGTTTCGGCAGGCCGTAGATCAGGTCGATGTTGATCGAACGAAACTGCAGGGTGCGCGCCGCTTCGATCACCGCCCGGGTTTCTTCCAGGCTCTGCAGGCGATTGACCGCGCGCTGTACCGCCGGGTCGAGGTCCTGCAGGCCGATGCTGACCCGGTTGAACCCCAGCTCGCGCAGCAGGCCCATGGTCGACCAGTCGGCTTCGCGCGGGTCGATCTCGATGCCGTAATCGCCCGAGTCGTCGTCCAGCAGGTTGAAGTGCTGGCGCAGATGGCCCATCAGTTGCCGCAGTTCGTCATGGCTGAGAAAGGTCGGGGTACCGCCGCCAAAGTGCAGTTGCTCGACCTTCTGCCCGGGGTCGAGATGGCAGGCGATCAGCTGGATTTCCTGTTCCAGGCGCTGCAGGTAGGGCAGGGCGCGCCCGCGGTCCTTGGTGATGACCTTGTTGCAGGCGCAGTAGTAGCAGATGTTCGCGCAGAACGGCACATGCACGTACAGCGACAGCGGGCGCAGCGCCTTGCGGCTTTCGCGCAGGGCGTGGAGCAGGTCGAAGGTACCCACTTGGCTGTGGAATTGCACAGCGGTGGGGTAAGAGGTGTAGCGCGGTCCCGCCAGGTCGTAACGGCGGATCAGATCGGTGTCCCAACGAATGGCGTCGAGCATGCGGGAATTCCCCCGGTAGGCAGGCAGTGTTCGCGAGTCTAGGGGGTTGGCGCCCGGGCCATCTTGATTTGCATCAAGGCTGGCGGGTGCGCGCTGCCTGCCGGGCGGGCCTTGTGGGGTTGCTGGCGATGGCTGGCAGCTTCAGTGCCCCATCAACCAATGCTGATGCGGACCGGGCAAGGTCCAGATGCCGAACAGGATCACCAGCAGGCCACCGGCCATGCGCACGCTGCGTCGGCGCAGCAGTGCGGTGACCCGCTCCGCCGCAAGCCCGGTCGCCAACAGCACCGGCCAGGTACCCAGGCCGAAGGCCAGCATCAGCAGGGCGCTGTCGAGGGCGTTGCCCTGGCTGGCGGACCACAGCAGGGTGCTGTACACCAGGCCGCACGGCAGCCAGCCCCAGAGCGCGCCCAGCAGCAGGGCGCGCGGCAGGCTCGACACCGGCAGCAGGCGGTTGGCCACGGGCTGTATATGCCGCCACAGGCCGCGTCCAAGGCTTTCGATACGGGTCAGGCCGCTCCACCAGCCGGCCAGGTACAAGCCCATGGCGATCAGCAGCAGACCGGCCAGTACGCGCAGGGCCATGGCCGCCGGACTGCTGGCCACGGCCCAGCCGGCCAGGCCGATCAGCAGGCCCGCGGTGGCGTAACTGAGGATGCGCCCCAGGTTGTAGGCCAGCAGCAGGCGAAAGCGCCGGCTGCGCTGCTCCTGGGGAATGGCCAGGGTCAAGGCGCCCATCAGGCCGCCGCACATGCCCAGGCAGTGACCGCCGCCGAGCAGGCCGAGGATCACCGCGGAAACCAGCAGCGGCGCCAGCTCAAGCATGGGGCGGCGCCTGGTCTTTGTGCGGCGGCTGTTCGGCCGCCGGCTGGCCCTTGGCCTCGTCGATCGCGGCGGTGTGCTTGGGGTCCTGGTCGTCGAACAGAATGCTGTGGGCGGGGCCATCGAGGTCATCGTACTGACCGCTGTCGACCGCCCAGAAGAAGATGTAGATGGCGATGGCCACGATCAGCAGCGCCGCCGGAATCATCACGTAGAGAGCTGGCATGGGTAGGCTCCATGCCCGCGCGGCTCAGGCCGGCAGCGGGCGGGTTTGGGTCGTGGCCTCGGCCTGGGGCTGACGCGGCAGGCGAGTCAGGCGCAGGGCATTGAGCACCACGGTCAACGAACTGATGGACATGCCGATGGCGGCCCATACCGGAGTGATCCAGCCGAGGGCGGCGAACGGCAGCATGAGGCCATTGTACAGCCCGGCCCACAGCAGGTTCTCGATGATTATCCGGCGCGTGCGACGGGCCAGGCTGAAGGCCTGCACCAACGCGTCCAGGCGGTTGGACAGCAGCACCGCGTCGGCGCTGGTCTTGGCCAGGTCGGTGGCCGAGCCCATGGCCACGCTGATATCGGCGGCGGCCAGCACCGGGACATCGTTGACCCCATCGCCGAGCATCAGCACTTTGCGGCCCTGGCGATGCAGTTGTTGCAGCACCTGCAGCTTGTCGTCCGGGCGCAGGCCGCCGCGGGCTTCGTCGATGCCCAGTTCGGCGGCGACGCTGGCGACCATCGGCGAACTGTCGCCCGAGAGCAGCAAGGTGTTCCAGCCCCGCGCCTTGCAGGCGGCCAGCAAGGCCGGCGCATCGCTGCGCAGGCGATCGTCAAGGACAAACCAGGCCAGTGGCCCCTGGGTATCGCCCAGCAGCAGCCATTGGCCGGCTTCGTCCGGCATCGCCGGGACCGTGCAGGCGCTGAGCTCGCAGACGAAGGCGGGCTGGCCGATGCGCAGGCGTTGCTCGCCCACCAGGCCTTCCAGGCCCAGCCCGGGCATGCTCAGGACTTCCTCGGCGGCCAGCGGCGCGCGGCCGAAGGCCCGGGCAATCGGGTGTTCGGAGCGGTTTTCCAGGGCGGCGGCCAGGCCCAGGCACTGCTGGCTGTCGAGGTCGCCCAGGGGCCGAATCGAGCGCAGGGCCAGGCGCCCTTCGGTGAGGGTGCCGGTCTTGTCGAAAATCACCGTGTCGATCTGGTTCAGGCCTTCGAGCACGTGGCCGCGGGTCAGCAGCAGGCCGAGTTTGTGCAGGGTGCCGGTGGCGGCCGTCAGCGCGGTCGGGGTGGCCAGGGACAGCGCGCAGGGGCAGGTGGCGACCAGCATCGCCAGGACGATCCAGAAGGCCCGGGAAGCGTCCAGCTGCCACCAGAGCAGACCGATGGCGGCCGCGGCGATCAGGGAGAACAGCAGGAACCACTGGGCGGCGCGGTCGGCGATTTCCGCCAGGCGCGGTTTCTCCGCCTGGGCCCGATCCAGCAGGCGGACGATGGCCGACAGGCGCGTGTCCTGCCCCAGGGCCAGGACTTCCACGGTCAGCGCGCCCTCGACATTGAGGGTGCCGGCGGTGACCGCATCGCCGATGCTGCGCGGTTGCGGCAGGTATTCGCCGGTGAGCAGAGATTCATCGATGCTCGACTGGCCATCGAGGATCTTGCCGTCCGCCGGGAGGATGGCGCCGGGGTGCACCAGCACCTTGTCGCCCAGGCGCAGTTCGCTGAGCAGGATGCGTTCGCTCTGGCCGTCAGTACCCAGGCGCAGGCACGAGGCCGGCAGCAGGTTCACCAGTTGCGCGGTGGCGGCGGCGGTGCGTTCGCGGGCGCGGCGTTCCAGGTAGCGCCCGGCCAGCAGGAACAGGGCGAACATGCCCACGGCATCGAAGTACAGCTCGCCGACCCCGGTGATCGAGGTCCAGATCCCGGCGATGTAGGCGGCGCCAATCGCCAGGGACACGGAAACGTCCATGGTCAGGTGGCGGGTACGCAGGTCACGCAGGGCACCCTTGAAAAACGGCGCGCAGCTGTAGAACACGATCGGCGTGGTGAGAAACAGCGCGACCCAGCGCAGGATGGTGTGCAGCTCGGGGCTCAGGTCGATATTGAATTCCGGCCAGGTGGCCATGGTCGCCATCATCGCCTGGAACCACAGCAGCCCGGCCACGCCCAGCTGGCGCAGGGCCAGGCGGTTTTCGCTGGCCAGTTGCTCGGAGGCGCGGTCGGCCTGGTAGGGATGCGCTGCATAGCCGATCAGGCGCAGTTCGCTGAGCACCTGGCTCAGTGGCAACTGGCTGTCGGCCCAGCGCACATGCAGGCGATGGTTGGACAGGTTCAGTCGCGCTTCGGCCACCGCCGGCAGGCTGCGCAGGTGTTTCTCGATCAGCCAGCCGCAGGCGGCGCAGCTGATGCCTTCCATCAGCAGGGTGGTTTCGGCCAGTTCGCCTTCATGCCGGACAAAGGGTTGCTGCACATCCGCGCGGTCGTAGAGCGCCAGTTCGTCCACCAGTTGCACCGGCAGGGCCTCGGGGTTGGCTGAGGCTTCGCTGCGATGCTGGTAATAGCTTTCCAGTCCGCCGGCCACAATCGCTTCGGCCACTGCCTGGCAGCCCGGG
>NZ_QHHP01000021.1:583281-643465 GCF_003184125.1 Pseudomonas sp. RW409 | reverse complement strand
AATACGAGGACGATACCCAGAAGCTGACCATGGCCCTCAACAGCCTGCCGGACAACAACTACACCCTCGAAGGCTATACCCCGCAGACCAACCTGAACCGCCTGAACCTCGGGGTCAGCCACAAGCTCACCCAGGACCTGGCCCTGCGCGCCAGCTACAACGTCCGCAAGGACGATGACTTCACCCAGCAAGGCATCAACGTCGGGGTCAGTCTCGACTTCTAAAATCCCCCGCAGCCTCGGCAGCGGCTACGAGGTTTCCACCTGTAGCCGCTGCTTCGCGTCATCAGGCCCGACCGGACGCGAATCAGGTCATCAGCTGTCTCGGGTCCGGGTACGGCAGCACTTGTCGCAGATCGGCCTTATGCCTTGCCAGCGCTTCGCTGCCACCCATCGACAGGCCTGGGCTGCGTAGCAGGGTGGATTCGGCGCAAGTCACGTGAGGAACACAGTTGCTACGGCGTTCGCATCCGGTCCTCGTCAGACGCTTTGTTGCGACTTTTGATCAGGCTCAGCAGCACCGAAGCCAGGATGATTCCACCGACCACGGCCAGCGACCATTCCACCGGCATGTGCAGCCACGGCATCAGCGTCATCTTGGTGCCGATGAACACCAGCACGATCGCCAGGCCGTACTTGAGCAGGTGGAAGCGGTCGGCCATGTCGGCCAGCAGGAAGTACAGGGCGCGCAGGCCCATGATCGCGAAGATGTTCGAGGTGAACACAATGAACGGGTCGGTGGTGATGGCAAAGATCGCCGGGATGCTGTCGACCGCGAACATCAGGTCGCTGGCCTCGATCAGCACCAGCACCAGGAACATCGGCGTGGCCCAGCGCCGACCGTCTTGCAGCACAAAAAAGTGCTCGTCATGAAACCTTTTGGTGATGCGCAGATGGCCTTGTACCCAGCGTAACAAGGGGTTCCTGGCGAGGTCGGGCTGCTGGTGGGCGAAGAGCAGCATCTTGATCCCGGTGATGATCAGGAACACACCGAACGCATACAGCAGCCACGCGAACTGCGACACCAGCCACACGCCGGCGAAAATCATCGCCCCGCGCATCACGATTGCCCCGAGCACCCCGTACAGCAACACCCGGCGCTGCAACTCCGGCGGCACGGCAAAGTAGCCGAAAATCATCACGAAGATGAACATGTTGTCGATCGACAGCGACTGTTCGATCAGATAGCCGGTAAGGAATTCCAGGGTCTTGTGTCGTGCGATCTCAGGCCCGAACTCGGCTTCCAGGTACCACCAGAGCAATCCCGCGAAGACCACCGCCAGCGTGGACCAGGCAATCACCCAGGACGATGCCTCGCGCACCGATACGCGGTGCGCCTTGCGCCCGCCGAGGACAAACAGGTCCAAGGCCAGCATGGCAAGCACGAAGGCGATGAAGGCGAACCACATCCAGGGTTCGCCGATGTGCAGGGACTGCATGCCGTTCTCCCGGTCAGGGCTTTGTTCTGGAGCCGACAGGTCATGCTAGCGGGGAGCTTGCCATGAAGAAAAATCGATTATTCCTGGGCCATGGTTCGTTATTTACGAAGTGTCGCGGATGCGTTCGGCTTATGCCCTGGTTTATTCGATAACGGTATTTAAAAATTTATCTGATAGCGCTTTAGATTATATGGCCGGTCAACTGGATCCATTCTTAAAACAGAATCGATGATCGCCACCGTCCGCCGCACGGATCGCTCGTCTGCATGCCAGGCGTTGTTCGCCCTGGTTTTGGCGTCAAGGAGAGCGGTATGGGGAGCTACACAAAACACCTTCTGTCCACGGCGATCGTCTCGGCCAATGTGCTGGGCGCCGTGCTCTGGAGTGGCGGCGCAGGGGCCGCGCAGGCCACGGAAGACAGCGACACAGCGGCCCGGCTGGATACGGTGATCGTCACCGGCACCCGGGCCCAGGAACGCACCGCCAGCGCGTCGCTGTCACCCATCGATGTGATTGCCGGCGAGAGCCTGCGCAGTTCCGGTTCCAGCGAACTGGCCACGGTGCTGGCCAAGCTGATCCCGTCGATCAATTTCCCGCGTCCGAGCCTGGTGGATGGCGCCGAGCTGACCCGCCCGGCGCAGTTGCGCGGGTTGTCGCCGGACCAGGTGCTGGTGCTGGTGAACGGCAAGCGCCGGCACACCTCGGCCTTCGTCAACCTCGGCGGCGCAGTGGGGCGCGGCTCGGCGCCGGCGGACCTGAACGCGATCCCGCTGTCGGCCATCGACCATATCGAGGTGCTGCGCGATGGCGCCTCGGCGCGTTATGGCTCGGACGCTATTGCCGGGGTGATCAACATCATCTTGAAGAGCGCCGACCACGGCGGCTCGATATCCACTAAATACGGGCAGTACAAGAAGGGCGACGGCATTCAGCGCCAGGTCGCCGGCAACAGCGGTTTTGCCCTGGGGGACAACGGCTTTGTCAGCCTGTCCGGCGAGGGCGCGAACAACGACTACACCGACCGCGCCGGCAAAGACTTCCGACCCGCCAGCGTCGGCTCCACCACCTACGGCCAGCATGTGTTCCGCCAGGGCGAACCGGAAACCGAGGAGGGCAAGTTCCAGTTCAACTCGGCCTACAGCCTCAACGATGCCGCCGAGCTGTACGGCTTCGGCGGCTACAGCAAGCGCCGGGGCGAAACCGCGGCCTTCTATCGCGCCAGCAATGCCTCGAACAACAACCCGGTGCTGCACCCCAACGGTTACCTGCCGCTGATCAACGGCACCCTGCAAGACACCAGCCTGGTGCTCGGCCTGCGTGGCGAGCTGCTGGACAACTGGCACTACGACCTGTCGGCCAACTACGGCAAGAACACCTATGAACTGCGGACCAAGACCATCAATACCTCGCTGGGCCTGGACACCCCGCACGCGTTCGACAACGGCACCCTGACCAACGACCAGCGGCAACTGAGCCTGGACCTGTCGCGGGAGTTCAGCCTGGGCTGGCTGCCTTACCCGGTGTCGGTGGCTTTCGGTACCGAGTACTTGCACCAGGGGTATCAGATCGAGGCCGGGCAGCCCGAGTCCTACTACCAGACCGGCAGTTCCGGGCTGGGCGGTTTCCGCGATTCGGACGCCGGCAGCTCGTCGCGCCACAACTTCGCCCAGTACCTGGACCTGGAGACCCACTTCACCGACAAGCTGGCGGTGTCGGCGGCGGTGCGGCATGAGGACTACAGCGACTTCGGTT
Organism: Pseudomonas sp. RW409; assembly: GCF_003184125.1. Taxonomy (NCBI): domain Bacteria; kingdom Pseudomonadati; phylum Pseudomonadota; class Gammaproteobacteria; order Pseudomonadales; family Pseudomonadaceae; genus Pseudomonas; species Pseudomonas sp. RW409. The sequence goes on along the minus strand of NZ_QHHP01000021.1, from coordinate 640,275 downwards.
CCAACGTCAGCGGCTCGCTCTCGGCGCGCTACGACTTCACCCCGCGGGTGGCCTTGCGCGGCAGTGTTTCCACGGGCTTTCGCGCGCCGTCCCTGGCGCAGCAGAACTTCACCTTCACGTCGTCGCAACTGATCGGCAACACGATTCAGGAATCCGGCACCTTCGCCGCGGACAGCCAGGTCGCCAGGCTGCTGGGAGCGGAAGATCTCAAGGCGGAAAAATCGCGCAACTACAGCCTGGGCCTGGTGCTCGAACCGCTGGACAACCTGACGGTCACCGCCGACCTGTACCACATCGATATCCGCGACCGGGTGTCGCTGTCGTCGAACCTGGTGCTGAATAACACCGCGATCGATTACCTCAAGGCCAACGGCGTCGGCAACATCAACTACACCAGCGCGCGCTACTTCACCAACGCCACCGACACCAGCACCGACGGCGTGGACCTGGTGGCCAACTATCGCTACCGGCTGGACAACGGCATCCGCTGGAACAGCACGCTCGGCTACAACTACAACCACACCAAGGTCACCGATGTGAAAGCCAACCCGGCGATCCTCGATCAACTGGGGGTCAACCTGGTGCGGGTCGACCGGCGCGAGCGCATCGGCCTCTTGGGCGACACCACGCCGCAGCACAAGCTGAGCCTGGCCAACGACTTCAACTACGGCAACTGGGCGCTGCACAGCAATCTGGTGCGTTACGGCGAGTTCACCAGCTACCAGGCGGACAAGGTCAACGACCAGACCTTCAGCGCCGCCTGGCTGCTGGACCTGGCGGTCGACTACAAGCTGCAGAACTGGCTGTTCACCCTGGGCGGCGACAACGTCACCGACAAATACCCGGAGAAGGTCAACGCCTACGCCTCCAGCGGCGGCAACCTGGCGTACAGCACCTTCTCGCCCTACGGCTATAGCGGCGCGTTCTACTACGCCAAGGTTGCCTATAGCTGGTAGGGCGTAGCGGGCAGGGCGCAAGGCGCTGTCCAAAGGGCCCGGCGGTTTTCGGGCCCCGTGGGGGATTGGCCGTGGCGCGTCATGACTGCATCGGCCAGCCCGTCCGATGATCGGGTAAGGAAAGTTCTCCAGATTAATGGGCAATTCCTCTTGGGCGAGATGCTTGCCATAAGAATCTTTCTTCATTTTGCTGAGCAAAACTCTTATGGGAATTATGGAAAGTGGAGAATTTCTTTGAGATTAGTCTTATTTAGACTGTTAAGTCTGAGACGTAGTATCTGTTCGGGCTTTTTTTGTTTTTTATTGTTTTAGGGAGTGTCTCTTGTTCAGGGCTTATGGTTTTAAACCGTTGCCGGTGTTTTTGATCGTGGTGGGCGGTTTGTTTTCCCAGTACTCAGCCGCCGCTTTAAGGGATGTTTGCGTTCCTTTAGGTGATGCCACTGTTAGCGTTCCTTTCTCAACTTCGCTGGTTGCCAGGCAGGACGTTGAAGTTGGCAGCGTGCTGGGTACCGCAGAGGTTAAAACAATTATGAGGTGTGACAACCGTTACTTCCCAACCGGGTCGTCTGCTTTATATTTCAAGTCGTCTTCCAACGAGTCGATTGCAGTAAGTAAAGGGGCATTTAAAACGAAACATGCCGGGATTGGGTTGAAATGGACTATGTCAAGCTCCTCTGGAAGCCAGTCATTTAGTAATACCGCTCTTAATAGTAAAACTCCCACGGTCAATTTTAACTTTCCCTATCAGGGAGGGGTCAAATATTACACGCTTGAACATACGTTCGAATGGATCAAGCTGGGGGATATTGCCGCGGGCCGTTTTTACTTTCCGGACATCACCGTGATGACCGCTCCAGACTCCCTGTTTGGCGGGCTTTATGATAAGAAACTCAATAAGTTTCAATTTCCAACGATCAATGTCACGGTGCCTTCCTGCTACCTGCCTCAGGATAGCGTTCAGGTCGACATGGGAAGAATGAATGCAGCCAGCTTTCATGGTCCTGGAAGTTTCACGGCAGCAAAAAACTTTTCGATTGAGCTACTGTGCAGTTCAAGTGCGATACTTGCCATGACACTGGATGACACTCATCAGATCAGCGATTACCAGGGGACTATCAAGTTATCGTCTTCGGAGCAGTCGGCGAAGGGGGTAGGTATCCAGGTACTCAACGCCTCTACAGGGAGCCTTACACCGATGCTGCTGGGTAAAGCCCAGTTCATGGGAACAGCAGTGGTGGGCCTCAACCCGATAAAGTTGGCGGCCAGGTATATCCAAACGGAAAATCAGGTTTCAGGTGGCAAGGCCGATGGCACACTGACCTTTGTCTTTAGTTATCTTTGAATGCTGAGTTTCTGTTTCAGATCGACAGTGTCCGCCGTTTGAATTCATTGCTTGCAGAACGATCCTGAACTCGCCGTTGCAAGTTCGCGGCCCTCGAGGCATTTGCAGCGGCGGGCTGTTTCTGCGCTACGCAACGCACCGCGTCATAACGGCATAAGCCAGCACCTTTGATTATTGGACAGGCCAAGTTTGCCCGGTCGATGCTGCGGGTCCTCTGACCCAGGAGCTATCACAAGGAGCTTTCCATGCCTGCCCAACGCCAACTTAAACTGGGCGCCTTCATGCGTCCGGTCAGCATTCACACCGGCGCCTGGCGCTACCCGGGCGCCTATCGCGACGCCAACTTCAACTTCGCCCACCTCAAGCGTTTCGCCCAGACCCTGGAGCGGGCGCGCTTCGATGCGTTTTTCATGGCCGACCACCTGGCCTTGCTCAACATGCCCATCGAGGCCTTGAAACGCAGCCATACCGCCACCTCGTTCGAACCCTTCACCCTGTTGTCCGCCCTCAGCCAGGCCACCGAACACATCGGCCTGGTGGCGACGGCCTCGACCACCTACGACGAGCCGTTTCATATCGCCCGGCGTTTCGCTTCCCTCGATCATTTGAGCAACGGTCGCGCCGGCTGGAACATCGTCACCACCGCCAACCCCGATGCCGCGCTGAACTTCGGCCTGGAGCAGGCCTTCGCCCATGACCAGCGTTATGCCCGGGCGCGGGAGTTCTATGAGGTGGTCACCGGGCTCTGGGACAGCTGGGCGGACGACGCCTTCATTCGCGATGCCGACAGCGGGGTGTATTTCGACCCGGACAAGCTGCACCGCCTCGACCATGCTGGCCGCCACCTGAACGTGCGCGGGCCGCTGCACATCGCGCGCCCGGTGCAGGGCTGGCCGGTGATTGTGCAGGCCGGCGCGTCGGAGCCCGGTCGCCAGCTGGCGGCGGAAACCGCGGAGGTGATTTTTGTCGCCCCGGGCACGCTGGAGGAGGGGCAGGCGTTTTATGCCGATATCAAGCGGCGCATGGTCGCCGTCGGCCGCGACCCCGAGCACCTGAAGATCCTGCCCGGGGCCTTTGTGGTGGTCGGCGATACCCAGGAGGAAGCACGGCGGATCCGCGCGCACCTCGACAGCCTGGTGCACTACGAGAGCGCGATTGCCTCGCTGTCCATCGCCCTGGGTACGGACGCGACGAAGTTCGATCCGGACGCGTTCCTGCCGCCGATCCCCGAAACCAACGCCAGCCAGAGTGCCCGCGAGCGCGTATTGGCGCTGGCCGATCGCGAACAGCTGACGGTCCGCCAACTGGCCCAGCGTCTCGGCGGATACGCCGGCCTGTCGTTCGTCGGCACCGCGCGGAGCATCGCCGACGACATGCAGCAATGGCTGGAGACCCACGGCAGCGACGGTTTCAACATCATGTTTTCCTGGCTGCCGGGCGGCCTCGACGACTTCGTCGCCAAGGTCATTCCCGAATTGCAGGGGCGGGGGATTTTCCGCCGCGAATACGAGGGCGCTACGTTGCGCGAAAACCTCGGGCTGCCGCGGCCGGCGAATCGGTTTTTTGCCTGAGCTTTTATCCCCGCACCAGGCTGCGCTTGATCCACTCATACAGCTCGACGCCTTCGGTGGAGAGTTCGCTGTTGGCGCGGCGGCACAGGTAATACTGACGCCCGTCGTCGACCTCCAGGTCGAACAGTTTCACCAGCTCGCCACTGGCCACATGGGGCGCCACCAGCGGCTCGCGCAGCAATGAGCAGCCGAGGCCGGTGAGGGTGGCGGTCAGGGCCAACTGGCCGTCTTCCAGCAGCAGGCCGTTGAGCGCGGTGGCGTGGCGCACGTCGGCGGCCTGCAGCCACTGGCCCCAGGTGCCGCGTTCCTCGTCGTGCAGCAGCGGCAGTTCGCTCAGGGCCTGAGGGCTGTCGATGGGGCCGTGCCGTTCGAGAAAGGCGCGGCTGCAATAGGGCGTGACCGCCCCGGAAATCAGGGGCTCGCTGTGATACCCCGGCCAGTGCCCGGTGCCGAAGCGGATCGACAGGTCCGCCGCGTCGCTGGGGTAGCTGCGGTGGTTGGCGTAAGTGACGTTGATGTCCAGCTCCGGATGGTCCCGCAAAAACTCCGCCAGGCGCGGAATGAACAGGTTGATGCCGAACAGCGGGATCAGGCTGATGGTGACCTGGCGCGTGGCGCTTTTTTCCCGCACATGCTCGGTGGCGCTGCGCAGCACGGCGAAGGCCGAGCGGATCGCCCGGTAATACTCGCGGCCTTCCTCGGTGAGGATCAGGTTGCGGCCCTGGCGCAAGGTCAACGGCTGCTGCAGGAAGCTTTCCAGCAGGTGCAACTGATGGCTGACCGCGGAGGGGGAAACGTCCAGCTCGCGGGCGGCGGCATTCACCCCGCCATGGCGGGCGAAGGCTTCGAAGGTGCGCACGGCACGCAGCGGAGGGTCATTGGCTAACTGTTCTAAATTATTCATGTGTTGAATTAAATACCAAGATATTTGAGAAATAAAGAGCCGTAACTGCCGTATTTATGGCGGTTATAGCGTTTTTGTTATTTCGCATAACTATATGAATTTCTGATATTTGATAAAAATAGAATAAATAACTAGTGTGCCGCGTTCTTGCTTTCCGGTCGGCGCGCGGTGCGGTCCGACCCTTGGTACATGGGGTTGATGGTTTTCATGGATGCCTTTATCCAGCAACTGCTCAATGGCTTGATGTCGGGCAGTCTCTACGCGCTCGTGGCCCTGGGTTACACGATGGTCTACGGCATTCTGCGGATCATCAACTTCGCCCATGGCGATGTGTTGATGATTGGCGCTCTGATCGGGTTGTCGGTGATTCGCCTGTTGCAGGCCGCCTGGCCCGAATTGCCCGCGGTGCTGGTCCTGCTGCTGGCCACGCTGATCGCCATGGCCTGCTGCGCCTTGCTCGCGGTACTGATCGAGCGGGTCGCCTACCGGCGCTTGCGCCATGCGCCGCGCCTGGCCCCGCTGATCAGCGGCATCGGCGTGTCGCTGCTGCTGCAAACCGCCGCCATGCTGGTGTGGACGCGCAACCCGCAGATGTTCCCGCAACTGCTGCCGCTGGAGCCGATCGAGGTGCTGCCGGGTGCTTCCGGGCATGGCGCGGTCACCAATGCCACCGCCCTGACCACCATCGGCATCGCCCTGGCGGTGATGCTGGCGCTGCTGGTGCTGGTGGAGCGCAGCCGCTTTGGCCGGGCCATGCGCGCGGTCGCCGAGAACCCTCAGGTCGCGAGCCTGATGGGCATCGACCCCAACCGCATCATCGTGCTGACCTTCGCCATCGGCGGCGCCCTGGCCGCGCTCGCTGGCATCATGATGGCCAGCAACTACGGCAGCGCGCATTTCTACATGGGCTTCCTGCCAGGGATCAAAGCCTTCACCGCCGCGGTGCTGGGGGGCATCGGCAACCTCAAGGGGGCGATGCTCGGCGGCCTGCTGCTGGGGCTGATCGAAGCCCTGGGCACCGGCTACCTGGGAACGGCCACCGGCGGCGTGTTCGGTAGCAACTATCAGGATGTGTTCGCCTTTATCGTGCTGATCGCGGTGCTGGTGTTCCGTCCTTCGGGGATTCTTGGCGAACGACTGGCGAGCCGCGCATGACACTCACGACCGCACTGGCAACACCTTCCAGCACCCGCGCCCACTTCGGCCTGTTGCTGTTCACCCTGGCCCTGGTCCTGGCGCCCTGGGTGGTCGGCCATGCGGGCGGCAACACCTGGGTCCGGACCCTGGATTTCGCGCTGCTCTACATCATGCTGGCCCTGGGGCTGAACATCGTGGTCGGTTACGCCGGGCTGCTGGACATGGGCTTTATCGCCTTCTACGCGGTGGGCGCCTACCTCGCGGCGCTGCTGTCCTCGCCGCACCTGCTGGCGCAGTTCCCGGCCCTGGCGGCGGTCCTGCCGGAAGGTTTGCATACCTCGATCTGGCTGATCCTGCCCCTGGCCGCGCTGCTGGCGGCCGGCTGCGGCCTGGTGCTGGGGGCGCCGACCCTGCGCCTGCGCGGCGACTACCTGGCCATCGTCACCCTGGGTTTTGGCGAGATCATTCGCATCCTGCTGCGTAACCTCGACCGGCCGGTGAACCTCACCAACGGCCCCAAGGGCATTGCCCAGGTCGACCCGGTGCACCTGCTGGGGATCAACCTCGGCCGCAGCCAGGAGTTGTTCGGCCTGCGCCTGCCGTCGGTTTACCTGTACTACTACCTGTTCGCCGCGTTGGTGCTGCTGATCCTGTTCGCCTGTATCCGCCTCCAGCGTTCGCGCATCGGTCGCGCCTGGATGGCGATTCGCGAGGACGAGGACGCGGCGCAAGCCATGGGCCTGGATACCCGGCGCCTGAAGCTGCTGGCGTTTGCCATCGGCGCCGCCTTTGGCGGTGTGAGCGGCGCGCTGTTCGCCTCCTTTCAGGGCTTCGTGTCGCCGGAGTCTTTCACCCTCAACGAGTCGATTGCCGTGCTGGCCATGGTGGTGCTGGGCGGCATGGGCCATATCCCTGGAGTGATCCTCGGCTGCGTGCTGCTGGCGGCCTTGCCGGAAGCGCTGCGCGCGAGCATGGGCCCGTTGCAGCAGGCGTTGTTCGGCCAGGTGCTGCTGGACCCGGAAATCATCCGCCAGCTGTTCTACGGGCTGGCGCTGATCCTGGCCATGCTCTATCGGCCCGCGGGCCTGTGGCCGGCGCCGGCGGGAGGTGCGCGATGAGCCAGCCGTTGTTGCGGATCGCAGGGGTGAATAAGCACTTCGGTGGCGTCGCCGCGCTGAGCGATGTCAGCCTGAGCATCCAGCCCGGGGAAATCTACGGCTTGATCGGCCCCAATGGCGCCGGCAAGACCACCTTCTTCAATGTCATGACCGGCCTCTACAGCGCCGACTCCGGAAGTTTCCAGCTCGATGGCCAGGCCTATCGGCCCACGGCGGTGCACCGGGTGGCCCGGGCCGGCATCGCCCGGACCTTCCAGAACATCCGCCTGTTCAACGGCATGAGCGCGCTGGAGAACGTCATGGTCGGGCGCCATGTGCGCACCCGCAACGGCCTCTGGGCCGCCTTGAGCCGGCATCGCCGGGCCCGCGAGGAAGAAGCCCGGACCCGCGAGCAGGCCTGTCGCCTGCTGGAATACGTGGGCCTGGCCGGCTTCGCCGACTACCGTGCCGACAGCCTGTCCTACGGCCATCAGCGACGCCTGGAAATCGCCCGCGCCCTGGCGACCGAACCGCTGCTGCTGGCTCTCGACGAGCCGGCGGCGGGGATGAACGCCAGCGAGAAAGTGCAACTGCGCGGCCTGCTGGAAAAAATCCGCGGCGATGGCCACAGCCTGTTGCTGATCGAGCACGACGTGAAACTGGTGATGGGGGTATGCGACCGCATCAGCGTGCTGGACTACGGCCGGGTGATCGCCGAGGGCGCGCCAGAGCAGGTGCGTCGCCATCCGGCAGTGATTCAAGCCTACCTGGGAGCCAGCGCCGATGTCTGAGCCACTGTTGAAAATCGACGGCTTGCAGGTGCGCTACGGCGCCATCGAAGCGGTCAAGTCCCTGGACCTGCGGATCGCCGAGGGTGAGCGGGTGACCCTGATCGGCGCCAACGGCGCGGGCAAGACTTCCAGCCTCAAGGCGCTCACCGGGTTGCTGCCGGCGGCCCGGGGGCAGATCCATTTCGCCGGGTGTCCGGTGCTCGGCCTGGCGCCCCATGAACTGCTGCGCCAGGGCATCGCCATGGTCCCGGAAGGGCGCGGTATCTTCGCCCGCATGACGGTGCTGGAGAACCTCCAGGCCGGGGCCTTCCTGCGCCGTGACCGGGCCCAGGTCAACCGCGAGATCCGCCAGCTGTTCGAGCACTTTCCACGCCTGGAAGAACGTCTGCAGCAGTGCGCCGGGCTGCTCTCCGGCGGCGAGCAACAGATGCTCGCCCTGGCCCGCGCGCTGTTGTCCCGGCCGCGCCTGCTGGTGCTGGACGAGCCGTCCATGGGGCTGGCGCCGATCATGGTGGAGAAGCTGTTCCAGGTCATCGACGACGTCTGCCGCCAGGGCATGACCCTGTTGCTGGTGGAGCAGAACGCCCGGCTGGCCTTGCAGGTCACTGATCGCGCCTACGTGATGGACACCGGCCGCATCAGCCTGAGCGGCGCCTCGCGCGATCTGCTCGACGACCCCGAGGTGCGCGCGGCGTACCTCGGGGAATGAATCAACCACTGACGCTACCGGACGCCCGGCGTGTTCCGACAAGCCCGTACAGGCCAGACATGGCCTGCCTGAAACAGGAAATACCGATGAAAACTTGCGTTCCATTCAAACGCGCCGTACTCCTGGGCCTGGCGCTGAGCAGCCTGGCCAGTGCCCTGGCCCAGGCCGAGCAACAGGTGCTGATCGGCCTCGCCGGGCCGCTGACCGGGCCCTCGGCGCGGATCGGCAAGGACCTGGAAAACGGCGCGCAACTGGCCATCGACCAGGCCAACGCCCGCCACCCGCAGATCAATGGCGAGGCGGTGACCTACACGCTGGTCTCCGAAGACGACCAGTCCGACCCACGCACGGCGGTCTCGGTGGCCCAGCGCCTGGTCGACGCCGAGGTGGTCGGTGTGGTCGGCCACTGGAACACCGGCACCAGCATTCCCGCAGCGCGGGTCTACCACGACGCCGGGATCGCCCAGGTGGCGCCGGTCGCCACCGGCCATGCCTACACCCAGCAGGGTTTCGACAGCAGTTTCCGGATCATGGGCCATGACGACGATGGCGGCCGGGTCGCCGGCGACTATGCGTTGAATAGCCTCAAGGCCCGGCGCATCGCGGTGATCGACGATCGCACCGCCTTCGGCCAGGGCCTGGCGGACCAGTTTGCCAAGGCCGTCGAGGCCGGTGGCGCCAGCGTGGTGGCGCGCGAGTATGTGGACGACAAGACCATCGATTTCAGCGCGGTGCTGACCAATATCCGCAGCCAGAACCCCGACCTGATTTTCTTCGGCGGCGTCGACTCCCAGGCCGCGCCATTGGCCCGGCGCATCAAGCAACTGGGGATCAAGGCCCCGCTGATGGGCGCCGGTGGGTTTGTCAGCCAGACCTTCCTGCAACTGGCGCAAAACGAAGGCGAGGGCGTGATTGCCCTGGAGCCGGGCCTGGCGGTGGCGCAGATGCCTGGCGGCAAGGCCTTCGAGCAGGCGTACCAGCAACGCTTCAAACACGGCATTGAACTGCATGCGCCATTCGCCTATGACGGCGTCGGCGTGCTGATCGCGGCGATCGAGAAAGCCGGCTCGACCGATCCCCGGCAATACCTGCCGGTGCTGCGCGCCAGCAATTATCCGGGGGTGACCGGCACCATCGCCTTCGATGCCCAGGGCAACCTGAAGAACCCATCGTTCACCGTCTACCAGGTCAAGGCTGGCCAGTGGCAGCCGGTGAGCGTGGCGGGTGGCGAACCGGCGCAATAAGGCTAAGGCCAATCATCGGGCGGGCCCTGTGGCTCGCCCGGTTCCGTGGAGCTGATGGAGGCACACAATGAGCAAACTGCAAGGTGAACTGGGCATCCTCGCCCGGCGGCGGATCGAAGCGGAAATCATCAAGCCGATCTACGACATCCTGGTGCGCGAGCACGGCCAGGCCCATGCCGCGGCGGTGATAGGCGAGGCCGTGGGCAATGCGGCGATCCAGGCCGGCCGGCATTTCGCCGCCCTGGAGGAAAACGGCGCCGACCTCAAGAGCTTCGTCGAGCTGCAGGTGCTCTGGGAGCAGGACGACGCGCTGAAGGTCGAGATCATCGCCAGCGACGCCGAGCACTACGACTATGACGTCAAACGCTGCCGCTACGCCGAGATGTACCACGAGATGGGCCTGGGCGAGATCGGCCACCTGCTGTCGTGCAACCGCGACGAGCTGTTTATCGTCGGCTACAACCCGGACATTGAACTGACCCGCACCCAGACCATCATGGGCGGCGCGCCGCGCTGCGATTTCCGCTACCGGGCCAAGCCCCAGGAGCCGCGCTCATGAGTCTTCAGGCACGGGTCAATGGCGAGCGCCTGTGGGCCTCGCTGATGGAGATGGCGCAGATCGGCGCCACCGCCAAGGGTGGGGTCACGCGGTTGGCGTTGAGCGATGAGGACCGGCGCGGCCGCGATCTGTTCGTGGCCTGGGCTGAAGCCGCAGGGTGCACGATCCGCATCGATGCCATGGGCAATATCTTTGCCCGGCGCGCCGGGCGCAACGATGAGCTGGCGCCGGTGCTGACCGGCTCCCACGGCGATTCCCAGCCGGCGGGCGGCAAGTTCGATGGCATCTATGGCGTGCTGGCCGGGCTGGAAGTGCTGCGCACCCTCAACGACCTCGGGATCGAGACCGAGCGGCCGATCGAGGTGGTCAACTGGACCAACGAAGAAGGCTCGCGCTTCGCCCCGGCGATGATTGCCTCGGGGGTGTATGCCGGGGTGTTCGACCTGGAGTACGGCCTGTCGCGAGTCGATGCCGAGGGCGTCAGCATCGGCGAGGCGCTGCAACGCATCGGTTACGCCGGCACTCATCCGGTGGGCGGCCAGGCGGTGCACGCGGCGTTCGAGCTGCACATCGAGCAGGGCCCGATCCTCGAAGCCCAGGGCCTGACCATCGGCGTGGTCAGCGGGGCCCAGGGCCAGCGCTGGTATGAAGTCGAACTGCTGGGCCGCAGCGCCCATGCCGGGACCACGCCCATGGACCATCGGCTGGATGCCGTGCTCGGGTTCGCCCGGGTGGTGGAGGCGGTCAACCAGCTGGGCCTGGAGCAGGGCGCCGAGGGCCGGGCTACGGTGGGCATGGCCAATCTCTTTCCCAACTCGCGCAACGTGGTGCCCGGGCGGGTGTTTTTCAGCGTCGAGTTCCGCCACCCGGACGAGGCGGTGCTGGCCCGCCAGGACCAGCAGCTGCGCGAGGCGGTGGCCCGGATTGCCGAGCGGATCGGCCTGCAGCACAGCGTCAAGCAGATCTTCCAGTACGCGCCCATCGCCTTCGACCGCGACTGCGTCGAGGTGGTCCGCGCCGCCAGCGCAGCCCTGGGCTACAGCCACCGGCCGATGATCTCCGGGGCCGGGCACGACGCCTGCTACCTGAACCGCGTGGCGCCCACGGCGATGATCTTCGTGCCCTGCGTGGACGGCCTCAGCCACAACGAAGCCGAAGCGATCCACCCCCATTGGGCCACGGCCGGCGCTGATGTGTTGTTGCAGTCGATCCTGGCCAAGGCGGGGAACTGAACCCACGGCAGGCTGCGCAGCACTCGAGCAAGCCTGGGGAGAAATACCGTCTGCGGCGCAGCCATTGCGGCTGCGCCAGGCTTCTGCAGAATGTGTTGCAACCCGCGATGACACGGATGACAATGCGAGTCATTATCAGTCGCGAATTATTCCATCGTCATGCCCGCCAACGACCTGTCCTTACGCAGTGCTGTCAACGATCTGTATTGTGACCACCACGGCTGGCTCCAGGGCTGGCTGCGCAAGCGCCTGGGCAATGCCTTCGATGCCGCGGACCTGACCCAGGACACCTTCGTCCGGGTGATCAAGGCCCGCTCCGCGCTGGATATCCGCGAGCCGCGCTCGTACCTGTCGATGATTGCCAAGGGGCTGCTGATCGACCTGTTTCGCCGGCGCTCGCTGGAGCAGGCCTACCTCGACGTGCTGGCCGCGATGCCCGAAGCCTTGCAGCCATCGCCGGAGGAGCAGGCGATGCTGTTCCAGGCGCTGATGGAAATCGACCGCCTGTTGCAAGGGCTGGGGCCACGGGTCAAGCAGACTTTTATCCTGTCGCAGTTCAATGGCCTGACCTATCCGCAAATCGCCGAGCAGTTGGGCGTCAGCGTGCGCACGGTGAACAACCACATGGCCAAGGCCATGGAGCATTGCTGCCTGATGCAGATCCAGTTGCAACTCGCATGAGCCTGCCTGCCGAGGAAGTGAAGGCCATCGGTGTCGCGGCGCGTTGGTATGCCCGCTTGCATTCCGGCACCGCGACCGACGCCGATCGCGCCGCCTGGGACAGCTGGCTGGCGGCCGATCCGCTGAATCGCCAGGCCTGGCAACGCATGGCCGCAGTGGCCGAGCAGATGGCCAGCGTGCCGGGCGCCCTGGCGGCGCCGACCTTGAGCAAGGCTGGCCACAGTTCCCGGCGCCAGGTGCTGCGCAGTGCCTTGCTGTTGACCTGTGCCGGCACCCTGGGCTGGCTGGGCTGGCGTAGCCAGGCCGCGCAGAACCTGATGTGCGACTACCGCACCCGGGTCGGCGAGCGCCGCGAATTCCGCCTGGCGGACGGTAGTAGCCTGCTGCTCAACACCGACACCTCGGTCAACCTGCGCTTCGATGGGCGCCAGCGGGTGCTGGAGTTGCTGTGGGGCGAGATCCTGGTGAACACTGCGCCTGACCCCTTGCAGCGACCGTTCAAGGTGGTCACCCGCCATGCCGAGGTGCTGGCGCTGGGCACGCGTTTTATCGTGCGCAGCCAGCCCGGCGGTGGCGAGGTGGCGGTGCTGGAAAAGGCGGTGGAGGTCAGTGTGCCGGGCAGCGGTACGGCGATGCGCGTCGAGGCCGGCAAGCGGGTGGCGTTCAACGACCGCAGCCTGGGCATGCAACGCGGCAACGATGTCTCGGTGGGCGCCTGGCAGCAGGGCAGCATCATCGCCATCGACCGTCCCTTGGCTGTGCTGCTCAACGACCTGTCGCGCTATCGTCCCGGCGTGCTGCGTTGGGACCCGGCCATCGGCGACCTGAAGGTCTCCGGGGTCTTTCCCATCGATGACACCGACCTCGCGCTGGCGGCGCTGGAGAGCGGGTTTGCCCTGCGCGTGACCCGCTACAGCCGTTTCTGGGTCCAGGTCGCCCGGGCCGATTCGCGCTGACAATCGCCCTTGGATAAAAAAATTTCCGGCGCCTGCACTTTTTGGCCGCACCGTTCGGCTCATCCCTCAGTGAGTTGTCATTGACCGTTTTGGGGGAGGGAGCATGTCTCGGGTGAACGCGCCAGGTCGTCTGGCGAATGCAGTGAAAGTCGCGTTGTTGGCAACCACCATGGCCAGCGCCTGCTCGGCGAATGCCGACCAGGCCGCAGGGGCCGTGGTGCAGCAGAGCCAGGTCCGCGCCTATGACATCGGCGCCGGCAGCTTGGTGGATGTATTGACCCGTTTCTCCAGCGCCGCCGGGGCGGCGATTTCCTTTGATGCGCGCCAGACCCAGGGCCGGCAATCGCCCGGGCTCAAGGGCGAGTTCGGGGTCGACGAAGGTTTTGCGCGGATTCTGCGCGGCAGCGGCCTGCGCGCCGAGCCCCAGGCCAACGGCAGCTATGTGCTGCGCGCGGTGCCGGTGCTCGGCTCGGCGCTGGAACTGGGCGCCACCAACATCAACGGCCAACTGCTGGGGGCAACCACCGAGGGCAGCGGCTCCTACACCACCGGGGCGGTGACCATCGGCAAGGGCGAGCACTCGCTGCGGGAAACCCCGCAGTCGGTGACGGTGATGACCCGCAAGATGCTCGACGACCAGAACCTGCACAGCATCGACCAGGTCATGGAAAAGACCCCGGGCATCACCGTCTACGACTCGACCATGGGCGGCAAGTATTTCTACTCCCGCGGCTTTCGCATGTCGGGCCAGTATCAGTACGACGGCGTGCCGCTGGACATGGGCAACCAGTATGTCCAGGCCGACAGCTTCAGCGGCGACATGGCCTATTACGACCGGGTGGAAATCCTCCGCGGCGCGGCGGGGATGATGAAGGGCGCGGGCGGCACCGCCGGCGGGGTGAACTTCGTGCGCAAGCGTGGCCAGGGCACCCCGCAGACCGAGGTCACGCTGTCCGGCGGCAGCTGGGACAACTACCGCGGGCAGGTCGACACCGGCGGTCCGCTCAACGAGTCCGGCACCCTGCGTGGCCGCGCGGTGGTGGCCGAGCAGAGCCGGCATTACTTCATCGACGACGCCAGTCGCAAGGACCAGGTGTATTACGGCGCGCTCGACTTCGACCTGAGCCCCGACACGACCCTCGGCCTGGGCATCGCCTATGAAGACGTCGACGCCAACCCGTGCTGGGGCGGCCTGCCGCGCTACAAGGACGGCAGCGACCTGAAGCTCGGCCGCTCGACCTGTCTCGACCCGTCCTGGAACACCTGGCGCAGCAAGCGCACCACGGTGTTCGGCGACCTCAGGCACCAGCTCAACGACGACTGGGCGCTGAAGGTCGCCGGCGTCTATACCAAGAACACCCAGGACATCAAATATGCCTTCGCTTCCGGCGCGGTGACGCCCGGCATCGACACCACCGGCATGCTCGGCAGCATGTACGACTACGACCAGGTCGATTACGGCCTCGATGCCTACCTGGACGGCAAGTTCAACGCGTTCGGCCTGCAGCATGAGCTGGTGGTGGGGGTCAACGGCAGCCGTGCGGACAAGGACGATTTCTTCTCGGTGGCCTTCCTGCCGCAGCGGCAGAACGTGTTCAACCCGGACCGGCATATCCCGAAACCGGACGACAGTTACTTCATCGAGAACTCGACCCGCGGTGGCCCGGTGAAGACCGTCACCGAACAGCGTGGCCTGTATTCGACCCTGCGCCTCAAGCTGGCGGAGCCCCTGACCTTTGTCGTCGGCGGCCGGGTCAGTTGGTATCGCTCGAAAAGCGATTCGGTGTTCCTCAGCTCGGGCACCTCGGAGCACGCCAGGAGCACCGAGACCGGCCAGGTCACGCCCTTTGCCGGCCTGTTGCTGGACCTCAACGACAACCTGACTGCCTATGCCAGCTACGCGGAAATCTTCACGCCCCAGGGCAACTACCGCTCGCAAAGCGGCTCGGCGCTCAAGCCGCTGGTGGGGGAAAGCTATGAGCTGGGGATCAAGGGCGAATGGTTCGAGGGGCGCCTGAACAGCTCCTTCAACCTGTTCCAGACCGTGCAGAAGGACCAGGCGCAGACCGACTACAACTCCAGCTGCGCGTCATCGGACGGCTACTGCTACCTGAACTCCAGCAAGGTCCGCGCCCAGGGCTTCGAAGCCGAGATCAGCGGCGAAGTCATCGAGCGCCTGCAACTGCTGGCCGGCTACACCTACACCCAGACCAAGACCCTCGACGACATCGACAGCGGCCTCAACGGCGCCGCCTTCAACAGCTACGTGCCGCGCCATGTGCTGCGCCTGTGGGGCGACTACGCCCTCGACGGCGCGTTCGAGCGCTTCAACATCGGTGCCGGGGTCAACGCGCAAAGCGACAACTTCCGGGTCTCGCAGGCCAATGGCGAAAAAATCACCCAGGCCGGCTACGCGGTATGGAACGGCCGCATCGGCTACCGCATCGACGACACCTGGTCGCTGGCGCTCAACGGCAACAACCTGTTCGACAAGCGCTACTACACCACCATCGGCACCGAAAGCTTCGGCAACTACTACGGCGACCCACGCAACTTCACCATGACCCTCAAGGCGCAGTTCTGAACCGGTCAGCCAATAAAAAACGCCACTCCCGGGAGTGGCGTTTTTGTGTGTGGCTGACTCAGCCGATCTCCACCCATCCCCGGGCGTCGCCAGGCTTCACGGAGCATCCAGCAGCACATCGCCGATGGGCAACTTGGGGACTGCACAAATTTCGGAAATTCCCTACAACACGCCTGTAACTTCTTTCAATAGGATGGCCAGCTGACTAAAAGGAGGGTCACGCATGGCTAATCACGGTTACATGCCTGGCGCTTGTTTAGATACGTTAGAGCAGACTATGTGAGCGCTTATAAAAACATGGGGCCGGGCGCGATGGGTTTTGAAATATATACCGACTTCCAGACAGGAAAGCAGGTGTGTCGAGAGTCCGGAAAATGATCTTGTGGGTTTTTCCTGTTTTGGCCGCTTGTGGCATCAGTGTTGCCTACTTTCTGAAGGTGCGCCTCTCTGGCAGCGATTTGAATTACGCCAGGTTTTATTTCTGTTTGGTATTCAATGGCCTTTTTGTCGTGCCTTACATGGATATTCTTCAGAATAATGACTTTCTGTTCTTGGGGTATCGACCCGAGATAATTTCAGAGCATCCATTTATTGGGTGGATTGCTTTTTCTTGCATATTTATTCATCTGTTTGCGCTTCCGGTTAAACGAAAAATCAAAGGCTGGTTTTCACGAAAGTAAGCGCATGGAAATAAATGCTTTCTGGATTACGCAGTGGCCGCAATTCACCTTGGGCGAGCTCTTTCGGTGTTACGAAGAAGTACTGTCCCGATCTGAGAACCTCGGCCTGCCGCGCCCAGCGAATCGGTTTATTACCTGGGCGTGCAGGCCTGGAGAACGGCGTGACTCAGCCGATCTCCACCCATCCCCGGGCGTCATTGGCGCCCAGCAGATCAGCGACCGGTTTCACCGCGATCCGGCCATCCACGGTGCCCAGCGCCAACTGCCCGTCGCGGGCGTCCATGGCGTGGATGATGGTCGGCAAGCCATCGATCCGCGCCTTGGCGTTCAGCCGCAGCTGGCCGGTCCGAGCCTCGATCAGCATCAGGCTCCCATCGAGGAAAGCCGCCGCCACCAGGCCCGCTTCGGGTAGGTGAGTGATCGCGCTGGGCGATGCCGGCGTGGGGTGCCGCCACAGTTCCTGGCCGCGCTCCAGGTGCCGGCGATAGATGAAACCCTGGTACGGCTCGCAGACCGAAGGGTTGTAGTGCTGGCCGGCGATCACCGCGCCCGCGCCCAGGGCATCCGCCACATAAGCGCCGCGGCATTCCATGGCGTGGCTGGCTCGGGTGCCGTCCTGCTTGAGCAGCGGCCAGAGTCTTTGCAGGGTGCTGTCGGGCTGGACGATGCACAGGTACTTGTGTTCGTGGGAGCTGGCCGGCGTGCCCTGCAGCGCAAACAGATGGGGTGCGCCGCTGATGCCAATGTAGTGGTTGAAGCAATCGTAGTGGCCGGCATCCATAGGTTGGACGCTATTGTCGGACGGATCGAGCAGCACATCGCCTGCCTTCGAATTGGGCGATCGCAGACGATTGCGACGTCCCAGGAGGTGGCCGTCGGTGGATGCGCAAAAGGTGTATTCGTCGTCGTAGGCCTGCACCAGCTCCAGGCCGTTATCCGTCAGCGCATACAAACACGAATCCCGTTTATAGACCTCGGGCCCGTCCTGCACCTGCACCCCGTGCACATGCACGCCGGCCCCGCGCAGGATTTCGACGCCGTAGCCAGGACCCGTATGGTGGGCGAGCCGGGTGCCGTCCGTGCTGTAGATATCCAGCAGGCAATCGTCATGGGTGACGCCTATCCGGTCTGGACCGAGCCAGGCGATATCGCGGATGGCGCTTCGGCATTCCAGCTCGGGCACGCCCAGCCATTGGGCCAGGCGCACGGCCGCTGGGCTCTGGTCATCTGCCGGAAGGCCCGAGGCAGCGACGGTCGCGGCCGGGTCCAGTTCCAGTACCTCTGAGGTTCGGGCTGTCCACGCTGCTTCACTGTCGTCGATCTGCACCAGAAACAGCGTGTCGAGGATCGCCGACCAGTCGCTGTCGTCCAGCCCGTCCCACTCTTCGTTCCATGGCCGCACCCAGGCTTCGACCCGCTCGCCGCTGGCGTCGTAGCGGCAGCGCACGACTTCGGGAATATCGGCAAAAGGGCGGCGGCTCTGGCCGGTCTGCCAGTCCCACACGGCCAGCTCGCCTTCGAACTGGTAGCCGCCGTCATAGCGGCCGGCACCGATAACGATGCGGGGCCGGGTGGGGTGGAAACCCAGGTCGTTGATCGGCAGGCACAGTTCGTCGAAGATGGCGAACGGCACCGGCTCGCCACGCCGGTACAGGCCGAGCCGATAACGCAACCCGGTGCCGCCATAAGCCGCCCGCGCGGGCGGATTGACCAGCAACGCAAACTCCGAGACCACGGCGGCGATATCCCCCGCCGGATGGAAGAACGCGCCGGTAATCCTGCCGGTTCCGCGCAAGGTGGGGTCCATGAGGCTGGTCATTGCTGCTCCCTGAGGGGGGCTGTATCGATGTGTTGTTTCATTTCCATGGAGGGAGAATGCTCATTCAAACAATCCTGTTTTTCGCAAATCCGGCTGGCAGAACGAACCTGCGGCGCGCCATCGCGACCGCTGCATTACTGGTGGCCTCGTCTGTTGCGCCTCTGCAGGCGGCGTCGTTGTCATTGGAGGTCGAACTGGCCGACAGCTCCATTGCCTACCTCGATGAATCGACCCAGGCGCGATTGTGGCCGCAAGTATGGACGGGGGCCGAGCTCGTTGCCTATTACTTCCCCTCTATCGGTAGCAAGGGCAATACGCACAAGACGCGGCCCAGCTTGCAACTGTTCACCTGCATGGTCGGTACCGTCTGTGTCCCGGCGCCTCGTTTCGAGATGGAAAGCTTGCCGGTGCGGCGCCAAGTGACGGTTCGCGCACAGGTGTTGCAGGGCAGTGCGGGGCAGCCGCTGAAGCTGCGCTTCGAGTTGCCCGAAACACCTGCCGAGCATTACAGCTTCAGCCATGCCGAATTGCGCGCACCGGCGGACGTGCTGTGGCGCGAGCCCTTGTTTACAAGCTGGGCACGCGATTTGTCGTGGGAGGCACGGCGGGGGTTCTCCAAGCGACGCAAGCAACCCCTGAGTATTGCGCTGGTCTTCCCAAAGCAGGATGTGCCCGGTTATCAGATGGTGGACCTGGCCGTCAGAACGCCAGGGGGAGATAGCCACCCTGGCGATCCTATGGCGGTGACGACCCTGCGTGCCAACCTGAAGGCGCCGGACGGCAGCGTGCGACAGATGGCATGGCCGGGGCACTTGAGCCTGGACCTGCAGGAACGGCTTGAGGCATCGCCGGGCTGGACCAGGACCGGCCGCGTGCCGGCGACTGTCAAACTCAACCAGTTTCCCTGGCGACTCTCTTCGTATAGTGCCAAGGAACGCATCAGCACCGTCGTGATGCCGGACAGCACACCGCGCTGGTACGGCTTGAAGCACTACAACGCGCCCAAGGGTGTGTGGTTGAAGCTGACCCAAAGCGGCCCCCTCGCGCAGGTGGAACTGGAGGCCGAAGCGGGCGCCGAACGGACGATCGAGGGGCAGGTGCCGGTCAAGCGCGAAACCTGGCTGTTCTTCGCTGGCAAGCTGATGCGCTACCGCGGGCAATTGCATTACGGCAACGGTGCCGAGCACTTGCCCGACACCGAGTGGCGGATGGACTGGAGCAATGGCGAGCGACTGGAGGCGAGCGCCGCGAATGTGTCGCCCAGCTCACTGATCAAACAGGTGCCGGATTGCCGCTGGGATGGCTGCCGGAAAAACCTGGCCGAAGCTCGGGCCCAGCTGGCGGCGAGCGATGCGCAGCTGCAATCGGAAGGCGAACGCTACCTGCAGCTTGCGCGTGAACCCGACTGAAACGGCGGATCATGGGGGGCGTTCTGCAGGCCAGTGGTGCTGAGCGACATGCTGTTTACGCATCGTATGGGCTGATTACGACCCTCTCGGGGACTTGTGGCTTTCTTGATTGACATCAACCGCGCCCGCGAGCCGGCGCAGTAGTCTCGCAGCAACGTGCGAGGCCGTCTGGTCCGAGCCCATCGCATCCTTAGTCGAAACCACAAGGCTCCTGTCCATGAACGACGCGGTACTGACCCACCTCGATTCCCTCGGCCGTGCGCGCATGGTCGATGTCACCGATAAACACGTGACCTTTCGCGAGGCGGTGGCCGAGGCCTGGGTGCATATGCGTGCCGAGACCGCGCGGTTGATCGTCGGCGGTGGCCATCCCAAGGGCGATGTGTTCGCGGTGGCGCGCATCGCCGGCATCCAGGCGGCCAAGCGCACCAGCGAGTTGATCCCGCTCTGTCACCCGTTGCTGCTGAGCAGTGTGGTGGTCGAGTTGAGCCTCGAGGACGAGCACCGCGTGCGCATCGTGTCGCGCTGCAAGCTGGCCGGGCAGACCGGGGTCGAGATGGAGGCGTTGACCGCCGCCAGCGTCGCCGCCCTGACGCTGTACGACATGTGCAAGGCGGTGGACCGTGGCATGCATATCGAATCAATACGGCTGCTGCGCAAGTCCGGGGGCAAGAGTGGCGATTACCAGGTGCCCTCGGCATGAGGCTGCAGGTGCAGTATTTCTCCCGCTACCGGGAAACCCTGGGCTGCGCGAGCGAGGTGGTCGAGGGCGATTTCGCCTGCCTCGAGCATTTGCGCCGGCACCTGGCGAGCCGCTGCGGCATCTGGCGAGTGCTGGACGAGCCGAGCCTGATGTGTGCCCGCAACCAGGACCTGTGCGGGCTCGACGAGGCGCTGGACGACGGCGACGAGGTGGCGTTCTTTCCCACGGTGACCGGCGGCTGAGGCGCTGGCCCAGGCCGCGCAACCCCGATTCGGAGGCCTCATGATCTATCCGCTGCTGCTCAGTCTGCATCTGCTCGCCGCGCTGGTGTTTATCGGCACGGTGTTTTTCGAAGTGCTGTTCCTGGAGCACATCCGCAAGCAACTGCCGGCCAAGCTCATGGTGCTGCTCGAACAGGGCATCGCCGGCCGTGCCCGCCAGCTGATGCCCTGGGTGCTGCTGGCGCTGTTCGGCGCCGGGCTGGGCATGGTCTGGGTGCGTTACCTGCCGGTGCTGGCGGCGCCCTTGGCGTCGTCGTTCGGCACCTTGCTGATGCTGAAGATCCTGCTGGCCGCCAGCGTGCTCGGGCATTTCCTGGTGGCCATGCTGCTGTTCAGGAGCGGGCGCATGAATGCCCGCTACTCGCGCTTTATCCATCACAGCCTGTTCGGCCATATGCTGCTGATCGTGCTGCTGGCCAAGGCCATGTTCTACCTGAACTGGTAGGCCGGCGCCGACCCCACGCTTGATGCAAGTCAAGGAGCCCCGGGCGTTAACGCCGGACACTGGCCCTCCACCGCCAGCCATGGAGCCCTGTCATGCCTGATCTACTGCCGCACCGCAGCGAGCCGCTCGTTCGACGCGATCAAGGCGTGCTCGATCCCAACTGTCATGTCGACACCCGCCGCTTTCACGGCGGCATCGGTTCCCTGGACCTGCTGCGGGCGTTGCGCAACAGCCGGCAGAAGCGCCGGCCGCTGTCCCTCAACGTGCAGTTTGCGCCGCGCCTGGCGGGCATATCGGCTGACGCTGGCGAAAGCTACCTGCGGCGGCTGGAGCGGGAGATCGACCTGGTGGGCTGCCACCTGGGGCCGGAGCAGCGCATCGAGCAGTTTCACCTGGGCGGCGGCACCCCGGACGCAGCCCATCTGCAACGGCTGATGCAGCACCTGCGCCAGCGCTTCCATTTTCTCGAACACGATTGCGGCGACTACAGCATCGACGTCGACCTGCACCACACCGACTGGGCGACCATGGGCCTGCTGCGCGACCAGGGTTTTAACCAGGTCAGCATCGGCGTGCCGGATATCGGCAGCGACAGCCAGCTGTCGGTGGCCTGCTACCAGAACCCGGCGCCCATCCATTCGCTGATCGATGCGGCGCGGACCTTCGGTTATCGCTCGGTGAATGTCGACCTGGGCTATGGCCACGCCTGGCAGACCCCTTCGAGCCTCGCCTTGAAGCTCGGCACCCTGATCGAGCTGGAGCCCGACCGCCTGCAGGTGTTCGACTACGCCCAGCCGCCGTTGCGCTACCGGCGCCAGAGCCAGGACCGCCCCGCAGCGGCCTGCAGCCAGGAGGCCAAGGAGGCGATGCGGCGGATCTGCTTCGAGCGCCTGCTGGCGGCGGGTTACCAGTACATCGGCCTGGGCCAGTTCGTGCGGCCCGACGACGACCTGATGATGGCCCAGGAGCGCGGTCGGCTGCGCCGCAACTGCCAGGGCTTTACCTGCCACGGTTATTGCGACCATGTGGGCTTCGGCCTGGGCGCCATCAGCCAGTTCGACGAGCTGTATACGCAGAACAGCGAGCTGCTCGGCGACTATCTGCAACAGCTCGACCTGGGCCAGCTGGCGACCTGTCGCGGCTGGCGTTGCGAGGCCGGCGACCAGGTCCGGCAGTTGGTCATGGAGCGTCTGGCGTGCGACCTGGAGCTGGACATCCTGGCCATCGAAAGCCGCTACGGGCTGATCTTCCGCCAGTACTTCGCGTCCGCCTGGCTGCGCCTGCAACAGCTGAGCTGGAACGGCCTGGTGGAAGTCTCGGAGCGCTTTATCAGCATCCTGCCCGCCGGCCGGCTGGAGGTGGACAGCATCTGCCAGCTGTTCCAGGAGGATCGGAGCAGCCCGGGGCAGGCTGCCGGTTGCGCGTGCGTGGAGCCTGATTCCGGGCTTTGATTTAGCCCCTTGATTGCAGCCAGGCGCGGCGCGCTTGACGGCGATCAAGTTTGCCCGCCGGTGCGCTTGCCGCGCCCTTGCCTGGCGCCTTAGCGTGGTCGCCGAACCCCGCTGTGAATCAGGTAGCCCATGGATCTCGGAACGGCTTGCGAACCCTTCTATCAACCCTTGAACAATGAACAGGCGCTGTTCGAACAGGCCTGGCGGCACGGCATGCCGGTGCTGATCAAAGGCCCCACGGGCTGCGGCAAGACCCGCTTTGTCCAGCACATGGCGCACCGCCTGGACCTGCCGCTGCACACCGTGGCCTGCCACGACGACCTCAGCGCCGCCGACCTGATCGGCCGCCATCTGATCGGCGCCCAGGGCACCTGGTGGCAGGACGGGCCGCTGACCCGGGCGGTGCGCGAAGGCGGCATCTGCTACCTCGACGAAGTGGTCGAGGCGCGGCAGGACACGGTGGTGGTCCTGCACCCCCTGGCCGACGGCCGCCGCGAGCTGTTCCTGGAACGCACCGGCGAAGTGCTGCGGGCGCCGCCGTCCTTCATGCTGGTGGTGTCCTACAACCCCGGTTACCAGAACCTGCTCAAGGGCATGAAGCCCAGCACCCGCCAGCGCTTCGTGGCGATGCGCTTCGACTATCCACCGCCGGCCGAGGAGGAGCGCATCGTCCAGCGCGAGGCGCAGGTGGATGCGGCCCTGGCGCGGCAGATCGTCGGGCTGGGCCAGGCCCTGCGCCGCCTGGAACAACATGACCTGGAGGAGGTGGCGTCCACCCGGCTGCTGATTTTCACCGCGCGCATGATCGGCGCCGGCATGCCGCCGCGCGAAGCCTGCCTGGCGTGCCTGGCCGAGCCCCTGAGCGACGACCCTGTCACGGTGGCGGCGCTGATGGACGTGGTCGATGTGCACTTCGGCTGACCCTGCTGCCGACACCCTGGCAGTTCCTCGGCGCCATCTGCCGGGGGATCTGGCGATGTGGTTTTTCATCCTCGCCGAGCTGTCGGTGTTCGCCATCCTGATTCTTGCGTTCGCGGTGACCCAGCAGCTCAAGCCGCAGCTGTTCGCCGAAAGCCGCCAGCTGCTCGACAGTTCCACCGGCCTGGCCATGACCCTGAGCCTGCTCAGCGCCGGGCTGCTGGCGGCGCTGGCCCAGGAACGGGTGCGCCGGGCGCGGCCACGCCAGGGCGCGGCGTTGCTGCTGGCGGCCTTGCTGGTGGCCACGGTCTACCTGCTGCTCAAGCTCGGCGAGTACCGGCATCTGCTGGGCCTGGGACTCGGGCTTGAGCACGACACCTTCTTCACCCTGTACTGGATCCTCACCGGTTTTCATTTACTCCATGTGCTGCTGGGCATGCTGATTTTCGCCTGGCTGGCGCAGCGCTGCCTGCGCGGCCGGTATGGCGCCGACAACCCTTCGGGTTTCGAATCCGGGGTGCTCTATTGGCACATGGTCGATCTGGTCTGGGTGCTGCTGTTTCCGCTGGTCTACGTCCTGGATTGACGAGGTGCGCATGTCCGTTGGCAGGTTCTTGCTGAGCTGTTGGGTCGCCCTGGCCGGTCTCAGCGTCGGCACCGTATGGCTGGGCAGCTGGCTGGGGCAGGGCGCGCCGCGCGGGGTGGTGGTGCTGATCCTGCTGCTGGCGGTGGCCAAGGCCTGGCTGATCGCCGACGGCTTCATGGAACTGCGCCACGGGCCGCGCCTGTGGCGCTGGCTGCTGCTCGGCTGGCCGTTGGCGCTGGCCTTGCTGCTGGGCCTGATCCTCAGCCTGTAAATACCCGAGTAAAACCATCGGCGTTTCTTGATTGCCATCAAGCGGGTTTGCCCCCCGCGCTTCCTAGAATGGCCGGGCCAAGCCAAGAGGAAGCGAGCATGTCGGAAACCTTCACCAAAGGCATGGCCAGGAACATCTATTTCGGGGGAAGCGTGTTCTTCTTCCTGATCTTCCTGGCCTTGACCTATCACACGGAGCAGACCTTTCCCGTACGCAGCAACGACGCGCTGTTGAGCGCGGCGGTGGTGCGCGGCAAGACGGTCTGGGAGCAGAACAACTGCATTGGCTGCCACACGCTGCTGGGCGAGGGCGCCTACTTCGCGCCGGAGCTGGGCAACGTGTTCCAGCGCCGCGGCGGCGAGGAGGGCTTCAAGCCTTTCCTGCAGGCCTGGATGAAGATGCAGCCCCTGGGCGTGCCCGGACGCCGGGCCATGCCGCAATTCAACCTGAGCCAGCAGGAGGTCGACGACATCGCCGAATTCCTCAAGTGGAGCTCGAAGATCAATACCAATGGCTGGCCGCCAAACAAGGAGGGCTGAACGATGCGTCTTGCCAATCCACACCTGAAATTCGCCTCGCAAGCCGTGGCCAAACCCTACTTCGTGTTTGCCCTGATGCTGTTTCTCGGCCAGGTGCTGTTCGGTTTGATCATGGGCCTGCAATACGTGATCGGCGATTTCCTGTTCCCGATCATTCCCTTCAACGTGGCGCGGATGGTCCACACCAACCTGCTGATCGTCTGGCTGCTGTTCGGCTTCATGGGGGCGGCCTACTACCTGATCCCGGAAGAGGCCGACCGTGAACTGCACAGCCCGAAACTGGCGCTGCTGCTGTTCTGGGTGTTCGCCGCCGCCGGCGTGCTGACCATCCTCGGCTACCTGCTGGTGCCCTACGCGGGCCTGGCGCGGCTGACCCACAACGAGCTGCTGCCGACCATGGGCCGCGAGTTCCTCGAGCAGCCGACCATCACCAAGATGGGCATCGTGGTGGTGTGCCTGGGCTTTCTCTACAACATCGGCATGACCCTGCTCAAGGGCCGCAAGACCACCGTCAGCATGGTGATGATGACCGGGCTGATCGGCCTCGCGGTGTTCTTCCTGTTCTCCTTCTACAACCCGGCCAACCTGGCCCGCGACAAGTTCTACTGGTGGTGGGTGGTGCACCTGTGGGTGGAAGGCGTGTGGGAGCTGATCATGGGCGCGATGCTGGCCTTCGTGCTGATCAAGATCACCGGCGTGGACCGCGAAGTGGTGGAGAAATGGCTCTACGTGATCATCGCCATGGCGCTGATCAGCGGGATCATCGGCACCGGTCACCACTTCTTCTGGATCGGCGCCCCCGAGGTCTGGCTGTGGGTCGGCTCGATCTTCTCGGCCCTGGAGCCGCTGCCGTTCCTGGCCATGGTGATCTTCGCCTTCAGCATGGTGAAGAACCGCCGCCGCCAGCACCCGAACCGCGCCGCCACGCTGTGGGCCAAGGGCACCACGGTGACCGCGTTCTTCGGCGCCGGGGTCTGGGGGTTCCTGCATACCCTGGCGCCGGTCAACTACTACACCCACGGCACGCAACTGACCGCGGCCCACGGCCACCTGGCGTTCTACGGCGCCTACGCGATGATCGTCATGACCCTGATCAGCTACGCCATGCCGCGCCTGCGCGGCCTCGGCGAGGCGGCGGACGAACGCTCGCAGACCCTGGAGGTCTGGGGTTTCTGGCTGATGACCCTGTCGATGGTGATGATCACCCTGTTGCTCACTGCCGCCGGCGTGGTCCAGGTGCTGCTGCAACGCTGGGCCGAGGACGGCACGGCAATGCCGTTCATGGCCACGGTGGAGCATTTGAGCGGGCTGTTCTGGGCGCGCCTGGTCAGCGGGCTGGGGTTCTTCGCCGGGCTGCTGTGCTACCTGCTGAGCTTCCGCCAGCGCGGCCGCGCCGCCTTGCGCGCACCGGCCCCGGTGGTGTCCTCATGAACGACCGCTGCTGGCGAAACGTATCCCTGTAGCCGCTGCCGCAAACCGGGCCATGCGGTCTTTCAGGCAAATCGCGTGCACAGGTTTTGCGAGGACTGCGTCGGAATGCCGCCCACCTCGATCGCAGCCTCGCAGGCTCGGCAGCGGCTACAGGACAGGCACGACGACGATCTCTATGTAGCCGCTGTCGAGCGAAGCGAGGCTGCGATCGGCAGCGCAGCGGCCGCAAACCGGGCCATGCGGTCTTTCCGGCAAACCGCGTGCACAGGCTTTGCGAAGACTGCGTCGGAATGCCGCCCACCTCGATCGCAGCCTCGCAGGCTCGGCAGCGGCTACAGGACAGGCACGACGACGGTCTCTATGTAGCCGCTGCCGAGCGCAGCGAGGCTGCGATCGGTCGCACAGCGGCCGCAAACCGGGCCATGCGGTCTTTCAGGCAAATCGCGTGCACAGGTTCTGCGAGGACTGCGTCGGAATGCCGCCCACCTCGATCGCAGCCTCGCGGGCTCGGCAGCGGCTACGAAGATTGGATAGCGCTGGAAAAGGTCGGTCCGGTTGACCGGACCGTTTTTCTGTACTGGAAAAAAGGAGGTTCCATGGCCTTCACCCTGGAACTGGAAGAGTGGGTCGGCAGTGTCTGGCACCGTTTCATCACCCGCCGCGCCAGCGTGGATTTTCCCGAGGCGCGGGTCGAGCTGGCGCCGCGCCAACGGGCCCTGGCCCTGTTGTTGCGGGCCATGGGCGGGGACGGTCGCGGCGTCGAGGCGGCCAGCGAGCGCGACCTGCTGTTGCGCCGCAGCCTGTTGCAGCAGATCGCCGGCACTTGCCGGCAACTGCCCCTGGCCTGGTGCGACGCCGACAACCTGCGCCTGCCGGCCAGCCTCGCGGTGTTTCCCGAGGCGGCGTTGAACGAAGAGCTGTATCGCTGGCTGGCCCTGCTGGCGGCGCAGTCCGGGCCGATGCGCCATTGGGGCCGGGACAACCAGCGCTGGACCCGGCGCCTGTTGCAACGCTACCCGGCGTTGCAGGATCGCTACCAGCGGCTGGTCGAGGCGCATCTGCAACTGCGCCCCGATCCGGCCTCGCTGAGCCGCCCCGAGGCCGCGCTGGAGCGGGCCTTGTGCCAGGCCCTGCGCGAGCCCGGCAGTGTCGCCGAGTTTCCCCGCAGCGAACGCGCGGCCTGGCCCGTGCCGTTGTGGCTGTACCCACCGCTGCACCTGGCCAGCCCGCTGGCCGCCGATCTTGAGGACTCGCCGGAGGACCTGGCGACCACGGCCGGCGAGCAGGCCGGCGGACGCAAGCGCGCCAGCCGGGTCGAGGACCATAGCCGCGACGGCGGCCTGCTGATCCTGCGCCTGGAGAATCTGTTCAGCTGGACCGAGCATGTGGACCTCGACCGCTGGGCCGACGACAGCGAAGACCCGGACGCCGCCCGGGTCGCCGCCGACCTGGATGAGCTGACCCTGTCGCGCACCCGCCTGCGCAAGGGCGGCGGCCTCAAGCTGCACCTCGACCTGCCGCCGGCGGATGTCGATGACATTCCCCTGGGCGAGGGCATCCACTTGCCGGAATGGGACTATCGCAAGGGGCGGCTGCAGGAAGCTTTCGTCAACCTGCAGATGCTGGTGCCGCGCGATTGCCAGGCGCAGCCGCTGCCGTCGCGCCTGAAGCCGTCGGCGCAGCTGTTGCGGCGGCAGTTCCAGCAGCTGCGCAACGACCGGCAGTGGTTGCGCCAGCAGCCCCAGGGTTCGGAGCTGGACATGCAGGCCTGGCTGGATTTTCACGTCGAGCGCGCCCATGGCGCCTGCGCCGAGCGCGGCCTGTTCATGGAGCAGCGCCAGACCCGGCGTGACCTGGCGTGCCTGCTGCTGGCCGATGTCTCGATGTCCACCGACGCCCACCTCAACGACGAGCACCGGGTGATCGAGGTGATCCGCGACAGCTTGCTGCTGTTCGGCGAAACCCTGGCTGACCTGGGTGACGACTTTGCCCTGTACGGGTTTTCCTCGTTGCGCCGCCAGCAGGTGCGCATGCAGGAACTCAAGGCCTTCGACCAGCGTTACGACGACCACACCCGCGGGCGGATCCAGGGGCTCAAGCCGGGGTTCTATACCCGCATGGGCGCGGCGATCCGCCAGGCCACGCGCCTGCTCGCGGGCTGCAAGCGCCAGCGCAAGTTGTTGCTGTTGTTGACCGATGGCAAGCCCAACGACCTCGACCTCTACGAAGGCCGCTATGGCGTCGAGGACACCCGCGAGGCGGTGCTGGAAGCGCGCCGCCAGGGGCTGACGCCGTTCTGCATCACCATCGACCGCGAAGCAGCGGCTTACCTGCCGTACATGTTCGGCGCCAATGGCTACACCTTGATCCGCCAGCCCGAGCAACTGCCGCTGCGTTTGCCGCAGTTGTATCGACAGCTGACCCAGCCTTGAGGCGCAACACCCCTTGACGGCAGGCGCCTGGCTCGCCAGCGAAGAGACCCTCGGCTGTTGCCCGCCGCCTGGGACACCTTCGCCGGCGAGGGCAGGCGAGGGGGAAGGGTTCAAGGTTCCAGGCAAACCTGGTGTGCAGGCCTTGCGGGGACTGCATCGCAAGGCCAATCAGGCAACGCGTTATTTCAGGTAAATCTCGCGCATAGGTTTTGCGAGGACTGCGTCGGAATGCCGCCCACCTCGATCGCAGCCTCGCTAACGCTCGACAGCGGCTACACGTAGAGACCAGAGCCATGCGCGGTCTTGTAGCCGCTGCCGAGCCTGCGAGGCTGCGATCGGCTGCGTAGCGGCCGCAAAACGGGCAACTCGGCAGCGGCTACAAGACCGCGCACGACTCCAGACCTGTAGCCGCTGTCGAGCGTTAGCGAGGCTGCGATCGGCTGCGTAGCGGCCGCAACGGTGTTCCAGGCAAAAGCGTCCGCTAGGAGCGCGGCAGCCAGAAGAACATCGCCACGCAGAACAGCGTCAGACCGATGCAGAACCCGGTAAAGCGCCGCAACCGGCGTTGTTCGGCGTGCGCCGCAGTGGCTGGCAGCGGCATGCCGCAATGGCGGCAGGAGGCCTGCCGGGGTGGGTTGGAGCCTTGGCAATACAGGCAGACCGGCCCGGCGCTCATTCGAATTGCTCCAGGCGCGGGCGGTCGAGAATCACGATCTGGCGGCCGTCCTGGCTGATGATCTTTTCATCGATCAGGCGGCGGATGATCCGCGAGAAGGTCTCCGGCTGGATCGCCAGGTGGCCGGCGATCAACTGCTTGGCCATCGGCAGTTCGAACTGGCGCTCCACCGGTTGCAGCTGCATCAACTGCGTCAGCAGATACCGCACCACCCTGTGGGTGGCGTTCTTCAGCGACAGGGTTTCGATCTCGTTGACCCGCTGGTGCAGGCGCACGCAGAGCTTGCCGAGCAGGGCGAAGGTCAGGCGGCTGTTGCTTTGCAGCAGGCGCAGGTAGGTGTCGTTGGACAGCCGATAGAGCTGGGTCGGGCCGATGGCTTCGGCCGAGGCCACATAGTCCGGCGTGTCCATCAGCATCATGGCCTCGGCGAAGGTCTGGCGCGGGCCGATGACCTCGAACACTTTCTCCTGACCGTCCGGCGTCAGGCGGTAGATCTTCACCGCGCCGGCGATCACGAAATAGAAGGCCTCGGCCGGCTCGCCCTGGCGAAACAGCGGGTCACCCTTGTCGAGGCTGAGCAACTGGCTGGCCGCCATCAGCTCGTCCAGCTGTTCCTCGTTGAGGGGCTCGAACAGGTGATGGCTGCGCAGGATCTGGTGATGCACGCGATGAAGCACCATGAATATTCATCCTTAATGGTTTGGAGGGGAGGGCGGCTGCCAGGCAAGAGCTGCCGGAGCAGGGCTGTCAGACAAGGCCGAGGGCGACACGGCTGGCGAGGGCGAGGATCGCGCCGAGGACGACAAACCACGTCAGTGGCTGAAGGGTTTTTTTCAGGAAGGCTCCGGCGGTGTTCATGGTGGCTCCGGTAATTCGGGAGGGATGGGGGTGCCCTGTGTTCAGCAAGACCCGGGCCAGGCGCCAGGGCCCCTGTACGCGGGGGATCTGCGGTTGCATGGTCAAAAAGACCTGGCGATTTCGGGTGTAAATGACTAGCGAATGGTCAATTTGACCCGCTCATTGGAAGGCGAACCCCGGCACTGCGCCAGCCGCACCCCCGGCCCGCCGGCTTATGGCCGCGCGAGGCTGCGCCCGGGCCCCGGGGCACGCCCCTTGCACTGCCAGAAAGGACGGTAGGCACAACAGCCCGCCGCATCCCGGGCAAGCTTGATTTGCGACAACGGCAAGGGCGCGCCAATGGCCGATGATGGCCGGGGATTTCATTCGCCGCGTGTCGACCGTCGCCGGGTCGGCCGCTGGGTAAAGGAGTGGGCTTGATGCAAGTACTTGACCGTCGTGCAGCGCTGGCGATCGTGCCGCTGTTACGCCTGGCCTTCCGGCCGTTCTTTCTCGCCGGTTGTGTCCTGGCGCTGCTGGTGGTGCCGCTGTGGCTGACGGCCCTGCAGGGTGCCCTGGGCGACTGGCAACCGGCGGGGGGCTGGCTGGGCTGGCACCGCCACGAACTGCTGTTCGGTTTCGGCCTGGCGATCATCGCCGGCTTCCTGCTGACCGCAGCGCAGACCTGGACCGGCCAGCCGGGCCTGAGCGGCAAGCCGCTGGCGGCCCTGGCCCTGCTCTGGCTGGCCGCGCGCCTGGCCTGGCTGGGCAGCGCGCCCTGGCCGCTGCTGGCCGTGCTGGAGCTGGGGTTTCCCCTGGCGCTGGCATGGTTGATGGGGCGCATGCTGTGGAAGGTGCGCCAGCAACGTAATTACCCGATTGTCCTGGTGCTGCTGTTGCTCGCCGCGGCCGATGGCCTGTCGGTGGCCGGCCTGCTGCAAGGTCACGAAGGCTGGCAGCGCCAGGGCGTGCTGAGCGGCCTGTGGCTGGTGGCGGCGATGATGAGCCTGATCGGCGGGCGGGTGATTCCGTTTTTCACCCAGCGCGGCCTCGGTCGGGTCGCGGCCGTGACGCCCTGGCCGTGGCTCGATTATCTGCTGCTGGTGGGCTCGGCCTTGGTGGCGCTGCTGTATGCCGCCGGGCCGGCGCTGGTGGCCAATACCTGGGTCGGCGCGCTGTTCCTGCTGCTGGCGGCCGGGCACCTGCTGCGGCTGTGGCGCTGGCAGGACCGCGGGCTGTGGCGGGTGCCGCTGCTGTGGTCGCTGCACCTGGCCTACGCCTGGCTGGCGCTGGCCTGCCTGGGTATGGCGCTGTGGCATTTCGGCGCGCCGCTCAACCCCAGCCTGGCGCTGCATGGCCTGACCATTGGCGCCATGGCCGGGCTGATCCTGGCGATGATCGCCCGGGTCAGCCTGGGCCACACCGGGCGTGCGCTGGAGCCGCCGGCGGGCATGACCCTGGCGTTCATCCTGCTCAACCTGGCCTGCCTCAGCCGGGTGCTGCTGGTGCTCTGGCTGCCGGGGGCGGCGTTGTGGCTGGCGGGCCTGTGCTGGGCCCTGGCCTTTGCCCTGTACGTCTGGCGCTACGGGCCGATGCTGCTGCGGGCGCGGCTCGACGGGCATCCGGGTTGAGCCTGAACGCAGAGCTAGGAGAAGGGCAATGATCTACCCCTGGTTACTGGTCACGCATTTGCTGGCCGCCATCGCTTTTATCGGCACGTTGTTCTTCGAGGTGTGCATCTGGCATACGGCGCGCCGGCAACTGGCGAGCGACGCCCAAGTGGCGGCGGACCAGGCCATCGCGGTGCGTTCGCGCAAAGTCCTGCATGGCGTGGTGCTGCTGTTGTACGGCGCCGGCATCGGCCTGGCCTGGCAGCATCGCGGCGCCTTGAGCCAGCCCCTGGGCAGCAGTTTCGCCAGCCTGTTGAGCCTGAAGATTGTCCTGGCCCTGAGCATCATCGGCCATTACCTGTTGCTGGCGTACTGGCTCAAGACCGCGCGGCTGAGCGCCGGCCGCGCCTGCTGGATCCGCCGCAGCGTGCTGGGGCACATGCTGCTGATCGTGGTCCTGGCCAAGGCGATGTTCTATTGGCACGGCTGAATGAACGTGCCAGCCATAGGGCTGGCACGCAAGGGCGGGGCTCAAGCGTTCAGGGCATTGACGAACAGCACGTTGTTTTCCAGGTGGATGTGCTGCATCAGGTCGTCGCGAAATTCGCTCAGCCCGCGGTACAGCGCGCGCCAGGTGTTGCAGGCGTCGGCGGGCGGGGTGATGTGGTCGGTCAGCACCAGCAGCTTCTCCAGGGCCTCGCCATGTTGCTCGTGTTCCAGGCGCAGCACATGGATTGGCGGCGCCGCCCGGCGGCCCAGGCCTTGTTGCAGCATCGGGAACAGCACCTGTTCTTCCTTGAGCATGTGGCCTTCGAGCTCCTGCTGCATGTCCCGCAGGTGATCGGCCAGGCCGTTGGGGCAGTTGCTGCGGGCGCCATGCACCTGCTCCACGCGGCAGGCCAGGCGGATCAGTTCCGGCAGCTGTTCGCGGTGGCGGGCGTGGTAGCGGGTGAGGATATGGGCGATCAGTTGCTCGCTCGGTTCATCGCGCCAGTCCTGCTGCCGGGCGGCGCTGTCTTGCAGCAGGTGCAGGGCCTCGGCGATCTGCACCGGGTCGAGGCCTTTGCCGAGGGCGGCGTCGCGCAGGGTTTTCTGCCCGCCGCAGCAGAAGTCCAGCTTGAACTCATGAAATACCCGGCTGGCGCCGGGGATGTCGCAGGCCAGTTGGCCGAGGCTTTGCTCCAGGAGGTTGTGCTTCGAAGCGTCTGGTTGGGAAGGAGCGGGTCGTTCCAGCAGTGTCGGGTTCATCAGGTTTTCCTTGTTGGAGTGGCAACGGTTCCCCTGGGCCGTTGCAGCCGCCATGCCAGCTGTAACTTTTTGAAAATAATGGATTAATTTTTTGTCGTGGTGCGGATGACCCCGAAACCAAGGGGTTAAAACCACCAGAAAGGGTGATGACTACCATGTTGCGTGAAAGTCTGGCGGCCGACCTGATTGTCGAGTTGCCCAATGCCGTGCGGTTGCAGCGTCTGGTGCAGACCCTGCGGGAATACTTCAAGGCCGGGGCCGTGGGCCTGCTGCGCCTGGACGACGACAGCCTGCGGCCGCTGGCCACCGTCGGCCTGGTGCACGAAGCCATCGGCCGGCGCTTTGTGATTGCCCAGCACCCGCGCCTGGCGGCGATCATGGCGTCCCGCGAGCCGACCTGGTTCGAGCCCGACAGCTGCCTGCCGGACCCCTATGACGGGCTGCTCGACCACCCGGACAACGGGCCGCTGGCGGTGCACGACTGCATGGGCGTGAGCCTGTATGTGGAAGGGCGGGTCTGGGGCGCCATCACCCTCGACGCGCTGCGCCCCGGCACCTTCGACCGCCAGGCCCGCGACGAGCTCAAGCGTTGCAGCCTGCAGATCGAGGCGGCGCTGCGGGTCACCCGCCTGGAGCAGGAGAACCGCAGCCTGCGCCTGTCCCGCAGCGAGCCGCAGGATGCGCGCGGGCCGGTGGAGGAGGGCGAGATTCTCGGCCAGAGCGAAGTCCTGCATCAGTTGCTCAACGAGCTGGATGTGCTCGCCGATTCCGAATTGCCGGTGTTGCTGCTGGGCGAGACCGGGGTCGGCAAGGAGCTGTTCGCCCGCCGCCTGCATCGCCTGTCCCGGCGCGCCCACAAGCCGCTGGTGCAGGTCAACTGCGCGGCGCTGCCGGAGTCCCTGGCCGAGAGCGAGCTGTTCGGCCACGTCAAGGGTGCCTTCTCCGGCGCCACCAGCGACCGCGCTGGGCGCTTCGACGCGGCCAACGGTGGCACGCTGTTTCTCGACGAGGTCGGCGAGCTGCCGTTGAGCGTGCAGGCCAAGTTGCTGCGCACCCTGCAGAACGGCGAGATCCAGCGCCTGGGGGCGGACAAGCCGCTGCATGTGGATGTGCGCATCATCGCCGCGACCAACCGCCACCTGCCGGACAGCATCCGCGACGGGCTGTTTCGCGCCGACCTGTACCATCGGCTTTCGGTGTACCCGGTGCCGATCCCGCCGCTGCGCGAACGCGGCCCGGATGTGCTGGTGCTGGCCGGGCATTTCCTCGAGCTCAACCGCAGCCGTCTCGGCCTGCGTGGCCTGCGCCTGTCGCCGGCGGCCGAACGGGCGCTGCTGGCTTACCCCTGGCCGGGCAATGTGCGGGAACTGGAACACGTGATCAGCCGCGCCGCGCTCAAGCAGCTCAGCCGTGGCGGCAGTCGCAGCCAGATCCTGACCCTGGAGCCGGACGTGCTCGATCTCGACAGCTCGGTGAAGGGCGCGGAGCCGCTCGAACCGTCGCCACTGGCGGCCGACGACGGACCGTTCCAGCCCCTGAGCGAAGCCGTCGACGATTATCAGCGGCAGAAGATCCACCAGGCCCTGAGCCGCTGCCGCAACAACTGGGCCCGCGCCGCCCGCTTGCTGGAAGTCGATCCGAGCAACCTGCACAAACTGGCCCGGCGCCTGCGGCTCAAATAGCAGGCCGGCCGACGTTCGATTGCCTCTGTAGGAGCGAAGCTTGCTCGCGATGAACCTGAGAACGATGCGGGGTGTCAGGTTATGCGCGTCACCGTTGACGACCATCGCGAGCAAGCTTCGCTCCTACAGAAGCAACTGCTGGCGCGCCACATGTAGCCGCTGCCGAGCCTGCGAGGCTGCGATCGAGGTGGGCGGCATTCCGACGCAGTCCTCGCAAAGCCTGTGTACCGGATCTACCTGGAATACCGCGTCTCCTGGATTGGCGGCTGCTGCGCAGCCGATCGCAGCCTCGCTGCGCTCGGCAGCGGCTACGGAACATGGGTGTCTAGAGGGGGGCGCAGTTGCTACAGAAGATAGCGATCGGCAACTGCCGTTGATGGCGATCAAGGTCATGCCCGGCGCGGCCTCGCAGACTGCGCAAAACCCCAACGGAGATCACCCTCATGCCGCTTTCCCTGGCCCAGATGCGCCGTAACTACTGCCGCGATGGCCTGGCCGACGAGGCCGCGCCGGACGATCCGCTGCCGCTGTTCCAGCAGTGGCTGCAACAGGCCCGCGACACCGAGCAGGCGCCGGTGGAGGCCAACAGCATGTGCCTGGCCACGGTCGACGAGCAGGGCCAGCCCCATTGCCGGGTGCTGTTGCTCAAGGGCTTGAGTGCCGAGGGTTTCACCTTCTTCGGCAACTACCAGAGCGCCAAGGGCCTGGAACTGGCGGCCAATCCCCGGGCCGCCATGACCTTCTTCTGGCCGGCCCTGGAGCGCCAGGTGCGGATCGAAGGATTAGTCTCGCGGTTAGCGCCGCGGCTGTCGGATGTGTATTTCGATTCACGCTCCCTGGCCAGTCGCCTTGGTGCCTGGGCGTCGCCGCAAAGCCAGCCCTTGGCCAACCGGCTGCAACTGGAATCCCTGCTGGCCAGCACCACCAGCCGCTTCGACGGCCAGCCGGTGCCGCGCCCGGAACACTGGGGCGGCTACTGCCTGCGCCCGCAGCGCATGGAGTTCTGGCAAGGGCGCAGCGACCGCCTGCATGACCGCCTCGACTACCGCCTGCATGAGGGCGCCTGGCGCCACGGCCGGCTGGCGCCCTGAGGCTTGTCGCCCCGTCGAGGTACCTCCTTGGAGGAATAGGTTCCTCCAAGGATTCGGTTCAGGCTGGGGCCTATCTCATTCACGGGAAGGCTTGGATATGGCCCATCTGGCGCAACGCACGTTTCACCCCCTGAACATCGCCGTGCTGACCATCAGCGATACGCGCACCCTGGACACCGACACCTCGGGCCAGACCCTCAGCGACCTGTTGCAGGCCGCCGGCCATGTGCTGGTCGATCGCGGCCTGGTGCCGGACGACATCTACCAGATCCGCGCCCGCGTCTCGCAGTGGATCGCCGACCCCGAGGTGCAGGTGGTGCTGATGACCGGCGGCACCGGCTTCACCGCGCGGGACAACACGCCCCAGGCGGTAATGCCGCTGCTGGACAAGCATGTGGAAGGTTTCGGCGAGCTGTTTCGCCAGGTATCGGTGGAAGAGATCGGTATGTCCAGCCTGCAGTCGCGGGCCCTGGCCGGGGTCAGCAACGGCGTGCTGGTGGTGTGCGTGCCGGGCTCGCCGGGGGCCTGCCGCACGGCCTGGAACATGATCCTGCGCCCGCAGCTGGACAGCCGCACCGGCCCGTGCAATTTCGCCCCCCATCTCAAGCCGCA
The DNA here is from genome assembly GCF_003184125.1 of Pseudomonas sp. RW409. NCBI lineage: Bacteria > Pseudomonadati > Pseudomonadota > Gammaproteobacteria > Pseudomonadales > Pseudomonadaceae > Pseudomonas > Pseudomonas sp. RW409. Next base: position 603,791 of record NZ_QHHP01000021.1, on the reverse strand, counting down.
GCCCCATCAGGCGCCAGGGCAGCAGATCGAGGCCTGTGGGGTGCGGCCGTGACCGGCTGTGGCTGCGACAGCGGCCAACTGATCCCGGTGGACCAGGCCATCGCCCATCTGCTGGACCAGGTGCCGCCACCGCCCACGACCCAGGACATCGCCCTGGAGCAGGCCCTGGGCCGGGTGCTGGCGGCGGACATCCATTCGCCACTGAACCTGCCCGGCTGGGACAACAGCGCCATGGACGGCTACGCCTTGCGCGCCGCCGACCTGCCGCCTGCCGGTGGCCGCCTGACCCTGGACGGGCGGATCGCCGCCGGGCAGGCGGCGGACACACCCCTGGCGGCGGGGCAGGCGGTGCGCATCTTCACCGGCGCGCCCTTGCCGCCGGGGGCCGATACGGTGGTGCCCCAGGAGAGCTGCCGGGTCGAGGGCGGGCAGCTCTGCTTGCCGCCGGTGACGGTGGGCGATCACGTGCGCCGGCAGGGCGAGGAGGTGGCTCGCGGCGAGCTGTTGCTCGAGGCCGGCAAGCGCCTGCGCGCCCAGGAACTGGGGTTGCTGGCCGCTGCCGGGATCGCCCGGGTCGAGGTCTATCGGCCATTGCGCGTGTGCCTGCTGAGCAGCGGCGACGAGCTGCGCGAGCCCGGCCAGCCCCTGGCCCCGGGGCAGATCTACAACAGCAATCGTTACTGCCTGTCGGCGCTGCTGCGCGGTTGGGGCGTGGAAGTACACGACTACGGGGTGATGGCCGACGAGCTGGCGGCTAGCCGCCACGCCTTGAGCCTGGCCTCGTCGGAGTGCGACCTGCTGCTGACCTCGGGCGGGGTCTCGGTCGGTGAGGAAGACCACCTCAAGCAGGCCATCGAAGAGCTGGGCCACGTGGATTTCTGGCGCCTGGCGATCCAGCCGGGCAAGCCCCTGGCCTTTGGCGAAGTGGCCGGCAAACCGTGGATCGGCATGCCGGGCAATCCTTCGGCGGCGCTGGTGACCGCGCTGGTGGTGGTGCGGCCGTTCCTGCTGCGTGCCCAGGGCGTCACGGATGTGTTGCCGCGGCCCCTGGCGTTGCCGGCGGGTTTCGAGTGGCCGCTGCGCAACCGGCGGCGCCAGTATCTGCGTGCCCGCCTGGTGCCCGGCGAGGATGCCCAGACCAGCGTGCAACTGCACCCCCAGCAAAGCTCGGCGATGCTCAGCGCCGCCTGCTGGGCCGATGGCCTGGCGCTGGTGGAATGTGAGCGTCAGGTGCAGGTGGGCGACCCTGTGCCCTTCCTGTCGTTCGCCGAACTGATGCAGTGACGGCAATTGATTGCGGTCAAGGCCGTGGCTGCCGGTCTGGCTAGACTGGCAGCGCATTTCCGATCGCAGCATACGCGTCGCCCCGGCGCGTTCTTTGATGAGGAACCCCCATGCAACTGGTCTGCCCCGCAGGCAACCTGCCTGCGCTCAAAGCGGCGGTGCGCCAAGGCGCCGATGCCGTCTATGTCGGCTTTCGCGACGACACCAACGCCCGGCATTTCGCCGGCTTGAACATGGACGACAAGCAGTTCGACGCGGCGGTCGCGCACATTCGCCAGCACCAACGCAAACTCTATGTGGCGGTCAACACCTACCCCCAGCCCCAGGGCTGGGCGCGCTGGCAACGGGCGGTGGACCGCGCCGCCGATCATGGGGTCGACGCGCTGATTGCCGCCGACCCCGGGGTCCTGGCCTATGCCAGCCAGCGCCACCCGCAATTGAACCTGCACCTGTCGGTGCAGGGCTCGGCGACCAATGCCAGCGCCCTGGCGTTCTACGCCCAGCACTACAACATCCGCCGCGCGGTGCTGCCGCGGGTGCTGTCGCTGGCCCAGGTGCGCCAGGTGGCGGCCAGCAGCACGGTGCCGATCGAGGTGTTCGCCTTTGGCAGCCTGTGCATCATGGCCGAGGGGCGCTGCCACCTGTCTTCCTACATCACCGGCGAGTCGCCGAACCTGTGCGGCGTCTGTTCGCCGGCCAAGGCGGTGCGCTGGAGCGAGGACGCCGAAGGCTTGAGCGCGCGCCTCAGCGAAGTGCTGATCGACCGCTACACCGATAACGAAGCGGCCGGCTACCCGACCCTGTGCAAGGGCCGCTTCCTGGTCGAAGGCAGGCGCTTCCATGCTCTGGAGGAACCCACCAGTCTCGACACCCTGGACCTGCTGCCGGAGCTGGCGGCGATTGGCGTCGAGGCGGTGAAGATCGAAGGCCGCCAGCGCAGCCCGGCCTATGTCGAGCAGGTCACCCGGGTCTGGCGCGCGGCGCTGGATGCCCATCGCGCCGCGCCCGCGAATTTTGCGGTCAAGGACCAGTGGCGCCTGGTGCTGGCCGCTCTGTCCGAGGGCAGCCAGACCACCCTGGGTGCCTACCACCGATCATGGCAATGAGGAATTCGCGATGAAGCTCAGCCTGGGCCCCGTCCTGTTCTATTGGGACAAGGAACAATTGGGGCGTTTCTATGCCGAGATGTCGGCCTTGCCCCTGGATGTGATTTACCTGGGGGAAACCGTGTGTTCGAAACGCCGGGCGCTGTCCCTGGACCAGTGGCTGGGCCTGGGGCGCGAACTGCAGGGCTGTAGCCGGGCGCAGATCGTGCTGTCCAGCCTGACCCTGATCGAAGCCGCCTCGGAGCTGTCGAGCCTGCGGCGCCTGTGCGACAACGGCGAGCTGCTGGTGGAGGCCAACGACATGGGCGCGGTGCAGTTCCTCGCCGAGCGCAAGCTGCCGTTCGTCGGTGGCCCGGCGCTCAACCTGTACAACGGCCACGCCCTGGCGCAGTTGCAGGCCTGCGGGATGATCCGCTGGGTGCCGCCGGTGGAGTGTTCGGCGACGCTGATCCGCGCGGTGCTGGATCAGGTACGGGAATTGGGCCAGGCCGTGCCCGAGGTCGAAGTCTTCGCCTATGGGCATCTGCCGCTGGCGTATTCCGCGCGCTGCTTTACCGCCCGGGCCCAGGACCGGCCCAAGGACGACTGCCAGTTCTGCTGCATCCAGTACCCCGACGGCCTGGCGCTGAGCAGCCAGGAAGGCCAGGCGCTGTTCACCCTCAATGGCATCCAGACTATGTCGGCGGAGGTCACCAATCTGCTGGCGGACTACGCCGGGCTGGTGGCCTGCGGCGCCGACCTGCTGCGCCTGAGCCCGCGGGCCCAGGGCATGGGCGAGGTGATCGAGGCCTATCAGCGGGTGCGCCAGGGTGCGACGCCACCGCTGTTCGTCGAGGGCTGCAACGGTTACTGGCATGGCCAGGCCGGGATGTTGCGCGTCGAGGAGGTGGGCCTGTGCTGAGTGGCAAATCCAAACGCAAGGAATGGCTGCTGCGCAGCGCCGACCGGCTGCTGCCATGGCTGCGGCGGGTGCCGTTCGGCGTGCAGCGCCTGGCCTTGCAGCAGGGGCTCAACCGCTGCCTGGCCGAGCCGCTGCGCGCCGGCGAATTCGACCTGCTGCGCCGGCGCTGGCTGTGCCTGCGGATTCCCGACCTGGGCCTGGCCTGGTACGTGACCCGCGACCGCGACGGCCTGCGCATCGCCGCGCGGGCCCGGGCCGACGTGACCATCAGCGGCAACTGGCGTGAGTTCCTGCTGCTGGCCAGCCGCCAGGAAGACCCGGACACCCTGTTCTTCCGCCGGCGCCTGGTGATCGAGGGCGATACCGAACTGGGCCTGACCCTGAAGAACCTGATCGACAGCCTCGACCCGGATGTGTTGCCGGTCTGGCTGTGGCGCGGCCTGGAGCGGGCGGGGAAGGGGCTGGCGGCGGGTTGAGTCACGGGGGCGCCGGGCAATGCCTTTTGCAGGCGCCGGCGACCGGGATAACGCGGCGTGCCTGAGACGACGCCTCGCGAGCAAGCTGCGCTCCTACAGGTGTCCGGCCAGTCCTCGTTCGCAGCCTCGCTGCGCTGGGTAGCGACCACAAGACCGTGTGCGGCTCCGGCTACCCCCTGTAGGAGCGCAGCTTGCTCGCGATGGTCGTCAACGATGACGCGCGCAACCTGACACCCCGCATTGCCCTCAGGTTCATCGCGCGCAAGCTGCACTCCTACAGGGGCGGTGTTCACCGATTGGGGTCAGCCCTGGTAGGTGGCTAGTTGCTCGGCGCCGAGGATCAGGATAGTGCGCCGTTCCATGGCGATCAGGCCGCTGTCCACCAGACGATGGAGGATGCGCGAGAAGGTCTCCGGCTGGATCCCCAGCTTCGAGGCCACCAGGCGCTTGGACACCTGCAGCACCACCTCGCCGCTGAGCGGGTCGCGTTCCTGCAACAGGAAATTCACCACCCGCCGGCTGGCGCTGCCCAGGGTCAGGGTGTCGATGTCCTTGAGGCGCTGGTGCAGGTGCACGCTCATGCTCGCCAGGATTGCCAGGCACACCTGCGGCTGGTCCTCCAGGGCGTGGCGGTAATGGTTGCCGTCGATGCTGATCAGCACGCTGTCTTTCAGCGCGCTGGCGTTCACCGGGTAGAAGCGCGCCTGGCTGAACAGCAGGGCCTCGGCGAAGGTCTGCCCGGGCTGGATGATTTCCACCAGGTTTTCCTGGCCTTCGCCGCTGATGCGGTACAGCTTGACCTGGCCGCTGACCAACAGGAAAAAGCGTTTGGCCGGGTCGCCCTGGTGCATCAGGGTGTTGTGGCTGGGCAGGCGCCTGAGCCTGGCCTGGGCGCAGACCTCCTCGAAGACCTTGTCCGGCAACTGGCTGAACAGATGATGGCGCCGCAGGAACAGCACGATGGAAGGGTGGGTCAGCATGGGTACCTCCGCTGCCGGCCATGGTAGAGCGCGGGGCTGCCATGGCCTATGCCTCCGCCGGCCTACCTCTAAAGGGGCAGAGGGCGAGACGCGGCTCAGCCGGCGTTGCGCAGGTGCTCCATCGCCCACACCGCGGCCTTGACCCGCGAGCGCAGGCCGAGCTTGTGCAGCAGGTTCTTCACATGGACCTTGACCGTGCCTTCGGTGATGCCCAGCTTGTGGCCGATGACCTTGTTGCTGTAGCCGCTGGCGATGGTCTTGAGCACCTGGCGCTCGCGTTCGGTCAGCTCCACTTCCGGCTGGCGCGGCGGTGAACGCAGGGCCTGGGCCATGACCCGGGTCAGCCCCGGGCTGATCACCAGGGCGCCGTTCAGCGCATCGCGCAGGTACTGGATCAGCAGCTCGGGTTCCATGTCCTTGAGCAGGTAGCCGTCGGCGTCCAGGCGCAGGGCGTCGCGAATGTCGTCCTCGGCGTCGGACACGGTGAACAGCAGCACCTTGCCGCGATAGTCCATGGTCCGCAGGCGGCGCAGGGTCTCGATGCCGTTGAGTTGCGGCATGTTGTTGTCGAGCAGCACCAGGTCGGGCTGCAACGGCTCGATCAGGCCCAGGGCTTCTTCGCCGTGGCTGGCCTCGCCGACGATCTGCAGGTCGTCTTCCAGTTCGAGCATCTGGCGGATGCCGCGACGCATCATCGGATGGTCGTCGACCAGCAGGATCCGGTAGGTGGGGGATGGGTTCATGCGGCGCTACCTTCTGTGGGGACTCCGAGAAACTCCGGACGGAATTCCATCTGCACCAGGGTGCCCTGGGGCGTCCTGGAAAAAATCTGCAACTGGCCATGCAGGCTGCGGGCCCGCTCATCCATGATGTTCAGGCCGTGGTGTTCGCGCTGGTTGCCGCTGGTGTCGTGGCCGCCGCTGAAGCCGCGGCCATCGTCCTCGATCGACAGGCGCAGGGTTTCGCCGTGCTGGCGCAGTTGCAGCCAGACATTCTCCGCGTGGGCGTGGCGCAGGCAGTTGGAAAGCGCCTCGCGGGTGATCTGCAACAGGTGGATCTGCTCGCTGGCCGACAGCTCGAAAGCCAGGCTGTCGAGCTGCAGGTGCACCTGGAAATCGCCGCGGCGCGAGAACTCCTCGGTGGTCGCTTCGAGCTCGCGCACCAGCCCGGCATCGTGGATCTGCAGGCGAAAGGTAGTCAGCAGTTCGCGCAGTTGGCGGTAGGCATTGTTTACCCCTTCGCGCAGTTCGGCGGTGACGTTCTCCAGGGTGCTCACCGGTTCGCCACGGCGCATCAGGGTTTGCATGCGGCTGACCTGCAGCTTCATGTAGGACAGGGCCTGGGCCAGGGAGTCGTGGAGCTCGCGGGCGATGATCGCGCGCTCCTCGAACAGCAGCAGGCGATGGTCCTGTTCGCGCTGGCGCTTGAGCGACAGCGAGGTGCCGATCAGGTTGGCCAGGGCCTGGATCAGTTCGGTTTCCCAGGCTTGCGGGGCATGGCCGTCGAGGAAGTGCGCCTTGAGCTCGCCCAGTTCGCTGCCCTGGTTGCTGATGCTGAAGCTCTGCCGGCTGATGGACTGGTGGCGCTGGCAGCTGGCGCAATCGCTGACCGCGCAGACATCCCGGCTGCTGGCGCCATGCAGGGCGATCAGCTGCTGCGCCGGGGCCTGCAACTGGCCTTGCAGGCACAGCGACAGGCGCAGCCCCGGCAGGCGCTGCTGGAAACGCCGGATCAACTCGTCCAGGCCTTCGGCGTTGGCCAGCCGCGTGGCCAGGCTGCGGCTGCTCTGGTACAGCAGCTCGAGGGCGGCATTGGCCTGTTGCAGGTTATGGGTCTTTTGCCGCACCAGGGTTTCCAGGGTGCGGTGGGATTGCTCGATGGTCTCGGCCATGGCGTTGAAGCTGGTGGCCAGCTGGCCCAGCTCGTCCTGGGACTGGTGGTTGACCCGCACCTGGAACTCGCCGCGACGAAAACCCTGGGTGGCTTCCACCAGTTCCTGCAACGGCGTGACCACGCTGTATTGCAGCTCGTACAGGCCCAGCAGCAGGACGAACAGGGTGGTGAACAGCGCCGCGCCCTGGATCAGCTGTTGCCAGGTCTGCTTATGTTCGCTCTGGCGTTGCAGCAGGCTGACGAACTGGTTCAGCTGTTCGACGAAGGGCAGGGCCAGGGCCTGGAACGCCGCGGCATCTTGGCGTTCCAGGGCCGGCTGCAATTCGTCGTTCCAGCGTTGCTGGATCTGCCGGTAGCTGCCCAGCAGGTCGGGGTCGGCGCCGTCTTCCAGCACGGCCCTGAGCGACTGGCTGTCGAGGCGCTGTTGCAGGCTCTGGCGGATACGCTGGAGGTCTTCGGCGCTGGCGCCGGCGGCCAGCTTCCAGCTCAGGTGGTAGGTCTCCATGCGCACCGAGCCCGCGGTATTGATGGCCGCCGCGTCGCCCTGGCTGAACCAGGCGATCAGCCCGGCGCTCAGGGAACTGGCCAGCGCCAGCACGGCGATCAGGATCACCGCCAGGCCGGCGCGGGCGGGCAGGGAGCTGCGCAGCCAGCGGATCATGGGCGCGGGCCACAGCTGAGCAGGCTGTGGATGAATGAGGGGAGGGCAGGCATGGACGGCTCCAGGGGCGGCTGGCGATGGTTTTGCCGCCGGTCCCTGGCGCTCTACCTCTAAAGAGTTGTTGTCCATCGGATCCGTGCAAGCGCCTCGTGGAGCCAAGGCAAGAGCCTGATAAACAAAGGGTTCAGAGGTTTTTCGGCACTACCTCGTTGGAGGTAGGCGGCGCAAGCATAGGCCCGTGAGGCCCCGGGCTTCATTGACCCGGGTCAAGTTTTTACCGGGTTCGCCTCTCTAGTCTGCGGCCATGAATGACTGACTGGAGAGCGAGATGACCCAACCGCGTGTGCGACAAGGCCTGGTGCTGGGCATGAGTACGCTGGCCTTCACCGTGTGCTTCATGGTCTGGATGATGTTCGCGGTGCTCGGGGTGCCGATCAAGGAGCTGCTCCAGCTCAACGAAACCCAGTTCGGCCTGCTGGCCGCCACCCCGGTGCTCACCGGTTCGCTGGCGCGCCTGCCGCTGGGCCTGCTGACCGACCGCTTTGGCGGGCGCAGCGTGTTCTTCCTGCTGATGCTGTGCTGCGTGTTGCCGCTGTACCTGATCAGCCACGCCACGGCCTACTGGCAGTTCCTGGTCCTGGGCCTGTTCGTCGGCCTGGCCGGCGGTTCGTTTTCGGTGGGCATCGCCTACGTCGCCAAGTGGTTCGACCAGGACAACCAGGGTTTCGCCATGGGCATCTTCGGCGCCGGTAACGCTGGTGCCGCGCTGACCAAGTTTCTCGCCCCGGCGCTGATCGCCGCCGGCAGCTGGCAACTGGTGCCAAAGGCCTTCAGCGCCATCCTGTTCATCACCGCGCTGCTGTTCTGGTTTCTCAGCGCCGACAACAAGGCCCACCGCAGTGCCTCCGGCGCCACCTTGCGCGAGCAGTTGGGCGCGCTGAAGGACCCGGCGGTGTGGCGCTACTGCCAGTACTACTCGATCGTCTTCGGCGGCTACGTGGCCCTGGCGCTGTGGATGACCCAGTACTACGTGCAGGAATACGGTTTCAGCCTGCAGAGCGCGGCGCTGCTGGCCGCCTGTTTCTCCCTGCCGGGCGGCGTGCTGCGCGCCGTCGGCGGCTGGATGTCGGACCGCTGGGGCGCCCAGAGCGTGACCTGGTGGGTGCTCTGGGTCAGCTGGATCTGCCTGTTCCTGCTGTCCTACCCGCAGACCCAGCTGCAAGTGCACACCGTCGATGGCTCCCTGGATTTTCACATCGGCCTGAGCCCGGCGCTGTTCACCGTGCTGCTGTTCGTCATGGGCATCGCCTTCGCCTTCGGCAAGGCCTCGGTGTTCAAGTACATCGCCAACGACTACCCACAAAACATGGGCGCGGTGTCCGGCATCGTCGGCTTGGCCGGCGGCCTCGGCGGCTTCGTCCTGCCGATCCTGTTCGGCGCCCTGGTGGACCTCACCGGCGTGCGCTCTTCCTGCTTCATGTTGATGTACGGCGTGGTCTGGGTGTCGCTCACCTGGATGTACTTCAGCGAAATCCGCAAGCGCCCGCTGCTGGGCAAACAGCCGCCGGCCACCTCGTCCCCGTTTTCCAGCATTGCCCAAGGAGAAGAACATGTCGGTTCTTAACAAGCCCGATTCAGGCCCGGTGATTCATGACTGGCGCCCGGAAGACCCCGCTTTCTGGGGGCGCAGCGGCAAGCAGACAGCGACCCGCAACCTGTGGATCTCGATTCCCGCGCTGCTCTTGGCCTTTGCCGTGTGGATGGTCTGGAGCACGGTGATCGTGCGCCTGAACGCCATCGGCTTCAGCTTCAGCACCGACCAGCTGTTCTGGCTGGCGGCGCTGCCGGGGCTGTCCGGCGCCACCTTGCGGGTGTTCTATTCGTTCATGGTGCCGATCTTCGGCGGCCGCCGCTGGACCGCCCTGAGCACCGCCTCGCTGCTGCTGCCGTCGCTGTGGATGGGCTTTGCCGTGCAGGACCCGAACACCCCCTACAGCGTATTCGTGCTGATCGCGCTGCTCTGCGGTTTCGGCGGCGGCAACTTCGCCTCGAGCATGTCCAACATCAGCTTCTTCTACCCCAAGTCGCAGCAGGGCACGGCCCTGGGCCTGAATGCCGGGCTGGGCAACCTCGGGGTGTCGGTGATGCAGTTCTGCGTGCCGCTGGTGATCACCTTCGGCCTGTTCGGCTGGCTCGGCGGGCAGCCCCAGGTGCTGGCCGATGGTAGCCAGCTGTGGCTGCAGAATGCCGGCTTTCTTTGGGTGCCGTTCATTATCGCGGTGACCCTGCTGGCCTGGTTCGGCATGAACGACCTGTCCAGCGCCAAGGCCTCGTTCAGCGAGCAGGCGGTGATCTTCAAGCGCAAGCACAACTGGCTGATGTGCTGGCTGTACCTGGCGACCTTCGGCTCGTTCATCGGCTTCTCGGCGGCCTTTCCGCTGCTGATCAAGACTGCGTTCCCGGAGGTGGTGGCGCTGAAATTCGCCTTCCTCGGCCCGCTGGTGGGCGCCCTGGTGCGGCCGCTGGGCGGCTGGCTGGCGGACAAGCTGGGCGGTGCCCGGGTCACCTTGTGGAACTTCGTGGCGATGATCGTGATGGTCTTCGGGGTTCTTCATTTTCTCCCGCACAACGGCGCCGGCGGCAACTTCTACGGCTTCCTCGGCCTGTTCATGCTGCTGTTCATCACCACCGGCATCGGCAACGGCTCCACCTTCCGCATGATCCCGGTGATCTTCCGCACCCTGCACGAAAAGGCCGCCGCCGGGCAAAGCGCCGCGGTGCGCGAGCAGGCGCTGAAAAACGCCGGCAAGGAGTCGGCCGCGGTTCTCGGCTTCAGCTCGGCCATGGGCGCCTTCGGTGCGTTCTTCATCCCCAAATCCTTCGGCACTTCCATGGCCCAGACCGGCGGCCCGGAGATGGCCTTCTACATGTTCGTCGGCTTTTACCTGAGCTGCATTGTGGTGACCTGGTGGTGGTACGCGCGCAAAGGCGCGGCGACTCCCTGCTGACACGACCCGAATCCAAACCTTGCCGGCGGGGCACAGAACCCCGCGGCAAGCCTGAGAGGAAAGCACCATGAGTCATTTGTTGGATCAACTGCGGTTCTTCAACCGCAAGCAAAGCGAGTTCGCCGAGGGCCACGGGGAGACCCGCAAGGAATCCCGCGACTGGGAGAACGTCTACCGCTCGCGCTGGCAGTACGACAAGATCGTGCGCTCCACCCACGGGGTGAACTGCACCGGTTCCTGCTCGTGGAAGATCTACGTGAAGAACGGCCTGATCACCTGGGAAACCCAGCAGACCGACTACCCGCGCACCCGCAACGACCTGCCCAACCACGAGCCGCGCGGCTGCCCGCGGGGCGCCAGCTACAGCTGGTACATCTACAGCGCCAACCGCCTGAAGTACCCGAAGATCCGCAAGCCGCTGCTCAAGCTGTGGCGCCAGGCGCGCCAGAGCCTGGCGCCGGTGCAAGCCTGGGCGAGCATTGTCGAGGACCCGGCCAAGGCCGAGTCCTACAAGAGCAAGCGTGGCATGGGCGGCTTCATCCGTTCCAGCTGGGATGAGGTCAACGAGATCATCGCCGCGGCCAACGTCTACACCATCAAGCAGTACGGCCCCGACCGGGTCGTCGGTTTCTCGCCGATCCCGGCCATGTCGATGGTCAGCTACGCCGCTGGCGCCCGCTACCTGTCGCTGATCGGCGGCGCCTGCCTGAGCTTCTACGACTGGTACTGCGACCTGCCGCCGGCTTCGCCGATGGTCTGGGGCGAGCAGACCGACGTGCCGGAATCGGCCGACTGGTACAACTCCAACTACATCATCGCCTGGGGGTCCAACGTTCCGCAGACCCGTACCCCCGACGCGCACTTCTTCACCGAGGTGCGCTACAAGGGCACCAAGACCGTGGCCATCACCCCGGACTATTCGGAAGTGGCCAAGCTCACCGACCTCTGGCTCAACCCCAAGCAGGGCACCGACGCGGCGCTGGCCCAGGCCTTCAATCATGTGATCTTCAAGGAATTCCACCTCGACCGCCCGAGCGCCTATTTCACCGAGTACGCCAAGCGCTACACCGACCTGCCGGTGCTGGTGCTGCTCAAGCCGATGCTCGGCACCGCGCCGGGGGCCGGCTACCAGCTGGACCGTTTCCTGCGCGCCTCGGACCTGGCCGGCAACCTCGGCCAGGACAACAACCCGGAATGGAAAACCATCGCCATCGACGCCAGCGGCGAGCTGGTGTCGCCCCAGGGCTCCATCGGCTATCGCTGGGGCGAGCAGGGCAAGTGGAACATCCTCGCCCGCGAAGGCGGCGAGGGCCGCGAGATCGACCTGAACCTGAGCCTGATCGGCGGCGATGTCGCCGAGGTGGCCTTCCCGTACTTCGCCGGCGAAACCCAGGAGCACTTCCAGCATGTGGCCGGCGACGCCGTGCAATACCGCCGGGTGCCGGTGCGCAGCCTGACCCTGGCCGACGGCAGCCAGGCCAAGGTCGCCACGGTGTTCGACCTGTCGGCGGCCAACCTGGCCATCGACCGTGGCCTGGGCGGCGCCAACGTGGCCAAGGATTACGACGACGCCAGCGTGCCCGGCACCCCGGCCTGGCAGGAGCAGATCACCGGCGTCAGCCGCGAGAAAGCGATCCAGATCGCCCGCGAGTTCGCCGACAACGCCGACAAGACCCGTGGCCGCTCGATGATCATCGTCGGCGCGGCGATGAACCACTGGTACCACATGGACATGAACTACCGCGGGCTGATCAACATGCTCATGCTCTGCGGTTGCGTCGGCCAGACCGGTGGCGGCTGGGCCCACTACGTGGGCCAGGAAAAACTCCGCCCGCAATGCGGCTGGCTGCCCCTGGCCTTCGGCCTGGACTGGAGCCGTCCGCCACGGCAGATGAACGGCACCAGCTTCTTCTACGCCCACAGCTCGCAATGGCGCCACGAGAAGATGAGCATGCACGATGTGCTCTCGCCGCTGGCCGACAAGAGCCAGTTCCCCGAGCACGCCCTGGACTACAACATCCGCGCCGAACGCGCCGGCTGGCTGCCCAGCGCGCCGCAGCTCAACAGCAACCCGCTGCACATCTGTCGCGACGCCGCCGCAGCCGGCATGGCGCCCAAGGACTATGTGGTCAAGAGCCTGCACGAAGGCAGCCTGCGTTTTGCCTGCGAACAGCCGGACAGCCCGCAGAACTTCCCGCGCAACATGTTCATCTGGCGTTCCAACCTGCTGGGCTCCTCGGGCAAGGGCCACGAGTACATGCTCAAGTACCTGCTCGGCACCCGTAACGGGGTGATGAACGAGGACATCGGCCAGGTCGGCGACTGCAAGCCGCAAGAGGCCGAATGGGTGGACCAGGGCGCCATCGGCAAGCTCGACCTGGTCACCACCCTGGACTTCCGCATGTCCTCGACCTGCGTGTATTCCGACATCGTCCTGCCGACCGCCACCTGGTACGAGAAGGACGACATGAACACCTCGGACATGCATCCCTTCATCCACCCGCTGTCGGCGGCCATCGACCCGGCCTGGGAATCGCGTTCCGACTGGGAGATCTACAAGGGCATCGCCAAGGCGTTTTCCAGCATGGCGGTGGGGCACCTCGGGGTGGAGCAGGACCTGGTCACCGTGCCGCTGATGCATGACAGCGTCGGCGAACTGGCCCAGCCGTTCGGCGGCACCGACTGGAAAACCGCCGGCGTGGCCCCGCAGCCGGGCAAGAACGCGCCGAACCTGCAAGTGGTGGAGCGCGACTACCCGAACATCTACAAGCAGTTCACCTCCCTCGGGCCGCTGCTGGAGAAACTCGGCAACGGCGGCAAGGGCATCAACTGGAACACCGACAAGGAGGTGAAATTCCTTGGCGAGCTGAATTACCGCGAAGGCGCGGCGGGCATCAGCCAGGGCCGGCCGAAGATCGACACGGCGATCGACGCCGCCGAGGTGATCCTGTCCCTGGCCCCGGAAACCAATGGCCATGTGGCGCTCAAGGCCTGGGCCGCGCTGTCCGCGTTCACCGGCATCGACCACAGCCACCTGGCGCTGTCCAAGGCCCACGAGGCGATCCGCTTCCGCGATATCCAGGCGCAGCCGCGCAAGATCATTTCCAGCCCCACCTGGTCGGGCCTGGAGGACGATCACGTCAGCTACAACGCCGGCTACACCAACGTCCACGAGAACATCCCGTGGCGCACCATCACCGGCCGCCAGCAGTTCTACCAGGACCACCCGTGGATGCAGGCGTTCGGCGAACAGCTGATGAGCTACCGGCCGCCGGTCAACACCCGGACCATCGAGGCGGTGAAGGGCAAGCGCACCAACGGCCACCCGGAAATCGTCCTGAACTGGATCACCCCGCACCAGAAATGGGGCATCCACAGCACCTACAGCGACAACCTGCTGATGCTCACCCTGAGCCGTGGCGGGCCGATTGTCTGGCTCTCGGAAATCGACGCGCAACGCGCCGGCATCGAGGACAACGACTGGATCGAATGCTTCAACGCCAACGGCGCGGCGACCGCCCGGGCGGTGGTCAGCCAGCGGGTCAAGGAGGGCATGGTGATGATGTACCACGCCCAGGAACGGATCGTGAACGTGCCCGGTTCCGAGACCACCAAGACCCGCGGCGGCCACCACAACTCGGTCACCCGGGTGGTGCTCAAGCCGACCCACATGATCGGCGGCTATGCCCAGCAGGCCTACGGTTTCAACTATTACGGCACGGTCGGTTGCAACCGCGACGAGTTCGTCGTGGTGCGCAAGATGGCCCGCGTCGACTGGCTCGATGGCTCGGACGGCGATGAGCTGCCACGCCCTCTGCCGACCGAGATGGATTGAGGAGTTGTCATGAAGATTCGTTCACAAATCGGCATGGTCCTGAACCTGGACAAATGCATCGGCTGCCATACCTGCTCGATCACCTGCAAGAACGTCTGGACCAGCCGCGAAGGCATGGAATACGCCTGGTTCAACAACGTCGAGACCAAGCCCGGGATCGGCTACCCGAAAGAATGGGAAAACCAGGACAAGTGGAAGGGCGGCTGGGTGCGCAACGCCAACGGCTCGATCAACCCACGGATCGGCGGCAAGTTCCGGGTGCTGGCGAACATCTTCGCCAACCCTGACCTGCCGAGCCTCGACGACTACTACGAGCCGTTCGACTTCGACTACCAGCACCTGCACACCGCGCCCCTGGGCGACCACCAGCCGACCGCGCGGCCGCGTTCGGTGGTGTCCGGCAAGCGCATGGAAAAGATCGAGTGGGGGCCGAACTGGGAGGAGATCCTCGGCAGCGAGTTCGCCAAGCGGCGCAAGGACAAGAACTTCGACCAGATCCAGGCGGACATCTACGGCGAGTACGAAAACACTTTCATGATGTACCTGCCGCGCCTGTGCGAGCACTGCCTGAACCCGGCGTGCGCGGCGTCCTGCCCGAGCGGGGCGATCTACAAGCGTGAGGAGGACGGCATCGTCCTGATCGACCAGGAGAAGTGCCGCGGCTGGCGCATGTGCATCAGCGGCTGCCCGTACAAGAAGATCTATTTCAACTGGAAGAGCGGCAAGTCGGAGAAGTGCATCTTCTGCTACCCACGGATCGAGGCGGGCATGCCCACCGTGTGCGCCGAGACCTGTGTCGGGCGCATCCGCTACCTCGGCGTGCTGCTGTATGACGCCGACCGTATCGCCGAGGTGGCGAGCACCGCCAGCGAGCAGGACCTGTACCAGAAGCAGCTGGAGATCTTCCTCGACCCGCATGACCCGGCGGTGATCCGCCAGGCCCTGGAAGACGGGGTGCCGCAGTCGGTGATCGACGCCGCGCAGCGTTCGCCGGTGTACAAGATGGCGGTCGACTGGAAACTGGCGCTGCCGCTGCACCCGGAATACCGCACCTTGCCGATGGTCTGGTATGTGCCGCCGCTGTCGCCGATCCAGAACGCCGCGGCCGCCGGCACCGTGGGTATGAACGGGGTGATCCCGGATGTCGACAGCCTGCGCATCCCCCTGCGTTACCTGGCCAACCTGCTGACCGCGGGCGACGAGAAACCGGTCAAGCGCGCCCTCAAGCGCCTGCTGGCGATGCGTGCCTACAAGCGCGCCGAACAGGTCGAAGGCGTGCAGGACCTGCGGGTGCTCGAAGAGGTTGGCCTGAGCGTGAGCCAGGTCGAGGAGATGTACCGCTACCTGGCCATCGCCAACTACGAAGACCGCTACGTGGTGCCCAGCGCGCACCGCGAGGAGGCCATGAGCGACGCCTTCGCCGAGCGTTCCGGTTGCGGCTTCAGTTTTGGTAGCGGCTGCAGCGGCAGCTCCGACACCAACATGTTCGGGGCGAAGAAGGCCAACCGCCGCGACGTCCTGAAAACCGTGCAGCTGTGGGAGGAATGAGCATGCGCATCCTTAAAGTGATTTCGCTGCTGCTCGACTACCCGAGCGCAACCCTGGTCGAGGGCCGCGACGAACTGGAGCAGGCGATCATCCAGGCCCGGGAAATCAGCCCGAAGCAGCGCGGCGCGCTGTTCGAGCTGCTGGAACTGATCTGCAACAACGACCTGATGGATGGCCAGGAGCACTACGGTGCGCTGTTCGGTCGTGGCCGCTCGCTGTCGCTGCTGCTGTTCGAGCATGTGCACGGCGAGTCCCGCGACCGCGGCCAGGCCATGGTCGACATGCTCGCCCAGTATGAAGCCGCCGGCTTTGCCATCGGCATCAAGGAGCTGCCGGACTACATCCCGCTGTACCTGGAGTTCCTCTCCACCCGCGACGACCTCGAGGCCCGCGAGGGCCTGGCCGATGTCGCACACCTGCTGGCCTTGCTCGCGGCGCGCCTGGAGGAGCGCGAGAGCGCCTACGCCAGTTGCTTGCGCGCCTTGCTGCAGATCGCTGGCGAGGAGCCGCACCAGGCGGTGGCCGACCTGCGCGAGCAGGTGGCGGCCGAGCCGCGCGACGACTCCCTCGAAGCCCTGGACAAGGTCTGGGAAGAGGAGGCAGTGGACTTTCTCAAGGCCGAGCAGCAGGAACGTTGCAGCGCCATGCCAAGCGCGCCGGGCAAGCCCCGGGAGGAAAGCGCGGTACCGCTGCACTGGGTGGATTTTCAGCATCAGGGGCTGGCCGCCACGCCAGCCGGGGAGGTGGGCAATGTCTAAGTGGAATCTGTTGGTGTTCGGGATCTATCCCTATGTCGCCCTGGCGATCTGCCTGCTGGGCAGTTGGGCGCGCTTCGACCTGTCGCAGTACAGCTGGAAGGCCGGCTCCAGCCAGATGCTCGACAACCGCGGCATGCGCGTAGCCAGCAACCTGTTCCATGTCGGCGTGCTGTTCGTCCTGGCCGGGCACTTCGTTGGCCTGCTGACCCCGGCCTCGGTCTATCACCACGTGATCAGCACCGAGCACAAGCAGTTGCTGGCGATGGTTTCCGGCGGCTTCTTCGGCCTGCTGTGCCTGATCGGTTTGCTGATGCTGATCAAGCGCCGCCTCACCGATCCGCGCGTGCGCGCCACCTCGAGCCCCTCGGACATCCTGATCCTGCTGGTGCTGCTGGCGCAGTTGCTGCTGGGCCTTTTGACCATAGTCGCCTCCACCGCCCATATGGACGGCTCGGTGATGGTGATGCTCGCCGACTGGGCGCAGAACACCGTGATGTTGCGGCCCATGGACGCGGCGGCGGCCATCGCGCCGGTCGGCCTGACCTACAAGCTGCACGTGTTCCTCGGCCTGACCCTGTTCGTGCTGTTCCCCTTTACCCGCCTGGTGCACATGGTCAGCGCGCCGGTCTGGTACCTGGGGCGGCGTTATCAAATCGTTCGGCAGAAAATCTGAGGAGGCAGTCATGTCAGGTGGATGTGGATGTGGCGGCGGTAAAGGCGGCAGCGGCGGTTGCGGGTCTTCGGCTCGCGAAGAACCGCTGGTGCCAGAGAGTGAAGTGGAAGTGGGCGTGCAGGCTTTCACGCCGCCGGGCCATGAGCCCGTGGCCGCTGACGAGGCGCCTGTGCAACTGATCGCCAGCAGCGAGCAGGAGTGGCCGATCATCAGCGTCAACCAGGTGCCGATCACCCCGCAGGCGCTGGCCCAGGAGCTGCAATATCACCCGGCGGCCAGCCGCGAGGAGGCGGTGTACCAGGCGGCCAGGGCGCTGGTGATCCGCGAGCTGTTGCAGCAGCGCATCGCCGAACTCGGCCTGACCCTGCAGATCGGCGCCGGCGAGAACGAGGAAGAGGCCGCCACCCGCTTGCTGCTCGAACGCGAGGTGCAGGTGCCGGAGTGCGACGAGGCCACGTGCTGGCGTTACTACGACAACAACCGCGGGCGCTTTCACAGCGCGCCGTTGCTGGCGGTGCGGCACATCCTCCTCGAATGCGCGCCGGACGATGCCGGCGCGCGCAGCACGGCCCAGGTCCAGGCGGAGATTTTGCTGCAACGCCTGGACGAGCAGCCCGACAGTTTCGCTGCCCTGGCGCTGAAGTATTCGGCCTGCCCGTCGAAGGCCCAGGGCGGCTCCCTGGGGCAGATCAGCAAGGGCCAGACCGTGCCGGAACTGGAGCGCCAGTTGTTCGGTCTGGCGACGGGGCTGGCGGCCAAGCCGCTGGAAAGCCGTTACGGCTGGCATGTGGTCAGCGTCGACCAGCGGGTCGAGGGCCAGGCGCTGCCTTACGAGGTGGTGGCGACGGCGATCCGCAACCAGCTGCAACAGGGCGTCTGGCAGAAGGCTGTGGTGCAGTACCTGCAAACCCTGATCGGCGCCGCGGACATTCGTGGCATTCAGCTGCAAGGCGCCGACTCGCCGCTGGTGCAGTAAGGGGAAGGCCATGAGCAAGATGATGCAGGACGGCTTCGGGCGGCAGATCGATTACTTGCGGATGTCGGTGACCGATCGTTGCGATTTTCGCTGTGTGTATTGCATGGCGAAGAACATGACCTTCCTGCCGCGCCAGCAGGTGCTGACCCTGGAGGAGCTGCAGCGGCTGGCGGCGCTGTTCGTCGGCCAGGGCGTGCGCAAGATCCGCCTCACCGGCGGCGAGCCGCTGATTCGCCCGGGCATCGTCGACCTGTGCCGCAACATCGCCGCCTTGCCGGGCCTGCGCGAACTGGTGATGACCAGCAATGGCTCGCAACTGGAACGCCTGGCCCGGCCGCTGGCGGAGGCCGGGGTCAAGCGCATGAACATCAGCCTCGATAGCCTGGACGGGCAGAAGTTTCGCGCCATCACCCGCAACGGCGATCTCGACCCGGTGCTGCGCGGCATCGAGGTGGCGCGCGGGGCGGGGTTCGAGCGGGTCAAGCTCAACTGCGTGGTGATGAAGGGCCGCAACTTCGAGGAGGTGCCGCAACTGGTGCAGTACGCCATTGAGCAGGGCATCGACATCAGCTTTATCGAGGAAATGCCCCTGGGCGATGTCGGCCGTTCCCGGGGCGAGTCTTTCTGTTCCAGCGATGAGGTGCGGGCGCTGATCGCCAGCCGCCATGCCTTGCTCGACAGCACCGAGAACAGCGGCGGCCCGGCGCGTTACGTGCGCCTGGAGCGCCATCCGCGGACGCGCATCGGTTTCATCTCGCCCAACAGCCATAACTTCTGTGGCAGCTGCAACCGGGTGCGGATGACGGTCGAAGGCAAGCTGTTGCTGTGCCTGGGGCAGGACGATGCCCTGGACCTGCGTGGTTTGCTGCGGCGGTATCCGCTGGACGATCAGCCGTTGATCGATGCCTTGCAGCAGGCTTTGCGGCGTAAGCCATGGCGCCACGACTTTAGCCCCGGAGGTACGGTGCAGTTGGTGCGGTTTATGAATATGAGTGGGGGGTGAGGCGGTGTGTATATCCGTTGCTGCGGTAACGGCTACCTAAGGTTCCGCCCTTACGGCGGCTTACTTTTGAAAAGCACAAAAGTAAGCAAAACGCTTTGCCCCACCACTCGGCACCTCGCTGAGGCTCGGTGTGCCCGAACGAAGGCATTACGGAGCGGGCCGCCGCCACGGGCCATCCATGGCCCGGGGCGGCTAAACCGGCATCCCTGCCGGTTTACCCGCTCCGTAATACCTCCGTTCGGCCAGCGTGGTTAACGGGGCGTCAGAGATCAAGATCAAAAGCCAAAGCCAAAACACAGCCTTCGCCGGGCGAAGCTTGCGGCTTTTGCCACCCTACGGCTCTTCTGCCAGACACGGCCGTTGATGGACGGATTTGGTCGGTCAGACAACACGCTTTGTGTAGCCGCTGCCGAGCACAGCGAGGCTGCGATCGGCCCGCAGGGCCGCTAAACCTGACACCTCGTAGGATCTGGGGAAACGCGGTGCCTGCCTGGCGAGTCCTTCGGCCTCGATCGCAGCCTCGCTGTGCTCGGCAGCGGCTACAGGGCCCGCGTTCTCAACCAGGCCGGCTGTCTCGCGTCAGCCAAAGCCCGAACAGAGTCAAAACCGGGCGAAGCTTGCGGCTTTCGCCACCCTACGGCTCTTCTACCGGACACGGCTGTTGATGGACGGATTTGGTCGGTCAGACAACACGTTTTGTGTAGCCGCTGCCGAGCGCAGCGAGGCTGCGATCGGCCCGCAGGGCCGCTAAACCTGACACCTCGTAGGATCTGGGGAAACGCGGTGCCTGCCTGGCGAGTCCTTCGGCCTCGATCGCAGCCTCGCTGTGCTCGGCAGCGGCTACAGGGGATGTGCTCTCAACCAGGCCGGCTGTCTCGCGTCAGCCAAAGCCCGAACAGAGTCAAAGCCGGGCGAGGCTTGCTGTTTTTGCCACGCTACGGCTCTTCTGCCGGACACGGCCGTTGATGGACGGATTTGGCCGGTCAGGCAACACGTTTTGTGTAGCCGCTGCCGAGCAGCAGCGAGGCTGCGATCGGCCCGCAGGGCCGCTAAACCTGACACCTCGTAGGATCTGGGGATACGAGGTGCCTGCCTGGCGAGTCCTTCGGCCTCGATCGCAGCCTCGCTGCGCTCGGCAGCGGCTACAGGGCCCGCGTTCTCAGCCAGGCCGGCCGGCAGGCCGCCGTCTTGCTTTTGATCTGAGCGCCCCGTTAACCACGATGGCCGAACGCAGGCATTGAGCCGTGGGTAACCCGGCAGGGATGCCGGGTTAGCCGCCCCAGGCCATGGATGGCCTGTGGCGGCGGCCCACGGATCAATGCCTTCGTTCGGGCACGCCGAGCCTAGGCGAGGCGCCGAGTGGTGGGGCAAGAGCGTTTTGCTTACTTTTGCGCTTTTCAAAAGTGAG
>NZ_QHHP01000021.1:225316-583271 GCF_003184125.1 Pseudomonas sp. RW409 | reverse complement strand
GATGCACACCGGTCAGCTGGAAGGAATAAACAATCGCATAAAGGTCATCAAACGAATGGCGTACGGTTACCGGGATAGCGAATTCTTTTTCATGAAGATCAAGAGCGTCTTTCCCGGTATTCCGTGAAGAACCATAAAAAAGCCCCGCTGTTCAGTCGGGGCTTCGGGTTTTCAGCGCTCTGGCGTCTCAGGCAGTCAGGGCCTGACGGGTGCGCTCGATCACCGCTTGCAGCGGCTCGGCGCTGGAATACTGGTCGGGGTACAGGCGTTCGCTGTGACGAGCGATACCGTGTTCGTTGACCAGGGTGAAGCTGAAGCAGCCTTTGCGAGCGGCCATGATCAGGCAGTTCATTGGAGCAAAAGCGTTGGTGAGGGTGCGAATGGCATCCTGAGTCTGGATTTGAGTAGACATAGTTATTGGGTGTTCCTACAAATGACACGGTTAAGAACCGTGCAACGTTAAAACGTTCCAGTAACGCCGACCACCATTGGTCGAACGAAGAACCCGACTGGAACAAAGCAGCCAGTTGGAAGCGCTTTATCAAGTGCGCGCTAGGGCTGGCAGGTAGGTACTTAGGAGGGCAGGCAATCACAGCGGGGGTTAAGGTTCTGGGCCCCAGGTGAAGATCCTGATCAATTTGCAGGTTGGTTCGGTCAGAGTAAAAGGGCTTCGCGACATCCTTTGCAATGTGTTCAAAGGCGGTGTCGGCGAAAGCTTTACCTGGAAACCAGCGAGGTGGTCGATCCCGTGTAGTCGGTAGAAACTTCTCTTCAGGGAAGCTGAACCGGGGGACTTGTTCGACCAGAATTGACTTTCAGCTTGGTACTAACGCTGTGGATGATAACGGATTGATGTAGCTGGTGCAAGTGTGTTAGGTAAAATGGTTATGAGTATCGCAGGGCAGGCCGCGAATGAGCCGGGCCGGACTTTCACCGCAGTGGGGCAGAAAAGTTGTTACTGGAATCTTTGGTCTTCGATGTTGTTCTCCCGGGAACGGACGAAAAAGGTGCAGCGATATAACTGGATCGAGGGTACTTGTGCACAATAGTTGCGCGGGCTGTCACCGGCCTGTCACCTCACCTGCCGGGCCCTCCAATGCCTGCGATGAAAATTTAAGTCAATGAAAAACATCGGTTTTTTTTACTGGTGAAAAAATCGTCAGTTTGACTGCGGGCCCCGTCCCATGCGGCTTTCGGCGACTTGTAGGGCGGTTGTCCACTGAGTTATCCACAGCTTCTGTGGATTGTCCCAAGCGCTTGCTCTAGCACGGGCGTGCCGAGTTCTTTTCGACTTTACGCGTGCGAAAAAAGGAGTAGAGTGGCGCGCCTTCCGATCTGCCCTACAGTGCTTTATGAAGTTTCGCTCAGTGTCACCTTCTGTTACCTCTGCCTCTTCCAGTGTTACCGAGCCCAAGCGTTTTTCGTTACGCGTGGCCATGTGGCTGCTCGACAGCCCACGCCTGGGTGATAACCGGAACATCAAGCACTTTGCCGGGCGTTTGCTCAAGCAGCCTGCCCGGGAAGGGGTGGTGGCAGCACAGAGTCGTCTTGGCCAACTGATGTGCCGCGAATGCGGCAACGCCCGCGATCGGCGGATCGGCCACGATCTGCTGCGTCAGGCGGCACGGGCTGGCGATCGTCGCGCCCAGCAGGAGCTTGGCCAGATCGAAGACTGAGCTGTCCAAGCCTCGGTCCCTTGGTTAACCTTCAAGCTTTATTTCCCTGTCTGGAGTGGCTATGGCTATGGACTTGACCAGCGTACTGCTCGGTCTGGCAGGCGCGGCATTGCCCTTGGTGGCGCTCGCCTGGCAACTGCAACGCCGTCTGAGCTCCCGCCAAACCGAACTGTCCCTGCTGGAGGAGCGCCTGGCCACCGCACTGCTGGCGCAGGATGGCTTGAACGCCCAGCTGGATGCCTGCCGCGACGAGATCAGCGACCTGGGCCAGGCGAATGCCGTGAAGCAGGCCGATCTGGCGGCGGTGCGCCGGGAAGTCGAGTTGTTGCAGATCGAACGCGACAACGCCCGTGACGCGGCCCACGCCTGGAATCTTGAGCGGGCCAACAAGGAAGCCGAGTTGCGGCGCCTGGACGCCCAGGCCGCGTCATTGAATGCCGAGCTGCGCGAGCAGCAGGAAAGCCACCAGCAACGCCTGAGCGACCTGCAAGGCTCGCGGGACGAGCTGCGGGCACAGTTCGCCGAGCTGGCAGGCAAGATCTTCGATGAGCGCGAGCAGCGTTTTGCCGAGAACAGCCAGCAGCGTCTCGGACAATTGCTCGACCCGCTCAAGGAGCGCATCCAGTCCTTCGAGAAGCGGGTCGAAGAGAGTTATCAGGCCGAAGCGCGCGAGCGTTTTTCCCTCGGCAAGGAACTCGAACGCCTGCAACAGTTGAACCTTCGCTTGAGCGACGAGGCGACCAACCTGACGCGCGCGCTCAAGGGCCAGAAAACCCAGGGCAACTGGGGCGAGCTGATTCTGGAGCGGGTGCTGGAACATGCCGGCCTGGAGAAAGGCCGCGAGTACCAGACCCAGGTCAGCCTCAAAGGGCCCGACGGCGAGCGTTTCCAGCCCGACGTGCTGATCATGCTGCCCGGCGACAAGCAGGTAGTAGTGGACTCCAAGGTCAGCCTGACTGCCTACCAACAGTTTGTCGCGGCGGACGATGAGGTGATCGGCCAGGCGGCGCTGAAACAGCACGTGCTGTCCTTGCGCAATCACGTCAAAGGCCTGGCCGGCAAGGACTACAAGCGCCTGGAAGGCTTGCACAGCCTGGATTTCGTGCTGCTCTTCGTACCTATCGAGGCGGCCTTTTCCGCCGCCTTGCAGGCCGAGCCCAACCTGTTCCAGGAAGCCTTCGACCGCAACATCGTGATCGTCAGCCCGACCACGCTGCTGGCCACGCTGCGAGTGATCGACAGCCTGTGGAAGCAGGAGCGGCAGAGCCAGAACGCCCGGGAAATCGCCGAACGCGCCGGTTGGCTGTACGACAAGTTCGTGTTGTTCATTCAGGATCTGGATGAGGTCGGCAATCGTCTGCAGCAGCTGGACAAGGCCTACAGCGCCGCGCGCAACAAGCTGACCGAGGGGCGCGGCAACCTGGTCAGCCGTAGCGAGCAACTGCGCTTGCTCGGCGCGCGTGCGAGCAAGAGCCTGCCGGCGGACCTGCTGGAACGGGCGATGACCGATGCCGACGGTGCCCTGCTCGAACTGCCGGATTGAGCTGTAGCCGCTGCCGTAGGCTGCGATCGGCCCCGGAGGGGACGCGGCGCTTTCAATATCGCTGAAGGTCTTATCGCAGCCTGCGGCAGCGACTACAGGACTCTCAGAGCGGCAGATGCCGGCTCAACAGCGCCCGCAACGCCGCCGGCTTCACCGGCTTGGCCAGGTAGTCCAGCCCCGCGGCGTGTACCTCGGCGACCATCTCGGGGCGCCCGTCGGCGCTGATCACCACGCCAGGTACCGGATCCCCCAACTGGGTGCGCAGCCAGGCCATGACCTCGGTGCCGGTTTCGCCGTCGTCCAAGTGATAGTCCACCAGCGCCAGTTGCGGGCGCACGCCATCACTGAGCAGCGCGGCGCATTCTTCCCGGTTGCGCGCGGTCCAGACCTGGCAGCCCCAGCGGCTGAGCAGGCTGTTCATGCCGATCAGGATGCTGTCTTCATTGTCGACGCACAGCACCTGGGCGCCGGACAGCAGATGACCGTTGAGTTCGGCCACCTGTCTCGGTGCGCTGACGGCTGCCTTGGCCAGCGGCACGCTGACGCTGAAGACGCTGCCCTTGCCCGGCCAGGAGCGGACTTGCAAGCCGTGGCCGAGGACGCGGCACAAGCCATCGGCGATCGCCAGTCCGAGGCCCAGGCCTTTTTCGGCGCGGGTCTGGTGGCTGTCGAGGCGCTTGAACTCTTCGAAGATCACCTGCTGCTTGTCCAGCGGAATCCCCGGCCCGCGATCCCAGACCTCCAGGCACAGTTGGTTGCCGCGGCGGCGCACGCCCAAGAGCACAGGCCCCTTGGCGTAACGGAAGGCATTGGTCAGGAAGTTCTGCAGGACCCGGCGCAGAAGCTTGATGTCGCTGTCGACCCTGAGACGGCTGCCGCGCAGGCGGAACTTCAAGCCTTGCTCCTGGGCCAGGACCTTGAATTCGGCCCCCAGGGTATCGAACAGCTCGTTGAGCACGAACGGCTTGCACTCCGGATTGATCTTGCCGTTTTCCAGGCGGGAGATATCCAGCAGGTCGCTGATCAGGTCTTCGGCGGAGCGCAGGGAGCTGTCCAGGTGCTGGACCAATTGCTGCGCTTCGGCGGACAGGCCGTCGTTCTGGTGGGAGAGGGCGGCGGAGAACAGCCGGGCTGCGTTCAGCGGTTGCATCAGGTCGTGACTGACCGCCGCCAGGAAACGCGTCTTGGACTGGTTGGCGGCCTCGGCGGTGCCCTTGGCTTCGGTCAGCGCAGCGTTCAACTGCGAAAGCTCCTGAGTCCGTTCGGCAACCCGTTGTTCCAGGCCTTCGTTGGCTTCGGTGAGGGCCTGTTCGGCTTCGCGGAACGGGGTGATGTCGGTGAAGCTCATGACAAAGCCGCCGCCCGGCATCGGGTTGCCGATCAACTCGATCACCCGGCCATTGGGGAACAGCCGCTCGGAAGTGTGGGCGCGGCCCTGGCGCATCCAGTGCAGGCGGCGGGCGACATGCACTTCCGCCTCGCCCGGCCCGCACAGGCCGCGCTCGGCGTTGTGGCGGATGATGTCGGCGATCGGCCGGCCGACGCTGATCAGCCCGTCCGGGTAGTTGAACAGCTCCAGGTACCGGCGGTTCCAGGCCACCAGCCTGAGGGACTGGTCGACCACGCTGATGCCCTGGCTGATGTTCTCGATCGCGCCTTGCAGCAGGGCGCGGTTGAATTGCAGCACTTCCGAGGCTTCGTCGGCGATGCGCACCACGTCTTCGAGCTGCATCTCCCGCCCTTCGATGGCGGCCTTGACCACTGCGCGGGTGGACGAGGCGCCGAGGACACCGGCCAGCAGGCGTTCGGTGTGGGCGATCCATTCGCCGTCGGCATTCTGGTTGGGGTTGAAACCTTTGCCCTGGCGGTAGGCAAAGCGGATGAAGCTCTGGCGGGCCCGTTCTTCCCCGACAAAACGCGCGGCGAGCTTGAGCAGGTCGTCGATCTGCACCGACAGCATCGAGCGGGAGCTGGGGCGGCCGCTGATTTCCTGGCCGATGAAACGCCCGGCCTGCCAGTGTTCCGAAACCCGGGTGCGCGACAGCACCGAGACCCAGGCGAACAGGGTGAAGTTACCCGCTAGCGACAGCACCACGCCCTGGGTCAAGGGCGTGATCGGCAGGTTCAGCGGGTTGCCGTGCAGCCAGGCCAGGCCCGGGAAGCTGCTCAGCGACCAGCCCAGGCTGTGGGCGGCGATCGGCAGGATCAGGGTGTAGAACCACAGGAAGGTGCCGGCCGCTAATCCGGCGAACACGCCGCGGCGGTTGGCCTGCTTCCAGTACAGCGCGCCGAGCATGGCCGGGGCCAGTTGGGTCACGGCGGCGAAGGCGATCTGGCCGATGGTCGCCAGGCTCGCGGTGGAGCCCAGCAGACGGTAGCTGACATAGGCCAGCAGCAGGATGACCACGATGCTGACCCGGCGCACCGAGAGCATCCAGTGGCGGAACACTTCGAAGGGGCGCTCGGCGCTCTGCCGGCGCAGCAACCAGGGCAGCAGCATATCGTTGGAGACCATGGTCGACAGCGCCACGCTGGCGACGATCACCATGCCGGTGGCGGCCGACGCACCGCCAATGAAGGCCAGCACGGCCAGGGCCGGATGGGCTTGGGCCAGGGGCAGGCTGATGACGAAGGAATCCGGCAGGACCGAGCTGGGCAGCAGCATCTGCCCGGCCAGGGCGATCGGCACCACGAACAGCGCGGCCAGGGCCAGGTAGGCGGGAAACACCCACTTGGCCAGGCGCAGGTCCTGGGGCTCGATGTTCTCCACCACGGTGACGTGGAACTGCCGCGGCAGGCAGATGATCGCCATCATGGCGACGCCGGTCTGCACCACCATCGACGGCCAGTTGATGGTTTCCTGCCAGTACTGCTCCAGGCGCGGGGCGAGCATGGCCTGGCTGAACAGGTCGTCGAAACCGTCGTACAGGCCATAGGTGACAAAGGCGCCGACCGCGAGAAAGGCCAGCAGCTTGACCAGGGATTCGAAGGCAATCGCCAGCACCATGCCGCGGTGGTGCTCGGTGGCGTCGAGGTTGCGGGTACCGAAGACAATGGTGAACAGCGCCAGGATCAACGACACGATCAGCGCCGTGTCTTGGGCGCGGGTGCCCATGGTGTCGGCGCCGGCGCCGATCAGCAGGTCCACGCCAAGCACGATGCCCTTGAGCTGCAGGGCGATGTAGGGCAGCACGCCAACCAGGCAGATCAGCGCCACCACCACCGCCAGCGACTGGGATTTGCCGTAGCGCGCGGCAATGAAGTCGGCGATGGAGGTGATGTTTTCCTGCTTGCTGATCATCACCATCTTTTGCAGGACCCAGGGCGCGAGCACCAGCAGCAGGATCGGCCCCAGGTAGATCGGCAAGAACGACCAGAGTTGCTCGGCGGCCTGGCCGACGGCACCGAAGAAGGTCCAGCTGGTGCAATACACCGCCAGCGACAGGCTGTACACCCAGGCACGCACCCGCGGCGGCAAGGGCGCGCTGCGACGGTCACCGTAAAAGGCGATGGCGAACATGATGGCCATATAGGCCAGGGCGACAATGGCGATCAGCCCGCTGGACAACGACATGGAAACTCCGAACATAAAGGCGCGCCGGGCGCTTCAGCCCGGTCAGACAGTCTCGCACGATGTTCGGGGTTCGTCAGTGTCGACCAAGGTATTGGCGCGGCCAGGTGTCGCAGGGGGAAGTGCGAGCAATCTCGCTTCTGCAAAGGGTGATGAACCCGACAGGAGCGAGCTTGCCCGCGCTGGCGGCCTCAAGGCCGCAGCGCGATGTCGATCAGTTCATGCAACTCCTGCACGTCAAGCGGTTCCGCGGCGAACAGGATGCGGAACACCGTCGGCGCCACCGTCATGTTCAGTAGTCGATCGAGGCTGGGCAGAGCTGCTTCGCTGTGCCGGTGGCGATCGAGGATGATCTGCAATTGCCCGCTGAGAATGCTCACGCAATAGCCGGGCGTGGCGCTGCATTGCACATCGCGCATCATGTTGCGCCCGGGCTCGGAACTCATTTCGTCGAGGTACTGTTCGGCCCAGGCCAACAGGTCGCCGCGCAGGCTGCCGGTGGCGGCCGGTTCGCTGTCCGGGCGCATGCGCGCCAGGGCGACATCCGCCAGCAGCGTCGACAGGTCGCCCCAGCGGCGGTAGATGGTCGAGGGTGTCACGCCGGCGCGGGCGGCGATTTGCGGCACGGTCAGGGTCGAGCGCTCCTGTTCTTCGAGGAGTTCCCTGACTGCCGAGTGGATGGATTCCTGTACCCGGGCACTGCGCCCGCCCGGGCGTAAACCTTCTTTAATAGCCATGGATCGAACCTTAACACAAAGAATTTGCTTTAAGAGCGAGGCGGTAGCACACTCCGCAAAAGCAAAATATTAGCTTTAATGGAGTGTGCCCATGTCCAGTCCTGTCGACTCTTCACTGTCAAACCGTTCCAGACTGCTGTTTCTGGCGATCACCTTACTCAGTTTTCTCGCCGCTTCCAGCGTGCCGACACCGATGTACCACCTGTATCAGGAGGTGCTGCAATTCTCCTCGGCGACCCTGACCCTGATCTTCGGCGTCTACGCCTTGAGCCTGTTGGCGGCGCTGCTGACCGTGGGTTCGCTTTCGGATTATCTGGGACGCAAGCCGGTGATCTTCGTGGCGCTGCTGCTGGACATACTGGCGATGCTGCTATTTATCCAGGCCGACAGCGTAGCCTGGCTGATTGCTGCCCGGGTGATGCAGGGCTTCGCCACCGGCATGGCCACCAGCGTGCTGGGGGCGGCGCTGCTGGATACCGACCGGCAGCAGGGGCCGCTGGTCAACAGCGTGGCGCCCTTGCTGGGCATGGCCTGCGGGGCGATGGGCAGCGGTTTGCTGGTGGAATACGCACCGTTGCCGCTGCAACTGGCCTACTGGTTGCTGCTGGTGCTGTTTGTCGCCCAGGCGCTTTACGTCTGGCGCCTGCCGGAGACAGTCAGTGCCCAGCCCGGTGTCTGGGCCTCCCTGCGGCCGACCCTGCATGTACCGCCCCAGGCGCGGCGGGCGCTGTGGCTGGCGTTACCGGTGGACGTGGCGGTGTGGGCCGTGGGCGGGTTCTTTCTGTCGTTGGCGCCATCGCTGGTGCGCACCGCGACGGGCTCGACCTCGAACCTGATCGGTGGCGGCCTGGTGGCGGTGCTGACCCTGAGCGGTGCCCTGATGATTGTTTCCCTGCGTCATCGTCCGGCGGACAAGGTACTGCGGCTGGGCGCGAGCCTGCTGGCCGTCGGCATCGGCCTGATCCTGATTGCCGTGCACACCGCCAGCCTGCCGCTGTTCTTTCTCGGCACCCTGGTCACGGGCGGTGGTTTTGGTTCCGGGTTCCTCGGCGCCCTGCGCAGTGTGATGCCCCTGGCCTTGCCCCATGAGCGGGCGGGGTTGATGTCGGCGTTTTATGTCCTGAGTTATCTGGCGTTCTGCCTGCCGTCCCTGCTGGCGGGAAACCTGACGCGCAGTTTTGGCCTGATCGCGACCACCGATGGTTATGGTGCGGTATTGATCCTGCTGTCCCTGGCCGCTTTGCTGGGGCTGCTGCGCCAGCGCACCGCCAAGACCTGCGTCGTGCCAGAAAGTTGAGCGCGTTGGTGGCTGATCCGGGCGCCGGCTTGGGTTAGCCTGCGCATCTGGCGCGCGAGGTGCACGCATCAGCCTTGGGGGCGACGGGCATTCATGAAGATCATTCGCAGTAAAACCTTCACTGGGGAGCGGGCCTGGGCGGCGTTGGATATCGCCAACATGAACGGCATCACCACGCGCCTGCATTGGACCGACCAGCCTTATAAGTGGCACACCAACGACGGGCAGGAAGTGTTTGTCGTGCTCGATGGCCAGGTGCGCATGCACTATCGGGAAAACGGCCTGGAACAGTCGGTGCTGCTGGAGGTGGGCGATATCTTCTACGCCGATGTCGGCACCGAGCATGTGGCTCTTCCACAAGGTGCAGCGCGGGTATTGGTGGTGGAAACCGCGGGCAGTGTCTGACTCTTATATTTGCAAAATAGATAACAGATAGAGAAATTACCCGTTATATAGATATTCGATCCGGTTCTATCATGGGCTCCACCTCATCGGAGGACAGGAGATCGCACCATGACATGCCCCAACACCCTCAGAACCGGACGGCCCTTGAGCCAGCTGCAGCATCCTCGCGAAGCCATTCGCCAATTCACCCCCAACTGGTTCGCCGCGACCATGGGCACCGGCGTACTGGCCCTGGCGCTGGCCCAGTTGCCGCTGCGGATCCCGGGCCTGCACCTGCTGGCCGAGGGGCTGTGGCTGTTCACCATCGTACTGTTCGTGCTGTTCAGCGCGGCCTATGCGGCACGCTGGATAATGTTCTTCGACGAAGCCCGGCGGATTTTCGGGCATTCCACGGTCTCGATGTTCTTCGGCACTATCCCCATGGGCCTGGCCACCATCATCAACGGTTTCCTGCTGTTCGGCGTCCCACGCTGGGGCGACGGTGTGGTGCAACTGGCCGAGCTGCTGTGGTGGCTGGACGTAGCACTGTCGCTGGCTTGCGGGGTGCTGATTCCCTACATGATGTTCACCCGCCAGGAGCACCGTATCGACCAGATGACCGCGGTCTGGCTGTTGCCGGTGGTCGCGGCCGAAGTCGCCGCCGCCAGTGGCGGGCTGCTGGCGCCGCACCTGGTGGACGCGCATTCGCAACTGGTGATGCTGGTGACCAGCTATGTGCTCTGGGCCTTCTCGCTGCCGGTGGCGTTCAGCATCCTGACCATTCTCCTGCTGCGCATGGCCCTGCATAAGTTGCCGCACGAAAGCATGGCCGCCTCGAGCTGGCTGGCCCTGGGGCCGATCGGCACGGGGGCCCTGGGCATGTTGCTGCTGGGCGCGGACGCTCCGGCGATCTTTGCTGCCAACGGCATGGCCGGAATGGGCGAAATCGCCGAGGGCCTGGGGCTGGTGGCCGGTATCACCCTGTGGGGTTTCGGCCTGTGGTGGATGCTGACGGCGCTGCTGATCACCTTGCGTTACCTGCGCGACGGCATTCCGTTCAACCTCGGCTGGTGGGGGTTCACCTTCCCGCTGGGGGTCTATGCCCTGACCACCCTGAAACTGGCCGCTACCCTGAACCTGACGTTTTTTGCGGTGTTCGGCAGCCTGTTGGTCCTGGCGCTGGCACTGATGTGGCTGCTGGTGGGCAAGCGCACGCTGCAGGGCGCTTATCGGGGTGAGCTGTTCGTTTCGCCTTGCATCGCAGGATTAGCGAAATAATCCGCGAACTTTAGGTAAGGTTGTGGCCTGGATCGAAGATCGATAATCCAATAACAGCATCCAAGCCACTCAGGGACATGGAAGATGAGTCACCCCTCACAGTTCACCTTGCTTCGTACGCGGCGTTTCCTGCCGTTCTTCATTACCCAATCCCTCGGTGCGTTCAACGACAACATCTTCAAGCAGTCGCTGATCCTCGCCATTCTCTACAAGCTGGCCATCGAGGGTGACCGCTCGATCTGGGTCAACCTCTGCGCCTTGCTGTTTATCCTGCCGTTCTTCCTGTTCTCGGCGCTGGCCGGGCAATTCGGCGAGAAGTTCGCCAAGGACGCGTTGATCCGCCTGATCAAGCTCGGCGAGATCGTGATCATGGCAGTGGGGGCGGTGGGGTTTGTCTTCGATCATCTGTCGCTGATGCTGCTGGCGCTGTTCGCCATGGGCACCCACTCGGCGCTGTTCGGCCCGGTGAAATATTCGATCCTGCCGCAGGCGCTGCGGGAGGAAGAATTGGTCGGCGGCAACGGCCTGGTGGAAATGGGCACCTTCCTGGCGATTCTCGCCGGGACCATTGGCGCGGGGATCATGATGTCCTCCGCCCATTACGCCCCCATCGTCTCGACGGCGATCATTGCCGTCGCCGTACTCGGTTATCTCGCCAGCCGGGGCATTCCCCGGGCCGCGGCGGCCACTCCGGACCTGCGCCTGGACTGGAACATCTTCAGCCAGTCCTGGGCCACCTTGCGCCTGGGCCTGGGGCAGACTGCGGCGGTGTCGCGCTCGATCGTCGGCAACTCGTGGTTCTGGTTTGTCGGGGCGATCTACCTGACGCAGATTCCGGCCTACGCCAAGGAGTGGATGCACGGGGACGAAACGGTGGTCACGCTGATCCTCACCGTGTTCTCGGTGGGGATCGCTGTCGGTTCCATGCTGTGCGAGAAGCTCTCGGGTCGTAAGGTCGAGATCGGCCTGGTGCCCTTTGGCTCGTTCGGCCTGACGGTGTTTGGCCTGCTGCTGTGGTGGCATTCCGGCGGGATTCCGGTCAGCGAGGCGGGTTACGGCTGGATCGAAGTGCTCGGTTATAGCCACGCCTGGTGGGTGCTGATCGATATTCTCGGCCTGGGCATCTTCGGCGGTTTCTACATCGTGCCGCTGTACGCCCTGATTCAGTCGCGGACCCCGGAGCACGAGCGGGCGCGGGTGATTGCCGCGAACAACATTCTCAACGCGCTGTTCATGGTGGTGTCGGCGATCGTCTCGATCGTGTTGCTGAGCCTGGCCAAGCTGTCGATCCCGCAGTTGTTCCTGGTGGTGTCGCTGCTGAACATCGCGGTCAACGCCTACATCTTCAAGATCGTCCCCGAGTTCAGCATGCGTTTCATGATCTGGCTGCTCAGCCATTCCATGTACCGGGTCGAGCATCGCAACCTGGAGGCGATCCCGGACGAAGGCGCGGCGTTGCTGGTGTGCAATCATGTGTCCTTCGTCGATGCCTTGCTGATCGGCGGCGCGGTGCGGCGGCCGATTCGTTTCGTGATGTATTACAAGATCTACAACCTGCCGGTGCTCAACTTCATCTTCCGTACCGCCGGGACCATTCCGATTGCCGGGCGCAACGAGGACATCCAGATCTACGAAAGGGCGTTCACCCAAATTGCCCGTTACCTCAAGGATGGCGAGCTGGTGTGCATCTTCCCGGAAGGCAAGCTGACCGCCGATGGCGAAATCAATGAGTTCAAGGGCGGGCTGACGCGGATTCTCGAAGAGACACCGGTACCGGTGATTCCGCTGGCGTTGCGGGGGCTGTGGGGCAGCTTTTTCAGCCGCGATCCTAGCAAGGGGCTGTTCCGCCGCCTGTGGTCGCGAGTGACCCTGGTGGCGGGTTCGGCCGTGACAGCCGACAGTGCCGAGCCGGCCCGTTTGCAAACCCTGGTGGGCGAGCTGCGCGGTAACGTGCGCTAGGTTTCCAGCGCCTATAAAAACGCCCACAGAGTGGTGGGCGTTTTTGTTGGGGCGCTTGCTGGTATCAGGCCGTGCTGACCTTCAAGCCGATCAGCCCGGTAATGATCAGTGCCACGCTGGCCAGGCGGAACAGCGCCATGGACTCACCGAACAGAATGATCCCGGCGATCACCGTGCCGACTGCGCCGACCCCGGTCCAGATGGCATAGGCAGTGCCCAGCGGCAGCTCCTTCATGGCCAGCCCCAGCAGGCCGAGGCTGACCGCCATGGCGACGATGGTCAGGGCAGTGGGGAGAGGGCGACTGAAACCGTCGGTGTACTTGAGGCCGACGGCCCAGCCCACTTCGAACAGGCCGGCGAAAAACAGAATGATCCAGGACATGATGACCTCCATCGATTGACGGGGTCGTCCCCAGATTAATGACTCGATCGAGCCGCGGGGTCGTCCCCGCGTTGCGCAGTATAGTGCCCATCATTAATCCGGGGATCAAGTTTCTCCTCAGTCGCTCGCCTGCTGGGCGGCCAGTGTGCGGTCGTCCTTTTCGCTCATGCGGCGGAACCAGGTGGAAAGCAGCGCCCCGGAAATGTTGTGCCAGACGCTGAACAGGGCGCTCGGCACCGCCGCCAGCGGCGAAAAATGCGCGCTGGCCAGGGCGGCGCCAAGGCCGGAGTTCTGCATGCCGACTTCCAGGGCCAGGGATTTGCGTTGCGCCAACGGCAGCTTGAACAGGCGGCCGGTGAAGTAGCCCAGCAGGTAACCGAAGCTGTTATGCAGCATCACTACGGCCATGATCAGCAGGCCGGACTCGGCGATTTTCGCCTGGCTGGCGGCCACCACCGCGGTGACGATGATCACGATGCTGACCACCGACACCAGCGGCAATACTTCCACCGCATGCCGCACCCGGTCGCCGAGCACGCGCTGGGCAATCACCCCGAGCACGATCGGCAGCAGCACCACCTGCAGGATCGACCAGAACAGCTCCATGAACGAAACCGGCAGCCAGGCCGAGGCCAGCAGCCAGATCAGGGCCGGCGTCAGCAGCGGCGCCAGCAGGGTGGTGACAGCGGCGATCGCCACTGACAGCGCCAGGTCGCCGCGGGCCAGCCAGGTCATGACATTGGACGAAGTACCGCTCGGGCAGCAGCCGACCAGGATCACGCCGACGGCGATCTCCGGCGGCAGGTGGAAGATCTGGCATAGCAACCAGGCCATGCCCGGCATGATCACGAAATGCGCGACCACGCCCAGGGCCACGCGCCATGGATGGCGGGCGACTTCGGCGAAGTCTTCGAGCTTCAGGGTCAGGCCCATGCCGAACATCACCAGGCCCAGCAGCGGCACGATGGCGCCCTTGAGGCCGATGAACCAGCCCGGTTGCAAGAACGCCACCACCGCGAAAATCAGTACCCAGTAGGCAAAGGTATTGCCGACAAAACGACTTAATGCTGCCAGTGCACGCATGGCCTGTTCCTTCTTATATGAAAACGCCACCGAAAGCGGTGGCGTCTGTGAGGCTCCTGCAGGAGCGAGCGGGCTGGCGATAAGGCCGGAGGCTGCCGGTCGCCAGCCCGCTGGCTGCTACAAGGGGGTGTCAGATGCCTTGTGGAATCTCTTCGCCACCCAGGGCTTCGAACAGCGCCGGGAGGAAATCGCCGAAGGTCAGCATCATCAGGGTGAAGCTGGCGTCCAGTTGGCCGAGGGCTTCGTCGCCGCCGTCCTGTTCCGCCTGGTCCTGCAGCAGGTCTTCGAACTTCAGGCGCTTGACCGTCATCTTGTCGTCGAGCATGAAGGACAGCTTGTCCTGCCAGGCCAGGGACAATTGGGTGACCACCTTGCCAGTGCTCAGGTGCAGCTGGATTTCTTCGCTGGTCAGGTCCTGGCGCTTGCAACGGACTATGCCGCCGTCTTCGTGGGTGTCGCGCAGTTCGCACTCATCGAGGACGAAGAAGTCGTCGGCGGCTTGTTGGGTTTTCACCCAGTCGGTCATGATCGCAGTCGGCGCGGTCTTCACGGTCAGCGGACGCACTGGCAGGGTGCCGAGCACTTCGCGCAGGGTGGAGAGCAGGTCTTCGGCGCGTTTCGGGCTGGCCGAGTTGACCAGGATCAGGCCCTGCTTCGGCGCGATGGCGGCGAAAGTCGAGGAGCGACGGATAAAGGCGCGTGGCAGGAAGGCCTGGATGATTTCATCCTTGATCTGGTCGCGTTCCTTTTTATAGACCTTGCGCATTTGCTCGGCCTCGATCTCTTCGACCTTTTCCTTGACCGCGTCGCGCACCACGCTGCCAGGCAGAATACGTTCTTCCTTGCGCGCGGCGACCAGCAGGAAGTCCTGGCTGACGTGCACCAGCGGCGCATCTTCGCCTTTGCCGAATGGCGCGACGAAACCGTAAGTGGTCAACTCCTGGCTTGCACATGGACGCGCCAGTTTGGTGGCCAGTGCGGTTTCCAGCGCCTCAGCATCAAAGGGCAGATCTTGGGTCAGGCGATAGATAAGCAGGTTCTTGAACCACATGGGGTGAATCTCTCCTTTATACAAAGGGGGGCATTATTCTCCGCGCAGCTCCATAGGCCAACCCTCCGCTAAGCCTTTGGAAGGCCTGAAAAAATTATTTTAAAAAGTGCTTGCCAGAGTAGGGGACGCTCCGTAGAATGCGCGCCACACCGAACGTGAAGGGTGATTAGCTCAGCCGGGAGAGCATCTGCCTTACAAGCAGAGGGTCGGCGGTTCGATCCCGTCATCACCCACCATTCGCTTTCAGTGTTACGCGCAGCGGTAGTTCAGTCGGTTAGAATACCGGCCTGTCACGCCGGGGGTCGCGGGTTCGAGTCCCGTCCGCTGCGCCATATTCGATGATCTGGAACACTGAACGCCAGGTCATCACAGAAAGCCCGCTAACGCGGGCTTTTTTGTGCCTGTGTTTCATGCGCGGCGCCCGATACATCGAAATTCAGCTTTTTTTGATAATTTTGTTATTTAAATCAGCACGTTATGAATTTCTGTGTAATAATGCGCCCCGCAACGAAGGTAAAGGGTGATTAGCTCAGCTGGGAGAGCATCTGCCTTACAAGCAGAGGGTCGGCGGTTCGATCCCGTCATCACCCACCACTTGCTTTCAACGCTACGCGCAGCGGTAGTTCAGTCGGTTAGAATACCGGCCTGTCACGCCGGGGGTCGCGGGTTCGAGTCCCGTCCGCTGCGCCATATTCGATGAGTTGGAACACTGAACGCCAGCTCATTACAGAAAGCCCGCTAACGCGGGCTTTTTGCTGTCTGGGGTATGCAAATACTCCCCAAAAAAGCGGCCTGCGGGCCGCTTTTTTCGTTTGTGGCTCACTGCTCGGCGTTGCGGCTGTGCCGGTAGTCGCTGACCGCTTCGTACACCGCCTTGCGCAGGCGGTTGATGCCGCCGATAGGGCGGTGCGCCTCCAGGCCGAACCAGGGGTTGAAGGACAGGTTGTCGCATTGCAGGTTCTGCTGCGGGGTATCGAAGTCCTGGGCGGGAATCCTGATCCGTGCCACGGTTTCGAAGGGCGCATCGCTTTCTCGCCATTCGATGCTGGTGTCTTCGATGGGCATGTAGTGGCTCGGGTCCTGGCGTTGCACCTGCAATACGAAGCAGGCCGGCACCCGGTCGGTCGACAGCTGCTGGTTCAGGGCGTTGCGCAGAAAGTTGGGCAGGGCCTGGTTCTGTGGGGGCAGGTTGTACGCCGGGCAGCTGTCCGGATCCGGTGCGACGCGGAACTTGGCGTTGGCACTGCCGAACTTGTAGGGCGAAACCGAAAAATAGCGGGTTTGCGTCGGGCTGGCCGGGGGCGGCGACAGGGTGGCCAAGGCGATGAACAGATGACGAACCTGCCAGGTGCGTGGGTCCCAGCCGGGGAAAAAGGCCCCGACCTTTTTTCCGTCCGCCTGCGCGGCGACATTCTGCCGATACTCGGCGACATCGCTGACGAAGAAGTTCGGATGGTTGAACATCACGAAATCCTGCTCGCCACGGCCCTGTTGCTCCTTCAATAGCTGGGTGCCGGGCACATTCAACAATTTGATCGCCATCCCGCGCGCATCACGAATGCTGTCGAACTGTGGATAAGCATTGCCGTTGGACAGCCGTACCATGGCTTGCCAGGTCTTGCCGGGTTCGGCGAACACGCCCTGGCGCAACGGCGGCGTCAGTTGCTCGAGCACCTGGACCTCGGCCTTTACGCAGCCGTGGGCCTTGGCGTGGGCGTCGCGCAGGTAACGGGTGTTATCCCGGTGCTGATCGACGATGCGCACGGCGGTCTGGATGATGTCCTGGGTCATGGCGGCTTCGCCGGGCGGGACCTGTTCTTCGGTCGAGACCGGCCCATGGTAGCGCCAGATCGACCAGGCGCTGCTCAGCGCCCAGCCGAGCAACGCGATCAGCACCAGCAGCACAAGTGTCTTGAGCAGCAGCGCACCGATGCGCAGCCATAAGGTGATCAGCATGAAAGCATCCTTTCGATGAGGGCCAGGGTCATGGCAGCTGCGCCTCCAGCGCCCCGCCCAGCACTTTCAGGTATTCCAGCAGCGCCCAGCGTTCCTCGGGTTGCAGCAAGCGGCCGATCACCCCGTCGCCACGCTTGCCCGAGCGGAACTCATGTCCACCGTTGTGGTTGCCACTGATCCGCGTATCGAACAGGAAGCCGTTCTTGAACGGCTCGGTGCGGTAGCCCAGGTGCTTTGGATCGTATTCGAAGGTGCCTTTATAGAAGGTGCTGGCGCGTTCGGCCTGAGGCGAGAGCAACTGGTACAGGCTGGGCACCGAACCGTTATGCAGGAAGGGCGGGGTGGCCCATACCCCAGCCAGCGGCCGGGCCTTGTAGGCACGCAGTTCGCGGACACCGATCGGCAGGCCGTAGCCGTCGAGTCGCGGGCGTTCGGCCGGGGTCACCTGGGCGTCCCGATAGGCGCGTTCCTCGACGAAGGCCGTGACATAGGCCAGGCCCTTGGCCACGGACAGCTGACGCATGTCCAGCGGTTCGCCGGGCGTTGGGTGCAGCTCGACATTCGACTGGGCCAGCTCGGCGGCATCCCATTGCAGCGCGCTCAGGTCATAGCGCTGGTCGGCAATATTGTTGGCGGTATTGGGGTCGGTACCGATCACCGCAACCGGCAACATCTTCAGCTGCTGCACCGGGCGCCCGTTGACCTCGGTGACCGGCGGGACATGGCAACCCGCGCAGTTTTCCGCGAACAGTGCTCGCCCCTTGGCCGCCAGCGGCTTGTCGATGCTGCCGAACAGGCCTTCCGGCCAGGTCGGCGGTTTCAGCCGTTGCAGGGTTTCTTCGATGCGATTGAGGTCGCGCACCCGAACGCTCGACGGGTAGCGGGCATCGCCCTTGAGCGGCTGACCCTGGGCATCGAAGAAATTCAGGGTGGCGCCGACGCCCAGCGCCTCGCCGATATTGCGGGCCATGGGTTGCTGGGCCGAGCCGTTCCACTGCACCCAGTCGAAGCTCCAGATGTCCCACAGCTGGGGGTAATCCACCGGCGCGTTGGACACCCGATAGTTGTCCGGGGAGATGGCGTCGCCGAAGCTGGCGTTGGCGATCCGGCCAAAGGCATCGGTACGCCCGGGGCCTTCTTCGGTGGGGTAGAGGCCACGATGCGTGTCGTTCCAGGCGACGCGCAGGAAGGTGTCCAGCGATGCCTTGAAGTCCTTGCGCAGCTGTTCATGCTCGGCGTCGTAATTCTGGCCCAGCACGTTGCGGGCGAACCGCTCGAATTTCCACGGGTTGTAATAGGTCGACGCCAGGCTGGCGACCAGCGCCTGGCCGAAGCTGCCGCCGCGCAAGGTCGGCACGCTGGAGGGCAGTACATGCTGCGCCGAGCCGCCGTCGATCCGCAGGGCCTGCTGGTTGTAGCGCAGCTCGCCGGTGTGGCAGGCGGCGCAGGTGATGTCCAGGTGCTGTTGCGGGCTGCCAGGGTTCTGATGACGGGTGAAGCCGACCGGCAGGTTCGCCGGGTTATCGGCGCTGGCCCGCTGCGCCGGATCCACCAGGAAGCCGAAGCGGGCCAGGTACTGCGGGGCGGCGAAGCGTTGCGTGGAGAAGGGCAGTTCCAGGGCGGCGAACCACTCATAGCGCAAGCCTTTCACCTGAGTGCCCTGGGGCGTGAAGTAATAGGTCTGGCGGTCGGCGGCGCTCCATTGATCCTGATAATGCACCTGCCGGGCGGGCACATAGTCGGGCAATTTCGGATTGGCCACGTAATACAGGACCACGGCCAGGGCGACGCCGATCAGGGCGAGGATCAGCAGCAAAACACGGGATAAGAGGCGCAAGATAAACATCCTTGTCGAGTTGTGGCTCTCTTATGCCTCAGGGCAAACTGCCGGGCAAGTGGCCATTACGTCCGGTGTCATGACTTTGTGTTCGAGGCGTTCTTTCCCGCACTCGTAGTATTGGCTGGCGAAATGCTTTTAAACACGTGAACTTATCGGACTAATCCGGCTCTCATGCCGGTAGCCATTGGTCGTGGCCGCCTGATAAGCTCGCGGCTTTACTCGAATGCCCTTTAGGCGCATGAACAAGGAAATAGCATGAAACAGCATCGGTTAGCGGCGGCGGTAGCCCTGGTTAGCCTGGTACTCGCGGGTTGTGACTCGCAGACCAGCGTGGAGCTGAAAACCCCGGCGCAGAAAGCTTCCTATGGTATCGGCCTGAACATGGGTAAAAGCCTTGCCCAGGAAGGTATGGATGACCTGGATTCCAAAGCGGTAGCCCAGGGCATCGAAGATGCCATCGGCAAGAAAGAACAGAAGCTGAAAGACGACGAACTGGTCGAAGCCTTCGCCGCACTGCAAAAGCGTGCTGAAGAGCGCATGGCCAAGATCAGCGAAGAGTCGGCAGCAGCCGGCAAGAAATTCCTCGAAGAAAACGGCAAGAAGGCTGGCGTGACCACTACCGCCTCGGGCCTGCAGTACGAAGTGCTGAAGAAGGCCGATGGCGCCCAGCCTAAGCCGACTGACGTGGTGACCGTTCACTACACCGGCACCCTGACCAACGGCACTGTGTTCGACAGCTCGGTCGAGCGCGGCAGCCCGATCGATCTGCCGGTCAGCGGCGTGATTCCGGGCTGGGTCGAAGGCCTGCAACTGATGCACGTCGGCGAGAAGTACAAACTGTACATCCCGAGCGATCTGGCCTACGGCGCACAGAGCCCGAGCCCGGCCATTCCGGCCAACTCGGTGCTGGTGTTCGAGCTGGAACTGCTGGGTATCAAGGATCCAGCGAAACAAGACGACGCCAAGTAATCTTCGTCTGGTTCAATGACAACGCCCCGTCCTTACGGGGCGTTGTCGTATCTGGTCGTTGGTCCGGGAAAAAATGCGAACCCACGGCATAAGGCATAGTCTTAACAAGACGCGCTGCGGCTAGCCGCATGAAGCTGCCAAGTCAATGAAATTATGGGTTTTTTTATGTGAGTAAAAAACGCCCGATCTGAGCCGAGCCCTTGTAAAACGGGGCTTTCAGCTGTGAAAAGCGGCTCTGTTCACAAGGTTATCCACAATTTGTGTGGATAACATTTCAGTGGGAGTGACGATGAAAGCACCCTGGAATTTCGCCCGCTTCCTGCCCCTGGCCGGCCGCTTGCTCAGCCGTGGCCGGCTGCCGACCCTGTTGTTCGCCGTGGCCAGCAAAGGCGCCTTGCAAGGCGGCCGTCTCGGCAAGCTCAAGGACGATCTGCGCCTGCTGCAGGCCCTGTGCCTGGCTTACTGGCGTGGCGAGTACCGCGCCATCAGCCCCAAGGCGCTGCTGTCGGTGGTCGCGGGCCTGATGTACTTCCTCAGTCCGCTGGATGCCATCCCGGACTTCCTGCCCATGTTCGGCATGCTCGATGATATCGCTGTGCTGGCCTGGATCATGAAAACCCTGGACGGCGAACTCAGCGCCTTCCGCGCCTGGCGCAATCGCCAGCAACCGGAGAAGCTGGCGGTGGTGGAGCGTTTGCCCGACACCCCGGAACAACTGCAATTGGAAGGTCCGAAGAAAAACTGAGGTGAATTCGGATCCATACAACGATGCCCCCGCGACCTTAGTGACTGTTAGGATTACACTTCATAAGGAAAAGTCCGACTCGTTATGTGTCGTCCTACGGGGTAGTAATGGATATTCAGATAATTGCACGCGATGGCGAGCCCGAGTATGCGGTGCTGCCATGGGCTCAGTATCAGGCTTTGCTAAAGGCCGCAGGTATCACCGATCAATCTCCGCGAGAGGCCAGGGGACCTGTCGCGACCGCAGCCGACCAGCCACTTCCGGGTCTGGATCAACTCCGCAGTTTGCGTGAAACCAAGGGCATCGCCATCGAGGCGCTTGCCCGTACGGTAGGTATCAGTCCGTCATATCTGGCCATGATTGAAAGCGGTGAGCGTCAACCGGACGCCGCTATACGCCGTAGCCTGGCCTGGGAATTGACGGTTCCGGGTTGGAGGGATGAATCGTGAGCGTAAGGATCAGTCGTCAACATTGGGATGGCCTGTTGGGGGAACTCGACCAGGCCCGTCGGCAACGCCATCTTTTGACCTATCGCGCTCTGCTTGAGCGCTTGCAGCTACCCAGCCCCGCCATGCAGACCCTGACAGCGGCCCTCGAGCATCTGGCCGCGCTGGATGCGCGTGCGGAGCAGCCGTTGCGCAGTTCGCTGGTGATCAGCCAGGGGGCGAGCCGTTTGCCGCGCACCGGTTTTTTCGAGTGTGTGGAGCGCCTCGGGCGTTTTTCCGGGCCTTCCGACGGGGTGGCGGCCGCCTCATGGCATGCCTCGGAAGTGGTGCGTGTATTCGAGTACGAATACCCTGAGTCGGCGGAGGCCTGAGTGTACTGGCGCCTCAAGGCGCGGGCCGGCTACTGGCTGGCCCGCCGGTTGTTTCATTGGCCCTGGTTTGTGCGTCAACCCCGGGGCTGGCACTGGCTGGAGGGGCAACTGGCGCGCATGGCGAACCTGGGGGACGTCGGCGCGCAGAGCTTTTATGGCCATATCCTGACCTTTCGTGGCCAGGGCCTGGGGGCCCGTGAAGAAGGCATACGCCTGTTGCGTCTTGCCGGCTTGGCCGGGGACGCCAAGGCGGCCTATCAGATGGGCGTCATCAGCCTGGCCGGTTCACCCAGCAAGGCGGCGGATGCGGCAGAAGCGGCCCGTTGGTGGACCCTGGCGGCGAAGGCCGGGCACCCCTTGGCCGAGGTCAAGCTGGCGCAGCTGAATCCGTCGAGTACGCCGGATCCGCTAGCCGGTCCGCGCCAGCCGTAAAGCCGCCGGCCACCTGGCGGCTGTCGATCACATGAATGCTGTAGCCCGGCACGTTCTTGGCGTGGTGCTTGGCTTGCGAGGCCAGTTCGGCCAGCTGGCTGGCATCGAGTTTTCCACAGGCCTGTGGATACAGATGCACCACGCCAATGGACAGTGACAGCAAGGCGAACTCCTGGCGAATGCCCTGGCGGTTCGGGGCGATGAAACAGCCGGCTTCCAGGTGTTCGCTGCGATAGAAGCGCCGGCACTGGCTGTGGAAATCGTCCAGCAGCTGGTTCAGGCGCTTTTGCCAGTCCTCGGGGCCCAATACCAGGAGAAAGTCGTCGCCGCCGATATGGCCGACGAAATCGCGGCTGGGGTCCACCCGGTCATTCAGGCACTGCGCCAGACACAGCAGCACTTCATCGCCACGGCCGTAGCCATAGATATCGTTGAAGGGCTTGAAGCTGTCGATATCCACGTAACAGATCAGTGATTCCCGCCCTTGTTGCAGCAGGTGGGTCAGGCACTGCTGGATCGGCACGTTGCCAGGCAGCAGGGTCAACGGGTTGGCATAACGCGCCTGCTGGATCTTCAGTTCGGTTATCAGCTTGAGCACATCGATCACCCGTCCCAGGCCCAGGTAGCCGCCGTTGAGGGTGATGATGAAATCCTCCTCGATCCGTTGCCGCGCGCGGCTGGTGATCAGGCGGCTGACCTGTTGCAGCGACTGGCTGAGCTCCACCGCGAGGAAGTCGTCGTTCATCAGGCGGCTGATGGGCTTGCGGGCAAACAGGTCGGTGGCGAAGGGCTTGAGCAGGGCGTCGGACAACGAATGGCGGTGCACGATGCCGCAGGGCTGGCCCTGTTCATCGAGCACCGCCAGCGAATTGAGGTTGGCCTGGCGGCGGAAGGCTTCCAGCACCGTGGCCGTCGGTATGTCGCGTGCTACCGCTGGTTGTTCGTTGAGCAGGGCACTGAGGTCGCTGCCTTCGTCGTTGAGCGTCGCGGGAGTGCTTTCGCGCTTGGGCAGCAGGTTGCGGCCATCGCGGGGCGGGTGCTCCTGGGGGCGGCAGAGCAGGTAACCCTGCAGCAGGTCCACGCCCATTTCCGTGAGCACCGCCAGCTCTTCCGCCACTTCGATGCCCTCGGCGATCACCTGGGCGCGGGAGGCCTTGGCAATTTGCAGGATCGAACCGACGAACTCGCGCTTGAGGGCATCCTGGTGAATGCCGTCGATAAAGTGCCGGTCGATCTTCACGTAGTCCGGGCGCAGCTCGGACCACAGGCGCAGGCTCGAATAACCGGCGCCGAGGTCGTCCAGCGCGATCGAGAACCCCATGTCCCGATAGTGATGCAGCGCATCGTGCAGCAGCTGGAAGTCATCGATCGGCGTCTGTTCGGTGAGTTCGATCACCACCTGGCTCGGCGGGATACCGAAGTCCTGCAGCAATTGCAGGGTGCGCCCTGGCTGGTGGGCGGCTTCCAGCAGCGATTCCGGAGAGACGTTGAGAAACAGCTTGCCGGGCAACCGCTGCTCGCTGAAGCCCTTGCAGGCGCTCTGGCGGCAGGCGATTTCCAACTCGCTGAGGCGTCCGACCTGGCGGGCCACGGCAAACAGGGCGACAGGGGAGTGCAGCGGGCTGTTGGACGGGCCGCGGGTCAAGGCTTCGTAGCCGAGAATGCGCCGCTCGGAGAGACAGATGATCGGCTGGAACAGACTGTGCAAACCGCTTTGAGCCAGGATTGAGCTCAAGGCACTCAGCTGTTCGGTC
Source organism: Pseudomonas sp. RW409 (assembly GCF_003184125.1). Classification (NCBI taxonomy): domain Bacteria; kingdom Pseudomonadati; phylum Pseudomonadota; class Gammaproteobacteria; order Pseudomonadales; family Pseudomonadaceae; genus Pseudomonas; species Pseudomonas sp. RW409. The sequence goes on along the minus strand of NZ_QHHP01000021.1, from coordinate 559,797 downwards.
GTGGTCATGGCGATCTCTGTCGATAAAAAAAGGACCGGGCGTGCCCTTGATTCAAGAGCAGCGCCCGGTCCTTTATTTCACGACAGAATGATGACTGTTTGATGACGCTCCGAGGAGCGTCAGCATTAAATTGCCATCATCTCAGTGCTTGGCTACCGCGGTGTTGAGCTTCAGGTAATCGAGGAGGATTCGCCCGGTTTCGCTCAGGTAAGCATCGTCTTCCGGCTTGGTCTTGTCCGGATCGGCGGCCGCGATGGCGTCTTCGTCTTCTTTCTTCAACTCCTTGAGCGGCTCTTCACCCTTGGCCTTGCGGCGGATGTTTTCCAGCGTCAGCTGCTTGGCCTCGATGTCGGCATGCTGCGCCCGACGCTCGGCTTCGTTGAGGCTGACGGTTTTTTCCGCCATCAGCTTCTTGGCCAGGGCCAGCTTGTCGCGGATGAAGACGAATTCGGCGTCCTTGGCCGAGCGCACGTCATGCTCGGATTTCAGCTGCGCGAGGAATGGCTTGAACGGATCCACCGCCGGCTTGATGGCCGGGCGAATGGTGTCCCACGGCATGGCTTCGGGCAGGGCGCTTTCGCCGATTTCCTTGGTGTCGATGATCGACGGGTAATCGATGTCCGGCAGCACGCCCTGATGCTGGGTGCTCTGCCCGGAAACCCGGTAGAACTTGGCCAGGGTCAGTTTCAGCTCGCCATGGTTGAGCGGCTGGATGGTCTGCACGGTGCCTTTGCCGAAGGTCTGGCCACCGATGATCAGCGCACGGTGATAGTCCTGCATCGCACCGGCGAAAATCTCCGAGGCCGAAGCCGAGAGACGGTTGACCAGCAGCGCCATCGGCCCTTTGTAGAAGGCACCAGGGTTTTCGTCTTCGAGCACGTCGACCCGGCCGTCGGCGTTACGCACCAGCACGGTAGGGCCCTTGTCGATGAACAGGCTGGTCAGCTCGGTGGCTTCCTGCAGGGAGCCGCCGCCGTTGTTGCGCAGGTCAATGACCACGCCGTCGACCTTGTCTTTCTGCAACTCGGTCAGCAGCTTCTTCACGTCACGGGTGGTGCTCTTGTAGTCCGGATCGCCGGCACGGAAGGCCTTGAAGTCCAGGTAGAAGGCCGGGATCTCGATGACCCCGAGCTTGTAGTCCTTGCCATCCTGCTTGAGGTTGAGGATCGACTTCTTCGCCGCCTGCTCCTCCAGCTTCACCGCTTCGCGGGTGATGGAGACGATCTTGCTGGTCTGGTCGTTCGGCGCGTTGCTCGCCGGGATGATTTCCAGGCGCACCACCGAGCCTTTCGGACCGCGGATCAGCTTGACCACTTCGTCCAGGCGCCAGCCGACCACGTCGACCATTTCCTTGTCGCCCTGGGCCACGCCGATGATCTTGTCCGCCGGAGCCACCTGCTTGGTCTTGTCCGCCGGGCCGGCCGGCACCAGGCGCACGACCTTGACCTGGTCGTTGTCGCTCTGCAACACGGCGCCGATGCCTTCCAGCGACAGGCTCATGTTGATGTCGAAGTTCTCCGCGTTATCCGGCGACAGATAGTTGGTGTGCGGGTCGTAGGACATGGCGAAGGTGTTGATGTACGCCTGGAAGATATCTTCGGCGCGGGTCTGGTCCAGGCGGGCGAGCTGATTCTTGTAGCGCTTGGTCAGCGTTTCCTGAATCTGCTTGGGTTCCTTGCCAGCGATCTTCATGCGCAGGACTTCGTCCTTGACGCGCTTGCGCCACAGGTCGTCGAGTTCCGCGGTGGTCTTGAGCCAAGGCGCGTCCTTGCGATCGATCAGCAAGGATTCCTTGGTAGTGAAGTCGAATTTGTCGACGCCTTTGCCCAGCTCGGCCAGGGCGAAGTCCAGACGCGCCTTGACGCGGTCCAGGTAGCGCTTGTAGATGATGAAGCCGGCGTTCAGGTCACCGCTTTTCAGGAAGTCGTCGAACTGGGTTTTCCACTTGTCGAATTCCGCGATGTCACTGGCCATGAAGTAGCTGCGCGACGGGTCCAGCAGCTTCAGGTAGCTGTCATAGATGATCGCCGAGCGCGCGTCGTCCAGCGGTGGCTTGCTGTAGTGATGACGCTTGAGCAGCTCGACGACATTGAGGCTGGCAATTACCTCGTCGCGATCCGGCTGAAGTTTGTCCCAGCTATTGGCTGCGAACGTATTGGTCGACATCGGCAGCAGACCGAGACCAATGAAAAGAGCGAGGGCGGTGCTGGGGAACAAATGCTTCATGCTGATTCGACGCGGGGGCAATTGATAACGCATATTAGGCCGTCTTTGAAGTCGCCGGTTCCACAAGGGCCGGTCGCATAATGCAAAAAGCCCGGTGCTACAGCTCCGGGCTCAGTCCAGACTCACTATGGAGGCACTGTGAAAGCATTGCAAGGCGTTGAAGGTCATGTGGAGTGGGTTGAAGAGCCAAGTCCGACGTGCGACGTAGGACAAGTGCGAATCCGCGTGGCGGCCGCAGGGTTGAACCGGGCCGACCTGTTGCAACGGGCCGGGCTCTATCCGCCGCCACCGGGCGCCAGCAAGGTGCTGGGCCTGGAGTGCTCGGGCGTGATCAGCGAGGTCGGGCCGGGTTCGGCGTGGCAGGTCGGCGATCGGGTCTGCGCGCTGCTGGCTGGGGGCGGCATGGCCGAGGAAGTGGTGGTCGACGCCCGTCATGTCCTGCCGGTGCCGGAAGGACTGTCCCTGGCGGAAGCGGCGGCGCTGCCGGAGGTGTACAGCACCGCCTGGCTGAACCTGTTCCAGCTGGCGGCCCTCAAGCCGGGGGAAAAGGTGTTGCTGCACGCTGGCGCCAGCGGCGTCGGTTCGGCCGCGATCCAGTTGTGCAAGGCGTTTGGCAACCCATGCTGGGTCAGCGTCGGTTCCGCCGACCGCCTGGCCTACTGTGAAGCGCTGGGCGCCCAGGGCGGCGTGGTGCGCACCGATGGCCTGGAAGGCCTGCGGGATTTCGGGCCGTTCGATGTGATCCTGGATCCGGTCGGCGCCAACTATGCGGCGCACAACGTCAAGCTGCTGGCCCTGGACGGGCGCTGGGTGCTGATCGGGCTGATGGGCGGGCGCGAGGCCCAACTGGACCTGGCGCAGATCCTCGGCAAGCGCATCCAGTTGCTGGGCTCGACCCTGCGCAGCCGCAACGAACAGTTCAAGGCCGATCTGTTCAGCGACCTCAGCCAGCATGTGTGGCCGCTGTTCGCCGAAGGACGTTTGAGCCCGCAACTGGCCATGACCTTCCCGATCAAGGACGCCGAGGCGGCCTTTGCCGAGCTGGCGACCAACCAGGTGTCGGGCAAGCTGGTGCTGCTGATCGACGAAACGTTGGTCTGATCCTGTAGCCGCTGCCGCAGGCTGCGATCGCCCACAACGTGGGCGCAAGATCTGAAGATCACTGAAGCCCTTCGGGCTTATCGCAGCCTGCGGCAGCGGCTTACAGTGGCGCTTATTTCCACTGGTGAATCGGCCAGCCGGCCTTTTCCGCGTGTTCGCGCAGCACCGGGTCCGGGTTGACCACGTGCGGGTAATCGACCTTCAGCAGCAACGGCAAATCGTTGCGCGAATCGGAATAGAAGCTCGCGCCCTCGAGGTTTTCTTCTTCGGCATCCAGCCATTCCAGCAGGCGGGTGACCTTGCCTTCGCGGTAGGTCAGGGTGCCCAGGGTATTACCGCTGTAGACCCCGTGCAGCACCTCCAGCTCGATCCCCAGGACTTCATCGATGCCCAGGCGTTCGGCGATGGGCTGGACCAGATGAGTGCCCGAGGCCGAGATCACCAGGATCCGGTCGCCGGCCTTGCGGTGTGCGGCGATGGCCTTGCAGGCGTCGCTGAAAATGATCGGCTCGATCACGTCCTCGACCCAGGGGCCGACCAGGTGCCCGACCTCTTCCGGGGTGCGGCCGGCCATCGGCTCCAGGCTGAAGGCCATGAACTCCTCCATGGCCAGCTTGCCATGGCTGTAGGCGTCCATCAGTTCATTGTTGCGGCGCATGAAAGACTCGCTGTCGACCCAGCCCAGGCGCCCCATCTGTTCGCTCCAGAGGGTGGCGCAGTCGCCGTGGATCAGGGTCTCGTCCAGATCAAAAATTGCCAGGGCCATTAGTGCAGTTCTCTCCGAGAACAGCTTCAAGCTATAAGCTTCAAGCTGCAAGAATTGGTTTTAGGTGCTTAGCAGTCTATCTATAACTTGAAGCTCGCTGCTTGAAGCTTATCGCTGCCGTCAAGCTACCTCACAGAGGGCCGCGGGATCGATGGAAAGGGCCAGGCGTTGACCGTCGGGGTGCAGATCGTCCGGCGAGCGATTCAATACATCCACCACCAGCTCCACGCCACGGGCCTCGACCCGGTAGCGGATCACGTTGCCCAGCAGGCTGTGGCTGCGGATCTGCGCGTCGGGTTCGCCGTCCTTGCGCAGTTCGATGGCTTCGGGGCGTATCGCGATACGCCCGTTGATCGGCCGCTGCAACAGCTTGCTGGCGCTTTCGGCGTCCAGCAGGTTGTAGTTGCCGATGAAGCCTGCGGCGAACACATCCACCGGGGCGGTGTAGAGCGTCTCGGCGTCACCGCTCTGGACGATCTTGCCCTGGTTCATCAGGAAGATGCGGTCGGACATGGTCAGGGCTTCTTCCTGGTCGTGGGTGACGAAAATCGTGGTCAGCCCCAGTTCGCGCTGGATCTGCCGGATCTGCTCGCGCAGGTGCTTGCGGATCCGTGCGTCCAGCGCCGACAGCGGCTCGTCCAGCAGCAACAGGCGCGGGCGGGTCACCAGCGAGCGGGCCAGGGCCACGCGCTGGCACTGGCCCCCGGACAGTTGATGGGGATAACGGCTGGCGAAGTCGTGCAGCTCCACCAGGCGCAGGACTTCGAGCACGCGCTTGTGGCTCTCGTCGGCGTTGACCTTCTGCATGCGCAGGCCGAAAGCCACGTTCTGTTCCACGGTCATGTTGGGGAACAGCGCATAGCTCTGGAACACCATGCCGATCCCGCGTTTCTGCGGGCTCAGGGGCACGATGTCGTGGCCGTCGAGGAGGATCTTGCCGGCGTCCACCGGGGTCAGGCCGGCGATGCAGCGCAGCAGGGTGGACTTGCCGCAGCCGGAGGGGCCGAGCAGGGTGACGAATTCGCCCTTGTGGATTTCGCAGTTGATGTCGCTGAACACCGGGGTGCCACTGTAATTTTTCTGCAGGTGTTGGACGCTGACGAAGCTCATTGGCTTTTGTCCTTGTTCAAGATGTTGGCGGCCCAGGTCAGAACCAGCACAAAGAAGAAGTAGGAAATCACCAGCGCGCTGGTGAAGTGGCCGCTGCTGTTGCGCATGTTGTTCAGGTAGACCTGCAGGGTTTCATAGCGGGTGCCCACCAGGATGTTGGCGAACACGAATTCGCCGAACAGGAACGAGAACGACAGCAACAGGGCCACCATCAGGCCCTTGCGCAGGTTCGGCAGCACCACCAGGAAGGCCGCCTGCCAGGTGCTGGCGCCCAGCAGCTGGGCGGCGTCCATCAGGTCGCGCAGGTTGATCGCCTGCAGGTTGTTGGTGATCGCCCGGTACATGAAGGGCAGGGCCACGGTGAAGTAGCAGCCGACGAGGATCCACGGCGTGCCAACCATGGCGAACGGCCCTGAACCGTAGAGTTGCAGCAGGCCCACCGAGGACACCACCGGCGGCACCGCGAACGGCAGCAGGATCAGGATGTTCATCAGCGCATCGAGCCGCGGGAAGTGGTAGTGCACCACGAACAGCAACGGCAGGATCAGCACCACCGACAGGATCAGGGCGCCGACGCAGACCAGCAGCGACTGGCCGAAAGCGTGCAGGAAGCGCGGGTCGCTCCACAGCTGGATGTACCACTTGAAGGTAAAGCCGCTGGGCAGGATGGTCGCCGACCAACTGCTGGCGATGGAGTAGACCAGGGTCCCGGCCAGCGGCAGCAGGAGGATGGCGAACAGCAGGTACACCACAAGCCGGTGATAGAGGGCGGCGGAGCCGGGTTCAGCGCGAGACATGGTAGCTCCTCTTCAACAGCAGCTGATGGACGATGGTCACCAGGGTCATCAGCGCCACCAGGACCACGGCCAGGGCGCTGGCCATGTTCGGGTCCAGGGAGATGTCGCCGGAAACCATGGCGGCGATGCGGATCGGCAGCACGTTGAAGTTGCCGGTAGTTAGCGCATAGACCGTGGCATAGGCGCCCAGGGCGTTGGCCAGCAGGATGACGAAGGTCCCCAGCAGCGCCGGGGTCAGCACTGGCAGGCCGATGTGGCGCCAGAACTGCCAGCCGCTGGCGCCGAGTAAGGCCGCGGACTCGCGCCAGTCTTCGCGCAGGGCGTCGAAGGCCGGGTAGAGCAGCAGCACGCCGAGGGGGATCTGGAAGTAGGTGTAAAGGATGATCAGGCCGGTCTTGGAGTACAGGTTGAAGTCCTGAATGATCCCCGCCTGTTTGAGCATGATGGTGATGCTGCCGTTGAAACCCAGCAGGATGATGAAGGCGAACGCCAGGGGCACGCCGGCGAAGTTGCTGGTCATGTTGGCGAAGGCGTTGACGAAGTTGCGCAGCTTCGAGTCGACCCGGCGCAGCGAATAGCTGCCGAGGATCGCGATGACGATACCGAACAGGCTCGACCAGAAGCTGATTTCCAGGCTGTATTGGATGGCTTGCAGATAGAACCTGGAACTGAAGATCTTGTTGAAGTTGGCCAGGCCCCAGCCGAACTCTTCCGATTGCAGGCTGTTGACCAGCACCCAGAGCAGCGGGGCGATCTGGAACACGATGAAGAACAGGGCAAAGGGCAAGAGGCACAGGATCGCCAGCCATTTGCCACGGGTGAATGCATTCACTTCAGCAACTCCCGGCATACAGGTTTGTCGTGGGGCGCGCCGAGCAATTCGCAGATGGTGCCGCACAGCTCGGTCTGATCCGGGGTGGCGACGGGGCTGAAGCTGAACGCATCGCCGAGGACGAACAGCGGCACTTCCCGCTCCTCGGGTAACAGGCCGTTGTGGGAACGGTCGTTGTTCATGCCGTGGTCAGCCGTCACCAGCACCTGGTAGCCGGCGTCGAGCCAGCCTTGCAGGTAGTCGGCGAGGATGATGTCGGCCGAGCGTGCGCTGTTGCGGTATTGCGGGCTGTCGAGGCCATGCTTGTGCCCGGCATCGTCGATGTTCATCGGGTGCACCAGCAGAAAGTTCGGCGCATGGCGCAGCCGCAGGTGCTCGGCATCGGCGAACAGATGGGAATCGGGATAGTGGTCGTTCCAGTAGAAATGCCCGTGCTGGATCGGCAGCTTCTTGTTGTCGGTATGCCGGTCCCGGGCTGGCTCGAACGGTGAGCGGTTGTACAGCTCGCTGACCCAGTGATAGGCCGCGGCGGCGGTGCTGAGCCCGGCGGCGCTGGCATAGTGGAAAATGCTGCGCTGGTTGGACAGGCGCGAGACGTTGTTGTGCACGATGCCGCTGTCCAGCGGTGGCACCCCGGTCAGGATGCATTCGTAGAGCGGTCGGGACAGGGCCGGCAGTTCACATTCCAGCTTGTACAGCGCGGCGCGTCCTGCGCCGACGTAGGCCTGAAGGTGTCCCATGGCATGGCGGGCGACCTCGTGGTTGAGGCCGTCGAGCACGACAAGGATGACGTTGTGTGGCATGGGGGAGGACTCCGCAAGACAACCAGGTGCCTGTAGGAGCGAGCTTGCTCGCGATGGCGTCTCTGCGGTTCCAGGGCAGACCGCAGTGCCTGGATCGCGAGCAAGCTCGCTCCTACAGATGCAGCATTACTGCATGTTGATGATCACTTCTTCCTGCCATTTCTGTGGCAGGGCCTTGGAGGTCTTCTCCCAGGCATCGGCGTCCTTGATCGGCGTGACTTTCTTGTACTGCTCGTTGGGCAGCAGGTTGGCCTGGACTTCGGCGGGCAGGGTCAGGTGCTCGGCGCGGATCGGACGCGCATTGCCGCGTGCCAGGTTGATCTGCCCGGCATCGCTGAAGATGTATTCACGGGTCAGCTTGGCTGCGTTCGGGTGCTTGGCGTATTTGTTGATGATAGTGGTGTAGCCGGAGATCACCGAGCCGTCCGACGGGATCAGCACGATGTAGTCGTCCTTGTTGACCATCTTGTTGCGGTAGCTCAGGCCGTTGAAGTCCCAGACCACGCCGACTTCCACTTCACCCTTTTCCATGGTGGCGATGGTCGGGTTGGCCAGCGACAGGCGCCCTTGCTTGGCGATCTCGGCGAACATCAGCAGGGCGGGCTGGATGTTCTTTTCATCGCCGCCCTTGGCGATGGCCGCGGCCAGCACGCCGTTGGCGGCCTGGGCGGCGGTGCTTACGTCGCCGATGGAGACCTTGTATTTGCCTTTCTCCAGGTCGGCCCAGCTTTTCGGCGCTTCGGAACCGTGCAGCAGCTTCTTGTTGATGATGAAGGCGATGGTGCCGGTATAGGCCAGCGCCCAGTTGCCGTCCTTGTCCTTGGCCCAGTCCGGGACCTGGTCCCAGGTGCTTGGCTTGTAAGGCTGGACCACGCCCTGCTTGACCGCGATCGGGCCGAAGGCCGCGCCGACGTCGCCGATGTCGGCGCTGGCGTTGTCTTTCTCGGCGGCGAACTTGGCGATCTCTTGGGCCGAACTCATGTCGGTGTCGATGTGCTTGAGGCCGTAGTTCCTGGCCAGGTCTTCCCAGGTCCCTTTCCAGTTGGCCCAGTCGTCGGGCATGCCGACGCTGTTGACGGCGCCTTCGGCTTTCGCCGCGGCTTCCAGGGTCTTCAAGTCGGTATCAGCGGCCATGGCGGCGGTGCACAGGGCGATGGTCGAGCCTAACAGTGATGCCAGGAAAAGCTGTTTCATCCGAAGCTCCTTTGGGCGTGTTCAACGCTGTGTTTGTCTAACGTTGTTGGTCTAGGTCAGCAATACCTGAGCCAATTTAAGCCGGCTGGATGACACTTTAATGTCGGCATCAGTCCTGCAAGGCATTCGCGGGCGGCAGGTGCGGGGCTGCGAGATAAGCGTAGACCAAGGCTAAGCGGCTGATATGAAAGGACTTGGCCAGCCAATTGCAGGCGTCTGGCACAGCCGTTGGGCGGCTTTGTCATCTGTCAGTCATATGCATTGCCTAGGCTCTCGGTGAAGGCTGAGTGCCTTTTTTCCAGGCACGTTTTGCCCTGAAACAGTGCTGGTCTAGTCCAGATAGGTAACGTTGATGCGCGAAGAGGCAGTCAAGGCGGTGACAGCCATTGGGCAGGTCCTGCAGGAACAGATCGATCACGGGTTGTTGGCGCCCGGTAGCAAGCTGCCGGCCGAGCGCAAGCTCAGCGAGTTGTTCGGTACTACCCGGATTACCGTGCGCGAAGCCTTGTTGCAGCTGGAGGCCCAGGGCCAGATCTATCGCGAGGAGCGACGCGGCTGGTTCGTCTCGCCACCGCGGCTGGCCTACAACTTGATGCAGCGCAGCCACTTTCACGCGATGGTCAGTGCCCAGGGACGGGTGCCGTCGACCGAGATGATCTCGGCGCGCCTGCAACCGGCTTCAGCAGCGGTCTGTGCCTGGCTGCAGCTGCCGGCGCTGTCCAGCGTGATCCAGATCCGTCGGGTACGGCGCATCGACGAGCGCCTGGTGCTGTATGTGGAGCACTACCTCAATCCGCAGTACTTTCCGGGCATCCTCGAATTCGACCTGAACCAGTCGATCACCGAGCTGTACGCGCGGCACTACGACCTGCATTACGGTCGGGTGCGTTTCGAGATCGTGCCGACTTCCTTGCCGGTGGAAGCCGCGGCGGCGCTGAAGGTGTCGGCGGGCAGTCCCGGGCTGCGGATCGCCCGGGTCAATTACGACCAGCACCAACGGCTGATCGACTGCGACCTGGAGTTCTGGCGCCACGATGCGATCCATGTCGGCGTCGATGTGGTCTGAGCCCGCTCCCGTTGCAGGAGCGGGCTTGCTCGCGATGACGCCAGGAGCGTTTCAATCCTTAGGGTTTGGCCCCGGCGAACAGATAATCGGTGGTCAATGACGCCAGGGTACGCACGCCCACCAGCAGCGCCGATTCATCGACAAAGAACCCCGGGTTGTGGTTCGGCGCGGCCTTGGCCATGTCCTGGTCCCGTGGCGTCACGCCGAGGAACACGAACAGCCCCGGCGCCTCCTTGGCATAGAAGGAAAAGTCTTCCGCGCCTCCCACCAACGGGCCCTGCACCACATCGTCCTTGGCCGCCCAGCGCAGGCTCGGCAGCATTTTCTCGGTCAGGGCCGGGTCGTTGATGGTCGGGTCGTACTTCTCGATGATGCTTACCTCGGCCTTGGCGCCACCGCTTTCGGCGATCTTTTCCACGGTCTGGCGCACATCGCTGTGCAGCTTCTGGCGGATGCCATAGTCGTAGGAGCGGATGGTGCCGGTCATGTCCAGCGACTCGGGGATGATGTTGTAGCGCGTGCCGCCGTTGATGGTGCCGATGCTGACCACCGAGGGGAACGATGAGATATCGGTGCGCCGGCTGACCACGGTTTGCAGTCCGACCACGGTCTGGGCGCCGACCGTGATCGGGTCGATGCCGTCCCAGGGGCGGCCGGCGTGGGTCTGCTTGCCGAGGATCCTGATACGCAGGTCGTCGGAGCTGGCCAGGGTCGGGCCCGGGCGATAGGCGATGCGCCCGGCCGGAATCCCGGCCCAGACATGCAGGCCGAACACCGCGTCCGGCTTGGGCGATTTCATGACGCCTTCCTGCACCATCATCTTCGCGCCCCAGGTGTTCTTGCCGTCGGGGACGAAATCGCTCGGGCCTTCTTCGGCGGGCTGGAAATAGAACACCACGGTGCCGGGCAGGCGCTCGCGCATGTTGCTGAGGATTTTCGCCGTGCTCAGCAGGATGGCGGTGTGGGCGTCATGGCCGCAGGCGTGCATGACGTCCACTTCCTTGTCCAGGTAGCGACCCTTGGCCTTGGAGGCGAACGGCAGGTCCGCGACTTCCTTGACCGGCAGCGCGTCCATGTCGGCGCGCAGGGCCACGGTCGGGCCGGGCAGGGCGCCCTTGAGCACCGCCACCACGCCGGTACGGGCGACGCCGGTCTTGACCTCCAGGCCCAGGGCGCGCAATTGCGTGGCCACCAGTTCGGCGGTGCGTTGTTCGGTGTTGCCGAGTTCCGGGTGGGCGTGGATATCGCGACGGGTTTCCAGCAGCGCCGGCTCCAGGGCCTTGGCCTGTTCGGCGATGTGCTGGCGGGCCTGTTCCATGGCGTTGTCGTCGACGGCGTTGGCGGCCTGGCTGGACAAGGCCAGGACGCCGATCAAGCAGGCTTGGGCGATAGCGGATAGCTGCATAGGGACTCTCTCCATGATTATTGTTGTGCTGCTCAGGTGGCAAAACCTGTGACCGCCCCAACCGTGGAGAGTGCGGCCGCGCCCTTGCCAGTACGCGGCCGGACGCCTTACTCCTCTTGCTGGGGCCCGCCGCCGGCGGTGATCACTTGCACGCTCATGCGTGGCGTGGCCAGGTCCATTCCGGCTTCGTCGAGGTGGCGCTTGAGGGACAGGTTGAAGGCCCGTGACACCTCCCATTGTTTGATCGGCGCGGTCTTGAAGCGGGCGCGCAGAATCGCGTTGCCAGACTCGAAGCTTTCCACCCCCTGGAACTCCAGCGGCGACCAGATGTTGCGCCGTTGCAGCGGGTCGGTGCGCATCTTCTGGCCGACATCGCGCATCAGCTTGATGGCCTCGTCTATGTCCATGTTGTACGGAATGGCCACCCGGAAGATCGCGTAGCCGAACTCCCGGGAGTAGTTCTTGATGCTCTTGATTTCGCTGAACGGGATGGTGTGCACGATGCCGTCGATGTCCCGCAGGCGCACGGTGCGGATGGTCAGGCCTTCGACGGTACCCAGGTGGCCGCCGACGTCCACGTAGTCGTCGATGGCCAGGGAGTCCTCGATGATGATGAACAGGCCGGTGATCAGGTCGGCCACCAGCGACTGGGCGCCAAAACCGATGGCCAGGCCGATCACACCGGCACCGGCCAGCAGCGGCGTGACGTTCATACCCATGTTCGCCAGGGCGACGATCAGGGCGATGATGAAGATCGCCACGAACAGCACGTTGCGGATCAGCGGCATCATGGTCTGCGCCCGGGCATTGGCCAGGCCTTTGCGCGAACGGGTCAGGGCGTGGTGCACCGCGGTGTCGCTGAGGATCCAGATCAGCCAGGCGAACAGCAGGGTGCCGCCGAGGCTGAACAGCTTGACGCTGATTTCATGGCCGTCGCCTTCGGTGAAGCGGATCAGCGACATACCCCAGACCCGCAGGCCGAGTTCGATGAATACCAGCCATACCATCAGGTGGGCGAGGGTGTAGAAGAAGCCTTTCAGGCGCTCGGAGTACAGGGCGTGGCGCTTGTGCCCGCGCTGGGGCTTGAGGGAATGGCGGCGCACCAGGCCGTTGATCACCATGCACAGCACCAGCAGCACGGTGCAGATCAGCGACTGGCGCAGGGCAGTGCTGGTGTCGCCGGCGGAAATGAAGGTGGCGAACAGAGAGATGGCCACCAGCACCAGCGCTGGCAGGTACCAGAAGGTGCCGATGATCTCGATGGTGTCGCTCAGGGCGCGGCGGGTCAGGCGCCGGGACAGCGGCTGGTTGCGGATCAGGTGCGCGATCGGCCGCCGGAAACGCAGGATGAACACCCCGGTGGACAAGGCCGCCATGACATTGGCGAAGGTGGCCGCGGTGTGCGCCAGGTGGCTGCCCAGGCTGGCGATCAATCGTGGGTCGCTCAAGGCCTCGCCGAAGGCGGCGAAACTGCCGATCAGCCACAATGGGCGGAACGCCTGGCGGCGCAGAATGTACAGCGCGCGGTGACGGTTCGGACCGTCCAGCACGGAAAAGGCGATCACGCAGATCGCCGAGAAACAGGTGCCGACCACCAGCGCGTAAGCCAGGACCATGGCCAGGTCCTTGCCCAGGGACGACGGCAGTTTGTAGGTCATGTACACGGTCATGATCAGCGCGATCAGCCAGGGCCCCAGTTTGCGCAGGGCGAAGCGCAGCAGGTCCCAGGTCTTGGGGTGCTGCGGCAGTTCTTCGGTGAGGCCGAAACGCTCCCGCAGGCGGTGACTGAGCCAGATCAGCGCCGCCGCCAGCAGGCTCCAGACCATCAGGATCAGGGCGAAGGCGAAGATGATCGGCAGCCATTCGCTGGCCGGCAGCATCAGGGCCGCCAGTTCATCCTGGGCCTGATCGAATTCGTTCGACCAGCGGGTGATCGGGCTGTCGGCGCCGGAGAACTGTTTTTCGAAGCTGGACAGGGTGCCGCCGATCAGGCCGAGCACGCCTTCTTCGGCGGGCGTCTGGGCTTTTTTCGTGGCGTCGCGGAGCTTTTTCAGGTCGGTCAGCAACTGGCTGCGTTGCTGGTCGTTTTCCAGGGATTTGATGACCTCGTCCAGCGACTGTCCCAGGGGCTGCTCGGCTTGTGGCTGGGTTTTACCGCTGTTGAGCAGGCCCGGCAGACCCACCGCCTGGGCTGATGACAGCGGCAATAGTGTCAGGAGACAGAGAAACAGGCAGTAGGGCAGAACGGAAAGACGAGCGAACACTGGGCGGTCAACCTCAGAAAAAGCGGATCGACCGAGTGTACGAGGCAGCTAATACCAATGCGAGCCTGGACGGCGCATTTTATTCGGCGAGTTTGGCGAGGATCTTGTAGATCACGGTGCCAAGGATCAGCAGCATACCGGCCCACATGCTGAAGATGCCGGCATTCTTGTCGCGGAAGTTGTAGCCGATGGCCAGCAGGATCATCCCCGAGAGAATGGGAATGAGCATGGCGTGGAACGAAGACATCGAGATCATGGCGACAGCCTTGTCGGAGGGGATACTCACCAGTCTAGGTGGCTTTGGCGGAGTTCGGGTTGATGTGCATCAGAAATGCCTCGATGCCTGGATTTTCGCGTCTTGTAGGAGCGAAGCTTGCTCGCGATGGCGGCGACGCGGAGGTACTGGACGACCGCGTCATCGTTCATCGCGAGCAAGCTTCGCTCCCACAGAAGGGGGCTTACGGCAGGTCGCGGCTGGCGTAGAACGCGCTCAGTACCTTCACTAGATGCGCCAGGTCGTGGCTGCCGCACAGTTCGCGGATCGAGTGCATGGCGAAGGTCGGCAGGCCGATATCCACGGTGCGCACGCCCAGGTGGCTGGCGGTGATCGGGCCGATGGTCGAGCCGCAGCCCATGTCGCTGCGCACCACGAAGCTTTGCACCGGCACTTCCTCGGCCATGCACAGATGGCGGAAGAAACCGGCGGTTTCGCTGTTGGTGGCGTATCGCTGGTTGCTGTTGACCTTGATCACCGGGCCGGCGTTGAGTTTCGGGCCGTGATTGGCATCGTGCTTGTCGGCGTAGTTGGGGTGCACGCCGTGGGCATTGTCGGCCGAGACCAGCAGCGACTTCTGGATGGTGCGCACGAATTCGTCGCCTTCGGGCAGCAGGCGACGCAGGGTCTGCTCGAGCATCGGGCCGTCGGCACCGCAGGCCGAGCAGGAGCCGACTTCTTCGTGGTCGTTGCAGACCAGCACGCAGGTTTCCTCGGTGTCGGCGTTGAGCAAGGCTTGCAGGCCGGCGTAGCAGGACAGCAGGTTGTCCAGGCGCGCGCCGGCGATGAAGTCGCCGTGCAGGCCGATCACCGCGGCGCTTTGGGTGTCGTAGAAGCTCAGCTCGTAATCGAGCACCACATCGGCGTTCAGGCCGTGTTCGCGGGCCAACTGGTCGGTCAGCACCGCGCGGAAGTCGACCCGCTCGTCGCCGGCGAATTGCGCGAGGATCGGCGGCAACTCGGTCTGGGCATTGATGGCCCAGCCCTGGTTGGCTTCGCGATTGAGGTGAATGGCCAGGTTGGGGATGATTGCGATGGGCGCCTTGAAGTCGATCAACTGGCTTTCGACCTTGCCGTCGCGACGGAAGGTGACGCGGCCGGCCAGCGACAGGTCGCGGTCGAACCAGGGCGCCAGCAAGGCGCCGCCGTAGACTTCCACGCCCAGTTGCCAGAAGCCCTGGCGTTGCAGCTCCGGTTGCGGCTTGACCCGCAGGCACGGGCTGTCGGTGTGCGCGCCGACCATGCGGATCCCGCCTTGCAGGGGCGAATGCCGACCTAGCTTGACGGCCACGATGGAGGAGTCATTGCGGGTGACGTAGTAGCGACCGTTGGCTTCGGTGGTCCACGGCTCGCGCTCGTCGAGACGCTGGTAGCCCGCGGCCTCCAGGCGTTGAACGAGGCTGGCGGTTGCATGGAAAGGGGTAGGGGAGGCCTTGAGGAAGTCGATCAGGCCCTGGTTCAACTCTTCGCGCATAAGTAACTCCAGACAGCAGTGGCGCGAGTTTACCGTATCGGCTCGCGGCATTGCAGGCGCAATGCCGTTGAGGGAGACAACATTCATCGCGGCAGGGAGAACGGCTCAGCCGGTGATCAGGTTGCCTTTGAGGAACACTTCGCGGCGTTGCTTGCGGCCCACATATTCATGCTTGCTGGCCTGGTAGACCTGGTTGAATTTCTCTGCGCAAATGCCCGGCAGTTGATCGAGGTATTCCTCCACCAGCGCGTCGTACTGCGCTTCGGTGATCAGTTTGTAGACTTCGCGACGGTAGAAGAACCCCAACTGAAAACCCAGGGTTTCGCTGGGATGGGGCGTGATGGTCGCGAAGCAGTTCTCGAAGTCGATGGCCTTGAGTGGAGCCTGGGGGCTGATCATGATGTTGCCGGCCCAGAAGTCCATGTGGGTGATGTTCTTTTGCGCGAGGGAGTGCAGCAGGCCGAATGCATCGCGGATAAAGGGCTCGATCTTGTCCGGGTTGTTGCGTAACCACTGTACGCCGTCGACGTAATCGTCCAGCAGGCGGGTAAGGATGAAGTATTCCTGTACCAGTCCCAGGCGATCCCGGGTATAGCCGAATCCTTCAAGGTCGGACATCTGTACGCCGCGTCGCTGGGCTTCGACGGTGTTGATCAGCTCTTCCAGCGGCCAGTCGAAGCGGCCATTGCGCTGGGGTTTGCCCAGGGTGACGCGAACTTTCGCCTTGAGTGTATCCAGAGGCTGCACCTTGGCGAACAGCGGTGTCTCGCCGTTCGCCAAAGGCGCGCTGGCGCGGGTCTGTTTGTGTGCGTGACGTTGGCGGATAAGTTGTTCGAGGGCTGTGCAGGCGTTTGCCGAAGGTTTTTCGCGAAGGTGCAGGGTGGTATTCAGAAAGCAGAAGGTGAAAGGGTAATCGCGTTGAAATGGCTGACTGCTGAGCACGGGGGCTTCCTGCCTTAATGTCGAATAGCCACTATTTTAATATTTTTTTCACAAATTCATAACAAATTATTCAGATTAATCTTAATTTTTGGTCGGATTTTTCTGAGGTTGTATGCCCCTCAATCGAGGGGCGTCCCGCTACGGTGGCCGCTCTCGATCAGAACGGTGCCGGGCATTCGAAGCGCAGGCGTTCGCCACTCTGCGGATGGGTGAAGCTGAGCATGCTGGCGTGCAGGCACAGGCGTGGCCAGGCGGCCAGCGCTTGTGGATGCGCGTACAGGCCGTCGCCCAGCAGCGGGTGACCGATGGACAGCATATGCACCCGCAACTGGTGCGAGCGCCCGGTGATCGGGGTCAACTCGACACGGCACCAGTCGCCGCAACGTTCCAGCACGCGCCAGAAAGTCAGGGCGTTCTTGCCGAATTCGTGGTCCACCACGTGCCGCGGTTTGGTCGGCGGGTCGTAGCGCAGTGGCAGGTCGATGCTGCCGCTGTCCAGTTCCGGTTGGCCCCAGCACAATGCGGTGTAGGCTTTTTCGGTCTCGCGGTCGTGAAATTGCCGGGACAGTTCGCGGTGGGTATCGGGGTCGCGGGCCAGCAGGATGATGCCGGAGGTTTCCCAGTCCAGCCGGTGGACGATGCGGGCTTCGGGGTAGCCGTTTTCCTGCAGGCGGGTGATCAGGCAATCCTTGTTGTCATCGGCCCGGCCAGGCACTGAGAGCAGCAGGGTAGGTTTGTCCACCACCAGGACAGCGGCGTCCTGGTGAATGATGCGGATATTCGACAGCGGCATTAAAACAGCCTCGTAACAAACGCCAACGGCGGCTCGATCAGCCCGGCTTCTACAGGAGCAGGCTTGCTCCTGTAGAAAAACCGAGGGATCGAGCCGCCGTGGCTCCAGCCTGGTCGATCAGCGATCAGGCAGGGTGATATTGAGTTCCAGGATCGAGCAGCTGCCCTGGTTTTCCAGAGCGACATGCACGTCATCGGACCCGATATTGACGTACTTGCGGATTACTTCCACCAGTTCCTTCTGCAAGGCAGGCAAGTAATCGGGGGTAGTGCGTTGGCCGCGTTCATGCGCCACGAT
Source organism: Pseudomonas sp. RW409 (assembly GCF_003184125.1). Classification (NCBI taxonomy): domain Bacteria; kingdom Pseudomonadati; phylum Pseudomonadota; class Gammaproteobacteria; order Pseudomonadales; family Pseudomonadaceae; genus Pseudomonas; species Pseudomonas sp. RW409. The sequence continues at coordinate 542,453 of NZ_QHHP01000021.1, read as the reverse complement.
GATCTGTAGACGCTCTTTCGCTACCGACGCGGTGCTTACTTTTTTGCTGGCACGAAAGAAGTCAAAAAGGTTCATTTACCTACCTCCAAACAGGCGCTCGAAGAATCCCTTCTTCTCGACATTGAGGAACCGGTGTTCCTTTTCCTTGCCCAGCAAGCGATCAACGGTATCGCTGTAGGCCTGGCCGGCATCGCTCTGGTCGTCGAGAATCACCGGCACGCCCTGGTTGGAGGCCTTGAGCACCGCCTGGGATTCCGGGATCACGCCCAGAAGGCGCACTGCAAGGATTTCCTTGACGTCCTCGACACCGAGCATTTCCCCTTTTTCGACGCGCTCCGGGTGGTAGCGGGTGATCAGCAGGTGTTCCTGGATCGGCTCTTCGCCTCTTTCGGCGCGGCGGGACTTGCTGGCCAAAAGGCCGAGCATACGGTCGGAGTCGCGCACCGAGGAAACTTCAGGGTTGGTCACGACAATCGCTTCGTCGGCGAAGTACATGGCCAGGTGGGCGCCTTTCTCGATACCGGCCGGGGAGTCGCAGACCACGAAATCGAAGGTCTCCTTGAGCTCCATCAGCACTTTTTCCACGCCTTCCTGGGTCAGCGCGTCTTTGTCGCGGGTCTGGCTGGCGGCCAGTACGTAGAGGTTTTCCAGGCGCTTGTCTTTGATCAGGGCTTGCTGCAGGTTGGCTTCGCCGTTGACCACGTTGACGAAGTCATACACCACGCGACGTTCGCAACCCATGATCAGGTCGAGGTTACGCAAGCCGACGTCGAAGTCGACGATGACAGTTTTGTGGCCGCGCAGAGCGAGGCCGGTACCGATAGCGGCGCTGGTGGTGGTCTTACCCACACCACCCTTGCCGGATGTAACCACGAGAATCTTGGCCAAGGTGTTTCACCCCTAAGGAAGAAGGACTTTTTAGCCCCTGAAAAACATCTCTATGAAAACTACTGCAGTCGGACAGCCTTGGCTGGAGGTCGGTTAACACCTGCTCCTACTTCGTTTGAGCCGTATTCGCTAGGTTTTAGAGATGCCTGGAAAATGCGGCAGTATCCGTTAAAGACGTGTGATGTTCAACACGTCACCCGACAGGCTGACCTGGACCCCGGCGCCCCACAACGGGTCGCGCCGCAGGTCCTCGGAAACCTTGTACTGGCCGGCGATGGACACCAGTTCAGCGCTCAACTGCTGACAGAAAATCCGTGCCTTGGTGTCGCCCTTGACCCCGGCCAGCGCTCGACCGCGCATCGGGCCGTATACATGGATGTTGCCATCGGCCAGAAGTTCCGCACCCGGGCTGACCGACGAGGTCACTACCAGATCGCCACCCTGGGCATAGATCTGCTGTCCGCCGCGTACTGGCGAAGTGATGATGCGGGTGGGCTTGATGGTCGGTTCAGGCGGTTTTTCAGGCTTTTTCCGGGCTTCGTTTTCCTGCGGTTCCAGCGGCCGCTCGCGGGCGCCGGAGGGCGGCAGGACCGGCAGGTCGACGGCGATCGCCGCGGCGATGTCTTCGATGCGGCTGGCGCGGATCGCCAGGGTGCGCAGACCATGGTGACGGCAGACGCGCATCAGACCGGGCAGATCGACGGCGCCTTCGCTGGCCGGCAGTTTGTCCAGCGCCAGCACCAGCGGGGCGTTACTGAAGAAATTCGGGGCTTGCGCGACCTTCGCCGCCAGTTGGCGATCGAGGCCTTCGAGGTCGTTGCGGGCCAGTTCCAGCACGGTGATGGCCAGCATGCTGCCCTTCAACTGGAACACAGGATCCAGGTCTTGCGATTCGGTTTGGCTCATGGTCGGCATAAAGCGGCTTGTCACTAAAAGTGCCGAGACTTATAACGAGAACGCCCGCGGGCCGCAAGCCGGGTCGAACCGATGTAGAATGCGCGACCTTGTTGTCTGTCCGGAATCTGTAATGGATCGCCCGCGTTTTCGAGCTGCATTTCTTTATCCCCGTTTTTGGCCGCTGTGGCTGGGCCTGGGCCTGCTATGGCTGGTGGTCCAGTTGCCCTATCCGCTGCTGCTGTGGATCGGCCGTGCCCTGGGCGCGTTGATGTACCGGGTGGCCGGCGAGCGTCGGCGGATCGCCAAGCGCAACCTGGAACTGTGTTTCCCCGAGAAGTCCGCGGCCGAGCGCAAGCGCCTGCTCAAGGAAAACTTCGCCTCCACTGGCATCGCCTTTTTCGAGATGGCCATGAGCTGGTGGTGGTCCAAGCCGCGCCTGGCGCGCCTGGCCCATGTCGAAGGGCTGGAGTACCTCAAGCAGGCGCAGCTGGAAGGCAAGGGCGTGATCCTCATGGCCCTGCACTTCACCACCCTGGAAATCGGCGCGGCGTTGCTGGGCCAGCAGCACACCATCGATGGCATGTACCGCGAGCACAAGAACCCGCTGTTCGATTTCATCCAGCGCCGTGGCCGCGAACGGCACAACCTGGATTCCCTGGCCGTGGAGCGTGAAGACGTGCGCGGCATGCTCAAGCTGCTGCGTGCCGGGCGTGCCATCTGGTACGCACCGGACCAGGATTACGGCGCCAAGCAGAGCGTGTTCGTGCCGCTGTTCGGCATCCAGGCGGCGACGGTTACCGCCACCAGCAAGTTCGCCCGGCTGGGCAAGGCCCTGGTGGTGCCTTTCACTCAGCAGCGGCTGGCCGATGGCAGTGGTTATCGCTTGGTGATTCACCCGCCGTTGCAGGATTTCCCGGGTGAGACCGAAGAGGCCGATTGCCTGCGCATCAACCAGTGGATCGAAGGCGTGCTGCGCGAGTGCCCGGAGCAGTACCTGTGGGCGCACCGCCGCTTCAAGAGCCGCCCGCCAGGCGAGCCGAAGCTGTATAAGAAGCGCGGTTGAAATTATCGCGTTAGGCTCTAGGACGAAAGGTCGGCGAGCGAAGGTCAGGCAAGGCAAAAACAGGCGAGGAAGCGGAGTGTAGGGGCCTACATGAGCATTCCGAGCCTGTTTTTAACGCAGCATGGCCGAGCGTAGCCACTTTTCGTACAGAGCCAAGATTGAAAGCCCTTTATCAGCGCCATGGAGTGTAGCGATGAGCCCAGCGGAACCGGTCACAGGATTGATTCTTTCCGGCGGCGGGGCTCGTGCGGCATATCAGGTGGGGGTATTGGCGGCAATTGCCGAGTTGCTGCCGGCGGGGGCGAGCAATCCGTTTCCGGTGATTGTCGGGACCTCGGCCGGGGCGATCAACGCGGTCAGCCTGGCCAGCGGCGCGCTGGATTTCACCGCGGCCATCGAACGTCTCACGGCGTTCTGGCAGGGCTTTCGCAGCCATCAAGTGATCCGCAGCGACTGGCCCGGGGTGATCCGCCAGGCCACCCGGTTCGTCGGCCACAGCCTGCTCGGCCTGGGCGCGCAGGTGCCGGTGGCGCTGCTCAACAGCTCGCCGCTGCGGCAGTTGTTGAACGATAAGCTGCAACTGTCCGGCATTCGTCAGGCGATCGCGCAAAAGCACCTGCAGGCGGTGGCGGTCACGGCCTTCGGTTACGAATCGGGCCAGGCGGTGACGTTCTACCAGGGCGGCGGCACCATCGATGCCTGGCTGCGCCATCGGCGTATCGGCCTGCCCACCGAACTCACGGTCGAACACTTGCTGGCCAGTTCGGCGATTCCGTTGCTGTTCGCTCCAGTGAAAATCGACCAGGAGTTTTTCGGCGACGGCGCGGTGCGGCAATCGGCGCCCATCAGTCCGGCGTTGCACCTGGGGGCCAGCCGGGTGCTGGTGGTCGGGGTCAGCGGCAACCCTCGCGGCATCGATCCGCAGGTGCCCCAGCAACGCAGCTACACCGGACAGCAGCCGACGCTGGCGCAGATCGGCGGCCACATGCTCAACAGTACCTTCATTGACAGCCTGGAGAGCGACATCGAACTCTTGCAGCGACTCAACCAGTTCAGTCATCTGCTGCCGTCGGGCACGCCCGTCCGCGCCCTGGGCGTGGCACCGGTGGAGGTGCTGGTGATTGCGCCCAGCCAGCCGATCGACGAGATCGCTGCCCGGCACCGGCATGAGCTGCCGGCGGCACTGCGCCTGTTTCTGCGCGGGCCGGGGGCAACCAAGACCAGCGGTGCCGGAGTCCTGAGTTACCTGTTGTTCGAGTCGGGGTATTGCAGCGAACTGATCGAACTGGGACGCAGCGATGCCCTGGCCAAGCGCGACGAGCTGCGGCGCTTCCTGGGATTGGCGGCAGAAGTCGAGACGGCCTGAAAAAGCATCGCGAGCAAGCTCGCTCCTACAGGGAGTTCATTATCTCTGTAGGAGCGAGCTTGCTCGCGATAGCGTTTCTAAGGGCAATGCTCAGGCCGTCAGTTTGTCATCGCGAAAATCCCGCAACGCCTGCTCGATCTCTTCCCGGGTGTTCATCACGAACGGGCCGTACTGCACGATCGGCTCGCCCAGGGGCTTGCCGGCGATCAACAGCACACGGGCGCCATTGGCACTGCTCAACTGGATCTCGCCCTGGTCGGACAGGCGCACCAGCTTGCTGCTGGCGACCGGTTGCGGATGCCCGGCCAGCTCAACCTGGCCTTCATAGACATACAGCAGGGCCCGATGTCCTTCAGGCAGACGCGGGCTGATGCTGGCGCCAGCAGGCAGGCGCAGGTCGAAGTAGTGGGGCTCGGTGTCTGGTCGCTCCACGGCGCCGGTCTGTTGCACCTGGCCGTCATCGAAGCGGCCGGCGATCACCACCACTTCCACGCCATTGGCGGTGGTCAGGCGCGGGATGTCCTGGGGTTGAATGTCCCGGTAACCGGCCTTGTCCAGCTTGTGCTTGCCCGGCAGGTTCAGCCATAGCTGGAAGCCGCGCATCACGCCTTCTTCCTGCTCCGGCATCTCGCTGTGGATGATGCCCTTGGCAGCGGTCATCCACTGCACGCCACCGCCTTCCAGCAGGCCGACGTTGCCCAGGTGATCCTCATGGCGCATGCGGCCTTCGAGCATGTAGGTGACGGTTTCGAAACCGCGATGGGGATGGGGCGGGAAGCCGGCGATGTAATCGTCGGGGTTTTCCGAGCCGAACTCGTCGAGCATCAGGAACGGGTCGAAACGCTCGACACCCTGGCCACCGAAGACCCGGGTCAGTCTGACGCCGGCGCCGTCCGAAGCGGGCTGGCCGGTATGGACGCTGAGTACTTTGCGAAATTGAGTCATCGATGCAACTCCTGATCAGATTGGAATGAGCGACATGCTATGCCAGCTCAACTGATCGATGGTTGCGAATATCGGCGCGTTACTATCGATTTGTTCGATGTAATCCGTTCCCGCGACCCGCACGGGAACGGTGCTCACAGCATCAGAAGTGGTACTTGAGCAGCAGGCTGGCGGTGTTCTGGTCGGTGTCGAAGTACGGGGTGTCCTTGACCCCGTACTTGTTCTTCCAATAGTCGTATTCGATACCGACATACAGCTGTTTGTCGCCCAGTTTCAGCGCCTTGCCCAGGTCGTACTTGATCTGCGGGTTGATGTGCAGGTTGGCGTGGTACTCGCCTTTGGAATTCTTGTCGTTGTCCACTACCCAGTCGATGAAGCCGTCGATCAGGATGTCCGAACGGCCCACCGGAATGGTGTAGGACCATACCGGGGTGATCTGCCAGACATTGTCGCCGGCACGGCTGCCTTCGGTCTGGCGGTTGTAGAAGTTCAACTGGAAGTAATCGAACCCGGGGATCGCCAGGTCAAAACCCGGACCGATCAGGTAGGACTCGTTATCGCCTTCGCCGAACTCGTAAGTCATGGCCAGTAATACATCCTTGATCGGACCGAACTCCAACTTCTGATCAAAGATCTTGCCGAATGAAAGACGCGGGCTGAACTCGCCGTAATAAGTATTCGGACCGACGTTGCCGTCCTTTTTACCGTTGTAGAAGATCTTGTCGATAAACAGGAAGTTGTCGCCGTACTTCCAGGCATCGGCATGTTCGAACGTAACGGTCTGTTGGATTTCTGGATTGATCGCGAAGTCTTTGCCGTAGAGGTAAGTCAGGCTGTTGTTCTGCCATTGCAGCAGATCGCCGGCGGTGGCCTGGGCCCCTGCCAGCAAGGATCCGGCAAGCATCAGGCCTTTACAGATGCGGTTCATTCGGTTGCTCCCAAAAAGTAAGTGGTTCCACGTTTTTTTCTTTAAAGCCGGTGCTCTGGTGTGGCACCTTTCAGTGGCTGAAAAATCATCCGATCGGTCAGCTTTGTTGCTGATAGCAAGAGCTGAGCCAAGGCGAAAAAAAAACGCAAAAACTCCCGCGCGGCTGTACGAATACAGTCGATCGAGAGTGAATTCGGTTCTAAATCGGTACGCCTTGGTACTTTCCAGAGGCCTGGATAAGTTGGCTTTCTGGTCAGTTTTTAAATCCGGGCTTTTTTTTTCACCGGATTCAGGCGGCCGCGGAGAATACTGACTCCCACGGCCTTGCTCAAGTGCTCTGCAATAGCGCACTTGAAACAACTTTGGAGCACGTTTGCCGGCCATCCTAGAAATGCACCTTCACCAGCAGGCTGGCGGTGTTCTGGTTGGTGTCCAGGTTCGGGCTGTTCTGGATGCCGTACTTGTCTTTCCAGTAGCTGTATTCGAGGCCGACATACAGCTGCTTCTCGCCCAGGCGCAGGGCCTTGCCCAGGTCGTATTTGATCTGTGGGTTGATATGCAGGTTGGCGTGGTAGGTGCCGCGGTCGTTCCGGTCGTTGTCCACCACCCAGTCCAGGTAGCCGTCGATCAACAGGTTCGAGCGACCCAGCGGGATGCTGTAGGACCAGGAGGGGGTGATTTGCCAGACACCGTCGCCGGGGCGCGGGCCTTCGGTCTGGCGGCGGTAGAAGTTCAGGGTGAAATAGTTGAAGCCCGGAACGGCGAGGTCGAAACCGGGGCCGATCAGGTAGGCCTCGCTGTCGCCTTCGCCATATTCGTAGGTCATGGCCAGCAACACATCCTTGACCGGGCCGAAGGCCAATGAGCGGTCGAGGATCTTGCCGAACGACAGCCTGGGGCTGAACTCGCCGTAAAAGGCGTGGCGGCCTTTGTTACGGTCTTCCTGGCCGTTGTAGAAAATCTTGTCGACGAACAGGAAGGTGTCGCCGTACTTCCAGCGGTCGGCGTGTTCGAAGGTCACCGTCTGCTGGATCGACGGGTTGATCGCGAAGTTCTTGCCGTACAGGTACGTCAGGCTGTTGGTCTGCCACAGCAGCAGGTCGCCAGCCATGGCCTGGGTTGTCGCCAGCAGTGTGCCGCTGAGCAGCAGGCGTGCGTGTGCATGTCTCATCGTGTTGCTCCCTGTTTGTTTTTATTGTCAAGGCGCAGGCAGCCGCCGACTGCGACCGGGCGCGGTGCCGGGTCTGCCTGTCGTGCGTGTATTTCGGGTATCGACGGTCAAGCAGGGGCGACCGCCAGGCCGCCCCGTTCAGGCTTCAATGCTGGTGGGCGTGTCGGGGATTGCTGGCGGCCCGTTCGGTACCGCCCAGGATGTTGAACAGCAGGTTCAGGGCCAGGGCACTGAGAGTGGCCATGGCGATTCCGCTGTGGGTGATCGGGCTCATCCACAGCGGCAGGTGGGCGAAGAATTCCGGGCGGACCACCGGAATCAGGCCCATGCCGATGCTCACCGCCACCAGCAGTTGATTGCGGCGGTCGGCGATGTCGGCTTCCTGGAGGATCTTGATCCCGGTCGCCGCCACCATGCCGAACATGGCGATGGCTGCGCCACCCAGTACCGCCGGTGGAATCGAGGCCACCAGGAAAGCCGCCTTGGGCAGCAGGCTCAGGACTATCAGCAGGCCGCCGGCGACTAGGGTCACCGAGCGGCAACGCACGCCGGTCATCTGTACCAGGCCGATGTTCTGGGCGAACGAAGAGTGGGTGAAGGTGTTGAGGAAACCGGCGAAAAACGAGGCGCCGGCATCACACAGCAGGCCGCGACGCAGCATGTGCGGGGTGACTTCCTGGCCAGTGATCTTTCCCAGGGCGAGGAACATCCCGGTGGACTCGACGAAGATGATCACTACCACCAGGCACATCGAAAGGATCGGCGCCAGATGGAACTGCGGCATGCCGAAATGCAGCGGAGTGACCACCTGCACCCAGGGCGCCTGGGCCATGCCGCTGAGGTCGACCATGCCGATCAGGCCGCAGAGCACGTAGCCCAGGCCCATGCCGATCAGCACGGAAATATTCACCCAGAAACCGCGCATGAAACGGTGCACCAGCAGGATGGTGCCCAGTACCAGCGCGGCGATGGTCAGGTAGATCGGGGAACCGAATTCGGTATTGTGGCTGCCGCCGCCCGCCCAGTTCACCGCGACCGGGAACAGCGACAGGCCGATGGAGGTGATGACGGTGCCGGTGACCAGGGGCGGGAAGAAACGCACCACCTTGGACATGAAGGGCGCGATCAGCATGCCGAAGAAACCGGCGGCGATGGTCGCGCCAAAGATCCCCTGCAAACCGATGCCCGGCATGCCGGCCATGGCCACCATGCTGCCCACGGCGGCAAAGCTGGCGCCCATCATCACTGGCATGCGGATGCCCATGGGGCCGATGCCGAGGGATTGCACGATGGTGGCGATGCCGGCGACCAGCAGGTCGGCATTGATCAGGAAAGCGATTTCTTCACGACTCAGACCCGCGGCCTGTCCGATGATCAATGGCACCGCGATGGCGCCTCCGTACATCAGCAGGACATGCTGCAAACCGACCAGGATCAGTTGCAAAAGGGGCAGTCGCGCAATGGCGGGTGCGTCGGGGATGCGCGGTTCGGTTAACGCGGACATGCAACACCTCGGATCTTTTTTATTCTTGTGATTAGAAAGCTGTGTGGTTGCGAACAGCTTTTTTGCAGCAGGCCAACCGCGTGGCGGCTGATCGCGAGCAAGCTCACTCCCGTAGTAAGCTCACTCCCGTAGGAGCGAGGCTTGCCCGCGATGTTTTTCAGCGGTGACTCAGTTGGTGCGCGCCCCCTGGTTGATCCAGGCGCCGATCAGGTCACGTTCCTGCTGGGTCATCTGGGTGATGTTGCCCAGCGGCATGATCTGGCTGGCGACTGCCTGGGCCTGGATCCGTGGGGCCTGGAGCTTGATCTGCTCCGGGGTATCGAACATCACGCCGGCCGGCGCGGCACTGAACAGCGGGCTGGTGGGCTTGGCCGAGTGGCAGACGGTGCAACGTTCCTGGATCACGTTGTGCACCTTGTCGAAGCTCGGGCCCTGGGTTGTGGTGGACGCTTGCGTCGGAGCAACTTCGGGAGCCGCCGGAGCCGCTGCGGCCTCAGGCTTGGCGCCGCCGCCGATGGCGGTTTCCGGCAGTGGCTGGTACTCGATCTTTGCCGGGGCCTTGGCCACTTCCGGACCCTTGGCCATTTGCGCAGGGCCGGTGACGTAGGCCAGGCAGATCATGCCCAGGGCCGCGACCGGCAGGGTCCAGGCGAACTTGTGGCTGTCGTGGCGGGTGTTGAAGTAGTGACGCACCAGCACTGCCAGCACCGCGATCCCGGCCAGGATCAACCAGTTGTACTGGCTGCCGTAGGTGCTCGGGAAGTGGTTGCTGATCATGATGAACAGCACGGGCAGGGTGAAGTAGTTGTTGTGGCGCGAACGCAGCAGGCCCTTGGCCGGCAGGGTCGGGTCCGGCGTGCGGTTTTCCGCGATGGCGGCCACCAGCGCGCGCTGGGCCGGCATGATGATGCGGAACACGTTGCCGACCATGATGGTGCCGATGATGGCGCCGACATGCAGATAGGCGCCGCGACCGCTGAACACCTTGCTGAAGCCATAGGCCGCGGCGATCAACAGCACAAACAGGATGAAGCCGAGCAGGGCGGGTTTCTTGCCCAGGGGCGAGTCGCAGAGGAAGTCGTAGACGAACCAGCCGGCGATCAGCGAACCGATGCCGATGGCCACGCCTTCAGGGCCGGTCAGGCCGCTGCCGGGCGCTACCAGGTAGAGCATCGGGTTGTAGTAGAACACCAGGCAGAGCAGGGCGATCCCCGACATCCAGGTGAAGTAGGCTTCCCACTTGAACCAGTGCAGGTTCTCCGGCATGGACGGTGGGGCCAGCTTGTATTTTTCCAGGTGATAGATGCCGCCACCGTGGATTGCCCAGAGGTCGCCCGACAGGCCGTCCTTGGGGTTGACGCGATTGAGGTTGTTTTCCAGCCAGACGAAGTAGAACGACGCGCCGATCCAGGCCACGCCAGTGATCATGTGAACCCAACGCACGCTCAGGTTGAGCCATTCCAACAGATGTGCTTCCACAGTCTTTACCTCTCGCCTGTCACCCTTGTTTTCGGGTGATCAGACCTTCTCTTATTGGTGGGGGGCGAGGATCAAACACTCATCCTCTTCAAAGAAATGCTCATCGCAGTTATTGCCTGTGCCACTGCGATCAACCACCAGGAAGTCATCCCGCTTTTCGATCGTCAGCACCGGGTGGTGCCAGACGCCGCGATGGTAATTAATGCCCTGCCTGCCATTGCTGACGAAGGCGCGGACCAAGCCCGATACAGGTGCATCGCCAAGTGGCGCGACCACGATCAGAAAGGGGTTGCCGAGCAGCGGAATGAAAGCCTGGCTGCCCAGCGGATGGCGCTCCAGCATGCGTACGGTCAAGGGCATGTCCAGCGCGTCGGCGCGGAAGATGCTGATGATCGCCTTGTCGTCCGGCGTGGCGGTTTCCACGGTAGCCAGACGATGGAAGCGCATGGTCGAACCGTTGTTGATCATGAAGTGATCGCTGCCGTCGGTTTCGATCACGTCACCGAAGGGGGCGAAGGCTTCTTTGGTCAGCGGTTCGATCATCAATGTGCGCATGCTGTTCTTCTTAATCTGTGAGTTCGGTTTTTCGGCAAGTCATGTTTTTTGCAGGAGCGAAGCTTGCTCGCGATGGCGTCAAACCAGACAGCAGATGTCGACCTGACAACCGCTATCGCGAGCAAGCTTCGCGCCTACAGGCTCGGCATTACTTCGCGACCTTGCCGAGGATCCGCAGGCGGCTGACGCCACCGTCCGGGAACACGTTCAGGCGGATATGGGTGATCGGGCCCAGGGCCTTGATCTGCTCGGCGAAGGTGTGTTCGGCGTGCATTTCCAGCTTCTGGCTCGGCAGCAGTTCGCGCCAGAACAGCGACTGGGTTTCGATCTGGCTGTCGGTGCCACCCTTGACGAAGGCGCCCTGGATCGAGCAGCTGTCCGGGTAGTTGCCCTTGAAGTGCAGGGTGTCGACGATGATCTTCTCGATCTCGCCCGGATGGCCCAGGGCGACGATCACCCAGTCATTGCCCGGCGTGCGGCGGCGGGCGGTTTCCCAGCCATCGCCCATGTTGATGCCGCGGCCCGGGTTGAGGATGTTGCTCATGCGGCCGAAGTGTTCATCGGAGCAGGCCAGGGCGCGGCCACCGTTGAGGGCGGCTGCCAGGTCGACCTGTTCGTTGTCGCCGACCGCCGACCAGTCGCGGTACGGGATGCCGTGCACGCGCAGACGGGCCACGCCGCCATCCGGGTAGATGTTGAAGCGCAGGTGGCTGAACGCCTGGTCGTTGCTGATCTCGTGGTAGTGATGGCTGTTGCCTTGCAGCTCGACGGCCGGCAGCACTTCCACCCACTGGGTGTTTTCGTTCGGCTCGCCTTCGGTCAGGAAGCAGGCTTCCAGGGAGGCCGATGGCGGGAAGTTGCCGGTGAAGAATGAGGTGTCGATGTCCACACCCTTGATCTGGCCAGGCACGCCCAGGCGGATCACAGCGCTGTCGTAGCCTTCGAAGCGCTTGCGGCGCGACTCCCAGCCGTCCATCCACTTGCCGTTGTCATCGAATACGCCCTCCTTCCATACGGCCGGGGTCGGCTGGAACAGACGGTTGGCGTCCGCGAACCAGTCATCGGTCACCGAGATGATCTTGGTGCCCAGGCGGGCGTCGGCCAGGTTGACGAACTTCTCGAAAGGTACGGCGTAAGCTTTCATTCTTCTTGTCTGCCTTTAATTGAGTGGCTTGGGATGCTTGCAGGGCCCTGGGTACGTTTCGTACTCGGGCCAGGCTTGCTAGAGAGTCAGTAATCGGAACAGGGCGATCTTGTTGATCTCCGCCAGCGCGCACCGGAATTCGGTGTCCACCGAGTTGTGGATGCGGGCTTCGAACGCCGCGAGGATCTGATGCCGGTTGCTGCCTTTTACCGCCATGATGAAGGGAAACTTGAACTTGGCCTTGTAGGCATCGTTCAGCTCGGTGAAGCGCTGGAACTCTTCGGCCGTGCATTGGTGAATACCGGCGCCAGCCTGTTCATGGGTGCTGGCTTCGGTCAGCTGCCCCTGGACGGCGGCTTTGCCGGCCAGGTCCGGGTGAGCGTTGATCAGGGCCAACTGGCTCTGGTGATCAGCGCTCAACAGGATGTCGCTCATGCGCTGGTGCAGGGTGTCGATCCGGTCGATCGATGCGTCCTGGCCCAGGTCGAAGGCCTTTTCGGCGACCCATGGCGAATGTTCGTAGATATCGGCGAAGGCTTTGACGAAGGCGTCGCGGCTCAGGGTCGAGGGTTTCAGGGTTTGGAAGGTGCTCATTTCGCAGCTCCCGGGAACGGGTGGGTTTGTTGCCAGTGGCGGGCGATATCCACGCGGCGGGTGAACCAGACCTGATCGTGACCCTTGGCGTACTCGATAAAGCGTTTCAGGGCGGCCAGGCGCGCCGGACGGCCGATCAGGCGGCAGTGCAGGCCGATGGACAGCATCTTCGGCGCCTCGGCGCCTTCGGCGTACAGCACGTCGAAGGCATCCTTGAGGTACTGGTAGAAATCGTCGCCCTTGTTGAAGCCCTGGACCTGGGTGAAGCGCATGTCGTTGGTGTCCAGGGTGTAGGGGATCACCAGGTGCGCCTTGCCGGTCGGGTTGTTGGGTTCCCAGTAGGGCAGGTCGTCGTCGTAGGTGTCGCAGTCGTAGAGGAAACCGCCTTCTTCCATCACCAGGCGCCGGGTGTTCGGGCCGGTGCGGCCGGTGTACCAGCCCAGCGGGCGTTCACCGGTGATTTCAGTGAGGATGCGGATCGCCTCGAGCATGTGCTCGCGTTCCTGGGCCTCGTCCATGTACTGGTAGTCGATCCAGCGGTAGCCGTGGCTGCAGATCTCGTGGCCGGCTTCGACCATGGCGCGGATCACGTCCGGATGGCGCTGGGCGGCCATGGCGACGGCGAAGATGGTCAGCGGAATGTCGAATTCCTTGAACAGCTTGAGGATCCGCCAGACGCCGGCGCGGCTGCCATACTCGTACAGCGATTCCATGCTCATGTTGCGCTCGCCCTGCAGGGGCTGGGCGGCGACCATTTCCGAAAGGAAGGCTTCTGATTCCTTGTCGCCGTGCAGGATATTGCGCTCGCCGCCTTCTTCGTAATTGAGCACGAACGACAGGGCGATGCGGGCATTGCCCGGCCAGTGAGGGTGAGGAGGGTTGGAGCCGTAACCGATCAGGTCGCGTGGGTAGTCAGCGCTCACTGCAGTCTTCCTTCTTATCGTGATAACGGTGGCGTGGCGGGGCCTGAGGGGGAAAGGCAGGCTGGCGTCACAGCGATGGAACGATTGTATACAACTTTTCAATCAGTTTGTAAGCCCGATTTTTTGCATTTTTCATCGATTGTGTTCATCCCTGGGTACTGCAAGAAACCTGCCTGGTTGGTCAGCTAATGGATGAAAAGTCTTCTGCTCTCATGGTCTAGCCGCTGATCAAGGGAATACGGGGACTTGCTCGAAGTACCCGGAAATGGGTGATTTTTATTGTGTACAATTTTTTTTAAAAGTGTCTTAATAAATTCCTTGCCGCATCCTTTCGTGCTCCGAAATGGTGCGGTCTCCTTATCAACTGACTTCAGGAGGCGCGAGGTCTGGACGTGTGAGCGCGCACAGACACGCAGAATCAATGGGACGTTTGACTACACACGTGTTGGATGCCGCGCATGGCTGCCCAGGCAGCGCCATCAAGGTCGAGCTGTACCGGGTCGAAGGTGCCCAGTTGGAACTGGTCGCCAGTGCCCTGACCAACAGCGATGGCCGTTGCGATGCGCCGTTGCTGCAAGGCGATGACTACCGCACCGGGGTTTACCAGCTGCAATTCCATGCCGGCGATTACTACCGTGCTCGCGGCGTGCAACTGCCTGAGCCAGCGTTTCTCGATGTGGTGGTGCTGCGTTTCGGCATCTCGGCCGAGCAGGAGCATTACCACGTACCGCTGCTGATCTCGCCCTACAGTTATTCGACCTACAGAGGAAGCTAGGACTTTCCCCCCACGAAGCCTGCGCAAATAGCTTCTTTGGTCTTTCGCCCGCTCACACTGCGGGCTTTTTTTCGTCCCCGGAAAAGTGCTGCTTGTGAGGACGCTATCGCGGACAAGTCGGATTGCCGCCCGCGCGCTCCTACAGGATTTGCACTGCTTCTGTAGGATCGAGGTTTGCCCGCGATGCTCTCAGCGGCTCAACAGCGATGCAGCGCCCGCGCCGCTGAACAGCCCGGCGCTGACCCGGTTGAACCAGCTCTGGCCCTTGCCGCTGCGCAGGTAGCGCGCCGCGCCATGGGCGCCCAGGCCGTAAGCCAGCTTGCACAGCAGGTCGAGCAGGGTCCAGGTGACGATCATGATCAGCAGTTGTGGCAGGAAGGGTTGTTCGGCGCTGAGAAACTGCGGCAGAAATGCGGCGAAGAACAGAATGTCTTTCGGGTTGCTCGCGCCCAGCACAAAAGCGCGCCCGAACAGTGCGCGAAAGCGCGGTTTCGGTGCGGCCTGGGGCACTTCGGCGCCGAGGGAGGGCTGCCGCGATTGCTGCCAGCTTTGCCAGGCGAGATAGAACAGGTACAGCGCACCGACGATTTTCAGGGCGCTGAACAGCTGCTCCGAAGCCAGCAGCAGGGCGCCCAGGCCCAGGGCCGAGGCACTCAGCAGGCAGATCGAGGCAAACACGCCGCCGAGAAACGCCGGGTAGGACCGGCGCAAACCGTAATTCAGACTGTTGCTGATCATCAGCAGGGACAGCGGGCCCGGAATCAGGATCACCACCAGTGCCGCGCCGCTGAACAGCAGCCAGGTTTCCACGCTCATTGCCTTTCTCCTTATGTGCAAAAGCCTCACCCGACGGGGTGAGGCCGTTTGAAACCGATGTGCCTACAAGAAAATGAACTTGGCGATAAAGATCGCGCACAGCACCCACAGGCTGATGGAGATTTCCTTGTACTTGCCCGTCCCGGCCTTCAAGGCTACGTAGGTGATGAAACCCAGGGCGATACCGTCGGCGACCGAGAAGGTCAGCGGCATCATGATTGCGGTCACGATCGCCGGGATGCTGTCGGTGGCCTCTTCCCAATCGATGTGGGCCATGCCGCCCATCATCAGCATCGCCACATAAATCAGCGCACCGGCGGTGGCATAAGCGGGGATCATGCCAGCCAGCGGTGCGAAAAACATGGCTGCGATAAATAGCACACCTACGGTCACTGCGGTAAGACCAGTCCGACCACCCGCGGCGACACCCGCGGCACTTTCCACGTAGCTGGTCACGGGTGGAACGCCAACCACCGCACCGAATACGCTGGAGGCGCTGTCCGCCTTCAGGGCGCGGGAGAGGTTCTCGATCTTGCCGTCGGGGTTGACCAGGCCGGCGCGCTGGGCCACGCCCATCAGGGTGCCGGCGGTATCGAACATGTGCACGAAGAGGAAGGCCAGCACCACGCTGATCATGCTGACGTTGAACACCCCGGCGACGTCCATGGCCATCCAGGTCGGTGCCAGGCTCGGCGGGGCCGACATGATGCCCTCGTAGTGCACCAGGCCCAGGCCCCAGCCGGCCAGGGTCACGGTGATGATGCTGATGAGGATCGCGCCGAACACCCGGTGGTAACTGAGCACGGCAATCATCAGGAAGCAGATCGCCGCCAGCAGCGGGCCGGGTTCGCGCAGGGAGCCGAGCTTGATCAGGGTGGCCGGGCTATCGACCACGATGCCCGCGGTCTTCAAGCCGATCAGCCCGAGGAACAGGCCCACGCCGGCGCCCATGGCGAAGCGCAGGCTGGCCGGAATGCTGTTGAGCAGCCATTCGCGGATCCTCGAGAAGGTCAGGAACATGAACAGCACGCCGGACACGAACACCGCACCGAGGGCGGTTTCCCAGTTGTAGCCCATGGTTCCGACCACGGTGTAGGTGAAAAAGGCGTTCAACCCCATGCCGGGCGCCAGGCCTACCGGCCAGTTGGCGTACAGCCCCATCAACAGGCAACCCAGGGCGGCGGCGATGCAGGTGGCGACGAAGGCCGCGCCGTGGTCGATGCCGGCGTCGGCCATGATGTTGGGGTTGACGAAGATGATGTAGGCCATGGTGATGAAGGTTGTCAGACCGGCGATCAGCTCGGTCTTCACCGTGGTGCCATGCAACCTGAGTTTGAAGATGCGCTCCAGCCAGCCACTGTTCAGCGGCGGCGAGAGTTCCAGCGTAGGGGCTTCGGATTTGCGGCTTTCCACAGCGAGTACTCCTCAAGAGTTTTATTATTTTTTCCAGAGCCGGACACGCGAGGGTGGGCAGCGGCTCTTTGAGGCATGTAAGGCTTGCGGGCTTTTATTGACCTATGGGTCAGGAACTCGCACGTGGCGAATTATGCTTTTGTATACAAAGAAAGCAAATAATGTTTTTTGGGTTGTGTGCGAAAAGTTCGCCAGAAAGGCTATATGCCTGTAGCCGCTGGCGCAGCCTGCGATCGAGCGCGCAGCGCTCGTAATGGGGCTGACGCGGGTCTTGCAGAAGCATCGGCTATGCAGGTTGACGACCGCTGTGCGCTCGCAGGCTGTGGTGTCAGCGGTTTTCGCCCAGGGCCTTGTTCACCGCCAGCCAGCCATCCACCGCCGCCTCGCCGGCCTCGGCGAACACCCGTTGCAGCAGCTTCACCTGCTCGCGCCGCAGCGATTGCTCAAAGCGCGCACCGTCCTCGGTCAGTTCCAGCAGGCGTTTACGCTTGTCGCTCTCTGGGGCAACGCTGTTGACCAGGTGCATCTCCATCAATTGGCGCAGCGGAATGTTCAGCGCCTGCTTGCTCACGCCCAGTGCCGTGAGCAGTTCCTTCACACTCAGCCCCGGATAACGGGCAATGAAAAACACGATGCGCTGATGCACGCGACTCAGGCCGCGGCGCTCGAGCATTTCGTCGGCCTTGGCGGTGAACGCCTGGTAACCAAAGAAGAAAGCTTCCATGGCGGCTTGTTGCGTGGTCTGGTTTTTAAGGTCAAGCATATTGACGTATCTGCGAAAGTCGGCGTAATTTCGGTCAAGCAGTTTGACGTATTTTCCTCTGCCTTCGCTACGGGTGACCCTCATGGCCTTCTCCGAACGTGTTTCGCGTCTTAAAAGCTCACTGATCCGTGAAATCCTTGCCGCCGCGCAGCGTCCGGAAGTGATGTCGTTCGCCGGAGGGCTGCCCGCCGAAGCGATGCTGCCGAAGACCGATTGGCAGGCGATGCCGGTGTCCATGGGCCAATACGGCATGAGCGAGGGCGAGCCACAGCTGCGCGAGGCCCTGGCGGCACAGGCCCGGGCGCTGGGCGTGCCGTGCGAGGCCAGCCAGGTGCTGGTGGTCAGCGGTTCCCAGCAGACCCTCGATCTGGCGGCCAAGCTGTACATCGACAAGGGCACCGAGATCATGCTGGAAGCGCCGACCTACCTGGCGGCGTTGCAGATCTTCCAGCTGTTCGGCGCCGATTGCCTGACCGTGCCGCTTGAGGCCGATGGGCCGGACCTGGCGCAATTGCGCGCCCGCCTGGAGCAGCATCGTCCCGCGTTCATCTACCTGATCCCGACCTTCCAGAATCCTTCGGCGGTGCGCTACAGCGAGACCAAGCGCGATGCCGTGGCGGCGTTGCTCGATGAGTTCGAGGTGACCCTGATCGAGGACGAACCTTACCGCGAGCTGACTTTCGATGGCGGTAACGCCACGCCCATCGTCGGGCGCCTGCGCAAGGCCAGCTGGATCTACACGGGCACCGTGTCGAAGACGCTGCTGCCGGGGCTGCGAGTCGGTTACCTGATCGCCAGCCCGGACCTGTTTCCCCATCTGCTGCGGTTGAAGCAGTCGGCGGACCTGCACACCAACCGTGTCGGCCAATGGCAGGCGCTGCAATGGATAGGTACCGAGCAGTATCAGCAGCATCTGGGCGAGTTGCGTGATTTCTACCGGGTCCGCCGCGACGGTTTTCAGGCGGCCCTGCAACGTCATTTCGGCGATCTGGCCGACTGGCAGGTGCCCCAGGGCGGGCTGTTTTTCTGGTTGACCTTGAAACAGCCGCTGGACACCCGCACTTTGCTGAAGGCGGCGCTGGAGCAGGATGTGGCATTCATGCCGGGCGAACCCTTCTTCTCCGAGCCGGACCGCAATCCAGGTCACCTGCGGTTGAATTTCAGTCATATCGATCCGGCGCGTCTGGACGAAGGTCTCAAGCGGCTGGCCACCGTGGTACGTCAAGCACAGGCTGCACAGGCAGCCTAAGAGGAGAGGGCCATGTACAAGGTTTATGGGGATTACCGGTCCGGCAACTGCTACAAGGTCAAGCTGATGCTCAATCTGCTGGGCCAGCCTTATGAGTGGCACGCTGTGGATATCTTGAACGGGGATACGCAGACCGAGGCGTTTCTGGCGAAGAACCCCAACGGCAAGATCCCGGTACTGGAGCTGGAAGACGGCACCTGCCTGTGGGAGTCGAACGCGATTCTCAACTTCCTCGCCGATGGCAGCGAATTCCTGCCGAGCGAGCCGCGTTTACGCACGCAAGTGCTGCAATGGCAGTTTTTCGAGCAATACAGCCATGAGCCGTACATTGCCGTGGCGCGTTTCATCCAGCTTTATCTGGGCCTGCCGCAAGAGCGCCTTCACGAATACGAGAAGCTGCAAAAGCGCGGCTACAAGGCGCTGGACGTGATGGAGCACCAGTTGGCGCGCACGCCGTATCTGGTAGGCGAGCAGTATTCGATTGCCGATATCGCGCTCTATGCCTACACCCATGTCGCCCATGAAGGTGGCTTCGACCTGGCGCGCTACCCGGCGATCCAGGCCTGGATGCAACGGGTGGAAAGCCATCCGCGGCATGTCGGGATGCTCGACTGAGCTTCTGCGGGAAACAAAAAACCGACCCTTGGGTCGGTTTTTTATGGTCTGGTTCTTGTGGGGGCTGTTCTGGCGCTATCGCGGGCAAGCCTCGCTCCTACAGAAACTCGGTCGTAAACCTGTAGGAGCGTGGCTTGCCCGCGATGACGTCCTTCAGAACGCCAGCAACCATTCAAGCTGTTGCAAAGCGCTTGTCCAGATAATCGATGATCACCTTGGACTCGTACATCCAGGTGGTCTGGCCGTTTTCTTCGATGCGCAGGCACGGCACCTTGATCTTGCCACCTTGCTCCAGCAGGGTCTGGCGGTCCTGCTCGTTGTTTTTCGCGTCACGCAGGGCCACCGGAACGTTCAGGCGGTGCAGGGTGCGGCGGGTTTTCACGCAGAAGGGGCAGGCGTGGAACTGGTACAGGGTCAGGCCCTTGGCGGCCTGTTCGACCTGGGCTTGGGCCGCGGCGGGGCGCTGCTGCTTGCGTGGGCGGGTGATGAAGTCGATGAAGATGATGAGCTGGCCCAGGCCGACTCGAAGCGCTTTGACGATCACGATATTGCCTCTTGCCCATGAAAGAAGGGGCGGCAGCTTACCTGATTTTTGCCAGGCGAAAAAAAACCGGCGATGAACGCCGGTTCTTTCGGGCGGCCGTGTTACTTGATCAGGCTGAGAAACTCGCTGCGGGTCGCCGCGTTTTCGCGGAATTCGCCCAGCATCACCGAGGTGATCATCGACGAGTTCTGCTTCTCCACACCGCGCATCATCATGCACATGTGCTTGGCCTCGATCACCACCGCGACGCCCAGGGCGCCGGTCACTTGCTGGACCGCATCGGCGATCTGGCGGCTGAGGTTTTCCTGGATCTGCAGGCGACGCGCGTACATGTCGACGATGCGCGCGACTTTCGACAGGCCCAGCACCTTGCCGCTTGGAATGTAGGCGACGTGAGCCTTGCCGATGAAAGGCAGCAGATGGTGCTCGCACAGCGAGTAGAGCTCGATGTCCTTGACCAGCACCATTTCGCTGTTATCGGAGCTGAACAAGGCACCGTTGGTGACTTCTTCCAGCGTTTGTTCATAACCGCGGCAGAGGTACTGCATGGCTTTGGCGGCACGTTTTGGCGTGTCGAGCAGGCCCTCGCGGGAGACGTCTTCGCCCAATTGGCCGAGGATCGCCGTGTAATTCTGTTCCAGGGACATGAAACTACCTGTGGGATTTTACGCAAAGGGCAAGGGTACGGTGGCGGACTCGACGCTGCAAGCGCGACGAAGCGGCTTTACTCGTCGCGACCTTCCATCATGGTGCGCTTGAGCATCACATAGACCGCCCCAGCGCCGCCGTGCCTGGCCTGGCACGAGGTGAAGCCGAGCACCTGGGGATGCTGGCGCAGCCAGGTGTTGACGTGGCTCTTGATCATCGGCCGCTTGCCGTCCAGGCGCACGGCCTTGCCGTGGGTGACGCGCACGCAGCGGATTTCGAACTTGGTGGCTTCGGCGAGGAACGCCCAGAGGGT
Source organism: Pseudomonas sp. RW409 (assembly GCF_003184125.1). Classification (NCBI taxonomy): domain Bacteria; kingdom Pseudomonadati; phylum Pseudomonadota; class Gammaproteobacteria; order Pseudomonadales; family Pseudomonadaceae; genus Pseudomonas; species Pseudomonas sp. RW409. The sequence continues at coordinate 521,860 of NZ_QHHP01000021.1, read as the reverse complement.
TTCCCGGGCCTTTTCCACGTTCATGCCGTGCAGGTCGAGGCTGCCCTCGAAAGGGATCTGGCCGACCTTGAGCTTGCGCATCTGGCTTTCCTGAACCCCGTCGCGGGCCCACATCAACTCGTCTTCCGGGCCGACGTCGATCACGAACTGATCGGACAGCCCGTCGACGGCAGTGGTTTCGGTGCGCACGCTGGCAGCCTGGCGCAGCTTGGCGATCTGCGCCCGGTCAGCCTTGGGTTTGCCGGTTTCGGCGCGATCGTGCTTGATCGGCTTGACGCCTTGGATCGCGCTTTTGAACAGGGAAAAATCGTCGTCTTGCATGTCAGCCTCCGCGAAGACCGAGCAGTTTACCCAACTCGACGGGAGAGGGGCGGGACAAAACGTGTTGCCATCGATTCAGTCATGTTTCTTCATCAGGTGTGGAGCCATGTTCAAGGTCTGCGGCTGGCGCATGCGGCGCCGGCAACGACGCCACAGCCAGACGCCGACATACAGCAGTAACAGACCGACCGCTAGAATCACCGCGGAACCTGCCGGACTTGCATTCAATTCGCCCAGCGCCGGAGGGCGCCCCAACAGGCTGGCGGCCCCGGCCATCGCCAGCAGCACACCGAAGGTCGCCAGCAACGCGGAGAATCCCGCGCCCAGGCGCAAACGCCAGTTCCGCGGGCCTTTGGGCCGCAGACGACGTGCGTCAAAACCATCGGATATCTTCATTCCGACCTTCCTCAATGGGTATCGGCCCTTCGACCGAAAGATGACCGGGTGGTTCCTGAGGCTAAGGCAATTACGGCAAATGAGAGGCTTTTACGGATGAGCGGCCCGTGGACCGCTCATTGCAGGTCGATCAGATCAGATCTTTGGTCAGGGCGAGGGTGGCGAAGTTGTCCGCCATGATGGCCATTTCGGTCTGCTGGACGTGCTCGGCGCTGAGGATGCCGCCCTTGTAGGGCAGGTCGCGGGTGGCGCAGGCGTCTTCCACCAGGGTGCAGCGAAAGCCCAGGTTCTTCGCCGCGCGCACGGTGGTGCTGACACTGGAGTGGCTCATGAAACCGCAGACGATCAGGTCCAGGGAGCCCAGGTCCTGCAGGCGCTTTTCCAGCTCGGTGCCATGGAAGGCGCTCGGCAGCAGCTTGCCGATGATGGTCTCGTCGCCCTGGGGTTCGAGGCCGGGGATGAATTCGCCGCGCTCACCCTGGGGGTCGAACAGACCGCCGACGGTGCCGAGGTGACGCACGTGCACAACCGGGCGGCCGGCGGAGCGGGCGGCAGCGACCAGTTGCTTGATGTTGGCGACCGCGGCGTCCATGCCGGACAGGGCCAGCGGACCGCTGAGGTACTCTTTCTGGGCGTCGATGATCACAAGGGTCGCGTGGCTCAAATTAGCCGCTGCATAACCACGACCGCTGAGTTGAAACATCGTCTTTGGAACGGACATTCTGGGGCTCCTGTGAGTGGGGCTTTTGCGACATTGTCCTCTGGCGGAGCGCTTCTGTGAATCGCTACTAACGTAAGGTGCGTGGTTGCTGGCCTACAGCCGTGTCAAGGGCTATGGAGAATCGGGTCGAATGCGGGGAAAACCGCCTGGACGCCCCGCAGACTCAGATTTTTCATGCGTCGTCCTCAGACGTTTTGGCTGTTAGAATCGCCAGTCGTTTTTTCAGGAGTCTGTCCCGTGATCACTTCCCGCCTGCGCACCCTGCGCGACCACATCCGTTGGGCTGTCAGCCGCTTTCATGGGGAGGATCTGTTTTTCGGCCATGGGACCGACAACGCCTGGGACGAAGCCCGCCAGTTGGTACTGGGTGCCTTGCACCTGCCGTGGGAAATAGCCGACAGCTATCTGGACTGCGCGCTGGAAGATGACGAACTGGTCAATCTGCAGCGTCTGCTCAAGCGGCGCATCGAAGAGCGCGTGCCGACCGCCTACCTGCTGGGCGAGGCCTGGTTCTGTGGCCTGTCGTTCATTGTCGACGAGCGTGTGCTGATCCCGCGTTCGCCGATCGGCGAGCTGATCGAAAAACGTTTCGAACCCTGGCTGGGTGCCGAGCCCGCGCGGATTCTCGACCTGTGCACCGGTTCCGGCTGCATCGGCATTGCCTGCGCCTACGAATTCCGCCATGCGGAAGTGGTGCTGGCCGACTTGTCGTTCGAAGCCCTCGAGGTGGCGAACCAGAACATCGAGCGCCATGGCGTCGATGAGCGGGTGTTCACGGTGCAGGGCGACGGTTTCGAGGGCTTGCCGGGCCAGCGTTTCGACCTGATCGTGTCGAATCCGCCGTATGTGGATGCCGAGGACTTCGCCGACATGCCCGAGGAGTACCAGCATGAACCAGAGCTGGGCCTGGCTTGTGGCGACGATGGCCTGAACCTGGTGCGGCGCATGCTGGCCGAGGCGGCCGATCATCTGACCGAGAAGGGCCTGTTGATCGTCGAGGTCGGCAACAGCCAGGTCCATGTCGAAGCCCTGTACCCGGAAGTCGACTTCGCCTGGCTGGACTTCGAGCGCGGCGGCCATGGCGTGTTCATGCTCACCGCCGAGCAGTGCCGGCAGCACCAGGCGTTGTTCAGCTCCCGGGTCTGATCGGCGTTTCTGTAGGAGCGAGCGGGCGGCGATCCGACTTGCCCGCGATCCAGGCACCGGGGTGTGCCTGGACGGACGCTATCGCGAGCAAGCTTCGCTCCTACAGGTATCCGCGTAAGTCTGGAATCAGCGGTGGGTCGCGATCCAGATCAGCAACCCGGCCTGGAACACCGCAAAGGCCACCAGGCAGGTGATGGTAAAGCGCAGTCCGGTGTCTTCGCGCTTGTACTTGGCAACCTTTTCTTCGTGCTTGCGCAGTTTGACTTCCTGCTCTTCGAGGTTCTGCTCGGCCTGTTGCAGCATCTGCGCGGCTTCGAGGATCTCGACGAATTGCAGTTTTTCGGTGTTCCAGTTGGCCAGCAGTTCGCCGACCTGCACATTCTTGACGCTGCCCTTGAGATGCTGGGCATCGGCGTAAACCACATCGAAACCCTGGACCCGCAGGAAATGATCGCGTCGCAGGCGCGTGGCCTCGTTCAGCGCATCCTTGTTCGCCAGTTCGAAACCGTCCACGCGGTAGTGCGGCCATTTCTTCTGCGCCCAGCTTGCGCCCTGCGCCAGCAGAAAGCGGCCGATGCCACGGTTCGCCGGCTCGATCTGCAGGTTTTCCGGCTCGAAGCGCACCCGCCGAGTCGCATGATCGACCCAGACATCCAGGTGATTCTGCTCCTTGCGCACCCGTTGGCCCGGCAACTGGAGGGTCATGCGCAACAGGCTGCGCTCCTTGTTGCTGCGCTCGGCATAACCGAACTCGATAAAGCGCAGCGGCCGTCCGCCCGTGGCGCGATCGGTTTGCAGCGGGGCCAGGCGAAGCATCCGGTGATGCTCGGCGTGGACATCCGCCCACGGCAACGCCACGGCTTCGGGAGCGGGGTTTTCAACCTCGGTTTCGGGAGGGTTCTGGGTATCGGTCATAACGGCGAGATCCTGTCCAAGCGCTACTTGCCGACGGCAAGTGAACGGCCGGCAAAGGCTTATCGGCCGTTTTTTTCAGGACTGGAGGGGAAAACGCGTCAACGGGCGTGAAGTCCGTCAATAAAACCGATGATGCGGCTGCCGAGTTCCGAGGCCAGGGGCAGTTGCGGGTCCTTGTAGGAGGCCAGTTGCCGCTTGACGTCGTTGGGCACGATGCGCAGCACATGGTTCATGCCCTCGATCAGCGCCAGCTGGGCATCCGGCTTGGCGACCTTGAGCATCCGCGCGTCGTCGACGCCGACCTGGATATCGTTGCTGCCCTGGATGATCAGGGCCGGCATTTTCAGGCGGGCGAACGCGGCGGCCGGGTCTTCTTTGAACAGGGTGATCAGGTACGGCTGCACGCTGGGGCGGAAGATCACTTCCAGCGGCGGCGGCACGTCGGTGTCGACCCGGCCGGCCTTGAGGCTGTCGAGCAGTTCGTTGCTGCGCAGCATCAGCGGTGCCGGCAGGCGATAGCTCAATTGCTGGCGCAGCACCTGGTCCACCGGGCGGGCGGTGCCGGAGATGGAAATCACTGCCGCCGCATCGACCTGGGGCGCCGCCAGGGTGGCGATCAGCGCGCCTTCGCTGTGGCCGAGCATGATCAACGGGCCCAGGCGCGGGTCGCTCTTGAGTTTTTTGCCCCAGGCCACGGCGTCGGCGACGTAGGCATCGAGGGTCAGGTTGCGTTCGTCCGGGGTGGCGGCAAGGCTCGCGGCCACGCCGCGCTTGTCGTAGCGCACGCTGGCGATGTTGTGCTTGGCCAGCACCCAGGCCAGGCGCTTGAGGCTGTCGTTGCGCCCGCCGTCGGGGTTGTTGCCATCGCGGTCGGTAGGGCCGGAGCCGGAGACGATCAGCACCACCGGCACCGGGGCGTCGGACTTGGGCAACAGCAGCGAGCCGTATAACTCGCCATTGCCAGTGTCCAGGCTGATGGGACGTTGCAGCACGGCCGCGTGGACCAGGCCGGTGAACAGGGTAAGGCTCAAGAGAAGAACTCGCAGCATCATCACGCCATCATGGAGAAGGTGCCGGTTGGACTTCTTGGCACGGATAAGGTTCGAGGATGAACTAGTTGGGTAGGCTGCGTATACTGGCGCGCTCAGTAATCCAGATTGAGTTATTTCGGCTGATTTCACGGAGCGTCCCGCATGTCTGGCAATACCTACGGCAAGCTGTTCACTGTCACCACCGCCGGCGAAAGCCATGGTCCGGCGTTGGTCGCCATTGTCGACGGCTGCCCACCGGGTCTTGAGCTGTCGCTGGACGATCTGCAGCGCGACCTGGACCGGCGCAAGCCCGGCACCAGCCGCCACACCACCCAGCGCCAGGAAGCCGATGAAGTCGAAATCCTCTCCGGCGTGTTCGAAGGCAAGACCACTGGCTGCTCCATCGGCCTGCTGATCCGCAATACCGACCAGAAGTCCAAGGACTACTCGGCGATCAAGGACCTGTTCCGCCCGGCCCACGCCGATTACACCTACCACCACAAATACGGCATCCGCGACTACCGCGGCGGCGGTCGCAGCTCGGCGCGGGAAACCGCCATGCGCGTGGCGGCCGGGGCCATCGCCAAGAAGTACCTGGCCAGCCAGGGCATCGTGGTGCGGGGCTACATGAGCCAGCTGGGCCCGATCGAAATCCCGTTCAAGACCTGGGACTCGGTGGAAGACAACGCCTTCTTCAGCCCCGACCCGGACAAGGTGCCGGAGCTGGAAGCCTACATGGACCAGCTGCGTCGCGATCAGGACTCGGTGGGGGCGAAGATCACCGTGGTCGCCGAGGGCGTGATGCCGGGCCTGGGCGAGCCGATCTTCGACCGCCTGGACGCCGAGCTGGCCCACGCGCTGATGAGCATCAACGCGGTCAAGGGCGTGGAGATCGGCGCCGGTTTCGCCAGCGTTGCCCAGCGTGGCACCGAGCATCGCGACGAGCTGACCCCGCAAGGTTTCCTCAGCAACAACGCCGGCGGCATCCTTGGCGGGATTTCCTCCGGCCAGCCGATCGTCGCGCACCTGGCGCTCAAGCCGACCTCCAGCATCACCACCCCGGGCCGCTCGATCGACATCGACGGCAACCCGGTGGACGTCATCACCAAGGGCCGTCACGACCCGTGCGTCGGCATCCGCGCCACGCCGATCGCCGAAGCCATGATGGCCATCGTGCTGATGGATCACCTGCTGCGTCATCGTGGCCAGAACGCCGACGTGCGCGTCAGCACGCCGGTGCTGGGCCAGTTGTAATGGCGTCCCTGCCAGTCGCCACGGTCTGACGGCCGTGGCGGCGCTCCCGTACTGGCGGCTCTCCAGTTTCTATCTGTTCTATTTCGCCTTGCTGGGTTCGACCGCGCCATTTCTGGCGCTGTATTTCGATCACCTGGGGTTTTCCAGCGCGCGCATCGGCGAGCTGGTGGCGATTCCCATGCTCATGCGCTGCGTGGCGCCGAATATCTGGGGCTGGCTCGGCGACTACACCGGCCAGCGCCTGGCCATTGTGCGTTTTGGCGCGATCTGCACGCTGCTGAGCTTTTCGCTGATTTTCGTCAGCAAGAGCTACGCCTGGCTGGCGATGGTCATGGCCTTGCATGCGTTCTTCTGGCACGCAGTGCTGCCGCAATTCGAAGTGATCACCCTGGCGCACCTGCAAGGCCAGACCGCCCGCTACAGCCAGATCCGCTTGTGGGGTTCGATCGGCTTCATTCTCACGGTGGTGGCGCTGGGGCGGCTGTTCGAGTGGCTGAGCCTGGATATCTACCCGGCGACGCTGGTACTGATCATGGCCGGCATCGTGCTCAGCAGCGCCTGGGTGCCCAATGCCCAGCCAGCGGCCCAGGGCAGTCGCCTGGCGGCTGGAGGCTTTCTTGGCCAGCTGCGCAGCCCCGGCGTGCTGGCCTTCTATGCCTGCGTGGCCTTGATGCAAATGAGCCACGGCCCCTACTACACCTTCCTGACCCTGCACCTGGAACACCTGGGCTACAGCCGCGGCTTGATCGGCCTGCTGTGGGCGCTGGGGGTGGTCGCCGAAGTGCTGATGTTCCTGGCGATGAGCTGGATTCTCTCGCGGTTTTCGGTGCGCCGGGTGCTGCTGGCGAGTTTCCTGCTGGCGGCCCTGCGCTGGCTGCTGCTGGGCGCCTTTGCCGAGCACCTGTGGCTGCTGTTGTTTGCCCAGGTGCTGCATGCCGCGACCTTTGGCAGCTTTCATGCCGCGGCCATTCATTTCGTGCAACGCAGCTTCGGTGACCGCCAGCAGGGCCAGGGCCAGGCTCTGTACGCGGCCCTGGCCGGCACCGGCGGCGCATTGGGCGCGCTGTATTCCGGCTACAGTTGGAACGCCCTGGGCGCGACATTGACCTTTAGTATTGCAAGCCTCGCAGCGCTGGCGGCAGCCGTTATCATTGCCACACGTATGCAAGAGGAGAGGCCATGAGCCTTAGCCGCGAACAGCTGGCACAGGACATCATCGAGGTCGGGCGCTTTCTACATGCCCGCGGCTGGTCGCCGGCCACCAGCAGCAACTATTCCACGCGCCTGTCGCCAAGCGCGCTATTGCTCACGGTTTCGGGCAAGCACAAAGGCCAGTTGGGCCTGGATGACGTGCTGGCCACCGACCTGGCGGGCAACAGCCTGGAACCGGGTAAAAAGCCGTCGGCCGAAACCCTGTTGCACACTCAGCTGTACAGCTGGAACCCGCAGATCGGCGCCGTGTTGCATACCCATTCGGTGAACGCCACGGTGCTGTCGCGCCTGACCGCCGAGGACTTTATCGAGTTCGAGGGTTACGAGCTGCAAAAGGCCTTTGCCGGCATTGCCAGCCACGAGTCGCGGGTGCGCGTGCCGATTTTCGACAACGATCAGGATATTGCCCGGCTGGCGAGCAAGGTCCAGCCCTGGCTCGACGCCCATGCCGATTGCGTCGGCTATCTGATTCGCGGTCATGGCCTCTACACCTGGGGGGCGCGCATGAGTGACGCGCAGCGCCAGATCGAGGCCTTCGAGTTCCTGTTCGAGTGTGAGTTGAAGACTCGCGCCCTGTTAAACCGTTAAGGCTTTCTTCGACTGAAGTAGCCACCGCCTGATGACATGCACCGCCTGACCGGCCTGGAAAGCCTGCGGGCACTGCCGATAACGAGGAATTGCCAAGATGAGCAGCCTGTCCGTTTACCACGTATCCAGCCCGGACCTGCCGAACAAGGTGCTGACCCATTTCGACGATATCGCCGCGACCCTGGCCGAGCAGGGCGTGCGTTTCGATCGTTGGCAAGCCGCCACCAGGATCCAGCCGGGCGCCAGCCAGGAGGAAGTGATAGGCGCCTATCAGGAACAGATCGACCGCCTGATGACTGAACGCGGCTACATCACCGTCGATGTGATCAGCCTCAATAGCGATCACCCGCAGAAGGCCGAGCTGCGCGCCAAGTTCCTCGACGAACACCGGCATGCCGAGGACGAGGTGCGCTTTTTCGTCGCCGGTCGCGGCCTGTTCAATCTGCACATCGGTGATTACGTGTACGCCGTGCTGTGCGAGAAGAACGACCTGCTTTCGGTGCCGGCCGGTACCGCGCACTGGTTCGATATGGGCGAGAACCCGTACCTGGTGGCGATCCGCATGTTCAATAACCCGCAAGGCTGGGTCGCCAACTTCACCGGCTCCGATATCGCCAGCCAGTTCCCGCTTCTGGAGGATTGAGCGGATGCCGATCAAGGCCATTCTCACCGACATCGAAGGCACCACCAGCGCGGTGAGTTTTGTCTTCGAGGTGCTGTTTCCCTACGCGGTGCAGCAGCTGCCGGACTTCGTGCGCAAGCACGCCAACCGGGCCGATGTCGCCGAGCAGTTGCAGGCGGTGCGTGAGGCCCGCGGCGAGCCGGCGGCGGATGTCGAGCGGGTGATCGAGATCCTGCTGGGCTGGATCGCGGAAGATCGCAAGTCCACGTCACTCAAGGCGTTGCAAGGCATGGTCTGGGAGCAGGGGTATAGGGCCGGGCAGCTCAAGGGCCACGTCTACCCGGATGCAGTAGAGGCGTTGCAGCATTGGCACCAGGCCGGCTATCGGCTGTACGTCTATTCGTCGGGCTCGATCCAGGCGCAGAAGCTGATTTTCGGTCACTCCACTGCCGGGGACCTGGCGCCGCTGTTCAGCGGTTTTTTCGACACCACCTCGGGGCCGAAACGGGAGATGCAGTCTTACCAGCGCATTACCCAGGCCATTGGATGTGCGCCTGGACAGATTCTCTTTCTGTCCGATGTCGTCCAGGAACTGGATGCGGCCCAGTCCGCCGGCCTGGCCACCTGCGGCCTGGTGCGCGAAGGCGGGGTGTTGACGGGGCATGTGAATGTGGCGAGCTTCGCCGAGATCGATCCGCAGCGTTTCTGAAACCAATCAGGCCGTGTCAGCACAAGGCTGGCACGGCCTGATTGGGGCTATCCGTCATGTCTGAGTTGTCACCGCGAATCCGCAGCGGTACGGATTTAAAGCGAGTGATACGTCGGCAGGGCAAAACGGTTCTGGCTTTGCAGCAGGGAAATCTGCGGCAATTCGCTGGCCTGTTCGGCCAGGTCGCGACGCAACGCACTGATCACCCACGACAGCTGATCGCCCGCATGCAACTGCGCATAAGAGATCGAGCGCTTGAGCTGTTTACCTTCGCTGTTACGCAGCGTCAGCAGGATGCCGCCATCGGGCCGTGGCTGAGTGGTCACTTCGTAGTTGGAGAACAGGGAAGCGAATTTTTCTTGGATCAGGCTCATGTCTATCAGCTCCATTGGTTCTTGAATGGCAAACCTGGAGTGATAGGTGCAGCGATTGTGCCAGCCTCAATTTTTTAAAAAATCTTTATAAATCATATTGTTATAAATATTCGTCATTTGTGCGTCCGTGCAATTTGCATGAATGGCCATCGTGCATCCTGCATTTTGCGAGATCGCAGGCGTGGGCGAGGGCCGGGGCGTAACGCTGTGACTGCCGGTTCACGTAAAAGATTCAACCGGCAAACCGGCCCTCAAGCGCGAGGCACCTGGCGGCGCGGGGGAGATACAAAACTTTGCAAAAACTCCGTGTACAGGCCAAGAAGCGCTGACGTATTTTTTTGCCAGCGACAGGCTGTACAAGTCAATCAGACGCTTCATCGACATGGACAGTCATGCGTCGTGATCCCTAGGGTCATGGGCGCCTGATAATAAGAAAATAGGACGTCATCCATGAACGCCATGCTCCGCATCACTGCCAATAGCGCGCCCCCTGTTTCGCTCCTGTTTGCCGCGGCGGCCCGCCCTCGGCCCCCGGCTGAATAGCCCCATCGACCTTGTCTGCCTGCCGGCCTGGCCCGTGCAGGATCCTTTTGCGTCGAACAGGAGCCGTCATGAGCACTCGTCAGCACGACATGATCACCTGGGGCATGATGCTGCGAAAGTTGCCCTCCATCGCCCGGGCGTTGCCGCGGGTCATCAAGGGCATGCAGATAGCCAACGTCAAGCGTGCCGATCAGCCCTGCGGGCTGGGCTGGACCTTCGAGCAGGCCACGCAACGCAACCCTGACGGCCCGGCGCTGCTGTATGGCGACCGGGTGTTGAGTTATGCACAGGCCAACCAGTGGGCCAACCGGATCGCCCATTACCTGGCGAGCCAGGGCATCGGCAAGGGCGACGTGGTGGCGATCTTCGTCGAGAACCGTCCCGAGTTGCTGGTGAGCGTGCTGGCGGTGGCCAAGCTCGGCGGTATCTGCGCCATGCTCAACACCGCGCAGACCGGCAGTGTGCTGGTGCACAGCGTGAACCTGGTGAAGCCGGTGGCGATGATCGTCGGCGTCGAACTGCTGGATGCCTATTCGGCGATTCGCGACCAGGTCGCCATCGACGAGGCGCGTACCTGGTTCGTCGCCGACCCGGATGTGGCGCCCGGGCCAACGCCCGCCGGCTGCATCGACCTGATGGCCGCCAGCGCCGCCAGCGACTCGGGCAACCCCCCGAGCACCGCGCGGATCTACCTCGACGATCCGTGCTTCTATATCTACACCTCGGGCACCACCGGGCTGCCCAAGGCCGGCATTTTCAAGCATGGCCGCTGGATGCGCACCTCGGCCAGCTTCGGCATGATCGCCCTCGATATGCAGCCGGCCGACATCCTCTACTGCACCTTGCCGCTGTATCACGCCACCGGGCTGTGCGTGTGCTGGGGCTCGGCCATCAGCGGCGCCTCGGGCTTCGCCATTCGCCGCAAGTTCAGCGCCAGCCGGTTCTGGGAAGACGCCCGCCGGTTCAAGGCCACCACCATCGGCTATGTGGGCGAGCTGTGCCGTTACCTGATCGACCAGCCCGCCAGCGAGCACGACCGCGACAACAGTGTGGTGAAGATGGTTGGCAACGGTCTGCGCCCCGGCGTGTGGGGGGCGTTCAAGCAGCGTTTCGGCGTCGAGCATATCTGCGAGTTGTATGCCGCCAGCGACGGCAATATCGGCTTTACCAACGTGCTCAACTTCGACAATACCGTGGGTTTTTCCCTGGCGCCCTGGGCGCTGGTGGAGTACGCCCATGACACCTGCGCGCCGATCCGCAACGGTTCCGGCTTCATGCAGAAGGTCGCCCGGGGCGGGCAGGGCCTGCTGCTGGCGAAGATCGACGACAAGGCGCCGCTGGACGGCTACACCGAACCGGAAAAGAACCTGAAGGTGATCCTCACCGACGTGTTCGAGAAGGGCGACCGTTACTTCAATACCGGCGACCTGCTGCGCGATATCGGTTTTGGCCATGCGCAGTTCATCGATCGCCTGGGCGATACCTATCGCTGGAAGGGCGAAAACGTCTCCACCACCGAGGTGGAGAACATCCTCCTGCAACATCCGCAGGTCGCCGAGGCGGTGGCCTATGGCGTCGAGGTGCACAACACCAACGGTCGCGCCGGGATGGCGGCGATCACTCCGGCCGAGTCCCTGGCGACCCTGGATTTCACCGAGCTGTTGCAGTTCGCCCGCGAGCATCTGCCGGGCTACGCGGTGCCGCTGTTCCTGCGGGTCAAGGTGAAAATGGAGACCACCGGCACCTTCAAGTACCAGAAGACCCGGCTCAAGGAAGAAGCCTTCGACCCGTCGAAAACCGGTGGCGATCCGGTGTACGCCTGGTTGCCGGGATCGGCGACTTACGTCCAGGTGACGGAGGCGGTCCTGGCGGACATTTGCGCTGGCCGGCACCGTTATTGATTCTGGCTATGGCCGCTCTTGAGAAAAAAGGGATGACAGGGCAGGAGGCGCTTGGGGACACTAGCGGCTTTCCGATTGGCCGAAAGTGGAGTTCCCGATGTCAGACAAAAGCCGCCAGATGACCGCAGAAGAAGCCGCCGAGTTTACCGAGCAGGTCTTCAACGTCGCCCGTCAAGGCGACGCCCAGATGCTCGACAAGCTGGCGAGCAGCGGTCTGCCGGTCAACCTGCGCAATCACAAGGGCGACACCCTGCTGATGCTGGCCAGCTACTACGGGCATGTGGACGCGGTGCAGGTGCTGCTCAAGCACAAGGCCGACCCCGAGATTCGTAACGACAACGGCCAGAGCCCGATCGCCGGCGCGGCCTTCAAGGGCGACCTGGCGGTGGTCAAGGCATTGGTGGAAGGCGGTGCGGAGGTGGAAGGCTCATCCTTCGACGGGCGTACCGCGCTGATGATGGCGGCGATGTTCAACCGCACGGAAATCGTCGACTACCTGATCGGCAAGGGCGCCAACCCGCGGGCCACCGACGCCAACGGCGTGAGCGCACTGGACGCGGCGAAGACCATGGGCGCCGTCGACACCACCGCGCAGTTGCAGAAGTTGCTGGGCTGAGCTGAATGGCGCATGCCGCCGGGCCAAGGCCAGGCCTTGGTCGCGGCGGTAGGTTCGCGGGGCGGGTTTAGGCTATCCTGCGCGCCCGCCATTGACCCGTAACAGGATTCGCCCATGAAAACCGTCCTCGCCGAACTCATCACCAAAATCAGCTCCGGCTGCATGGGCGAAGAAGAAATCCTGCGGATCGCCGACGAGGCCGCCCAGGCCTACGCCGATCCCCAGGCTTTCCTGGCCGCCAACCCGGACATCAACTACGACGACAGCTTCCCGATCCCGCTGGGCGAATGGGTGGTGGTCGGCAGCCTGCCGGAAACCGTGCTGTTCCAGGCCGACACCTACATGGACCTGTTCGCGCAGATCGTTGCGTCTTTCGGCCCGGGCGTGGCGTTCAACATCAAGCCCAAGCAACTGGCCAAGACCGAGGCCCTGACCGCGCTCAACCGCATCCAGATCCAGATGGGCAGCATGAACCCGGAAAACGGCGGCTACGTGCTGATGAACTTCAGCCAGCTGCTGGACGACGAGCTGCAAGTGGTGCTGGTCTACGGCAACGATGTGCCGCGCGTGCTGGAGCTGTGCGCCGAAGCCGGTATCGCCGCCGCTCCGTCCCTGGAAGCGCTCAAGGTCGCGGTTCACGTCTGAGCTGCCGAGCCACGGACCTGACCGCGCGGGCGATAAAAAGGAACCCAGGCGCTGGCCGGCTATCCTAAGTGGGCAAGCCCTCACTTAGGAGCGACACCATGGGTTCCACCTTCAATACGCTGGTCGGCCTGATCATCCTCGCGCTGGACATCTGGGCGATCATCAATGTGCTAAAAAGCAGTGCCGAAACCGGGATGAAAATCCTCTGGGTGCTGCTGATCATCCTGTTGCCGGTTCTGGGCCTGATCATCTGGGCGATTGCCGGGCCGCGCGGTAACGTGAGGTTCTGAAGGCTGGCGCGGGTTCGAAAAGGGGCCGCCAGGCCCTTTTTTATGTGACCAAATATGCGCTGCACGAAATTTTCACAAAGTCTCCATGACAATTCGCCAGCGCTGTTTTTCCGCTGCACCCCGTGCGATCTCCGGTTGCGATCCCTGACTCTGGCCATTGCCGGCCGGGTGAGGGCGCCTGCCAGTAATCAATGGCAATGCCGCTGCTGATCGTGCAACATTTGCGCACCGCGCCATCCCCCCAGCCCTGAATGGCTACAAGAGGGCAAAGCGCAGCTGCATTTTTTTCGCAACTTCAACTTCCATTGGGTCCTAAAACGATATGGCAAACCCGGACGCCCTGAGTCAGCAGCGAGCCTCGAGTCGCCTGCTGCAACCGACCGTCAAATCGCATCTGGCTTATACGCTGCTCTGCGCGCTGGCCATGATGGTCATGCTGTCCTTGCTGCGCGTGGCGCTGCTGGTCTACAACCGCGAGATGATCCTCGACACACCGGCCTCGACCTTCCTTGAAGCCTTCGCCAACGGCCTGCGCTTCGACGTGCGCCTGGTGGTCTACCTCAGCATCCCGCTGCTGCTGGCCCTGTTCAGTGCCCGGGCCATGGCGGCTCGCGGTTTCTTCCGCTTCTGGCTGACCATCGTTTCGAGCATCGCGCTGTTCCTCGGCCTGATGGAGATGGACTTCTACCGCGAGTTCCACCAGCGCCTCAACGGCCTGGTCTTCCAGTATGTGAAGGAAGACCCGAAAACCGTGATGAGCATGCTCTGGTACGGCTTCCCGGTGGTGCGCTACCTGCTGGCCTGGGCGCTCGGCACCTGGCTGCTGAGCCTGGCGTTCAAGGGCGCCGACCGCGCGACCCGGCCACGCGGCCCGTTCAGCGGCGGCAGCATCGGCACCCGGCAGGTCGCCCCGTGGTACGCCCGTATCGGCGTATTCGTGGTCTGCCTGCTGGTCTGCGTGGTCGCCGCCCGCGGCACCCTGCGCCAGGGCCCGCCACTGCGCTGGGGTGACGTCTACACCACCGAATCGAACTTCGCCAACCAGCTGGGCCTCAACGGCACGCTGTCGCTGGTCGAAGCGGCCAAGAGCCGGATGGGCGAAGACCGCAGCAATATCTGGAAAGCCACCCTGCCGCAGCCCGAGGCGCAGCAAGTGGTGCGCGACCTGCTGGTGATGCCGGACGACAAGCTGGTGGACGCCGATATCGCCGCCGTGCGCCGCGACTACACGCCACCGGCCGACAAGACCCTGCCGATCAAGAACGTGGTCGTGATCCTGATGGAAAGCATGGCCGGTCACTCGGTGGGCGCCCTGGGCGCTCCGGGCAACATCACCCCGTACCTGGACCAACTGTCCAAGGAAGGCCTGCTGTTCGACCGCTTCTTCTCCAACGGCACCCATACCCACCAGGGCATGTTCGCCACCATGGCCTGCTTCCCCAACCTGCCGGGTTTCGAATACCTGATGCAGACCCCGGAAGGCAGCCACAAGCTGTCCGGCCTGCCGCAGGTGCTGAGCGCCCGCAAGTATGACGACGTGTACGTCTACAACGGCGATTTCGCCTGGGACAACCAGTCGGGCTTCTTCAGCAACCAGGGCATGACCAACTTCGTCGGTCGCAACGACTTCGTCGATCCGGTGTTCTCCGATCCGACCTGGGGCGTGTCCGACCAGGACATGTTCAACCGTGGCCTGGAAGAGTTGAAGGCGCGGGAAAACGGCAAGCCGTTCTATGCCCTGCTGCAGACCCTGTCCAACCACACCCCGTACGCCTTGCCGACGCCGTTGCCGGTGGAGAAGGTGACCGACCGTGGCAGCCTGAACGAACACCTGACCGCCATGCGTTATTCCGACTGGGCCCTGGGCCAGTTCTTCGAGAAGGCGCGCAAGGAGCCGTACTTCAAGGAGACGCTGTTCGTGATCGTGGGTGACCATGGTTTCGGCAACGAGCGCCAGATCACCGAAATGGACCTGGGCCGCTTCAACGTGCCGATGCTGATGATCGCCCCGGGCATCCAGGAGAAATTCGGCCAGCGCAACCACACCGTGGGTACCCAGGTCGATATCGTGCCGACCATCATGGGCCGCCTGGGTGGCGAAGTGCGTCATCAGTGCTGGGGCCGCGACCTGCTCAACCTGCCGCAGGGCGATACCGGCTTTGGCGTGATCAAGCCGTCGGGCAGCGAGCAGACCACCGCCATCGTCACCGCCGACCAGATCCTGGTACTGCCGCGCGAGAAGGAAATGGCGCCGAAGATCTACCAGTACGAACTGGGTGCCAATCCCCATGCCGAAGTCGTGCCGGACGCGCCGCGTACCGCCGAGTTGAAGCACAAGCTCGAAGCCTTCCTGCAAACCGCTACCAAGAGCCTGCTGGATAACACCGCAGGCGTGGTGCACGGCACGCCGGACTGATTCATCGCGCGAATGAAAAAGAGGCCCTCGGGCCTCTTTTTTTTCGACGGTTGAACAGTCCCGAGCTTGAACGAGCGATGCCTATATCCGGCCCAGTAGCACGAGAATCAGCAACACCACCAGGACCACACCGATGATGCCGGATGGGCCATAACCCCAGCTTCTGGAGTGCGGGAACACTGGAAGACCACCGATCAGCAGAAGAATAAGAATAATGATCAGGATTGTGCCCATGTCGTTGTCCTTATTGGATGATCAAAGGCGCGGCTGGATTCAAGGCAATTAATCCGCACCGCTTAATCATTCCGACTCTTTGTTTTCAAGGATGATTCCAAGTTTTTTTAATGCTTTTTGCACGCAGGGCTATTTCCTTTCGTACCTGCTACCGCTGGCCATCGAGTGGAACTTGCAACACCGCGGGAAGTCGCACCGAGGCCCCGGTTTGCCTGGGGCATTCAGCAATCTGATGGTGCGTGGGCGGCACAAAATCCTTCGCTACACTCGCCTCATCTCTCCCGGAACAACAAGGCAACTCCTATGCAAAATCGCATGATGATCACTGGCGCCGGATCCGGCCTGGGTCGCGAAATCGCTCTGCGCTGGGCGCGCGAAGGCTGGCAGTTGGCGTTGTCGGATGTCAGCGAACCCGGCCTGCAGGAAACCCTCAGGCTGGTGCGCGAAGCCGGCGGCGATGGCTTCGTGCAACGTTGCGACGTGCGTGACTACAGCCAGCTGACGGCCTTCGCCCAGGCCTGCGAGGTCAAGCTCGGCGGCATCGATGTGATCGTCAATAACGCCGGCGTGGCGTCCGGCGGCTTCTTCAGCGAGTTGTCCCTGGAAGACTGGGACTGGCAGATCGCGATCAACCTGATGGGCGTGGTCAAGGGTTGCAAGGCGTTCCTGCCGCTGCTGGAAAAGAGCAAGGGCCGGATCATCAATATCGCCTCGATGGCGGCCTTGATGCAGGGCCCGGCCATGAGCAACTACAACGTGGCCAAGGCCGGTGTGGTGGCTCTCTCCGAAAGCCTGCTGATCGAGCTGGCCCAGCAGGAAATCGGCGTGCACGTGGTATGCCCGTCGTTCTTCCAGACCAACCTGCTGGATTCGTTCCGCGGCCCGACCCCGGCGATGAAGGCCCAGGTCGGCAAGCTGCTGGAAAGCTCGCCGATCAGCGCGGCGGACATCGCCGATTACATCTACACCCAGGTCGCCGCCGGCGAATTCATGATCCTGCCCCATGAACAGGGGCGCATGGCCTGGGCCCTGAAGCAGAAGAACCCGCAACTGCTGTACGACGAAATGACCCTCATGGCCGACAAGATGCGCGCCAAGGCCAAGCAAAACGCCAGCTGAGCTTGCCGTTGACCCTGTGCGTCGTTAGGGTTGCCAGCATCTGGCATCCCTGACGAGACCTTGCATGCTCAATTACCTGTGGTTCTTCCTCGCCGCGCTGTTCGAGATCGCCGGCTGCTACGCCTTCTGGATGTGGCTGCGCCAGGGCAAAAGCGCCTGGTGGATGGTCCCGGCGCTGGCGAGCCTGATGCTCTTCGCCCTGTTGCTGACCAAGATCGAAGCGAGCTACGCCGGCCGCGCCTATGCGGCGTACGGCGGGATCTACATCATCGCCTCGATCGGCTGGCTGGGCATGGTGGAGCGGGTGCGGCCGCTGAGCTCGGACTGGCTCGGGGTGGCGCTGTGCGTGATCGGCGCGAGCATCATTCTGTTCGGGCCGCGCTTTACCAACGGTTGAGGGGCTGGCCGGGTTTTGGGCGCCGCCATGGCATCCGCTCCCGGCCGAAGATCAGTCGAACAATTCCTTGGGCACGTCGTGCTTGAGCATCAACTGGCACTGCTCGCTGTCCGGATCGAACACGATCACCGCCTGGCCCTTGGTCAGCGCCTGGCGCACGCGCAGGACGCGGGTTTCCAGCGGGGTGTCGTCGCCATTGTCGGTGCCGTCGCGGGTGACGAAGTCTTCGATCAGGCGGGTCAGGGTGTCGACTTCCAGTTGGTCATGGGGAATCAGCATAGGGGCCTCCGGCAAACAATCCCGGATCCTACTGCGCCGGGCCCCGCGCGGCTAGGCAAACCTCGCGCGGGGCCCGGCTTTTCACTTCAGGGCTTATCACCTCAGGACTTTTGCCCCACCAGGCTGTCCACCGACGGCACCCGGGTGTCGCTTTCCATTTGCGTGTCGTGCTCCAGCTGATGACTGAAGCGGTCCAGGGAGCCCTGGGCCGGCTGCGCGTCGCTGGCGAACACCGGCGGGCTGAGGATGTAGGCGCCCAGCAGCCGACTGAGGGCCGCCAGGCTGTCGATATGGGTGCGTTCATAGCCGTGGGTAGCGTCGCAACCGAAGGCCAGCAGGGCGGTGCGGATGTCGTGGCCGGCGGTGACCGCCGAGTGGGCATCGCTGAAGTAGTAGCGGAACAGGTCGCGGCGCACCGGCAGCTCGTGCTCGGTGGCCAGGCGCAGCAGGTGCCGCGACAGGTGATAGTCGTAAGGCCCGCCGGAGTCCTGCATGGCCACGCTCACCGCGTGCTCGCTGGAGTGCTGGCCGGGGGCGACCGGGGCGATGTCGATGCCGACGAATTCGCTGACGTCCCAGGGCAGGGCCGCCGCCGCGCCGCTGCCGGTTTCTTCGGTGATGGTGAACAGCGGATGGCAGTCGATCATCAGCGGCTCACCGCTGTCGACTATGGCCTTGAGCGCGGCCAGCAACGCGGCGACCCCGGCCTTGTCGTCGAGGTGGCGGGCGCTGATATGGCCGCTTTCGGTGAATTCCGGCAAGGGGTCGAACGCGACGAAATCGCCGACACCGATGCCCAGCGACTCGCAGTCGGCGCGGGTGGTGCAGTAGGCGTCCAGGCGCAATTCGATGTGGTCCCAGCTGATGGGCATCTCGTCCACCGCGGTGTTGAAGGCATGCCCGGAGGCCATCAGCGGCAGCACGCTGCCGCGCACTACGCCGTTGTCGGTGAACAGGCTGACCCGGCTGCCCTCGGCGAACCGGCTGGACCAGCAGCCCACCGGGGCCAGGGTCAGGCGGCCGTTGTCTTTCACCGCGCGCACGCTGGCGCCGATGGTGTCCAGGTGCGCCGAGACGGCGCGGTCCGGGCTGTTCTTCTGGCCCTTGAGGGTGGCGCGAATGGTCCCGCGGCGGGTCAGCTCGAAGGGAATGCCCAGTTCCTCCAGACGCTCGGCCACGTAACGCACGATGGTGTCGGTGAAGCCGGTGGGGCTGGGAATGGCGAGCATTTCCAAGAGCACTTTCTGCAGGTAGTTGAGGTCCGGTTCGGGAATCGATCGGGTCATGGAAACTCCTGGTGAAGTGGAGCCAGTGGGTGCGTCATCGCGGGCAAGCCTCGCTCCTACATGAATATCTGTGCCTGTAGGAGCGAGGCTTGCCCGCGATGAGGCCGGTACTGTCAGCACATGGCTTTCAAATCGCCGGCTGACTGTGGGGAAACAGCAGGTCGACGAACCTTTCGGCCGTCGGCTGCGGCTCATGGTTGGCCAGGCCGGCGCGCTCGTTGGCCTCGATGAACACGTACCGCGGCTGGTCGGCCGCGGGCACCATCAGGTCGAGGCCGACCATGGGGATATCCAGCGCCCGCGCCGCACGGATCGCGGCGTCCACCAGCTGCGGATGGAGAATCGCGGTGACATCCTCCAGGGTGCCGCCGGTATGCAGGTTGGCGGTGCGCCGCACGAACAGCCGTTCGCCGGCCGCCAGGATGCTGTCGTAGCCATGCCCGGCGGCCTGCAGGGTGCGCTGGGTTTCGTGGTCCAGGGGGATCTTGCTTTCGCCCCCGGTGGCGGCCTGGCGCCGCCGGCTCTGCGCTTCGATCAACTGCCTGATGGAATGCTGGCCGTCGCCGATCACCTCGGCCGGCCGGCGAATGGCGGCGGCGACCACCTCGAAGCCGATCACCAGGATGCGCAGGTCCAGGCCCTCGTGGAAGCTCTCGAGCAACACCCGGCTGTCGAACCGCCGGGCATTGTCGATCGCCTGTTGCAGCTCTTCGATGGTGCGCAGATCCACGGCCACACCCTGGCCTTGTTCCCCGTCGAGTGGCTTGACCACCACCCGTTCATGCTCGTCGAGAAACGCCAGGTTGTCGTCGGCGTTGCCCGCGAGTTGTTGCGCCGGCAGGTTCAGTCCGGCCTGTTTCAGCACCTTGTGGGTCAGGCTCTTGTCCTGGCACAGGCTCATGCTGATGGCGCTGGTCAGATCGCTCAGGGACTCGCGGCAGCGCACCCGGCGGCCGCCATGGCTGAGGGTGAACATCCCGGCTTCGGCGTCGTCGACCTGCACGTCGATGCCGCGACGATGGGCTTCCTCGACGATGATCCGCGCATAGGGGTTGAACGCCGCCTCGGGCCCGGGGCCGAGGAACAGCGGCTGGTTGATGCCGTTCTTGCGCTTGATGGCGAAGGTGGAGAGGGTGCGAAAACCCAGCTTGGCGTAGAGGCTCTTGGCCTGGCGATTGTCGTGCAGCACCGACAGGTCGAGGTAGCTCAGGCCGCGGCTCATGAAGTGTTCGATCAGGTGCCGGACCAACACTTCGCCGACCCCCGGGCGGGTGCAATGCGGGTCCACCGCCAGGCACCACAGGCTGCTGCCGTGTTCCGGATCATGGAAAGCCTTCTGGTGATCCAGGCCCATGACGCTGCCGATCACCGCGCCGCTGTCTTCGTCTTCGGCCAACCAGTACGCCGGCCCGCCGGCATGGCGCGGGGTCAGCAGGCTCGGGTCGACCGGCAGCATGTTGCGGGCCACGTACAGCTGGTTGATGGCCTGCCAGTCCGCCGCGCTCTGCGCCCGGCGGATGCGGAAACCACGAAACACCCGGGTGGCCTGGCGGTAGTCGCTGAACCACAGGCGCAGGGTGTCCGACGGGTCGAGGAACAACTGGGTCGGCTCCAGGCCGAGAATCTGCTGCGGCGCGGCGACATACAAGGCGATGTCGCGTTCGCCGGGGTGTTCGTTGAGCAGCTCCTCGGCCAGGCTCGTCGGGTCGGGAAAGGTATGGCCGATCAGCAGCCGGCCCCAGCCGCAGTGCACGGCGATGGGGGCGGTGCCGAGGGCGCTGCGGTCTTCGGCGAAACGCGCCTGCAGACGCTCGTAGGAGGGCGCCTGACCGCGCAGCAAGCGTTGGCTGTAAGCCGTGGCGTGGGGTTTCATGGGTCAGATTCCTTGTTCGCTGAGCCACAGGTTCAGCGCGGCCAGTTGCCACAGCTTGGAGCCGCGTAACGGCGTCAGCTGGCCTTGTGGGTCGGTCAGCAGGCGGTCGAGCATCGCCGGGTTGAACAGGCCACGGTCCTGGCTTGGGTCGAGCAGCAGCTCACGCACCCAGTCCAGGGTGTCGCCCTGCAGGTGCTTGAGGCCGGGCACCGGGAAGTAGCCTTTCTTGCGGTCGATCACTGCGCTGGGGATCACCAGGCGCGCGGCTTCCTTGAGCACCTGCTTGCCGCCATCGGGCAGTTTGAATTTGCCCGGTACTCGCGCTGACAGCTCCACCAGCCGGTAGTCGAGGAACGGCGTGCGCGCCTCCAGGCCCCAGGCCATGGTCATGTTATCCACACGCTTGACCGGGTCGTCGACCAGCATCACCGTGCTGTCCAGGCGCAGGGCCTTATCCACAGGCGCGGTGGCGCCGGGCTGGGCGAAATGCTCGCGGACGAAATCGCCGGCGGCGTCGTTGGCGGTCAGCCACTGCGACTGCACGGTGGCCGCGTAGTCGTCGTAGCTGCGGTCGAAGAACGCCTCGCGGTAGGCCGCGTAAGGATCGCTGGCGCCATCCACCTGCGGGTACCAGTGATAACCGGCGAACAACTCGTCGGCGCCCTGGCCGCTTTGCACCACCTTGCAATGCTTGGCGACTTCCCGGGACAGCAGGTAGAAGGCGATGCAATCGTGGCTGACCATGGGTTCGCTCATGGCACGGAACGCCGCCGGCAGCTGTTCGATGATCTCGCGCTCGTCGATGCGCAACTGATGGTGATCGGTGCCGTAGTGCTGGGCGATCAGGTCCGAATACTGGAACTCGTCGCCGCGTTCGCCCCCGGCATCCTGGAAGCCGATGGAGAAGGTCGACAGGTTATCCACACCCACTTCGCGCAGCAGGCCGACCAGCAGGCTCGAGTCGACGCCGCCGGACAGCAGCACGCCGACATCCACCGCTGCCCGTTGGCGGATCGCCACGGCTTCGCGAGTGCTGTCGAGCACGCGGTCGCGCCAGTCTTCCAGGCTCAGCCCGGTTTCATCGGCGCGCGGGCCGTAGGGCAGGGTCCACCAGGTTTGCTGCTCGGTGCGGCCGTCGGCTTCGATGCGCATCCAGGTGGCCGGCGGCAGTTTCTCGATGCCCGCCAGCAGGGTGCGCGGCGCGGGCACCACGGCATGGAAGTTCAGGTAATGGTTGAGCGCCACCGGGTCGAGCAGTGGGTTGATGTCGCCACCCTTGAGCAGCGCCGGCAAGGCCGAGGCGAAACGCAGGCGCTGGCCGGTGCGCGACAGGTACAGCGGCTTGACGCCCAGGCGGTCGCGGGCGATGAACAGGCGCTTGGCGTCGCGTTCCCAGATGGCGAAGGCGAACATGCCATTGAGCCGCGGCAGCAGCTCGGCGCCCCAGGCGTGATAACCCTTGAGCAACACCTCGGTGTCGCCGCCGGAGTAAAAGGCGTAGCCCAGGCTTTCCAGCTCGGCGCGCAGTTCGGGGAAGTTGTAGATCGCGCCGTTGAAGGCCAGGGACAGGCCCAGTTGGTTGTCGATCATCGGCTGGGCCGAGCCGTCCGACAGGTCCATGATTTTCAGGCGTCGATGGCCCAGGGCTATCGGGCCCTGGCTATGGAAGCCCCAGGCATCGGGGCCACGAGGGGTGAGGTGGTGGGTGATTCGTTCAACCGCTGCCAGGTCGGCGGGTTGATGATCAAAACGTAGTTCTCCAGCTAATCCGCACATAAGTCCTTACCGGTTTTTCCGTTGGGGAGGGGTGAATCGCGACCGGCCAGAAACGGCAGGTACCCGGAAACTGACCCAGGTGAAACCCTGGAGTTTTAGACCGATGGGTTATAAGCGGCGGGGTGCTAGTGCGTTGCGGGCCGAGGTAAAGGCCTTGATCTGCCTGGAGTTTTGCCGCGCGGGCAGGGCCCGTGGGCGTTTGCGCGGCGATGGCGAAGCGATGCCAGGGCGGCTGGCATCGCGGTTCGCTTTCATGGCTTGCCGCGAATCAACCGACGCAAGGCAAAGCGATTGGGGTGACAGGCTTCGGCCACGTTGCGCGGCAGGGGCAGCGGTTCGTTGTCCAGCCAGGCGGCCAGCAACTCGCCCGACAGCGGCGCGGTGATCAGCCCGCGCGAGCCGTGGCCGCTGTTGATATACAGGCCGTCCAGCCAGGGGCAGGGCAGGTCCGGGACCTGGCGCGCATCCTTGCCCAGCACCGCGTAGACCTCGGCGAACGCCGCCTGGTCCGCCAGGGGACCGACGATCGGCAGATAGTCCGGGCTGGTGCAACGGAAGGCGGCCCGTCCTTCGAGGGTTTCCGCATGCAGGCGGTCGGCTTCCAGGCGTTCCACCAGGTCCTGGGAGATCTCTTCGAGCATCTGCAGGTTGCCCGCGTGCTCGGCGGCGGTGGGCGTCAGGTCTTCGCTCTTGAAGTCGAAACTGGCGCCCAGGGTGTGTTCGCCCAGGCGCGCGGGGGCGACATAGCCTTCGGCGCACACCACCGTGGCCAGGTCCTGGCTGCGCGCGGTCTGCGGCAGGCGGGTGATCTGCCCGCGGATGCGCTTGAGCGGCAGCTCGGCGCTGGGCGGGAAGCGCTTGATCTCGGCGGCGCCGGCGAGGATCACCACCTCGGCACTGGCCAGCAGCCGCTCGCCGTCCCAGGCCTGCCACTGGCCATCGACCCGGCGCAATTCCAGCACATCGTGATGGGGCAGCAGGCGAATCCGTGGATGCGCGGCTTGCCACTGGCACAGGGCCGGCGGGTGCACCCAGCCGCCTTCCGGGTAGAACAGCCCGCCGTGGGCCAGGCCGATGCCGGCCAGGGCCTGGGCCTGGGGCTGGTCCAGCTGATGCAACAGGTCCGTCGGGAAGGCGGCCGCCAACTGCGCCTGGCGCTCGGCTTCCTTGGCGTTGAAGGCCAGTTGCAGCACGCCGCAGCTGTCCCAGTCGACGCCCCGTTGCAGCTGCTCGAGCAGGCGCCGGGTGTAGCCGAAACCACTGAGGATCATCTGCGACAGGGCGGTGCCATGGGCCGAGAGTTTCAGGTACAGCACGCCCTGCGGGTTGCCCGAGGCTTCCTGGGCCAGTTGCCCGTGGCGCTCCAGCAGGCTGACCTGCCAACCCCGCGCGGCGAGGCTGGCGGCGCTGGCGCAACCGGCCAGGCCGGCGCCGATCACCAGGGCATGTTTGTCCTGGATCCGTTGAGTGGGGCGGGCGAACCAGGGCTTGCTGGCGGCAGGCAGCGGCGTGTCTTCGGGCCAGCCGAGAAACTCGCCGCGCAGCACTTCCCACTTGTGGCCGATGCCCGGGGTGCGTTTCATCTTGAAGCCCGCGGCATTCAGCAGGCGGCGCACCCAGCCGGTGCTGGTGAAGGTGCTGATGCTCGAACCCGGAGCGGCCAGGCGCGCCAGTTCGGCGAACAGCTCGGCGGTCCACATCTCGGGGTTTTTCGCCGGGGCGAAGCCGTCGAGGAACCAGGCATCGACCTGCCCGTCGAGTTGCGGCAACTGCTCCAGGGCATCGCCGATCAGCAGGGTCAGGGTAACGCGGCCCTCGTCCAGCACCAGGCGTTGAAAGCCCTGATGCACGGCGACATAGGCGCGCAACAGGCGCTCGGCCAGGGGTGCGAGCTCCGGCCACAGGGCCAGGGCGCGCTGCAGGTCGGCTGGCGTCAGCGGGAATTTTTCCACGCTGACGAAATGCAGGCGTGCGCTGGGGTTGGCCTGTTGCTCGAACAACTGCCAGGCGCAGAGAAAATTCAGGCCGGTGCCGAAGCCGGTCTCGCCGATGACGAAGCGGCCACTGGGCGGCAACGCGGCAAAACGCTCGCGCAGGCGGTTCTGTTCGAGAAACACATGGCGGGTTTCATCCAGGCCCGAGTCGGTGGAGAAATACACGTCGTCGAAAACCCGCGAACGCGGGCGGCCCTGGTCGTCCCAGTCGAGTTGGGCATGGGACTGGGCATGGGGCTGGGTGTGGGACAGTTCAGCGGTCATGTTCGGCTCGGTAACGGCAAGGCGACCATTCTAGCCGATCGACACAGGGGGTAATGATCCACGGCAATGGCTGGCATCTTCCCTGCCGACAAATCAGGTGTCGATCCGCTAGTCTTGCTCCATCTTGCCAGGGAGTCGCTCATGTTCGAATCAGCCGAAATCGGTCACGCCATCGACAAAAAAACCTTTGACGCCGAAGTCCCGGCCCTGCGCGAAGCCCTGCTGGAAGCCCAGTTCGAGCTGAAGCAGAAAGCCCGTTTTCCGGTGATCGTATTGATCAACGGCATCGAAGGCGCCGGCAAGGGCGAGACGGTGAAACTGCTCAACGAGTGGATGGACCCACGCCTGATCGAGGTCCGCACCTTCGACCAGCAGACCGACGAAGAGCTGGCGAGGCCACCGGCCTGGCGCTACTGGCGGATGCTCCCGGCCAAGGGACGCATGGGCGTGTTTTTCGGCAACTGGTACAGCCAGATGCTCCAGGGACGGGTGCACGAGCTGTTCAAGGACGGCCGTTTCGACCAGGCCATCGCCGGCGCCGAACGCCTGGAGAAAATGCTGTGCGACGAAGGCGCGCTGATCTTCAAGTTCTGGTTCCACCTGTCCAAGAAACAGATGAAGGCCCGCCTCAAGTCGCTGCAGGACGACCCGCTGCACAGCTGGCGCATCAGCCCGCTGGACTGGCAGCAGTCGGAGACCTACGACAAGTTCGTCAAATATGGCGAGCGGGTGTTGCGCCGCACCAGCCGCGACTACGCGCCCTGGCATGTGATCGAAGGCGTGGACCCGCATTACCGCAGCCTGGCGGTGGGCAAGATTCTCCTCGAGGGCCTGCAGAGCGCGCTCAACCGGCCCGCGGTCGAAGCCGAGCCCCATGTGGCGCCGTTGGCCGAGGCGGTCGACAAGCTGACCCTGCTCGACAGCCTGGACATGAGCCAGCAACTGGACAAGGACGACTACGAGGAACAATTGATTACCGAGCAGGCGCGCCTGGCCGGCCTGCTGCGTGACAAGCGCATGCGCAAGCACGCGCTGGTGGCGGTTTTCGAGGGCAACGACGCCGCCGGCAAGGGCGGGGCGATCCGCCGGGTAGCGGCGGCGCTGGACCCGCGCCAGTACAGCATTGTGCCGATTGCCGCACCGACCGAGGACGAGCGTGCCCAGCCTTATCTGTGGCGCTTCTGGCGGCATATTCCGGCGCGGGGCAAGTTCACCGTGTTCGACCGTTCCTGGTATGGCCGGGTGCTGGTGGAGCGGGTCGAGGGCTTTTGCAGCCCGGCGGACTGGCTGCGCGCCTATGGCGAGATCAACGACTTCGAGGAGCAGCTCGAGGACGCCGGGGTGATAGTGGTCAAGTTCTGGCTGGCGATCGACAAGCAGACCCAGCTGGAGCGTTTCCAGGCCCGCGAAGAGATCCCGTTCAAGCGTTTCAAGATCACCGAGGACGACTGGCGCAACCGCGATAAATGGGACGCCTACCGCGCGGCTGTCGGCGACATGGTCGACCGCACCAGTACCGAGGTCGCGGCCTGGACGCTGGTGGAGGCCAACGACAAGCGCTGGGCCCGGGTCAAGGTGCTGCGCACCCTCAACCGCGCGCTGGAAGAGGCATTCGACAAGTCCGAGAAAAGGGACAAGAAAGGCAAGAAGAACAAGAAATAACCGTCGCCGGCGATGAGCGAGTCAAGGCACGGGCCCGGCGCCGCGATGGTTTTGCATATGCCGGATGAATGATCGTCGCGGTCGGGCAAGGGCTGGATTTATGCTCGACCCACTCACAACCGACAACAATAATGAGGTATGCCATGCGTGAAGTGGTGATCGTCGATAGCGTGCGGACCGGCCTGGCCAAGTCCTTTCGCGGCAAGTTCAACCAGACCCGTCCGGATGACATGGCCGCCCATTGCGTCAATGCGCTGCTGACCCGCAACGGTATCGACCCGGCCAGCGTCGAGGACTGCATCGTCGGCGCCGGTTCCAACGAAGGCGCCCAGGGCTACAACATCGGGCGTAACGTCGCGGTGCTGTCCCGCCTGGGCACCGGTACCGCGGGCATGACCCTTAACCGTTTCTGCTCTTCCGGCCTGCAGGCGATCGCCATCGCGGCCAACCAGATCGCGTCCGGTTGCAGCGACATCATTGTCGCCGGCGGCGTCGAGTCCATCAGCCTGACGATGAAAAGCGTCAACACCGACAACCTGATCAACCCGCTGCTCAAGGAGCAGGTGCCGGGCATCTACTTCCCCATGGGCCAGACCGCCGAGGTGGTCGCCCGGCGTTACAACGTGAGCCGCGAGGAGCAGGACCTGTACGCCCTGCAAAGCCAGCAGCGCACCGCGGCAGCCCAGGCGGCCGGGCTGTTCGACGACGAGATCGTGGCGATGGCGGTGAAGTACCGGGTCGAGGACAAGAACAGCGGCCAGGTGCAGATCCTCGACGGCGTGGTCGATCGCGACGACTGCAACCGCCCGGACACCACCCTGGAAAGCCTGGCCGGCTTGAAACCGGTGTTCGCCGAAGACGGTTCGGTGACCGCGGGTAACTCCTCGCAGCTGTCCGATGGTGCGTCCATGACCCTGGTCATGAGCCTGGAGCGGGCCCTGGCGCTGGGGCTCAAGCCCAAGGCGTTCTTCCGCGGTTTCACCGTGGCCGGTTGCGAGCCGGACGAAATGGGCATCGGCCCGGTGTTCTCGGTACCCAAGTTGCTCAAGGCCAAGGGCCTGCAAGTGGATGACATCGACCTCTGGGAGTTGAACGAGGCCTTCGCGTCGCAATGCCTGTACAGCCGCAACCGGCTGCAGATCGACAACGCCAGATACAACGTCAACGGTGGCTCGATCGCCATCGGCCACCCCTTCGGCATGACCGGTTCGCGCCAGGTCGGCCACCTGGTGCGCGAACTGCAACGGCGCAACCTGCGCTACGGCATCGTCACCATGTGCGTCGGCGGCGGCATGGGCGCGACCGGGTTGTTCGAAGCGGTGCGCTAAGTCCGTCAGGCGGGGGCGGATCTGTCTGCCTTACGAACCTATCGCGGGCAAGCCTCACTCCTGCAGAAGTACGCCATCTTCTTCTGTAGGAGCGAGGCTTGCCCGCGATGCTTTTTACGACCAGCACAATCCCAATCACGCTCAGCCGGCAATTGTCCCTGTGTTCGCCGCAGCCCCCGGGCCTAGAATGCGGGCTCCCTCCATCAGGCTTTTGGGGTTCGCATGCACATCTCGTCCGGTCGCTGGGTCTACGGCTTGTTCCTTGCGCTGCTGACGGCGCTGTTGTGGGGCATCCTGCCGATCAAGCTCAAGCAGGTGTTGCTGGTGATGGACCCGGTGACCGTGACCTGGTTTCGCCTGTTGGTGTCCGGTGGTTTCCTGCTGGTCTACCTGGCGGCGGTCAAGCGTTTGCCGAGCTGGCGGGTGCTCGGGCCGCGTGGCGGCTGGCTGGTATTGATGGCGGTCTGCGGGCTGGTGGGCAACTACGTGCTGTACCTGATGGGGCTGAACCTGCTGAGCCCCGGCACCGCGCAACTGGTGGTGCAGATGGGGCCGATCCTGCTGCTGATCGCCAGCCTGTTTGTGTTCAAGGAGCGTTTCAGCCTGGGGCAGGGGATTGGCCTGGCGGTGCTGCTGATCGGTTTCGGGCTGTTTTTCAATCAGCGCCTGACCGAGCTGCTGACGTCCCTGAGCAACTACACCGCCGGGGTGCTGACGGTGCTCGCCGCTTCGGCGGTCTGGACCTTCTATGCCCTGGGCCAGAAGCAGTTGCTGACGGTGTGGAATTCCTTGCAGGTGATGATGGTGATCTACCTGTTCTGCGCGCTATTGCTCACGCCCTGGGCCCATCCCCTCGAGGCGCTGGAGTTGAGTCCGCTGCAAGGCTGGCTGTTGCTGGCCTGCTGCCTGAATACCCTGATCGCCTACGGTGCCTTCGCCGAAGCGCTGGCCCATTGGGAGGCGTCGCGGGTCAGCGCCACCCTGGCGATCACCCCCTTGGTGACCTTCGCCGCGGTGGCTGTGGCGGCCTGGTTGTGGCCCGAATATGTGCATGCCGAACAGATCAACGGCCTGGGTTATGGCGGGGCGGTGCTGGTGGTGCTGGGGTCGGCCTTGACGGCCCTGGGGCCATCGCTGATGGCCGGGCTCAAGGCGCGGCGGGGACGTATGCAAGTGCCGGAGAGTTAGGGCGCGTTATCATTGATCGCGGGCAAGCCCCTATCCTGTAGGAGCGAGGCTTGCCCGCGATAGCGTCAGTTCAATCACCGCCTTCCATCAGCCCTGCTTGCCAGCCTCCAGCATGTTTTCCGGCCGCACCCAGGCATCGAACTCTTCGTCCGTCAGATACCCCAGCTCCAGGGCCGCTTCACGCAAGGTGCGGTTCTCAGCATAGGCCTTCTTGGCGATCTCGGCGGACTTGTCGTAGCCGATATGGGTATTGAGCGCGGTGACCAGCATCAGCCCGCGTTCCAGGTGATCGGCCATCTGCACCGGGTCGGGCTCCAGCCCGGCGATGCAGTGCTGCTGGAAGTTGCTGCAGCCGTCGGCGAGCAGGCGCACCGATTGCAGCAGGTTGTGGATGATCACCGGCTTGAACACGTTCAGCTGCAGGTGGCCCTGGCTGGCGGCGAAGCCGATGGCGACGTCGTTGCCCATCACCTGGCACGCCAGCATCGACAGGGCTTCGCACTGGGTCGGGTTGACCTTGCCTGGCATGATCGAGCTGCCCGGTTCGTTGGCCGGCAGCCTGACCTCGGCCAGCCCGGCGCGTGGCCCGGAGCCCAGCAGGCGCAGGTCGTTGGCGATTTTCATCAGGCACACCGCCAGGGTCTTCAGGGCGCCGGAGAGGGTGGTCAGGGGTTCATGGCCGGCGAGGGCGGCGAACTTGTTCGGCGCGGTGACAAACGGCAGTCCGGACAAGGCCGCCAGCTCGGCGGCGATCGCCTCGCCGAAACCGTGGGGCGAGTTCAGCCCGGTACCGACGGCGGTACCGCCCTGGGCCAGTTCGCAGACCGCCGGCAGGGCCGCGCGAATGGCGCGCTCGGCGTAGTCCAGCTGCGCGATGAAGGCCGACAGCTCCTGGCCGAAGGTGATGGGCGTGGCGTCCATCATGTGGGTGCGCCCGGTCTTCACCAGCTTCATGTGGCGTGCCGCGAGTTCGGCCAGGCCGCCGGACAGCTCGGCGATCGACGGCAACAGATGCTGCTGCACCGCCTGGGCCGCGGCGATGTGCATCGCCGTGGGGAAGCAGTCGTTGGAGCTTTGCGAGCGATTCACGTGGTCGTTGGGGTGCACCGGCGACTTGCCGCCGCGCGGGTTGCCGGCCAGTTCGTTGGCGCGACCGGCGATCACCTCGTTGACGTTCATATTGCTCTGGGTGCCGCTGCCGGTCTGCCAGACCACCAGCGGGAACTGGTCGTCATGCTGGCCGTCCAGCACCTCGTCGGCGGCCTGTTCGATCAGCCGGGCGATATCGGCGGGCAGGTCGCCGTTGCGGTCGTTGACCCGGGCCGCGGCCTTCTTGATCAACGCCAGGGCATGCAGGACCGACAGCGGCATGCGCTCGTTGCCGATGGCGAAGTTGATCAGCGAACGCTGGGTCTGGGCGCCCCAATAGGCGTCGTCCGGGACTTCAACCTGGCCAAGGCTGTCGGTTTCGATTCGACTCATCGTGCTCACTCCTGTAGGTCTGATTGCGCAGTTTAGGCCGTGATCCACAGCCTGGGTTCCATAAAGCGCCTTTCTGTGTCATTTGGTCGAGCAAATGCAGGCACCACAAGGCTTGGGGTTGAGCGACAGAGTTTTTTAGGCGCAGAATGGTCGCCCTTGGGGTTATACCTCGCCTGCTAGAAAAGGAAACTCGATGACTCGTCTTCGTGCCATCTGTACCGCGGTTGCTCTGGTTTGCGCCAGCGGCCAGGTGCTTGCCGATACCGCCAGCCACAACGCCAGTGCCGAAGCTTTCCTGACCCTGGCGCACGCTGACAAGCTGGGCACTCCGGTGTACATGCAAGTGCAGCAAATGTTCGCTCAGCGTTTTGAACAGACCAAAGCCCCAGAGTCGAAAAAAGCCGTGCTGGAAACCTACCAGGCCAAGGCCAACGCCGCCCTGGACCAGGCCATCGGCTGGAACAAGCTGAAGCCGGACATGGTCAAGCTCTACACCAGCAACTTCAGCGAATCCGAGCTCAAGGACCTGGTGGCGTTCTACCAGTCGCCGCTGGGCAAGAAAGTCCTGGAAAAAATGCCGCAGCTGACCCAGCAATCGGCCCAGATGACCCAGGCCAAGCTGGAAAGCGCGGTACCGGTAGTCAACAAGCTGCTGGCCGACATGACCGCCGAGCTCGAGCCTAAGGCCGCACCGGCGAAGAAGAAGTAAGCGGAGCCAGGAATGACCATGCAACAACGTATCGAATCGGCACTGGGCGCATTGCAGCCTGAGCATTTGCAGGTGCTGGATGAAAGCCACATGCACAGCCGCGGCCTGGAGACCCACTTCAAGGCCGTGCTGGTCAGCGAGCAGTTTGCCGGGCTCAACAGCGTCAAGCGTCACCAGAAGGTCTACGCGACCCTGGGCGAGCTGATGGGCCAGTTCCATGCGTTGGCGCTGCATACCTACACGCCGCAAGAATGGGCGAAGATTGGCGCGGCCCCGGCCTCGCCGACCTGCGCTGGCGGCAGCAAGCATTAACCACAGGTTTTTTGCTAGAATCCGCAACGCGCCGCTCAGTCGGCGCGTTTTTTTTGCATCCGGTTCACCCTTTACGAGGGTAGCCACCTGGAGAATTACCCATGACACAACCTATTGTCGTGGCGGCACTGTATAAGTTCGTCACCCTCGAAGATTACGTTTCCCTGCGCGAACCGCTGCTCAACGCGATGCTCGACAACGGCATCAAGGGCACCCTGCTGATCGCCGAAGAAGGCATCAACGGCACCGTTTCCGGCAGCCGCGAAGGCATCGACGGGCTGCTGGCCTGGCTCAAGAACGACCCGCGCATGGTCGACATCGATCACAAGGAATCGTACTGCGACGAGCAGCCGTTCTACCGCACCAAGGTCAAGCTCAAGAAAGAGATCGTGACCCTGGGCGTGCCCGGCGTCGACCCGAACAAGAAGGTCGGCACCTATGTCGAGCCGCAGGACTGGAACGCGCTGATCAGCGACCCGCAAGTGCTGCTGATCGACACCCGCAACGACTATGAAGTGTCGATCGGCACCTTCGAAGGCGCCATCGACCCGAAGACCACCAGTTTTCGCGAGTTCCCCGACTACATCAAAGCCAACTTCGACCCGAGCAAGCACAAGAAGGTCGCGATGTTCTGCACCGGCGGCATTCGTTGTGAGAAGGCTTCGAGCTATATGCTCAGCGAAGGTTTCGGCGAGGTCTTCCACCTCAAGGGTGGCATCCTCAAGTACCTCGAAGAGGTGCCGCAGCAGGAGAGTAAATGGCAGGGCGACTGCTTCGTCTTCGATAATCGGGTGACCGTGCGTCACGACCTCAGCGAAGGCGACTACGATCAATGTCATGCCTGCCGCACACCGGTAAGCGTCGAAGATCGCGCCAGCGAGCACTATGTACCGGGTATCAGCTGCCCGCATTGCTGGGACACGCTGAGCGAGAAAACCCGCCGCAGCGCCATCGACCGGCAGAAGCAGATTGAACTGGCCAAGGCTCGCAACATGCCGCACCCGATCGGTTACAACTACAAGCAATCTTCTTCCGAGGCCTGAGCCATGTCTGCCCGCCTGCTCTATGTGATGGACCCTATGTGTTCGTGGTGCTGGGGCTTCGCTCCGGTGGCCGAGGCCCTGGTCGAGCAGGCGCGCGCAGCGGGCGTCGAGTTGCATCTGGTGGTGGGCGGCCTGCGTACCGGCAGTGGCTCGGCACTGGAGCCGACCACTCGCCGCTACATCATCGAACACTGGCAGGCGGTCACCGAGGCCACCGGCCAGCCGTTCAAGTTCGAGGGCGCCTTGCCCGACGGTTTTGTCTATGACACCGAGCCTGCGTGCCGCGCCATTGTGACGGCGCGCAGCCTGGCGCCGGATTGCGCCTGGAAACTTTTGCGGCTGATCCAACAGGCTTTTTACGTCGAAGGCCGGGATGTCACTCGCGCCAGCGTTCTGGTGGAACTGGCCGAAGCAGCGGGTGTGCCGCGCATCGAGTTCGCCGAGGCTTTTGATCGCGCCGAGCAGCATGCCGCCACCGCCGCCGATTTCACCTGGGTCCAGGACCTGGGGATCGCCGGCTTCCCGACCTTGCTGGCCGAACGCAATGGCCAGCTGGCCTTGTTGACCAATGGCTACCAGCCCCTGAGTGAGCTGTCTCCACTGCTCGGCCGCTGGCTGGAGCGTGCCGCCTGTGCGTGACCTGGTTGGTGATCCACAAGCGCCGGAACCCGTCGATCGCCTGAGCTGGGCGGAAGTCCGCCGGCTGGCACTGCAGCATAAAAAAGCGTTGTGGATCGCCAATGGCGTGGCCGTCCTGGCGACGCTGTGCAGCGTGCCGATTCCGTTGCTGCTGCCATTGCTGGTGGACGAAGTGCTGCTGGGGCACGGCGATGCCGCGCTGAAGGTGATGAACCACGCCTTGCCCGCGGGCTGGCAGAGCGCCGCCGGCTATATAGGCCTGATGTTGCTGATCACCCTGATGCTGCGTTGCTCGGCGCTGCTGTTCAACGTGCTGCAGGCCCGGTTGTTTGCCGGGTTGGCCAAGGACATCGTCTATCGCATCCGCCTGCGGCTGATCGAGCGCCTCAAGCGCATTTCCCTGGGCGAATACGAAAGCCTGGGCAGCGGTACGGTGACGACTCACCTGGTCACCGACCTCGACACCCTGGACAAGTTTGTCGGCGAAACCCTCAGCCGTTTTCTGGTGGCCATGCTCACGCTGGTGGGCACCGCGGGCATCCTGATGTGGATGCACTGGCAACTGGCGCTGCTGATCCTGCTGTTCAACCCCCTGGTGATCTACGCCACGGTGCAGCTGGGCAAGCGGGTCAAGCACCTGAAGAAGCTCGAGAACGACAGCACCTCGCGGTTCACCCAGGCCCTGACCGAAACCCTGGATGCGATCCAGGAAGTCCGCGCGGGCAACCGCCAGGGCTTTTTCCTCGGCCGTCTCGGCCGGCGTGCCCAGGATGTGCGGGACTACGCGGTGGCCTCGCAATGGAAGAGCGACGCCTCCAATCGCGCCAGCGGGCTGCTGTTCCAGTTTGGGATCGATATCTTCCGCGCGGCGGCCATGCTCACCGTGCTGTTTTCCGATCTGTCCATCGGCCAGATGCTGGCTGTGTTCAGCTACCTGTGGTTCATGATCGGCCCGGTGGAACAACTGCTGAACCTGCAATACGCCTACTACGCCGCCGGTGGCGCGCTGTCGCGCATCAACGAGCTGCTGTCGCGGGCCGACGAGCCGCAGTACGCCGGCGGTGTCGACCCGTTCCAGGGGCGCGAGACCGTGGGGATCGAAGTCAGCGGCCTGAGCTTCGGCTACGGCGACGAGCTGGTGCTGGACCAGATGAACCTGTCGATCGAGCCGGGGGAGAAGGTGGCGATCGTCGGCGCCAGCGGCGGTGGCAAAAGTACCCTGGTGCAGCTGTTGCTGGGGCTCTATACACCGCAGGCGGGCGTGATTCGTTTTGGCGGCAAGACCCAGCAGGAAATCGGCCTGGAAACCCTGCGCGAAAACGTCGCGGTGGTGTTGCAGCATCCGGCGCTGTTCAACGACAGCATCCGCGCCAACCTGACCATGGGCCGCGAGCGCAGCGACGAGGCCTGTTGGCGGGCGCTGGAGATCGCCCAGCTGGATTCGACGGTGCGCGCCCTGGCCAACGGCCTGGACAGTGTGGTCGGCCGCTCCGGCGTGCGTCTGTCCGGCGGCCAGCGCCAGCGCCTGGCGATCGCGCGGATGGTCCTGGCCGAGCCCAAGGTGGTGATCCTCGACGAAGCCACCTCCGCCCTGGACGCCGCCACCGAGTACAACCTGCACCAGGCGCTGACCCGTTTCCTGCATGGCCGGACCACCCTGATCATTGCCCACCGCCTGTCCGCGGTAAAACAGGCGGATCGGGTTCTGGTGTTCGATGGCGGACAGATTGCCGAAGATGGCGACCATCAGCAGCTAATTGCCGACGGCGGCCTTTACGCCAAGCTTTACGGGCATTTGCAGCAAGTCCAACGACCTTGAGTTTTATCCGGTTTTCTGTGCTTAGTGCTTGAATTCTCTGGTGGAAATGACCCTCCTGGGGCACGGCCCTGTCGTGTCTCGACTGGCAGCGTGCTCGAACGTCACGGCCTGTGCGTTCGAAGCCGCGGAAATTAGCCTAGTCTGTGCTGTCAGGAGCGTTATTTTCTCGGGTGTTCATCTGGCAGTGCTTATGCAAGGGACCTCATGAAGCAAAAGCGGACTCTCGGAACGCCACGGTTATTGGGCATCGTCTGGCCATTTATTGCGGTGGTGTTGTTTCAAGCGCTGTTGGGTGGCCTCAGCTTATATGTCCTTTCGGCGGTACGTGGTTACGTTGCCGGGGAGAGCCTTTGGTCCAAGGGCCAGAAGGACGCCATCTACTACCTCAATCTCTACGCCGACAGCCGCGACGAATCGATCTTCCTGAAGTACCAGAACGCCATTGCCGTGCCTCAGGGCGGGCATGAGCTGCGGGTCGCGCTGGATCAGCAACCGCCCGACCTGAATGCCGCGCGGGCGGGGATTCTCAAGGGCGGCAACCACCCCGACGACAGCGACAGCGTGATCTGGCTGTACCTGAACTTCCGCCATTTCAGCTACCTGGAAAAAGCCATCGACCTGTGGACCGTGGGCGACAGTTATCTGGTGCAGCTCGATAGCGTGGCCCATGAAATGCACCGCAGCATTACCAGCAACCAGGCCTCCGAAGCCGATATCCAGCGCTGGAAGAACCAGATTTTCGCCATCAACGATGGCGTAACGCCCGCGGCCAAGGCCTTTAGCGATGCACTGGGCGAGGGCTCGCGGGTCATCCTGCGGCTGTTGCTGATCACCAACCTGGCCACCGCGCTGGGGCTGATTGTCCTGGCGTTGCTGCGCACCCATAAGCTGCTGGCCCAGCGTCATGAATTCGCCAGCGCCTTGCAGCTGGAAAAGGAGCGGGCGCAGATCACCCTGCAATCCATTGGCGACGGCGTCATCACCACCGACGTGGACGGCGCCATCGCCTACATGAACCCGGCCGCCGAGGAAATGACCCACTGGAAGGCCGAGCAGGCCGTGGGGCTGCCGCTGGCGGCCTTGTTCAATCTGCTCGATGAAAATGCCCAGACCGACGGCTTCACCCTGATCGAACATATCCTCAGCGGCCAGCTCAGTGGTGGCAGCGAGCATTCGAAGCTGATCCAGCGCCTGGATGGCAGCACGGTGTCGGTGACCCTGGTCGGCGCGCCTATCCAGAACGCCGGCAAGGTCAGCGGCACGGTGCTGGTGCTGCACGACATGACCCAGGAACGCCAGTACATCGCCAATCTGTCCTGGCAGGCGACCCACGATGCCTTGACCGGCCTGGCGAACCGCCGCGAGTTCGAATACCGCCTGGAGCAGGCGCTGCACAACCTGAGCCGGCAGTCGGGGCGGCATGCGCTGATGTTCCTCGACCTGGACCAGTTCAAGCTGGTCAACGACACCTGCGGCCATGCGGCAGGGGACGAGCTGCTCCGGCATATCTGCGCCTTGCTCCAGTCGGGCCTGCGCGAGGGCGATACCCTGGCGCGCCTGGGTGGCGACGAATTCGGCATCCTGCTGGAAAACTGCTCGCCGGAAGCGGCGGAAAAGATCGCCGAAGGCCTGCGCCAGACGGTGCAGAACCTGCATTTTGTCTGGAAGGGCCGGCCCTTCGTGACCACGGTCAGTATCGGCCTGGTGCACGTGGCGCACACCCCGACCACCCTCGAAGCATCACTGCGGGCAGCGGACATGGCGTGCTACATGGCCAAGGAGAAAGGGCGCAACCGGGTCCAGGTCTATCACGCGGACGACTCGGAGCTGTCCCTGCGGTTCGGTGAAATGGCCTGGGTCCAGCGCCTGCACATGGCCCTGGAGGAAAACCGCTTCTGTCTTTATGCCCAGGAAATAGCCGCCCTGGGGCATGTGGACCGGCTCGGCGGGCATATCGAGATTCTGCTGCGCCTGCACGACGAGGCCGGGCGGATGATCCTGCCCGACAGTTTCATTCCGGCCGCCGAGCGTTACGGCCTGATGACCTCTCTGGACCGTTGGGTAGTGGAGAATGTGTTCAAGATCATCGCCGAATGCATCCGCGAGGAGCGTGAAGGGCCGCTGGCGATGTGTGCGATCAATCTGTCGGGCGCGACCATCGGTGACGAGGCTTTCCTGGACTTCCTGCGCGAGCAGTTCATCGTCCATGGCGTGCCGCCGGACCTGATTTGTTTTGAAATCACCGAAACCAGCGCAATCTCCAATCTCGGCAGTGCGATTCGATTTATCAACGAGCTCAAGGGCTTGGGCTGCCATTTTTCGTTGGACGACTTTTGCGCGGGAATGTCGTCATTCGCTTATCTCAAACATTTGCCTGTAGACTTCCTGAAGATCGATGGAAGTTTCGTAAAGGATATGCTGGACGACCCGATCAATCGCGCGATGGTCGAGGTGATCAACCATATCGGTCATGTGATGGGCAAACGCACGATTGCCGAGTTTGTCGAAACACCGCAGATTGAGCAGGCATTGTTGGAGATCGGCGTGGATTACGCTCAGGGCTACCTGATCGAGCGCCCGCAACTCTTTACCTGCGACAGCCTGCAGTGCCGGCCTTCACGACCACAGCCTCTGCTATTCAAGGCTCCTGGCACGTTCCGTTGAATCTCTCGCTGATCCGTACCATCACCATCAAAAGGAGCCCCGACAGTGATCGACGCATTCAACAGGACCGGTCCGCTCATGGACGCTGCAAGCTATCCGGCCTGGGCCCAGCAGCTGATCCAGGATTGCAGCGAGAGCAAGCGCCGCGTGGTCGACCATGAACTGTACCAGCGCATGCGTGACAACAAGCTCAGCAACAAGACCATGCGCCAGTACCTGATCGGTGGCTGGCCGGTTGTCGAGCAGTTCGCCCTGTACATGGCGCAGAACCTGACCAAGACCCGTTTTGCCCGTCACCCCGGTGAGGACATGGCGCGGCGCTGGCTGATGCGCAATATCCGGGTCGAGCTCAATCATGCCGATTACTGGGTGAACTGGAGTCGCGCCCACGGCGTGAGCCTGGAAGATCTGCAGGCGCAGCAGGTCCCTCCGGAGCTGCATGCCTTGAGTCATTGGTGCTGGCACACCAGCTCCGCCGATTCGCTGATCGTGGCGATCGCTGCGACCAACTACGCAATCGAGGGGGCAACGGGTGAGTGGTCGGCGCTGGTCTGCTCCACTGGCGTGTATGCGGCGGCCTTTCCCGAAGAAGAGCGCAAGCGCGCGATGAAGTGGCTGAAAATGCATGCCCAGTACGACGATGCGCATCCTTGGGAGGCGCTGGAAATTATCTGCACCCTGGCCGGCATGAAGCCGAGCAAAGCCTTGCAGAGCGAACTGCGTCAGGCGATCTGCAAGAGTTATGACTACATGTACCTGTTCCTGGAGCGTTGCCTGCAACAGGAAAAGACCCCCGCGGTCCGTGAGCGGATGGCACTGGTCGAAGGTTGAGTGGCTGCCTCCGATGGAGGCGGCCCAGCGTTCTTCAGCCGGCCATCGCCAGGCGATTGCGGCCTTCGCGCTTGGCCACGTACAGCGCGCTGTCCGCACGGCGTAGCAGGCTCTCGGCTGATTCCCCCGGCAGCAGGGTCGAGCAACCCAGGCTGACCGTCAGCTCGATCAACTTGCCATCCGCCCAGTAATCCTTGGCCTGGGCCGCCTGGCGCAGCCGTTCTCCCACCATGGCGGCAGCATCGCGGCCGGTGTTGGACAGCAGGATCAGGAACTCCTCGCCGCCAAAACGAAACACCATGTCGACGTTGCGCAACTGCGCCTTGATGGCCGCGGCAACGGCCT
Source organism: Pseudomonas sp. RW409 (assembly GCF_003184125.1). Lineage (NCBI taxonomy): Bacteria > Pseudomonadati > Pseudomonadota > Gammaproteobacteria > Pseudomonadales > Pseudomonadaceae > Pseudomonas > Pseudomonas sp. RW409. The sequence goes on along the minus strand of NZ_QHHP01000021.1, from coordinate 482,916 downwards.
TGAGCACTTCATCGCCGGCGCTGTGGCCGTGGCTGTCGTTGATTCTCTTGAAGTGATCGATATCCAGCATCAGCAGTGACAGCGGGTGCAGGTGGCGGCGGGCCATTTCAATTTCCCGCTGCAGCGTCTGGTCCATGGCGATCCGGTTGCCGGTGTCGGTCAAGGGATCGCGCAGGGCGCTACGGGTGGCGGCCCGATAGAGCAGGGCATTGCGCATCGGGTAAAGCAGGGTGGACAGCAGGGATTCCAGATGGCTCTGTTCCTGGTCGCTGAAGCGCTGATTGCGCCGAAACACCAGCTCACCCATGGTCTCGCCTTCATGGCTCAGGCTGTAGCTGATGGAGTGGTGGCCGCGCTGGCCGAATTCCAGGCGCAGGTCGCTGGGCTTGTGCTGGTAAACCAGGGCATCCAGGGGCACAAGGCGTTGGGTTTCGCGGAAGAACAGGCCGAGAATGCGTTGCGGTTCCAGGCTGGTCTGCAATTGCAGGCTCAGTTGCTGGCGCAGCTGGGCGAGGCTGACCGGGCGTTGCAGGAGTGGTGACTGCTGGCCAAAGCCCAGGCGTTGCAATTTGGCACTATCGAAGTCAATTGCGTTGGTCTGGGTCGGTGTTTTCATATGGCGTGAGCCCCTGAGCACGTAATGCAATCTTTACTGGCTGGGTGAGAGCGGCTCATGGCTGCACGTCATACTGTTCCATCAGTCCCGCAGGACAAAGTGCCCACAGTCTAATCCGCTTTAGAGCCCGTTATAAGCCCCGACCCGATCGCCGCCGAGTTTCGCCAATACACTGCCTATCTGAGGGAGATTAGAGCGAAAGGCGTGCCATTTGCTTCATCTGAGCAAAATGCTTTTGAATTCAGATGGTTGGCTGACAGTGCCGAGGTTTGGCGTGGCCAAGGGTGGCATTTGTCTGGCGATGGCTCGGCAAAGGCCGGCGAAGAAAGGAGCGCCGCGACGATATTCCGCCGCGGCCAAAGAAAGGATTACTGGGCGTCGAATGCCTGGCCGTTGATCCCGCTACTGTCCGGACCCATGAGGTACAGGTAGACCGGCATGATCTCCTCGGGGGCCGGGTTGTTACTCGGATTTTCCCCCGGGTAGGCCTGGGCGCGCATGCTGGTGCGGGTAGCGCCCGGATTGACGCTGTTGGCGCGCACCGGGGCGACGCCGTCGACTTCGTCGGCCAGGGTCTGCATCAGGCCTTCGGTGGCGAACTTCGAAACGCCATAGGCGCCCCAGTAGGCACGGCCCTTGCGGCCAACGCTGCTGGAGGTGAACACCACCGAGGCGTCCTGGGACAGCTTGAGCAGCGGCAGCAGGGTACTGGTCAGCATGAACATGGCGTTGACGTTGACTTGCATCACACGCATGAAGTTCTCGCCCGACAGCTGTTCCAGCGGCGTGCGTGGACCAATGATCGAGGCGTTATGCAGCAGGCCGTCGAGGTGGCCGAACTCGGCTTCGACCATGGCGGCCAGTTCGTCGTACTGGTGCGGCAGGGCGGTTTCCAGATTGAACGGAATCACCACCGGCTGAGGATGGCCGGCGGCTTCGATCTCGTCGTAGACCTGGGTCAGGTTGGCTTCGGTCTTGCCCAGCAGCAGCACGGTGGCGCCGTGGGCGGCGAAGGTCTTGGCGGCAGCGGCACCGATGCCGCGGCCAGCGCCGGTGACCAGGATGACCCGATCCTTGAGCAGTTCGGGGCGGGCGGAATAATCAAACATAAAAACCTCGGGAAATCAGAAGCGAAAGCCTGGGCCGGTCAGCAGCTGCACAGCGCCTGATCCAGGACCTGGCGCAGTTCCAGTGGGTGATCGACCACCACGTCGGCGCCCCAATGCTTGGGATTGTCGTCCGGATGGATGTAGCCGTAGGTCACGGCGGCGGTCCTGGTGCCTGCATCGCGGCCCGATTCGATGTCGCGCAGGTCGTCGCCGACGAACAGGACGCTGGCCGGGTCGAGGTCGAGCATCTTGCACGCGAGGATCAACGGTTCCGGATCGGGTTTGCTGTTCTTTACGTGGTCCGGGCAGATCAGCAGGGCGGAACGTTCCGCCAGGCCCAGCTGCTGCATGATCGGCTCGGCAAAGCGCACCGGCTTGTTGGTGACCACGCCCCAGAGCAGATTGGCCTTCTCGATATCGGCCAGCAGCTCGGCCATGCCGTCGAACAGCTTGCTGTGCACCGCGCAATGCTTGAGGTAGCGCTCCAGGAACTCCAGGCGCAGTTCCTCGAAGCCCGGGGATTCCGGGTCGATCGAGAAGGTCACGGCCACCATCGCCCGGGCGCCGCCGGAGATTTCGTCGCGAATATGCTTGTCCGCGATCGGCGCCAGGCCGCGGTCGGCGCGCATGGCCTGGCAGATGGCGATGAAGTCCGGCGCGGTGTCGAGCAGGGTGCCGTCCATGTCGAAAAGAACTGCTCTGATACGCATGGGCTTATTCCTCTCGCAGGGTCTGGATCATGTAGTTGACGTCGACGTCGGCGGCCAGCTTGTAGTGTTTGGTCAGCGGGTTGTAGGTCAGGCCGATGATGTCCTTGACGGTCAGGCCGGCGTCGCGGCTCCAGGCACCCAGTTCGGAAGGACGGATGAATTTCTTGAAGTCATGGGTGCCGCGTGGCAGCAGCTTCATGATGTATTCGGCGCCGATGATGGCGAACAGGTAGGCCTTTGGATTGCGGTTGATGGTGGAGAAGAACACCTGGCCGCCGGGCTTGACCATGCGGAAGCAGGCGCGGATCACCGAGGACGGGTCCGGTACGTGCTCGAGCATCTCCAGGCAGGTGACGACGTCGAACTGCTCGGGCATCTCCTCGGCCAGGGCTTCGGCGGTGATCTGCCGGTATTCGACGTTCACCCCGGACTCCAGTTGATGCAGCTGTGCCACCGCCAGCGGGGCCTCGCCCATGTCGATGCCGGTTACCGTGGCGCCGCGCTGGGCCATGGCTTCGCTGAGGATGCCGCCGCCGCAACCGACGTCGAGGACTTTCTTGCCAGCCAGGTTGACGCGCTCGTCAATCCAGTTGACCCGCAGCGGGTTGATATCGTGCAGCGGCTTGAATTCGCTTTCGCGGTCCCACCAGCGATGGGCGAGGGCTTCGAATTTGGCGATTTCGGCGTGGTCGACGTTGCTCATGGGTAATCCTCTGAATCTGGAAAATGCTTGCTATCGGTCTCGAGCCGCGGCTCGAGGGTTCCTGCTATTCGGTATGGCCGCTGATGCGCCGGCCCCAGGCTGTCGCCGTGGCGTGCAGCTGTTGTTCGTCCAGGCGCGTCAGACGCCGGTCGTCGAGCAATTGCTTGCCGGCGACCCAAAGGTGTTTCACGCAATCGCGGCCGGTGGCATATATAAGCTGCGAAACCGGGTCGTAGATCGGTTGCTGCGCCAGGCCAGACAGGTCGAAGGCCACCAGGTCCGCGGCCTTGCCGAGCTCCAGCGAGCCGATTTCGCTCTCCAGGCCCAGGGCCCGCGCGCCGTTGAGCGTGGCCATGCGCAGTGCCTGGTGGGCATTCAGGGCGGTGGCCGAGCCCGCCACGGCCTTGGCCAGCAGCGCGGCGGTGCGGGTTTCGCCGAGCAGGTCCAGGTCGTTGTTGCTGGCGGCCCCGTCGGTGCCTACTGCAACATTGACGCCAGCCTGCCACAGCCGTTCCACCGGGCAGAAGCCGCTGGCCAGTTTCAGGTTCGACTCCGGGCAATGAATGACATTGCTGTTGGTTTCTACCAGCAAAGCCAGGTCGTCATCGCTGATTTGGGTCATGTGTACGGCCTGGAAGCGCGGCCCGAGCAGTCCCAGCCGCGCCAGGCGGGCCAGGGGCCGTTCACCGTGCCGGGCGATGGCCTGTTCCACCTCGAAGGCGGTTTCATGGACATGCATATGAATGGATGCATCGAGTTCTTCGGCAATGATCCGGATCTTCTCCAGGTTTTCGTCGCCGACCGTATAGGGCGCGTGGGGGCCGAAGGTGATCTTGATGCGCGGATGATGCTTGAGGTCGCTGAACAGCTCGACGCCCTGGCGGATGGCCTCGTCGGCGCTGTGGGCGCCCGGAATCGGAAAGTCGAGGATCGGAATGGCGATCTGCGCCCGAATGCCGCTGTTGTGCACGCGCTCGCTGGCAACCTTCGGGAAGAAGTACATGTCGGAAAAACAGCTGATGCCGCCTTTGAGCTGTTCGGCGATGGCCAGGTCGGTACCGTCGCGGACGAAGGCTTCATCGACCCATTTGGCTTCGGCGGGCCAGATGTGGTTTTCCAGCCAGGTCATCAGCGGCAGGTCGTCGGCCAGGCCGCGGAACAGGGTCATCGCCGCGTGTCCATGGGCATTGATCAGGCCGGGGCTGAGCAACATGCCGGGCAGTTCGCGGACCTCGGCAGCCTGCAGCTTCAAGGCGTCGGCACGCGGGCCGATGAACACGATGCGGCCGTCGCGGATACCCAGGCCGTGCTCCTTGAGCACTACGCTGGCCGGTTCAACAGGCACCAGCCAGGTCGGCAACAGGAGTAGGTCGAGCGCAACGACAGGGTTCGGCATCGAAGATCGGTTCCAGGGCGTTTGTGGAGGATGGCGAAGTATACCCGAGCGTCTTCGCCGGGGGATCGCTATAATCGGCGGCTTTTGTTCATGAGTGCGGGGTGAGGGATGCGCGACCGACTGTTGGCTGCGGAGAAGGTGAAGGCCATCGATTGGCGGGATGACGCCCTGTATCTGCTCGATCAGCGTATTTTGCCCTTCGAAGAGCGCTGGATCGCCTACACCAGTGCGGCCGGCGTCGCAGAGGCCATTCGCGAAATGGTGGTGCGCGGTGCGCCGGCGATCGGCATCAGCGCCGCGTATGGCGTGGTCCTGGCCGCGCGCGCGCGTTTTGCCGCCGGTGGCGACTGGCAGGCGGCGATGGAGGAAGACTTTGCGCTGCTCGCCGATTCGCGCCCGACCGCGGTCAACCTGTTCTGGGCGCTGAACCGCATGCGTGAGCGCCTGGAGCGCCTCAAGGACCACGCCGACCCGCTGGCGGTGCTGGAAGCGGAAGCCCTGGCCATTCATGAAAGCGACCGCGAAGCCAACCTGACCATGGCCCAGCTGGGTGTCGACCTGATTCGCCGGCATCAGGGCAATGCCCAGGCCATCCTGACTCACTGCAACACCGGCGCCCTGGCGACCGGTGGTTTCGGCACGGCCCTGGGGGTGATTCGCGGGGCCTTTATCGAGGGCATGGTCGAACGGGTGTATGCCAATGAGACCCGTCCCTGGCTGCAGGGCTCGCGGTTGACCGCCTGGGAGCTGGCCAACGAAGGTATCCCGGTGACCTTGAATGCCGACTCCGCTGCCGCGCACATCATGAAAACCAAGGGCGTGACCTGGGTGATCGTCGGTGCCGACCGCATTACTGCCAACGGCGACGTGGCGAACAAGATCGGCACCTATCAGCTGGCGGTCAATGCGATGCACCACGGGGTGCGTTTCATGGTGGTCGCGCCGAGTTCGACCATCGACATGGCCCTGGCCAGCGGCGACGACATTCCGATCGAAGAGCGTGATGGCAAGGAGTTGCTCGAGGTCGGTGGCAAGCGGGTAGGGGCGGATGTGGAGGCCTACAACCCGGTGTTCGACGTCACCCCGGCGGACCTGATCGACGCCATCGTCACCGAGAAAGGCATAGTCGAGCGTCCCGATACCGCGAAAATGACTCAATTGATGTGCCGCAAGCGCCTGCACTGAAGTCGTTTAGCAAAAGTTTTCGCTGACGGCTGCCGTGGGGCGGTCGTCAGTCCGGAAAAAATCCGCATTTATGTGTGAAATCCGCCTCTGAGCTTCTCTCGTCTCTTATCAGCCTGTCATCGGTCAACTAACTATGCTCCATGCGCATCAGGGGGATAGGTGCGTGGCGGCGATTGTGATAACATCCGGCGGTTTCCAAGGTGGTCCGAAGTGACCGCCTTCACTGCGCAAATCCATGGCATAACTTGTTGATTTGTCGTAAGTCGGTGCATGGCACTAGGCCTGCAGCGGCGAGCTTCGTTCGTCCCATATGGATGTGACGAAGTTTCACCAGAAAAAGGAATCAGGCTTCTCATGGGCGAACTGGCCAAAGAAATCCTCCCGGTCAATATCGAAGACGAGCTGAAACAGTCCTATCTCGACTACGCGATGAGCGTAATCGTCGGGCGGGCACTGCCTGATGCGCGCGATGGCTTGAAGCCCGTGCACCGGCGTGTGCTGTACGCGATGAGCGAGCTCGGTAACGACTGGAACAAGCCGTACAAGAAATCTGCCCGTGTTGTCGGTGACGTGATCGGTAAGTATCACCCGCACGGTGATACCGCGGTGTACGACACCATCGTTCGTATGGCCCAGCCATTCTCCCTGCGCTACCTGCTGGTAGACGGCCAGGGTAACTTCGGTTCGGTCGACGGCGACAACGCGGCGGCCATGCGATACACCGAAGTGCGCATGACCAAGCTGGCGCACGAGCTGCTGGCCGACCTGCACAAGGAAACCGTGGACTGGGTGCCGAACTACGACGGCACCGAACTGATCCCCGCGGTCATGCCGACCAAGATCCCCAACCTGCTGGTCAACGGCTCCAGCGGTATCGCCGTGGGCATGGCGACCAACATTCCGCCGCACAACCTCGGCGAAGTCATCGACGGTTGCCTGGCGTTGATCGACAACCCGGAACTGACCGTCGATGAGCTGATGCAGCACATCCCGGGCCCGGATTTCCCGACTGCGGCGATCATCAACGGTCGCGAAGGCATCATCGAAGCCTACCGTACCGGTCGCGGACGCATTTACATGCGTGCCCGCTCGATCATCGAGGACATCGACAAGGTCGGTGGCCGTCAGCAGATCGTCATCACCGAGCTGCCTTACCAGCTGAACAAGGCGCGCCTGATCGAGAAGATCGCCGAGCTGGTCAAGGAGAAGAAGCTCGAAGGCATCACCGAGCTGCGCGACGAGTCCGACAAGGACGGTATGCGCGTGGTGATTGAGCTGCGCCGTGGCGAAGTGCCGGAGGTGATCCTCAACAACCTCTACGCCCAGACCCAGCTGCAGAGCGTGTTCGGTATCAACATCGTTGCGCTGATCGACGGTCGTCCGCGGATCCTCAACCTGAAGGACCTGCTGGAAGCCTTCGTGCGTCACCGCCGTGAAGTGGTGACCCGCCGCACTGTGTTCGAACTGCGCAAGGCTCGTGAACGTGGCCATATTCTCGAAGGCCAGGCCGTTGCCCTGTCGAACATCGACCCGGTCATCGCCCTGATCAAGGCCTCGCCGACCCCGTCGGAAGCCAAGGAAGCGCTGGTCAGCACGCCTTGGGAATCCAGCGCGGTGATGACCATGGTCGAGCGTGCCGGCGCGGATTCCTGCCGTCCGGAGAACCTCGATCCGCAATACGGTCTGCGCGACGGCAAGTACTTCCTGTCGCCAGAACAGGCACAGGCCATCCTGGAACTGCGTCTGCACCGCCTGACCGGCCTCGAGCATGAAAAACTGCTGGCCGAGTACCAGGAGATCCTCAACCAGATCGGCGAGCTGATCCGCATCCTCAACAGCGCCACGCGCCTGATGGAAGTGATCCGCGAAGAGCTGGAAGTGATTCGCGCCGAATACGGCGATGTGCGCCGCACCGAGATCCTCGATGCCCGTCTCGACCTGACCCTGGGCGACATGATTCCGGAAGAAGAACGCGTCGTGACCATCTCCCACGGCGGTTATGCCAAGACCCAGCCGCTGGCTGCGTACCAGGCCCAGCGTCGTGGCGGTAAAGGCAAGTCGGCAACCGGCGTCAAGGATGAGGACTACATCGCTCACCTGCTGGTGGCCAACAGTCACACCACGCTGTTGCTGTTCTCCAGCAAGGGCAAGGTCTACTGGCTGAAAACCTACGAAATCCCCGAGGCTTCCCGTGCCGCCCGCGGCCGCCCGCTGGTCAACCTGCTGCCGCTGGATGACGGTGAATACATCACCACCATGCTGCCGGTCGAGGAATACACCGAAGGTCACTACATCTTCATGGCGACCGCCAATGGCACTGTGAAGAAGACCCCGCTGGAATCCTTCAGCCGTCAGCGCAGCGTCGGTCTGATCGCGCTGGAACTGGACGAGGGCGATGTGCTGATTTCCGCCGCGATCACCGATGGCGAGCGCGAAGTCATGCTGTTCTCCGATGGTGGCAAGGTGACTCGCTTCAAGGAGTCCGACGTTCGTGCCATGGGCCGTACCGCCCGCGGTGTGCGCGGCATGCGTCTGCCGGAAGGGCAGAAACTGATCTCCATGCTGATCCCGGAAGAAGGCAGCCAGATCCTCACCGCTTCGGCGCGGGGTTATGGCAAGCGTACGGCGATCACCGAGTTCCCTGAGTACAAGCGTGGCGGTCAGGGCGTTATCGCCATGGTCAGCAACGAGCGTAACGGCCGTCTGGTCGGCGCGGTTCAGGTGCTCGACGGCGAGGAAATCATGCTGATTTCCGACCAGGGCACCCTGGTGCGCACCCGGGTCGACGAAGTGTCCAGCCTGGGCCGTAACACTCAGGGTGTGACCTTGATCAAGCTGGCCAACGACGAAACGCTGGTAGGCCTGGAGCGGGTTCAGGAGCCGTCCGAAGTCGAAGGTGACGAATTGGAAGACGAAGATGGCGAGGTGCTCGAGGGCGCCGTGCTGGATGCGGCGACCGACTCGGATGATGCCGTCGAAGGCCAGCAGGCTGACGCCGCAGGCGAAGAAGAGTCGCAAGACTAAATAAATCGTAGCAGGGCAGAGTGTTTGCTCTGTCCGCTACCGTGAATGCATAGCGAGAGTGGATGTGAGCAAACGAGCCTATAACTTCTGCGCAGGTCCCGCTGCGCTACCTGAAGCTGTCCTGTTGCGTGCCCAGGCCGAATTGCTGGATTGGCATGGCAAGGGCCTGTCGGTCATGGAGATGAGCCATCGCAGCGATGAGTTCGTCTCCATTGCCACCAAGGCCGAGCAGGATCTGCGTGATCTGCTGAATATCCCCTCGAACTATAAAGTGCTGTTTCTGCAAGGCGGCGCCAGCCAGCAATTTGCTCAGATTCCACTGAACCTGCTGCCGGAAAATGGCACTGCCGACTATATCGACACCGGTATCTGGTCGCAGAAGGCCATTGAAGAAGCCTCGCGCTACGGCCATGTCAATGTGGCTGCCACCGCCAAGCCTTACGATTATTTCGCCATCCCTGGCCAGAACGAATGGCAGCTGTCGAAAGACGCGGCCTACGTGCACTACGCGCCGAACGAAACCATCGGCGGCCTGGAATTCCAGTGGATCCCGGAAACCGGCGACGTTCCGCTGGTGGCTGACATGTCCTCCGACATCCTCTCGCGCCCTGTGGATATCTCCCGTTTCGGCATGATCTACGCCGGCGCGCAGAAAAACATCGGCCCGAGCGGCATCCTGGTCAATATCGTTCGCGAGGACCTGCTGGGTCGCGCGCGCTCGCTGTGCCCGACCATGCTCGACTACAAGGTCGCGGCGGATAACGGCTCGATGTACAACACTCCGCCGACCCTGGCCTGGTATCTGTCCGGCCTGGTGTTCGAGTGGCTCAAGGAGCAGGGTGGGGTGGAAGCCATCGCCAAGCTCAATGACGTCAAGCAGCGCACCCTGTACGACTTCATCGACGCCAGCGGCCTGTACAGCAACCCGATCAACAAGTCGGACCGCTCGTGGATGAACGTACCGTTCCGCCTGGCCGATGACCGTCTGGACAAGCCGTTCCTGGCCGGCGCCGACGCGCGTGGCCTGTTGAACCTCAAGGGTCACCGTTCGGTAGGCGGCATGCGCGCCTCCATCTACAACGCCGTCGACATCAATGCGGTCAACGCGCTGGTGGCGTACATGGCAGAGTTCGAGAAGGAACACGGCTAATGTCTGAGCAAGAACTCAAGGCACTGCGCCTGCGCATTGACGCTCTGGACGAGAAGGTCCTGGAGCTGATCAGTGAGCGCGCGCGCTGCGCCCAGGAAGTCGCGCGAGTAAAGATGGCCTCGCTGGCCGAAGGCGAAGTGCCGGTGTTCTATCGTCCTGAGCGTGAAGCTCAGGTGCTCAAGCGGGTGATGGAGCGCAACCAGGGGCCGTTGGGCAACGAAGAGATGGCGCGGCTGTTCCGTGAAATCATGTCGTCCTGCCTGGCGCTCGAGCAGCCGCTGAAAGTGGCTTACCTCGGTCCGGAAGGCACCTTCACCCAGGCTGCAGCCATGAAGCACTTCGGTCACGCGGTGATCAGCAAGCCGATGGCGGCGATCGACGAGGTGTTCCGTGAAGTGGCGGCGGGTGCGGTGAACTTTGGCGTGGTGCCTGTGGAAAACTCCACCGAGGGTGCGGTCAACCACACCCTCGACAGTTTCCTGGAGCACGACATGGTGATCTGCGGCGAGGTCGAGCTGCGTATCCACCATCATCTGCTGGTTGGTGAAAACACCAAGACCGACAGCATCAGCCGCATCTACTCCCATGCCCAGTCCCTGGCGCAGTGCCGCAAGTGGCTGGATGCCCATTATCCGAATGTCGAACGGGTTGCGGTTTCCAGCAACGCCGAAGCGGCCAAGCGGGTCAAGGGCGAGTGGAACTCGGCGGCCATCGCCGGCGACATGGCGGCGAGCCTGTATGGCCTGACCCGCCTGGCCGAGAAAATCGAGGATCGCCCGGACAACTCCACGCGCTTCCTGATGATCGGCAACCAGGAAGTGCCGCCGACCGGCGACGACAAGACCTCGATCATCGTTTCCATGAGCAACAAGCCTGGCGCTCTGCATGAGCTGCTGGTGCCTTTCCATGACAACGGCATCGATCTGACGCGTATCGAAACCCGGCCTTCGCGCAGCGGCAAGTGGACCTATGTGTTCTTCATCGACTTCGTCGGCCACCATCGCGATCCATTGATCAAGGGTGTGCTGGAAAAGATCAGTCAGGAAGCAGTGGCACTCAAGGTGCTGGGTTCCTACCCGAAAGCGGTTCTCTGAGGCTTTAACAATGAGTGGCGACTTCCTCGCTCTGGCGCAGCCGGGCGTGCAACAACTTTCGCCTTACGTTCCGGGCAAGCCCGTGGACGAACTGGCACGCGAGCTGGATCTCGATCCGGCGAAAATCGTCAAGCTGGCGAGCAACGAAAACCCGCTGGGTGCCAGTCCCAAGGCGCTGGCGGCGATTCGCGAAGAGCTGGCCGAGCTGACTCGTTACCCAGATGGCAATGGCTTTGCGCTCAAGACCCTGCTGGCCGAGCGCTGTGGCGTCGAGCTGGCGCAGGTCACCCTGGGTAACGGTTCCAACGACATTCTGGAACTGGTCGCCCGAGCCTATCTGGCGCCTGGCCTGAATGCGGTGTTCAGCGAACACGCCTTTGCGGTCTACCCGATCGTTACCCAGGCCGTGGGCGCCGAAGCCCGCGTGATTCCGGCTAAGGACTGGGGGCATGACCTGCCGGCCATGCTGCAGGCCATCGATGCCGATACCCGGGTGGTCTTTATCGCCAACCCGAACAATCCGACCGGTACCTGGTTCAGCGCCGAGGCGCTGGACGAGTTCCTCCAGGACGTACCGGCGCATGTGCTGGTGGTGCTGGACGAGGCGTACATCGAATATGCTGAAGGCAGCGATCTGCCGGATGGCCTGGACTTCCTGGCGGCCTATCCGAACCTGCTGGTTTCGCGAACCTTCTCCAAGGCCTACGGCCTGGCGGCGCTGCGCGTGGGTTATGGCTTGTCGACTCCGGCCGTTGCCGACGTGCTCAATCGCGTTCGCCAGCCATTCAACGTCAATAGCCTGGCCCTGGCAGCGGCGTGTGCGGCGCTGGAGGATACCGATTACCTGGCCGAGAGCCGTCGTCTGAACGAGGCGGGCATGCAGCAGCTGGAAGCCGGTTTCCGGGAGCTGGGCCTGAGCTGGATCGCTTCCAGGGGCAACTTCATCGCGGTGGATGTCGGGCGGGTTGCCGCGCCGGTGTTCCAGGGCTTGTTGCGTGAAGGGGTGATCGTGCGTCCGGTGGCCAACTACGGCATGCCGAATCACCTGCGCGTGACCATTGGCTTGCCGGCTGAAAACACGCGTTTCCTCGAGGCTTTGGCCAAGGTTCTGGCTCGTGGTTGATGTCATTCCAGTGCAACCTGCGGTGCCTATGATCGGTCGCCTGGTGGTGGTCGGTCTGGGACTGATCGGCGGTTCCTTTGCCAAGGGCCTGCGTGAAAGTGGCGTATGCCGCGAGGTGGTCGGCGTCGATCTCGACCCGCAATCGCGCAAGCTGGCCGTTGAGTTGGGCGTGGTGGATCGCTGTGAAGAAGACCTGGCGCTGGCGTGCCAGGGCGCTGACGTGATCCAGCTGGCGGTACCGATTCTGGCCATGGAAAAGTTGCTGGCGATTCTGGCCGGCATGGATCTGGGGCAGGCGATCCTGACCGATGTCGGCAGCGCCAAGGGCAATGTGGTGCGAGCGGCGACCGAGGCTTTTGGCGGCATGCCGCCGCGCTTCGTCCCGGGGCATCCGATCGCCGGTTCCGAGCAGAGTGGGGTGGAGGCCGCCAATGGCCAGTTGTTCCGTCGCCACAAGGTGATCCTGACACCGCTGGAACAGACCGACCCGGCAGCGCTGGCGGTGGTCGACAAGCTCTGGCGAGAGCTGGGGGCCGATGTCGAGCATATGCAGGTCGAGCGCCACGATGAAGTGTTGGCGGCGACCAGTCATCTGCCGCACTTGCTGGCGTTCGGTCTGGTCGATTCGTTGGCCAAGCGCAGTGAAAATCTGGACATCTTCCGCTACGCTGCGGGCGGTTTCCGTGATTTCACGAGAATCGCCGGTAGTGACCCGGTCATGTGGCACGACATCTTCCTCGCCAATCGCGAAGCTGTCCTGCGCACACTCGATACATTTCGCAACGACCTCGACGCCTTGCGCGACGCGGTCGATGCAGGGGATGGGCACCAGTTGTTGGGCGTATTCACTCGCGCCCGGGTTGCTCGCGAGCATTTCAGTAAAATCCTGGCCCGTCGGGCCTATGTGGACGCTATGAACTCCAATAACCTGATTTTCCTGGCAAATCCTGGTGGCCGCCTGACTGGGCGGATTCGTGTACCGGGCGACAAATCGATTTCTCACCGTTCGATCATGCTCGGCTCCCTGGCTGAAGGTACTACCGAAGTCGAAGGCTTCCTCGAGGGCGAGGACGCCCTGGCGACGCTGCAGGCTTTCCGTGACATGGGCGTGGTGATCGAGGGTCCGCACCATGGTCGCGTGACCATCCATGGCGTTGGCCTGCATGGCCTGAAGCCGGCTCCGGGACCGATCTACCTGGGCAACTCCGGCACCTCGATGCGTCTGCTGTCCGGCCTGCTGGCTGCGCAGAGTTTCGATAGCGTGCTGACGGGTGATGCTTCGCTGTCCAAGCGTCCGATGAATCGCGTAGCCAATCCGCTGCGCGAGATGGGGGCGGTGATTGAAACTGCCGCGGAAGGGCGTCCGCCGATGACCATCCGTGGCGGTCACAAGCTCAAGGGCCTGACTTACACCATGCCAATGGCCAGTGCCCAGGTTAAGTCCTGCCTGCTGTTGGCTGGCCTGTACGCCGAGGGCAAGACCACGGTGACCGAGCCTGCGCCAACCCGTGATCACACCGAGCGCATGCTGCGTGGCTTCGGTTACCCGGTAGCGGTCGACGGCGCCACGGCCTCGGTCGAGTCCGGTGGCAAGCTGCAGGCGACCCATATCGAGGTGCCTGCGGATATCTCCTCGGCGGCCTTCTTCTTGGTGGCTGCGTCCATCGCCGAAGGTTCCGAGCTGGTGCTCGAGCACGTTGGCATCAACCCGACTCGCACCGGGGTAATCGATATCCTGCGCCTGATGGGGGCTGATATCAGCCTGGAAAACCAGCGTGAAGTCGGCGGCGAGCCTGTGGCGGACCTGCGTGTTCGCGCAGCGAAGCTCAAGGGGATCGATATTCCGGAAGAGTTGGTTCCGCTGGCGATCGACGAATTCCCGGTGCTGTTCGTTGCCGCGGCCTGTGCCGAAGGGCGTACCGTGCTGCGGGGCGCCGAAGAGCTGCGGGTCAAGGAGTCCGACCGTATTCAAGTGATGGCGGATGGCCTGCTGGCCCTGGGCGTCAAGTGCGAGCCGACGCCGGACGGTATCATCATCGATGGCAGCCAGATTGGCGGCGGCGAAGTGCACGGGCATGGCGACCACCGTATTGCCATGGCCTTCAGCGTGGCCTCGTTGCGCGCCAATGCGCCAATCCGCATCCATGACTGCGCCAACGTTGCCACGTCCTTCCCGAACTTCCTCGCGCTGTGCGCGCAGGTCGGTATTCGCGTTGCGCAAGAGGCTCAGTCGTGAACATCAAGGCGCCAGTCATCACCATCGATGGGCCAAGTGGCTCGGGCAAGGGCACTATCGCCGGGATTCTGGCCAAGCGCTTGGGTTGGTGTCTGCTGGATTCCGGTGCCTTGTACCGTTTGCTGGCTTTTGCTGCACGCAATCATGGTGTCGACCTGACCAATGAGGAATCGCTGAAACTGTTGGCGGCTCATTTGGATGTACAGTTCGTCGGCGCGACCGAAGGTCATCCGCAACGCATCATCCTGGAAGGTGATGACGTCACCGACGATTTGCGCAATGAGCAGGTGGGGGCCTGGGCGTCCCAGGTTGCGGCGCTGCCGGCCGTACGCGATGCGCTGCTGCAGCGTCAGCGGGCTTTTCAGGAGCCGCCGGGGCTGGTGGCCGATGGGCGTGACATGGGGACAGTGGTGTTTCCCGATGCACCCCTGAAGATATTCCTCACTGCAAGTGCCGAGGAGCGTGCGCGCCGCCGTTACTTGCAGTTGAAGGGAAAAGTCGATGGTGTTAGTCTGTCGAGTCTGCTAGATGAGATTCGTGCGCGCGATGAGCGTGACACCCAGCGAGCAGTCGCCCCGCTCAAACCGGCGGTTGACGCGATACAGCTGGATTCCACGGAGTTGTCCATCGAGCAGGTGTTGGAACGCATCTTGAGTGAGATCGCCATTCGCGATATCGCCGGGTGACCAAGGAGGAGCGCAGGGGACCAGTCATAGTCCTGCGGTCCTTCTTTTATATGAACGTAACCCACATTGTCTGGGATGTGGCAGATGGGCGTATTCTTCGCCCTTATCAACAGGAATTAAAATGAGCGAAAGCTTTGCGGAACTCTTTGAAGAAAGCCTAAAAACCCTGAACCTTCAGGCAGGCTCCATCATCACCGGTGTTATCGTCGACATCGACTACCAAGCGCGTTGGGTAACCGTTCACGCTGGTCTGAAGTCTGAAGCGCTTATCCCGCTTGAGCAGTTCTACAACGATGCTGGCGAACTGTCCATCAATGTTGGTGATGAAGTTCACGTTGCTCTGGATTCGGTTGAAGACGGCTTTGGCGAAACCAAGCTGTCCCGTGAAAAAGCCAAGCGCGCTGAATGCTGGATCGTTCTGGAAGCAGCCTTCGCAGCCGAAGAAGTGGTCAAGGGCGTTATCAACGGTAAGGTTAAAGGCGGCTTCACTGTCGACGTTAACGGCATCCGTGCGTTCCTGCCAGGTTCTCTGGTTGACGTCCGTCCAGTGCGCGACACCACGCACCTGGAAGGCAAAGAGCTCGAGTTTAAAGTCATCAAACTCGACCAGAAGCGCAACAACGTTGTCGTTTCCCGCCGTAGCGTCCTCGAAGCCGAGAACTCCGCTGAGCGTGAAGCTCTGCTGGAATCCCTGCAGGAAGGTCAGCAAGTCAAAGGTATCGTCAAAAACCTCACCGATTACGGCGCATTCGTCGATCTGGGTGGCGTCGATGGCCTGCTGCACATCACCGACATGGCTTGGAAGCGCATCAAGCATCCTTCCGAAATCGTCAACGTTGGCGACGAGATCGATGTCAAGGTTCTGAAGTACGATCGCGAGCGCAATCGTGTTTCCCTGGGCCTGAAGCAACTGGGCGAAGATCCATGGGTTGCTATCAAAGCCCGTTACCCAGAAAGCACTCGCGTTACCGCTCGTGTAACCAACCTGACCGACTACGGCTGCTTCGCTGAGCTGGAAGAAGGTGTTGAAGGTCTGGTGCACGTTTCGGAAATGGACTGGACCAACAAGAACATCCATCCTTCGAAAGTCGTACAAGTCGGCGACGAAGTGGAAGTTATGGTTCTGGACATCGATGAAGAGCGTCGTCGTATCTCCCTGGGCATCAAGCAGTGCAAATCTAACCCATGGGAAGATTTCTCTGGCCAGTTCAACAAGGGCGATAAAATCTCCGGCACCATCAAGTCGATCACCGATTTCGGTATCTTCATTGGTCTGGACGGTGGCATCGACGGTCTGGTTCACCTGTCCGACATCTCCTGGAATGAAGTGGGCGAAGAAGCCGTACGCCGCTTCAAGAAGGGCGACGAGCTGGACACCGTTATCCTGTCGGTTGACCCAGAGCGTGAGCGTATCTCCCTGGGTATCAAGCAACTGGAAAGCGATCCGTTCTCCGAGTACGTTCAAGAGAACGACAAGGGTGCAATCGTTAAGGGTGTAGTAAAAGAAGTTGACGCCAAAGGCGCCATCATCACCCTGGCCAACGATATCGAAGCTACTCTGAAAGCCTCCGAAATCAGCCGTGACCGCATCGAAGATGCTCGTAACGTCCTGAAAGAAGGCGAAGAAGTTGAAGCCAAGATCATCAGCGTTGACCGTAAGAGCCGTGTAATCCAGCTCTCGATCAAGTCGAAAGACGTTGAAGACGAGAAAGAAGCTATCCAGAGCCTGCGCGACAAGCCAGCTGCTTCGGATATCGCTGCTGGTCCTACCACTCTGGGCGACCTGCTGCGTGCACAGATGGAAAAGCAGAACTAAGTTCTGTCAGACCATAGAAAAAGGGCGACTTCGGTCGCCCTTTTTTGTGTCTGCGATTTGGGTGTGGTTTGTATCTATCAAGAGAAGGGGAAACCAATAGAGCGGTTCGGGTGTCTATTTTCTTAAGCGGATCAATAACCTATTCAGGGCTAGGCTTGCTTGAGCTGAATGATGGTGGGGCGATTGCCCGGTATAAGGAAGTAGATGAAAAATCTCATTGTGGTTTTTGCGGTTCTAGTCTTGGTGGGTTGTACGACCAACGCCAAGGACCATGCAGTCCGTGGTGTCAGCGGCATCGAGATCGACTGCTCCGGTCTTGGGGCTGGATGGGACAAGTGCTACAGGCGCGCTGAGCGTGAATGCAAGGGGGATGGCTACAAAGTCATCACCAGATCCAGTGATGCCAAGGACGAGGAGGGTGACTATCCCTTTGGTTGGAATCCTGCGGGGTACCTCACGCGGACCATGCTTGTCATATGCCGCTAGTAGGATGGCGTGGAGGAAGGTCGAATTGCCGTTGGGTTTTCGTTCCGCGTGCTGTTGAATGCCTTTGCTTGTGGCGTTTTCGCAAGGTGGGAGATAAGTCAAGCTTGGGCTGTTCAAAATCCCCCGGTCGTGCTAAAACCTTTGAAGCGCTTATCTAGCTGCTTGAAAAAGAAGGGAAAAATATGACGAAGTCGGAGTTGATCGAACGAATTGTCACCCATCAAGGGCTACTCTCATCCAAGGATGTGGAGTTGGCCATCAAGACCATGCTTGAGCAAATGTCCCAATGCCTGGCAACCGGAGATCGTATCGAGATTCGGGGCTTTGGTAGCTTCTCTCTGCACTATCGTGCGCCGCGTGTCGGGCGTAACCCGAAGACTGGCCAGTCCGTCAGTCTAGACGGTAAGTTCGTTCCTCACTTCAAGCCTGGTAAAGAGCTGCGTGATCGAGTTAACGAAGAGGAGGAGGTTTGATGGTCGCTACCATTCAAGGAGTTGCTCGTGCGTAATCTCAAGCGCATGCTTATTGGCGTTTTCATTCTATTGCTGGTGTTGGTGACCCTGGCGTTTGTGCTCGAGAATCAGCAATCTATTTCGCTGATGTTCCTTGGTTGGGCTGGGCCGCAACTTCCCGTATCGCTGCTGATGGTGATCGCATTGCTCATAGGTATGGTGATTGGTCCGACTCTAGGCTGGTTTGTGGGGCGTTTGTCCATTGCTGCACGCAAGCGCTTTGTCCGATAACGGCCATCGCGTACATCCATCGAATTTGCATTGCTACCTGTCTATATCCATTAGTAAAATGTTCATTAAGCTGTAAAATGCAGTTCTTGTTCGAGAGTGGCACTGTATCCACGTCGATTCAGTCTGACTCTGACAGAAGTTAATCTTCCGACGGTTTTTGCATTGATGGATTAGATGGCGCTCGTCGGGGGTGCTGTCCCCAGCTCAAGGGTATGGTTTCGCGTGAAAATTCTAGTTACCGGCGGTGCCGGGTTTATCGGCTCGGCAGTCATCCGTCATATTATCTCCAGCACTGCCGATTCTGTCGTTAATGTCGATAAACTGACTTACGCTGGCAACCTAGAGTCTTTGGCTGAGGTCAGTCATGACTCGCGGTACGCATTCGAGCATGTCGATATCTGTGATCGTGATCAAATCGATCGGGTTCTGCGTGAGCACCAACCAGATGCAATCATGCACTTGGCCGCCGAATCCCATGTTGACCGCTCGATCTCTGGCCCGTCCGAGTTTATTCGGGCTAATATCATCGGCACTTACACTCTGCTGGAGGCTGCACGCCACTATTGGGCTGCACTGGATGATACGCGCAAGTCCAACTTCCGCTTCCATCACATTTCAACTGATGAAGTGTATGGTGACCTTGAAAGTCCAGAAGATCTCTTCACCGAAGCCACGCCATATCAACCGAGCTCTCCATACTCGGCCAGCAAAGCTAGCTCTGACCACTTGGTTCGTGCCTGGGCCCGTACCTACGGTCTACCGACGTTGGTCACTAACTGCTCGAATAATTACGGTCCATACCATTTCCCTGAGAAATTGATCCCTTTGATCATTCTCAATGCGCTTGAAGGAAAGCCGCTGCCGGTGTATGGCAAAGGCAATCAAGTTCGTGATTGGTTGTATGTCGAGGACCACGCTCGTGCGTTGTATAAAGTCGTTACCGAAGGGATCATCGGTGAGACCTATAACATCGGTGGTCATAATGAAAAGAAAAATATTGAAGTGGTACATGCCCTGTGTGCACTGCTTGATGAGCTTCGTCCAGATTCCGTTCACCAACCACGTGCAAGTTTGATCACCTATGTGCAGGATCGCCCGGGGCATGACCAGCGTTACGCAATCGATGCGAGCAAAATCCAACGTGAACTGGGTTGGGCGCCGGAGGAGACCTTTGAGAGCGGTATTCGCAAAACTGTCGAGTGGTATCTGAATAACACTGAATGGGTCGCTCATGTGAAGAGTGGCAGTTACCAGCAGTGGATCGACCAGAACTACACAGATCGTTCGGACAAAGCATGAAAATCCTTCTATTGGGGAAAAATGGCCAAGTGGGCTGGGAGTTGCAGCGGTCCCTTGCGCCACTTGGTGACTTGATTGCTCTGGATCGTCATCGGGATGACGGTTTTAGCGGGGATTTATCTGATCTCGACGAATTGCGTTCGACTATCCGAAAGGTCAAGCCCGAGATCATCGTCAATGCCGCGGCTTACACCGCAGTGGATAAAGCTGAGACCGAGACGGAGTTGGCCGATCGTGTGAACGTTCAGGCGAGTCAGGTCATGGCTGAAGAGGCTGCATCTCTGAATGCCTGGTTGATTCACTACTCGACTGATTACGTGTTCAGTGGTGAAGGCCTTAAGCCCTGGCAAGAGACCGATAACGTCTCTCCGGTCAATCACTACGGCGCTGGTAAGTTGGCCGGAGAGCAAGCGATTACCGCCTCGGGTTGCAAGCACCTGATCTTCCGTACCAGCTGGGTCTACGCTGCTCGCGGGAATAATTTTGCCAAAACCATGCTGCGCCTGGCCAAGGATCGCGAGACCCTCAACGTTATCGCCGACCAGATTGGTGCCCCTACGGGCGCGGATCTCATTGCTGATGTTACTGCATTGGCCATTAGGCAGGTTATGCAATCTCCTCAACTGTCAGGTATCTATCATCTTGCAGCTGCTGGCGAGGTTTCCTGGTGCGGATATGCCAGTCATGTGATCGAGTTTGCCAGGGCCAGCGGCGAAGTTCTCGCTGTCACAGCCATCAATCCAATCGTAACGGCGGCTTACCCAACACCGGCGCGCCGTCCTCTGAACTCCCGATTGAATACTCAGAAGCTGCGTGACAATTTTTCTCTACACTTGCCGGATTGGCAAAGTGGTGTAACCCGAATGCTTAGGGAAGTTCTGAATAAATGACCACGACAGATCGTAAAGGCATCATCCTTGCTGGTGGTTCGGGCACTCGTTTGCATCCGTTGACCTTGGGTGTGTCCAAGCAGATGTTGCCTATCTACGACAAGCCGATGATCTTCTATCCGCTATCGGTGCTGATGCTCGCGGGTATGCGTGAAATTCTGATCATTTCGACCCCGGAAGACCTGCCATGTTTTCGCAAACTGTTGGGAGATGGGAGTCTTTATGGTATCCAGCTTACTTATGCCGAGCAGCCGAGTCCAGATGGTCTGGCTCAGGCTTTCGTCATCGGTGAAGAGTTTATTGGTAGTGATCCCTGCTGTTTGATACTGGGCGACAATATCTTTTATGGCCAGCATTTTTCGGACAATCTGAGAGCTGCAAGCAATCAAGCGGGGGGGGCTACAGTTTTTGGCTACCACGTATCCGACCCGGAACGTTTTGGTGTGGTTGAGTTCGATGCAGCGGGGCGTGCCTTGAGCATCGAAGAGAAACCGTTGAAACCAAAGTCCAACTATGCCGTGACGGGGCTGTACTTCTATGACAGCCAAGTGGTTAGTATTGCCAAGAGCATAAAACCCTCGGCCCGGGGCGAGTTGGAAATCACGGATATCAACCAGGCATATTTGGATAAGAAGATGCTTAGCGTCGAAATGCTTGGTCGCGGTTTTGCGTGGCTGGACACGGGGACTCATGATTCGCTACTTGAGGCAAGTCACTTCGTGCATACCATTGAGCAGCGCCAGGGGCTGAAGGTGGCATGCCTGGAAGAGATCGCCTACCACAATGGTTGGATAACTGCACAGCAACTGGGGGCTCAGGCCGATGCTCTGAAGAAGACTGGGTATGGTCAATACCTGCAGAAGCTGCTGGAGTCACCTTCACGCTGACTGGAAGGGAGGTCCCTTCAAGATGACGCGGCTAACCGGTGTAGTAGGAATGGCATGTCAGTAAAACATCCAAGAGTTGCGGTTTTGCTGGCGGCCTACAACGGTATGCAATGGATCGACGAACAATTGACTTCTATCCTTGACCAAGTAGGCGTCGATGTAACTGTTTATATCAGTGTCGACACTTCCACGGATGGGACGGAAGTCTGGTGCGAAAACTATGCGAACAATCACTCCTCGGTGATTGTTTTGCCGCCAGCCGGCACTTTTGGTGGGGCAGCGCGAAACTTCTTCCGTTTGATTCGTGATGTCGAGTTGTATCATTTCGACTTCGTTGCATTTGCTGATCAAGATGATATCTGGCATTCAGATAAATTAGAGCGTGCGACTAGTGCTATTCAAGAGTGCAAAGTCGATGCCTACTCCAGTAATGTTACGGCCTTCTGGCCGAATGGCGGTACTCATCTATTGAACAAGGCTCAACCGCAGGTTGAGTGGGACTTCTTGTTCGAGGCTGCCGGGCCTGGATGTACTTACGTGATGGGCAGGGAAGTCATTGAGATGCTCAAGGCATCCGTGACTGCCAACTGGGTGCAATTGCAAAATGTCAGTCTTCACGATTGGTACTGCTATGCCTTTGCCCGCAGTCATGGTTTTAGGTGGTACATCGATCCCAAGTCTTCCATGGAGTATCGCCAACATGAGCGTAACCAAATAGGCGCCAATAAGGGGCTGAGTTCTCTGATATCTCGATACAAAACCATTTATGACGGCTGGTGGTTCAGTCAGGTACAACTTATAACCCGGCTGGTGGGGCGGGGGGCTGACCCATTTGTACGGGAGTGGTTGAGTTTGCGCCGTGCTCAACTCTTGCGTCTCTCGTTTAGCGCCTGGCGCTGCCGCCGACGCAGGCGCGATAAGGTGTTCTTCTTTTGCATTTGCTGGGCAACTGCGCTTATAGGAAAGAAAGTCAGATGACGGCCCTCAACGTTTTGGTGACTGGGGCCAGCGGGTTCGTCGGTGAGGCGTTGGTTTTGGAATTGTTGGTTGGCAGGCGTTTTTGCCCTGTTGCGGCCGTGCGAGGGGTGACTCGCTTGCAGGGTTTGTGTCGCGTAATACCCCTCGATTTAACTCGCACCGAGGTGTTGCCTATTCTTGAGGGAATCCAGGTTGTGGTTCATGCTGCTGCTAGGGTGCACGTCATGCATGAGTCTACCGCAGATGCGTTGGCCGAGTTTCGCAAAGTCAATGTGCAAGGGACGCTTAAACTGGCTCGGCGCGCTGCAGAGTCGGGGGTTAAGCGCTTCATCTTCATCAGCTCAATCAAGGTTAATGGTGAGAGCACTCCGTCGGGGAGCGTTTTCAGGGCTGATGATCTCCCATCTCCTGTTGATCCCTACGGCGTCTCCAAGTACGAAGCCGAGGAATCGTTGAGGCGGATGGGACGCGAAACCGGGATGGAGATCGTAATCATCCGTCCACCGCTGGTTTATGGTCCGGGTGTCAAGGCCAACTTCATGAGTATGTTGGGATGGCTTCACAGGGGTGTCCCGTTGCCATTGGGGGCGGTCAATAATCAGCGCAGCCTGGTGTCGATAGGAAACCTGATCAGTCTTATCGTCACCTGCATTGATCATCAGGCGGCAATCAATCAGGTTTTTCTCGTAAGTGATGGCGAGGATATGTCCACGACGCAACTGTTGAGTCGGTTGTCCCGGGCATTCGGGAAGCGGGCATGGCTGCTGCCGATCCCTGAGTGGTTACTCAAGCGTGTGGCCTCAATGTTCGGAATGCAAGCGGTTACTCAGCGCCTGTGCGGTTCGTTGCTGGTTGATATCGACAAGAATTTTGAGCTGCTTGGATGGAAGCCTCCCGTCAACGTGGATCGTGCGATGCGTCAAACCGTTAACCATTATCTGGATGCAAATACCAAATGATCGTGTGGTGGCTGTTGGTCGCAGTATTTATTGTCTCTTGGGGGATGACCTTTATATTGCGTCGTTATGCGCTAGCCAAGAGTTTGATGGATATTCCTAATGAGCGCAGTTCTCACTCAATCCCCACTCCTCGTGGGGGGGGGGTAGCGATAGTGGCTTCCTTCACTCTGGCTCTTCCTGCTCTTTACTGTTTTGGCTTGCTTGATCCAGGTCTGTTCTATGGTTTGCTTGGCGCTGGCTTGTTAGTGGCGATCATCGGCTTTGCTGATGATCACGGGCATATCGCAGCCAGATGGCGTTTGCTCGGTCATTTTTTTGCAGCTGTTTGGACTTTATATTGGATGGGTGGGCTAGCTCCAGTGTCGATGTTTGGTATGGAAGTCAAGCTTGGATGGTTGGGGAGCGTGCTGGCTACGATTTATCTCGTGTGGATGCTGAATTTATATAATTTCATGGATGGTATTGACGGAATTGCAAGTGTTCAGGCTATTTTTGTCTGTTTGGCAAGTTGTTTTATTTCCTTGCTGGCTGGAAGTGGATCTGTTCTGTGGGTGAGTTTTTTATTGTCCGGTGCGGTGGCTGGTTTTCTTCTTTGGAACTTCCCGCCGGCTCGTATATTTATGGGCGATGCCGGAAGCGGATTTTTGGGGGTTGTTCTAGGGGGGCTTTCGCTTTATGCGGCTTGGGGTGGTTCCGAGTTGATGTGGAGTTGGTTGATCCTTCTGGCAATCTTCACGGTAGATTCGACTGTTACATTGTTGAGAAGGCTTGTGCGGGGGGAAAAAATATACCAAGCGCATCGTAGTCACGCCTATCAATATGCTGCTCGACATTATGCTAGTCATAAAATAGTTACATTGGGAGTGACTTGTATAAATGTTTTGTGGGTATTTCCTATGGCAGTATTGGTAGGAATTGGTTGTCTGGATGGCTTGACAGGTTTGATCGCAACATACGTGCCATTGATTTTTCTTGCATTCAGATTCACTGCAGGCAAGCGTGAAGCGCAGATATGAAACGCTTGATTTTTTTGTGCGGTACGTGGCGCAATGATTGCCTTGCCGGCTGCGAGTCCCCCTCTGTCATTGTCTGAGGATGGCCAAACCTGTTAGGATTACTGATTATTTTGATGCTGTTAATGATCCCGTTCATCGGAAATTTTGCATTATGATTTACGGGTTTCTCTTTTTCTGCTCGTGTCGAATATAAGGCAAGTTGATTGAAACGTTTCGATGAGGTCATTGCTATTACTTATGAGTTTCGTTGTCAATGCTGCAGAGTGCTCGATTTTTTGGTCAAGGAAGCTAATATCGGTCACATTTTCTACCGAATGCTGGTTCCCTAGCAGGGGATGCCTCCTTGATGTTCCCGATTTCGGTGTGTTTTCGTAGCGGTCGCTTCGGTTGCTGCTGTTAACTTGCCTCTATGGTCGAAAGAAAAAATGAAATTGACAGAAAACACAAAGGGCTACGCATGAACCCGCACGCTGTTCGCTCAACATCCCCTATTACATTGTTTAGCTCTATCAGTAAAAGTCGTGGTTTGATTTACAGTCTGATTAAAAGAGATATTGCTGGACGTTACAGTGGTTCTGTATTGGGCTTGATGTGGTCTTTTTTTAACCCGGTCCTTATGTTGGCTGTTTATACTTTTGTATTCAGTGTTGTATTCAAGGCGCGTTGGATCGGGGGGAGTGGGTCAAAGACTGAGTTTGCACTTGTGCTTTTTGCAGGTTTAATGGTGTTTAATCTTTTTTCGGAATGTATCAATAGGGCTCCAAGTTTAATTCTTTCGAATGTCAATTATGTAAAGAAAGTAATATTTCCATTGGAAATTCTGCCTATTGTTACTCTGGGGTCCGCGCTTTTTCACCTGTTTGTAAACTTCATGGTGTGGCTGATTTTCTATGTGATCTTTTATGGGGTGCCTCATCTCGGTGTTCTGTTTTTTCCACTGATAATTTTACCGCTCGCTCTTATGACTCTCGGGGTGGCTTGGTTTGTGGCTTCGCTTGGGGTCTATCTGCGTGATGTGGCACAGGTTATTAGTACACTCGTACCGGTCTTGATGTTTCTGTCGCCGGTTTTTTACCCCCTGAAAAGTCTTCCTGAGCAATTCCAGGCTGTGGTGCAAGTTAGTCCAATCACCGTAGCGGTCGAACAAACGAGAGGGCTCATGTATTGGGGAGAGTCTATGGATTGGCGGGTTTGGGGGCTCTATCTGGTGATTTCCTGCGCGATTGCGTGGTTTGGTTTTGTTTGGTTCCAGAAGACGCGAAAGGGGTTTGCAGATGTCCTCTGATGAGTATTCGATCCGCGTAAATGGTCTTGGCAAGTGCTACGAAATTTATGCGACGCCGCGTGATCGCTTAAAACAGTTCATTATTCCTCCAATTCAACGGTTGGTAGGGTGTGAACCGTCATCGTATTGCCGCGAGTACTGGGCCTTGGAGAACATCTCCTTCGATATTCGCAAAGGCGAAGCCTTCGGTATTGTCGGTCGAAATGGTAGCGGGAAAAGCACACTTCTGCAGTTGATTACAGGAACCATCGCGCCGACGGTAGGGACCGTGGAAACTCGTGGTCGGGTAGCGGCACTTCTTGAACTGGGATCGGGCTTTAATCCGGAGTTCACGGGCCGTGACAACGTCTATCTCAACGCCATGCTTCTCGGTATGACCCATGATGAGGTTGACGAGCGTTTTGACAAGATTGCAGCCTTTGCCGATATTGGCGATTACCTCGATCAACCGGTTAAAACCTACTCCAGCGGGATGCTGGTGCGATTGGCGTTTGCGGTACAGGTTCAAATCGACCCCGACATTCTGATCGTCGACGAGGCGCTGGCCGTGGGGGACGCGCTTTTCCAGAAACGTTGTTTCGGCCGGATCGAAAAGCTGCTTTCTGACGGTGTTACCCTGTTATTTGTATCCCATGATCAGGAGTCGGTTAGAACGCTGACCAATCGTGCCATCCTGCTGAAGGGAGGGCGAGAAGTTTCGATGGGATCTGCATCTCAGGTTTTGTTGGATTACCGCAAACTGCTGCATCAGGAAGAGTCGGACTATTTCTCCAGGCTGATGCAGCCTACTGCCGACAAGGCTCAAGCTTCAGCGTCTCAGCCCAGTGACGTGAAGGCTTCTAGCGAGGGAGAATCAGCGACCCCATCGAATGAGTCTTCGGAAAAAAGTCAAACACCTGCTGTCTCCGGACGCGCAGATCAAATGTCCTTCGGAGATGGGGGCGTTGAAGTGCTGTCTGTCAGTACGTTTGGTGTGGATGATGAACCGTGTGCGGTTTTTTATCCTGGCGACGTCATTCGAATTCGGGTCGATTGTGTTTCGCATATTAATACTGATTGCATCAACGTTGGAGTACGCATTCGCAGTCGCGAAGGGATAAAAATGTATTCTTGGGGCACATTGAACCAAGATATGCAGGTTCTGGCCGGACTGCGCGAGGGTGAGCTTTTCTGGAAGCGTCAGCTCACGGGCGGGGAACAGTTCCATGTCTGGCTGGAGTGTGACTGTTCTCTAGGCTCGAATCTCTATGAGATTCAGGCATCCATTTCCTATGAAGGCAAGCCTGATTATTCCGCCCAAAGAATTTTGCACTGGAAAGATGAAGCTGCATTTTTCCAGACTCTGATGCGGCAGGATGAATACTTTTTCGGTGGAGTATCCGACTTACACATGGCTGCAAGGTGGTAATGATGAGCCCATTAAACACGGTCGATTACAACTCGCTCAACGACGATTATTGGAAAGACGCCATTGAGTCGGGCAAGAGCAATGCGGACTTTCGCGAGTTGTCCAGGTGGGTGGCGGAAACTTGCGGCATAGGATCTGTCCTGGATATCGGTTGCGGTACCGGGGGGTTGGTTTCAGAGCTCCTTTCTTTGGGCATCAATGCAGTAGGTGTGGATGTCTCTGCCCTAGCAGTGGACGCAGCAAACAAGCGTCACTCTAAACGGTTCAGCCATGGGTCTGTATTATCGTTACCGTTCACCGACGGCCAGTTTGATACCGTAGTCTCCACTAATTGTCTGGAACACCTTCGTCCCGAAGATGTGCCGACAGCGTTGCGCGAGATGTACCGTGTTTCCGCCAGGTACGTTTTTCTGCAGATTACAACAGCGGTTGAAGAAGGCGAGCGTTCGCTGCTTACTGCGGAAAGACGTGACTGGTGGGAAACTCAGTGTTTCGAGGCAGGGTTTCGAAAGCACGCGTTGTACTACCAGATCAATCCTTATGAAGCGCTGAACGAGGACGGTCGACAGATATTCGTATTGCTGGAGAAGGTTCCGGTCGAAGCATTGCGCCACTACGACCTGTCTGTCCTTGTTGAAGAGCGGTTACTCCATACCGACATGTTGCGCGAAGTCGGTCGGCGTGGTGACGCGCATTGCATTCGCTATCAGAAGGCTGCCGAGTTCGTACGCCCTGGTGATCGGGTGCTGGACGTAGCCTGTGGCTTGGGTTATGGCAGCTACATGCTATATGCCGCATCGCAGGCCGAGTCGGTATTGGGTGTTGATCTTAGTGATTTCGGTATCGCTTATGCCAATGCTCACTACAGTCGTCCAGGCAAGATCGAGTTTCAAGTAGGTGACGCCCAGGCGCTGACTTCAATTGCGGATAACAGCATCGACTTCATTGCTGCATTCGAAACAATCGAGCATGTTCCCGAGCCAATGGAGTATCTGCTCCAGTTAAAGCGCGTACTCAAGCCTGGTGGTCGCGTAATGGTCTGCGCGCCAAATGATTGGGCGGACGAAACCGGTAAGGATCCTAATCCTCACCATTTGCATGTTTACACTTGGGATCGGTTGGTTGCTGAATGCGCCACATATTTCCTGCTTGAGCAAGGCATGTTACAGACGGCGGGAGGGGCTATGAAATGCCACCATTCCCCTCGTAAATGGGAAACTGTCCCGGTTGACCGAACTCCAGAACAGGAAGCGGAGTGGGTTCTTCTGTTGGGTATGGCAGATCCGGTTGAAAGTGCAGCAGTGCCGTATGAAGAAACTCAATGGACATTGCCCGACTCACCCGAATTCTCAGTCTGTGCATTTGCCCGCGACTATCAGAACCCTTGGTTGGTACGGGGAATGGTTGCTCAGGGGCAGCGCGCACGATCGGCTTCTTTGTTGCGGTCCATGCAGGATCGGGTGTTGGCCACAGCTGCACCAGACTCGGTTGATTATGGTGCGGCGTTGTGCGGTAAGGTGTACAGCAACTCGAAAGTGGTTGAGTTGCCCGATGAGCTGTACCAAGAGCTTTTGACAGAAATTCGGCATTACGCCGCGATTTCTAATCCCTCCCCGCACCAGTTGCGTTGGCAGGTGTCATTGCTCTTTGCCGGCGGCGAGCTGGCGCGGCGCCGAGGTCATTTCGAAGATGCAATCGGCTGTTTCGCCGCGTGTGCCAGCCTTGATGTGTCAGTCTATAGCCCGTTGCTTGGCAACAAAGTCGTCGATGCGCTGCACTGGCTTGCAGAGTTAGCGTTGACTCGTGCTGACAAGCCCGCGGCGCGGATCTACTTGTGCCGCGCGGTAGCCGAAGTTCAGCGTCTTGTCAGTGGTTCATGGTTGAATATCAGCGGTGATCCTGATTCGCCGCTGTCCTTTGGTCTCGCTGAAGCTGCTCAGTTGCTGGACAAGGCGTCGCGAGCAGCTTATATGCTGTCCGTACTGGATAGCGTTTCGCTTAGACCAGGTATTGTGTACCGGGAGTCGGCCGGTTTCTTCGAGCGCCAACTGGTTGAACGTGACCAAAAGCTCAATGATGTGAGCAACTCTATTGACAGTCTTATTGCTGCATTGGAGCACAAAGATGTGGTGTGCAGGGACTTGGTTGAACAAATCAATGCGTTGGACAGCCGAACTCACGAGCTTGCTCGAGAGGTAGTGGCACAAGACAAGCACGCACAGAGTCTTGCGCAAGAAGTGATCAAGAAAGATGCCCATGCTCAGGCTCTTGTAGACGAAATTGTCAAAAGAGATGCTGAGATCGCTCGCCTGCTTGCCAAAGGCAGCCGGAACTCGGGGGCGACTTCCCAAGATAAAAGAGATGCTGAGATCACTATTAACAGTCTTGTTGCTGCATTGGAGCACAAAGACGTGGTGTGCAGGGACTTGGTTGAAAAAATCAATGCGTTGGACAGCCGAACTCACGAGCTTGCTCGAGAGGTAGTGGCACAAGACAAGTACGCACAGAGTCTTGCGCAAGAAGTGATCAAGAAAGATGCCCATGCTCAGTCTCTCGCAGACGAAATTGTCAAAAGAGATGCTGAGATCGCTCGCCTGCTGACTCAAGGCAGTCAGAGTTTGTTGCAGCCAGGATTGTGTGGAGAGTTGGAAGTGAGTAACAAGGTGACGAAAACCGGGATTGTTATTGTTTCCTACAATGCCTCCGAGGCAGTCAGGATCACGTTGGCGAGTATGCGACGTGCCTTTAACGAAGCTGCTTACAAGGTGATATTGGTCGACAATGCTTCAGAGTCTGGCGAAAGAGACAAAATTCGTGAAGCGATGTCCCATCACATTGCTGAAGTGGGTTCCTCATGGCGCTACATAGAGCAAGATACCAATCTTGGTTTTTCCGGCGGGAACAATGTTGGTATTTCCGAGTTTCTTGCAGATGACGAGATTACCCACATCTGCCTGCTTAACAGCGATGTCATCGTCACAGATTTCTGGCTGGACAATCTGTTGGCAAGCGACTCGGATCTCATCAGTGCTGTCACTAACAAGGCCGATGGCGAACAATGTGTTCCCGTAGATTATCAGTTAGAGCTTGCTGAATGCCTGGATCATCGTTCAGAGACTTTGCACGATAAGGTCTATCAGTGCGTTTCCAATTTTGCCGAGCGCTGGCATACCGCCTGGAAAGGCAATCTGGTTGAAACGGACGTAACGTTCTTCTGCGTTCTGGTGTCCAAGGTCGCCTTCGAAAAAATCGGTTTGCTTGACGATACCTTCTTCCCGGGTGGGTTTGAGGATGACGATTATTGCCTGCGCGCACGTAATGCAGGTTACGAAATTCATCTGGCGCGAGATGTTTTTATTCATCATTGGGGCTCGGCATCTTTTGGCCAGTTGCAATACCAATATTTCAGCGAGCGTGCGCAGCGTAACAAGGCATACCTGGAAAATAAACACGGCATAACCTGGCTTCGCCGACCGGAGAAACCGATCGTTTCTTTCGCAATGGACGTAGAGTTCGCACTGTCGCATCAAGATCGGCTTTCATTGCAAGCGCCCTTTTTTGATCTGTATGTCACTAATCTCGGCAAGCAAATTAGCTACTTCGAATCGGAATTCAGCAATCTGACCGAGGCGTTGGCCGTTCAGGGGCGTGTCGTACCGGATATACTTTTGAAAGCAGTGTCTTCTGCACGGTCTTATGGGGATTTGGTTTCACTCTGGGAGAAGGTCGTAGCGCGTATTCAGCGCGCGTTGACTGCGGGCTCCCTGGACGTCGGTGAGGCTAATGCCGTCAAGGAGGATCTCGGACTCATAGCGACCGGTGTCTACGAGCGGGTCGATTGCAATTTCGCTATCCACGCTTTTATCACCTCTCCAGGCGAGGATGGCGCCAGTGGCGTCGATATCCCGCCACCTGCCACTTCTGCGGCATTTTCCGCGCGGCCGGAAACGCGATTGGGCAAGCTACTCTGGTTCGTGCGCCGCAGCCTGGATTTCATACTGAAATTTGATGGTATCGTCTTCTTTGGCGGATATTTCTATCCTGAACGTCAAAGCGATGGTTATTTTCAACGCATCCAGATTGTCGATCGCATGTTTGTCGATCGGTGGCGTGTCTATGTCGAGAGTGACGAGTTGAAGGGGCGTAACATTTGGTTTGATCGACCTGAACCGAATGTGCTTGTGCTGCGAATCAATGGATCCAAGAAGCGTCGAATGCTGGTTCGCTTCTTGGCTCTGCTTGCTGTTTTACGCTGCCGGAAGATTTACTTTCATAGCGTGTTGCGCATGTACGACAACCGCTTTGGCGAGCTTCTGCATCTGCCATTCATCCGTAAGGCCGTGGATATTCATGGTGTCGTGCCTGAAGAGTTCCGAATGCACAACGATTTCTTCAGTGCTGTTCTTTATGAGAAAGAAGAAAGGCTTGCTGTGCAGAAGTCTGGCATTGTCATCGTTGTAACCGAGGCGATGAAGAACTACCTTCAGCAGAAATTTCGAGGTGCTTTGAAAGCTCGTTCGGTTTCCTTTCCGATCTTTCCTCGGTTTACCCCGACGCATGCAACCCGTCCTCTGATTGATGGCAAGCCGGTTGTGGTCTACGCGGGTGGCCTGCACAAGTGGCAGCAGGTTTCGAAAATGATTGATGCAATCATCCGGACTGCTGATCAGTGCAATCATCGCTTTTACTGCCCAGAGCCTCATATTGTTAAAGACATGCTGCCAGCGGAGCGGCTGGGGTCTGTGATCGTCGAAGGCAAAACCCATGTTGAACTGATGACGCTTTATCCGGAATGCCACTACGGTTTCATCCTCCGGGAGGACATCATTGTCAACAGAGCGGCCTGCCCGACGAAGCTCGTTGAATACCTTGCAATGGGTATTGTACCGATCGTCGATTGCGAAGATATAGGTGATTTCAAGACGTTGGGGATGCGCTACATCACTCTGGAAAATTTCTTGGCCGGGAATTTACCCGATGAAGCACAGCGTGTGGAGTTGGCAGAGGCAAACCTTTCGGTTTATGAGCGATTGAAAGAAGTGCGCCAGACGGGGGCAGAGGAAATCTTTGCCTACTTCACTCCGCCGGTTCGCAAGAGACGTGAGGTAAACGCGCGTCAGTTTGTTGCCGACATTGCACGACGTGTACTTCCCGCGGGCACGTTTCAGGGGCGAGCTGCGCGCAAAGTGTGGCGTGGTCTGCGCCCGGTGCTGGGGAGGTCGCGCCCGCTGATCTATCCAGTAGAGGTGAGTCAGGCGTACGACGTAGTGCAGGAGGCTCTGCCGGTCTGTGATGTCTTGGTTCAAGTCGACAACTTCGAAGCTGGTGGCTTGGAGAATGTTGTTCTTGATCTGAACGAGACGCTGATCAAGGCTGGATTGCGAGTTGTATTGCTTGTCCAGGGGACTCAAGGTCCTGCGGTTCGGCGGGCCCAAGAGTTAGGGCAGACGGTGGTGTGTCGTTCTTATTCGGTACAGTCCCATGGTGCGCTGATTGATAAGTTGCAGCCCAAGGTCGTTTTGGCTCATTACTCTTTTAGTGGAGTAGATATCTATCGCGAAAAGGGTATTGAATTTGTACAGGTCATCCACAACATTTATATGTGGTTCAATGATCACCAGCGCCAAGAGTTCGCATCGGTAGCGAAGAATACCAGCACCTTTGTGGCCGTATCGCAGCAAGTGAAAGATTACAGTATTTCTCGTCTTGGCGTGCCAGCGCAAAGCTGTATTGTCATTCCTAACGGTATTGATTTCAAACCGTTTGACGAGCTGGATCGGGTAGATGCCCGTGCGCGTTTGCGTGCGCAGTATGGTATTGCCGACGATGAGTTTGTCTTCATTGATATTGGATCAATCAATCATCAGAAAAACCATCTGGGCGCCATCAGGGCTTTTGAGATTGCGGCACAGTCGAGTGACAAGCTTCGGCTCCTCATTCTGGGACCGGTTTACGAACCTGAGTTGCTCGCCGAGATGGTGGCTTACATCGAGGTACATGATCTACAGGATCGCGTGACATATTGTGGGGCGGCCACCAACGTTCATGAGTATCTGGCCATGTCTGATGCTTTTGTCTCAGCGACTTTTTTCGAAGGTGGGCCACTGACGTTGCTTGAGGCGATCAAGGCGAATATCCCTGTTGCCATGCCCAAGGTTGGCTGTGCATCGCACTTCGCAGAGTATGCGGGTATTGAACTTGTCGATCCGGTTTATGACATGACGCGATATACGGGCGGCGTTTCAGAAATGCGATCTACAGTCGAGTTTGAGCAGCGCCTGGCGGTTGCCATGTTGCGTGCTTGGAGTAACGGTGTTCGCCCACAACTCTCAGAAATTGAACTTGAAGGCCTCAACAAAGAGCGCACTTATCAAAGTTACGTGAATCTTGTTCAGCAATTGATCAGTGGGCAAATAGTTCAAGTGAACGCCCCACTTGCTCTGAAACTCAGTTAAATGATCAAACGTTCCCGTATTTCAGTACATTCATTAGCTCGCCGTTGCTTTTGGTTGTTGCCGGCTACCTTGCGTAATCGGCTACACGGCGTTCGGCACGCAATTGTCCGCTGGCTGCGCGGTCGTAGCGTTCGCACGTCGATCAGACCTGGAGATCTGACTGGCGCTGAATTTCAAAGTCAGGTGCTGAGGGCAGCCAATTATCGGCTTATCATCATTTTCGAAGCGAATGTCGATTGGGGGATAATGCTGTTTCAGCGCCCTCACCACATGGCAATGGCACTTGGTCGTCTCAACTGTCTGGTTGTTTTCCAGACAACAGGCGATGACGTCCTGGGTTTCAGGCAAGTGGCAGATAATGTATGGATCGCCAACGATTCAGCCGTGAATGCCATTCCTGGTGCCATTCGTTGCTTTTACAGCACGTCGCTGTTGGCAACCCGTGAGGCCATAGCAGCTGCACGCATTCGAGGTCGGGTGGTGTACGAGTACATCGACCATATCGACGAATCGATTTCTGGCGGTAAGGGTGCCATCTGTCGACTGCTTGATTTGAAAGCAGCAGCGTTTGAAGGGGGGGCGGATATCGTTGTGTCCTCGGCTACGGCACTACACAAGGAGGCGTTGGCTGAGTGTGGGGACAGGCGTTGTGTTTGCGTCCCTAACGGCGTTGATGTGACTCATTATCGTGTCGTACAGGAGTCCGGCGTTGCTGTTCCCCGAGCGCTTGTCGAATTCAGAGGGCATCACAAACAGGTAGTCGGTTACTTTGGCGCTATCGCCCCCTGGCTCTGGTATGAAGTGATCGAGCAGGTTTGCTCCGGGATGCCGGATATTGGTTTTGTGTTTATCGGGCCTGACTATAGCGGTTGCGTCCCGTTGTTGCCGCAGCGCGCGAATGTGCTTTATCTTGGCCCGGTCAACTATGCCCAGTTACCTGCGTACGCCCGTTTGTTTGACGCCTGTTTCATCCCGTTCAAGCCGGGTGACGTTGCGCGATCCACATCTCCTCTGAAACTTTATGAGTACTTTGCGCTTGAGAAACCGGTCGTCGTGACTGCCGATATGAATGAGTGCACCGTTTATCCAGAGGTTTTTTCCGGTGGCGATGCTGCCGAACTCATCACAGCAGTTCGACAAGCTCTCAGTACCTGTGACGATCAGGTGTATCGTAAACGGCTGCGTACCTTGGCTGATCAAAATAGCTGGAACGTCAGAGCGGCTGTCTATGCAGATAAACTCGAAAATCTCGAAAGTGAATAACTGATTTTGTGGGAATTATTATTGTGAAACGAAAAATACTTTGCGTTGTTGGGACTCGTCCGGAAGCGATTAAAATGGCTCCGGTCATTTTGGCGTTGAAAAATGAACCTTGGGCAGATGTGCGGGTTCTAGCAACAGCCCAGCATCGCCATATGCTTGACCAGGTCATGAGCTTTTTCGGTATTGAACAAGATATCGATCTGGACATCATGCGTCCAAACCAGGCCTTGACCACGCTGACTGCTCGCTTGTTGCTGGAAATGGACGATGTGCTGAACGCTGAGAAACCAGAGATCGTTCTGGTTCAGGGTGATACAACGACTGTAATGACCGTTGCTCTTGCCTGTTTCTACCACAGGATTCCAATTGGTCACGTTGAGGCCGGGCTCCGCACCTGGGATATGCAGAACCCTTTCCCGGAAGAAGCCAACCGGGTCATCGCTGGCAAGCTGGCTCGCTGGCACTTTGCTCCTACTGAAGGCTCCCGGCAGAACTTACTGCGTGAAGGTGTTCCTGACTCCGATATCATCGTCACTGGCAATACTGTGATCGATGCGCTGCTCATGACAGCTGCAAAGGATCTGGATCTGGGGATTGAACTTGATCCAGGTAAACGACTGGTGCTCGTGACTTCGCACCGTCGGGAGAATTTCGGCGAACCCTTTCTCAATATTTGTCGTGCGCTGCGCACCTTGGCTGAAAACAATCCTGACGTTCAGTTCCTTTATCCGGTGCATCCAAACCCTAACGTCAAGGAGGTGGCTCACGAACTGCTTGGTCCGATTGCCAATTTTGTGCTGTGCGATCCATTGGAATATGCACCATTCGTGGCTGCGATGAAGCGCGCTTATCTGATTCTGACCGATTCCGGTGGTGTGCAAGAAGAAGCACCAGCATTGGGTAAGCCAGTATTGGTTCTGCGCGAAGAAACTGAGCGTCCGGAAGCGGTGGAGCACGGGGTCGTTAAACTGGTCGGTTCCAACTACGACGCAATCGTGAATGAAGCTCAACACTTGTTGGATGACGAGACAGCCTATCGCGAGATGGCCCGTGGCGTTTCTCCTTATGGAGATGGGCATGGCGCAGAGCGGATCGTCAATGCGCTACAAGAGTATTTTAACTGATGAGATTGATTTATTTGTCGCCTGTCCCGTGGGCCAGTTTTTCTCAGCGCCCCCACAAATTTGTCGAGTGGTTTCATCGACGTACTGGGCGACAAGTAATTTGGATTGAACCCTATCCAACCCGATTTCCTAAGCCTAGCGATTTGAAGCGCGCGGAGATGAACAGCCAGCAGGCTCGGGTGAGCGTACCACAATGGCTGAAAATACTGACGCCTCGGGCGTTTCCGATTGAACCTCTTCCCGGTTCCGGCTGGTTGAACCGTGGTTTGTGGGCGCCGCTGATCAGTGAAATAAAAGACCAATTCGGCACGCAAGAGCCTTTGATTGTTGTAGGAAAACCTTCAGTTTTGGCTCTCAAGGTTCTGCAAGCGTTCAAGCCCAAGCACTCTATTTATGATGCAATGGATGATTTTCCGGCGTTCTACACTGGCGTTTCCCGGGTGGCGATGGCGAACCGGGAGCGTCAATTGGTTCAAGCCGTAGAGAAAGTTTGGGTTTCGAGTACCGCCCTTAAAAGCCGTTGGTCACAGGAAAAGGCAAGTGTCTGTTTTGTGCCGAACGCACTTGATGATGCTTTGCTGCTCCCCCCCCGCAACGCTAGCGAGGAGCGGGCGCGAAAAGTTCTCGGCTATGTAGGGACGGTTGGGGCGTGGTTTGACTGGGACTGGATTCGAACATTGGCCAAACTTCGTTCTGGTGACATCATTCGTATAATTGGCCCGGTGTTTTCGCCGGCACCTTTTGAGCTGCCCTCAAATATCGAGCTGTTGCCACCTTGTGCCCATGATATAGCGTTGGCAGCGATGTGTGAGTTTGATGTCGGGCTTATCCCTTTCAAGAGGAATGAGCTGACAGTTTCTGTTGATCCAATCAAATACTATGAGTATCGGGCGCTTGGCTTGCCGGTTGTCTCAACGGACTTTGGAGAAATGAAGTTTCGCGAAGAGGCGGCCGGCACTTTTATCAGTAAGTCGCTTGGCGATATTGGTAAATTGATTGTCACGGCGGCTAAGTACCGGGATACCTGCGAAAGTAGCATGAACTTTATCAATGATAATACGTGGGATGCTCGATTTGAGGGAGCAGATATTGAACTATAGCTATTTTTCTATGGTGTTTTTTTGTAATTTAGAGATTATTTGTTTCTTGTGTGAAAAAATGAGTGTAATACATCGAAAATAGAATGTTCGTCTAGTAGGGGCTGGGAAGGAGTCCAAATGTCGATGTATTACGAGGGAAAAGTATTCTGTCGGTTGTTGCTGGGTATGCGAGCCGTGGTGTTGCATTGCATTGTATCTGTTTAATCCATATCCATTTCATATGCCATTTTTTCTTCCTTGCTGTTATTTTTTAGTGAGTGGTTCGTCAAAGAAATTGTTTCAGTGTTAAAGAGAAATATCAGATCATTATTGCTGTGTTCAATATTTTTATATTGCTTGTGCCTGTCTGTATAAGTATTGGCTTTTTATGGGTTACAGCTTTCGTGGAAGCGTTTTCTTTTCAAGATATACTCATGAGTTAGTTTTGGTGTTTAGGGGGTGTCTCTTTGCTAGTAGTGTGCTGGCTTATTTCATGTCTGTTCTTTTTATGAGTTTATTTTTCATTGTTCATGCAAGGCTGTTTGGGTTTTAAGTTGTTGTGGTGGTCTATTTTTTCGTAGCTTATTTGTTGGTAGGTTTCGTTGCTGTGGGCTACGTTTGTATTTTTGATTGGCCATCTCTACCTCTATCAAACGCTTTCTCTTGTAGGTTGTGACTCCTGGCAGCTTGCTCAGTCAATAGGCGTTGACATGGGAACTTTCATGGGGGCAGTTGTCTCTACTCTGCTGACAACTTGTCTCTGCATTGACCGCCCTCGGTACGGACGGGCGTTGTCTTGAGGCCAAATACTCAGCCCCTTGAATCTGGAGCCCAGTCCTGTACTACCAAGTGATAAGCTACCCTGTCGAGACGGGAATGATTCCCGCTAGTGTCCTGAAATGACTGCAGACCTTTGAGCGAGGTAATATTCGTTGGTTGGGATTTATGGATAAATTACGCGCCTTTTTGTTGAATCTGCCTCGTCGTCAAAAACGGTTGATTCAGATTGCCACCGACATTCTGCTGGTCTGGGCCTCGCTTTGGCTAGCGTTCATCGTCCGTCTCGGAGTGGACGATATGTATAACCCACTCAAAGTCCACCTATGGCTCTTTGCTTTTGCACCAGTGGTTGCCATCCCTCTCTTCATACGCTTCGGCATGTATCGTGCCGTCATGCGCTATTTTGGTAATGATGCGCTTATTGCCATCATCAAGGCTGTCAGTCTTTCATCACTCATTTTGGCAGTCATTGTCTATTGGTACAGCAACCACTCGGCGGTAGTCCCTCGCTCCATCATCTTCAACTACTGGTGGTTAAGCCTCGTCATCATCGGCGGCCTACGTCTCTGCATGCGCCAGTATTTTATGGGCGACTGGTTCACCGCAGCCCAACACGTGCCGTTTACC
Source organism: Pseudomonas sp. RW409 (assembly GCF_003184125.1). Lineage (NCBI taxonomy): Bacteria > Pseudomonadati > Pseudomonadota > Gammaproteobacteria > Pseudomonadales > Pseudomonadaceae > Pseudomonas > Pseudomonas sp. RW409. The sequence goes on along the minus strand of NZ_QHHP01000021.1, from coordinate 444,789 downwards.
AATCGCGACGACGGTCTGACCAAGGTCGCCATTTATGGTGCTGGCGTTGCAGGCAACCAGCTGGTTGCGGCGCTGCGCATGGGGCGGGTAATGCGTCCTGTGGCTTTTGTCGATGATGATCCGAGTATCGCGGATCGCTCCATTTCCGGTTTGCAGGTTTACAAGCCCAAACACATCCAGCAGATGATTGAAGTAACCGGTGCCCAGGAGATTCTCTTGGCATTGCCGTCGTCGACTCGTGCGCGACGTCGGGAAATTCTCAACCTGCTTGAGGGCTTTCCGCTCCATGTGCGTAGTGTTCCGAACTTCACCGATTTGGCCAGCGGGCGGGTGAAGGTCGACGATATTCAGGAAGTTGATATCGCAGACTTGCTGGGGCGCGACGCTGTACCTGCTCAGCCTGACTTGCTGGCCCGTTGTATCAAGGGCAAGACGGTTCTGGTGACCGGCGCAGGTGGTTCGATCGGGGCCGAACTCTGCCGGCAGATTTTTTCGTTGGGGCCGACCACGCTCCTGTTGTTCGATCACAGTGAGTTCAATCTCTACAACATCCTGTCGGAACTCGAGCAGCGTCTCTCCCGCGAGTCGTCGCCTGTTCGGTTGCTGCCCATTCTTGGCTCGATTCGCAATCCGCATAAGCTGCTGGATGTGATGAAGACCTGGAATGTCGATACGGTTTATCACGCGGCGGCTTACAAGCATGTACCGATGGTCGAGCACAATATCGCCGAAGGCGTGCTGAACAACGTGATGGGAACGCTCAACACTGCTCAGGCCGCATTACAGGCCGGGGTCGCCAATTTCGTGCTGATTTCCACAGACAAGGCGGTGCGCCCAACCAATGTGATGGGGAGCACCAAACGTCTCGCTGAATTGACCCTGCAGGCTCTAAGTCGTGAAATCGCCCCGGTGTTGTTTGGGGACAAAGCCAACGTATCGCGTGTCAACAAAACCCGTTTCACCATGGTGCGTTTTGGCAATGTGCTGGGGTCTTCAGGCTCGGTAATTCCGTTGTTTCATAGCCAGATCAAATCTGGCGGCCCACTGACCGTTACCCATCCAAAGATCACTCGTTACTTCATGACCATCCCCGAGGCGGCGCAACTGGTGATTCAGGCCGGTTCCATGGGGCAGGGCGGCGATGTGTTCGTGTTGGACATGGGCGAGCCGGTGAGGATTGTCGAGCTGGCCGAGAAGATGATTCACCTCTCCGGGTTGAGTATTCGTTCGGAGAGGAACCCCCAGGGCGACATCGCCATCGAGTTCACGGGCTTGCGCCCGGGCGAAAAGCTTTACGAAGAGTTACTGATTGGCGACAACGTTTCTGCCACTCAGCATCCGATGATCATGAGCGCCAATGAGGATCATCTGCCTTGGGACTTGCTGAAAGCCAAGCTGGCGGAATTGCTGGTGGCCGTTGAGCAGGATGACTATTCCAGGGTTCGACAACTGCTGCGCGAGACTGTCAGCGGTTACACCCCGGATGGCGATATTGTCGACTGGATTTACCAGCAGCGTCGCCTCGAACCCTGAATTTACATACGTTGTAACCCAGTCACTTTTGACTTGCCCGTGGCACCGCCTAGGTTTGGAGAGCAGCTTTGGAAAAGCTGCTTTTCCTAATCGATGTCATGGAGTGTCACTTATGCGTATCGCTTATTTCCCTTCTCTGGTCTTCGCTCTGATGGCCAGTCTTTCTTCCATTACCTACGCAGCACCTGCGGTCAATACCGAGGCCAAGGCTCCGGCAGCGGCGCAGGTGGCCTCTTCGGAGCAAGCAGGCAGGATTGATTTGAACACTGCCGATGCAGCGGCCTTGCAGCGTGAGCTGTCCGGCGTTGGTGCGGTCAAGGCGCAGGCGATTGTTAAATATCGTGAGAGCAATGGACCTTTTACCTCGGTGGACGAACTGCTCGAGGTCAAGGGCATCGGCAAGGCGATTCTGGAAAGCAACCGGGAAAAGTTGAAGGTCAACTGACGCTTCAATTCATGCGCAAGGCCGATCAGTGATCGGCCTTGCGTTTTTCGGGTTCTAGCGCGCAAAACACCATAAGCAGGATTGCGCCATTCAATGTTGTCTATCGCTTCGATAGAATTATGATCGTAATATTTTATTGAATTATGACTATAATCAAATCGCTTCCCAAGCAGCGTATCAATTCCTTGTCTTTCCCTTCTCAAGCACTTTTCTGGAGAGCCGTTATGAACTCGATTTCCCCCAAGGGGCTGGCACTTGTCACCGGTGCTTCATCTGGCATCGGTGCGGTTTATACCGAGCGGTTGGCCGCTCGTGGTTACGATCTGTTGCTGGTTGCACGAGATGAGCCGCGCCTGCAAACTGCGGCTACCCGGCTACGGGCCGAGCACAAGGTGCAGGTTGAAGTGTTGAAAGCCGATCTGACGCTCAAGGCCGATGTGCTGAAGGTCGAGCAGCGTTTGCGTTCCGACTCGAGTATCAGTCTGTTGCTGAACAATGCCGGTATCGCTGCCGACGGAAGTCTGGCCGTTGCAGACACGGATCAGTTGGAGGTGATGATCCAGCTCAATGTGATCGCGGTCACTCGTCTGGCTGCCGCTGCTGCCGCCAGCTTTTCGGCAGCGGGAAGAGGGGCGATCATCAATATCGCTTCGGTGGTGGCGCTGATTCCCGAGCGTTTTAATGCGACCTACAGTGCGACCAAGGCCTATGTCCTGAGCCTGACTCAGTCGCTTGCTGCGGAACTGGACGGTAAAGGCGTGCAGGTCCAGGCGGTATTGCCCGGGGTGACCCGTACCGAGATCTGGGAGCGTTCGGGCATCGACGCCCAGGGGATTCCAGCCGAAATGGTTATGGACGCCACCGAGATGGTGGATGCGGCTCTGGCCGGTTTTGATCAGGGTGAGTTGATCACCATCCCCTCGCTACCCGACTCGGCTGATTGGGACGCCTTCGTGGCTGCGCGTTTTGCCCTGGGGCCCAACCTGTCGAAAAGCAGCGCGGCTGCTCGCTACAAATAACCGTGTCGAGGTCGGAGGGTGGTGCGGTTCACTCCGCCTGCCCATCCTGCTTTTTCAGATGCTCGCGTGTTACCTCCAGTATCCGTTTGGCCAGGTCGGGGTTCTCGACACTGCGTGACAGCACCAGGGCCCCGACCAGGGTCGACATGATCACCAGGCTCTGGTCGGCGGCATTTTCTCCTTCGAGATTGGCCTCGACCTGCGCGAGTCGGGCATTGAGCACTGCATCGGTGGTGGGACTGGCTTGCCCGCGCAGGCCCAGTTCCGAAGACATGGTGGGCAGCGGGCAGCCTTGACCGGGAGAGGTCTGATGCCACTCGGACAGGTAGCTGTCGATAAAGGCCTGCAGTGGCTGTTCCTGGGCAAACAGTGTGGCGCAGTGGGCATCAAGTTCTGTGGCCGCAGCCTGCAGGGCTTTTTCGACCAGATCATCCTTGGATTTGAAATGCGAGTAGAAACCGCCATGGGTCAGGCCCAGGGCTTTCATCAGTGGTTGCAGGCCTGTCGCACCGATACCGTCGCGCCGAAAGCGCTCGGCGGCTTCCTTGATGATGCGTTGATGGGTTTGGGCTTTATGGTCTTGCGAGTAACGCATCGGGGAAGTCTCCACAGCTAGGGAGTCATCTTACCCAAGGTTGACGGGAGGGGGATTGCACTTTTAACCCCAGAAACCTCATTTTCCCTACTGAATGACTAGAAAGTCATGGTTTGCCGGCGAGCCCAGTATTAGTTGGCATGAATAGTGATTATTGAATATCCATAGATTGTTCAACAATCGCAAGGCGATATTCATGAGCAACGTATTGTCCCTGGCTGACCAGATAACCCTGGAGTTACGTGCCGATATCATCGGCGGTCGCCTGTTGCCGGGCATGGCCCTGGTGGAAGGCGATCTGGTGTCCACCTACAACGCCTCGCGCAACACCATCCGCGAGGCCTTGCATCGTCTGGGGCAGGAAGGCCTGACGCGCTACGCACGCAACAAGGGCGTCACGGTGCGACAGTTGGGGATCGATGAAGTGCGTGACCTGTTCCAGGTGCGTCGTACCCTGGAGTTACAGGCCATTGCCTCCAGCAAACCGTTGCGCGACTACCAGTCCGATCGAATGCTCGAGGCTATCGAGGCCAGCGAACTCGCCCGTGAGCGCGAGGACTGGCGCTCGGTAGGTACCCACAGCCTGGCGTTTCATCAACACATCGTCGGGCTGATGCGTAGCCCCTTGTTCGACGAGTTCTTCACCAACGTCGTGGCGCAGCTGCGCCTGGTGTTCTGTGCCGCCCCTGACGAGCAGCGTTTCCAGTCCCCCTGGTTGGCCCGGGACCGGCAGATCCATGACTTGCTCGCCGATGGCGACAAGCAGGCCGCCGGCGAGACCCTCGCGGTTTACCTGGACGATTCCGAACGGTTGCTGCTCGACATTCTCAGCCACTCTTCCCGCCACTGATCGAGGGTTTCAACCATGTACAAGGACTATCCCGCGGCTTATCAGGTCAGCAAAGGCTCGGCTCTGCAGGTGGATACGGCCTTTTATGAGCGGGTCCGCGACAGCAAGGACCAACGCACCTTGATCGAGCAATTCGAGGTACCGATCCGCACCGGGCGGGCCTGGCATGTGCCGGCCGGACATGTGTTCCGGGTGACCACGCCGGCCGGCCCACAGGTGGGGGACTTCAACGTCTGGAATGCCAACGACCCGCGGGAGCGTTTGTGGGCGGCGCGTACCCGGCAGTTGCAGGGCGCGCATGTCAGTACTCATGATCGGTTGTGGTCGAACCTGCCGTTCCTGCGGCCGCTGGTGACCATTACCGATGACAGCCTGGCCGGTTACGGCATCGACGAGCATGGCGGGCGTTTGCACGACCTGCTCGGCACGCGCTGCGATCCCTACGTGAACCGCATGCTCACCGGGGAGGACTTCCATCACCATTGCCACTCCAACCTCACGCGCGCGGTCCTGCCCCACGGCCTGACCGAGTTCGATGTGCACGACGTGCTGAACATCTTCCAGTGCACCGGGCTCAATCACGACGACATGTATTTCATGAAGGCCTGCCCTGCGCAGAAGGGCGATTACCTGGAGTTCTTTGCCGAAATCGATCTGTTGTGTGCGCTCTCGACCTGTCCGGGCGGCGACCTGTCGTTGCCCATGTGGGGGCCGGAGGCCCAGGACCCCCTCAGTGTCTGCCGGCCATTGGGCGTGGAAATCTATCGGCTCGACGAGGCGTTGCTCGAAGGCTGGAGCCAGCCAGAGCGGGCTGCCTACAAAGGCTTGCATGGCCTGCAGATCACCAAGGCTGCCTGGGAGAAATAATGCCGCTGAGGAAATAAAAAGCCCCGCCATTGTGTTAGTGGCGGGGCTGTTCGATCGGGTTATCCAGTCAGCGGTCCTGCGCGTCCTTGGCGTCCGCTTCCGCGTTGCGCTCAGCAACGCGCTTGCGTTGCTCATCGGTCAGTTCCACCTTGTTGGCGGTGTCACGCAACATCATCAAACCGCCAACGATCGAGCCGATTGCAACGATCAGAATCAACCAGGCATACCAGGGCATAGGGCTCTCCTTGAGGGCATACCGGCGGGCGAGGAGTTTCGCCCGTCAAGCTGCCATACCACTTCGAGTTACAGCGTTTCGCAGTGGTTCCATTGTAGGCCTGATCTGCCCCGGTAACCTCTCTTGCATCAATCTTCCGTGTGGCTACGCAAGCCAATTACAGAGGCATGCTACTCACTCAGAGCCCGGTCAGCATCGCATCCGCTGGCGCATTGGCACGCAGTTGTGCGGTCAGTTGGAAGTAGACGAAACCGGCGGCCATGAAACCGAGGAAGATCAGGCCGATCAGGCTGTTGAACCAGGCCATGGCCACCAGGCAGACCACGGCCAGCGCCAGGGCAATGGCCGGGACCAGCGGGTAGCCCGGGGCGCGAAAGGTGCGTTCCAGGTGCGGCTCGACTTTGCGCAGCTTGAACAGGCTGAGCATGCTCATGATGTACATCACGATGGCGCCGAATACGGCCATGGTGATCATCGCCGCGGTCAGGGTCATGCCTCCCAGGTTGATCAGGCCATCGCTGTAGATGGCGGCGATGCCGATCAGGCCGCCGGCGATGATGGCGCGGTGTGGCGTCTGGAAGCGCGACAACTTGGCCAGCGACGCCGGCAGATAGCCGGCGCGGGCGAGGGCGAAGAACTGCCGCGAGTAGCCAAGAATGATGCCGTGGAAGCTCGCCACCAGGCCGAACAGGCCGATCCACACCAGCATGTGCAGCCAGCCGGAGTTGTCCCCGACCACGGCTTTCATGGCCTGGGGCAGCGGGTCGTTGATGTTCGACAGGGTGCGCCAGTCGCCCACGCCGCCGGCGAAGAACATCACGCCCATGGCCAGCAGCACCAAGGTCAGAATGCCGCTGATGTAGGCCTTGGGGATGGTGCGTTTCGGGTCCTTGGCTTCCTCGGCGGCCATGGCTGCGCCTTCGATGGCGAGGAAGAACCAGATGGCGAATGGAATCGCCGCGAACATCCCGGCAATCGCCGGCGCGCCGAAGGTGTCCGAACCGGCCCAGCCGTTGAGGGCGAAGTTGCTGAAGCTGAAGGCCGGCGCGACTACGCCCATGAACACCAGCAGTTCCGCCACCGCCAGTACGCAGACCACCAGCTCGAAGGTGGCGGCGAGTTTGACCCCGAGAATGTTCAGTCCCATGAACACGATATAGGCACCGACCGCCGCATGCTTCGGGTCCAGGGCGGGGAACTGCACATTCAGGTAGGCACCGATCGCCAGGGCGATGGCCGGTGGCGCGAAGACGAATTCGATCAGGGTCGCCAGTCCGGCGATCAGCCCGCCTTTTTCACCAAAGGCCCGGCGGCTGTAGGCAAAGGGCCCGCCTGCATGGGGAATGGCGGTGGTCAGCTCGGTGAAGCTGAAGATGAAACAGGTGTACATGGCCGCGACCATCAGTGAGGTCAGCAGAAAGCCCAGGGTGCCGGCGACACCCCAGCCATAACTCCAGCCGAAGTACTCCCCGGAGATCACCAGCCCGACCGCGATCCCCCATAAATGCAGCGTGCCCAGCGTTGGTTTGAGTTGTGTGTTCATGCGTGGCTCCCAGAACGGAAAGAAGTGCTCGAGGCTGCTCACTGCACCGCTCATGCCAGAGCGAAAACGGGCGTCGTAAAGCGCCAGAAGCTGTCGTATCGAGGATGTTTCCAGTTGTTTCTGGGCTGAAGGTGTCTGGATTGGTGCACAGCCGTGCAACAGAGAAGGGCGGCGTCCGGGCATGTTCCTTCATGGATTGTGCCTGCCGTTGCAGCAAGACTTCCCGCGATGGCTGCCGTCTCCTCCCCAGGCCACGCCGATTGCCGGTGTAAATCCCGCGTAAAGCCTTTCTTTACGCTTTCTTTATGCGCCGCCCACGCCCTCGATCTCGTTCCTTTACAGCCTCCCTGCGGACAATGCCCCACACGCGGCGATTGCCGTACGACGGAGAGATTCCATGAGCGTTCTGGACGGGGTGTCCCTGCTGCTGGCAGTGGGGCTGTTCATTTATCTGCTGGTTGCGCTGTTGCGCGCGGATCGGAACTAGGAGCGGCTATGCACAGTTATGACTATTGGCTGATCCTCGGCTTTTTTGCCCTGGTGCTGCTGCCCGCGCCTTTCCTGGGGCGGTTCTACTACAAGGTGATGGAGGGCCAGCGCACCTGGCTGACGCCGCTGTTGGGGCCGGTGGAGCGTGCCTGTTACCGGCTCTCGGGCGTCGATGCGCAGAGCGAACAGAGCTGGCAGAAATACACTCTGGCCCTGCTTGCGTTCAACCTGGCCGGCTTTCTGTTGCTGTTCACGATTCTGTTGTTCCAGGACCATTTGCCGCTCAACCCGCAGAACCTGCCGGGGCAGGAGTGGACGCTGGCGTTCAACACCGCGGTCAGCTTCATGACCAACACCAACTGGCAGTCCTACAGCGGTGAAGCCTCGCTGAGCTACCTGAGCCAGATGATCGGCCTGACCGTGCAGAACTTTGTCAGCGCCGCCACCGGCCTGGCCGTGCTGGTTGCCCTGTGCCGCGGCATCGGCCGGCGCTCGGCGCAGACCCTGGGCAACTTCTGGGTCGACATGACCCGCGCCACCCTCTACGGCCTGCTGCCGCTGTGCCTGCTGCTGGCATTGTTCCTGGTCTGGCAGGGCGTACCGCAAACCTTCGCCCAGTATGTCCACGCCGTGACCTTGCAAGGCGTCGATCAGGTGATTCCACTGGGGCCGGCCGCCAGCCAGATCGCCATCAAGCAACTGGGCACCAACGGCGGGGGCTTCTTTGGCGTCAACTCGGCGCATCCGTTCGAGAACCCGACGGCCTGGAGCAACCTGTTCGAGGTGGCCTCGATCATCCTGATCCCGGTCGCCCTGGTGTTCACCTTCGGCCACTACGTCAAGGACCTGCGCCAGAGCCGGGCGATCATCGCCTGCATGCTGGCGCTGTTCCTGATCGGCGGCGCGACTTCGCTGTGGGCCGAGTACCAGCCCAACCCGACCCTGAACAATGTCGCGGTCGAGCAGACCGCGCCGCTCGAGGGCAAGGAAGCGCGCTTCGGTACCACCGCCACCGTGCTCTGGTCGGTGACCACCACCGCGGCCTCCAACGGTTCGGTCAACGGCATGCATGACAGCCTCAGCCCGCTGAGCGGCATGGTCGCGCTGATCAACATGATGGTCGGCGAAGTGATCTTCGGCGGCGTCGGCGCGGGCCTCTACGGCATGTTGCTGAACGTGCTGATCGCGGTGTTCCTCGCCGGCCTGATGATCGGGCGCACCCCGGAATACCTGGGTAAGAAGCTGCAGGCCAAGGAAGTGCAGTTGCTGGTGGTGACGCTGATGGTGATGCCGGTCGGCGTGCTGGTCCTGAGCGCCATCGCCGCGAGCCTGCCGGGGCCGGTGGCAGCGGTGAGCAACCCCGGTGCCCATGGTTTCAGCCAGTTGCTGTACGCCTACACCTCGGCCAGCGCCAACAACGGTTCGGCCTTCGCCGGCCTGGGCGCCAATACCCCGTTCCATAACCTGATGCTGGGCCTGGGCATGTTGATCGGCCGCTTCGGCTACATCCTGCCGGTGCTGGCCCTGGCTGGCAGCCTGGCGCTGAAAAAGACCGCGCCGATCGGCCAGAACAGCTTCCCGACCCATGGCCCGCTGTTTGTCACGCTGCTGAGCATGACCATTTTGCTGGTGGGCGGGCTGACCTTTTTGCCGACCCTGGCGCTGGGCCCGATTGCCGACCACTTGAGCTTGGCTGCCTTTGGAATGAAGGGCTGAGGACTTAATGATGAATATGCCTGTTCCTGCCTCCAAGAAGGCTGTAACTGAAAAAATGCCCGGCGCTAAAACCGTGGCCTCGAAACACACGACCGACGAACAACAGAAAACCTCGATCGCAGCCCTGTGGCGCCCGGCGCTGGTACAGGCCTTCGTCAAGCTCGACCCGCGCCAGCTGCAACGTTCGCCGGTGATGCTGGTGGTCGAGCTGACCGCGATCCTGACCACAGTACTGTGCCTTGTGCCGGACACCGCGGTGCCGACCTTCGTCGCCGCGCAGATCGCTCTCTGGCTGTGGTTCACCGTGCTGTTCGCCAACTTCGCCGAAGCGCTGGCCGAAGGTCGTGGCAAGGCCCGCGCCGACAGCCTCAAGGCCGGCAGCGAAGGCCTGAGTGCGCGCCTGAAGAAAGCCGATGGCAGCTTCCAGGTGATCCCTGCCGCCAATCTGCGCAAAGGCGACGTGGTGCGTGTCGAGGCCGGGGAAATGATCCCCGGTGACGGTGAAGTCATCGAAGGCATTGCCGCGGTCAACGAGGCGGCGATCACTGGCGAGTCGGCGCCGGTCATTCGCGAGTCCGGCGGCGATCGCTCGGCCGTGACCGGCAATACGCGCCTGGTGTCCGACTGGTTGCTGGTGCGCATTACCAGCAATCCGGGCGAATCGACCCTCGACCGCATGATCGCCCTGGTGGAGGGCGCCAAGCGCCAGAAGACCCCCAACGAAGTGGCCCTGGACATCCTGCTGATCGGCCTGACCCTGATCTTTCTGATTGTGGTCGTGACCCTGCAGCCGTTCGCTCACTTCGCCAATGGCAGCCTGCCGCTGGTGTTCCTGGTGGCGTTGCTGGTGACCCTGATTCCGACCACCATCGGTGGCTTGCTGTCGGCCATCGGGATCGCCGGGATGGACCGCCTGGTACGGCTGAACGTGATCGCCAAATCCGGTCGCGCGGTGGAAGCGGCGGGTGACGTGCATGTCCTGCTGCTGGACAAGACCGGCACCATCACTTTCGGTAACCGTCGTTGCGCGGCCATCCACTCGGCGCCAGGGGTCAACCACCAGGAAATGGCCGAGGCCACCTTGCTGGCCTCGCTGGCGGACGACACGGCGGAAGGCAAGTCCATCGTCGAATACCTGCGCGGGCTTTATCCACAGCCCGAGCCGGGCGCCGATGCGCTGACCGCCGTGCCGTTCAGTGCTGAAACCCGGCTGTCTGGTGTCGACTATCAGGGGCGGGTCTATCGCAAGGGCGCGGTGGATTCGGTACTGGCTTTCGTCGGTCTGCAACGTGGCGACCTGGCTCCGGCGTTGTCCCGGGAAATCGACAAGATCGCCCAGAGTGGCGGCACGCCGTTGCTGGTGTGCGCCGAGGGCAAGCTGCTTGGCGCCATTCACCTCAAGGACGTGGTCAAGCCCGGTATCCGCGAGCGTTTCGCCGAGCTGCGCAAGCTGGGGATCCGCACCGTGATGGTGACCGGCGATAACCCGCTGACCGCCGCCGCCATTGCTGCGGAGGCCGGGGTGGACGACGTGCTGGCCGAAGCCACGCCGGAGAAAAAGCTGGCGCGCATTCGCCACGAACAGAACGACGGCCGCCTGGTCGCCATGTGCGGCGACGGCGCCAACGACGCCCCGGCGCTGGCCCAGGCCGACGTCGGCATGGCGATGAACGATGGCACCCAGGCGGCGCGCGAAGCGGCGAACATGGTCGACCTCGACAGCGATCCGACCAAGCTGCTGGACGTGGTGCAGATCGGTAAGGAACTGCTGGTGACTCGTGGCGCCCTGACCACCTTTTCCATTGCCAACGACATCGCCAAGTACTTTGCGATCCTGCCGGCGCTGTTCGCGGCGATTTATCCACAGCTCGGCGTGCTCAATGTCATGCAACTGAGCAGCCCGCAGAGCGCGATCCTCTCGGCGATCGTGTTCAACGCCCTGATCATTGTCGTGCTGATTCCGCTGGCCCTGCGCGGGGTGCGGGTGCAGGCGGCCAGCGCGGCCCATCTGCTGCGCCGCAACCTGCTGATCTATGGCCTGGGCGGGATCCTGGTGCCGTTCCTGGGCATCAAGTTGATCGACATGCTGCTGACGGCTTTGCACCTGGTGTAACCCCGCGACCCTGTAGGAGCCAGCTTGCTGGCGATAGCGTCAACCCAGTGCGCCAGACGCACTGCATCACCAGCAAGCGGGCTCCTACGGAGTTCGGGTAAACCTGTTAACCGAATCGAGGATTTGATGATGTCCACTGTATTGCGTCCGGCCCTGAGCCTGATTGTGTTGATGACCCTGATCACGGGCGTGGCCTATCCGCTGGTGGTCACCGGCGTGGCCCAGGTGGCGTTCCCGAAACAGGCCAATGGCAGCCTGGTGCTCGATGGCGTGGGCCAGGTCCGTGGTTCGGCCCTGATCGCCCAGGACTTCAGCGGCGACAGCTGGTTCCACCCGCGTCCATCGGCCGGGGCCTTTGCCACGGTGTCCAGCAGTGCGAGCAACCTGGCGCCGAGCAACCCGGCGCTGGCCACCCGTGTGATCGACGACGCCAACAAGCTGGTGGTACCAGGGCAGGGGCCGGTACCGCTGGCGTTGCTGACGACTTCGGGCAGCGGCCTGGATCCGCACTTGCCACCGGCGGCGATTAACTATCAACTGGCGCGGGTCGCGGCGGCGCGTAACCTGCCGGTCGCCACGCTGCAGCAACTGGTGGACGCTCATGTCGAGCAGCCTCTGGTCGGCCCGCCGGTGGTGAATGTGCTGGCCTTGAACATGGCGCTGGAAAAGCTCGCCCTGTAGCCAGCTGCTACAAGTCTGTATGTCGATGATTTGAGTCCAGAGAGAAAAATGCATGAGTGATTCCGGCCGCGCCGATGCCCTGTTAGCCGATCTGTCCCACGACGGCCGCGGCCGGCTCAAGGTTTTCCTCGGCGCCGCGCCGGGCGTCGGCAAGACCTACGCCATGTTGCAGGCGGCGCACACGCAATTGCGCCAGGGGGTGAAGGTTTTGGCCGGGGTGGTTGAAACCCATGGCCGGGCGGAAACCGAAGCCTTGCTCGGCGGTTTGCCGCAACAGCCGCTGGTGCGTTCCGAATACCGCGGGGTGATGCTCGAAGAGATGGACCTCGACGGTTTGCTCAAGGCCAGACCCAAGCTGGTACTGGTGGACGAGCTGGCCCACACCAACGCCCCAGGCAGCCGGCACGCCAAGCGCTGGCAGGATATCCAGGAGTTGCTGGCGGCCGGTATCGACGTCTTCACCACGGTCAACGTGCAGCACCTGGAAAGCCTCAACGATCAGGTTCGCGGCATTACCGGGGTGCAGGTCCGCGAAACCTTGCCCGACTGGGTGCTGCAGGAAGCCTACGAATTGCTGCTGGTGGACTTGCCACCACGAGAACTGCTGGAGCGCCTGCGCGAAGGCAAGGTGTATGTGCCGGAGCAGGCCCGCGCGGCGATCGATGCGTTCTTCACCCAGACCAACCTCACCGCGCTGCGCGAGTTGGCGATGCAGGCCGCGGCGGCGCAGGTCGACGACGACCTGGCCCAGGGTTATCGCAAGCTCGGGCAGGCCGCGCCAGCGGTGCGCGGGCGCTTGCTGGTAGGGGTCGACGGCGATGCCCAGGCCGAGCGCCTGGTGCGCCATGCCAGCCATGTCGCCCGGCGGCGGCATCTGCCCTGGAGCCTGGTGCATGTGGATAACGGCCGAGTTCCCGACGAGCAATCCCGCCAGCGCCTGCAAAGCGCCCAGCAACTGGCCGAGCGCCTCGGTGGCGAGGTGGTCCTGCTGCGGGCCGGCGAGGTGGCGAAAACCCTGATCCAGCATGCCGCGGAGCGGCGCGCCAGCCTGGTGCTGGTGGGGCAGTCACGCAAGCGCCTGCGTCGCCGTTTGTTCGGTGGCGGTCTGGCGGCGCGCCTGCTGCGCAACGCCCAGGGTCTGGAAATCAACGTGCTCGACAGCGAGGATGAACCCGGCCAGCCGCGCCTGCGGGTGGAGCGTTCGCTGGTCTGGTTCGACTACGCCCTGGCGGTGTTGGCGACAATCCTGGCGTCGGGGCTGTCGTGGGCAGTGGCGAGTGTGCTGGCGTTGCCGAATATCTCCCTGGTGTTCCTCGCCGCGGTGCTGCTGGTGGCAGTACGCAGCAGTCTCGGGCCGGCGCTGGTGTGCGCGGCCCTGTCATTCCTGACATACGATTTCCTGTTCATTCCACCGACGTTCTCCTTCGCCATCCAGCGCGAGGAAGACGTGCTGACGCTGCTGTTCTTCCTGTTGATGGCGGCCCTGACCGGCAACCTGGCGGCGCGCCAGCGTCGGCAATTGCAGGCATTGCGCGATACCCAGGAAGAAACCAGCGAGCTGCTGGACCTGTCGCGCAAACTCACCGCCGCTACCGACCGGCAGGCGGTGGTCAGTGCCGCGGCGCAGCATCTCAATGGCTGGAAGGAATTGCAGCTGTGCCTGCTCAATCGCGACGGGCAGGGTGGCTGGAAGGTCGAGACGGGCGGGCCCTTGCAGTTTTCCGAGTCCGAGCGGGCTGCCGCCGACTGGGCCTGGCAACACGATCAACCGGCGGGGATGGGCACCGGAACCCTGCCGTTCGGCCGCTGGTGGTGGTGGCCGTTGTCCGTCGATGAAGGTCCGCTGGGTTTGCTCGGGGTCTGCCCGAAAGAGGGCGAGGAACTCAACGCTCAGCGTCGACGCCTGTTGAGCGCACTGAGCCAGCCCCTGGCCCAGGCCTTGGCCCGGGCACAGTTGGCCGAGGACCTGGAAGCGGCGCGCCTGCACGGCGAAACCGAGCAGTTGCGCAGTGCGCTGCTGGCCTCGGTGTCCCATGACTTGCGCACGCCGCTGACCTCGATGCGCGGCAGCATTGACAGCCTGCTGGCGCTGGGGGAGGCGATCCCCCTGGAAGACCGGCGCGAACTGCTCGAAGGCACGCGTGATGAGGCCGAGCGCCTGGATCGCTACATTCAGAATCTGCTGGACATGACCCGTCTCGGGCATGGGTCATTGAAACTGGCGCGGGACTGGGTGGCGCCAGCCGATATCGTTGGCAGCGCGCTGAATCGCCTGCGGGTGGTGCTGGCGCCGCTGCGGGTCAGCACCGACCTGCCGGCCGAACTGCCGTTGCTTTTCGTGCATGCGGCGCTGATCGAACAGGCACTGATCAATGTCCTGGAAAACGCCGCGCGTTTTTCGCCAGCCAACGGCCGCTTGCAACTGAGCGTCGGGACCAGCGACACCGAGTTGCTGTTTGCCGTGAGCGACGAAGGGCCGGGTATTCCGGTGGAGGATCGCCCACGGATTTTCGACATGTTCTACACCGCCGCCCGCGGCGATCGTGGCGGGCAGGGTACCGGCCTGGGGCTGGCGATCTGTCAGGGCATGGTCGGTGCCCATGGTGGACGCATCACGGTGGGCGAGGGGATCGAAGGGCGTGGCACCTGCATCACCCTGTGCCTGCCGCTGCAGGCGCAACCCGAGCTTGAAGGAGAGGCCTGAGTGCCGGTAAAAAGCTTCAACCCAACGAGGCCAGGAGGGCCGCCCATGTTCTTTACAATCTACAGCGACGCCTGCGCTACTCTTGCGCCACTTATTTGCCTTGAACCGAAACCATGAGCCAGACCGCGACCATCCTGGTCATCGATGACGAACCGCAGATCCGCAAATTCCTGCGCATCAGCCTGGCGTCCCAGGGCTACAAAGTGCTTGAAGCCGGCACCGGCAACGAAGGCCTGGCCCAGGCGGCGTTGAACAAGCCGGACCTGCTGGTACTCGACCTCGGCCTGCCGGACATGGACGGCCAGCAGGTGCTGCGCGAGTTTCGCGAGTGGTCGGGTGTACCGGTGCTGGTGTTGTCGGTGCGGGCCAGCGAAGGGCAGAAGGTCGAAGCGCTGGACGGTGGCGCCAACGACTATGTGACCAAGCCCTTTGGCATCCAGGAGTTCCTGGCGCGTATTCGTGCCTTGTTGCGCCAGGCGCCCGTCGGCGAAGCGCAGGAAGCGGCCTTGAATTTCGGCCCGCTGACCGTGGACCTGGCGTATCGCCGGGTATTGCTCGACGGTGCCGAAGTGGCGCTGACGCGCAAGGAATACGCTGTGTTGGCGCAACTGGCGCGGCACCCGGGCCGGGTGATCACCCAGCAGCAACTGCTCAAGGATATCTGGGGGCCGACGCACACTGAGGACAGTCACTACCTGCGTATCGTGGTTGGCCATCTGCGGCAGAAGCTGGCGGACGATCCGACCCGGCCACGCTTTATCGTGACCGAGGCTGGCGTGGGCTACCGGTTGCTGGGGGCGGAGGAGTGAGCGGGCTCGCGGCCCTCTTTCAATTCAGCTCGTTCTCGTAGCGGTCCAGGGTGTCGCTGGCAATCTCCCGCCCCAGTGCGATCAGCTCCGGAGCCTTGTAGAACTCGAAGAAGCGGCACACCCGCTTGGGCACGTTGATCAGGATGTCCGGCGGGTAGCCGGCGATCTTGTACTGCGCCAGCGAGGTCTGCATCACCTCGAAGCTCTGGTTGATCAGGTCCAGCAGGGACGCGGGGCCGACGTTATCGATAATGAACGAGCCGGTGGCCGATTTCGGGGCGCCGTCGGTTTCCGGAGCCGCGGCCGGTTGCTGGGCCTCGGGCTCGGCGGATTCGATCCAGGGGTTGCCGATGTCGGCCGCCTCGCTGCGCAGGGCTTCCTGTTCGAGCAGCAGCAGTTGTTCGGCTTGCTTGCGGCGAAAGGGCAGGTGCGAGCCCAGGGAGTTGATCAGGCTGTCGAAGCGGCTCTTGAAGGCGGCGGGGCGCTGGATCACCGGCAA
The DNA here is from genome assembly GCF_003184125.1 of Pseudomonas sp. RW409. NCBI lineage: Bacteria > Pseudomonadati > Pseudomonadota > Gammaproteobacteria > Pseudomonadales > Pseudomonadaceae > Pseudomonas > Pseudomonas sp. RW409. The sequence continues at coordinate 428,691 of NZ_QHHP01000021.1, read as the reverse complement.
CTGGTAACGACGCTGGTTGGTCGAGTTGAGGTTGACGGCGATGATCAGGTCGCAGTGGCTGGAGACCACCGGGACGATCGGTAGCGGGTTGAGCAGGCCGCCGTCCACCAGCATGCGGTTGCCTTGCATGACCGGGGTGAACAGGCTGGGGATCGCCGCCGAAGCCCGCATGGCCTGGTGCAGGCAGCCTTCCTGGAACCAGATTTCCTGCTGGTTGGTCAGGTCGGTGGCCACAGCGGTGTAAGGGATGCGCAGGTCTTCGATATTGATTTCGCCGACGATCTTGCGGATCTGGCCGAATACTTTCTCTCCGCGTATCGCCCCCAGGCGAAAGCTGACGTCTACCAGCCGCAGCACATCCAGGTAGTCCAGGCTTTCGATCCAGCTGCGGTAGTCGTCCAGTTTGCCGGCGGCGTAGATGCCACCGACCACCGCCCCCATGGAACAACCTGCGACACAGGCAATGTCGTAACCACGTCTTTCGATTTCTTCAATCACCCCGATGTGGGCGTAACCCCGGGCACCACCAGAGCCCAGGACCAGTGCGACACGCTTCTTCATGACCCGATCCTTCGCCAGACAGGTTTCCACAATGCACCCATCGAGGGTTTCGGTTCAATCACTGATGCCTGCCCGGGCCTTGGGCAAAGGGATTTTTCCACTGTCTTGCCGCATGAGGTTATGCTCGCGCGACTATATTTTCCCTTGACGGGCCAAGGCACTTTTAGCGGCGGCGATCGTCTTAGGTTCACGATTGTTTTTTTGTTCAAGACTGTTTCCCCCCTACTTTGAGGTGTCATTGATGAAAGCCTGGATCTGTCTGCCGTTGATTGCATTGGTACTTGGTGGTTGTGCTGGCAAGACCGCCTATCGCGACAGCTGCGGTACGCAACTGGATGCGGCCTGGCATGAACTGGATCTGGCCAAGGCCGAAGGTTTTGCGGGAACGGTCAGTTATTCCAAAGCCCTGTCGCTGCTGACCGGGGCCAAGACCCAGCAGCAATTCGAAGCCTTCGAGGGCTGCACCAGAAAAGCCGAGAAGGCCCGTTTCTATATTCGTGAGTCGCGCGCCGGCCGCTGATCGCAAGGTCGCCGTTTGCCGCTAGACTGAAGAGCGCTCTTCAGTTTCCGTCTCGCAGGCGCCTTGGTCGCGCCTGCCAGTCATGCCAGGGCCCGGCCGCAGTCTTTGTGCTGCGGGCCGGGTCATTCGTTTCGGGAGTCAATGATGTCTGCCTTGGTTGATCAGTTGGTGGCTCAGGTGTTGGGGCTGGAGGTGCGCTTGCTGGCGTGCCAGGCGCGTTTGCAGGCGGTGACCGACCCCGAGGCGCTGCACGATCTGCGTACCACGGTGCGCCGCTTGCGCAGCCTGTTGCGAGCACTGCGTGGCTTGCCCGGTGTCGAGCAACTGGAAGCGGCCGCCTCGGCGGTCGGGCAATTGACAACACCGTTACGCGACCGCGAGGTCCTGGCGGCGTACCTGCATCAACATGACTATCATCAGGCCGCGGAGCGCCGCACCACGGGCCTGGCGGACGAGTATCGGACGGTGGCGACAGGCGCTGAACTCAAGCAATTGCTGCTGGTGCTGGATGCCTTCCCGCGCTTCCTGCGGGCGGCGCAACGTCAGGAACTGTTGCGCGGTTTGCGCAAGCGCATTGAAAAACGCCTGGCCAAGCAATGGAAGGCGCTGGATCAGGCCCTGCATGATCCGGCCCATGACCGGCACCGTTTACGCCTGCTGATCAAGCGGGTGCGCTACGCGGCCGAGGCTTATCCCGAACTTGCCGCGCTGTCGCCCAAGGCGGTCTCGCACTTGAAGGCCGCGCAGGGCGCGCTGGGCGACTGGCATGATTGCTGGCAATGGCTGGCCCAGGCCGAACGGCAGGCGGACCTGTTGCCTTGTGTTCCGGTCTGGCACACCACCATGCACGAGGCCGAAGTCCGTTCCGATCGGGTACTCGACAAGCTGAGCTCTGCCTGCTTCCGGAGCTGAAAGGCGTCTGGCGGCTTATCTGTCAGTCTTTTTGGCGGGAATAAGTGCTTTACCCTTGTGTGCTGCTGGTTAAGATCCTCGAATCTTTCCTTTGACCAGAGGTGTTCATGCGCTTTTCCGATTTGCTCGATGCCGTCCGCCAACATCCGTTGGAGCTGTCGATTCCAACCGAGTGGGCGCAGGGGCGGGCCAGTTTCGGCGGATTGGTAGCAGCTTTGCAGTATGAAGCCATGCGCGCAAAAGTCTCCGCCGAGCGTCCGGTGCGTTCGTTGGCGATCACCTTTGTCGGTCCGGTCACCCCCGACGTACCGGTCAGCTTTGAAGTCGAGGTGCTGCGCGAGGGCAAGGCCGTCAGCCAGGTGCTGGGGCGTGCGGTGCAGAACGGTCAGGTGGTGACCCTGGTGCAGGGTAGTTTTGGTGCCTCTCGGCCGTCCGAGGTGACGGTCGTCGCCGAGGAAGCGCCTGCCATGAAACATTGGGACGAATGCCCGGAGCTGCCTTACGTCAAGGACGTGACGCCGGAGTTCATGCGTCATCTGGCAATGCGCTGGAGCATCGGTGGCATGCCGTTCACTGGCAACAAGTCGCGAGACATGGGCGGCTGGGTGCGCCTGCGTGGCGACGTGAAGGAAGAACCCCTGACCGAAGCGCATATCCTTGCATTGGTGGACGCCTGGCCGCCGGCCTTGTTGCCGCATCTGACCAGTGTCGTTCCCGGTAGCACCCTGACCTGGACCATTGAATTCGTGCAGCCGCTGCTGGCGCTGAGCACCCTGGACTGGTGCAAGTACCGGGTGCATATCGAGCATGCCCGTGATGGTTATGGCCATGCGGCCGCGGCACTCTGGAGCGCGGAAGGTCAGTTGATCGCGCTCAGCCGACAGACAGTAACCATCTTCGGCTGACACCCTCTCAATGCCGGTGGCGTTCGCGCCAGGCACGCCACCAGGCGCCGCTGAGAACGAAGCGTGGAAAGGTCACGAATTGTTCCACCAGCAGGCGCTGGACTGCATCTTTACGGTCACTGAACGGTTCCGCGGCTTGCGCCTCCAGGCTGTGGCCGTGGCGCTGCAGGCCCAAGGCTGCAATCAGGCCGACCACGCCGATGGCGACGTTGGTGAAGCTCAAGCCGAATACCCCTGAAACCAGCAACAGGAAGCCGACGATGAACAGCGGCACCGCAATCAGGTGCAACACCAGGTTGGTCGGGTTGCGGTGGTTATGTGGGTAGGAGCGCCATTGCCAGGCGGGGAGGTTGGGGTGACGTTTACCCATGACGGTGATCCTTGATTCGTAGAAAGCTATGTATCAAGGATAGGTCTCGCGTGGGGCTTCGGCGAATCAAGGCTGGCTATGGGGACGATAGCTTGGCAAGGGTTTCGCCGCGGCAGGGAGGCTGATCCTGCCGCAACGAAACTCGCGGTTTTAAAGCTTCAACTGACCGATGGCCTTGCTCAACTCTCCGGCCAGGGTCGCCAGTTCGTTGCTGGTGGTCGCCGAGTCGACGGTCTGTTGCACGGTGTTTTCGGTGACGTCGCGAATACTCACCACGGCGCGATTCATTTCTTCCGCCACCTGACTTTGCTGCTCGGCGGCCACTGCAATCTGGGTATTGCTTTCACGCATCTGCGCCACGGCCGCGGTGATTTCCGCCAGCGCTGCGCCGGCTTCCTGTGCCTGCTGCACGCAATCGTCTGCCTTGAACGAGCTTTCCTGCATGAAGTCCACCGCGTCGTGGGTGCCGGCCTGCAGGGCGGAGACCATCCGGGTGATTTCGTCGGTGGAGGTCTGCACCCGTTTGGCGAGGTTGCGTACTTCATCGGCGACCACCGCAAACCCCCGGCCCATTTCACCGGCGCGCGCCGCTTCGATCGCGGCGTTGAGCGCCAGCAGGTTGGTCTGTTCGGCGATGCTGTGGATCACGTTGACCACGCCATTGATCTTCTGACTGTCCTCGGCCAGGCGCTGGATCATCTCGGCGGTCTGTTGCACGCCGGTGGAAAGCCCGGCGATGGACTTCTGCACGCGTCCCACCACTTCCTGGCCACTGCCGGCCAGGGCGTCGGCGGCCTGGGAGCGATCCCGGGTGGCTCCGGCGTGCTGGGCGATGTGATAGACGGTGGCGGACATTTCGTTGATCGCCGTCGCGGCCTGATCGGTTTCGCTTTGCTGGCCCAGCATGCCGTGACGCACGTCGTTCATGCTCGACGCCAGGCGCGCGGCGCCGATATCCAGTTGCCGGGCGGTGTTGGCGACGGTGTTGACCACCCGCTGGTAACCGGCCTGCATCGCGTTGAAGGCATTGGCCATCTGGCCGACCTCGTCGGTGCACGACAACGGCACGCGCGCCGACAGGTCGCCGGTTTTCTCCACATGCAGCATCACATCCTTGAGGGTGTTCAGTTGGCTGAGCAGGAAACGGATCAACAGTTGCGAAGCACCGAGCATCGCCAGCATCAGAATGAACACGGCCACCGCGTATTGGCTGAAGCGTTCGCTGAACACCTGTTGCAGGCTTGGCCCATGAGCAAGCACCGCAACCCGTTGGTTATCGGCCCGGGACAGCACGTACGCGCCGATCAGCGGGTTTTCGCCGAACAGCGGCATTTCATCGAAGGCCACCCACCCATTGGCGTTGCTCAACTCTGGCAGGGAGCGTTGGTCGAGGCTGGGGATCTGGCCGGCAGCGAAGCCCAGCAGGTTTTCAGCATTGGGTAGCGCTTGTCCGGAGGGCCATGCACCGAGCAGGTTGGCCTGGGCCCGGGCGTTGTTTTGTGAGGCCTGGCTACGCGCGTGTTGCTCCAGCTGGACGGCGTACAGGACCAGTAGCAGGGTGGTCACGAAGGCGACTGCATTGACCGCCCAGAACTTGTATTTCAGTGAGATATTGCTGAGCCAGGCACCCATGGAAGGTCTTCTCTGATTAAGCGGAACAGTATTGGCAAGGTGCCATTATTGTGCCGCTATGCAGAGCGTCAAATCTTGATATGCGTCAAGCAATCTCGGGCAAGGCGAAGAAGGCTCGGGCGCTGGCGGTACTGTGGGTTGCCAGCTCTTCCTGGCTCTCTCCGCGATGCAGGGCCACCTCGCGCAATACCTCTGTCAGGTAGGCCGGTTCGTTGCGACCGTTCTTCGGTTTGGGGCGCAGGCTGCGCGGCAATAGATAGGGGGCGTCGCTTTCGAGCATCAGGCGGCCGCGGGGAATCTCTCGTACCAGAGGGTGCAAGTGAGTGCCGCGGCGTTCGTCGCAGATCCACCCGGTGATGCCAATGTGCAGATCGAGGTCCAGGTAGTTGAACAGCGCGCGCTGTTCACCGGTGAAGCAATGCACCACCGCAGCCGGCAAGCGGTCTCGGAAATCGCGGACTATTTCCAGCAGGCGCTGGCTGGCGTCGCGCTCGTGGAGAAAGACCGGCAGTTGCAGTTCAACGGCCAGGGCCAAGTGTTCCTCCAGTACTTTTTCCTGTTGCGGGCGAGGGGAGAAGTCCCGATTGAAGTCCAGGCCACATTCGCCCACGGCTTTGACGCTGCTTTCCTTGAGCAGGCTGCGCAGGCGCTGGGCACTGTCGGCATTCCAGTCGCTGGCGCAATGCGGATGAATACCGGCGGTAGAGAACAGTTGGCGGCCGCTTTCGTCCAGTTGCCGCGACAGCTCGAGCGCCTGTTCGCTGCCTTCGACGCTGGTGCCGGTGAGCACCAATTGGCAGACACCGGCGGCATAGGCTCGGTCCAGTACTGCGCGATGTTTTTCGGCGAAACTCGGGTTGGTCAGGTTGACGCCGATATCGATGAGTTGCATGGTGCTATCTCCGCCTGCGGCCGGAAAGCATATCAGAGCTGTAGATTTATAAGAAAAGCCAAGAACTACAACGAGTTGGAGCTGTCTCTTGATGCCGGGAGAAAGGCCGCGGTTGGTTTGCCCGCCGAGGTTGTGCCAGTCTTTCGCATCTTGTCGGCGCTCTAGGCGCTCTGTTTCTGTCGCCCGATTTTTCGCCAGTGCTCGAAAACTCGGACAGTATTCTTCCCGGAGAGCGGATGACGCGACCCTCGGTTTTGCTAGCGTTGTGCTTGTCGTTGCTGCTGCCCTTGCCGGCGGTCGCGCGCTTGGCCGGCCCTCCGGAAGCCGCCGTAGCGGGCAAGGTCCGCGACCTGGCGGAAATTCGTAGCAGCCGAGTCCTGCGGGTGCTGGTCAACCAGAGTCGCAACAGCTCCGGTGAAGTCCAGGGCCAGGCCATCGGCGTCGAATACCACCGCCTGCGCGCCTTTGAGCAGTACCTCAATGGTCATGCCCGCGACGGGCAGGAAATCAGCCTCAAGATCATCCCCAAAGCCAAGGATCAATTGCTCGGTGCGTTGCAGCGCGGTGAGGGCGACCTGGTCGCTCCGGGAGAGTTGCTGGAGGCGCTGCCGGGGCAAGCGGTAAGCCCCAGTGAGCCGGTCGCCAGCAACGTGCCGTTGCTGCTGGTGGGAATCAAGGGTGAGCGGCGCTACACCCGACTTGAACAACTCTCCGGCAAGACCCTGGCGCTGACCACAGGCAGCGCCGCCGGGGAGGTGGTGAGCCAGATCAATCAGAAGCTGGCGCTGCATAAGCTGGCGCCGATCAAGGTCGAGTGGGTCGATCCGAGCCTGGCAGTCGAAGATGTCCTGGAAATGGTCCAGGGCGGGATCTTTCACCTGACCATCGTCGAGAAACCCATTGCCGAGCGCTGGGGCAAGGTCCTGCCGAAGCTGCGTTTCGATCGGCAACTGGTCATCAGCGAGCCAGGCGAGGAGCACTGGTTCGTGCGGCGCGACGCCTCGATGCTGCGGGCGAGCATCGATCGTTTCCTGAAGGTCTACAAGGCGCCGGCGGATCAGGACGTTGCCTTCTTGCGTATCTATCGGCGCCTGTATCAGGTGCATAACCCTTTGACCCGGGCCGACCGCCAGCGCCTGGAAAAGCTGCGCCCGGTATTACAGAAGCATGCCGATGCGCAGAGCATGGACTGGTTGAACCTGGCGGCCCTGGCCTTCAAGGAGTCGTCGTTGCAACCCACTGCCAGGAGCGGCAGCGGCCCGACCGGCCTGATGCAGATCACCCCGTCAGCCGCCCAGCGGGTAGGGGTCAATAACATTCAGACTCTTGATAACAATGTGTTGGCCGGAGCCAAGTACCTGGCATTGATCCGGCGCAAGTTCTTTTCCAGCCCCAAGCTCAACGAACGCGAGCGCATGGCGTTCGTCTTGGCGGCCTACAACATGGGGCCGGAGCGTGTGCAGGGGATGCGCACCGAAGCCCGGCGGCGCGGGCTGAACCCCAATCAGTGGTTTTTCCAGGTCGAGCGCATTGCCATGGAACAGGTCGGAATGGGCGCCGTCAGCTATGTTAATAGCGTCAACAAATACTATTTGGCGTTTGACCGGGAACGCGAATCGTTGGAGCCGCAAGCGCGTAAGGTCGTCTCACGAAAATAATCGAAAAAATAGATTGTTATCTTGCTATTTTTGCACTTTTAATATGAATTTTTATGATTAATATAGCGACCCAATACCCAACACCACAAAGGACTACACAGCATGAGCACACTGATCAAAACCGTACTGAGCACCCGTGCAGGCTATGGCCTGACGGTCCTGCGAGTTTTTGTCGGCATCATTTTCGCCGCACACGGCGCGCAAAAGCTTTTTGGCCTGTTTGGCGGTTACGGATTGGCAGGGACGGCACAGTGGATGGAGAGCATCGGCCTGGCGCCGGGGCATTTGATGGCGTTGCTGGCGGGCGGTACCGAGTTCTTTGGCGGTCTGGCGCTGATTATCGGTCTGTTGGCACGTCCTGCCGCACTGGGGTTGAGCTTCACCTTGCTGGTGGCGATTTTCTCCGTACACATCAGCAATGGCCTGTTCATGGCGAACAATGGTTATGAGTTCGCCCTGGCTCTGCTCGGCGGCACCATTGCGGTTCTGATCGAAGGCGCGGGCAAATTGTCACTCGATGCCGCGATTACCAAGTAACTTCCGGCAAACACTCAAAGGCCCGCTTGTAGCGGGCCTTTTTCGTTGCTGATTTCGTTGTGGGGGATTCTTGACACTACCCGGTCGGCTTCTCTAGGATTGTTGCCCATGCGCCGATTTAAACAGCTACTTGCGGGGCGCCAGGTGATTCGGAATATCACCGATAGAAGCTCTACAGGCTTCGAAATACCGCTAAAGCGCTGGTTCGGTGTTGCCTCTCACCTGCCCGGCAGAAAATTGAGGCAGAGACACGACACGATGAATGCACTCCACCCTCCCGTACGTCTTGCGCCAATCACGGCGAATCTTGTTCAGCGCAATCCAAAAATTCTTCTTGGCGGCACACACCAGCCGACACTGCTGCGTTATCTCGATGGCTGGCCACGTCGCAGCACAGGCCCTTCAGCCTTTCTGATCCAGTTCATTGAAGATGGCGAGTCCCTGGCACGTTTTGCCAACGACAGTTTTGACCTTGCGGTGATACAGGCCCCCAGTGCGGAAAATGCCGCCGAAGTCATCCGACATCTGACCCGCGTGGCTCGACAGGGGCTGATCACCCGCAGGTAAGTAGCGTAGGGGATCAATCCGGCTGTCGAGGTGGGTGTTTCCTGAGGCTTCTGAATCCTGGCTGAAGGCTCCATCGATATCAGGGCTTCAAACGACGGAGTTGCGTTTGGCCAGCTCCGCCAGTGCTACCAGATTGGAAACGTTGAACCGTTTTAGCAGCCTGACCTTGTAGGTACTCACCGTCTTGTGGCTGATCAGCAGCGCATCCGCGATTTTCTGATTATTCAGGCCGCTTGCCAGCAGTTTCAGGACGGTGATTTCCCGGTCGGTCAGTTGGGCAATCAAGACACTTTCCTGGCAGGCGGCGTTTGTATTCTGTTGCAAGGTGCTGATCGTATCTTCGGGGAAGTAGCTATACCCCGATAGGATGGCTTTTACCGCATTAGCCAGTTCGTTCAGGTTATCGTTCTTGCACAGGAAGCCGGCTGCACCGGCCTGCAAACAGCGCAAGGCGAAATTCTTAGAGTTGCTGGAGGTCAGCACCAGCGTCTTTATCGGCAGTCCAGCGGACTTTATGTGGGAAATAACGGAAAACCCGTCGAGGTTGGGTATGTTCAAGTCCAGGATGAGCAGGTCCGGAAGATGCTTGCGTACCAACTGGACAGCGTCCGCGCCATTGTCCGCTTCGGCGACGATGTTGTGTTCATGAGGCTCCAGAACGGTTCTTATTGCGAGTCGAATCAACGGATGGTCGTCGACGATGATGATACTTCCCATGCAAGGCATCTCAATATTTAGGTGGAGGGTGCTTTTCGTATTTTATCCGAGCACTCTGAAAACTAAATCAGACGAATCTGATAGTTGTCATTGAGTGTCTAAGTTATGGTTGAGCACAGTTTTAATCTGGAAAAGACTAGCTCTCCATGCACGTTATTATCTTTAGACCGGCCCAGCTTAAAGGCTCCTGGTTATTTAATCTGCTTTTGCGTCTTGATCGTTTCATTTATTGGTTTGCCCCTTCTCTGGCTATGTTGACGGGGGCAGCTGGCATCGCGTTGTGTTTTCTAGCCTGGCAGCAGCAACTGATATTGACAGGGGTAGGTGGAGCACTCCTGATACTGATGGCAGCAGGAATAACCATGCTCTGGTCGAATTATGAGTGGTGGCTGTTTAAGCTCAGCCCGCAGAAAGGGTTGAATATTCCTCTTAAGTAAAATTTGAGCTGAAATATTGATGCAGTAATTTTATCTGTCATGTTTTTAAAATATTTCAATGTGACTCTCGTCGCTGTGTGATTCGGCGGCTTGTCGATGGTATCGGATAGTTCTACTTGAGGATCGGAAATGTCTGGTTTCCGGTTAGGTGTTGTAAGGTGTATTTTTTGCTCCTTGCGATATATATAACGGAGCCTGAGCCAGTGATGCTGCTACGAACTATTTCCATTAAAAATGCAGAGCAGGAAGTGCTGAACGGTGCGGTGCTCTGTAGCTTTGCAATTCCTATGCTGAGCCATAATTTTCTTGCTTATAGCTTGAATGAGGGGGCTGAAGTTGGAGAGTCGCGAGTTTATCTGGCGATGCTAAATAAGGCGGGGAAGAGTTATTCACTGAGCTCGATTGAGGCCGAGGAAGATTGGCGTCAGGTTATTCAAGTCTTCAAGGATATAGTCACCCATGCGAGCCTGCCTGAGGGGCGACAGCAAGGTGCCGGAAGTAGTACCGATATTCCTTACCATCTGATTGACCTTAAGGATTGTGTGATACCGACAGGAAACCTATCGGATCATCGTTCACTCACCATCAAGAAAAATCTGGTGATGAAGCTTATCTCGTCAGAAGCCTCGGTTGCTTGCCTGCCTGCAATTGACAGCGCTGAACTCGGAGTTCCTGCGCTCGATGCCTCTATTTTGATGACTTCTCAATCTACTCCTGCTGCACAGGCTGTCGCGGAGTGTATAGAAGATGAGGTTTCTGATTCGAATGAGCATTGCTCGCCAGGAAGCGTTGAGGATCTTGGAGGCGATGCACTCAATGGTGCTCCATCCGGGTTCGCTTCGATTGGAAATCCAGAAGAGCTCTCTCAAAAAACAGAAGAAGCTGAGACTGAAGTAGAGAAGGTTCTTACTGATGTTTCATTATTTACCGAGAGTTTTCAACACGATATGACTGAAATGCTGACTGCGAATGCCGAAAAATATGTCGACTCCTCTGAAAGTGATGCTCCCTTATCTGGCCATTTGACGCCTGAGGTTGTCGCTGACCACTCTGCCAACTCGGAGGCCGACATTGGACGCCTGTCCCAGGGTATACAGAGCACACTGGCTGGCTTGGCGGAGGTGGTTCGCGATTTGGCCTCGGAGGAAGAGATGAAGTTAATCCAGAGTGATGAGTTCGACCTGTCGATATCTGACAGTGTTCCAACTTTGATGGATAGGCAGGTTCAGGCTACCGCAGATATTGATCAATCCGCTCAAGTTGCTGGGGATGTAACACGGGATGAGGTGGCTGATTGCCCAATTCCCTTAGAGAGCTCATTGGATGAAGCACAGTTTCTGATGGCGACGCTTCCTGAGGCTGAAACTGCGCTTCAGGGGGCGGATACCGATCATCTACTTCTTGATGTGGAAAGCACTTTGTCGAATCTTGCACTTATGGCGCAGGAGTTGACGCAGCAAAAATTGGTTGCGGTGAAACAACAGGAAGCTTTGGAGCTTTTGAAGGAACAGTTGCAAGAGCGAGAGCGTAAACTTCATGAAAAAGATGAGCACCTGCGCCAGCTACAAAGTCAGCTTCAGCAAGAGAAGATCGCGATCGATAAGTCCGCTGAGCATAATTCCCGAGTGATTGCGGAACGCAGTGCTGCGCTTCAACAGCTGGCTGAAAGTGTTGAGTCCAGAGAGCGAAGTGTTGCCCGGCGTTCTGAACTAATGCAGCTTGAGCAGCAACGTCTTGATGAAATTTCCGCTAAGCAAAGTATCCGCGCAGCCGAACTGGAAAAGAGAGACATCGGAATCCAGCAAAAAAATGCAGAGCTGGTAGAAAGGTTAACGCAGTTGTCCAGCACCCGTAAGAAACTCAGCAATATTGTAAAAGGCTTCAATGAGACGGTGACCTTCAATAATAGCCTGCATAGCATATCCAGTACATTGCTCAGCGATGATGAGTAAAGCGCTTCTGCTGGAATTACAGTTCTCTTTTTTAGTGTGTTGGGTATTTCAATAAAGCCGTATTTGACCTGTGTGAAAAGGCGGATAGTGCAGTCAAACGGCGCAAACTGGAGAGGACTGATGGGGCGTATCCGGGTTTAGATATGTGCATTCTGATGTGGATTCGCACGTGGGTTTGATGCCCTATTGACCAAGCGCGACCGCTTTTTCGTACAACGCCCAAGCGGTAGTGTTATCGGCTTGTTCATTCTGGATAGGGTATCCCCGTGAGGAGGTGTGCTGCAGGTGGGTTTATCTCGCCTAGCATTGGTTCTCAAGGTCTCGATTCAACCATAATGCTGAACTGGCTCATAAGGCTCTGCATGGGGGATTTAACCAATTGAGTACCAAGCTCATTACGCAGGAAGGTTTCGAGGCTCTGAAAAACGAGCTGGATTACCTGTGGCGGGAGAAGCGTCCGGATGTGACGCAGAAAGTCACCTGGGCGGCCTCCCTGGGGGACAGGAGTGAAAATGCGGACTATCAATACAACAAGAAACTCCTGAGGGAAATTGACCGTCGAGTTCGCTACTTGCGCAAGCGACTCGAAGACATGAAGGTCGTGTCGTATTCGCCGGAGCAGGAGGGCCGGGTGTTCTTCGGCGCCTGGGTCGATATCGAGAACGAAGAGGGCGAAACCAAGCGCTTCCGTATCGTCGGTTATGACGAGATATACGGGCAGAAGGATTACATCTCCATCGATTCGCCCATGGCCCGGGCACTCTTGAAGAAAGAAGTCGGCGACGAGGCGATAGTGCAGACGCCCGGCGGAGAAATGTGCTGGTGGATCAATCAGATCGAATACGTGAAATGACCTGCCTGCGAGGGGCTTACCCCTCGCGAAGTACTGTCAGCGGGCTGGCATTCAATGCCCGGCGCGTTCCATAGACACCGGCACCTCCGATCAGCAGAGCTCCGATAATGGGCAGGAGCAGCAGCCAGGGATGTGGATGCCAGGGCAGGTCGAAGGCAAAGCGATAGAGCACCAGGCTCACCAATTCCGATCCCAATGCGGCCAGTAGCCCGCTGACGGCTCCCAGCAGCCCGAACTCGATACGCCGGGCCTTGACCAGTAATTGTCGTTCCGCCCCCAGCGCCCGTAGCAGGGCGCCCTGACGAATACGCTCGTCCAGGGTGGCCTGCAGTCCGGAAAACAGCACGGCCATGCCGGCGGCGAGTACGAACAACAGCACGTATTCCACGGCCAGGGTGACCTGGGCCAGGATGCTGCGCAGTTGTTCGAGCAAGGCCTCCACTTGCAGGATGGTCACTGCCGGGAAGGCCCTGGACAGCTCGACCACCTGCTGGTCGTGGCCCGCAGCCAGATAGAAGCTGGTCAGGTAAGTGGCAGGCAAATCCCGCAGCGTGCCCGGCTGAAAGATCATGAAAAAGTTGGGCTGGAAATTGTCCCAGTTGATTTCCCTCAGGCTGGTCACCCTGGCCTCGCGATTGACTCCGCCGACGCTGAACGTCATCTGGTCGCCAAGTTTGAGTTTCAGGCTTTCGGCCACTTGGGCCTCGACCGAGACGCCAGGCAAATCCCCTTCGGGCTGTTGCGCCCACCACGAGCCGCTGGTGATCTTATTGCCTTCTGGCAGATCCGCGGCCCAGGTCAGGCTCAAGTCCCGCTGTACGGCGCGGTCGCCACTGGAGTCCTTGCTGACGATTTCCCGGACCGGTTCGCCGTTGATGCTGATCAGCCGCCCTGGCACTACCGGATACAGGGGCGCGGAAGGAGCGGAAAGCGCCACCAGCTTGTCGGTGAAGGCCTGCTTGTCCGCGGGCAGGATATTCAGGGCGAAATAGTTCGGCGCGTTTTTGGGCAACTGGTTTTGCCAGGTGTCGAGCAGTTCTCCACGCAACAGCGCAATCAGGGCCATCGATAGCAGGATCAAGCCGAAGGCCAGGGATTGTCCGGCAGCGGCCAAGGGATGCCGCAGTAACTGGCCCAAACCCAGGCGCCATGGCAGCGACGCCTTGGCCAGCAAGCGACGCAGACTCTGCAGGGCCAGCAGCAGTAATCCACCCAGAACCAGGGCGGCAATGACGCCGCCACCGAGCAAGGCGAAGGTCAAGAGCAGATCCAGGCTCAGGCGCCACATGATCAGGCCCAGGGCCAGCAGGGCGGCGCCATAAACCATCCAGGTGCTTGGGGGGATCGGCAGCAGGTCACGACGCAACACCCGCAAGGGCGGGACACGCCCCAGCGCCGCCAAGGGCGGCAGGGCGAACCCCCCAAGCGCCACCAGGCCGGTACCGATACCGGCGACGGCGGGGAGCAATCCGCCGGGAGGCACATCGGTTGGTAGCAGGTCATGCAGCAGATAAAACAGCCCAAGCTGGGCGAGCCAGCCGAGCAGCGCACCGACGATGCTGGCCAGGATGCCGAGCAGGGCCAGTTGCAAGGTGAACAGCAGCATGGTTTCCCGGCGGGACAAGCCCAGGCAGCGCAGCAGCGCGCTGGCGTCGAAGCGGCGGGAGGCGAAGCGCGCGGCGGACAGGGCAACTGCCACGCCTGCCAGCAGCACCGCCACCAGGCTGGCCATGTTCAAGTAGCGTTCCGCCTTGCCCAGGGCTCCGCCGATCTGGCGGTTGCCATCTCGGGCATCCTGCAGGCGCTGATTGGCCGCCAGGCCAGGCTTGATCAATTGGCGATAGGTTTCCAGGGCGCTTCCTGGACCGCGCCAGAGTTCCTTGTAACTGACCCGGCTGCCCGGTTGCACCACGCCGGTGGCGTTCAGGTCGCTCAGGTTGATCAGTACCCTGGGTGTCAGGCTATAGAAGTTGCCGGCGCGATCCGGTTCGTAAGTCAGTACCCGGCTCAGGCGCAGGGTTTTCATCCCGACGTCGATGCTGTCGCCGATTTTCAGGTCCAGCGCGGTCAACAATCGGGCTTCGACCCAGGCTTCGCCTGGTTGTGGACCGCCGCCGATTTCTTCCGCCGCGTAAGGGGCCGGGGCACTTTTCAGCTGGCCGCGCAGCGGGTAGGCGTCGTCCGCGGCCTTGATACTGGACAGCTGGATGCCATTGTCGGTGGCGATCACACTGGAGAACTCCACCACCTGCGCATGTTGCAGGCCCAGTTCCCGGCCGCTTTGGATCTGTTCGGGCCTTGCCGGAGAGCTGCTTTCCAGCAGCAGGTCCGCGCCGAGAAACTCCGTGGCGCGCAGCAGCATCGCGCCGTTGAGGCGCGCGCCGAAATAGCCGATGGCAGTGCTGGCGGCTACCGCCACTACCAGGGCGAAGAACAATACCCGCAGTTCTCCGGCGCGGGCGTCGCGCAGAAGTTGGCGAATGGCAAGGCTGAACAGGCGCAACAGCGGCAGGCGTGCCATCAAGGCTCCAGGGGGGCGACCAGCAGGCCGGCTTCAAGGCGGATCAGGCGCCGGCAACGATGGGCCAGGCGTTCATCGTGAGTGACCAGGACCAGCGTCGTGCCGCTTTCCTTGTTCAGATCGAACAGCAGGTCGCTGATGCGCTCACCGGTGTGGCTGTCGAGGTTGCCGGTCGGCTCGTCGGCGAACAGCACGTCAGGCTCGGCGGCGAAGGCGCGGGCGATGGCTACCCGCTGTTGTTCGCCACCTGAGAGCTGGCGAGGCGAGTGGCTCAGGCGTTGCCCGAGCCCGACGCGCTGGAGCAGTTCGGTCGCACGCTCGCGGGCATCACGGCGGCCATCCAGCTCCAGGGGCAACATCACGTTCTCCAGGGCATTGAGGCTGTCGAGCAGTTGGAACGACTGGAAGACGAAGCCCACATGCTCGGCGCGGATTCGGGCGCGCTGGTCTTCGTCCAATGTGCCGAGGCTGCGGCCGGCCAGGGTGACCTCACCGCTGCTGGGCAGGTCGAGCCCGGCCAGCAGGCCGAGCAGGGTGGATTTTCCGGAGCCGGAACTGCCGACGATGGCCAGGCTGTCGCCTTTGTTCAGTTCCAGGCTGAGTTCGTGCAGGATGGTCAGTTCACCTTCCGCGCTGGGAACCACTTTGCTAAGGTTCCGCGCAGTGAGAATGCTTGCGCCCATGGAGAATCCGATGCGTGTGTGGTTTTTGAGTGCTGGCCTGGCCTTGATGTGCATGGCCCAGAACGCAGCGGCGGGTACAGTCCTGATCGTTGGCGATAGTATCAGCGCGGCTTTCGGCCTGGATACCCGGCAGGGGTGGGTGGCATTGCTCGAGCAGCGGCTCAAGAGCGAAGGTTTCGACGATGAGGTGGTCAATGCTTCCATCAGCGGCGACACCAGTGCAGGTGGCCAGGCGCGGCTGCCGGCGCTGCTTGCAGAGCACAAGCCGGAGCTGGTGATTCTCGAATTGGGCGGCAACGATGGCCTGCGCGGGCAACTGCCCACGCAATTGCAACAAAATCTTGCTTCGATGATCGACAGCTCCAAGGCCAGTGGTGCCAAGGTGCTGTTGCTTGGCATGCAGCTGCCACCCAATTACGGCGTGCGCTACACCCAGGCGTTTGCCGAGGTGTACAGCAAGCTCGCGAATGAAAAAAACGTGGCGCTGGTGCCGTTTTTTCTGGAAGGGGTCGGCGGTAATCCCGAGCTGATGCAGGCCGATGGCATCCACCCCGCGGTCGCTGCTCAGGGCAAGTTGCTGGAAAATGTCTGGCCGACGCTAAAACCGCTGCTTTGACGCTTTTCTACCGGCAGTGTTTCGGCTAATGTGGCGCCCCCGATTTGGAGCCCCCGATGCCGCGTCCCGCCTGGTCCCTGTTTGCCTACCAACTGATCGAGCCTGACGAACAGCTCGACCTGTTCGCCTGCCAGGAAGTCCGGGTGCATCTGGTGACGCGTCAGCTGGAGTTGGGCGGCTCAGCCGATCGCACGTTGTGCGGCACCTTGCTGCCTGCGCAACCGCGCTGGTCGAGTGTCGACCGGACCATTTTCCAGGACCAGCGCCTGTGTCCGTTGTGCCGGGCAATCCTCGAATCGCAAAAGCGCGGCACGCCGCCGATCTGGCCAGAGTTGCGTTTCGAACTGTAAGGCAGCAAGTTCTCGCCCGGCCCCCTTCTTGCGTTGATGCAGCTGTCGCTCCCGCAGCCACGGGGGCGGGTGTACAATCACTTTTTTACTCGTTGATCATGCGAAGGATTTTCCGGATGTTGCCGCGCTTTCCTGTCGTCACCCGTTGCCTGACGCTTGCCGCCTTCTGTGTGGCTGGCCCCGTTGCCGCATTGGAACTGCCTCTACCTCCACCGGGCGAAGATATCGTCGGTCAGGTACAGGTGATCAAGGCCAAGTACGAAGACACCTTTGCCGACCTGGGCACGACCTACGACCTGGGCTATTACGAGATGGTCGCGGCCAACCCGGGAGTCGATCCCTGGTTGCCGGGCGCAGGCACCGAAGTGGTGTTGCCGACGCGCTTCATCCTGCCGCCGGGACCTCGTGAAGGCATCGTGATCAACCTCGCCGAATATCGCCTCTACTACTACCCGAAAGGGCGGAACGTGGTGTACACCTTCCCCCTGGGTATCGGCCGGGAAGGTTGGGGGTCGCCGATCGCCCATACCAGCATCGTCGCCAAGACTCCGAATCCGACCTGGACGCCGCCTGCCTCGATCAAGGCCGAGCACGCGGCTGACGGTGACCCACTGCCGAACGTGGTGCCGGCGGGGCCGGACAACCCGTTGGGACCATTCAAGTTTACCCTGGGCACGCCGGGCTACCTGATCCACGGTTCGAACAAGAAGTTCGGTATCGGCATGCGAACCAGCCACGGCTGCTTCCGGATGTTCAACAACAACGTCCTGGAAATGGCCAGCATGGTGCCGGTGGGGACATCGGTGCGCATCCTCAACGATCCGTACAAGTTCGGTATCAGCGCTGGCAAAGTTTATCTGGAGGCTCATACGCCGCTCGATGACAAGGGCAATCCGTCGGTCGTGGACAAACACACCGCGGTGATCAACGCCTTGCTCAAGCGTGAAGACCTGGCCAATAACCTGCGGATGAATTGGGATGTAGTGCGCGACGTGGTGGCGGCCGAAGATGGTTTGCCAGTAGAGATCGCCATACCGACCAATGCACCGGTGGTATCGGCGGTGCCTATCGATATGCAGCAGTAACGGCTGGAACAGCAACCCGTCGATGCTTCAGGGTGTCGACGGGTTTTTTATTGCCACAAGAAAATCCGGGCAATAAAAAAGCCGACCCAATAAATGGGTCGGCTCGATAACAATCCCGAGGGATTATTACTTGCGGCTAGCTTTTTCCAGCATACGCAGAGCGCGCTCGTTAGCTTCGTCAGCAGTCTGTTGTGCTTTTTGAGCAGCAGCCAGAGCTTCATCAGCTTTACGGTAGGCTTCGTCTGCACGAGCCTGGGCACGAGCTGCTGCGTCTTCAGTTGCAGTCAGACGAGCTTCGGTTTCTTTGGATACGCTGCTGCAACCGGTAGCCAGAACTGCGGCCAGAGCCAGAGCAGAGAATTTCAGAACGTTGTTCATCGTGTTCCCCTTCAAGGACTTTCTATTAAGTAGCTATCTCATCCGAGTGATGAAATGGCCGGCGTACATACTACCCATTACTTGTAGTAAGTAAACTGACGTAGCGCAAGAAGCAAAAAAAATTCTAGGCGTTGAATCTTTTTCGAGCAACTTTTTATCGATCTGTATAAAAAATACGCAACCTTGTCACCCTGTTGGGAGCTTGCGCTTGTTAAGCGCATCTGCCGCAGAGTCCCTTTGCATGGCGCTCGCGGAGTGTAGGCTAAAGTCTATCTATATCGATTCGTCTACACTTTTGTTCAGAATCTGTGGGGCGCCTCACGCATCTTTGTCCATGTTGAGGTGACTTTAAATGGGTGGGCTCGTCTTAAATCTCAACATCCGGCGATGTTCAGGTTGTTGATCATCAGGTGGTTGGATCGAGTGCTTTGCATGTATCCGGGAACAGGTCCGGGGGAAGCATCGACACTAAACTGGCCTGATGCCGGTAGCTTGAATGCAAGCGTCCCTTGAGCATTGGTGCCAATGGTGCCTACTATTTGAAACGTGCTCGGTCATGCGAGAGCGGCAAGCTCTGCTCGGTGTCCAGACAGGCACGGGGTGGCGTAGTTGTTCCTTCGCCGGAAAAACATCGGTAAGGTAGGGGTCAGAATCCAAGACCCGCGAGGAGTAGTGATGAGCGAGGCGTTGTCCATCCACCATGACCAGGCTGGTCATCAATTCGAGACCAATGTGGACGGTCATCGTGCCTACCTGACCTATATGGACCTGGGTAAGCAGACCCTGGATATTTATCGGACGTTCGTGCCTAACGCGCTGCGCGGCCGTGGTATTGCTGCGGCACTGACCGAGCAGGCGTTGGAATATGCTGATCGCATGGGGTACACGGTGATTCCGTCGTGCTCATATGTGGAGCGCTACATGGAGCGCCATCAGCGCCACGCCGCGAAACTCTGAGCGGGGACACCAAAAAAAACGCCGGGCTTGGCCCGGCGTTTTTGTGTCTGCGATACGGGATCAGGTGCGAACCCGTTTAGGCAGGACGTCCTTGAGCTTGGCGTGCATGCTGCGCAAGGTTTTCTCGGTGCTTTCCCAATCGATGCAGGCATCGGTGATCGACACGCCGTATTGCAGTTCGGCCAGGTCCTTGGGAATGGCCTGGCAGCCCCAGTTCAGATGGCTTTCGACCATCAGACCGATGATCGACTGGTTGCCTTCGAGAATCTGGTTGGCCACGTTCTCCATTACCAGTGGCTGCAAGGCCGGATCCTTGTTGGAGTTGGCGTGGCTGCAGTCGACCATGATGTTCGGCTTGATCTTCGCCTTGTTCAGCGCCTGCTCGCAGAGGGCGACACTGACCGAGTCATAGTTCGGCTTGCCATTGCCACCGCGCAGAACCACGTGACCGTAGGCATTGCCCTTGGTGGTGACGATGGATACGCCACCTTCCTGGTTGATGCCGAGGAAACGGTGAGGGCTGGAAACCGATTGCAGGGCATTGATGGCAACGGTCAGGCCGCCGTCGGTGCCGTTCTTGAAACCTACTGCCGAAGACAGGCCGGAAGCCATCTCGCGGTGGGTCTGGGATTCGGTGGTACGCGCACCGATCGCCGACCAGCTGATCAGGTCCTGCAGGTATTGCGGGGAGATCGGGTCCAGCGCTTCGGTGGCGGTCGGCAGGCCCATCTCGGCCAGGTCCAGCAGCAGCTGGCGACCGATGTGCAGACCGTCCTGGATCTTGAACGAGTCGTCCAGGTACGGGTCGTTGATCAAGCCTTTCCAGCCAACGGTGGTCCGTGGTTTCTCGAAGTACACGCGCATCACCAGGTAAAGGGTGTCGGAGACTTCGGCGGCCAGGACTTTCAGGCGCTCGGCATACTCGTGGGCAGCCTTGATGTCGTGGATCGAGCAAGGGCCGATGACGACGAACAGACGGTGGTCGGTGCCGTCGAGAATATTGCGGATCACTTCGCGACCCTTGGTCACGGTGCGCAGGGCGGCGTCGCTCAGCGGAATGTCGCGCTTGAGCTGGTCGGGAGTGATCAGGGTTTCGTTGGAGGCGACGTTAAGGTCGTTGATCGGTAAATCAGCCATCGTGTTACTCGTCAGGTCACGGGTGCCGGCCGCCAGCGATCCCCGCGCGGCGGTGCACAGCGGATTTAAGCGCGTCGGGGAGCCGAACCTTAGCGCGTTACACCGGGGCTCGACAATGGGCAGAGGCGGGTTTAATCCAGCGCTGGCTGCATAAAAGCCTGATGAACCCGGTCGTGGGAGAACTCGGCGGCGTGCTGTTCGACCCATTGCTGGGCCAGGGTTTCGATCTGTCGCTGCTCGGCCTGGGGCTCATGCAGGTGGCAGTAGTGGGCGATCTGGCACACCTGCTCACTCATTCGGGCACGGAACAGGGTCTGTTCGTCGATGAAGGCGATCCCCACCAGGTAGCCACGCTTGCGTCGCAGGCACCAGGCCACATAGCCGTTGTAGCGGGCGTTTTCACCCAGAGTGGGCATGCAGATTTCCAGTGCAGTGCCGCGGCGCCAGGCGCGGTGATAATTGCAAGCCATGCCGCCGAGGCTGATAGTGTGCAACCGTTGACGCGAAATGCATGCGTGCTTGCGTAAGGTCAACTCAACCGGAACATCGTCAGGATGAGGAATGAAACGTCCCATGAACGCGGACTCCGAGTGTCGGCTATGTGACATTGTTTCTCCCAGTATAGTGGTCGAATTGGAGCTGACTGATTTCGATATCGATCAGCGGCTGTTGGCGATGAGCGGTGTTTCGCTGGTGATATTCACCAGCGTCGGCTGCGCCAGTTGTCGCTGGGCCCGGCAGCAGTTGCCCGGCTTCGATCTGCCGATCGAGCGGTTGTGCTGGATCGATGCGGGAAACAATGGCGGCGCGGTCGAGCGTTATCAGGTGTTTCACTTGCCGGCACTGTTCGTGGTGCGCGACGGTGAGTTTTATGGGGCCTTGCAGTCGCGCCTGACACCCGGCGAGCTCGGCGAGCGACTGGCACAGGCGCTGAATCGAATTCCAGAGGAGTTGCCTTGATGGAAGCAGTCCACACGCCGCGAATCGGCATTATCGGTACCGGAGCGATCGGTGGTTTCTACGGGATGCTGCTGGCGCGAGCCGGCCTGGATGTGCATTTCCTGCTGCGCAGCGAATTCGCCGCGGTCACCGAGCGGGGTTTGCAACTGCATAGCGCGGTGCATGGTGAGCTGACCCTGAACCCGGTCCAGGCCTATGCCAGTGCCGAAGACATGCCGCCCTGCGATTGGCTGCTGGTGGGAGCCAAGACCACCAGCAACGCCGAGTTGGCTCCGGCGATTCTTCGTGCGGCGGCTCCTGGCGCCAAGGTGCTGTTACTGCAGAATGGCCTGGATGTGGAGGACGGCTTGCGCGACCTGCTTCCCGACTCGCTGCATCTGTTGGGCGGCCTGTGTTTTATCTGCGTGCACCGTGCCGGGCCCGGGGTGATCGAGCATCAGGCGCTGGGCGCGGTGAACCTGGGGTATCACAGTGGCCCGGCCGCGCAGGACGAATCGCAGCGCCAGGCAATAGTGGAAGAGGGCGCCGCGCTATTCCGCAAGGCCAGTATTGATTCCCAGGCCATGGCCAACCTGCAGCAGGCGCGCTGGCAGAAACTGGTGTGGAACGTGCCGTACAACGGTTTGTCGGTATTGCTCAACGCCAGCACCACGCCGCTGATGGCCGATGCCGACAGCCGCGAGCTGATTCAGGCCTTGATGCGTGAAGTGGTGCAAGGCGCCCTGGCCTGTGGTCACAGCATGCCGGACGGCTATGCTGAGCACTTGTTCAAGGTGACCGAAAGCATGCCGGACTATTGGCCGAGTATGTACCACGACTACCGGCACAAGCGAGCGCTGGAGTTGTCGGCCATCTACGCCGCGCCATTGGCCGCGGCCAGGGCAGCGGGATGCGAACTGCCGAAAATGGAAGCCTTGTATCGGACGTTGAGTTTTATCGACCGGCATAACGTTTGATCGCAGCATCGGGGGGAAGCGATATGGCAAAGGGCTTGGGCGGTAAACTGGTGGTGGCGATTTCGTCACGGGCCCTGTTCGATCTCAGCGAAAGCCATAAGGTCTATCTGGCCGAGGGGGTCGAGGCCTACCGCAAGTATCAGATCGATCACGAGGAGGAATCCCTCGAACCGGGCGATGCTTTTCCCCTGGTGAAAAAACTCTTGAGCCTCAATGCCAGCCTCGGCCGGGCGCGGGTCGAGGTGGTGCTGGTGTCGCGTAACAGTGCCGACACAGGGCTGCGGGTCTTCAACTCGATCCAGCATTACGGCCTGGATATTTCCCGGGCCGCTTTTGTTGGTGGGCGCAGCCCTTATCCCTACCTCGCGGCCTTTGGCTGCGACCTGTTTCTTTCCACTCACGCCGAAGATGTGCGCAGCGCACTGGACGCCGGGTTTGCCGCGGCGACCATTCTTTCCGGTGGCGCCCGGCGCGCCGCCAGCGCCGAACTGCGGATCGCCTTCGACGGCGACGCCGTGCTGTTTTCCGATGAGTCGGAGCGGGTCTATCAACTCGGTGGCCTGGAAGCCTTCCAGGCCAAGGAGCGCGAGTCCGCCCGCGAGCCGTTGCGCGGGGGGCTGTTCAAAGGCTTCCTTGCCGCGCTCAATCTGCTGCAGCGCGAGTTCCCCGACGATGATTGTCCGATCCGTACCGCCTTGGTGACGGCACGTTCGGCACCGGCCCATGAGCGGGTTATTCGGACCTTGCGCGAATGGGACATCCGCCTGGACGAATCGTTGTTCCTGGGCGGCCTGGAGAAGGCTGCCTTTCTCGAAGCCTTCGCCGCCGATGTGTTCTTCGACGATCAGGCGGGCCATTGCGAACTGGCTCGCGAAGTGGTCGCCACCGGCCATGTACCCCATGGCATCAGCAACGAAACCAAGGTTTAGCTCAATGTTCACGGGCTTGCGCGGGACGTCGTAGTCGCCTTGGCACTGCTAAGCTGAATCAATCTCCGCCATATTGGCAGTCGAGGAGGTCATATGATTCGTTCGATGCTGTATGCCACTGACCTCGGTCTGTATGCGCCCTATGTGATGCAACATGCCCTGGAGCTGGCTCGAACATTCAATGCCGACTTGCACGTGGTTCATGCGGTGGAGCCCATGGGGCTGTTTGCCGAATCGGTGTTGCAGAGTTATCTCGACGAGCAGGCCCTGAATGAGTTTCACAGTCAGGGCCTGAACACGGTGATGGCGAATATCGAGCAACGGGTACTCGACAGCTTTCGCGAAGAGTTGGGGGAGGGCATGCAGGATCTCGCGCTGATTCAGTCGGTCCGGGTCTTTCAGGGGGACCCCTCGCAAGTCATTCTCGAACAGGCGTCGAAACTCTCTGTGGATTTGTTGATCGTAGGAAGTCACAGCCATGGGGCGGGTGGTGAAACCCCATTGGGCAGGACGGCCGCCAGGGTACTGCAACTGGCCAAGGTTCCGGTTTACCTGGTGCCCTTGGTGCAGCGTCGACGGTTCGGAGATATCTGACGCGGCTATTGGAATTTTCTTAAGAAAAGTTCTAGATTTATTCTTCGAACCATTAATATAGTTATATACCGTCGCTGATGCCCGTGGCGTCTACCTGCTTTGAGGGATTCATATGAAGCTTCAACAATTGCGCTACATCTGGGAAGTGGCGCACCACGACCTCAACGTCTCTGCTACAGCCCAAAGCCTTTATACGTCGCAACCGGGTATCAGCAAGCAGATTCGCCTGCTCGAGGACGAGCTGGGGGTCGAGGTATTCGCTCGTAGCGGCAAGCACCTGACTCGCGTCACCCCGGCTGGCGAACGCATCATCACTACCGCTGGCGAGATCCTGCGCAAGGTCGAAAGCATCAAGCAGATCGCCCAGGAATTCTCCAACGAGAAGAAGGGCACCCTGTCGATCGCCACCACCCACACCCAGGCCCGTTATGCCTTGCCGCCGGTGATCAGCAGCTTCATCAAGCAGTACCCGGATGTGGCGTTGCACATGCATCAGGGTTCGCCGATGCAGATCGCCGAAATGGCCGCCGATGGCACCGTCGACTTCGCCATCGCCACCGAAGCGCTGGAGCTGTTCGGTGACCTGGTGATGATGCCGTGCTACCGCTGGAACCGTTGCGTGGTGGTACCGCAGGGCCACCCGCTGACCAAGTTGCCGAAGCTGACCCTGGAAACCCTCGCCGAATACCCGATCGTGACTTACGTGTTCGGTTTCACCGGCCGTTCCAAGCTCGACGAAGCCTTCAGCCATCGCGGTCTGACGCCGAAGGTGGTGTTCACCGCCGCCGACGCCGACGTGATCAAGACTTACGTACGCCTGGGCCTGGGTGTGGGCATCGTCGCCAAGATGGCGGTCGATACCAAGCTTGATAGTGACCTGGTGGTACTGGATGCCAGCGAGCTGTTCGAGTCGAGCATCACCAAGATCGGTTTCCGCCGTGGCACTTTCCTGCGTGGCTTCATGTGCGACTTCATCGAGAAGTTCGCGCCGCATCTGACGCGCGAAGTGATGGCCAAGGCCATTCAGTGCCACAACAAGCAGGAACTCGAAGAGCTGTTCGACGGCGTCGAACTGCCTGTCCACTAAGTCGTCGGGCTCACTTGACCTCGGTGACCGCGAACTGTTGCCGAGCGCCCGCGACGACGATCTCCAGCTCATCCCCCTCGAACTTGCCCAGCAGGCCTTTGCCCAGCGGTGAACGAGGGGTGATGACGGTCACCGGTTGCCCCACCACCTCGACCTTCAGCCCCGCCCCATCTGGCGCCAGGAACAGCCATTGTTCGTGGCCGTTTTCGTCTTCGAGGCCCAGCAGCGCGCCGACCTGGATACCAACCTGCTCGTCGTACGGGCGCAGGGTCAGGTTCTGGCAGAGCGCCAGCGCCTGCCGGATTTCCTCGACGCGCCTGGCCTGGCCGGCGGCGAGATAGGACGCCTCCAGCCCCAGGGTGTCGTACTTGTTTTCGGCAATGTTCTCTTCGTGGGTCGCCGCCTCATAGGCGGTCTGCGCCGCACGCTGGGCGATCTCCAGATCGCCGCGGAGCTTGTCGAGAATCAGTTGGTGGACAGTAGGCTTGTGCATGGTCAGGTTCAGGCTCAATCGCAGAATTGCAGGACGTTGGCCCGGCTCTTTTCGCTCGGCGCCGTCTGGTCCTGTTGCAACCAGAACTGGCATTTCGGGTTGGACTGGTTGCGCAGGTTGCTGCGTGCATTATCCAGTGCCTGCTGCTGTTCGTTCTTGCGCAGGTTTTCCTGGTATTGCTCGAACATGCGGTTGGAGGCGGCCGACTCCGTGCTGGGCGGTTTTGTCAGCTGTTGCACGGCCTGGGCGACGGGCGCCAATTGCTGGTCGAACAGAAAACGCCAGGCCAGCCAGCAGGTCAGGGCGATTGCCAGAAAACCCAGCCACAATCCCAGGGCAATACTGCCGCTGAGCTGAAGTGCGTTTACGCTGATACGTAATGATCGACGGGGTGTCGGGCGATAGGGCATGGCAGCCTCCTGGCAGGCGGTGTCGGCAAGCCGTGATTGTCGCACGAAGATTATCGGCATTGGCTCTTCTGTCTGTGGCGATTTATGCGGACAATCGGCGCTTTTGCCAAACGGAGCCCGGAATGAAAGCCTCCTGGGATATTTTCTGCAGCGTCGTCGACAACTACGGCGATATCGGCGTGACCTGGCGGCTGGCCCGGCAACTGGTGGCCGAGCATCAGTGCGCGGTGCGGCTGTGGGTGGATGACCTGCGGGCCTTCGAGCGTTTGTGTCCACCGATCGATGTCGCCTTGCCTCAGCAATGGCAGGAAGGCGTCGATGTGCGCCACTGGCCGGCCGAGTGGTCGCCGGTGGCGGCTGCGGATGTGGTGATCGCGGCCTTTGCCTGCCAGTTGCCACCGGCTTATATGGAGGCGATGGCCGAGCGTGAACATACCCCTTTGTGGCTGAACCTCGATTACCTCAGCGCCGAGGCCTGGGTGACCGGCTGCCACGGCCTGCCCTCGGTGAAGTTCAAGGGCGTGCAGAAGTACTTCTTTTTCCCTGGCTTTCAGGCCGGCACCGGTGGCTTGCTGCGCGAGGCGGGGTTGTTGGAGCGACGCAGGGCGTTTCAGCAGGATCCGCGGGCTCGGCAACATTTCCTTGAAGGACTGGGCGTCTTTGCCGCACCCGACGCCCGCCTGATGTCGCTATTCGCCTATGAGAACGCCGGTCTGGCCAGTTGGCTGGACGCGCTGGCTGCCGACTCGCGGGCTACCCATCTGCTGGTTCCCGAAGGTCGGATCCTTGGTGACGTGCAACACTGGCTGGGTGTCGAGGCACTGGCGGCGGGTGCGGTGCAGGTCCGTGGGGCGTTGACGGTGCAGGTGCTGCCATTCGTCCGACAGGAGGAATACGACCAGCTCCTGTGGGCCTGCGATTTCAACGCGGTACGCGGCGAGGACTCGTTCGTGCGCGCACAGTGGGCCGGCCGGCCGATGCTCTGGCACATTTATCAACAGGACGAAGACATCCACCTGGACAAGCTCGATGCCTTTCTCGAGCTTTATACACAGGGGCTGTCGCCAGAGGCCAAGGCGGCGCTGATCGACCTGTGGCGGGCCTGGAATGCCGGGGGCGAGATGGCACAGGCCTGGAAAAAACTGCTGGAACACTGGCCGGAAGTGACCGCTCACGCCGAAAAGTGGTGTCTGGTACAGGGCTCACAGCCCGATCTTGCTGCGGCGCTGGTGCAGTTTTACCTAAATTGGATATGATACGCGGCCTAGATTTTTGTAAATCCCATCCAAATTCGGATATTCGCAATGAAAACTGGTAAAGAACTCAAACCCGGTACCGTGATCCGTATCGACAACGATCCTTGGCTGGTTCAGAAAGCTGAATTCACCAAGTCCGGTCGTAACAGCGCGATCATGAAGACCAAACTGAAGAACCTGCTGACCGGTTACAAGACCGAAACCGTTTACGGTGCGGACGACAAACTGGACGACGTGATCCTGGATCGCAAAGAAGCGACCCTGTCGTTCATCAGCGGCGACACTTACACGTTCATGGACACCACCGACTACACCATGTACGAGCTGAACGCCGAAGACATCGAAGCCGTTCTGCCGTTCATCGAAGAAGGCATGACCGACGTTTGCGAAGCCGTGTTCTTCGAAGACCGTCTGGTTTCCGTTGACCTGCCGACCACCATCGTGCGCCAGGTTGACTACACCGAAGGTTCCGCTCGCGGCGACACTTCGGGCAAGGTGATGAAGCCTGCCAAACTGAAGAACGGTACCGAGCTGTCGGTTGCTGACTTTATCGAAATCGGCGACATGATCGAGATCGATACTCGCGAAGGCGGTTCCTACAAAGGCCGCGCCAAGGTTTAAGCTTCTGCTTGAATTCTCGCGTACGAAAAAGCCCGACCATCGAGTCGGGCTTTTTTGTGGCCGAAGATCAGTGACAGCCTTACTTCAGGTGTTGCTTGAGCTCTTCACTGGCCTGCAGCAGCGCCGAGCGCACTGCGGGTACCTGGCTGACCACGTTGAGCAGGCCATAGTCATGGATCATCCCGTTGTAGCGCACCGAGGTCACGGTCACGCCGGCTTCGTCCAGCTTGCGGGCATAGGCTTCGCCTTCGTCGCGCAGCACATCGGCACCGGCCGTCTGGATCAGCGCGGGCGGCAGGCCCTTGAGCTGGGCGCTGGTGGCGCGCAGCGGCGAGGCGTAGATCTCGTTACGCTGCCGGGCGTCGGTGGTGTAGTTGTCCCAGAACCACTTCATCATGTTTTTGCTGAGGAAGTGCCCCTCGGCATACTGGTTGTACGACGCCGTCTCGAAATTCGCGTCGGTCACCGGCCACAGCAGTAGCTGGAACCGGATCGCCGGCGTGCCCTTGTCCTTGGCCATCAGGCTGACCACGGCCGCCATGTTGCCGCCGACGCTGTTGCCGGCAACCGCCAGGCGCTTGCCGTCGACGTTGATTTCCTGGCCATGCTCGGCCACCCACTTGGTTGCCGCGTAAGCCTGATTGATCGCCACCGGGTAATGAGCTTCCGGAGACGGCGTGTAATTGACGAACACCGCCGCCGCCCCGGAGCCCACCACCAGGTCCCGCACCAGCCGTTCATGGGTCGGGAAGTCGCCCAGCACCCAGCCGCCGCCGTGGAAAAACATGAACACCGGCAACGTGCCTTTCACCCCGGCCGGCCTGACGATGGTCAGGCTGATGTCTTGGCCGTCGACCTTGATGGTCTTCTGGCTGACATCCGCCTTGGGCAGCGTCAGCTTGACCCCGGCCTGGGCGCCGACCAGCACGGCCCGGGCCTCTTTTGGCGTCATCTGTTCCATCGGCTTGCCGCTGCCGGCGTTCAAGGCGTCGAGGAATGCCTGGGTGTTGTGTTCGACCCCGCCTTCGGCGAAGGCCGTGTTGATGGACAGGGCGAGAAGGCTACCGGTCAAGACCTTGCTGAAAGTGTTCATGTTCGTCTCCTGGGCGGTGCGGGCGCTGGTGCGCAGTTGGGTTAGACAGTCACGTGCAGACGTACGTCGACGTTGCCGCGGGTGGCGTTGGAGTAAGGGCAGACCTGGTGAGCCGCTTCGACCAGGGATTGCGCATCGCTCTGTTCAAGAGCTGGCAGGCT
Organism: Pseudomonas sp. RW409; assembly: GCF_003184125.1. Classification (NCBI taxonomy): domain Bacteria; kingdom Pseudomonadati; phylum Pseudomonadota; class Gammaproteobacteria; order Pseudomonadales; family Pseudomonadaceae; genus Pseudomonas; species Pseudomonas sp. RW409. The sequence continues at coordinate 399,891 of NZ_QHHP01000021.1, read as the reverse complement.
GATGTGCAGGTCGATGTCCAGGCCGAAGCCGCCAGGAATCTGGCCGATGCCGACATGGGCGGTGATCGAGGCGTTGTCCGGGATCTTGCGTTTGCTCTGGCTGGCGACGAATTTCAGGGCGCCGATAAAGCAGGCGGAGTAGCCGGCGGCGAAGAGTTGTTCAGGGTTGGTCGCCTGGCCGCCGGCACCACCGAGTTCTTTGGGGGTGGAGAGTTTGACGTCGAGGATGTTGTCGCTGGAGACGGCGCGACCATCACGGCCACCGGTTGCGGTTGCGACTGCGGTATAGAGAGTTTGCATGGTGTGAGCCTCTTGGGTTTCGAAGTTTTGCGCTAAATGTTTGCGCGCTAAGTAAGTGCGAAATAAATGTATCGCTCAAATATTTAGTGCGCAAGACAATTTTTTGAAAAAAACTCGGAAATGCTTGCCAGAAGCCCATATCTTTTAGCTAAGCGAATGATTTAAATAATATTTTTATCGAGAAATTTTTTCGTCGATACGCTGTTGGCGGCATCGAAATAGAGAGGATCGCGAGCAAGCGCTGCTGCAGGAGGGGCAGGCGTGCTCGCGAGAGCGCGGTTAAAGGCTGTCTTGCAGATGGCCGCGCAGGTTCAGCAGGTCGGCCTGCAGTTTGCGCAGCTGTTCCAGGGTCAGGCCGCTGGCGCCGAGGATGCATTGGGGAACGCCGCGCGCCCGGTCATACAGGGCCCGGCCTTGCTCGGTCAGCTCGATGATCACCACCCGTTCGTCTTCGCGGCTGCGGGTACGGCTCAGCAATCCCTCGGCCTCCAGGCGCTTGAGCAAGGGCGTCAATGAACCGGGATCGGTCAGCAGGCGGCTGCTGATTTCGCCGACGGTCAGGCCGTCCTGCTCCCAGAGCACCATCATCGCCAGGTACTGGGGATAAGTCAGGCCCAGCTCCTGCAGCAGCGGTTTATAGACTTTGGTCATCAGCAGCGAAGTCGAGTGCAGGGCGAAGCACAGCTGGTTATCCAGCAGCAGATCGTCGCATTTTTCCGGGGTGGAGCCTTTGGTGTTCATGGTCGGGCCTTGATCGATACTCGCCCTGAATCTAGCGGGCGAATCTTTAATGCGCCAGATAATTCTCGCCGGCTCTCAGCCCATGGCGCTCTGCAGGGCCAGATCCCATGGCGGAATCGGGCTGAAGCGAGTCTTCAGGTATTCCAGCAACAGACGGCTGCGGGCGTTGGTGTGCTGTTCCAGGCGCAAAGCATAGATACCGGCGCTTTCCGGTTTGGGCAGGCCGGTTTCGCAGAACAGCGGCAATAGCTCCCCGCGCAACAGGTATTCGCTGGCCAGCCAGGTCGGCAGGTGGGCGATGCCCAGCCCGGCCAGGGCTCCGGACAACAGGGCCTCGGCATTGTTGGCGCTCAGGCGGATGCGTTGTGGGCGGTGAGTCTGCAATTGCCCGTCCAGTTCGAAGCGCCAGGCGAACAGCGGAGCCAGGCCGTCCCAGTCCAGGCCATCATGCTGGCTCAGCTCGGCGGGATGGACCGGAGTGCCGCGAAGCTTGAGGTAGGCCGGGCTGGCACAGGCGATGCGCACGATGCTTGCCAGTGACGTCGCCACCATGCGGGTATCGACCCTTTGCCCGGCGCGCAGCACCAGGTCGACCTTGCCCAGGTGCGAGCCCTGCATGTCGACGAAGCTGTCGATCAGGTGCAACTGCACATCCAGCCCCGGATAGAGCATCAGGAAATCGGCGATGGCCGGCGCCAGGTGTCGCCGGCCGAACGCCGCGGGCGCGTCGATGCGGATCAGGCCTTCCGGCGCATGGCTCAAGGACACGGCTTCCGCCCGGGCCAGTTGCAGTTCGGCGACGATGCGCCGGGCGCGTTCGGCGAAGGCCTGGCCAGCCGCCGTCGCCACCACCGCGTGGGTGGTGCGCATGAACAGCTTGCTGCCGACCGCGTTTTCCAGGCTGTCGATACGCCGGGCCACCGCCGAAGGGGTCAAGGGATGCCGGCGCGCGGCGGCGGAAAAACTCCCGGCTTCCAGGACATCGAGAAACAGGCCGAGCTGGTCGGTGAGGGCGTTGGGGTTCATGGCGGGCATTTGCCTGTGCGAAATTGGCAAAGCCATTGTGCGTTGCTGTGCGTTTCCGCACCAGAGCCGACTGCGTAGCATGCAAGGCCTGAGGTGAGGAGAGCGGCGGTGATCGATTTAGCGATGTATGTGGTGTTGGGCGCGGCGCTGGGCACGGTGGGCGGCTTGTTCGGGATCGGCGGCGGCCTTATCGCGATTCCGGTGCTGGGTGTGCTGTTCGGGCTGGACCAGCAGATCGCCCAGGGCACGGCGTTGGTGATGGTGGTTCCTAACGTGATGCTCGCGTTGTGGCGCTATCACCAGCGCAACCGGATCGAGGCGCGGCATGCGCTGCCATTGGCCTTGATGGGTTTCTGTTTTGCCTGGCTCGGTTCGATCTGGGCGGTGGGCATCGATGCCCAGGTCATGCGGATCGGCTTCGTCGCGTTCCTGGTGGCCTTGTCGGCCTACAACCTGCTGCGCATGTTCCTGGCCAATGTCCCGGCTTCGGCGCAGATGCGTTACCCCTGGCCGTGGCTCGGTGTGCTGGGTGCAGCTTCCGGAACCATGGGCGGGCTGTTTGGGGTCGGTGGCGCGGTGGTTGCCACGCCGGTGCTGACCAGCGTGTTCGGCACCACCCAGGTGGTCGCCCAGGGGTTGTCGCTGGCCCTGGCCTTGCCCAGCACCGGGGTAACGCTGGTGACCTACGGAGTGCATCAGGAAGTGGACTGGATGATCGGTCTGCCGCTGGCGGCGGGTGGTCTGCTGAGCATCAGTTGGGGGGTGAAAATCGCCCACGCGCTGCCCGAGCGAATGCTGCGCGGGCTGTTCTGCGGTTTCCTGGTGGTCTGTGCGGTGATGCTCGCCTTTAAAGTTTGAAGCCTTCGACTATGTGCTCGGCCAGGCATTCGGTGATGGGCGAGGGCGTGTTGAGGTTGCGCACCAGCATGATGCTGGCTTCGGGCAGTTGGGGCAGGTCTTCGGCGGCGCCCAGGATGCGCATGTCCGGGGTGATCAGGCTTTCCAGTTGCGCGGTGATCGCCAGGCCGGCGCTGACCACGGCCATCAGGGCGGCCAGGCTGGAGCTGTTATAGGCAATGCGATAGTCGCGCCCGGCGGCGTCCAGCGCATTGCAGGCCCACTGTCTGCAGAAGCAATCGCTGTTGAACATCGCCAGGGGCAGCGGCGTCTGTTCGTGGGGACAGAAGCCCTGGGCCTCGGCCCAGACGAAACGCTCCTTGCGCAGCAACTGGCCGATTTCGCTGCCCGGCTCGCGAGTGACGATGGACAGGTCCAGGTCCTGGCGCAGCAGCAGTTGCTTGGACGACTCGCAATGCACTTCGATCTGGATCAAAGGGTAAGCCTGGGCAAAACGCGACAGGATCCCCGGTAGAAAACGCATCACGTAATCGTCCGGCGTACCGATGCGCACGGTGCCGACCATGTGCGGCTCGCGCAGGGTATTGAACACCTCGCTGTGCAGTTTCAGGATGCGCCGCGCGTAACCCAGCAGCACCTGGCCTTCGGCGGTCAGGCGCACTTGCCGGCCCTCACGCTGGAACAGCTGGCGTTGCAGCACATCTTCCTCGAGCCGCTTCATCTGCATGCTCACCGCGGACTGGGTGCGATTGACCTGCTCCCCGGCCTTGGTGAAACCGCCCTGATCGGCGATGGCGACGAAGGTGCGCAGGACCTCGGTATCAATGCTTGGGTAGCTGGACAATTCATCAAACTCCGAGATGTATTGCATAAGAAACATTCGTTGGATTGATCTTAGCCCCGGGTGGAGACTTGAGCCATCCCCACTGGAGGGCAAGACGATGAAAGGTCAAAAAGGTTTTGTACTGGCTCACCGATTTGCATGGCATGGCATTTCCGTGCGGCATCTGCTGCAGAGGATTGTCCGCTGGCATGAGCTGCACCGTGAACGGATCATGCTGGCCGGCATGAGTGACGAAGCGCTGAAGGATATCGGCCTCAGTCGCGCGGATGTGGAACGGGAGACCGTGCGGCCGTTCTGGGACGATCCGATGCACAAGTGAATGTCAAAGCGCTACACAAGCCACTTCTCACTGAGGTAGTTTGCGGGCAGACAAGGAGATTGCCATGCCCGCAGAACTGTCCTTTTCCCTCAAGCAAGCTCGGCGTCTGGCGCTGGCCGCCCAAGGTTTTTCCGGGCGGCCGCTGCCTGCGACGATCAGGCCGGCACAGGTCAATCGCCTGATCGCGCGCCTGGGCATCCTGCAGATCGATTCGGTCAACGCCCTGGTGCGTTCGCACTACCTGCCGCTGTTTTCCCGCCTTGGCGACTATCCCGCGCAACTGTTGGACCAGGCCGCCTGGAGCCAGGGCCGGCAACGCACGTTGTTCGAGTACTGGGGGCACGAAGCCTCGTTGCTGCCGCTGTCGCTGTACCCACTGATGCGCTGGCGCATGCAGCGGGCCAGCCAGGGGCAGGGGATCTACCAGCAGTTGGCGCGTTTCGGCCAGGAGCAGCAGGCGACTATCCGCCGGGTCCTGGCCGCGGTCGAGGAACAGGGCGCCCTCGGCGCGGGCAGCCTGTCTACCCGCGAGGAACGCGCCGGCCCCTGGTGGGACTGGAGCGCGGAGAAGCACGCGCTGGAATGGCTGTTCGCCGCCGGTGAGGTGACGGTCGCCGGTCGGCGTGGATTCGAGCGTTTGTACGACTTGCCGGAGCGGGTGATTCCTTCGAGCGTCCTGCAACATTCGCCGCTCAGCGAGGCCGACGCCCAGCGCGGTTTGCTGTTGCATGCCGCCAGTGCCTTGGGCGTGGCCACCGAGAAGGATCTGCGCGATTACTTTCGCCTGGAACCGGCAGACAGCCGGGCACGCCTGGCGGAGTTGCTGGAAGGCGGCGAGTTGCTGGCCTGCGAGGTGGAAGGCTGGAAGCAAGCGGCCTATTGCCTGCCGCAGGTGAAGGTGCCGCGTAGCGTGCCGGCCAGTGCCTTGCTTTCTCCCTTCGATTCGCTGATCTGGGAGCGCAGCCGCACCGAGCGCCTGTTCGATTTCCGCTATCGGCTGGAGATCTACACGCCGCAGCACAAGCGGGTGTATGGCTATTACGTGTTGCCGTTTTTGCACCACGAACGGATCGCCGCGCGGGTCGACCTGCGGGCAGAAAGGGCGCAGGGACGCCTGGCGGTGCATGCCGTGCATGAGGAAGAGCAGGGGCTGGACGAGCAGGGCATGCAGGCGCTGGCGAGCAACTTGCGGGATATGGCCAATTGGTTGGGGCTGGCCGACGTCCAGCTCAATTGCCCGAGGGCCAGCGCCCAGCGCTTGCGAGGGTTTCTTTGAAGCGCGTCGATCATCCAGCAGCGTTTCCTGGATGATCGAGCGCTACAGGTTCAACGCTTGACCTGTTTCAAGGTCTCGGCAATCAGGAACGCCAGCTCCAGCGACTGATCGGCGTTCATCCGTGGGTCGCAATGGGTGTGGTAGCGATCCGACAAGGCATCTTCGGTAATCGGCCGCGCGCCACCGATGCACTCGGTGACGTTCTGCCCGGTCATCTCGATGTGGATACCGCCGGCATAACTGCCCTCGGCTTCGTGGACCTGGAAGAACTGTTTCACCTCATTGAGGATCTGCGCGAAATCCCGGGTCTTGTAACCGCTGCTGGCCTTGATGGTGTTGCCATGCATCGGGTCGGAGCTCCACAGCACCTTCTTGCCTTCGCTTTCCACCGCGCGGATCAACTGCGGCAGATGGTCGCCGACCTTGTTCACACCCATGCGCACGATCAGGTTCAGGCGGCCCGGATCGTTGTCCGGGTTGAGGATGTCGATCAGGCGGATCAGCTCCTCGGTGTTCATGCTCGGGCCGACCTTGACCCCGATCGGGTTATTCACCCCACGCAGGAATTCGACGTGGGCGCCGTCGAGCTGGCGGGTACGGTCGCCGATCCACAGCATGTGCGCCGAGCAGTCGTAATAGTCGTTGGTCAGGCTGTCGCGACGGACGAAGGCTTCTTCATAGTTCAGCAGCAGCGCCTCGTGGGCGGTGAAGAAACTGGTCTCGCGCAACTGCGGCGAGCTGTCCATGCCGCAGGCGCGCATGAAGGCCAGGGTTTCGTCGATGCGGTCGGCCAGCTGGCTGTACTTCTCGGCCAGGGCGGAGTTGGCGATGAAGTCCAGGTTCCATTTGTGCACCTGGTGCAGATCGGCAAAACCGCCCTGGGCAAAGGCGCGCAGCAGGTTCAGGGTGGCGGTGGCCTGGTGATAGGACTGCAGCAGGCGGTCCGGGTCCGGCACCCGGCTTTTTGCGTCAAAGCCGATGCCGTTGACGATATCGCCGCGGTAGGCCGGCAGGGTCACGCCATTGATGGTTTCGTCATTGGCCGAACGCGGCTTGGCGAACTGGCCGGCCATGCGCCCGACCTTGACCACCGGGCAGCCGGCGGCGAAGGTCATGACGATCGCCATCTGCAGCAGGACCTTGAAGGTGTCGCGGATCTTCGCCGCGGAGAACTCGGCGAAGCTCTCGGCGCAATCGCCGCCCTGCAGCAGAAAGGCGCGGCCCTGGGTCACCTCGGCAAACTGGCGGCGCAGCTCGCGGGCTTCGCCGGCAAACACCAGCGGCGGGTAGCTGGCCAGGGTCTGCTCGACCTGCAACAGGTGGGCGGCGTCGGGGTAGGCGGGTTGTTGCTGGATCGGCAGGGCGCGCCAGCTGTCAGGACTCCAGGGTTGGCTCATCACGGACTCGGGTGTTTTTTAAGGTCGGACAGGCATGTTATCAGCAATTAGTGCGTGACCTGTTCCCGCTGGTTCGCGGACAATCGCGCCTTTCCCGCTCGGCGCCGAGCGGCCGGTTTATCGCGACGGCGAGGTTGAGCCCCGTCGCGGCTAGGAGAAGAGATGACTGAGGAGCGCGTCGAGCGCCTGCTCGCCGAAGTGCACGATGAGTTCGGCATGATTCGGGTACTGGAAGTGGCGGATTACCGCTTCCTCGAATTTGGTGATGCCATCGAGCAGAGCTGCGTGTTTACCGCCGACCCGAGCTGGCTGGAGTACGACTACACCCGGGCCATGCTGATCGGTGCGCTGTGCCATGAACAGCCCGAGAGTGCGCTGTTTCTCGGCCTGGGCGCTGGCACCCTGACCCAGGCCTGCCTCAAGTTCTTGCCGCTGGAAGATGTCGAGGCCATCGAGTTGCGCCCCGACGTACCGCGCCTGGCCATCGAGTACCTGGGGCTGGATGACGATCCGCGTCTCTATATCCGGGTCGGCGATGCGCTCGAACTGCTGGACAGCGCCGAGTCGGCGGACCTGATTTTCGTCGACCTGTATACCGACGTCGGACCGGGCGTCGGGCACCTGGCCTGGGGCTTCCTGGAAAACTGCCAGAAGCGCCTCAACCCGGGCGGCTGGCTGGTGATCAACCAGTGGGCCACCGACGATGGCAAGCCACTGGGGGCGGCCTTGCTGCGTGGGCTTTACCACCGGCATTACTGGGAGCTGCCGGTGAAGGAGGGCAACGTGATTCTGATCGTGCCGTCCGACCTGGACCAGGATCTGGACATGGACGGCCTGAGCGCCCGGGCCGAGGCGCTGGCGCCGCGCCTGGGCTATTCGTTGCAGTCGTTGATCAAGTGCATTCGGCCGGCGACCTGAGTCGGTTGGCCGAGCGCATCTGTAGGAGCGAGGCTTGCCCGCGATAAGGCCTCACATTCGTCACCTGTCCGGACCGCTCAACACCCCTTGAACACCCCCGGCCGCTTCTCGACCATCGCTCGTACACCTTCCTTGGCGTCCTCGCTGTTCAATAGCTTCTTCACCAGCGGCGGCAGCCCCTGCGCCGCCGCGCTTTCCCCTTCGAGCCGGGCTTGTCGGGCCGACATCAGGGTCGCCTGAACCCCCAGCGGCGCCTGGCTGGCGATCCGCTCGGCGAGAGCCAGGGCGCGGGGCAGCAGGTCTTCGCTGGCCATGACTTCCTGCACCAGCCCCAGGCGCAGGGCTTCATGGGCGTCGAATTCGTCGCCGGTGAGCAACCAGCGCATGGCGTTGCCCCAGCCGGCGATCTGATGCAGGCGCAGGGTGGCGCCGCCGAACGGAAAGATGCCGCGTTGCACTTCCAGTTGGGCGAAGCGGGTATTGCTGGCGCACAGGTTGATATCCGCCGCCAGCATCAGCTCGATGCCTATGGTCAGGCAGTAGCCCTGCACCGCGACTATTACCGGTTTGCTGACCCGTGGCCCGGCGAAGACGCCCCAGGGATCGCAACCGCCGGCCGGCGCTTGCCAGCCTTTGGCGAGCTTGGCTCCGACATTGGCCAGGTCCAGCCCCGCGGTGAAGTGCTCGCCATGGCCGAACACCACGGCGACGCGGGCTTCGGCACAGGCCTCGAACTCGCCATAGGCCAGGCTGAGTTGATCGAGCAACTGCAGGTCGAAGGCGTTGCGCTTGGCGACCCGGTCCAGGCCGATGAGGAAGAGATGACCACGTTGTTCACGGCTGACGCGACTGCAACTGGGCTGGCTCATGGGGCATTTCCTCGGACGGTAAAGAGTGTCTCGGACCGACGGTATCGGCCGGCAAGATGAACCGTTTAAGCGTCATCCCCCGACAGGCGTGGGCCTGTGCAAAATAGACCTTTGCCGGATTATCCGCAAAGCCTGTGACAACTAGGTATTCAGCGGGTTTTTCCGATAAAAAAAACTCCCTTTTTTGAGTAATTCCGGTATAGTGCGCGCCGGCCTTTAACCGGGCCTCGTTTAGGTGATGCAATTCCCCGAAGTCAGCTTCGGCTGCTTGTCCGCTGCGCGGACTATCCTTGACGTTCATTTCTTTCAATCGTTTTCGCAAATCCCCGCCGACAAAGCTGCCAGGGTGACTCTTGAGTCTTACACGGCATGCGCAGCTTTGGAGCATGGGTCTTTGCGGATGCACTTAGAGGCAGACCCATGACCCAGGAAATCGGCGGCTTCGCCGCTCTTGAACTTCATCCCAATATTGTCGCTGCAGTAGTCGCTACCGGCTATGAAGAGCCTTCGGCCATTCAGCAGCAGTCGATCCCGATCATCCTCGCCGGTCACGATATGATTGGCCAGGCGCAAACCGGTACCGGTAAGACCGCCGCGTTCGCCCTGCCTATCCTGCACCGCATTGATCCGTCCAAGCGCGAGCCGCAAGCTCTGATCCTGGCCCCAACCCGTGAGTTGGCGCTGCAAGTTGCAACCGCTTTCGAAACCTACGCCAAGCAAATGCCGGGCGTAACTGTTGTGGCTGTCTACGGCGGCGCGCCGATGGGCCCACAACTGAAAGCAATCCGTAATGGCGCACAGATCGTTGTCGCCACTCCGGGCCGTCTGTGCGACCACCTGCGTCGCGACGAAAAAGTCCTGGCGACCGTGAACCACCTGGTTCTCGACGAAGCCGACGAAATGCTCAAGCTGGGCTTCATGGATGACCTGGAAGTGATCTTCAAGGCCATGCCGGAAACCCGCCAGACCGTACTGTTCTCGGCCACCCTGCCGCAGTCGATCCGTGCGATCGCCGAGCGTCACCTGAAGGACCCGAAACACGTCAAGATCCAGAGCAAGACCCAGACCGTCACCGCGATCGAACAGGCTCACCTGTTGGTTCACGCTGACCAGAAGACTTCTGCCGTTCTCAGCCTGCTGGAAGTGGAAGATTTCGACGCCCTGATCATGTTCGTGCGCACCAAGCAAGCGACCCTGGACCTGGCCAGTGCCCTGGAAGCCAAAGGCTACAAGGCCGCTGCGCTGAACGGCGACATCGCCCAGAACCAGCGTGAGCGCGTGATCGACTCCCTCAAGGATGGCCGCCTGGACATCGTTGTGGCGACCGACGTTGCCGCCCGTGGCCTGGACGTACCGCGCATCACCCACGTATTCAACGTGGACATGCCGTACGACCCGGAATCCTACGTGCACCGTATCGGCCGTACCGGCCGTGCCGGTCGCGAAGGTCGTGCGCTGCTGCTGGTGACTCCACGCGAGCGCCGCATGCTGCAAGTGATCGAGCGTGTAACCGGTCAGAAGGTGGCCGAGGTTCGTCTGCCGGACGCCCAAGCCGTTCTCGATGCGCGCATCAAGAAGCTGACCAACAGCCTGTCGCCGCTGGTGGCTGACGCTGAATCGACCCACGGTGATCTGCTCGATCGCCTGACCGCCGATATCGGTTGCAGCCCGCGTGCCCTGGCCGCGGCCCTGCTGCGCAAGGCCACCAACGGTCAGGCGCTGAACCTGGCAGCGATCGAGAAGGAACGCCCACTGGTGCCGAATAGCGCGCCACGTGGCGACCGTCCTGAACGTTCCGGCGATCGTCCTGATCGCGGCGAGCGTGAGCGTCGTGCACCGATGCCTCTGGCTGAAGGTCGTGCCCGTTGCCGTACTGCGCTGGGCGCGCGTGACGGTATCGCGGCCAAGAACCTGCTGGGCGCCATCCTCAACGAAGGCGGCCTGGCCCGCGAAGCCATCGGTCGCATCCAGGTGCGTGACAGCTTCAGCCTGGTCGAGCTGCCGGAGGAAGGTCTGGAGCGTCTGCTGACCAAACTGAAGGACACTCGCGTGGCCGGCAAGCAGCTGAAGCTGCGTCGCTATCGCGAAGACTGATCGGCGTTGAGCTGATCGGTTGAACGAAAAAATCCCCGCCTGGTGCGGGGATTTTTTTTGCCTGGTGTTTTGATCCGGTAGGGCTCGCCAGGCTTCATGCCCGACAGTGGCATCAACCGAAGCGATAGATATCCATGCCCAGCGCGCCCATGGTGAAGCCTTGATGGGCGATGCTGAAGTCGCCGCCGGCGCCTCTGGCGAAATACAGCGGCAGCAGGTGTTCGTCGCTGGGATGGCTGCGCACGGCATTCGGTGCCTGGCGACGGTAATCGTGCAGCGCGGCTTCGTCGTTGGCGGCGAGTTTCTCGATCATCCAGTCGCGAAAAGCCTTGGCCCAGGGCTCGACGCTTTCCGGGCCGGCGTGCCAGTCCAGTTCGCGCAGGTTGTGGGTAATGCTGCCCGAGCCGATCAATAGCACCCCTTGTTGTCGCAGGCTGGACAGGGCATGGCCGACCTGAGTCTGCAAGGCCGGGCCCATTCGGCTGGGCAGGGAAACCTGGACCACCGGAATGTCCGCCTGTGGGTACATCAGCGACAGCGGCACCCAGACCCCGTGATCGAATGGGCGCTGGTCGTCGAGCTGCGCCGGCAGGCCGTCGGCCCTGAGCAGCTGCACCACCTGTTCCGCCAGTTCAGGCTGGCCGGGGGCCGGGTATTGCACGGCGAACAGCGCCGCGGGGAAACCACCGAAGTCATGCCAGGTTTGCGGTTGCGGGTTGCTATTGACCCGCAGGTCCTGGCTTTCCCAGTGGGCCGATACCACCACTATGGCCTTGGGACGTGGCAGCTCGGCGGCCAGGCGGGCGAGGGCCGGGCCGCTGGCGCCGGGTTCCAGGGCAAGCATCGGCGATCCGTGGGAGATAAACAGGCTAGGGAGCATGAATAAGGTCCTGAGCGTTAAGATGCACCATCTTCAATCAGATCATTGATCTAAATCTAATATAAGTTTTTGTGGTTTTTGATCGAATTTCAGGGTGATTTATGCAGCCGGAGTTTTGGCACAAACGGTGGGAGCAGAATCAGATCGGCTTCCATTTGTCCGAGGTTAATCCTTATCTGCAACGCTACTGGCCCCAACTGGAGCTGGCGCCGGGTTCGCGGGTGCTGGTGCCGCTGTGCGGCAAGAGCCTGGACCTGAGCTGGCTGGCCAGTCAGGGCCATCAGGTGCTGGGTATCGAGTTGTCGGAGAAGGCCATCCAGGACTTTTTCAGCGAACAGCAGTTGCAGCCGCAGGTCAGCCTTCGAGGTGGGTTCAAGGTCTATGAGTACGGTCCGATCCAGCTCTGGTGCGGCGACTTTTTTGCCCTGCGGACCACGGATGTCGCCGACTGCCAGGCGTTGTACGACCGGGCGGCGTTGATCGCCTTGCCGCCGGAGATGCGCGAGCGGTATGCGGCGCATTTGCAGTCCATCCTGCCCCAGGGCTGCCAGGGGCTGCTGGTCACCCTGGATTACGACCAGGCGCTGATGGCGGGGCCACCTTTCGCCGTGCTCGATGACGAGGTCAAGGCCTTGCTCGGTAAACGCTGGCAGCTGCGGGTCGAGGAGGAGCGGGACATTCTTGGCGAGAGCTGGAAGTTTCTCCAGGGCGGCGTGACCCGCCTCGAAGAGCGGGTCTATCGCTTGCTGGTGCGCTGAGTTCCGGTTTCCACAGGCAATAAAAAAGGGCGACCCGGGTCGCCCTTTTTTGTGTTGCGCCAGCATTATCCGCGACGACGACTCAGTGCGTCGATACGCTCTTCCAGCGGCGGGTGGCTCATGAACATGCGAGCCAGGCCTTGCTTGAGGCCACCGTTGATGCCGAAGGCATTCAGGGTGTCGGGCATGTGCACCGGCAGGCCCTGTTCCGAGCGCAGGCGTTGCAGGGCGCCGATCATTGCCGCGGTACCGGCCAGCTGCGCGCCGGCTTCGTCGGCACGGAATTCGCGCTTGCGCGAGAACCACATGACGATGGCGCTGGCCAGGATGCCCAGGACCAGTTCGGCGAAGATGGTCGCGATGTAGTAGGCGATACCCTGGCCTTCTTCGTTCTTGAAAATCACCTTGTCGACGAAGTTGCCGATGATGCGCGCGAAGAACATCACGAAGGTGTTAACCACGCCCTGGATCAGCGCCAGGGTAACCATGTCGCCGTTGGCCACGTGACCGATCTCGTGGGCCAGCACGGCTTTCACTTCATCGGGCGAGAAGCGCTCGAGCAGGCCCTGGCTCACCGCGACCAGTGCGTCGTTCTTGTTCCAGCCGGTGGCGAAGGCGTTGGCCTCGTAGGCCGGGAAAATACCGACTTCTGGCATCTTGATCCCGGCTTCGCGGGACAGTTGCTCGACGGTTTGCAGCAGCCATTGCTCATGACGAGTACGAGGCTGGGTAATGATCTGGGTGCTGGTGCTCATTTTCGCCATCCACTTGGAGATGAACAGCGAGAACAGGGAACCGGCGAAACCAAAGACCGCACAGAAAACCAGCAGCTGATTGAGGTTGAGATCAACCCCATTGGCCGCCATGAACCCGTTGAAGCCGAAAAGGCTCAGGGTGATGCTGGCAATCAGCACGACCGCCAGGTTAGTGGCCAAGAACAGCAGGATGCGCATCATGGTTGTAGAAATCTCCTCATGCTAAAGATGTAGCGTTCTGCGGGGTATATAAGGTGCGGCACCGGCCTATTCAACCGAGTGACTATTTCAAACTGTGTCCTGCAGGCTGATTTTAGACGCTTGCATGAGCTTTCTGTCGCAGGTGGGGAAGGCACCGGAAGCTGACCAGCGCTTCAGAGGCGTGTTACCACTGAGCACGAGGTGCAAGGCAAAGATACAGAAGGGTAGGCGCAGCAGGGAGTACAGAAGTGTTGCTGAATTAATCGCAGTGCGACCCGGGGCGGTCGCACTGCGTCGCAAGGCTTACTGGCGATACGACTTGAGGAAGCTGCCGATACGGCCGATCGCCTGTTCCAGGTCATCGACCCGCGGCAATGTCACGACACGGAAGTGGTCCGGCCATGGCCAGTTGAAGGCGGTGCCCTGAACCACCAACAGTTTCTCCGAGAGCAGCAGGTCCAGGACGAACTTCTCATCGTTGTGGATCGGGCAGACTTTCGGGTCGATTTTCGGGAAGGCGTACAGCGCGCCCATGGGCTTGACGCAGCTGACGCCGGGGATGTCGTTGAGCAGTTCCCAGGTGCGGTTGCGCTGTTCCAGCAGGCGGCCCGGCGGCAGCACCAGGTCGTTGATGCTCTGGTAGCCGCCCAGCGCGGTTTGGATGGCGTGCTGGCTCGGCACGTTGGCGCACAGGCGCATGTTGGCCAGCATGTCGATGCCTTCGATGTAGCTCTGGGCGTGGTGCTTGGGACCGGAAATGGCCACCCAGCCGGAACGGAAACCGGCCACCCGGTAGGACTTGGACAGGCCGTTGAAGGTCAGGCACAGCAGGTCCGGCGCCAGGGAGGCAGTGCAGACGTGCACGGCGTCATCGTAGAGGATCTTGTCGTAGATCTCGTCGGAGAACACCACCAGGTTGTGCTGGCGCGCCAGTTCGAGCATCTCCAGCAACACTTCCTTGGGGTACACCGCGCCGGTCGGGTTGTTCGGGTTGATGATCACCAGGGCCTTGGTGTTCGGGGTGATCTTGGCCTTGATGTCGGCGATGTCCGGCCACCAGTTGGCCTGCTCGTCGCACAGGTAGTGCACCGGGTTGCCGCCGGCCAGGCTCACGGCCGCGGTCCACAGCGGGTAGTCCGGGGCCGGTACCAGTACTTCGTCACCGTTGTTGAGCAGGGCCTGCATGGCCATGACGATCAGTTCGGAAACGCCGTTGCCCAGGTAGATGTCTTCGATGCCGACGCCTTCCACCTGCTTTTGCTGGTAGTACTGCATGACTGCCTTGCGGGCGCTGAACAGGCCCTTGGAGTCGCTGTAGCCCTGTGCGGTCGGCAGGTTGCGGATCACGTCCTGGAGAATTTCGTCCGGCGCTTCGAAACCAAAAGGCGCCGGGTTGCCGATGTTCAGCTTGAGGATGCGATGGCCTTCCTCTTCCAGGCGTTTGGCGTGCTTGAGCACTGGGCCGCGAATGTCATAACAGACGTTGGCGAGCTTGTTCGATTTGCTGACCTGCATGGCGATGTGTTCCCGAAAATGAACGATCCAGACGGTGAGTGAGCTACCGTACTGGGAATCCTGCGTTTGCACACAGGCCTGAAGCCTGGGTTCGCGGCGGCAAAATCCGTTTGAACCCGTGTAACACGGCTGCCAGACTGGCGTCTAACGAGGCGCAATCATACGTGCCGCCCGATCCGTGGAAAAGATACAGATCGGGCTTTTTCAGTTGCAGAGGAAGGACCATGGAAAAGCTGGAAAAAACCCTTGAAGAATGGCGTGCCATGCTCGATCCGGAGCAGTACAACGTCTGCCGCCTCAAAGGCACCGAACGGCCGTTCTCGGGCAAGTACAACGCCACCAAGACCGACGGTGTGTATCACTGCATCTGCTGCAATGCGCCACTGTTCGACTCCAAGGCCAAATTCGACTCCGGTTGTGGCTGGCCGAGCTTCTACGAGCCGATCGGCGAGAGCGCCATGGTCGAGATCCGTGACCTGAGCCACGGCATGATCCGCACCGAAGTGGTCTGCGCCAAATGCGATGCGCACCTGGGGCATGTATTTCCGGACGGTCCGCCGCCGACCGGCCTGCGCTACTGCATCAACTCGGTGTGCCTGGACCTGGTTCCACGCTGATCGTAGTGGGCGCCCAAGGCGATTTTTCGAAATCGCTTTTTGGCTAATTAAATTGCACGCAATTTAATTGAGCGCTATTTTTATCGCACCTTTCGTTTCTGGAGTCCGCGCCATGAGTGACACATTGCTGAACATTCCGTGCACCACCATCAAGGGTGAGCAAAAGACCCTGGCCGACTTCGCCGGCAAGGCCGTGCTGGTGGTCAACACCGCGAGCAAGTGCGGTTTCACCCCGCAGTACAAGGGCCTGGAAGAACTGTGGCAGACCTACAAGGACCGGGGCCTGGTGGTGCTGGGCTTTCCCTGCAATCAGTTCGGCAAGCAGGAGCCGGGCAACGAAGGGGCGATTTCCGAGTTCTGCGAGCTGAACTACGGCGTCAGCTTTCCGCTGTTCAAGAAGATCGACGTCAATGGCGCCGAGGCGCATCCACTGTTCGTGCAGTTGAAAAAACGCGCGCCGGGGGTATTGGGTTCCCAGGGCATCAAGTGGAACTTCACCAAGTTCCTGATTGGCAAGGACGGCGCGCTGGTCAAGCGTTTCGCCCCGGCCACCAAGCCCCAGGACCTGACCCGCGAGATTGAAGCCCTGCTCAAATGACCGACCTGTCCGCCGATTCGCTGAAACTCGACAGCCAGCTGTGCTTCAAGCTGTACGCCGCCTCGCGGGCCGTAGTGCGGGGCTACAAGCCGATGCTCGACCAGTTGGGCCTGACCTATCCGCAGTACCTGGTGATGCTGGTGCTCTGGGAATGGCAGGCCACGCCGCCAGAGCTGCCGACGGTCAAGGCACTGGGGGAACGCCTGGCGCTGGATTCCGGGACCCTGACACCGCTGCTCAAGCGCCTTGAACAGCTGCAACTGGTGCAGCGCCAGCGTTCGTCCCGCGACGAGCGCGAGGTGCACCTGAGCCTGAGCGAGGCCGGCCTGGCCCTGCGCGATCAGGTGCCGCCGCTCAAGGCCGCGCTGTTATGCGACAGCGGTGTCGACCTCGACAGCCTGAGCGAATTGCGCAATGGCCTGGACCGTCTGCTGGCCCAGGTCAAAGCGCTGTCGTAGTCGGCACCCAGAGGTCCAAGAGGGCGATCAGCTCTTCACGGCGGAAGGGTTTGGCCAGGTAGTCGCTCATGCCCGCGGCCCGGCAGCGCTCGCGCTCTTCGGGCATGGCATTGGCGGTCAGGGCGACGATCGGCAGGTCCGGCCAGCGGCCGCTGCGGCGGATCTGCCGGCTGGCCTCGTAGCCATCCATCACCGGCATGTTGCAGTCCATCAGCACCAGGTCGAAATGCTGGTGCTCCAGCACGTCCAGGGCTTCGGCGCCCTGGGAGGCGACCGTCACTTCGCAGCCGAGCTTGCTCAGCATGCCTTTGGCCACCAGCTGGTTCACCGGGTTGTCTTCCACCAGCAGGATGAAGGCGCGGCGCAGGGGCGCCAGGGTTTCCAACTGGGTTTCATTGATCACCGCGGTTTCGGCCAGCAGGGCCCGGCGCAGGGTCTGATACAAGGCGTTGCGCGCCAATGGCCGCGCCTGTTGCTGCAACGGCGCCAGGGCGCTGGCTTCTTCGCTGGGCAGGAAACTGCCGTAGGCGGTGACCAGCAGAATCGGCGCGCTGATGCTCGGGCGCAGGCCGAACAGGCATTCCGGGCAGTCGGTGATCAACAGGTCCGGCTTCTGCCCGAGCAGTGATTCATCGAGATCGCAGCGCCGATATTCCAGCCCCCAGAACGGCAACTGCACGCTCAGCAGTTCGGCCAGCCCGCT
This sequence comes from Pseudomonas sp. RW409, assembly GCF_003184125.1. NCBI lineage: Bacteria > Pseudomonadati > Pseudomonadota > Gammaproteobacteria > Pseudomonadales > Pseudomonadaceae > Pseudomonas > Pseudomonas sp. RW409. Next base: position 382,764 of record NZ_QHHP01000021.1, on the reverse strand, counting down.
GCCTTCGGAGGTAATGGCCAGCACCTGGCCGTGCAGAGGCGACGGTGGGCTGGCAGGCGTGTGGCAGGGCAGCGGCAGGTCGGCACAGAACTGGCTGCCAAACCCCACTTCCGAGCTGATGCTCAGGCGCCCCTGCATGGCTTCGCAGAGGTTGTAGGTCAGCGCCAGGCCCAGGCCGGTGCCGCCGTATTGCCGGGTGATCCCGGCGCCGGCCTGGGTATAGGGCTGGAAGATCTTCACCTGGGCCTCGCGGGCGATGCCGATGCCGGTGTCGCAGACTTCGATCCTGACCCCGTCTTCGAGCCTACGCAGGCGCACATCGACACGGCCGAAGCGGGTGAACTTGAGGGCGTTGGACAGCAGGTTGCTGACGATCTGCCGCACGCGCGTGGGGTCGCCGAGGACCAGCGCCGGGAACTCCGGCTCGATCAGGCAGGCCAGCTCGACACTCGGCGCGGCGTTCTGCGACAGCAGGTTGGCGGTGTCCTCCACCAGCACCCCGAGGTCGAAGGGGATGCGCTCCAGCTCCAACTGGCCGGCGTCGAACTTGGACATGTCGAGAATATCGTTGAGCAGCTCCACCAGCACTTTGCCGGAGTCGTGGGCGATCGACAGTTGCTGGCGTTGTTCGGCGTTCAGCGGACTGTCCAGCGACAGGGCGATCATGCCCAGCAAGCCATTGAGCGGCGTGCGGATTTCATGGCTCATGTTGGCCAGGAAAGCGGCTCGCGCCTGGGCCATGTCGAGGGCGGTACTACGAGCGATTTCCAGCTCTTCGTTGGACTGGCTCAGCCGGTCGTTGATCGCCTTGAGCTCGGTGGTGCGCGCCGAGACGATATTTTCCAGCTGCCCGAGGTAGTCGGTCAGGCGGTTTTCGGCATTGCGCCGTTGCTGGATCTCGGTGGCCATGTTGTCGAACTGCTGGTTGGCGACCTTGACCAGCACGCCGATCTCGTCCTGTTCGTGGCTGGGCGGAAAGTCCAGTCGCGTCTGGTCGGGGTTGCGCGGATCGCGGCCGCTGAGCTCGCGAATGACGCCGACCAGGGGTTTGGTCAGCATCACGTAGAACAGCGCCAGGAGCAGCCCGGTGAGGATCAGGCTGCGCATGAAACCGTTGATCAGGGTGATTTCCGCACGGCGCAGGAAGCGGCTGCCGAACGAGTAGGTGTCGACTTCCAGGTGCAGGACGCCGAGGGATTCCGAGGGCAGGTGATCGAGGTACAGGCGGTCCTGGAACTCGCGCTTGGCGCCGAACAGGAAGTCGCTGAGCATCCGGTAGGGGCTTTGCTGGGCCGGTCGGGTGACGTTGGCCAGCAAAGTGTCGTTGTTGTCGATCAGCCGGGCGCGGATGATCGCCGGCGAGCGCAGCAGGCCGAGCGTCAGCTCCTGGGCGAGCTCGGAGTCGATGTTGTAGGCGATACGCGAGGCCGGATTGTGGCTGATTTCCAGGAGCGCGTTGATTTCCCGGTTGATGGAGGCATCTTCGCTGGCATAATCGATGCCGATTTGCAGCAGACTGAGCGCCGTCCCCAGGACAAACCCGACCAGCACAGTGAGCCTGGCTTGCTTGTAAGACAGGCGGTTGGTGAACTTGATGTCCATGGGGTGTTGAACCAATTTCCGTTTCCCTTCGCTGGGCAAGCATAGCTGATCGTCAGTGTGTGCCGGCAGGGCCCGGCACCGTTCGCCTGCGATAGACCTGGGCGGCGGAAGGTCGTTTCGTCTGCGTGCCACATCATTACTGGGAACCTGCCCGAGGAGAAGTCGTGGAATCTCGATTGAATGCTTTTCTTGAACGCGCCGACGCGGTTCTGGCGCGTATCGAGCCGCTGTTGCCCGCGCCGCGACAAGCCATCGACTGGAGCCAATGCCTGGCCGCGCGCTGGCAACGTGAAGGCCGCAGCGGTTTTCTGCTGCCGCTGGAGGTCAGCCTGGACATGCGCTTGTCCGACCTGATCGGTGTCGACAACCAGCGCGACCAGTTGGGGCGTAATACCCGGCAGTTTCTCGACGGCCTGCCGGCCAACCACGCCTTGCTGTGGGGCTCGCGCGGCACCGGTAAATCGTCGCTGGTCCGCGCGCTGCTGGCCGAGCATGCCGAGCATGGCCTGCGCCTGATCGAAATCGAGCGCGATCACCTGGCCGACCTGCCGCGGGTGGTGGAGCAACTGGTCAAGCTGCCGCAACGTTTCGTGCTGTTCTGCGACGACCTGTCGTTCGAGTCGGGCGAGGGCGACTACCGGGTACTCAAGAGCGTGCTCGACGGCTCGCTGGAGCAGGCCCCGGATAACGTGCTGCTGTATGCCACCTCCAACCGCCGGCACCTGGTGCCGGAGAAGGAAAGCGACAACGAGAACTGGAAGCGCGTCGATGGCGAGTTGCACCCGAGCGAGGCAGTGGAAGACAAAATTGCCCTGTCGGACCGCTTCGGCCTGTGGCTGTCGTTCTATCCCTTCACCCAGGAGCATTACCTGAACGTGGTCGAGCACTGGATCGGCGAGTTGGGAAGCAAGGCTGGCCTGCAATGGCAGCGTGACGAAGCCCTGGACATCCTCGCCGTGCGCTGGGCCACCGGCCGCGGCAATCGCAATGGTCGCTGCGCGTATCAGTTCGCACGCTACTGGGTAGGTTTGCAGTTGTTGGAGCAAAAAGCATGATCGATCTGCAGAACACCGGCAAAGGCCTGGACGGCTATGCCTTGCTGTGCGCCCAGCTGGAATCGTTGCTGGCCGACGAGCGCGATTTCATCGCCAACGCCGCGCAATTCTCGGCGTTTCTGTTCAATCAGATGGACGACTTGAACTGGGCCGGGTTCTACCTCAATCGCAACGAGGAACTGGTGCTCGGCCCGTTCCAGGGCCAGATCGCCTGTGTGCGCATTCCCTTCGGGCGTGGCGTGTGCGGTGCGGCCGCGGCGAGCCTGCAGACCCAGCGGGTCGAGGATGTGCACGCGTTCCCCGGGCATATCGCCTGCGACAGCGCTTCCAACAGTGAGTTGGTGGTGCCCCTGGTCAAGGCTGGGCGGCTGATTGGCGTGCTGGATCTGGACAGCCCGAAAATCGCCCGCTTCACCCTCGAGGATCAGGCCGGCATCGAGCGCCTGGCGGCAATTTTCCTGCGCCTGACCGACTGCTGAGCCCGCGTCAGGCCCTGAGGCCGGCCTTGCCCAGCACGCCCTCGGGATCTACCGCATCGATCTGCTGCGGTTCCATGAAGCGGTCGGCGTACTGCTGGTAGATCCCGGTCTGGATGAACAACTCGAACAGCTGCGGATCGATATGGGCATCGCGGCACATGGTCGCCATGATGCCCAGCGCTTCGCTCAGGGTCTTGCCCTTCTTGTAGGGGCGATCGGCCGCGGTCAGCGCTTCGAAGATATCGGCGATCGCCATCATCCGCGCCGGCAGGCTCATCTGCTCCCGTTTCAGCTGCCTGGGATAACCGGTGCCATCCATTTTCTCGTGATGGCCGCCGGCGATCTCGGTGATGCTGTTCAAGTGGCTGGGGAAGGGCAGGTGGCTGAGCATCCGGATGGTCTGCACCATGTGGTGATTGATCACGTAGCGCTCTTCACGGGTCAGGGTGCCTTTGCCGATTTTCAGGTTGTACAGCTCGCCACGGTTGTACTTGTAGGGCGGCACATCGAGCTTGAAGCCCCAGGGATTGTCCGCCGGAATCAGCTCGCAAGGGTTGCGTTCGATCAGATGCTCGGGCTTGTCGGCCAGCAGCGGTTCGGTGACCGGCAGGGTCGCCGCCGGGGTACGTTGCTGGCGGCGGTTTTCTTCCCAGGACACGCCCAGGCGATCGTCCAGGGTGCGGCTCCAGGTGCGTTGGGCAATTCGTTCCAGGTGTTGCAGATCGGCCTCGGCCATGGCTTCGCTGCCGAGGTTGCAGCGGGCGATAAAGGCAAAGTCGTCGTCCAGTTCCGCCAGGCCGGCATCGCGGATCGCCGCCAGCGAAGCCTCATCGCCACCCTGGGCACGAGCCTGCCAATAGTCGATCCAGAGATCGCGCTTGAGCACCTCGAAGCGGGTGCGGATCTCGTGGATGCGGTCGTTCAGGGTTTCCAGCTTGGTGGCCTTGTCCACCACGTACTCGGGGGTCGTGATCTTGCCGCAATCGTGCAGCCAGGCCGCGATATGCAACGCCTCCCACTCGTCCTCGGTGGGCTGGTAGGCGCTGAACGGCGGTTGCTGGCTGGCCGCGGCGGCCTGGGCCAGCATCAGGGTCAGCGCCGGCACCCGCTGGCAATGCCCGCCGGTGTACGGGCTCTTGGCATCGATCGCCCCGGCCAGCAGCTGGATGAAGGCGTCGAGCAATTGCTTTTGCCGGTTCTGCAAGCGCTGGCTGTCGATGCTGACCGCCGCGGCGCCGGAGACTGCCTGCAAGAAAGCGATGCGGTCCGGGCGCAGCTTTTCCAGGTCGGCTTCCTGGCCGCTGTCGGCCAACAGCAGGACAAGGATGCCGACGGTTTCGTTGTGACGATTGTGCAGGCGGATACCGATCAGATGGACGCTGGGGCAGTTCATGGCCAGCAGCACGCTTTGCAGGTCGGCCGCCTGCTCGAACCCCAGGGTCGTGACCACGTTCTCGCTGTTCGCCAGTTGCCGCAGCCACACCGGGCTTGCGTCGTGCTGGGCATCCTGGCTCCGTATGTCGAATGCCGGCAGGTCCTGGACATTGCCGGCAATGATCAGGCCGTGAGGCTCCAGGCTCATGCCTTCGTTTTCCCGCAGGTAGATCAGCCCGGCCTGGGCCTGGCCGATCTTCATGGTTTCAAACAGCACCCGTTGCAGCAGCGGGTCGAAGCGGGTTTCCGCGGAAAGGCTGGCGGTGATTTCAAAAAAGCTGGCCAGGGTGTCTTTCATGCGGGCCATCGACACGCTCAACTGGTCGACTTCCAGCACCGGCGAGCGGCGGGTCAGCGGGTAGTTGAAATCGAAGCTGCGGACGGCGTCGGCTTCCTGCACCAGGGCGCGCAACGGCCTGACCAGCACCCGTGAGGTCAGCCAGCCGAGCGGCAGGCACAGCAGCAGAATGCTCAGGGTGATCAGCGCGCCTTGCCAGCGCATGCGATAGGCGTCCGCCAGCAACTCGTCCTCGGGCACCAGCAGCGCCAGCTGCAAGCCACGGGGCCCACCTTCCTGCAGATGACGACTGGCAACTATCCATTGGCGATCCTTGAGTCGCAGGCGATTACCCTGGGCCTTGCCCTGCAACAGCGCATCGAGGGCCGGGTTCAGGTCGTTGGCGCGGATCAGCCGGGCACTCTGTTCTTCGACGATCAGCCGACGGCTGTCCGGATAAGCCACGGCATGGCCATTGCCATCCACCAGGGCGATTTCAGTGCTGGGCGTGACCCGATGCTTGGCCAGGGTGGCCGAGAGTTGTTCCAGGGTCAGGTCGGCGCCCATCACCGCGTTATGGCCACTGCGGCGGGCGAGGGTGGTACCGACGTTGCGGGTGGAGAAAAAGACGTACGGCTCGGTGGTGATCTGATCGGTGTCGGCCTTGGCGTTGGCAAACCAGTTGCGGCTGCTCGGGTCGTAGGCTTCCTGGGAATTGTCCCGGCGGCTGACCAGGGCGAGGTCGGCGTCGTAGAACAGCGACTGTGAATGCAGTTGCCCGGTATGGCGGTCGCGCTCGATGCTCCAGACTTCATAGGCCGCGGGTCCGGGGGCCTGGCGGGCCTCCTTCAAGGCCTGGCTGCGCAAGGGCCGGACCATGAAAAAGTCCCCGTCGGCATAACCCACATAGAGGGAAGCCAACTCGGGATTGTCCTTGAGCGATTGGCTGAAAGGCCCGAGCAGCGCCAGGCGTTGCCCCAGGTCGGTGGCCTGGACGGCCGGATTGCCCACCAGCAGGCTGAGCAGATGGCGAATCGGTTCGTAGGTCGCTTTCAGGTCCAGCTGCACGTCCTGTTCGATGCGCTGGAACAGTTTTTCGCTGCTGGAAAGGATGATGCGGGTGGTCTGCTGGTAATTGAAAACGCCCAGCACCACGCCGGTCAGCAGAAGCAGGCAAGTGAACATCACGCTGATATGCACATGGAGAGGAAATCGGCGTTTATCGAACGACAGCGTGCTCGGCATTACAGCTCTCTCCAGGGGGCGCGTGATGCGCAGCTCAACGTCTCAGCATAGTTAAGGCAGGTGCATTGTGCTCAGGGGAGGCAGCTCCGGAGGCGTTGCGAATTGCAGTCTGATGGAGACTCGCCATGAGGCTTTTGCGGCCGACTGACAGGATAGTGGCTTTTTGATATTTATCTGGCAACTAGCGGCAAACACAAGCTGTTGCGTTGGTGATGGGGCTCAGGTCAGGGGCGCGCTGGGCTGTTGATCGATCTGCCACAGCAGGGCCCGTTCGAGCTTGAGCATGGCCTGTTCCAGGGCGGTTCTGCGCTGCGTCAGGGTTTGCCTGTCCGCGTCTTCCAGAACGGCCTGCTCAAGGGCTTCGCACTGCGCTTCAAGGTCTTTGGCCTGCACCATCAGCGCCGAGCCCTTGATCTTGTGGGCCAGTTCCGCGAGTGCCCGGGGCGGTGGCTCGCAGGGCAGGGCCATCAGTTGCTGGCGGTCCCGATAGCTGCAATGCAGCAGTTCGGTGAGGATGCGCAGGGCGAACTGCGGTTTGCCACGGGACAGGGTGCGCAGCGCTTTCAGGCTGAACACGCCATTCCAGGGCCGCGGTTGCAGGCCAGCCAGTTTGTGACTGAGGGTCGCCAAGCCGACAGGCTTGAACAGGCAGTCATCGATGCCGGCCTGTTCGCACTGCTGTCTCTCTTGCGGTCGGGGGCTGGCGGTCACCCCCAATACCCGGCAGGCCGCGCGGGACTCCAGGCGTTCATGCTCGCGGATGGCGCGGATCAGCTCGTAGCCGTGCATGCCCGGCATGTTGCAATCGACAATGAGCAGGTCGAAGAACCCCTTGCACCAGAGCTCGAAGCCTTGCTCGACGTCTTCGGCGGTGCGGCAGCGGTGCCCGAGAAAATGCAGTTGTTCCCCCAGCAGCAGGCGGTCCGCCGAATGATCGTCAATCACCAGTACGTTCAAGGCCCGGGTGGCAGGGGCAATGAGTGGCTCGACGAGGGTCGCGGGTTTTCGCGCAGGCTGACAGGCCAGCGGCAACAGGACCCGCACTTCCGTGCCTATGCCCGGCTGGCTGGCCAGTTGCAGCGTGCCTTGCATGAGCTCGCAGAGGTGACGGCAAAGGGTCAGGCCCAGCCCGGCGCCGTCAGGCCGGGAAAGGGGGCGAGCCTGGACCTGGAAGAAGGGTTCGAACAGCCTGTGCTGATCCTGCTCGTCGATGCCGATGCCGCTGTCCGTCACTTGCAGCATCAGTTGCACGTATTGCGGCTGCGTGGCCGCTTGCAGGTCGAGATGGACCCTGATCTGGCCCTGTTCGGTGAACGTGATCGCGTTGTGCAGCAGGTTGCCCAGGACCTGCCTGAAACGCAGCGGGTCGAGCAGCACATCGACCGGCTCGAGGCTGGAGTGGAAGGTCGGCAGCAGCTTGAGATGCTTCTCCCGGACCTGGCTGTCGAACTCGCTGACAACGGTTTCGACAAGCAGGTGCGGGTCGAGCCATTCAGGCTTCAGCGCCAGGCTGCCTGATTCGATGCGGGCGATATCGAGGGTATCGTCGACCAGGGCCTGCATTGTCCGCGCCGAGCGATAAGCCATTTCAATGACCGGACCATCCTGGGACTGGCTGGCGGAGCGCTGCTGCAGCAGTTCCAGCGCACCGATCAGCGCATTCATCGAGCGGCGCAGTTCGTGGCTGGTGCTGGCCAGGAATGCACTTTTCGCCCGGCAGGCCGCTTCGGCCTGTTGCCGGGCGGCCTCGAGGCTGTCGCTGAGCCGATGGCGTTCGCTGATATCGACCCAGCCGCCGATGATGCCCCGGACCTCGCCGTTCGCGTCCCGATAGGGCAGGACCCAGTGCTGGACGGTCAGTTCCTGCCCGTTCAGGCGCAGTGGACGGTCACGCAGCAGCGGGCGGCCTTGCGCCATGACCCGCTGGTAGTCAGCGTGATATTCGCGGGCCTGCCCGGGATCGTCCATGACGCCCTGCAACAGGGTTTTGCCGATGAGCGCTTCGCGGTGGGCGGCGAGACTTTCCAGGTAACTGGCATTGCAGCTTTGCAGCAAGCCCTGGCGGTCGCGCACGTAAGTCGGATGCGGCACGCCGTCGATCCAGGCCTGCATGAATGCGAGCTGCTGCCCAAGATCATGCGCGGCCTGTTGCTGGCGGGCCAGGCGCCGGTGCAGCCAGGCATTCCAGCCCAGGGACGCCAGCAGCGGCACGCCAAGCCCCAGGCCAGCGAGCAGGAGCAGCCCGCGATGGCCGTTATCGAGAGGTGGGTCGGCAGCCGATTCAAGACAAGGCGCGGTGCCAGTGCACTGAGGGGCGGATGTTATTCCGGACTCTCGTTGCCCGGCCTCGACCAGGCCAAGAAACAGTACCGCCAGAACGGTCGTGGCCGTCAGGGTTAAATAATAAGAAATGTGTTTGAACATCCTGTTTCTCACACCAGTTCGTGACGTTGTGCCAACTCGATAAGTTCCGCCATGGAAGTCGCGCGAAGTTTGTGCATGATTCTTTTTTTATAGGTGCTGACGGTCTTGCCACTGAGAAATATGCTGTTGGCTATTTGCGTACTGGTGCTGCCCTTGGCAAAAAGTTGCAACACCATGAGTTCCCGATCACTGAGCAACATCAGGCGGTTCAGTTCGTCGTTCGAAGTTTCATCCTGCCTTGGCGTTTGCAGGGCATGACTCGGAAAGTAGTTGTAGCCGCACAGCACGGCCTTCATGGCGCTGAGCACTTCGCTCAGGTCTTCCTGCTTGCACACATAGCCGCAGGCCCCGGCCTGCATGCAGCGCCCGGCGAACAGGGCTGGCGACTGCGCCGTCAGCACCAGCACCCGCAGCGACTTGTCCAGGGCGCCGAATCGCAACAGCAGCTCCAGCCCGTCGAGCTTGGGAATGCTGATATCGAGCACGATCAGGTCCGGCATGCTGTCACGGACCATTTGCAGGGCATCGACCCCGTTATCGGTTTCGCCGACGACTTTATAACCTTCATGTTCCAGCAACATGCGGATGGCCAGTCGGATAACGGGATGGTCGTCGATGATGAAAACAGAACTCATGGTCAAACCCGTGGGAATAAATACAGGGCTGGACCTTAGCGCAGGCAGGACAGTGGATATATGCGGGTTAAGGCGGGGTTGGGGACAATAAGGCAGTTCTTACATGAAAGACGGTTTCGGATTACAGCGGTTTTTCAGTTGAAAGTAGGAATGAGTATCCAGCCATGTAAAAGGTAAGGAGATGTTGGCGGTTTAGTGCAGTTTTCGCAGGGCAATAAAGGGAGGAGGGAAGGGAACAGAGCGAGGCTGCCCCCCGTTCATGGGGGGCAGCCGATCACGGAGCGCTTGCCTCAGGGCGCTTTCTGATCGATGCCGGCCTGCAACAGCTGGCTGTCGCTATGGCCGCCGACGCGCAGCGGCCCCAGGTTGAACGCCTGATCCTTCTGGGTGGCCTCGTCCTGCTTGCGGGTCAGCTCATCCTTGGCGCCGAGGGCCAGGTTGACCGGCGACTTCGACAGGTTCAGCCCGACGTCGGCACGGTAATCCGTACCGGCCAATGCCGTGGTGCTGACGGTCGAGCCGCCGAGGTCGACCTTGCCCTCGCTGGCGCCGATCCGCGCGCCGCTCAGGCGGGTCTCGCCCGACACTTGCAGGCTCACGCCCCGGGTCCCGCTGATGCCTGAAGCCTCTGCCACGCTGCCCTTGCTCTGACGGCTGACATTCAGGTTCAGGGTCGGCGTGTAGGAAGTGTTGCCGCTCTTGTCGCCGAACAGCACGCCTTCCGCGGTGTTGGTCAGCTTGCTGCCAGCGCCGGTTTTCTCGCTGACGGCGTAGCTGTCGCTGGTTTTCGGCCAGACCCGTTCCTTGAGGCTGGAGAAGCGATCGCCCAAGGCTTCGGTCTTGTCGGCGAGGTAGCCCTTGGCTTTGTCCACGCCGCGACCGAAGGCGCCCTTGGGTTCCGGGTTGACGTCATAGCTGCCGCTGCGGGTGAATTTCTCGCCCAGGCGCTCCTTGGCAATTTCGGCCTTGTTCACCAGGTTGTCCTTGGCCGCCACCAGGCGCTCGGTGCCCTTGTCGACAACGTTTTCCAGCTTCTCGCGGTGCTTGTCGAAACTGCCTTCGGCCTTGGCCTGCAGCTTGTCCTTGAGCGGGCCGGTCTGCTTGGTCAGCTTGTCGACCACGCCAGGCTGGTTCTTCTCGGCGTCCAGGCGGGCGTCGAGGTTGACCGTGGTGCTGCTGAGCTGGTCCTTGCGGCTCTCCACCTTGAGATCGCCACCGATCCGTCCATCCACCTGATTGGCGTCGATGCGCGCACCCGCCAGATGGGTATCGCCGCTGCTGTTGAGCGTCACCTGGTCGGCCTTGATCAGGCTGTTGTGCTGGGTGTTGCTGTGCACCTGCGCGACATCGATCTTGGCCCGGGCGTGGATACCGCGATCGGTTTTCGGCGAGTCGTGTTCGCCGGCGTCGGCGCGGGTGGTCTTGCCGCCGTTGCCGCCGGCGCCCAGGGTCAGGCCCCAGTTGTTGTGGGCCTGGGTGGATTGCGCCGACTCCTGGTAGATCCCGCCGCGGTCAGCGCTGAGGGTGACGTTTTTGCCCTCGACCTGGGTGCCCTGCAAGTGCAGCGCGGTGTTGCTGTCGGAGCCGCTGGCGAGTGTTACCTGGCCATTGCTGTGCAGTTGCCCGCCGGTCTGCTTCTGGTCCTGTTCCGAGACCCGGCCGATGTTGAAGTTGGCGCTCAGGTTGGCGCTCTTGCCGCTGCTCTGCTCGCTGCTGGTCTTGCTGGCGCCGCCGGTCAGGCCGCCACCGAGGTTGCTGCCCTGGCTGCTGTGGGTGTCGACCGCGGCCTGCAGGTCGAGTTTGCCGCCGGCGTTCAGGTTGATGTCGCCGGTCTTGGCGGTTTTGCTGCCGATGGTAGTGCCCTGCAGGATCAGGTCGCCACCGCTGGTCAACTCGACCGGGCCTTTGCCCTGGATGGTCGCGACCCGCGCCTGGCTGTCCTGTTGGTCCAGGCGCTTGTGGTCCAGTTGCACGCCGGCGCCGAGGTTGAGGTTATTGCCGTTGGCGCCCGGGGCGCTGCCGACGGTGAGCGAGGCATCGCCGCGCAGGCTGGAGTCGCTGCTGTTCTGGCGGTCATTGGCCTGGTTCAGCGCCAGTTCGCCGCCGCTGTGCAGCTTGACGCCGGCTTCGCCGCCATCGAACCGGCTGCCTTCGTACTGGCCGTCGCCGCTCAGCGCGATGTCCACGCCCTGTTTGCCGACATAGCTGCCGACCACCGCCTTGCTGCTGTCGCTGCGCTTGTCGCTGCTGCCGCCAGCGCCGCTACCACGTACGTTCAGGTCCTCGCCCGTGGTGGTGTAGACCCGTACGCCAGCCTTGGCGTCCAGCGCCTGCTCGCTGCTGCTGTGGGTATTGCTGGCGGCCTTGGCCACCTGGCTGCCGGCGTCGATCTTCAGCGTGCCTTGGGTGGCCTCGTAGCGGCTGCCCTCATCCTGCAACTGGCCGGCTACCTTGACCTCCACCTGGCCGCCCTGGAACTGGCTGACCACGGCGTTGCTGCCTTGCTCGGTGCGCTGTTTGTTCTGGTGGCCGACTTCCACGTCCAGGCCAACGTTGGGTTGTTCCAGGGCGTCGAGCAGGCCTGGCTGATGGAACTTGCGCTGGGCCACGCCTTCGATGGCTTTTTCCACCGGGCGGGTCAGGCCCTTGTATTCGACGTTGGCGCCGACATCGGCGCTCCAGGTGTTTTCCTTGTGGCTGGTGGACTCAGTGTTGTGCACCGCGCGGTTGTCGACCTGCTCGGCATTCACCAGCAGCTTGCCGCCGGCCTTGACCTGGGCGCCCTCGGTCACCAGGGTGTTGCCGGCCTTGATGGTCAGGTTGCCGCTGGCGGCGATGCCGGTGGTGTTGGCGGTACCGGTGTTATGGGTGTCCTGGGTGCTGCTGTGGGCGAACTCCACACCGTTGCCCGCGCGGTCCAGGCCGCCGGTGTAGTAGAAACCGCCGCCGGTGGTGCGGGTGTCGGTGCTTTCGGTCTTGCTGTCGTGATCGGCCAGCAACTCGACCTGCTGGCCGCTGAGGCTGGCATCGCCGTGGGTGGCCTTCAGGTCGCTGCCCTTGATGCTCAGGTCGCCGCCCGCAGCGACTTGCAGGCTACCGCCGCTGAGGCTTGAACCCTGCTGTTGGGTGTCGCTGGTCTTGACCGTTTTCTGCTGGTCTTCGTAACGCACGCCGGCGCGGTATTGCCGGGTGCCCGGGGCATTTTCCTTGGCATAGGCGTCGAAGCCACGGGTGTGGGTGGTGCTTTCGCTCTGCGAGGTGTTTTGCGCCGAGTCGATCTTGATGTCGCCGCCAGCCTTGGCTTCGAGCTCGCCGGTCGCGGCCACGTGCGCGCCGCTGATGGCGATGTCCTGGGTGCTTTGCAGCTTGAGGTTGCTGTCCGAGCGTAGGTCGCTGGTGACGGTGGTGCTGTCTTTGCGGTTCTGCCGGCTTTCATCCTTGGTGATGCCGAAGAACTTGCTGTCCTTGCTGTAGCTGTTGTCGTGGGAGCGGTCTTGCACGCCGTCGATGGTCAGCGAGCCGTTTTCGCTGATCACGCTGGCCTGCTTGCCGCCACGGGCCTGGCTGCCGCTGATGCGGACCTCGTCGGCCTTGACGATTAGGTTGCCCTTGGCGTTGACCTTGCTGCCCTTGTTCAGGGTCTTGCCCTTGTCGCCGTCGCCGTTCTTGCCGAAGAAGCTGCCGCCGACCAGATCGCCGGAGTAGGACTTGTCGCTGTTGCTCTGGGTGCGGCTGGCACTGGTGATGTCCACCTGGCGCCCGGTCAGCTCGATATTGTTGCTGGCCAGTTCGGCGCCCTGCAGTTGCAGCTGCTTGCGACTGGTCAGTTGTAACTGTTCTTTGGCCTCCAACTGGCTGGTGATACTGCGCTGTTCGCTGCTGGACTTGTCCCAGTCGGCTTTCCACAGGTGTTTGCGGTGGTGGCCCTGGTCGCGTTGTTCGTGGGTTTCGGTGGCGGCGGTCAGGCGCAGGTCGGCGCCGCTGTCGACCGTCAGGTTGTTGCCGGCCTTGATCTGGCTGGCCTTGAGTTCGGTGTTGGCGCGGGCCTTGAGCTCGGCATCGCGGCGGGCGGTCAGCTGGTTGCCGTGCTGACGGCTGTCGCTGTCGGTCAGGGTGCGGTCGTAGGTTTCCCAGGTGATGCCGATGGTGCTGTTGCTCCACTGCTCGCGTTTTTCCTGGAGCTTGCGGCTTTCGATGGCGCTCAGGGTGAGGTTGCGTCCGGCATCGAGCTTGATGTCGCGGGCGCTGACATCGGTGGCGGCGAGGGTCAGGTCCTGGCCGCTGCGCAATTGCACGTCGCCCTGGCTGCTGTGCACGCCGGCACGGACGGCGTCGAGGCTGTCGGGCTTGGCCTGGCCGCTGATCTGCAGGTCGCCGGCAGACGCGATATCCACCCCGTCGTGACCTTTGACCTGCACCGCGCCGACCCGCACGCCGGCGCCTTCGGCGGTGCTGACAATGTTGATGCGCCCGGCCTGCATGGCGCCGAACAGGCTGGCGTCGATGCGCTGCTCTTTGGTGTTACCGGCCGGGTCGGTGCTGAGCACCTTGCCGCTGGCCGGGTCCACGCGGTTGCGTCCGACGGTGAGGTTGAGCTGGTTGCTGGCGGTGATGTCGCCCTGGCTGTCGATGCGCGGGGCGATCAGGTTGATGCTGCCATTGTCGTTCTTCAGGCCTCGGCCCTCGACCGTCAACTGGCCTTTGGCGTCACCGGTGCTCAGGGCTTGCAGCTTGCCGTCGTTGAGCTCGGGGCGACCGACCAGCAGGCTGGCGTTCGGCGTGTTGATGAAGCTGCCGCCGTTGACCGAGATGCCATTGGGGTTGGCCAGCACATAGTCGGCGGCGCGGCCGAAGATCTCCTGGGTACCGTTGAGCGCCGAGGCGTTGCGGCTGATCACCTCGTTGAGAATCACACTGGCGTCCTGGCCGTGGAACTGCGGGTTGGCAGCCAGCTGCCCGGCCAGTTGCGAGGCGCCGGATTGCAGGGAGTTGTTCAGCACCACGCCCTGGCGATCGACGTTGTAGTCGAGGAACTGGTTATGGGAGAGCCCGGCGCCGTTGGGCGCGACGATGTTGACGATCGGCACGCCGTTCTGGTTTTGCAGCTGCGGGATACCGCCCGGGCCCGGGGCCACGGTGATACCGCCGGCCAGCGCCTGCGGCAGATGGGAGACCAGGAGCAGGCTGGCGATGGCCAGGCGCAGTTTGCCCCTGGGGGACAGGTGAAACACAGATGTGTTGTCGGGCATAAGAAGCTCTCTATGTGTGGGCCGAGTGGCGGTGCGCGCTGTTCGTTGCAACGCTGCTGTGGTGTTCAGGCTCGGCTGTTTTTTTCAGGCTGATGCACGGTTCGCGGGACCTCAGATCTGCACACTCAGGCGGGTCAGCCAGGCGGGCGATTCATGGTGAAAACGCTGGGGTGTTTCCAGGCTGTGCTGGTAGTCGACATCGACTTGCACGTTCTTCCAGCTCAGGTTCAGGCCGATGCTGGCGCTGCTCAGGCGCTCGCTGCTGGCGCCTTCTTGCGCCTTGATCCGGCCGTGGTCGAAGGCCAGGCGCGGGGTCAGCTTGACGGGCAGGTCGTTCTGCAACGGCAGGCGCAGGGTGTTGCGCCAGATCCCGCCGATGGCGCCCGAGGCGCTGTTCTCGCGATAGCCGCGCACGGCGGAGTCGTCGGTGCCCAGCAGTTGTTCGATGGCCGGCAGCGGGTCTGGGCTGTACTGCAGCGACAGCTGGCTCTGCCACTGCCAGGGCTGGCTGGCGAAGTGGCCATTGCGCCATTGGCTGAGGCTGGCGCGGTACTTGCGAAACTGCGCCTGCGGCAGGTTTTTCTGCACCTGTTGCGAGTCGCGGTCGGCGCCGAACCAGGTCAGGCCCTGGGCGTAATTGACATCGAGGTTCCACACCGCGCTGTCGAGCCAGAACAGGTTGAGCCCGGCTTCGGCCACGGTCAGGGTCGGGCTCTGGATGCCCAGGCGGACTTTCTCCAGGTAGCTGTCGACATCCTTGTGGGCCAGTTGCAGGTTGGCGCTCAGCTGGTGCCCCTGGTCGCGCCACAGTACGCGATCGGCGCGCAGGCTGAGCAGGTCGGTGCGCCCGCTGTTGTAGAAGGTCACGCTGCTGAGCTTGAACGGCGCCCGGTACTCGGCATGGCTGGCGAACAGGCTGTAGGTCCAGTAGCCGTAGGGGATCGAATAGAAAACGCTGGCGCTGCGGCTGTAGCGCGGACCGTGATTGAGGGTGTCGCTGAAGTTCAGGTTGAGCGCGTCGTTGAGTTGCAGCGGGCTGTCGAGGCTCAGGTTGACGGAGTTGCGGTCGCGTCCGGTACTGGCGCTGCCGAGGTTATCCACACCCAGCCCGAGGGCCCAGCGCGAGGCGCCGCTGCTGCGCGAGCGCAGGATGATCCGCGAGGCGCCGGGCTGGCTGCCGGGGGCGATATCGGCAGTCAGGTCCAGGGAGCGCAGGCGATTGAGCTGGTCCAGGCCCTGTTCCAGGTCGCGCAGGTTCAGCGGTTCGCCGAGCATGCCGGGAAAGGCCCCGGCCAGGGAAACCGGCAGGCTCTGGTCGGCCAGTTCGACGGCCTCGACATAACCTTCGTCGACCACGATATCCAGCGAATGGCCGGCGGCGGGAGCACTGCTCAGGTAGGGGCGGCTGGCGATGTAACCGGCCTCGACATAGATCCGGGTGATCTGCGCCAGCAGGCGGTTGATCCCGTTCACTCCCATGCAGGGCGCGATATAGGGTTCGAGCTGGCGGTTCAACCGGTCTTTCTTGAACAGCGTGACGCCGGCGATCCGTGTGCCGCTCAGGGCCCAGCACTGTTCATCCTGGCCACCCTGGGTGGTTTCGGCGGGAGTGACCGCCGGGGTCCCGAAGCTGCCGCGCTGTAACTGGCGCTGGCGCTGTTCCAGTTGCAGTTGTTGCAGGTCGCGCTGTTGCTGTTGCTGCAGACGCAGGGCTTCCTGACCTGGTTGTGGCATATCGGCGGCGGCCACCGGCAGGGACCCGGCCAGCAGCGAGAGCAGCAACCAGCGACGCAGGCTGGTATGGCAACTTGGGTGACTTGAGGACGTATGGGGCACTCGACATCCTTAACAGTGAAAAACGGACGAGGAAGTGCGGGAACAACTTATCGACACGGATTCATTCCGTGTACTCACTTCCATTTTGACGCTTGAGTCCTGGGCGTGCTCTTTGTTACAGCGAGGGGTGAAATTATTTTCGAACTAACCGTTGGCTTGAAGTTTTAGTGAAGGTACTTAGTTCGCTTGCTATTTGTTTTGCCGGCGATCATCCGGCCTGGGGTCATGAACGGGGAACGATCTATCGAGGCGTGAAATTAACCTTGTTAAGCCATTACGGTTCGAGACTAGCGGAAACGATAAAGTTGATTTGTACGGAATTTGTAATCGACGGGAACCTGCAGGGGCCTTGTGTTGCAAGGGGTTTGGTCCGACGGGTGAGCAGATGTATCGAAAGGTAAAGGTAGGATGTCTGGTTGTTTCGTTAACGGTCTGTTTAATTCAGGTTAGTTGGATTGATTGTTCAGCTACATATATCGGTCACTATCGCTAGTTATAGAGCAAGTGCTCTAGGTGCTGAAGGCTGCCTGGAATAGTGTCGAGACTTGATGGATGTCTAGTGAACGAGGTGGAAGTGAAGGCGCTGTCGAACAGTGCGCAGAAGGCAGCTGATCAAAGTTGAAGTAACGATTGCATCGGGATATTGCCTGATAAGGGCCTAGGGGAATCCCTTAGTTGCCGACTCACACAAGACCGCTCGAACGGCCACCTCGATAACGCGAGGCAGCCGTTCAACGACGGGTCATTGCGGGCTGGAACGCCCGGTCATTTCCCGGGCCATTTCGCTGGCGTAGCTGTCGGTCATGCCGGCGATGAAGTCGATCATGCGCAGGAAGGAGGTGTGCAGCGAACCGTTCGGATCCGGCGCGTTGTTGCCGAGCAGGTCGAGGATCCGCCGGTTCTTGAACGACGGTGTGCGTCCGCCGTGCTGTTCCAGCGCGGCGCCGCAGAACGAGTTGAGGAGGATTTCCAGGGTGGTGTAGGCACCGATCTCGTGCAGGGTCTTGCGCTTGTCCTGGAAGATCTTCTTGCGCGCGATGTCCTTGGCATTGAGCACGCAACGCTTGGCCGGGCCGTGCATGTGTTCCACCAGATCGCCGGGCAGGGTGCCGCTGAGCAGGGCGTCCTGCTGTTCGACGAAGGCCCGGGCGGCGGCGTTGGTCAGGTGCTCGATGGCCTTGCCGCGCAGGATCGCCAGCTTGCGCCGGCGCGAGTCCCGTGGGCCGAGCTGGCGATAGGTTTCCGGCAGGTCGTCGCCCACCAGGCCGAGCAGCAGCGACTCGACTTCGGCATAGTCGAGCAGATCCATCTCCAGCCCGTCCTCGAGGTCGATCAGGGCGTAGCAGATGTCATCGGCGGCCTCCATCAGGTACACCAGCGGATGGCGGGCCCAGCGTTGTTCCTCGAGTTGCGGCAGGCCGAGCTTGTTGGCGATCTGTTCGAGCAACGGCAGTTCGCTCTGGTAGCAGCCGAACTTGTGCTTCTTGTAGCCCAGGGAGTCGGCGTGACGCGCGGTCCAGGGGTACTTCAGGTAGGTGCCGAGGGTGGCGTAGGTCAGCCGCGTGCCACCGTCGAACTGGTGATATTCCAGCTGGGTCAGCACCCGGAAGCCCTGGGCATTGCCTTCGAAATTGAGGAAGTCGTTGCGCTCGTTTTCGCTCATGGCGTCCAGCCAGCCGCGCCCGGCGGCCTGCTGGAACCAGTGACGGATCGCATCTTCGCCGGAGTGGCCGAATGGCGGGTTGCCGATATCGTGGGCCAGGCAGGCCGATTGCACCACCATCCCCAGGTCGCTCGGTTCGCACCACTCGGGCAGGGCGTCGCGAATGGTTTCGCCGACCCGCATGCCCAGGGAGCGACCGACACAGCTGACTTCCAGGGAGTGGGTCAGGCGCGTATGGATATGGTCGTTGCTGGACACCGGGTGCACCTGGGTCTTGCGGCCCAGGCGGCGGAAGGCACCGGAGAAGATGATGCGGTCGTGGTCCTTGTGGAAGGGGCTGCGGCCCAGTTCTTCAGGGCTGTGCAGCGGTTTTCCGAGGCGTTCGCGGGTAAGCAGGGTATGCCAATCCAAGGCGGGGTCTCTCCGTCGAATGACTGATGGGCTAGCTTCCCGGTTCGCGCCAGCGCCTGCAAGTGGAACTAAAGCCCCGCGGCATCGATATCGATCAACAGCAGGCGCTGGCCATTGTCGAAGAACTGCCCGGCGGTCAGGCAGTACTGGTTGCTGGTGGCGTCGCGGTAGGTGTTGGACAGGGTCAGCCGCCGCTCGTCCCAGCCTTCGGCCAGCAGGTGGTAGAAGTAAGGACGCCACGACCAGTTGTGGCCGACGTAGCTGTGGTCGGCCTGCCAGCGCTCGTGGCGCCATTCCAGGTTCGGCGTCAGCTGGGTGCCGTGGCGATCGCATTGATAGAAGCGCAACAACCAGGGAAAGGCATCCACCTGCGGTAACCGTTCGATCGGGGCCCGGGCCTGGGCCCAATCCTGCAGCAGGGTCATCAGCTCCGCGAGTTGCTGGCGCATCTGCATCAGGCGTCCGCGTTCGGCCAGTTTCTGCTGCACATAGCGCTGGCGCGCCCGGGCAAAAGGCGCGACGAAAGCATCGCTGGCGAAGAACGCCTGCTCGGCCCGGGCAAACAGGAAACCCTGGACATACCGCGAGCCGCATTCCAGGGCGAAGTTGAGTTCGGTTTCGCTCTCGACTCCTTCGGCGATGATCCAGCAGCCGGTCTTCTCGGCCATCTGCGCCAGGGCCTTGACCACGTCACTGCTGGGCCCGCCACGGGCCGCGGCCTGGAACAGGCGCATGTCGAGCTTGAGAATGTCCGGTTGCAGGGCCAGCACCCGGTCGAGCTGGGAGTAGCCGGCGCCGAAGTCGTCGATGGCGATCCGCGCGCCGGCTTCGCGGTAGCGCGCCACCACTTCGCTCAGGCGCTGGCTGTTGCCGCTCAACTCGGTGATTTCGAAGACCACGCGCCGCGGATCGACGCCCTGTTGCTGCAATTGCCTGAGGCTCGGCAACGGCTGGCCGGCGCGCAGGCGGCTGATCCAGCGGGGCGAGATATTGAGGCTCAGGAACCAGTCCGCGGGCGCTTCATGCAGGCGGCTCAGGGCGTCGGCGCGAATCAGCCGGTCGAGCCGGCGCAGGGCGGTGGAAGAGGTCCGGGGATCGTTGAACAATGGGCCGACCGACAGCAGTTGGCCGTTCGGTTGGCGCAGGCGGCCCAGGGCTTCGACACCGGCAATGCGGCCAGTGGCGGTGTCGATGAAGGGTTGAAAGCAGGCAAGCGGTTGCCCGTCGATCACGGGGCCTCCTTGGTTGATCTTGTTGATCTTGGGCGGCGCGCCGACGCAACAGGCAGGCAAGGCCCGACCTCTCGTGAGAGAGGCCGGGGCGCAGCTATTGCGGGAACGGTTGCAAGAATGCAGCCAGATGGTGGCGGCTCAATGCTTGCTCGAAGAACCTTGCATGACCAGCTTGATCAGCGGCAACAGGCCGGCGCTGAGCCGTACCAGTCGGGCGAAGTTTCTGACGCTGCCGCTCTTGGCGCCCTTGCCGGTGAGAAACCCCAACAGGGTCACGGCGGCCACACCCCACAACGGCGCGTGCTTGATGCCGAAGCCCTGTTGCCAGCTTTGGCCAAGGCCACGGACCCGCTGCAAGGGTTGCAGCAATTGATGGGATTCGTGGCGGATTTCCTGGCGATGCATTTCCATGCGCAGGCGGATCAGCGCCTTGCGCATTTCGCGCCGGGAATTGGTTTGCGGAATGTCCGGCAGGCTCATGGCAGCAGGCGCTCCCTGTCATTGGCCAGCTCTTCGAGGGTGGCATGGAAGGGCGAGGATTCATCGAAAATCGCCGCCTTCAGGCGCAGGGCGCAGAACAGCGCGGCCAGCGTATAGAAGACGCACAGCCCGGTGATGGCGGTCAGGCGATAGGTGTCCCAGAACAGGATCAGCACCAGCGTCGACAGGCCTACCAACAGCAGCAGGGCGAACACCAGGGTCAACCCGGCGAACAACAGCAGGCTGACGGTTCTGGCTTTCTGTTCCTGCAACTCGATACCGAACAGTTCGACGTGGCTGTGCAACAAACCCAGGAAAGCAGCGCCCAGGCGCCGCGTTGAGGAGCCTTGGCCCGCGGTGGAGCCGGATTCATCGATAGCCATATCAGCGCCGGGTCGCCAGCAGGCCGATCAGGAAGCCCACGCCCGCCGCGATGCCCACTGCTTGCCAGGGGTTGTTCTGCACATAGTCTTCGGTGGCAGTGACCGCCGCCTCGCCGCGTTCGCGCAGCGATTGCTCGGTCAGTTGCAGGGTCTCGCGGGCGCGCAGCAGGCTGTCGTGAATCTGTGTGCGCAATTCGTCCGCCTGTTCGCCCGCCAGGGTGGCGGTGTGTTCCAGCAGGCGTTCCGTGTCACTGACCAGTGCCTGAAAGTCCGCCATCAGGGTTTCTTGAGCTGTCTTGGTGGTTTTGCTGGCCATGATGATCTCCATAGTGGCGTTCTGAAGGGTTCGAGTATGAGCCTTGCGCGAAGGTTCAGTGCAATTGTCTGGTACAGCTTTTGCTTTGTCCTGGTGCGTAAACACGGGTGGTTGCGCCGAAAGCGCGCAGGATGCGGTGCCTGGCAGCTAAAACCTTACCCTAAAAAATCAACACTTATGGAAACACCCCCGAGCGATACACCTCTCTCGAAAAAGCGTCGCGCCAAAATGGGTCGCAATACGTAGGTCGACAGGACCTTAGGTGCCAAGTTGGTGCAAAAACGCTCGAGCGGCTCGCGGATAATTCCTGCTATCAGGTCTGCCCATTCCATGGAAAATCTGCAAAGCGCTGTGGACACTCTGGTCCATGGTTCCAATACCCTGTTTATCCTCATCGGTGCGGTCATGGTCCTGGCCATGCATGCCGGCTTCGCCTTTCTCGAGGTGGGCACGGTGCGCCAGAAAAACCAGGTCAACGCCTTGTCGAAGATCCTCAGCGACTTCGCGGTCTCGACCCTGGCCTATTTCTTTATAGGCTATTGGATCTCCTACGGCGTCAGCTTCCTGCAACCGGCGGCGGTGATCAGCGCCGATCACGGCTACGGGCTGGTGAAGTTCTTCTTCCTGCTGACGTTCGCCGCGGCCATTCCGGCGATCATTTCCGGCGGCATCGCCGAGCGTGCGCGGTTCGTCCCGCAGCTCTGCGCCACGGCGCTGATCGTGGCCTTCATCTATCCCTTCTTCGAAGGCCTGGTGTGGAACGGCAACTACGGCCTGCAAGCCTGGCTGCAGGAGAGCTTCGGCGCAGGCTTCCATGATTTCGCCGGCTCGGTGGTGGTGCATGCCATGGGCGGCTGGCTGGCGCTGGCCGCGGTGCTGTTGCTCGGGCCGCGCAACGGGCGCTACCGCGACGGCAAGCTGGTGGCGTTCGCGCCGTCGAGCATTCCGTTCCTGGCCTTGGGTTCGTGGATCCTGATTGTCGGCTGGTTCGGCTTCAACGTGATGAGCGCGCAGACCCTGCAGGCGGTCAGCGGGCTGGTGGCGGTGAACTCGCTGATGGCCATGGTCGGCGGCACGGTGGCGGCGTTGATCGTCGGGCGTAACGACCCGGGCTTTTTGCACAACGGCCCGCTGGCCGGGCTGGTGGCGATCTGCGCCGGCTCCGACCTGATGCACCCGGTGGGAGCGTTGATCACCGGGGCGATCGCCGGCGCGCTGTTCGTCTGGTGCTTTATCGCCACCCAGACGCGCTGGAAGATCGACGATGTGCTGGGTGTCTGGCCATTGCATGGTGTGTGCGGTGTGTGGGGCGGTATTGCCTGTGGGGTCTTCGGCCAGAGCGCCCTGGGTGGCCTGGGCGGTGTCAGCCTGATCAGCCAGTTGATCGGTACCGGCCTGGGCGTGCTGGTGGCGCTGGTCGGCGGCTTCCTGGTGTATGGCGCGATCAAGGCGCTCTGCGGCCTGCGCCTGACCCAGGAGCAGGAGTACTACGGCGCCGACCTGTCGCTGCACAAGATCGGCGCGGTCAGCCAGGACTGAAGCCTTGCGGCCCGGGCTGGAGCCTCCAGCCTGGGCTGCTTGCCGCTGATCATTGGCCGCCGAGCAGGCGCGCCTCCGACGCTTCGATGGCCGCCAGCGGGCCGGACATCAACACCGTATCGCCGGCTTGCAGCAAGGTGCCGGCGGTCAGCTCCAGGTCACGGCCATCGCGCTGCACGCCTTGCACATCCACACCCAACTGTTCCAGGGCCAGCTCGCCCAGGGCCAGGTCGCAGGCGTGGGCCGCGCTGCCGAGATTGACCGCATGCATCAGCACCCGTGGCTGGCCGCGGTTGTCCAGCAGGTCGGTCTGCGCGCCATGGTAGAAACCGTGCAGCAGGCTATAGCGGTTGTGGCGGACTTCATCGACCTTGGCCTGTACCTGGTGTTCCGGCAGCCCGAGCATCACCAGCGCATGGGACGCCAGCATCAGGCTCGACTCCAGCAGCTCCGGCACCACTTCGCTGGCGCCGGCGGCTTTCAGTTCGGCCAGTTGGCTGTCGTCCCGGGTGCGTACCAGGATCGGCACGTCGCTGTTGATCCGGCGCGCGCTTTTCAGCACGTTGAGGGCGATGTCGGTCTTGTCCACGGCAATCACCAGCAGCCGCGCGCGTTCGAGGCCGACCGCCGCCAGCAGCTCGGCGCGGCGGGAGTCGCCGTAATGCACGCAGCTTTCGCCGGCCGCGGCTTCCTGGACCCGCACCGGGTCATCGTCCAGGGCAATGAAACGCTGCTGTTCGCGGCGCAGGAAGCGGCCGATCGACTGGCCGACGCGGCCATATCCACAGATCACCACATGGCCCTGCAATGCGGCGTTGAGGGCGCTGATTTCTTCCAGGTGGGCCTCCTGGTTCGGCTTGCGGTGCAGGCGCGCGGCAATGCCCGGGGCGGCGCGCAGCAGCAAGGGGGTCAGCAACATCGAACAGAAGGTCGCGGCCAGCAGCAGGCCGCTCAGCTCGGCCGGCATCAACTGGCTTTGCTGCATCTGCGCCATCAGCGCAAAACAGAACTCGCCGCCCTGGGCCAGGGCTAGGCCACTGCGCCAGGCCGTCTCGCCGTCGCTGCCGCGCAGCTTGAGCAACAGCGCCACCACGGCGCCCTTGATCAGCATCAGGGCCAGGGTCAGGCCGAGGATCAGCAGGGCATGGCTGGCGAACAGTTGCAGGTCGATCAGCATGCCGATGCTGACGAAAAACAGCCCCAGCAGAATGTCGCGGAACGGCCGGATGTCAGCCTCGATCTGGTGTCGGTAGCGGCTTTCCCCCAGCAGCATGCCGGCGAGGAACGCGCCAAGGGCAGGGGACAGGCCGAGCAGGTGGGTCAGCCAGGCGGTCAGCAGGACGATGACCAGGGCCAGCAGCACGAACAGCTCGGCGGAATGGGAGGCGGCCACCTCATGGAACAGCCGTGGCAGCAGCCAGCGGCTGGCCAGCGCCAGGCCGATGAACAGCAGGGCGGTCTTGCCCAGGGTCAGGGGCAGGGCCCAATACCAGGCCTGCTCGGTATTGCCGGCGAATACCGGCACCAGGGTCAGCAACAGCACGGCCACCACGTCCTGGAACAGCAACACGCCGATCGCATTCTGCCCGTGGCTGCTGAAGATTTCCCCTAGGCTGCCCAGCTCCTTGCTGACGATGGCGGTGGAGGACAGCGCCAGGCCCGCGCCGAGCAGCAAGGCCGGGATCAGCGGCCCGCCGGCGAGGATCAGCAGGCCACCGAGGACGGCGCCGCTGCACAGCACTTGCAAGCTGCCCAGGCCGAAGACCACCTGGCGCAGGGCCAGCATCTTCGATACGGAAAACTCCAGCCCCAGGGAAAACAGCAGGAATACCACCCCCAACTCCGCCAGGTCAGGCAGGTTTTCGTTGTCGTTGACCCAGCCGAAGGCGGTCGGCCCCACCAGCAGGCCCACGCACAGGTAGCCCAGCACGGGCGGCAGGTGCAGGCGGCGGAACAGGGCGATCACCACCAGGGATGAAGCGAGGATGATCAACAGATTGGCAAACACAGGCATCTCCGGCGGCGGGTTGGAATACAGAGCGTAGAGGCAAAAAAAGCCGCGAGGGTCGCTCAATCGCAAGTTGGCGACGCTGACCTGCATCAGCTGTTTGGCAGAATGCCCGACGATGACCGCACGCTGCCGTGTTCATCGGTCGACGGCTTTTTATCGCGGGCCTAGAATAAGCGCCTGTCTCTTTTCGGTCTGTATGTCATGCCTCCTGAATGTCAGCTGTTCGGCACCCTGGGTTGCCACCTGTGCGAACTCGCCGAAGCGGAGTTGATGCCGTTGGTGGAGCACGGGTTGTTGGTCGAGCTGGTGGATATCGCGGAAGACGAAACCCTGTTCGAGGCGTATGGCCTGCGTATCCCGGTCCTGCGCCGGGTGGACAACGGCGCCGAGCTGGGCTGGCCGTTCGATGCCGAACAGGTGGTGGCCTTCCTGCGCTGAGCCGGCTGTCGCTGGCACGACCCTTTCCGTTTGTCGCCTTCGCTGCAATCCCTTGGCGGGATCCCGATTATTCGGTTACTGTATATGCGTACAGTTATCGGGATGGTTCGTCATGTCTCTCACAATCCTTGCCCGCGCCGAGCGTTTGCAACACCTGTCGCCCGAACATGCGGAGCACGGCGGGTTTGCTGCCGGGCTCCAGTTCGAAGGCGGTTTTTCGCTGGATCGCACCGTGGGTCTCGGAGCCCCGCAGATCCGCGCGGTGCTGGTGGATGACGACAGTCTGCTGGGCTTCGGTATCTATCCCGGCGACCGGCTGATCGTCGATCGTTCGGCAGCCCCGGCAGTGGATCAATACGTGGTGGCCCATCTCGATGGCGAAGACGCCTATGGCGTGCGCCTGCTGGCTCCCGACCCCAAGGGCGGGCTGCTGCTCAAGGCGGCGCGACCTTCGATTGCACCGATTCCCCTGGACGATCGGGATTCGGCGCAAATCTGGGGCGTGGTGTTGTGGGTGGTCAGTTACGTCGGCCGTGGCTGATATCGATGCGCAGGGCGTGTGCTCAGTGGATGAATGAGAGGGTAGAAGGACTGATGATGGTCAATGTCGAACAATTGAAGAGCAGTGTGAACCGCATGTCCGCCGATGTGGTGCGCGAAGCGGTACTCGAGCTGCGCCTGGACGGGCTGGTCACGGAGGGCAAGACACCGTTCAACAAGCTGCATTTCAATACCTGCTTCGCGGAAATCGAAGCGCTGTTCCAGCGTGCGGGTTATCACCGGCAACTGGACGTGGTGGGGTATCAGGGTTTGTTGTATGCGTTGTATGACCCGGCCCGCTGGGAAGCGGTCGATGTGCTGCGCTGGCTGAAGGAGTTCACCGATGCCGCCGCGCAGGCCAACGTGGCTCGCGCCTAGTCGTTGGTCCCGAAGGGGGAAACTCTCCTAGGTTCCCCGGGACCCATGTTGGATAATGCCGCTCTGCATTGTCCGCTCGAGCTTTTGTATGTCCTCCGTACCTTTTTCCGCCGCACAGCATCAGGCCAGCACCCTGTACCTGCCCCCCGGGTCATGGCCAACCGTACTGGACTGCCTGTGTGATCACTTCAGCACCATCAGCCGCGAGCAGTGGCTGAGCCGGATCGTCCGTGGCCGGGTGCTCGATGGACAGGGTTTGCCGATCAGCGTCGACCTGGCGTACCGCGAAGGCCTGCGCATTCATTATTTCCGCGAAGTGCCCGACGAAAAGGTCATCCCGGTGCAGGAATCGATCCTCTACGTCGATGAGCACCTGGTGGTGGCGGACAAGCCGCATTTCCTGCCGGTCACCCCGGCGGGGGAATATGTCGAGCAAACCTTGCTGCGCCGCCTGATCCGCAGCCTGGGCAATCCCCACCTGGTGCCTCTGCATCGCATCGATCGGCATACGGCGGGCCTGGTGCTGTTTTCGGCCAATCCGCAAAGCCGCTCGGCTTATCAGTCGCTGTTTCCGACACGCAGGATCGACAAGCGCTACGAGGCCATCGCCCCGGCCTTGCCCGGTCTCGAGTTCCCGCGGGTGCATAAAAGCCGTCTGGTCGATGGCGAGCCTTTTTTCCGCATGCAGGAGGGGCCTGGTACACCTAATACGGAAACAGCAATTGAGGTCCGGGAAAAGAACGGTGACCTCTGGCGTTATGGGTTGTATCCGGTGACTGGCAAAAAGCACCAGTTGCGGGTGCACATGAGTGCGCTGGGGGCGGCAATCTGCAACGACCCGTTCTATCCCGATGCGCTCAAGGATGTGGAGGACGATTACGCCAAGCCGCTCAAACTGTTGGCTCAGGGGCTGCGTTTTACCGACCCGCTGAGCGGGGAGGAGCGTGAGTTCGAGAGTCGGATCACCTTGCAGTGGTAATCCAGGCCACTGCTGGTTGTTGCCCGGAAACGATAAAGCCCGCGAAAGCGGGCTTTATCGTTCAAGGCTGTTGTAACGGTATGGATTACAGCTCTTTTACCGTACGAACCTGATCCTTGTTGATACGGGTTTGTTTGCCGTCCAGTTGTTCGAACTCGTAGAAGCCGGAATCCTCATCGTATTTCGGCGTATCGACGGCCTGGATTTCGCGACCGTCATTCAGGGTGATCACAGTAGGCGATGCGCAACCGGCGAGAGTGGCAAGGCCCAGTGCGAGCATGAGAGTGGCGAGAGTCCGCTGAATCATTATGTGTCTCCGAGATGAATACTTTTAGTTGCTGTGCTTGAGACGTATACAACGCCTGCAAGTTCCTTGAGTTAAGGGCATTCTGACACGCCGTGCTGCTGGCTTAACAGCGCTGGTGTATTCAGATTAGCCAATCGGGGATCGTTTGCCGGACATTGCAGGGCCTGAGCATCCAGCCCGCGCATGATACGTCCGGGGCTGCGTTCACCGTTCTGCCAGGCGCCGTCGAAGGTGCCGAGCAGGGCGCGCGGAATGATACACAGCAGGGGTTCCCAGTGCTCGCCATGGCGCAGCATCAGTGGTTTGTCCGGGTGCCGGGCGGCGCTTTGTCGCATGGCGTCGATCAGTTGCGCGTCGATACGCGGTACGTCGCAGGGCAATACCAGCAGTCGGGCATGCCGGGCGACCGCCAGTCCGGCACGAATACCTGCCAGCGGCCCGGGGAAATCGTTGCTTTCGTCCTGCACCAGTTGATCGGCATAAGGCGCGTACTGCTGCTGATTGCGGTTGCAGGAAATGATCAGGTCATCGCTCAGGCTGCGGGTCAGTCGATGCAGGTGGGCGATCAATGGCCGGCCCTGCCACTCGATCAACCCCTTGTCCCTTCCGCCCATGCGTTGGCCGCGCCCACCGGCCAGGAGCAGAATGGAGCAGGGCGGCAAATCTGCGCGCTGGGTCATGGCACGTCTCCACAGGGGCGGGCAAAGAGAGCGCTGTGATATAACACCGGGCTGTTTCTCCTACAACTGGATCGAGCCTATGAAAGCCAAGGCTGATGTACCTTTTGCACCCCTGAACATCGCGGTGCTGACTGTCAGTGATACCCGGACCCTGGAGACCGATACATCCGGCCAGGTCTTCGTCGATCGTCTGAGCGCTGCTGGCCATAACCTGGCCGCGCGCGTCCTGCTCAAGGACGATCTCTACAAGATTCGCGCACAAGTGGCGACCTGGATCGCCGACGATCTGGTCCAGGTGGTGCTGATCACCGGCGGCACCGGTTTCACCGGCCGCGACAGTACCCCGGAAGCCGTGTCTTGCCTGCTCGACAAACAGGTCGACGGATTTGGCGAGTTGTTCCGCCAGATCTCGGTGGCCGATATCGGCACTTCCACCGTGCAGTCCCGAGCCCTGGCTGGCCTGGCCAACGGCACGCTGGTGTGCTGCCTGCCGGGTTCGACCAATGCGGTGCGTACCGGTTGGGACGGCATCCTCGCCGAACAGCTGGATTCGCGGCACCGTCCGTGCAATTTCGTCACCCACCTGAAACAGGCAGCGCCTTGTGAATCCCGTGGGTAAGCCAGGCAAGACCGGTGCCTTGATGCCGGTCGAGGTCGCACTGGCCCGTTTGCTCGAGATGGCCGAGGCTACCCCCATTCTCGAACGCGAACGGTTGCCACTGGCGGCTGCTCAAGGCCGGGTATTGGCCGACGACTTGATTTCCACCCTGGATCTTCCGCCCTGGCCCAACAGCGCCATGGACGGTTACGCCTTGCGTGCCTCGGACTGGAAGGGCGAGCCCCTGGTGGTCAGCCAGCGCATCTTCGCCGGCCAGGCGCCTGAGCCTTTGGCACCTGGCACCTGCGCACGCATCTTCACCGGGGCGCCGGTCCCGGCGGGAGCCGACTGCGTGGAAATGCAGGAGAACGCCAAGGTCCAGGCCGATGAGCGGGTGGCTTTTACCGAGCCTCTCGGCGCGGGGCAGAACATTCGTCCGCAAGGCCAGGAAACCACGGTTGGCGAGTGTGTGCTGGTGGCCGGAACGCAGCTGGGGCCGATCGAGCTGGGGCTGGCTGCGTCCCTGGGTTGCGCGGAGCTGGATGTGGTGCGCCGCGTGCGGGTCGCCGTGCTCTCCACTGGCGATGAACTGGTCGAACCCGGGCGGGCGCTCGGTCCCGGGCAGATCTACAACAGCAACCGTGTCCTGCTGTGCAGTTGGTTGCAGCGTCTGGGCTGCGAGGTGATCGACGGCGGAATCCTGCCGGACGACCTGCCCATGACCCGGCGTCGTCTTGCCGAGCTGGCGGATGTGGATCTGATTCTGTCCACCGGCGGCGTATCGGTGGGCGAAGCGGATTTCCTGGGGATCGCCTTAAGAGAAGAGGGTGAACTGGCCCTCTGGAAGCTGGCGATCAAGCCTGGCAAGCCGTTGACCTTCGGGCATTTCCGCGGTGTGCCGGTAATCGGCCTGCCCGGTAACCCGGCCTCGACGCTGGTGACCTTTGCCTTGCTGGCCCGCCCCTATATTTTGCGGCGCCAGGGAGTGAAGCAACTGCATCCCTTGCAGTTCCAGGTTCCGGCTGGATTTGCCTGGCCGAAGCCGGGGAACCGCCGAGAGTATCTGCGCGGGCGCCTGGAGCAGGGCAGGGCAATCATCTACCGGAACCAGAGTTCCGGGGTCTTGCGCAGTGCCGCCTGGGCCGAGGGGCTGGTCGAGGTGCTGGAAGAGCGAACGCTGGTCGAGGGCGATTGGGTCAACTTCATTCCGTTGAGTGAAGTCCTGGGCTGACGCCAGGGGAGGCGGACCTGGTCGGCAGGGCCGGGTCCATCCTCCAGAGCCCCACCTATCAACGCAGCAGTAGAAGGATCAGCAAGCCAAAACGGCTGTTCAGGCCCCAGGACAGCAGTGCCGATAGAAACCCGGCATAGGCCAATATCCACGCGAGTTTCTTGAGCAAGGCGTGAAGCTTGCTGTCGGGCTTATGCTCGCGGTCATGGGCATGTACTTGATGGACACTCAGTTCCGGGTGTTTGCCTGTACTGAGCAGGATGCTTCCTTCCAGCCGGTTGAGTGCGGAGTTCGAGCGTTCAAAGCATTTCTTGTCATCCATGTGTTTCGCTTCCCTGTTTGAGGCGTCGTTCGCCTGCCATGAACATTCTCCGATTGTCTGTTTCGGGTCAATTCAGGTGATTCTCAATCTGCGGTCAGAAAAGTTACCGGTCAGCCAGCAGACGGCCTGATGGGGACAAATTCATTACATTCCGGTCGGACTTTTTCTCATGGGGCGAGGGTCAACATCCTTCAATGGCCCTCGAATGACAGGAGTGATGAGCGATGAGCGAACGCAAGGCGATGCTGATATTGCACGGCAAGCAGGCCCTCAACGAAGAGGTCCGCGACGCTGTCGAGCGCAAGCGCGAAGAGGGTTGGGAGCTGGCGGTCCGCCTGACCTGGGAGGCGGGCGATGCCCAGCGTCTGGTGGATGAAGCCCTCGCGGGCGGTTATACGCGCCTGATCGCAGGAGGCGGTGACGGCACCTTGCGTGATATCGCCGAGGCCATGGCGGCGCAGGCCAACGATGCCAGTCTGGTGTTGCTGCCACTGGGGACGGCCAATGATTTCGCGCGGGCGGCTGGCGTTTCGTTGCTGCCCCATGAGGCATTGAGCCTGCTCGACGTGCCGGCACGGACGATCGACCTCGGTGAGGTCGGTGGCCAGGTATTCCTCAACATGGCCACGGGTGGGTTCGGCAGCCAGGTGACGGCCAATACCTCCGAGGACCTGAAAAAGATCCTGGGGGGCGCCGCCTATCTGTTCACTGGTTTGTCCCGCTTCAATGAGCTGCATGCGGCCTATGGCGAGCTGCAGGGGCCGGATTTCCATTGGCGCGGCGAGCTGCTGGCCCTGGGGATCGGCAACGGGCGCCAGGCCGGTGGCGGTCATCTGCTGTGCCCTGAGGCGATGGCCGATGACGGGTTGCTTGATGTCAGTATCCTGCCGGCCCCTCAGGAGCTGGTGGGCACCTTGAAGGATCTGCTGGCCGGCGGCTGGGGGATCGACAATCTGTTTGTGCGTACACGCCTGCCCTGGGTGGAAATCAAGGTGTCCGAGGGGCTGGATATCAATCTCGACGGTGAGCCCCTGCAAGGCGAAAACCTGCGTTTTCGCGCGCTTCCAGGGGCATTGCGGGTGCATTTACCGGAAGACTCCCCGCTGTTGGGAGCTTTGGCGCCTTAATCGTCGAGGCTGATGATCTGCTCGCGGACGGCAAACAGGACCAGGCCGGCTACGTCGTAGATCTGCAGGCGTTTCATGATCTGCGAGCGGTGGGTTTCCACAGTCTTGATGCTCAGGCCCAGCCCGTGAGCGATTTCCCGGGTCGATTTGCCGCGAACGATCAGGCGCAGGATCTCCAGCTGGCGGGCGGTCAGGTTATGGGTTTCAACGGGTTCTGGATGGGGCTTCTGCACGCGGATCAGCGCCTGATTGATCACCGTATGGGCAATGGCCGGGCTGAGGTAACGCTCGTTGTTGCGCAAGGCGTCGAGCGCGTGCTCGAGCTCGTTGGCGGTGGTGTCCTTGAGCAGGTAGCCATGAGCACCGGATTCCAGGGTCTGCATGATCAGCGCCGGATCGGTATGCATCGAGAGAATCAGGACTTTGCTCTGCGGATGCACCACCTTGAGTTTCTTCAGGGCTTCAAGGCCGCTGACATCCTTCATGGAAATATCCAGCAGGATAATGTCTGGCGACAGCCTTTCGACCATTTCCAGTACTTGTGCGCCATCGTTGGCTTCGCCGATCACGGCATAGCCAGGAATGTCCATGACCAGGGCACGCACGCCAGCCCTGATGAGCGAGTGGTCATCCACCAGAAGTAAATTGCAGGTCAATGTAAAACCTTATTCGTACTGGCCCGTTCGAGTGCGCGAGGCGCCCAGGGGAAGAGTGCTTCGATTTGTGTGCCCTGGTCGGGCTGGCTGGAAACCTTCAGGGTGCCACCCAGTTGCGCGATTCTTTCCGACATGCCCGCCATGCCGCGTTGTCCTTGTGCACCAGGATTGGCCGCCGGGGAAAAACCACGGCCATCGTCGCTGATAAACAGCGAAAGCCCCTCGGGCAGGCGTTGCAGGCGTACCAGCAGGTTATCCGCCTGGGCGTGACGCAGCATGTTGGTGACGGCTTCCTGGGTGATGCGAAAGGCGGCCACCGCCATCTCTTCGGGGATGCCAGCCAGGCGTTGCTTGCATTCCAGGCTCCAGTGCACGGAGGTGTTTTCCAGGGTCTTCAGCAAGTGGGCCCGCAGGCTGGCTTCCAGGCCCAGGCTGGCCAATTGCCGGGGATTGAGAATGGCCGATACATCGCGGACCTTGGCCAGGGTTTCTTCCAATGTGCTTTGAAGCGTCGTGCAATGCTGTTGCAGCTCTTCGGGCAGGCGGCGCTTGAGCCATTCGCTTTGCAACTTGGCGGCGGTCAACAACTGACCAATATCATCATGCAATTCACGACTGAGGCGATGGCGCTCGTTTTCCTGGACTTCCAGCAAACGGTCCGCCAGTTCCTGAGGCTGGAACTTGATCGATTTGCGCGAATCGCCGTAATAGGCCCAGACACTGGCCAGGGCCGCCAGATTCAGGATCAGCAGGCTGAGGGGAAAGGTAGTCGACAGGCAATAGACGGCCAGGCTTCCAAGTGCCGAGCATGAGCACAGCAACAGGTTGAGCCGGCGCAGGTGTATTCGAGAAAGAAGCCTGGTGGCGGTTGACTTGAGGCTGGCGTACATAGCGGATGGAGCCAATGAATGTTCGCTGCGGGGAGACCGGTCAAGTCGGCTGACGGGCCCCGGTTTGGAAAACGGTATTGTTTGAGTATGCGGCTTCAATTAACGCGGTCTATTCGTTGGGAGCAAGCCTTGCACTGATCCGGTGTGTAACAAGATCAATCTGAAGTCACAGTGCCATTAAGTACATCGGTTAGTGGTTGGCATAGTACCAGCTTAGCTACCGTTGGTCGCGCCTCTATATATGTCCAGAAAGTCAGGAATATCGCCTTTTGGGACGTATGTGCCGATTTGCTTGTTTCAACTGGCCACCCTGAAACAGTGACTGTATCTCGCCTTGAGCGAACGGGCAGGCGAAATTCAGGACACTTGAAGTCTCGGGATTGGTTTTATTTAGTTGCGCTAGTTGGTTCTGTCGTTAACAGGCATGAAATATTGAATAACGACATGATGCTGATCAATGTCACAACATATCTAACGGCTGAAGTTAGGGATTAACGACAGGTTTATGCGTTTCTCTTGGCGATCGAAAAAACTTTAAACGAGTTGTGTTGGCAGGACAGGGGCGCAGGCAGAGGATCCATTTGCACGGCGAGGGTTTCGATGAGGGTGGCCTGTTCGTTGCCGTCGAGGTTCAGTTGCCCGGTCACCGGATCGACGAGTTCAAGCTGCCAGGCCATCAGGCTGAAGCACTCCCCGAGGGTGTCGAGAATCTGCTCGTTCATGTCCGGATGAGGATGGGAATGATCCAGCAACGCATGAACCTGGCGCGAGAATTCGGCGGTGCTGCGCAGCGCCAGCGCGTCGGTTTTCTCGGCAAGCTTGAGCAGAGTGGACAACATGCAATCGATGGCGTCCTGATCGTTCTTGATCAGATTGAGATGGTTCAGGCACTCAACCGACTTGGCCAATAGTGCTTCTGCCTCAAGCAGAAAGTCAGGTGATTGGTGCCACGTTTGATCGTCGATCAGCATGCTTGTCTCCACGACGCCACGTCAGATGATGGAATGGTCCGTTTTGTGAGCGGCTGTAAGGTATTACGCCGGTTATGCCGTGGGATATAGGACGAATCTGATTGGTTCTGAATGGACGAAGACGATGGGCTGGTGTTTAGTCTGCAGGATGCAACTCGTCGGGCACGGTCTATCGACCACGCTTGGACAGCGGAGGTGGGGGGGCTCGAAAGGGCACCAGCCCATCTTCCTGCGATCACAAACAAAAGCCTGACTCCATTCATGCAATGAGAATGGCGTCACATTAATGGCTATTGGATATTGCGAATATCAGGTTGGTCCTGATTGCCGATAGGGGATTCCCTTACAGAGGGGAACCAAGCGCTGAAATAGAGGTCGCGGCGGGGAAGTTGCGTGGATGAAATCGCGAAGCCAGTAAAGCATGATGTTAATGTGACATCAATGCCTTTGCATGGCATTTTGTATGCGGGTCAAGATTCGGCGAATTGCGCCGATAACCCGCGTTAGTGAATTCATCAGAACAAGCCCAGGAGTCATTACATGGCCGGCATTCTCGACACGGTAGATCAACGCACGCAACTGGTGGGTGAGAATCGCCTGGAAATCCTCATGTTCCGTCTGGCCGGGCGACAGTTGTTCGCGATCAACGTGTTCAAGGTGCAGGAAGTCCTGCAATTGCCGAAGCTGACGCTGATGCCCCAGCGCCATCCGTTCGTCTGTGGCGTGGTCAACCTGCGGGGGCAGACGCTGCCGGTCATCGACCTGTCCCAGGCGATCGGCATGCGGCCGCTGGTGCCGGGGCCCAACAGCACCATCATCGTCACCGAGTACAACCGCTCGGTGCAGGCCTTCCTGGTGGGAGGCGTCGACCGCATCGTCAACATGAACTGGGAAGCCATCCTGCCACCGCCGACCAGTGCCGGGCGCCAGCATTACCTGACGGCGATCAGCAAGGTCGACGATCAACTGGTCGAGATCATCGACGTGGAAAAGGTCCTGGCCGAAATCGTCCCGTACAACGCCAAGGTCTCTCGCGACAAGCTCGACGACCCGGTACTCGAACGTGCCCGCGGCCGTGAAGTGCTGCTGGTGGACGACTCCAACGTGGCGCTGACGCAATTGCGCGACACCCTGGGCCAGCTGGGGGTGAAGATGCACATTGCCAGCGACGGCCTGAAAGCCCTGAAGATG
Organism: Pseudomonas sp. RW409; assembly: GCF_003184125.1. Taxonomy (NCBI): domain Bacteria; kingdom Pseudomonadati; phylum Pseudomonadota; class Gammaproteobacteria; order Pseudomonadales; family Pseudomonadaceae; genus Pseudomonas; species Pseudomonas sp. RW409. The sequence goes on along the minus strand of NZ_QHHP01000021.1, from coordinate 348,185 downwards.
CTCAAGGCCTGGGCCGATACCGGGGTCGACATGACCGACAAGCTGCTGATGGTGTTCACCGACGCCGAAATGCCGGAAATGGACGGCTATCGCCTGACCACCGAAATCCGCAACGATCCGCGTCTGCGCGGTCTTTATGTGGTGTTGCACACCTCGCTGTCCGGCAGCTTCAACGAGTCGATGGTGAAGAAGGTCGGTTGCGACAACTTCCTGTCCAAGTTCCAGCCGGACAAACTGGTCGACGTGGTGCGCCAGCGCCTGATGCTGGACGAAGTTCCCGCCTGACGGGAGCAGTGGCCGGAGTGATGCCTGCGCCGCAGGTGCTTCTTTGATTCGCGGGCCGGCTCGTATAAGGTTGCTTTTTTTGCCTCCCGGGAGCTGGCCATGCGTCTCAGCGCGCTTTATCGATACCCCTTGAAGTCCGGCAGGGGCGAGTCCCTGCAACAGGTCGCGCTGGACAGGCTGGGGCTGGAGGGAGATCGACGCTGGATGCTGGTCGATGAACCCAGCGGACGCTTCCTGACCCAGCGCGCGGTCCCGCACATGAGCCAGCTGTCGGCGCTGTGGAACGCCGACGGTGGGCTGACCCTCAGCGCTCCCGGCTATCCAGCCCTCGATGTGCCAGTGCCTGGTGCGGATGCCCCGTTACGTGGCGTGACCATCTGGCGCGACACCCTGCGCGTGCCGGATGCCGGCGAGGCGGCCCATGCCTGGCTGAGCGAGTTCATCGGCAAGCCGACCCGCCTGGTACAGGTGCCCCTGGAGCGCGCGCGCACCACTCAGGCCGGTTACGGCAAGGATGACGATCAGGTGGCCTTTGCCGACGGTTTTCCGTTGTTGCTGATTGGCGAGTCTTCCCGGGAAGACCTGTCCAGTCGCGTCGGCCGTCCCCTGGAGATGCTGCGTTTTCGTCCCAACCTGGTGATCGAAGGCTTCCCGGCATTCGCCGAAGACGGCTGGAAGCGCATTCGCATCGGCGATATCGAGTTTCGGGTGGTCAAGCCTTGTGCGCGTTGCATCCTCACCACCATCGATCCGCAGACCGGCGAGCGCAGCGCCGACCGTGAACCGCTGGCCACGCTGCAGCAGTACCGGGCGCAAGAAGGTGGGGCGATGTTCGGGCAGAACCTGGTGAACGATGGCATTGGCCGGCTGGAAGTCGGCATGCCGGTCACTGTGCTGGAATAGCCAGCGGCGCTGCAACGAAAAATGCCCGTATCGTCAGATACGGGCATTTTTTATGACCGACAATCAGTCCCCGAAGAAGGGATCAGCCGCGGTATTCGCACAGGTAGGCGGTGTCGACGGCGACCTTCAGCTGGAACTTGCTGTTGGCCGGTACGTTGAACTGGCTGCCGGCGGCGAAGGTTTCCCAGTCGTTGCTGTCAGGCAGCTTGACGGTCAGGGCACCGGAAACCACGTGCATGATTTCCCGTTGGGCGGTGCCGAACTCGTATTCGCCCGGAGCCATGACGCCGATGGTGGCTGGACCTTCGGCCGTGCCGAAGGCAATCGACTTGACGGTGCCGTCGAAGTACTCGTTGACTTTAAACATGGGCGATTCCTCAAAAAAGGGGTCAAAAAGGCCGGCCAGTATGCACAAGGCCTTCAGATGCGTCACCTGTTGCGCAGACGGATCAGCCGGGAAGAATCAGAGGCAATAAACGCGCCGTATTGCGGGCATCTTCCAGGGCGCGATGCTGCTGGCCGGTGAACTGCAGCCCGGCGAGTTGCAGCGCGCCGTTCAGGCCCAGCGGCCGTTCGAGGCGACGCGCCTTGGCGAAGCGTTGCTTGAGGTTCATGTGCGGCAGTTGGGCGAGGGCGCTGTGCAGTTGCGAGCGTTGCCACTCCTGCAGCAGCTGCTTGCGATCGTAGTCGCCCCAGCTGGCCCAGCCTTCCAGGCGCGCATGGTGCTGGCCCAGCCAGCGTTCGAACAGAGGCCAGACTTCGCTCAACGGTTGGGCGCCGTCGATCTGGGCCTGGCTGATGCGGGTCAGTTCACGGCAGAACGGCGTCAGCATCGGCCGCCGCAGCGGGCGCACGAAGCGCTGGAAATGGTCCAGTTCACGCCCTTCGCGGTTCACCAGGGTGGCGCCGATCTCGATGATTTCCATATCGGTCACCGGCCAGCCTCCTTCGTCCGTGGTGGCTTCCAGATCAATTACCAACCAGTGGGGCATCACAGGCTCCAGCTTCAACATCCCGATGAGGCTTGAGCGTAGCCAAACCCGACGCCTGCGCCTAGCGGCTTATTCCACCTCCAGCAGAACCTGGCGGTTTTTCACCTGATCGCCCAGGTTGACCTGCAGCCGCTTGATCACGCCATCGATCCCGGCCTTCAGCGGATGCTCCATCTTCATGGCCTCCAGCACCAGCAGCAGTTGGCCCTTGCTGACGGTCGCGCCCTCGCTGACCAGTACGTCGACGATGGCGCCGTCCATGGGCGCCTTGAGCATGCCGCTGTGGGCGCCGGCCTGGCTGGCGACCGGTGCGTGGCTCAGGTCTTGAAGGTGCAGGCTGCCGGGACGGGTAAACAGCCAGAGCTGCCCGGCTTCCAGGGTGTAGGCGTAGTGGCGGCGGATGCCGTCGATGGTCGCGCAGGCCCAGCGGCCATCCGCTTCCAGCAGCTGTACCTCGAAGCTTTCGTCGGCGTGTTGAATCTGCAGCGTCCCGGCTTGCTGGTTATTCAGTTCAAGGTTCCACACGGCTTCACCCGAGCCCAGGCGATAGTGCAGCGGCACACTGGCGTTGTTGCGCCAGCCGGCCAGCGCCGCGCCGTGGCGTTGGGCCGCGTGCTGATACAGCAGCGCCGCGGCCAGGGCCAGTTCGGCGCCGCTTGGCGGCTGGGGATGCAGACTTGGGTCGTCGGCAAAATGTTCGGCGATAAAGGCAGTGCTGAATTGGCCGCTGACAAAACCGGGATGGCGCAGCAGGTTCGCCAGCAGTTTCTGGTTGTTCGCCACACCCGTCAGCACCGTGTCCTCGGCCGCGCGCAACAGCTTGCGGCGCGCTTCTTCGCGGGTGGCGCCGTGGGCGATGAACTTGCCCAGCATCGGGTCATAGAACGGGCTGACGCTCTGGCCTTCCAGCAGGCCATGGTCGATGCGCACATCGGTGCCCAGCGCCGGCTCCCAGCGCCGTACCTGCCCGGTTTGCGGCAGGAAGTCCTGCGCCGGGTCTTCGGCATACAGCCGCACTTCGATGGCATGGCCCTTGAGTTCGACCTGCTCCTGGCGCAGCGGCAGCGCTTGTCCGGCAGCCACCTGCAGTTGCAGGGCCACCAGGTCCAGGCCGGTGATCATTTCGGTGACCGGGTGTTCGACCTGCAGCCGGGGGTTCATTTCCAGGAAATAGAACTGCCCCCGCGCATCGAGGAGAAACTCCACGGTGCCGGCGCCGACATAGTTCACCGCCCGGCCCGCCTTGAGGGCTGCCTCGCCCATGGCCTGGCGCAGCTCGGCGGTCATCACCGGGCAGGGCGCTTCCTCGACGACTTTCTGATGGCGGCGCTGGATCGAGCAGTCGCGCTCGCCGAGGTAGATCAACTGGCCGTGGCAGTCGCCGAACACCTGGATTTCCACATGCCGCGGCTCGATCAGCGCCTGTTCCAGAATCAACTCGTCGCTGCCAAAGGCGTGCAGCGCCTCCGAACGTGCGGTGCGTACCTGTGCCAGCAGTTCATCGGCGTGCTGAACGAAGCGCATGCCGCGTCCGCCGCCACCGGCGCTGGCCTTGATCATCAGCGGGTAGCCGATGCGTTCGGCTTCCTGTTGCAGAGTCGTATCGTCCTGTTCCGCGCCCTGATAACCGGCGATGCAGGGCACGCCCGCCGCGAGCATCGCCAGCTTGGACAGGCGCTTGCTGCCCATCAGTTCGATGGCCTCGGCGCTGGGGCCGATAAAGGTGATGCCGGCCGCCTCGCAGGCGCGGGCGAATTCGGCGTTCTCCGACAGAAAGCCGTAGCCGGGATGCAGCGCATCGGCGCCCGTGCGCCGGGCCGCGTCGAGGATCGCCTGGCTGTTCAGGTAGGACTGCTGCACCGCCGCCGGGCCGATGCGCACCGCCTCGTCGGCCATCCGCACATGCAACGCATCGGCGTCGGCGTCGCTGAACACCGCCACGGTGCGATAACCCAGGGCTTGCGCGGTGCGCTGGATGCGGCAGGCGATTTCGCCACGGTTGGCGATCAGGATTTTGCTGAAGGCGGGCATGGAGTGGTTTCCTGAGATCGGTGGTGTTTGGTCGGGCATTTCGCGAGCAAGCTCGCTCCTACAAGGAGTAGGCAGGTCACGGACCTGTAGGAGCGAGCTTGCTCGCGATGGGGCTCATGACGCCCACGCCGGTTTGCGTTTCTGCACGAAGGCCATGGTCCCCTCGATGCCTTCGGCACCAGTGACGGCGGCGGCGAACTGCTCCGCCGCGCGATCGAGCAGGGGCGCCAGCGGTTCTTCAGCGCTGGCCAGCAACAGGGCCTTGGTCGCGGCATTGGCTTCGGGCGCGCAGCACAACACATGGGCCAGTACCTCATCGAGGCGTTCGGCCAGGGCCTGTGGACTGTTTTCGACAAAATGCACCAGGCCCAGCCGCTTGGCTTCGTGGCCATCAAAGCGCGCGGCGGTCAGCGCCAGCCGGCGGGCCTGGGTCAGGCCGATGCGCTTGACCACGAACGGGGCGATTTGCGCCGGCAGCAGGCCGAGGCTGGTTTCCGGCATACCGAACTGCGCCTGATGATCGGCGATGGCGATATCGCTGACACAGGCCAGGCCGAAGCCGCCGCCCAGCACCGCGCCTTGCAGCAGCACGATCAGCACCTGCGGGCTGTGCTGGGCTTCTTCGAGCAGCGTGCCGAATGCCCGGTTCAGTTCCTGATAGGCGCTGGCGCCCTGGGCGCGGGCACTGGCCATGTCTTTCAGGTCGCCGCCGGCGCAGAAGTGCCCGCCGGCGCCTCTCAGCACCAGGGCGCGAATGTCGCGGTCATCGCGTACCGCCGCCAGCACCGCGCGCAGTTCGGCGACCATTTGCAGGCTCATGGCGTTGCGGCTGTCCGGGCGATCGAGGGTGATGTGCAAGACGCCGCCGCGGGGCGCCAGCAGCAGGGTTTCGCAGGCGGGCAGGCGGCTCATTTTCTTTTCCCCGGCAGGATGCCCATGAGTTTGCAGATGATGCCCAGCATGATTTCGTCGGCGCCGCCGCCGATCGAGACCAGGCGCACGTCGCGGTAGGCGCGGGCCACCGGGTTGTCCCACATGAAGCCCATGCCGCCCCAGTATTGCAGGCAGCTGTCGCTGACTTCGCGGCCCAGGCGCCCGGCCTTGAGCTTGGCCATGGACGCCAGGCGAGTGACGTCCTGGCCCCGTACGTACTGCTCGGTGGCCTGGTACACCAGGGCCCGCAGGCATTCGATTTCGGTGGACAGCTCGGCCAGGCGGAAGTGGATCACCTGGTTGTCGATCAGCGCGCTGCCGAAGGTCTGGCGTTCCTTGCAGTACTCGATGGTGCTGTCGACGCAGTACTCCAGGCCCTTGATCATGTTGGCCGCGCCGAACAGCCGCTCTTCCTGGAATTGCAGCATCTGCATCATGAAACCGGCACCTTCGTGGCCGATGCGGTAACGCTGGGGCACGCGCACGTTGTCGAAAAACACCTGGGCGGTTTCCGAGCTGCGCATGCCGAGCTTGTCCAGGTGCGGGCTGAGACTGATGCCGGGGCTGTTCATCGGCACCATGATCAGCGACTTGTTGACGTGGGGCTTGTCGTCCGAGGTGTTGGCCAGCAGGCAGATGAAGTCGGCGCTGGGGGAGTTGGTGATCCACATCTTGCTGCCGTTGATCACATAGTCGTCGCCGTCCTTGCGCGCCGTGGTCTTGAGCCCGGCCACGTCGGAGCCGGCGCCGACTTCGGAGACACCGATGCAGCCGACCATTTCCCCGCTGATGGCCGGGCGCAGGAATTCCTCGCGCAGCTCGTCGGAGCCGAAGCGCGCCAGGGCCGGGGTGCACATGTCGGTCTGCACGCCGATGGCCATCGGGATGCCGCCGCAATGAATGGTGCCGAACTCTTCGGCGGCGACTATCGAATAGCTGTAGTCCAGGCCCATGCCGCCGAACTTCTCCGGCTTGGAGATGCCCAGCAGGCCCAGCTCGCCGGCCTTGCGGAACATCTCGTGGATCGGAAAGCGCCCGGCCTTTTCCCATTCGTCGACGTACGGGTTGATCTCGCGCTCGACAAAGTTGTGCACCGTGCGCCGCAGTTCTTCATGTTCCTGGGTGAAGATCATTTTTATTGTTCTCCTCAAGTTGAGTGACGCAATCCCTGAACCTTGTGACTCCTGTAGCCGCTGCCGCAGGCCGAAAACACCGCCGTTGCGGAACTGCTCGCTGTCCCTGTCGCCGCTGCCGAAGGCTGCGATAAGGCCCGAAGGGCCTTCGAGGGCTTCAAGAGCACGTCCTCTTCGGGGCCGATCGCAGCCTACGGCAGCGGCTACATCAGAACCGTGCGACACCGAAGCTATTGGGTTGTAGCTGACGCACCTGCGCCTCATGGCAGATATCCAGCAGATAACCCAGCAGGGTGCGGGTATCCCGTGGGTCGATCAGCCCGTCGTCCCACAGGTTGGCGCTGCCATACAAGGCGGTGGACTGGCTGTCGAGCTTCTGCGCGGTGACCTGTTCCAGCATATCCAGCATCTGCGGATCGGCCGCCTGGCCCTGCTTGGCGTGCTTGGCCTCGGTGACGATGCGCAGCACCTTGCCGGCCTGGGCGCCGCCCATCACCGCGGTGCGGCTGTTGGGCCAGGCGAAGATGAAGCGTGGGTCCAGGCCACGGCCGCACATGGCGTAGTTGCCGGCGCCATAGGAGCCGCCGACCACGATCGTCAGCTTCGGCACCCGGGCATTGGCCACCGCCTGGATCAGCTTGGAACCGTGCTTGATCACGCCTTGCTGCTCCGACTCGGTGCCGACCATGAAACCGGTGGTGTTGTGGAAAAACAGCAGCGGGGTGCCGCTCTGGTCGCACAATTGAATGAACTGCGCGGCCTTGCTTGCACCTTTCGGGGTGATCGGCCCGTTATTGCCGATAAAACCGCAAGGGCGCCCCTGGATCTGCAAATGACCGCAGAGGGTCTGCTGGTCGAACTCGCCCTTGAATTCGAGGAAGTTCGAACCGTCGGCGATGCGCGCGACGATTTCCCGGGCGTCATAAGGCTTTTTCGGGTCGTCGGGAATCAGCCCCAGCAGCTCGTCGATCGGGTACAGCGGTTCCGCGTAGGCGCGGGTCGGCTGCAGCGGCAGCCGGGCATTCCACGGCAGGGCGTCGAGAATCTCCCGCACGATGCGCACGCCATCGCCGTCGTTTTCCGCCAGGTATTCGGCGGTGCCGGCCACCTGCGCATGCATCTCGGCGCCGCCCAGTTCTTCGTCGGTGGCCACCTCGCCAGTGGCGGCCTTGAGCAGGGGCGGCCCGGCAAGAAACAGCTTGGCCTTGCCGCGCACCACCACCACGTAATCCGACAGCCCCGGCTGGTAGGCGCCGCCGGCGGTGGCCGAGCCGTGCACCACAGTGATCTGTGGCAAGCCCATGGCCGACATGCGCGCCTGGTTGGCGAAGCTGCGCGCGCCTTCGACGAAGATCTCCGCCGCGTAATTGAGGTTGGCGCCGCCGCTCTCGGCCAGGGTCACCACCGGCAGTTTGTTTTCCATGGCGATCTGTTGCAGGCGCAGGGATTTTTTCAGGCCGCTGGGGGAGATGGTGCCGCCCTTGATCGCGCTGTTATTGGCTACTACCAGCACTCGCACGCCGCTGACATAACCGATGCCGGCGATCAGCCCGCCACCGGCCTGGCTGCCGTCCTTGTCGTCGTGCAGCTTGTAGCCGGCCAGGCTCGCCAGTTCGAGAAAGGGCGCGCCGGGGTCCAGCAGCAGGTTGAGGCGTTCGCGGGGCAGCAGTTGCCCGCGCTTTTCGAATTTCGCCTTGGCCTCGGCAGCCTTGATCAGCAGGTTCTGTTCCAGTTGGCGGATCTGCGCCAGGCCGGCCAGCATCGCTTCGCGGTTCTGCAGGAACTGCGGGCTGTGAGGGTCGAGTTGGGACTGGATGACCGGCATGGCTTACTCCTGATCCTTGAGCACGTCGGGCAGATAAGCGCGGTGGAAGCCGTTGTAGGACTGGCTATGGGAGGCCTTGTGCAACGGCCAGGCGCGGCTGCCGAGGCTGGCGGCGCCGTCGATGCGCAAGGTGCTGCCGCTGATGAAGGCCGCCGCCGGGCTGAGCAGGAAGACGATGGCGGCGCTGACTTCCGACTCGGTGCCGATGCGCTTGAGCGGCACGTGTTCGCGCAGGGTCGGGATCAGCGCCTTGAACGCGCCTTCGTAGGTGTCCATGCCGCTGGAGGCGATCCAGCCCGGCGCCACGGCATTGACCCGCACCCCGGCATGGCCCCATTCGAACGCGGCGGTCTTGGTGAAGTTGTCCATCCCCGAACGGGCGGCGCCGGAATGGCCCATGCCGGGCATGCCGCCCCACATGTCGGCGAGCATGTTGACGATGCTGCCGCCGTGCTTGCTCATGGACTGGTTGAAGACTTCCCGGGCCATGAGAAAACCGCCCACCAGGTTGGTGCGCAGCACGGTTTCAAAACCTTTCTGATTGATCGAGGCCAGGGGCGAGGGGTATTGCCCGCCGGCGTTGTTGACCAGGCCATGCAGCGGCCCGTGCTCACGGATCAGTTCACTGACCAGGGTCTTGACCGCTTCCTCGTCGCGAATGTCGCAGGCATGCCCGCTGGCCTGGCCACCGTCTTCGGCAATCTCCGCGGCCACCTTGTGCAGCTTGTCCGCCTTGCGCCCCACCAGCAGTACACGGGCGCCAAGGGCCGCCAGTTCGTGGGCGGTGCAGCGCCCGATGCCGCTGCCGCCGCCGGTGACGATGATGGTCTGGCCGGCGAACAGGTCGGGTTTGAAAATCGAGTCATAACCCACGATAGGTGTCCTCTAATTAACGGCGTCAGCGATGCTCTGCGGCACCGGGATCTGGATTTCCAGCAACTGCTGGGCGAAGGCCTTGCCTTGCGGGTCGATGCGCAGGCTGGCGACACCGCCGCCACCGAGGGCGTTTTCCAGCAGGAAATTCAGGCTATGGCTGCCCGGCAGGTACCAGCGCTGGACCCGGCCATGGATCGGGTCCAGCACATGGCTCATCCAGTCCACCACGACTGCGGGGGTCAAGGCTTCGGCGATCCACGGCAGGTATTCGGGCGCGCGGGCCATGACTCCGATATTGCTGTGGTTACCCTTGTCTCCGGAGCGCGCCACCGCCAGCTTGACCAGCGCCACGCTGGCATCGGCGCGGCCCACGGGGCTGGCCACGGCATGGGGCGCGGGCAGGGCGCTGGAGTCGAGGCTGTCGAGCTCGGGCAACTCGACCCGGTGGCGCTGGCCGGCCATCTCGACTTCCAGGGTGCAGGCGCTTTTGTCGATCAGGAACGAGAACAGACGGATCAGCGGATAGACCGTGGGCCGGCCGCCGACGATGCCGGTCAGGCCCGGAGCCATGCCCGTGGCGGCCTGGGCGATCTCCCGGGAAAACAGCACCAGCGCGCGCTTGTCCGGGTGGCGCACGGCGAGCTTGATCACCACTTCGCGGCTGTCCTGGCGCTGGCCGTGAGGGCCGTAGGTGGCTTCGCTGCCGAGCAGTTCGATATTGACTTCGCTGTAGGGCGCCCAGCCGCGCTGGGCGAACATTTCCGCGGTCTTGTCGATGATCGCCTGGCTGACCCGGCGCGCCTTGGCCACTGCGTCGATACCGGCGATCAGGCAACTGGCGGTGCAACGGAAACCGTCCGGGTAGGTGGCGCTGACCTTGTACTGGCCGGTCGGCGGCAGGCCCTTGGCGCCGTGCACGCTGACCGCATTCTTGCCCTGTTGGCGCAGCTTGACCTGGGTGAAGTCGCAGACCACGTCGGGCAGCAGATAGGCCCGAGGGTCGCCGATCTCATATAGCAGTTGTTCGCCGACGGTCAGCGGCGTGACCAGGCCGCCCGAACCTTCGGGCTTGCTGACCACGAACTGGCCGTCGGCGCCGACCTCGACTATGGGAAAACCGATGTGTTCGTAGTCCGGTACGTCGCGCCAGTCGGTGAAGTTGCCGCCGGTGCACTGTGCGCCGCATTCGATGATGTGCCCGGCGAGGGCGGCCTGGGCCAGCTTGTCGTAGTCGTGCCAGGACCAGCCGAACTCATGCACCAGCGCGGCGCTGACCACCGCGCTGTCAACCCCGCGGCCGGTGATGACAATGTCGGCGCCGAGCTTCAGGGCTTCGACTATTCCCGGGGCGCCGAGGTAGGCGTTGGTGGACACGCACATGGGTGGCAGCGGCGCGCCGCTGAACATTTCATGAATGCCGCTGCCGCTCAGTTGCTTGAAGCGGGGTTGCAGGTCGTCGCCCAGCAGCACGGCGATCTTCAGGGCCACGCCGGCCTGGTCGCAGGCCGCTTGCAGGGCCGCGGCGCAGGCCTGTGGGTTGACCCCGCCGGCATTGCTGATGACCCGGATGTTTTGCCGGGCGATCTCGCCCAGCAGCGGGCTCAAGACCTCGACAAAGTCCGTGGCGTAGCCGGCAGTGGGATCCTTCATCCGGGCGCCGGCCATGATCGACATAGTGATCTCGGCCAGGTAGTCGAACACCAGGTAATCCAGGCGGCCGCCCTGCACCAGTTGCGCGGCGGCGCTCGAGGTGTCGCCCCAGAAGGCACTGGCGCAGCCGATGCGGAGGGTCTTGGTCATGGCAGGGGGCTCTCGATAAAAGACTCGATAAAAGACGCGATGACAGAACTGCATCGAGACTACCAAGCAAGCGCTTGGTTTGTAAACGTCGGAAATATCTTCTTCCCAAGCGCTTGCTTGGTCGTCCCCACGGGCTTAAATTGCGCGCGCAAGCTCCCTGTTTCAGCGGGCTGCGCCGCATAACGATCGAGCGAATGTAGGAGAGAGGCCGTGGACGAGCAAAAAGCCTTGCTGGTGATGCGCCAGCTGGTCGCCAACGGGCAACTGACCGATCCGGACAGCGCCCGCGGCAAGCTGCTGCAAACCGCGGCTCACCTGTTTCGCAACAAAGGCTACGAACGCACCACGGTGCGCGACCTGGCCAGCGCGGTGGGCATCCAGTCCGGCAGCATCTTTCATCACTTCAAGAGCAAGGACGACATCCTGCGCGCGGTGATGGAGGAAACCATCCACTACAACACCGCCCTGATGCGCGCCGAACTGGCCGAAGCCGGCAGCGTGCGCGAGCGGGTGCTGGCGCTGATCCGCTGCGAGCTGCAATCGATCATGGGCGGCAGCGGCGAGGCCATGGCGGTGCTGGTCTACGAATGGCGCTCGTTGTCGGCGCAAGGCCAGGCCGACGTCCTGGCCCTGCGCGACATTTATGAGCAGATCTGGCTGCAGGTGCTGGGCGAGGCCAAGGAGGCCGGCTTTATCAAGGGCGATGTGTTCATTACCCGGCGTTTTCTCACCGGGGCGCTGTCCTGGACCACCACCTGGTTTCGCGCCGAGGGCAGCCTGACCCTCGAACAACTGGCCGAGGAAGCGCTGACCCTGGTGCTCAACGAGCCCTAAGCGCAAGTAATTAATTACTCAGTGGAAAGTTGTCGAAGCGAGGGAAACCGCCTAGCTTTAATGGCACTGCCCTGTTTCTTTTCTTGAGGTACGTTACCTGATGTCTTCGCCAATGCGGACGGCTTTGCGAATGCTTGTGTGGGGCCTGGCCACCCTGACGGTTTTCCCGGTCTGTGCTGCACAGTTGGTACGGGTGGGGGCGGCGCACTTTCCTCCTTATACCGTGCGGCCCGAGCAGGGCGCCGACACCGGTTTGCTGCCGCAACTGGTGGAGGCCTTGAACGTACTGCAAAGTGATTATCAATTCGTACTGGTGCCGACCTCGATTCCCCGGCGTTTTCGCGATTTCGAGCAAGGCCGCGTCGACATGGCGATTTTCGAGAACCCGGCCTGGGGCTGGCAGGACATTCCCCACACCAGCGTCGACATGGGCCTGGAAGATGCCGAGATCTTCACCGCCCAGCGCGAGCCCGGCCGCGGCCAGGAATATTTCGCCGACCTCAAGGGCAAGCGCCTGGCCCTGTTCAGCGGTTACCACTATGCATTTGCCAACTTCAATGCCGACCCCAAGTACCTGGCCGACACCTACAACGCGACCCTGACCTACTCCCACGACAGCAACCTGTTGATGGTGCTGCGCGGTCGTGCCGACATTGCGCTGGTGACCCGTTCCTACCTCAGTGATTTCCTCTCGCACAATGCCGACACGGCGCAGCAGTTGTTCGCGTCCGAGCGGATCGATCAGGTCTACCACCACTACGCCCTGATTCGCCCCATGGCGCCGATCACGGGCGAAGACTTCGCCAAGTTGCTGGGGCGCCTGCGCGACAGCGGTGAAATGCTGAAGATCTTCGATCCCTACCGCATCGTGGTCATGCCCCCGGCCAAGTGAAGCCGGCCTGCCTAAATTTCTCTCTGCGGCTCACGTCACTTGGTTGAACACCGATGACGCTGAGTCCGTGCCATGTCCTCTCTCGATACGCTGTCCGCTGTGGCCGTTGCCGATACCTGCCGTTGCGTCGCCGATGCCGCTGGCCTGCAACCGCTGCGGCTCGCCGGCATTGAAACCAGCGGTGCCAGCCGCGGGCCTGACGCGCCGCTGCCACCGGCGGGCAGCGAGGTGCTGCAAGCCTTGCGTGGGCAAGACGGATGGCGTGAGGAGTGGATGGCCGGCTGGTTGTCGACCCTGGTGCATTCGTTATGCCTCGACCACGGGCCGAGCGAGCGGCTGGTCGAGGACGCTGGCCACAGGCTCGAGCAGCAGGAGCGTTGCCTGCATTGTGGAAGGGCCTTCGATTTTTCGCACAAGCGCGCCGCCCTGCTGATTCTGGCGCAGGGGCGTGGTGTCGAACGGCATCAGGGGGTCGAGAAGATCGGGCGGGAGCGTTCCTGTTCGCGGTAGCGCCGTGGCGGACGGTGGCTATCGCGATCAGGTGCGGGAGTAGCGGGCAGCGCGGATCAGTGGCGGGCGTAGGTGTCGGCGCGGCTACCCGAGACTTTGCGGCAGTGCACCAGTGCATCGCGAATCATGAAATTCACCAGGGTCGGCGAGACCCCGAGCTCCTTGGCGATGTCCTTTTGCGGCACGCCATGCAGGCGATACATCTCGAACGCATAGCGGGTGCGGCTCGGCAGTTCCGTCAGCGCATCGGCAATGTGTTCCAGGGTCGAGAAATTGATGTGTGAGGTTTCCGGCGACGCTCCCTGCACGACCACATTCAAGCCCTCTTCTTCAGTGCCCGAATACTTCTGCTCCAGCGCCTGCTTGCGATAGTGGTCGATCGCCAGGTTGCGCACGATCTGGAACAGGTAGCTCAACTGCGCCTTGAACGACGAGGTGATCTGCGGCGCCGATTGCAGCCGGAAGAAAGCGTCCTGCACCACGTCTTCGGCGCGGGAGCGGCAGCCGGTAATGCGCGCCGCGATTTTGACCAGGATCAGGCGGTTGTCGACAAAGGCCTGGAGTAGCGGTGAATCGCACCTGCTTGTGGATACTTGTTCCGTCATGGAAATCACCTTGCTGCAAAAGGGTTAGTAGGACGACAGAAATTTCAGATTCGTCTTACACATCGAGCGACAAATTATGTTGAATGATAATGATTGTCAATTGAGAAAGAGAATTAATGATCCTCTTTGGTGCGCAGTGAGAACTGCGGCTCGTTGTCGCACTTTGTGAAGGTGTTCGAGGGGTGGGTGGGGACTAATTATTTCAAGACGCCATCCGTTCTCATTGGAGAAAGGCTACGGGTGGAACATCCCGCCACAGCAGTCTCCAGATGCCCCGTTCCGAGGGCAGGGGCCTTTATTTTTCAAAGGTTTATGTAACGGTCGCGGCCTTGGTCCGCGGCTCTACGTGCAAGCACAATCCGCGCAGGAAACCCCATGATGGACGCGTTCGAACTCCCCAGCACTCTGGCTCAAGCCCTTCAACGCCGGGCGGCTCAGACCCCCGATCAAGTGGCCTTGCGCTTTCTTGCCGAAGAGCAGGATCAGAGCGTGGTCCTCAGTTATCGCGACCTGGATCTGCGCGCCCGGACCATCGCCGCGGCGCTGCAGGCCAATGCCGGTCTGGGCGATCGCGCGGTGCTGCTGTTCCCCAGCGGCCCGGACTATGTCGCGGCGTTTTTTGCCTGCCTGTATGCCGGGGTCATCGCGGTGCCGGCCTATCCGCCGGAGTCGAGCCGACGCCATCACCAGGAGCGGCTGATCTCGATCATCGCCGACGCCGAGCCGCGGCTGCTGCTGACCAGCAGCGGGCTGCGCGATTCCCTGGCGCAGATGGACGAGCTGCAAGGCGCCGACGCGCCGCAGCTGCTCTGCGTGGACACCCTGGAGGCGAGCCTGGCCGAAGGCTGGACGGCCACCGAACTGCGCGGCGGCGACATCGCCTTCCTGCAATACACCTCGGGTTCCACCGCCTTGCCCAAGGGCGTGCAAGTCAGCCACGGCAACCTGGTGGCCAACGAAGTGCTGATCCGCCGCGGCTTCGGCATCGACCTCAACCCCGACGACGTGATCGTCAGCTGGCTGCCGCTGTACCACGACATGGGCCTGATCGGCGGCCTGCTGCAACCGATCTTCAGCGGCGTGCCCTGCGTATTGATGTCGCCGGCCTACTTCCTCGGCCGGCCGTTGCGCTGGCTGGAGGCGATCAGCGAATACGGCGGCACCATCAGCGGCGGCCCGGACTTCGCCTATCGCCTGTGCAGCGAGCGGGTCAGCGAATCGGCCCTGGAGCGCCTGGACCTCAGCCGCTGGCGCGTGGCCTATTCCGGGTCCGAGCCGATCCGCCTGGACACCCTGGAGCGCTTCGCCGAGAAGTTCGCCGCCTGCGGTTTCACCCCGAACAACTTCTTTGCCTCTTATGGCCTGGCCGAAGCCACCCTGTTTGTTGCCGGCGGCACCCGTGGCCAGGGCATCCCGGCCCTGCGCCTGGACGAGCAGGCCCTGGCGCAGAACCGCGCCGAGCCGGGCACCGGCAACGCCATGATGAGCTGCGGCACCAGCCAGCCCGAGCACGCCGTGCTGATCGTCGAGCCGCACACCCTGGTCGAGCTGGAAGACAACCTGGTCGGCGAAGTCTGGGCCGCCGGCCCGAGCATCGCCCATGGTTACTGGCGCAACCCCGAGGCGTCGGCCAAGACCTTCGTTCAGCACGCCGGCCAGACCTGGCTACGCACCGGCGATTTGGGCTTCATGCGCGGTGGCGAGCTGTTCATTACCGGTCGCTTGAAAGACATGCTGATCGTGCGTGGCCACAACCTTTATCCACAGGACATCGAGCAGACCATCGAGCGTGAGGTCGAGGTGGTGCGCAAGGGCCGGGTCGCGGCGTTCGCCGTCACCGAACAGGGCGAGGAAGGCATTGGTATCGCCGCGGAAATCAGCCGCAGCGTGCAGAAGATCCTCACGCCGGAGGCGCTGATCAAGCTGATTCGCCAGACCGTGGCCGAGGCCTATCAGCAAGCGCCGAGCGTGGTGGTCCTGCTTAACCCCGGCGCGTTGCCCAAGACCTCCAGCGGCAAGCTGCAACGTTCGGCCTGCCGCAACCGCCTGGCCGATGGCAGCCTCGACAGTTATGCCCAGTTTCCTAGTCGCCAGGCGGCGATCGACGAGGCCAGCGGCGAAGCGAGCAGCGAACTGCAAGAGCTGATCGGCCGCATCTGGCGCGAACAGCTGCACGTCGAGCAAGTGGCGAGCGACGATCACTTTTTCCTGCTGGGCGGCAACTCCATCGCCGCGACCCAGGTCGTCGCGCGCCTGCGTGAAGAACTCGGCCTGGAGCTGAACCTGCGCCTGCTGTTCGAGGCGCCGACCCTCGGCGCTTTCGCCGCGCAGGTCGCGCAATTGCAACAGGACGGCGGCCTGGCCCAGGGCGCGATCAATGCCTTGTCGCGTGCCGAGGCGCTGCCTCAGTCCCTGGCGCAGAATCGCCTGTGGATCACCTGGCAGCTCGACCCGCACAGCAGCGCCTACAACATTCCCGGCGGCCTGCGCCTGCGCGGCGAGCTGGACGAAGACGCCCTGCGCGCCAGCTTCCAGCAACTGATCGAGCGTCATGAATCCCTGCGCACGCGCTTTTTCGAGCGCGACGGCCAGGCGCTGCAACAGGTCGAAGCCGCCGGCGAATTCAACCTGCAGGTGATCGACCTCAGCGACTTGCCGTTGGCCGAGCGCGAAGCGCGGGCGCAACAGATCCGCGAGGAGGAAGCCCGTACCCAGTTCGACCTGGAACAAGGCCCGCTGCTCTGGGTGACCCTGGTGCGCCTCGACGACGAAGAGCACCAACTGCTGGTGACCCTGCACCACATCATCGCCGACGGCTGGTCGCTGAATGTGCTGATCGACGAGTTCTCGCGCTTGTATGCCGCCGCCGTGCAAGGCCAGGCGGCGAGCCTGGCGCCGTTGCCGCTGCAATACGCCGACTACGGCAGCTGGCAGCGCCAGTGGCTGGCCCAGGGCGAAGGCGAGCGGCAACTGGCCTACTGGAAACAGCAGTTGGGCGACGAGCTCCCAAGCCTGAGCCTGGCCACCGATCACCCGCGCTCGGCGCAGCGGCAACACAGCGCCGCGCGCCACAGCCTGCGCCTGGGGGCGAGCCTGAGCGAAGCCATTCGCCAGACCGCCCAGGCCCATGAATCCACACCTTTCATGCTGTTGCTCACGGCGTTCCAGAGCCTGCTGCATCGCTACAGCGGCCAGCGCGACATCCGCATCGGCGTGCCCAACGCCAACCGTCCGCGCCTGGAAACCCAGGGCCTGATCGGCTTTTTCATCAACACCCTGGTGCTGCGCGCCGAGGTGGATGGTCGCCTGCCATTTAGCGCGTTGCTGGCGCAGACCCGCCAGGCCGCGCTGGAAGCCCAGGCCCATCAGGACCTGCCGTTCGAGCAACTGCTCGAAGCCTTCCCCCAGGCCCGCGAACAGGGTCTGTTCCAGGTCATGTTCAACCACCAGCAACGCGACCTCGGCGCCCTGCGCCGGTTGCCCGGGCTGCTGGCCGAAGAGCTGCCGTGGCACAGCCGCGAGGCCAAGTTCGACCTGCAACTGCACAGCGAAGAAGACCGCAACGGCCGCCTGAGCCTGTCCTTCGACTACGCCGCCGAGCTGTTCGAGGCCGCGACCGTCGAGCGCCTGGCCGAGCATTTCGTCAGCCTGCTGCGCGAGGCCTGCGAGCGTCCGCAGACCGCCATCGCCGACTTGCCGTTGCTCAACCCCTGCGAGCAGGCGCAGCAGCAACAGTGGAGCGAAGCCCCTTGCGCGGCGGCCAGCCAATGGCTGCCCGAGCTGCTCGACGCACAACTGCAACAGACCCCGGAGCGCACCGCGCTGGTGTGGCAGGGCGGCGAGCTGAGTTTCGCCGAGCTGCATGCCCAGGCCAACCGCCTGGCCCATTACCTGCGCGACAAAGGGGTCGGCCCGGATGTCTGCGTGGCCATCGCCGCCGAGCGTTCGCCGCAGCTGTTGATCGGCCTGCTGGCGATCGTCAAGGCCGGCGGCGCCTATGTGCCGCTGGACCCGGACTACCCGGCCGAACGCCTGGCCTACATGCTGGCCGACAGTGGCGTCGAGCTGCTGCTGACCCAGACCCAGCTGCTCGAGCGTCTGCCCCAGGCCGAGGGTGTCAGCGCCATCGCCATGGACAGCCTCAAGCTCGACAGCTGGCCGAGCCATGCGCCGGGCCTGCACCTGCACGGCGACAACCTGGCGTATGTGATCTACACCTCCGGCTCCACCGGCCAGCCCAAGGGCGTGGGCAACACCCACGCGGCCCTGAGCGAACGCTTGCAGTGGATGCAGAACACTTACCGCCTGGATGCCAGCGATGTGCTGATGCAAAAGGCGCCGATCAGCTTCGACGTGTCGGTGTGGGAATGCTTCTGGCCGCTGATCACCGGCTGCCGCCTGCTGCTGGCCGCGCCGGGTGAACACCGCGACCCGCATCGCATCGCCCAGTTGGTGCAGCAATACGGCGTGACCACGCTGCACTTCGTGCCGCCGCTGTTGCAGCTGTTCGTCGATGAGCCGCTGAGCGACGAGTGCGGCAGCCTGCGCCGGCTGTTCTCCGGTGGCGAAGCCTTGCCGGCCGAATTGCGCGACCGGGTGCTGGAGCAACTGCCGAACGTCCAGTTGCACAACCGTTATGGCCCGACCGAAACCGCGATCAACGTCACCCACTGGCATTGCCGCAGCAGCGATGGCGAGCGCTCGCCCATCGGCCGGCCGCTGGGCAATGTGATCTGCCGGGTACTGGATGCCGACCTCAACCCGGTGCCGGCCGGCGTGCCGGGCGAGCTGTGCATTGCCGGGATCGGCCTGGCCCGTGGTTACCTCGGGCGGCCGGGGCTGAGCGCCGAACGTTTTGTCGTCGACCCGCTGAGCACCGAGGGCGCGCGCCTGTACCGCACCGGCGACCGAGTGCGCTGGGCGGCCGATGGTGCGCTGGAATACCTCGGGCGCCTCGATCAGCAGGTCAAACTGCGCGGCTTTCGGGTCGAACCCCAGGAAATCGAAGCGCGCCTGCTGGCCCAGGAGGGCGTGGCCCAGGCCGCGGTACTGGTGCGCGAGACCGCGGCCGGTGCACAGCTGATCGGTTATTACACCGCCACTGCGGATGTGGAAGATGAGGAGGTGCAGATCGCGCGCCTGAAAACCGCCCTGGCCAGCGAGTTGCCGGAGTACATGGTGCCGGCGCAACTGATGCTTCTTTCGGCCATGCCGCTGAGCCCGAGCGGCAAGCTCGACCGCCGCGCCTTGCCGGAGCCGCAATGGCAGGTGCGTGAACACGTCGAGCCGGTCACCGAACTGCAACAACAGATCGCGGCGATCTGGCGCGAGGTGCTGGGGCAGCAGCGCATTGGCTTGCGCGATGACTTCTTTGCCCTGGGCGGCCACTCGCTGCTGGCCACGCAGATCATTTCCCGGACCCGCCAGGCCTGCGACGTCGAGTTGCCGCTGCGGGCCTTGTTCGAAGCCAGCGAGCTGGGCGACTTCGCCGAGCAGGTGCGGCTGATCCAGGAATCCGGCAAGCGCAACCAGCAACAGCCGATCGCCAAGGTCGACCGCAGCGCGCCTGTACCGCTGTCCTATTCCCAGCAGCGCATGTGGTTCCTCTGGCAGATGGAGCCGGACAGCCCGGCCTACAACGTCGGCGGCATGGCGCGTTTCAAGGGCGTGCTGGATGTCGGGCGTTTCGAGGCGGCGCTGCAGGCGCTGATCCTGCGTCACGAAACCCTGCGTACCACTTTCCCCAGCGTCGACGGCGTGGCCCGGCAACGGGTGCACGCTGAAACCGGCGTGCGCATGGCCTGGAAGGACTTCTCCAGCCTGGATGCAGCGGCCCGCGAACAGCGCCTGCAACAGCTGGCCGACAGCGAGGCGCACCAGCCATTCGACCTGGAAACCGGTCCGCTGCTGCGCGCCTGCCTGGTCAAGGCGGCGGAGCATGAGCACTACTTCGTGCTGACCCTGCACCACATCGTCACCGAAGGCTGGGCGATGGATATCTTCGCCCGTGAGCTGAGCGCGTTGTACGAAGCCTTTATCGACGACCGCGACTCGCCGCTGGAACCGCTGCCGGTGCAGTACCTGGACTACAGCGTCTGGCAGCGCCAGTGGCTGGAGTCCGGCGAGCGTCAGCGCCAGCTGGATTACTGGACCGCGCAACTGGGCAACGAACACCCGCTGCTGGAACTGCCGGGCGACCGTCCGCGGCCGCCGGTGCAAAGCCACCAGGGCGAGCTGTACCGCTTCGACCTCAGCGACGAGCTGGCGGCACGGGTGCGCCGCTTCAACGCGGAACACGGCCTGACCCTGTTCATGACCATGACCGCCACTTTGGCCGTGCTGCTCTATCGCTACAGCGGCCAGACCGACCTGCGCATCGGCGCGCCGGTGGCCAACCGCATCCGTCCGGAAAGCGAAGGGCTGATCGGCGCCTTCCTCAACACCCAGGTACTGCGTTGCCAGCTCGACGGGCAGATGAGCGTCGGCGAGCTGTTCGAGCAGGTGCGGCACACCGTGATCGAAGGCCAGTCCCATCAGGACCTGCCGTTCGACCACCTGGTGGAAGCCCTGCAACCGCCGCGCAGCGCCGCCTACAACCCGCTGTTCCAGGTGATGTGCAACGTCCAGCGCTGGGAGTTCCAGCAGAGCCGCAGCCTGGCCGGGATGACGGTCGAATACCTGGCCAACGATGCGCGGGCCACCAAGTTCGACCTCAACCTGGAAGTCACCGACCTCGATCATCGCCTGGGTTGCTGCCTGACCTACAGCACCGACCTGTTCGACGAGCCGCGCATCGCGCGCATGGCGGCGCACTGGCGCAACCTGCTGGAGGCCTTGATCGAGAGCCCCGAGCAGCGCCTGAGCGAATTGCCGCTGCTGGATCGCGCCGAGCAACAGCAACTGCTGGACAGCCTGGGCGTCGAGCCCGGCGAACATCGCCTGGACCAGCGCATCCATCACCTGTTCAGCGAACAGGCGCTGCTGCGCCCGAACGCGCCGGCCCTGACATTCGCCGGGCAGACCCTGAGCTACGCCGAGCTCGACAGCCGCGCCAACCGCCTGGCCTGGATGCTCCGTGAACGTGGCGTCGGCCCGCAGGTGCGGGTCGGCCTGGCCCTGGAGCGTTCGCTGGAAATGGTCATCGGCCTGCTGGCGATCCTCAAGGCCGGCGGCGCCTACGTGCCGCTGGACCCGGAATACCC
Source organism: Pseudomonas sp. RW409 (assembly GCF_003184125.1). Lineage (NCBI taxonomy): Bacteria > Pseudomonadati > Pseudomonadota > Gammaproteobacteria > Pseudomonadales > Pseudomonadaceae > Pseudomonas > Pseudomonas sp. RW409. The sequence goes on along the minus strand of NZ_QHHP01000021.1, from coordinate 327,364 downwards.
GCTGGACCGCCTGCACTACATGATCGAAGACAGTGGCATCGGCCTGCTGCTCAGCGACGCGGCGATGTTCCAGGCCCTGGGCCAGCTGCCGCCGAGCGTGGCGCGCTGGTGCCTGGAAGAGGACGGCGCGCAACTGGCCAACTACCCGGCCGGTGAGCTGCCCTTTATCAGCCTGCCGCAGCACCAGGCGTACCTGATCTACACCTCGGGTTCCACCGGCAAGCCCAAGGGCGTGGTGGTGTCCCATGGCGAGATCGCCATGCATTGCCGTGCGGTGATCGAGCGCTTCGGCATGCGCCCGGACGACTGCGAGCTGCACTTCTATTCCATCAACTTCGACGCCGCCACCGAGCGTCTGCTGGTGCCGCTGCTCAGCGGCGCCCAGGTGGTGCTGCGGGCGCAAGGGCAGTGGGACACCGAAGAGATCTGCCAGCTGATCCGCCAGCACCGCATCAACATCCTCGGCTTCACCCCGAGCTACGGCAGCCAGCTGGCGCAGTGGCTGGCGACCCAGGGCGAAACCCTGCCGGTGCGCATGTGCATCACCGGCGGCGAGGCACTGACCGGCGAGCACCTGAGCCGCATCCGCGCGGCGTTCAAGCCGAGCCTGTTCTTCAACGCCTACGGCCCCACCGAAACCGTGGTCATGCCTTTGGCCAGCCTGGCGCCGGAACAACTGGAGGAGGGCGTCGGCAGTGTGCCGATCGGCACGGTGGTCGGTGAGCGCGTGGCCTACATCCTCGACGCCGATCTCGCTCTGTTGCCACAAGGCGCCACCGGCGAGTTGTATGTCGGCGGGGCCGGCCTGGCCCAGGGTTACCACCAGCGTCCGGGCATGAGCGCCGAGCGCTTCGTCGCCGACCCGTTCAGCGCTAAAGGCGGGCGCCTGTATCGCACCGGCGACCTGGTGCGCCAGTGCGCCGACGGTCAGGTGGAATACATCGGCCGGGTCGACCATCAGGTGAAGATTCGCGGCTTCCGCATCGAGCTGGGGGAAATCGAAAACCGCCTGCTGGAACATGAGGCGGTGCGCGAAGCGGTGGTGCTGGCCCTGGACATGTCCGGCGGCAAACAGCTGGCCGGTTATCTGGTGACCGATGTCGCCGAACAGAGTGACGAGCAGCAAGCTGCCTTGCGCGAAGCGATCAAGGCCCAGCTGAAAATCCACTTGCCGGATTACATGGTGCCCACCCATCTGGTCCTGCTGGCGAGCATGCCGCTGACCGCCAACGGCAAGCTCGACCGCCGTGCCTTGCCGGCACCGGACCTGGAACTCAACCGCCAGCAGTACGTGGCGCCGAGCAACGAGCTGGAGCAAACCCTGGCCCAGGTCTGGTGCGATGTGCTGAACCTGCCGCAGGTCGGCCTGCACGACAACTTCTTCGAACTGGGCGGCGACTCGATCCTGTCGATCCAGGTGGTCAGCCGCGCCCGCCAGCTGGGCATTCATTTCAGCCCGCGGGATTTGTTCCAGCATCAGACCGTGCAGACCCTGGCCGCGGTGGCCAGCCGCAGCGAGCAGATTGTTGCCGAGCAAGGCGTGCTCAGCGGCGAGTCGGGCCTGACGCCGATCCAGCACTGGTTCTTCGACAGCGAGATCCCCGAGCGTCAGCACTGGAACCAGGCGCTGCTGCTGGCGCCGACCCAGGCACTCGATGGGCAGTTGTTGGAGCAAGCGCTGCACGCGGTGCTGGCCCAGCATGACGCCCTGCGCCTGCGCTTTACCCAGGTCGACGGCCAATGGCAGGCGATGCATCAACCGTTGTCCGAAGCGCCGCTGCTGGTGCAGATGCATGTGGCGTCTATGGATCAATGTGTTGCGCTGTTCGCCGAGGCTCAGCGCAGCCTCGACCTGGCCAACGGACCGCTGTTGCGCGCACTGTTGGTGGACGGTCCGGATGAGCAGCAACGCCTGTTTATCGCCATTCACCACCTGGTGGTCGACGGCGTGTCCTGGCGGGTGCTGCTGGAGGATCTGCAAAACCTCTACCGCCAGCTTGAAGCTCAGCAGACGCCGCGCCTGCCGGCGAAAACCAGCGCCTTGCGCGATTGGGCGTCACGCCTGCAGGCCTATGCCGGCAGCGAGTCGCTGCGCGAAGAGTTGAGCTGGTGGCAGGACCAACTGGCTGGCCCGGCGGCGATGCTGCCGGTGCAACACGCTGAGGGCGGGCGGCAGAACAAGCATGCCCGGACCGTCAGCGTGAAACTGGATGCCGAGCGCACCCGGCAGTTGCTGCAACAGGCGCCGAGCGCTTACCGCACCCAGGTCAACGACCTGCTGCTGACGGCCCTGGCCCGCGTACTCTGCCGTTGGACCGGCGAGGCTTCGGCGCTGATCCAGCTCGAAGGCCACGGCCGCGAAACCCTGTTCGACGAGATCGACCTGACCCGCACGGTCGGCTGGTTCACCAGCGCTTACCCGCTGCGCCTGACCCCGCTGGCTATAGAGGAAGCGGCCGGGCAGGGCGCCTCGATCAAGGCGATCAAGGAGCAGCTGCGCGCCGTACCGCACAAAGGCCTGGGTTATGGCGTGCTGCGCTACCTGGCCGACGCGGCGATCCAGCAAGGCATGGCGGCCTTGCCGAAGGCGCCGATCACCTTCAACTACCTGGGCCAGTTCGACCAGAGCTTTGCCAGCGACGCGCTGTTCCGTCCGCTGGACGAGCCGGTGGGCGCCGCCCATTCGCCGGAGGCGCCGCTGCCCAACGAGCTGAGCGTCGACAGCCAGGTCTACGCCGGTGAGCTGGTGCTGCGCTGGACCTTCAGCGGCGAGCGTTTCGACCCGCAGACCATCGACGAGCTGGCCCAGGCCTACCTCGGCGAACTGCACTGCCTGATCGCCCATTGCCTGGAGGACGATGCCGGCGGCCTGACGCCGTCGGACTTCCCCCTGGCGCGCCTGACCCAGGCGCAGCTGGACGCGCTGCCAGTAGCAGCCGGGGTCATCGAAGACGTCTACCCGCTGACCCCGATGCAAGAGGGCATGCTGCTGCACACCCTGCTGGAGCCGGGCACCGGCCTGTACTACATGCAGGACCGCTACCGCATCAACAGCGAGCTGGACCCTGCGCGTTTCGCCCAGGCCTGGCAGGCGGTGGTGGCTCGTCACGAAGCCCTGCGCGCGTCCTTCTGCTGGAACGTCGGCGAAGACATGCTGCAGGTTATCCACAAGCCGGGCGGCACGCCGATCGAGTTCCTGGACTGGAGTTTAGTGGCCGAAGCCGAGCAGGAGCCGAAGTTGCAGGCGCTGCTGAAAAGCGAACGCGAGGCCGGTTTCGATCTGCTCGAGCAGGCGCCGTTCCACCTGCGGCTGATCCGCGTGGGGGCCGCGCGCTACTGGTTCATGATGAGCAACCACCACATCCTGATCGATGCCTGGTGCCGTTCGCTGTTGATGAACGACTTCTTCGAGATCTACACCGCCCTGGGCGAAGGTCGCGAAGCCCAGCTCAGCGTACCGCCACGCTACCGCGATTACATCGGCTGGCTGCAACGCCAGAGCCTGGCCGAGGCGCGCCAGTGGTGGAAAAACAACCTGCAAGGCTTCGAGCGCACCACGCCGATTCCGAGCGACCGGCCGTTCCTGCGTGAGCACGCCGGCGACAGCGGCGGCATGATCGTCGGTGACTGCTACACCCGGCTCGATGCCCGCGACGGCGCGCAACTGCGCGAGTTGGCGCAGCAGCATCAACTGACCGTCAACACCTTCGCCCAGGCGGCCTGGGCCCTGGTCCTGCGGCGCCTGAGCGGCGAGCGTGACGTGCTGTTCGGCGTCACCGTGGCTGGGCGCCCGGTGGAAATGCCGGAGATGCAGCGCACCGTCGGCCTGTTCATCAACAGCATCGCGCTGCGGGTGCAGCTGCCGGAAGACGGTCAGCGCTTGAGCGTGCGTCAATGGCTCAGCAGCCTGCTGGAACGCAATATGGAGCTGCGCGAGTACGAGTACCTGCCGCTGGTGGCGATCCAGGAAAACAGCGAACTGCCCAAGGGCCAGCCGCTGTTCGACAGCCTGTTCGTGTTCGAGAACGCGCCGGTGGAAGTCTCGGTGCTGGACCGCGCGCAAAGCCTGAACGCCACCTCGGATTCCGGCCGCACCCACACCAACTTCCCGCTGACCGCGGTGTGCTACCCGGGGGATGACCTGGGGCTGCACCTGTCCTACGACCAGCGCTACTTCGAGCAAGCGACCATCGAGCGCATGCTCGGCGAATTCAAGCGCCTGCTGCTGGCGCTGGTGCAGGGCTTCCATGGCGACATGGCCGAGCTGCCGCTGCTGGGCGCAGAAGAACAGGACTTCCTGCTCGCCGGCTGCAACCAGAGCAAACATGAGTACCCGCTGGAGTGCAGCTACGTCGAACTGTTCGAAGCGCAGGTGGCGGCCCATCCGCAACGCATCGCCGCCAGTTGCCAGGAGCTGCAATACAGCTACGCCGAACTGAACCAGCGCAGTAACCGCCTGGGCCACGCCCTGATCGCCAACGGCGTGGGCCTGGACCAGCCGGTGGCCCTGTTGGCCGAGCGCAGCCTGGACCTGCTGGGCATGATCATCGGCAGCTTCAAGGCCGGCGCCGGCTACCTGCCGCTGGACCCGGGCCTGCCGAGCCAGCGCCTGGGGCGGATCATCGAGCTGAGCCGCACGCCGTTGCTGGTGTGCACCGCGGCCTGCCAGGCACAGGCGCAAGCCTTGCTGGACGAATTCGCCTGCGCCAACCGACCCCGTTTGTTGGTCTGGGAAGAGGTGCAAGCGGCCGATCATTCGCTGGACAACCCAGGCATTTACAGCGGCCCGGACAACCTGGCCTATGTGATCTACACCTCGGGTTCCACCGGCCTGCCGAAGGGCGTGATGGTCGAGCAGCGCGGCATGCTCAACAACCAGCTGAGCAAGGTGCCGTACCTGCAATTGAGCGAAGCCGACGTGATCGCCCAGACTGCGTCGCAGAGCTTCGACATTTCGGTCTGGCAGTTCCTCGCCGCGCCGCTGTTCGGCGCGCGGGTGGACATCGTGCCGAACGCCATCGCCCATGACCCGCAAGGTTTGCTGGCCCATGTGCAGGCGCAGGGCATCACGGTGCTGGAGAGTGTGCCGTCGCTGATCCAGGGCATGCTGGCCCAGGAGTCCATCCACCTTGATGGCCTGCGCTGGATGCTGCCGACCGGCGAGGCGATGCCGCCGGAGCTGGCGCATCAATGGTTGCTGCGTTACCCGCAGATCGGCCTGGTCAACGCCTACGGTCCGGCCGAGTGCTCGGATGACGTGGCCTTCTACCGCGTCGACATGGCCTCGACCCGTGGCAGCTACTTGCCGATCGGTACGCCGACCGACAACAACCGCCTGTACCTGATGGATGGCGCGCTGGACCTGGTGCCGCTGGGCGCGGTGGGCGAGCTGTGCGTCGCCGGTACCGGGGTCGGCCGTGGCTATGTCAGCGATCCGCTGCGCACCGCCCAGGTGTTCGTGCCCCATCCGTTCGGTGCCCCGGGCGAACGCCTGTACCGCACCGGCGACCTGGCACGCCGTCGCGCCGATGGCGTACTGGAATACGTCGGGCGCATCGACCACCAGGTGAAGATCCGTGGCTACCGCATCGAGCTGGGGGAAATCGAAGCCCGCCTGCACGAACAACCGGAAGTCCGCGACGCGGCGGTCGGCGTGCAGGAAGGCGTCAACGGCAAGCATCTGGTGGGCTATCTGGTGGCCAGCGACTCGGCGCTGAACCCGACGGAACGCCTGGAGCGCATCAAGCAACGCCTGCGCGCCGAGCTGCCGGAATACATGGTGCCGCTGCACTGGTTGTGGCTGGAACGCCTGCCGCTCAACGCCAACGGCAAGCTCGACCGTAAGGCCCTGCCGGCCCTGGAGATCGGCCAGCTGCACAGCCAGGACTACCTGGCGCCGCGCAGCGAGCTGGAGCAGACCCTGGCCGCTATCTGGGCCGAGGTGCTCAAGGTCGAGCGGGTCGGGGTCCGGGACAACTTCTTCGAACTGGGCGGGCATTCGCTGCTGGCCACGCAGATCGCCTCGCGGGTGCAGAAGACCCTGCAACGCAACGTGCCGCTGCGGGCAATGTTCGAATGCAGCACGGTGGAGGAACTGGCGCAGTACATCGACAGCCTGGCGAGCAGTGAAATCAGCGAGGAGAAGGTCGATCGCCTGAGCGATCTGATGGCGGAGCTGGAGGGGCTGTAATCCAGTGTTGTCAGTGCTGGCCCTATCGCGAGCAAGCTCGCTCCTACAGAAGGCGATATGTCCCATGTAGGAGCGAGCTTGCTCGCGAAAAACCTCCAGGCTTGCACGGCCGTTAGGACTTGTCCGATTGACGGCAACCCTTCACCGGCACAGTCTACCGAAGCTTTTTCGCAGCCCACCTGACAGGAGACAGTTGATGCCCTTCGCGACTATTGATGGACAAGCCCTTCACTACCTGGACCAGGGCAGCGGCCCCGCGGTGCTGCTGGCCGGCAGTTACCTGTGGGACCTGAACATGTGGGCGCCGCAGATCGAGGCGCTGTCCCGACAGTACCGGGTGATCGCCCTGGACCTGTGGGGCCACGGCCAATCTGGTGCGCTACCGCAAGGTACTGCTTCGCTGGACGATATCGCCCGGCAGGTGCTGGCGCTGCTGGACCATCTTGAGATCGAGCGCATCACCCTGGTCGGTCTGTCGGTGGGCGGCATGTGGGGCGCGCGCCTGGCCCTGGCGGCGCCGCAGCGCATCAATGGCCTGGTGTTGATGGACACTTATCTCGGGGCCGAGCCGGAGCCGACTCGCCAGTATTACTTCTCGCTGTTCAAGCAGATCGAAGAGAGCGGGGTGATCGCCCCGCAACTGCTGGACATCGTGGTACCGATTTTCTTCCGTCCGGGCATCGACCCGCAGTCGGCGTTGTACCAGGACTTCCGCGCCGTCCTCGCGGCACTGCCCAGCGAGCGCCTGCGCGAAAGCGTGGTGCCCATGGGCCGCATCACCTTCAGCCGCGCAGACCTGCTGTCGCGCCTGAACCAGCTGGACCCCAAGACCACCTTGCTGCTGTGCGGCGACCAGGACAAACCGCGCCCGCCGTCGGAAACCCGGGAAATGGCCGAGCTGATTGGTTGCCCTTATCAGCTGGTGCCTGAGGCGGGGCATATCTCTAATCTGGAGAACCCGGAATTTGTCACCGAGGCGTTGTTGGCGTTTCTGGCGCAGCGGTATTCCTGCTGACGTCTCGGCGGCGTTTGGGCTGACGTCATCGCGGGCAAGCCTCGCTCCTACAGAAGCCGTATTTTCCCTGGTGGATCGCGGCTTCTGTAGGAGCGGCCGGTCGATGCTCGATTGCCCGCGATGCGACTGCGTAATGCCGCCGAATCTTCCGGTTGACGGCGCTTCTGTAGGAGCGAGGCTTGCCCGCGATTCGATCTCAAGGCTACCCCCGACCCCTCTGCTATAGTCGCGCCCGGCGCAGGTCCAAGCACCTGCGTCGGGCGTTTTCATTCAGGGACAGGGGCCATGACGGAACAGATTTACTGGCGCGATATCGAGGACCTGGCCGTCAACTGGAACGGCCTCGGGGTGGACGTCAAGCGCCCGGCCAGCGGCAAGCCGAACCTGCGCCTGCTCAGTGGCAACAACCGACGCATGCAACTGGTGCTGGGTGACCAGACGCTGCTGTGGGGCAGCATGTCCCGCTGCCTTTACGGCGTGTGGCTGGTACGCAATCACCTGCTGGAGCAATTGCCGCAAACCCTGGTGGGCCCCATCGACTCGCCTCAGGTGGAGCAACAGATACGCCTCGACCCGGCCCTGCGCCTCAAGGCCTGGAGCCGCTTCTTCGTCCAGCAGTTGATGCAGCATCAGCCGGACTTTTTCTACCCCGGCTACTGGCTGGTACGGGCCCTGCGCCCGGAATCCCTCAAGCCGATGCGGCCGTTGCTGAGCGGCACCGAAGCCTGGTACTTCAAGGGCGGTGAAGACGCCCTGAGCCATATGCCGCAGTGGGCGATCTACGGCCGCAACATCCTCGACAACCGGCAACCCGGCGCGGCGCGCTGGGTCGAGTTGGGCGAGAGTGGCGGCGCAGTGGTCGGCCTGCATGCAGTGGACCCGCATTCCGGGCGCCTCAAATGGTGGCGCAAGAAAGCCCGTGAAGGCAGCTTGCCGCCCATCCTGCTGTGGTACGTCAGCGGCCTGAGCTGCCACCTGATTCTCGATGGCCATTACCGCTTGCAGGCGGCCATCGATGAAAACCTTCCACCGCAGTTCCTGGTGCTCAGCTCGCCGCGGCTCTTCAGCTATCGCCCGAACCCGCAAGAGCAGCAGAAGGTGCTGGGGGCCCTGCAGATGCAGATCCAGCGCAAGAACCTGGAGACGGTGCGCTTCAACCAACTACTGATCAGCACCTTCGATGACCGTCCGTATCACGGCTTCGGCAGCCAGTCGTGGGCCGGGATTGCCTCGGAAAAGGTCTGGGTCGATCAGGTCAGCGCCATCCTCAACGAACGGGGAGACACGGACGAACTGGAGAACATCCTTGCCCGCGAAGCACCAGACGAGTTCGCCTGAGCCTTACGCACAAACGCCGAATGCTGACGCCCCTGTAGCCGCTGCCGAGCTCCGCGAGGCTGCGATCGGGCGCGAAGCGGCCGCAAACCAGGCGATGGGGTTTTGCCTGACACACCGCATTGGCAGGTTTGGCACTTGCTGCGCCCGAACGCGGACCGAGCCGATCGCGCCGTCGGCAGTCGCTTATCCACAGGCGCCGAATTCTGACACTCCCCTGTAGCCGCTGCCGAAGGCTGCGATCGGGCGCGAAGCGGCCGCAAACCAGGCGACGGTATTTTTCCTGACACACCGCATGGGCAGGTTTGGCGCCTGCTACGCAGTCGATCGCAGCCTCGCAGGCTCGGCAGCGGCTACAGGGGGCCGATTCGCTTTCTTTTGTAGGGCATTTCCGGGAAGTGGTTTGCCGCTTGAATACGGGGGGCCTGACGCACTAGCCTGCACAGGTCATTGCGAAATCAATGGCCGGATGTGCAAGTCCGAAACATATCGGGAACGTACGAAGACCCAGAAGTATTTGCTGGGTGTTCATATCCACTGTGTTGAGGACCGCATCCATGAAAAAGCCAATCCCTGTATATCGTTACCCTGAGTTGAAAACCGCCAATCAAACCTTGCGTCAGGCGCTGGCCAGTTCGCCTCCTGAAGCATTTGATTCTCTCCACGCCACTACGGCAGGGCCGGTAGGTCCGGATTCTCTTTTTTGTGTACGCGAAGGCATCAGCGCCGAAGAAGCCCTGGTGCATGTGTCGTTGCTGCTCAAATGCGCTGAAGAAGTCAGCGATGAAATCACCGAACGCGGCAGTGGCCTGGAGCGTGGGTTGATCTGGTCGATGGTCCATTCCGTGGAAATGGCCAGGGCGGTGGTGGATGCGTTGCTGGATGGGCGCGGCGCCCGTTGAGTCGTTTTTGAAGCGTTCATCCTGAGCGGGCTCGCCCCCACAGGGGCCTGATCGTTGTTTCACAATCAGGTATCCGTGGGGGGCGAGCGCGTTCACCAAATATCTTCAGGTCAGCGTCAGGCGCTGACGGTGTTCAACGTTAGGCCTGCTCTTCCAGAGCATTCAGTCTTGCCAGAAATGAAGCAGGCCCCATTCTTTGCAGCGGGAATTTGCCGCGACTCACCGCATCGAAATAGCGCAGCGACCCCCAGAGGTCAAAATCCCCCACCAGATAGACCCGACGTTTGGCCCGGGTGAGGGCAACGTTCAACAGGTTGGGTTTGGAGGCGGCCCACTGCGCCGCTCCCGCATGCTCGGGGTCTGCCCCCAGCAGCATGAACACGGTGTCTTGTTCCTTGCCCTGGAAGGTATGCACGGTGCCGATGGAGGCTTTCAACCACTGTTTCAACTCGCCCGCGGGTAATTTCGGGCGATGGTTGGGCCTGGCCCAGGCCGCCGCGCGTATGGCTTTCTGCAGGGCCAGGCGCACGGCCTTGAACGGCGAGATCACGTACAGCTGCGGCAGTTCTCCATCGCGCAGGTACAGCTGCCCGAGAAGATCGACCATGAACTCGATCTGCTTGGGGACGACCTGTTTGTGTTCGACATTGCCAGGGATATCGACCCAGCAACTGGAGCTGTACACCGGGGCGTCCTGTTCGGCGTGGGCGTTGGGCAGGCCAAAGACCATCTTGTTACCGTAGGCGATCTGGTTCGACAGGCTGAACATGGGTTCGATGCAGCGTCTGTGGACCCTCAGCGGGCTGCCGATCCACAGCTCTTCATCGGTGTCGTTCTTGAACACGCTGCCATAGCGATTGTTCTGGTCCGCCAGGCTCTGGACCGACACGCGATTGGGGGCGAAGGCATCGTTTGCCGTGTGCGCCGATAGCTGGCCCAGTGTCTTGACCAGGCGTTGCGGCAGGGTGAAGACCGGCTCGATTTGCAGGGGGTCGCCCACCACCATGGCGCGCTGCGCCCGCCACAAGGCACCGACGGCGGCCTGGGGCACGGCTTGCCCTGCCTCGTCGATGTACAGCCAGCCCAGAGAGCCGGCACCCAGCCCACGGAACTGGTTGCCAAAGGAGGCAAAGGTGCTCGAGACCACCGGGATCACCATGAACAGGCTTTGCCAGAGCACCTGGGTCAGTCGCTCATCCTCGGGTGTCTTGTTGCTCAGCAACAGGCTGATGGCTGCAAGGTTGGCGCTGAAGCCCTTGCCGTTCGAGCCTGAGGGCGCGACCTCGGCAAGCCAGGCCTCATGCAGGGTCAACGCCGCGGCGAACACGGTCGAGCGCAATCGGTTGAGCGCGGCATCATGCCAAAGCCCATTGATCTGGAAGTCGCTGTTCTCCAGTTCACTCAGTTGGCCTGGCAGGTTCGGACGGCCCAGGCGGCTGGCGAAATCGTCCAGGCATTGGCACTTGCCTTGCCATTGCGCTTTACGGGCATCGAGTTCGCTTTTACAGAACAGCAATGCGGTTTGCGCGCTTTCAAGTTCCGGTCTCAGGCTATTGTTCAGAAGGCTTTTCGCGCGGTTGATCTCTTCATGCGCCAGACGCTGGAGCCGGGCATTTTCCTGTTGTTCATTACGGTGGGTTTTAGCTGCTTGAGTATTGAACAAGCGCTTCCACCAGACCGGACGACTGCGATCTATCAGGCGCTCCAGTTCCTGCAGGCTGCTCAGGTGTTGCGCCGTTGCTTGAAGTTGCTGTTGCTGGCGGTCGAGGGCTTGCTGGGCGGACGCCCTGGTCTGTTCGGCCTGATTGAATGACTGCTGTTGAGGGTGCAGGAAGGCCGGCTCATCGGTAGCCGCCATTTCTTCCAGCAGGCTGGCGTAGCGGGCTCGCTCCTCCAGCGCCTTGCTGACCTCCTCGTCGGCTTTTTTGAAGGCTGCGCAGGCCTCCTTGAAGGTGGGGCCCTTATAGTCATCCACCCATTGCCGAATCGTCAGGGGCGGATTGGGCTCGGTGGTGTCTACCGGGTTGAAAAACAAACGTTCCTGCAGGGCTTTTCGGTTGCCGCTGTTACCGAGTGCGGCGCAGATCAAACCCCAGGGTTTGTCCTCATCGGACAGGGGGCTGATGCTGCCATCGCTTTTCTGGGCAGCAATCTTATGGGCGACCGGTTGCAGGTACTGCACGTTGCTCCAGCATTTTCCCAGGGATTTGCGTTTGGGCAGGTCCCGGGAAATGTTTTCCACGGCGGCATTGTTGGAGGAGGCCACCACCATTTCATAGCCGGTCAGCTCAGGCTTGAGCGCGCGGATGGTGTAGGTATTCGGCATGCCCTTGAAGGTGACCTGCGGTTTTTTCCCGCCAACAAAAGCGTCTGCCGCCTCGCTGTATCCCGCCAATACCCGCGCTCGACGAACAATGTTCTCGGCGAACATGTCGCGCAATAAGGTCGTTTTGCCTGTCCCGGGTGGTCCGTTAACGGAGAACACCCCGCTGTTTTCCAAGGTGCCGAGCGCGGTATTGATCGCGAACTGTTGCATCAGGCTCATGGCATGGCCGGGCTCATCCGGCCAATGCCCGGGGTTTATGCATTGCGGTTGCAGGGCCTGGTAAATGGCCGTGCGGCCATGATCGGTATACAGGTCGATTCTTTTGCTCGGGTCGGCTTCGCCCAGGTACTGAAGCAAAGGCAGCGGCTGCTCTGCGCGCTGCAAGCTGGCGATCGCACGCTCGATGTCTTTTATGAAAAAGCTGTTGAGAATGTCGATCTCGGTATCGGGTTCTTCTTCATCCTCGACTTCCGGTGCCTGTGCCGCAGAGAGTTGGGTGAGTGGTTTCTCGACCTTGGGCTGGGTCAGGACTTGAAGCAATGCGACCGCGGTACCGCTGTTCTGCTCAGGCGTGAAACTGGCCCAGTTGCACAGCAGTTGATGTAAATGCAGGACTTCCTCAGCCATCAAGCTCGGGTCATCGTTTTGCTGGCGCTGTCCATGGAAGTTGTGCAGCAGTTTGATCAACTGCTCCTTGGCGTCTTCGAAGGCTTGATGGCCAAGAGCGCCAAGCCCTTTGCTCACCGTTTGCCCCAGGGCCCAGGGAGCCGTCGACAGTGACACGGCATCCAGTTGCGGGACGGCTTGAGCGTTGAGCTTGATCTTGGCAAAGCACGTCAGCCCTTCAAGCTCCACCCGTTCCTGCTCTTCATAGAAGGTGTTCTCGTCTACCGATAAAGCGGCCAGGTGCGGTTCGCAAAGAGTTGCAATGACGGAGGCATCAAAGACTCCGATGTAGAGGTTGAAGCCTTTGACTTGAAGGTCGTCCGGGATGGAAAAGTTGCGCCAGCGGCTGTCCTTGCTCTGCTGGAGATCTTCCTGGGAGAGCCATCGGGTCTCCCATTCCTTGAAGTCCTCGACATATTTCTCGAGGGCATAAGGTAGAAAGAACTCCACCTTGTGCCAGTAATCGAGAATGTCTAAAAGCCTAGCTTGTCCTTGAGCTATCAAAACGTCACTTCCCTGTCTGCGTGAATAAAGGCAGTAGTGTAACGCTGTCGGTAAGGCTAAAGGCCATTACGGGTCAGGTCTTGGCGCATCTCATTCATTTAGGCCCGAGAATTTTCACCAGCTTGCCTGGCGCCGGCGCGCCTTGTTGCTGTTGCAGTTCACCCTGGTCGTCCATGTAGAAGATCGCCGGGGTGGCGGACAGCTCCAGTTCGTCCATCAGCGCCATGTTGGCGTCGAGCTTGGCCTGGACTTCGGCGGGGATCTTGTCCAGGGGTTTGAGGCTGCTGCCCTTGCCGGCTTTTTCGTGGTCCTGCAGGGCTTTTTGCGGGTCTTTGGCGGCCAGCAGGGCGGCGGATTTGCCCGGGCTGTCTTCGCGGATGATGCCGACCATGATGTGCCGCAACTGGACCTTGCCGGCGTTCACCCAGGGCCGCGCCTGTTCCCAGAACATGTTGCAGTAAGGGCAGTTGGGGTCGCTGAACAGGTAGACCACGCGTGGCGCGTCGGCCTTGCCGTCGGCGATCCAGTTGCTCTTTTCCATCTTGGCCCAGACTTCCTTGGCCATTGGCGCATACACCAGTTTCTGCAGCGGCTCGGCGCTCAGGTCCTTGCCGTCGGCGTCGTACAGGTTGCCCAGCAGCACATGCTTGCCGTCCGGGGTCAGGTACAGGGCCATGCCACGGTTCTGGTACTGCGCGGCATAACCCTTGAGGCCGTCCGGGGCGTCGAAGCGGCCGACGATCTTGGCGCCTTTGGCTTCGATGTTTTTGATCGCCTGGGGCAGTTCTTCGGCGTGCAGCAGCGGTACCTGGAGCAGGGCCGCGCCCAGGGACAGGCTCAGCAGGTGGCGGATGAAGGGCATGGCAGTTTCCTTGAAGGGGCGGCCTGCGTGGCCGTGGTCGAATGCGGTCGGTCGAAATGTTCCAGGGCGCGGGCCAGGCTGGCCTCGGACAGCTCGCCCAGGTGGCTGCCGAGCATGCGCCCGTCAGCGCTATAGAACAGCGTAGTCGGTAGCGCCATGGAGCCCACGGCCTGGCCCAGGCGGCCGCTGCCGTCGAACAGCACGTTGTTCAGGTTGAGGTCCTGGGTGGCCAGGAAGGTGCTGACGCTCTGCATGCTTTCGGCCTGGTTGACGAACAGGAAGGTCAGGTCCGGGCGCTGCTGCTGGGCTCTTTCCAGCACCGGCATTTCCCGGCGGCAGGGCGGGCACCAGGTGGCCCAGAGATTGATCACCAGGGGCTTGCCCTGGTAACTGGTCAGTTGCACGGTGCCGCCGTCGGCGTTGCGCAGGGCGATCTCCGGCAGCCGTGTGCCTTGTTCGAAAATGCTCAGGGACAGGGTGGCGAGCAGCCAGAAGGCCAGGCCGCTACCGACCCCGGCGCCCAGCGGCTTGCGCAGGGCCGGGCGGCGCCAGCCCCAGGCGAGGGCGGCCAGCAGCAGGACGATCGCCCCCGGCCAAGGGAGAAAACCACCGTCGCGCAGGTCGATGATCTGCCACAGGTCGTGGCGGTAATGCTTCCAGTAGGCGACCACGAAGCCGATGCGCGCCGCCAGCATGCCCAGCAGGAACAGGCCGAACAGCACCGATTCCGGGTTCTCGCCACCGCGCTTGGCGACTCGCCAGCCAACCAAGGTGGCCAGCGCCAGGGCACTGATCAGCAGCAGGTGGTTGAGCGCGATGGCAAAGGTGCCGATGGTAAAGGTCAGCATCAACGGGCTTCTCGGGTAGCGGTCCAGCGTTGCAGGAAGCCAGCGGCGTCTACCTCGCCGGTAATCCGCTGGCTGCGTCGTTCTTCGCCGTCCGGGCCGATCCACAGCAGGCTCGGCGGCCCCGGCACTTTATACCGGTTGAGCAGTTCGCGGCTGGCGGCGTTGTCGGCCGTCACGTCCAGGCGCAGCAGGCGCACGTCTTTCAGAGCGTCGAGGACCTGGGGTTGGCCGAACACCTGTTTCTCCATGATCTTGCAGGACACGCACCAGTCAGCGTAGTAGTCCAGCAGCACCCACTGGCCCTGGGCCCTGGCGGCGTCGAGAGCGCCTTGCAGGTCGGCCGGCGCCTTGACGGTGGTGAAGGCGTCGTGGGCGCTGACCGCCGCCACGGCATTGCCGCCGCTGTAGACCTTCAGCGGTCGCCACAGGTCGTCGCTGCCACCGGCGGCGCCCACCAGCAGCAGGCTGCCCCACAGGCCGAACACCACCGAGCCGGCGCCGAACAGGTGCCCGGCGCGCCCGGCGGCACGCATCTGATACCAGGCGGTGTAGGCCAGGACCAGCGCCAGCGCGCCCCACAAGCCGATCCACAGCGACTCGTCGAGCACCGGGCGCAGCAGCACGATGGCGGTACCGAGGAACAGGAAGCCGAACACGCCCTTGAGCAGGTTCATCCACGGACCGGGCTTGGGCAGGAAGCGGTTGCCCAGGGTCACCAGCAGCAACAGCGGCAGGCCGATGCCCAGGCCCATGACGAACAGGATCAGCCCGCCATGCAGGGCGTTGCCGCTCTGGGCGATGTACAGCAGGGCGCCGGCCAGCGGCGCGGTCATGCACGGGCCCACCAGCAGGCCGGACAGGGCGCCGAGCACCCCGGCGCCGACCAGGCTGCCACCGCGGCGCGAACGGCTGGCGTTTTCCAGGCGGTCGCGCAGGGCCGCCGGCAGTTGCAGCTCGAAGAAGCCGAACATCGGCAACGCAAGGATCACGAACACCGCGGCAAAGCTGCCCAGCAGCCAGGGCTGTTGCAGCAGGGCTTGCAGATTGGCGCCGAGCAGCGCGGCCAGTACGCCCATGGCGGCGTAGACCAGGGCCATGCACACCACATAGCTGCCGGCCAGGGCGAAGCCGCGACGCGGGCTGGCGCCGCTGCCCACCACCAGGCCGGCGAGGATCGGCAGCATCGGCAGCGAGCAGGGGGCGAAGGCCAGCAGCAGGCCGAGGCCGAAGAACACCAGCAGGCTCCAGCCCAGGGCCCGCTGTTGCAGGCCGCTGGCCAGGGCCTGGTCGCTGGCCTCAGGGGTATTGGTTGCATTGGCGGCGGCCGGGCTGCCGCCCAGGTCCACTTCCAAAGATTGCGGCGGGTAGCACAGGCCGGCGTCGGCGCAGCCCTGCCAGCCGAGCTTGACCTTGCCGGTGGCGCCGGCGGGGATTTTCAGTTCCAGGCCCTGGCGATACACCTGCTGCGCGCCGAAGAATTCGTCACTGTGGGCCTCGCCCTCGGGCAGCGCCGGTTTTTGCGCGTCCGCCAGGCCGTCGAATCTCAGCCGCTGCTGATACAGGTAATAACCATCGGCGATTTGCCAGAACAGCTGGGTTTCCCCCGAGGCCAGGCGTTCGGAGGTGAAGACGAAGGCTTTGCCGACCGGGAGAAAGTCGGGTTTGACCTCGAACGGGTTGTTACCCGCCTGGGCCAGGCCCGACAGCAGCATGAACAACAGGATGAACAGACGACGCATGGAAAAGCCTTAAACCGGTGCAAGTGGGGGGCACAATGGCCGATGGCGATTAACCGATGATTAACCCTGCACGCCTTGTGACACTGGCGGTGCGGGCATAATGTCGGCTTAATCGGCGATAGTTTTAATGCACCCCTTTTCTACAGGTTTCACCATGCACGTACTGGTCTGTGAAGATGATGAACTGATTGCCAGCGGGATCGTGGCCGGCCTCACGGCCCAGGGCCTGACGGTCGAACATGTGGCCACCGCCTCGGCGGCGCGGGCCATGCTCGGCGTGGCGGAGTTCGACGTGATGGTGCTCGACCTCGGCCTGCCCGACGAAGACGGCCTGAAGCTGCTCAAGCAGCTGCGCCACAACGGCCTGGAAATCCCCGTGCTGATCCTCACCGCGCGGGACTCGGTCAGCGACCGGGTCGACGGCCTGCAGGCCGGCGCCGACGATTATCTGCTCAAGCCTTTCGACCTGCGGGAACTGGCGGCGCGCCTGCATACCCTGTTGCGCCGGGTGGCGGGGCGCAGCGTCAACCTGATCGAACACGGCCGCCTGACCTACGACCCGAGCACCCGCGAAACCCTGCTCGGCGGCCAGCCGGTGGACCTGTCGCGACGCGAGCAGTCGCTGCTCCAGGCACTGCTGCACAACCGCGGCCGGGTGCTGTCCAGCGAACAGCTCAAGGACAGCGTCTACGGCTTCAACGACGAACTGGAAAGCAATGCCCTCAACGTGCACATCCACCACCTGCGACGCAAACTCGGCAATGGCATCGTCGAGACCGTGCGCGGCCTGGGCTATCGCCTGGGGCCGGCGGATGGTGGGGAGGAGTCGTAAGTGATGAGCCTGCGTTTGCGCCTGAGCCTGACCATCGGCGCGGCCTTCGTGCTGATCTGGGCACTGGCCGCGGCCTGGATGTTCAGCGACTTGCGCAACCAGATGATGTTTTCCCTCGACCAGCGCCTGGTGGCTTCGGCGCGCATGGTCGCCGGCCTGCTGGAACAATTGCCGCCGTTGTCGAGCAAGGGCGAGGGCACTCATTTCAGTGCCGAACAGCTGAACATTCCCGGGGGCATGGCCTGCCAGGTCAGCTCCCTGCGCGGCGAGATTCTTGCCCGCAGCCATAACCACCCCGACGAGAAACTCGAAGCCGAACGCATGGGCTTTCACGACCAGATGATCGATGGCGTGCGCTGGCGCAGTTTCACCCTGGCCCGGGGCGACCTGCGCATCACCACTGCCGATCGGCAGGTCGAGCGCGAGGCGTTGAACATGTCGGTGCTGCTGGCTGCCTCGGTGCCAGTCGGCGTGGCGTTGCTGGGCTGCCTGTGGTTGCTGTGGCTGGGGATCGGCCAGGGCCTGGCGCCGCTGAACCGCATGCGCGATGCCTTGATGCGCCGTAGCGCCGACTCCCTGGAGCCGTTGCAGATCCAGCCGCTGCCCAGCGAGTTGCGGCCGTTGCTGGAAACCCAGAACCAGCTATTCCAGCGCATCGGCAAGACCATCGAGCGCGAGCGCCGCCTGACCGGCGACGCTGCCCATGAGTTGCGCAGCCCGCTGACGGCGATCAAGACCCACCTGCAAGTGGCGCGCATGACCGACGGCGCGGCCCGCGATCAATCCCTGGCACGTGCCGAAGAGGGCGCCGACCGTCTGCACCGGACCCTGGAGCAACTGCTGTTGCTGGCGCGGGTCGAAGGCAGCCTGTCGTTCGAGGACGGCGTGCAGTGCAGCGCCGAACAGGTGGCGAAAACCGCGATCCAGGACGCCGCCAGCGGTGCCCGGCAGCGGGTCCGGCTGCATATCGACGAGCGGGTGTCGGCGGCGCCGCTGGAAATGCCCTCGGTGCTGGCCATCGCCGCGCTGCGCAACCTGCTGGACAACGCCCTGCGCCATACCCCGAGCGATGCGCCGGTGGAGCTGAACCTGGAAGCCCTCGGCAACCGCGTGCGCTTCCAGGTGCGCGACCATGGCAGCGGCATTCCCGAGGATGACTTGCAGCACCTGACCCAACGCTTCTGGCGCAACGGCCAGAGCACCGGCTGCGGCCTGGGCCTGGCCATCGTCCAGGCGATTGTCCAGCGCTGCGGTTGCGTGCTGCATTTCGACAGCCGGCCGGATGGCTTGCGGGTCGAGCTGACCATGCCGCTGCAATCGACCTGACGCCCTCATCGCGGGCAAGTCGGATCGCCGCCCGCTCGCTCCTACAAAATCCTGTAGGAGCGAGGCTTGCCCGCGATGACGTCTTGATGTCCACCACCACCTTCGTGGTTGATACGCAATAAACCCTCTCCCGGGTGTAAATCCTCTCGTCGCTGATGCGTTTCCAGAACAGGAAAACCTGCGAGTGCGCGCTGAACCGGCTGCGTACCTGTGTGGTGTGCGGTTTCGCTCAACTCATCAGCGTGAGGATTCGAGAGATGTCAGTTGCTACCAGCCTTGTCGACGATCAGCCCGCGCGGACCAGTCCCGCGCCGGCCGAAACGCTTTACCAGTTCACCGAATCGCCGTTGCTGGCCCGGCAGAACCAGCAGGAATCCAATGCCCGCAGCTACCCGCGGCGCATTCCCCTGGCGCTCAAGCGCGCGCGCGGGATTCATGTCGAGGACGTCGAAGGCCGGCGCTTCATCGACTGCCTGGCCGGTGCCGGGACCCTGGCCCTGGGCCACAACCACCCGGTGGTGATCGAGGCGATCCAGCAGGTGCTGGCTGATGAGCTGCCGCTGCTGACCCTGGACCTGACCACGCCGGTCAAGGACCAGTTCGTCCAGGACCTGTTCGGCCTGCTGCCGCCGGCCCTGGCCGCCGAGGCGAAAATCCAGTTCTGCGGCCCCACCGGCACCGACGCCGTGGAAGCGGCGTTGAAGCTGACCCGTACCGCCACCGGCCGCAGCACCGTGCTGTCGTTCCAGGGCGCCTACCACGGCATGAGCCAGGGCGCCCTGAGCCTGATGGGCAGCCTGGGGCCGAAGCGGCCGTTGGGTGCGCTGCTGACCAATGGCGTGCAGATCCTGCCGTTTCCTTACGACTACCGCTGCCCGTTCGGCCTGGGCGGCGAAGCAGGGGTGAAGGCCAACCTGAGCTACCTGGAAAACCTGCTGAGCGACCCGGAAGCTGGCGTGCAACTGCCGGCGGCGATCATCGTCGAGGCGGTGCAGGGCGAGGGCGGGGTGATTCCCGCCGACCTCGACTGGCTGCGCGGTGTGCGTCGCATCACTGAAAAGGCTGGCGTGGCCTTGATCGTCGACGAGATCCAGAGCGGTTTCGGCCGTACCGGCAAGATGTTCGCCTTCGAACACGCCGGGATCATCCCGGATGTGGTGGTGATGTCCAAGGCCATCGGCGGCAGCCTGCCGATGGCGGTGGTGGTCTACCGTGACTGGCTCGACACCTGGCTGCCGGGCGCCCATGCCGGCACTTTCCGTGGCAATCAGATGGCCATGGCCACCGGTTCCGCGGTGATGCGCTACCTCAAGGAACACAAGGTGGCCGAGCATGCCGCCGCCATGGGCGAGCGCTTGCGCGAGCACCTGCGGATCCTGCAGCGCGACTTCCCGCAGATGGGCGACATTCGCGGGCGCGGCCTGATGCTGGGGATCGAGCTGGTGGACCCGGCCGGCGAGAAAGACGCCCTGGGCCATCCGCCGCAGTTCAGCCACCTGGCGCCGCTGGTGCAGCGTGAATGCCTCAAGCGCGGGTTGATCCTGGAAATGGGCGGGCGCCATGGCAGCGTGGTGCGTTTCCTGCCGCCACTGGTGATCACCGCAGCGGAAATCGACCAGGTGGCGGATATTTTCAGCCGGGCCTTGGCGGCGGCGGTCGCCAGCCTCTAATTTTCCACGAACCTCGAACGTTCCTTATTCACAACCGTTGCGCGCTCGGCGCAGCGAGCCTTACAGCGATGGAGACACGTAATGACTTCAGTATTTGACCGCGAGGACATCCTCTTTCAGGTAGTGGTCAACCATGAGGAGCAGTATTCGATCTGGCCGGACTACAAGGCTGTGCCACAAGGCTGGCGCACCGTGGGCAAGAGCGGCTTCAAGAAGGAGTGCCTGGCCTACATCGAAGAGGTATGGACCGACATGCGCCCGCTGAGCCTGCGACAGAAGATGGACGCCCAGGCGGCGGCCAACTGACTGCCCACGCCCTGTAGCCGCTGCCGAGCCTGCGAGGCTGCGATCGACTGCGCAGCAGGCGCAAAACCTGAGAATGCGTTGGGTCAGGATAATCGCGTTGGCCCCATTGCGGCCGCTTCGTCGGAATGCCGCCCAGCCCGATCGCAGCCTCGCTAGGGCTCGGCAGCGGCTACAGGGAGTGTGGGGATGTGGAAAGCCCGCTGGAGATACAGTCCTGCGGGCTTTTTTGTGGGCCTGAGGTTTAGCGTTTGACGGCCTGCAAGGTGTAGCTCAGTGGCAGGCGCAGGGGCGCTTCCTTGAGGTGCCATTCGCCTTGTTCGTCACAACGCATCTGCCCGGGCAGGGCGTCCCAGGGGATGCTCTGGTGTTCCACCAGGCCGCTGATCTGCAGGCCGTGCTTGAGCAGCGCGCTGACGATTTCCCCCAGGCCGTGGTTCCACGCATGGGTCACCGTGGCCTTGAGCGGCCGGTCGGTGCTGACGTAGGTGCTGTCGTCGTCCCACACCAGCGGTTCGCTGTGCTCGAAGTAGGGCAACTCCACCAGCAGTGTATCCTCGCGCCTTTCGTCCAGGGCCCAGAGCATCGGGTGGCCTTCGCGGATAAACAGCCGGCCACCGGGCTTGAGCAGTTCGCTGACATTACGCGCCCAGGTATCGACGCTGGGCAGCCAGCACAGGGCACCGATACCGGTGTAGACCAGATCGAAGGCTCCCTTGGGCAGTACTTCGGAGGCCTTGTAGACGTCGGATTCGACGAACTCGATAGTGGTACCCGTGCGCGCCATCAGGCTGCGGGCTTCGGCCAGGGACGCGGGGGAGAAATCCAGCCCGGTCATCCGCGCGCCGAGGCGCGCCAGCGACAGGGTGTCGGTGCCGATATGGCATTGCAGATGCACGCCGCGCAGGCCGCTGATGTCGCCCAGCAGCGGCAGGTCGAAACGCACCACCTCGGACAGGTGCCGCGGGTCGTCGACAAACATCTGTACCTGATAGTCCGGCGAGGCCGCGTGCAGCGGTGCGCGCTCGTCCCAGTTGGCCTGGTTGAGCTTGAGGTAGTCACTCATGGCGGGGCTTCCTGTCCGTTCAAGGGAGCAGCAGGCTAGCACCGGCGAGGCGGGCGTTTCTTGGGGGAATTTGTAAGCCGCGCCATTTCCCCTGTAGGAGCGAGCTTGCTCGCGATGAGCGCAAGAACAACGCGTTCACTCAGGCAATACGCATCATCGTTGACGTTTATCGCGAGCAAGCTCGCTCCTACAGAGGTAGTGGCGGGTCAGGTTTTCGGAGCGAGGGCACTGGTGATCTGGCTGATGTTGCTCTCCAGCTCCGCCAGCGGGTCGGCGCTGTCGGTTTGCAGCACCAGCAACTGGCTGCCGGCGGCGCTGATGGCGGCCTTGATCGCGTCGGACGGCTGGCGGTGATGCAGGACGATGGCCACGTCGTTGTCCTTGAGCCGGGCTTGCAACTGCTGCAGCGCTTCGGCCGTCCACTCGTTGTCGGCGCGGGCGTCGACCTCCAGCAGCTCCAGGTTGAGCCCGCTGACCAGGTAACCGAAGTGGTCGCTGAGGCTGAGCACGCTGAGGTTGTCGGCGTTGGCCAGTTGCCCCTCGGTATCGGCGCTGAGCTTGAGCAGGCGTTGCTTGAGGCTGGCCAGGTTGGCGTCGATCTTCGGCTTGGCGGCGGGGGCCAGGCGCACCAGGTCGGCGGCCAGCACATCGGCCATGCGCCCTAAATTGTTGCTCGACAGCCACGGCTGGCTGTTCAGGCCATCGCTCTTGCCGGGTTGCAGGGCGACGCCGGGCAGGGCGCCGTCCACCGGGCGCGCGGCATCGACTTCGACGATGCGGATGTTGCTGCGCCGTGCGTTGGGGTACAGCGGGTCGTCCGGCCAGATCGAGCGCAGGCCGATCACCGCGTCGGCGTCGAGGGCCAGTTTGTGCAGCGCCGGGGCGCCGCGGCCGGTGAAGTAAGCGGTCTGGCGCGAGCCCGGCAGGTTATCGGGGGCGGCGCGTTCGAGCTGCACGTCGGTGCCTTGCAGCAGCAACTGGCCGAGGCCGAAGGTCACCGGCAGCGAGGCCAGCACGGTCAGCGGCTTGTGTGAACGACTGCTGTGCAGCGCCGTGGTGCCCAGGCTCTGGTTGGCGGTGACGCGCATGGGTTCGAAACGGTCCGGCTGGGCCAGGGCCGGAGCGCTGCCCAGCCCGCCGAGGGCCAGGGCCAAAGCCAGGGGGAGTGTCAGGTGACGTAGTGAACTGTGCATTTATCCGATATTCCCTTTGAGGCTGGGGACAATGCCGCGGGCAATGGCGGCCAGGGCGAAGGCGACACCGGCCACCAGGATGATCGCAGCGCCGGAGGGCACCGGCAGGTCGAAGAGGATCGGCAGCAGGATGCCGCACAGGGTGCTGACCGTGGCGATCAGCACCGAGATCCAGAAAAAGCCCTTGAGCGACTGGCTCAACAGGCGCGCGGCCGCCGCCGGAATCACCAGCAGGGCGCCCACCAGGATCGCGCCTATGACTTTCACCGCGGCCACGGTGATCAGGGTCACCAGGATCACGAACAGGTAGTCCAGGGTCTTCACCGCGACGCCGCGCACCGCCGCCAGTTGCGGGTTGAAACTGGCCAGCATGATGCGGTTGTACAGCGGCAGGCTCAGGCCCATCACCAGGGCGCCGACGATCAGCAGCACCAGCAGGTCGTTGCCGTTGACCGTGAGCACCGAACCGAACAGCACGTTTTCCAGGATGTGCACGTTGATCTTGCCGGCGAGGATCAGCAGCAGGCTGGCGCCCAGGGCCAGGGACACCGAGAGGAACACGCCGATCAGGGTGTCCGGCGCCAGGCCGGTGCGGTTGCGCAGGTAGTTGAGCAGGATGCCGAACAGCAGGCAGTAGCCGAACAGACTGCCGTACGGGCCGGTGTAGGGCTCGCCGAGCAGAATGCCGATGGCCACGCCAGTCAGGGCCGCATGGCCCACCGCTTCGGAGAAGAAGGCGAAGCGCTTGACCACCACCAAGGTGCCCAGGCCGCCGAGCACCGGGCCGATCAGCAATCCGGCGAGCAGGGCGTTGACCACAAACCCATAGGCCAGGGCTTCCGGCAGGTAACCGGAGGAGGCCCAGCCCTGGATCATCAGACGAAAGGCTTCGTAACTCATCAGGCAACACTCCCGCTGACAATGTCCGTGCTGCGCGGGTGGGTGGAAAACAGCGTCAGCAGGCGTTCCGGGGTCAGGGCCTGTTGCGGCTGGGCGTCGAACAGCGCCCGGCGATGCAGGCCGGTGACCCGGTCCGCCAGGCGGCCGACCGCTTCCAGGTCGTGTTCGATCCACAGCAGGGTGATGCCGGCCTGGCGCCAGTCGCCGAGCAGGCGCTCGAAGACCTGGATGCCGGCCTCGTCGAGGGCCGACATCGGTTCGTCCAGCACCAGCAGCTGCGGCGCCGGGATCAGCCCCTGGGCCAGCAGCACCCGCTGGCGTTCGCCGCCGGACAGGGCGCCCATGCGCCGCTTGCGTTTGTCCTGCATGCCGACCCGCTCCAGGGCCTCGCCTATGGCCGCGGCGTAATGCCGGCTGAGGCCGAGGAAGGCCGGGCGGCGCTGGCACATGGCGGCCATGAAGTCATCGACGGTCATCGGCAGGCCGCGATCGAACTCCAGGGCTTGCGGCACATAGCCGATCACCCCCGGTTCGCCCGGCCATTGCAGGCTCAACTGGCCCTGGTGGGGCATCTGCCCGAGCAGGGTCTTGATCAACGAGCTCTTGCCGCCACCGTTGGGCCCGACCAGGGCATGCAGGGTGCCGGGCTGCACCTTGAAGCTGACGTTGTCGAGGATGGTGGTGCGGCCCAGGGTCAGGCTGACCTGGTCGAACTCGATGGACGGGCCGCGGGCCAGGGTGTGCAGGGCGGTCATGCGCCGGCCTCCTGGATCGCCCGGACCACGGTGTCGAGGTTGCCGGCCATTTCCTTCTCGTATTTCTCGGCGCTGTAGTCGCCGTAGGAAATGTGCGACAGCGGGTACAGCTTGACCCCGGACTCGCGCTGGATGGTGTCGACGTAGGTGGACGGGAAATCCATCTCGGAGAAGATCACCTTGACGTCCAGTTCACGCAGTTGGTCGATGGTCTTTTTCAACTGGCTCGGGCTGGGCTCGATGCCGTGGGCCGGCTCGACCACGGCGGTGACTTCCAGGCCGAACTCGCGCAGCAGGTAATCGTAGGCGGCGTGCACCGTGGCCACCCGCAGGTCGGCGTTGGGCGCCTTGGTCAGCTTGGCCAGGGCGTCGGCACGCATCTGCCGCAGGCGTTTGCCGTAGGCGCGGGCGTTCTGGGTGTAGGCCTTGGCGTTGGCTGGGTCCATCTTGCCCAGCTCGCGGGCGATGTTGTTGACCTGGGCGATGGAGGCGCTGATGGACAGGAAGGTGTGCGGGTTGACCACCTTGCCGGCGCCGCGCGCGGCGATGCCGGTGGCGGCCAGCAGCGGCACGTTCTGGTTGGCCTCGATCACCGGGATGTCCGGGCGCTCGCTGGCCTCGATCATGCGGTCGGCGAAGTCGTCGTGACCGACGCCGTTGAGCACGATCACGTCCAGGGTGCCGATGCGCTTGATGTCTTCGGCGCGCGGTTCATAGGCGTGGGGGTTGAAGCC
This sequence comes from Pseudomonas sp. RW409, assembly GCF_003184125.1. Lineage (NCBI taxonomy): Bacteria > Pseudomonadati > Pseudomonadota > Gammaproteobacteria > Pseudomonadales > Pseudomonadaceae > Pseudomonas > Pseudomonas sp. RW409. The sequence goes on along the minus strand of NZ_QHHP01000021.1, from coordinate 302,198 downwards.
GGCGGGAATCAGCGGCACGACCTCGGCCTTGTCGCCGACGATGTTGGCCACGTAGCTGTAGTAGGGATGCAGGGTGATGCCGATACGCAGGCGCTTGGCCTGGTCGGCCATGGCGAGAGGGCTGAGCAACAGGGCGAACAGGCTGACCAGCAGCACCCGCAGGAACGGGCGGCGTTGAGATGAAATAGGCATGGGCTAGCGGTCTTCTCTCGGGTGAATGCGTGGGTTCAGTGGCGATGCTGGCGGGTCACTCCGGCATCGAATTGCGCGACCACCTGCTGCCAGCCGGCACTGGCCAGGGCGGCGTCGCTGAGGTCGTCGGGGGCGGCGAGGGACGGGCCGCGATTGAGCCAGATATCCGGGGCGGCGGCCGGGTCGGCAGCGATGCGCATCAGCAAGGAACCGGCCACTGCGTTGTTCTGGCTGAGGCCGACATAGGCCTGTTGCCGCAGTTGCCAGACATGCCCGCCACGGCTCACCGAGCTGGCGTCCTGGGCAAAGGGCGCGAAGCCTTCCTCGGCCAGTTGCTCGGGGGGCGGCAGGGCCTGGGCTTCTTCGCGCAGCAGGCGGATTTCGTCGAGGGTCACCCGCAGGTCGGCGTACAGGCCCTGTTCGCCGGCGGTGAGGTCGCGGCGGGCGTCCAGTTGGTGGCTGTCGACGCTCGCCACTTCGCGGGTTTCGCCGCGCCAGAGCACCACGGAGCCGGCCACGCTGAGGATCAACAGGCACAACAACAGGACGTAGAGGGTTTCATGGCCGGCGCCGGCCGGGCGCACGACTTGGGGAGGGGAGGTGCTCATGGGGCCTCGATGTCGGCTTGGTCGATCTCGACCACGTGGCCGGGGCCGGCGTCGAACAGCACATAGAACTCGGCGTCGGGTTTCTTGAAAGTCAGGGTGGAGTCGGCGCCCAGTTTGCCGGGCACCAGGATGGTTTCGTCGTAGCCGATCACGTCCAGGGTCACCCCCGGGGCGCCGCTGCCATCGGAGAAGCCGCCGGTGCAGCGGATCTGCTCGCCGTCGATCTGCTTGCACTCGCACATCGGGTTGTGGGCCAGGGCGCCGCCACTGAACACGGCGCTGGCGAGCAGGAGCGCGCCGGCGCCGAGCAGGCGCAGGCGGGCGGTGGGTACAGCAATCATGGTTTGCCTCCTTGTTTGTTCAGCCAGGCGAGGGTCGCCGGGGATGCCTGGCCCAGAGGGATGGCCGCCTGGTGCATGCTGCCGTCCCAGCCTTCCATGGTGATCCACAGCTCGGCGTCGGCCTTGGTCTTTTCCGCAACGGGCAGGCTGGCCCCCATGCGGTATGGGGTGCCGAAGAAAATCACCCCGGCGGCGCGCAGGCTGCGGGGTTTGCCGATGCGCAGGTAGGTGGCCTTGACCTGGTCGATGCAGGCGTCGCACAGGGCGGCGTTGAAGCCCTTCATATAACCGGCCGGCCCCTGGAGTTGCGGCGCTTCGTTACGCAGTTCGGCCAGGCGCAGGCTCCAGGGGCCGACCTGGATCTCGCCCACCTCGCGTTCGCCCAGGCCGCTGTCGCCACGGGCCAGAGCCGCGTCGGCAAAGTACTTGGGCATGAAACCGAGGGGGATCAGCAACAGCAGGATGTTCAGGTGGAAACGCCATTTCAGCCAGAACTGGCGCAGGGGCGAAACCGGCATTGGGTTGTCTGTCTTGCTCACAGGTTGCCCTCCGGCGTGTCGCTGTGCAGGGCCGCAAGCGGGCGCGGGGCGAGGGCGGGGCGCGGCGTCTTGGTGCTGCGTTTGAGGGCCGCGGCGGTGGCCAGGGCGGTGCGTTTGGTCCAGATCAGCAGGCCGCTGAGGACCATCATGCTCAGTAGCAGGCCGAAGAAGAACCAGATCAGCTTGATCCAGAGGCCGCCGAAGTCACCGGTGTGCAGCGGGCGCATGGACTCGGTGACGAATTCCAGGGCCGAGCGATGGGACAGCAGGTGCGCGGTATCCACCGAGCCGCTGTAAGGGTTGAGGTTGGCGGTCTGGTACATCAGCGGGTACCAGCCGCGGCCGCCGATGAACATATGGCTGTAGGCGTTGCTCGGCAGCATGACGAAGCCGACCTCGAAGCCCGAGATCTGCTGGGTGGCGATGCGGATGGCTTCATCGACGCCGATCATCGACGCCGGGCTGCCGTCGGCCGAGGTCGGCACGTTTTCGCGGGCGATCACCGGCACTATGGGTTCGCTGGAAATGGTGATCTGGTTGTCGCTGAGGATTGCCTCGATCAGGAACCAGGTGCCGGTGATGGAGATCACCGCGATAAACCAGATCGACCAGATGCCGCTCAGGCGATGGAAATCGCCCCAGAAAATCCGCGCGCCATGGCGCAGGCGCAGGGTCGGCTTGAGAAAGCCCTTCCAGAACTTCTTGTAGACCACCAGGCCCGTGACCAGCGACGCCAGCATCGGCAGGCCGAGCAGCGATACCAGGTACCAGCCCCAGCTGTAGCCATTGGTGAACGGCACCAGCCACCAGCCGTGCAGGGCGCGGGTGAAGGCCTGGAAGTTGAACGGCGGGCTGACGCCCTGGATCACGCCGGTGTACGGATTGACATAGACCTCGACAGAACGGCCATCGGGGTAGCTGACGCCCACGGTCAGGGCGAAATGCGCTTCGTCGGGGGTGTTGATACTTTCGACCAGGGTCTGCGGTTCGGCCTGCTTGATGGCCTTGACGATCTGGTCGTAGCTCAGCGGCTGGGCATCGCCTGTGGGTTTGCTGGCGCGGATGTCGGGGTTGGCCAGCCAGACGATTTCCTGGCTGACCACGGCCAGGGTGCCGGTGACGCAAACGATCAGCACAAAGAACCAGATGGGCAGCGCCAGCCAGCTGTGAACGAGAAACCAGATTTTCGAGCGGGACTTCTTCGACATTGAGCACGCGTCTTGATTCGAGGAGTGGAGTTGCGGGGCGTTTGCCGAGCCCGGAGATAAACCCGCGGCGTAGCCTTCGCCAACGCGACCTGCTGCATCTAATTAAGACGAATGAGAATCGTAAATCCCGAAAGACGATATGAAAGTAAATGTTTCCGCGCGACCAATGGCGTGCAAAAGGCCGGTGCTGTGGGGCGTTGAGGGCGCTATCGCGGGCAAGCCTCGCTCCTACAAGGGAGCGCGCATCTGTAGGCGCGAGCGGGCGGCGATCCGACTGGCCCGCGATCAGCGGTTTACAGGCTCAGGGCTTATCCCTGCTGTTTAAACATCTCCACGGCCCGCTGCTTGATCTGCTCTTCGCTCAGGTCTTCCTTGCGGGTGGCGAGAAACCACAGGTGGCCGAACGGGTCTTTGAGGGTGCCGCTGCGGTCGCCGTAGAACTGGTCCTTGACCTCGGACACCACCTGGCCGCCGGCGGCGATGGCCTGGGCGAACTGTTTGTCGACATCGTTGACGTACAGGTGCAGGCCGACCGAAGGCGATTGGTCGGGATTGCTCAATGGCCCTTGGTCGCAGGGCGTTCCCAGCATGATCGGGCAGTCGCCGATGCGCAGTTCGGCATGGCCGACACTGCCGTCGGGCATGTCCAGGCGCATGACCTGGGTGGCGCCGAAGGCATTCTTGTAGAACTCGATAGCCTCGGCAGCCTGCGTGATCCCCAGGTAGGGCGTGATGCTGGGGTAACCCTCGGGGATGGGTTTGACGCTCATCTCGGTTCTCCTTTCTTGTCTGGGTGTTCGTCGAAGTGAACCTGGCCGGTTTTCCGGTCGGTTCACTATAGGCCCGGGGAATCCACAGCCTGGTTTGAACTGACGAGGTGTTCGCCAGGCAACAGTGAGCCAGCGATCAGGGGAAGATATGTCGCCGCTGCCGCAGGCCGCGATCGGGCCGGGCGGCATTTCGAGGTAGCGCTCGCCAGACCTGGCAGTGCGTTTTGACCTGAAAAGACGCCAGCAGCGGCTGCTCCACCGATTGCCGGCTGGGGAAACCGCTGCGCCGTCCGCTCAGTCGGTTTCCAGCAATTGCGCGCCCGGGCCGTGTTCGCCCAGCTGGTCGCCCTGGTTGCGCAGCGGGCAGTCTTGCATCGACAGGCAGCCGCAGCCGATGCAGCCATTGAGGCGGTCGCGCAGCAGGGTCAGCTGCTTGATCCGCTCATCGAGCTCATGGCTCCACTGTTCGGACAGCCGCTTCCAATCGGCGGCCGTCGGTGCGCGGTGCTCCGGCAGGCTGCGCAGGGCCTGGCCGATCTCGGCCAGGGGAATGCCCAGGCGCTGCGCCACCTTGATCAGCGCCACCCGGCGCAGCACTTCCCGCGGATAGCGGCGCTGGTTGCCGGCGTTGCGGTTGCTCTTGATCAGCCCCTTGGTTTCATAGAAATGCAGCGCGGTGACCGCTACGCCACTGCGGGCGGCCACTTGGCCGACGGTGAGTTCCTTGTGCACGGTTTCGGGGGTGAGCATGCAGCACTCCTGCGGGTGGGGAATGAGCAAAAGTCGCTTGACCTTTACTTAACTGGAGGTTTTACCCTGCAGGCCTTCGAATCACAAGATTCCGTTTATCCGTCAGTGGGGACTTGCCATGCACGCGTTTGCGCAAAATCGCAGCTTTACGCAATTGATCGAATTCGAAATCGAACCCCATCAACAATCCGGCCTGGTGTCGGCGCTGTCCGAGCAGACCGAACGCCTGGCCCAGGGTTACCCGGGGTTCCTGAGTGGCAGCGTGCAGGCCAGCGAAGACGGCCGGCGGGTGCTCAACTACCTGCAATGGCAAACCCGGGAAGCTGGCGAAGCGGCCTTCCAGAGTTTCGAGAAGGGCGAACAAGACTTCTGGCAACTGCTGCGCGCCTATCAGGCCAAGACCGTGACCTTCGGCTCGTTCCAGGTGGTGCGCAGCATCGAGCGCAGCCCGGATAACGCGCTGCATTGCCGTTTGGCCAGCTAGATCGACAGTTGCAGGGTGCGTTCATGCTGGCCGGTTTTTTCCGGCGGACGGCGCTTGTTCACCGCCAGTTCGCCGATCTTGATCAGCCGGGTGCGGGTGACGTTGCGGCTCAGGCCCAACAGATTGGCGGTATGCACCTGGTTGTAGTGGCTGAAACGGTAGGCCGCGCGCAGCAGCGTATCCTCGACCTTTTCATGCAGGGCGCCGGCCTGCTCTTCGAAGAGTTTGTGAAAGGCCCGCTCCAGCAGGGCTTCGGCTGAGTCGTCATGGCTGTGATGGCTGTCGTCCTGGCGCTCGATGCGCATGTTCGACAGGCGCAGGTCGTCGCGCTCGATCACGCCGTCGCGGCAGATCAGCAGGGTGTGGTGGATGACGTTTTCCAGTTCGCGGATATTGCCCGGCCAGCTGTAGCTGCGCAGCTTGTGCTCGGCCTCGCTGCTGATGGTCACGGCGCCGTAGCCCAGGCGCTGGCTGTAGGCTTCGATGAAGTGCCGGGTCAGCGGCAGGATGTCGCCGGGACGTTCGCGCAGCGGGCTCAGTTCCAGGCTGACCACGTCGAGGCGGTAGTACAGGTCCTCGCGGAAATGCCCGGCGTTGATGGCTTTCTCCAGTTGCACGTTGGTCGCCGCCAGCACCCGCACATCGATGGGAATGCTTTTGCGCGAACCCAGGCGCACCACTTCGCGCTCCTGCAACACCCGCAGCAATTTCACCTGGATCGCCATCGGCAGGTCGCCGATCTCGTCGAGGAACAGAGTCCCGCCATTGGCTTCTTCGAACCAGCCGGCCTTGGCGCTCAGGGCCCCGGTGAAGGCGCCTTTTTCATGGCCGAACAGCTCGGCCTCCACCAGCGACTCGGAGAACGCCCCGCAGTTCACCGCCACGAACGGCCGGTTGCGCCGGGCGCTGAGGTTGTGGATATGGCGCGCCACCAGCTCCTTGCCGGTACCGGTCTCGCCGATGATCAGCACACTGGCCTCGCTCGGCGCGACCTGCTGCAGATGCGCCAGCAAGGCCTGGGATTTCGGGTCTTCGAATACCTGGGCGGTGGCCCGGATCGAGGTGGCCAGGGCGGGCGAGGGCGGTAAGGTCAAAAGCTGCATGGACAAGCTCCGGGAACAGAAGGCTAGGAATAGAAAGTCGGGGTCGGCAGGGACTGGTTCAGGGCCCAGTCGCCCAACTCATGGAGTTTGTAATCCACCGGGTCGTGCAGGGTTTGCGTGCGCAGGTTGCGCCAATGCCGGTCCAGGCGCAGGGAGGCGTGGGTGGAGCGGGCGCCGGTGACCTCGAACAGGCGGCTGCACAGTTCCAGGCCCTGGCGCGTGGTGGCGACCTTGGCGGTGGCGATGGCCGTGGCCAGGTGACCGCGTTCTTCGGCGCTCAGGTTCGGCCCCTTGGCCCAGGCCTTGTCCAGCAGCTCCGCGGCGCGCTCCACCAACAGACGCATGCCTTCCAGGGCCACCCAGAAATCACCGTAATGGCCCAGTACGTAAGGGTCCTGATAGGCCTCCTGTGCGCTGGACTTATGCCAGGGCCGGGTTTCGCTGAGGGTGTACTGGCGGGCTTCTTCAAAGGCGCCTTCGGCGATGCCGAGGAACATGTGGGTGAAGGTCAGCTGGGCGATCAGCGGGCGCAGACAGGCAAAGGGCGTGCTCAAGGGGCCCGGGTCCAGCAGCAGCTCCGATTCCTCGACCCGCACCCGCTCGAAGCTGGCGCTGCCGCTGTCGGTCTGGCGCTGGCCCATGTTGTTCCAGTCGTTGTGCAGGGTGATGCCGCTGCGGCCGCTGGGGATGGCGGCGATCAACAGCTTGCCGCCGTTGCTTTCGTCGACCGCCGAGGCAATGAGCATTTCCGAATCGCTGGCGCCGGAGCAGAAGCTCTTCTTGCCGGAGAACTCGCGCCAGCCGCCGAGGTTCTTCACCACGGTGCGGGTGTCCAGCGGGTTGAGGGCGTTGCCCCAGAACCAGTTCTTGCGCGCGGTCTGTTCGAACCAGGGTTGCCATTGTTCCGGGCGGGCGAACAGGCGCACGGTGGCCAGCATCAGGTGATGGAAACCGAAGACGTGGGCGATGGAGCTGTCGACCTTGGCGAACTCGCGGACGATGTTCAGGGTCTCGCTCCAGCTGGCGCCGAGGCCGCCGTACAGGGTGGGAATGCTCAGGGCCAGCAGGCCGCTCTGGCGCAGGGCGTCGCGCTGGGCTTTGGGGGTTCCGCCGCGTTCGTCGCGTTCGACGGCGGTCAGGGCAAACTCGGCCGCCAGCTGGCGGGCGGTCTGCAAGGGGGACAACAGGGCGCTTTGCGGCTTGGCAGTCACGCGGTGTTCCTCGTTGGGGGCCGGTTGCGCGGCCGTGAAATCGGTGGGGCTGTGGGGATGATCGCGAGCAAGCTCGCTCCTACAGAAAACACCTGCATCCTGTAGGAGCGAGCGGGCGGCGATCCGACTTGCCCGCGATAGCGTTCTATCAGGCAATAAATACCCTTAAGCCCCAGCCGCTTTTTTGCTCGGCAACACATCATTGGCAATCATTTCGCCAAACGGCCCGGTTAGGTTGGTCACGCCACGTCCGGCCAGGCTGGCGTAGGGTTCCGGCAGCAGCGGGAACACCAGTTCGGCAAAGCGATAGGCTTCTTCCAGGTGCGGGTAGCCGGAGAAAATGAAGCTCTCGATCCCCAGGTCCGCGTATTCCTTGATCCGCGCCGCGACCTGCTCGGGGTTGCCCACCAGCGCGGTGCCGGCGCCGCCACGCACCAGGCCGACGCCGGCCCAGAGGTTGGGGGCGATTTCCAGGTTGTCGCGCCGCCCGTCGTGCAAGGCAGCCATACGCCGCTGACCCTCGGAGTCGAAGCGCGAGAAGGATTGCTGCGCGGCGGCGATGGTCTCGTCGCTGATGTGTTCGATCAGCTTGTCCGCGGCCTTCCAGGCCTCTTCCGCGGTTTCGCGCACGATCACATGCAGGCGGATGCCGAACTTCACCGTGCGGCCATGGCGGGCGGCCCGCTCACGCACATCGGCGAGTTTCGCGGCGACCGCGGCCGGCGGTTCGCCCCAGGTCAGGTAGACATCTACCTGTTCGGCGGCGAGGTCATGGGCGGCGTCCGAGGAACCGCCGAAATACAGCGGCGGATAGGGCTTCTGCACCGGCGGGTACAGGGCCTTGGCGTTCTGCACATGCAGATGCTTGCCTTCGAAGTCCACGGCTTCGCCTTGCAGCACCCGGCGCCAGATCCTCAGGAACTCGTCGGTGACTTCATAGCGCTCGCTGTGGCTGAGGAAACTGCCGTCGCCACGGTTCTCGTCGGGGTCGCCGCCGGTCACCACATTGATCAGCAGGCGGCCGTTGGACAGCCGGTCGAGAGTGGCGGCCATGCGCGCCGAGACGGTCGGCGAGATGATTCCCGGACGGATCGCCACCAGGTAGCGCAGGCGTTCGGTCAGGGGCACCAGCGCCGAGGCGATCACCCAGGAGTCTTCGCACGAGCGGCCGGTGGGGATCAGTACGCCGTGATAACCCAGGCTGTCCGCGGCCTGGGCCACTTGCTTGAGGTAGTTGAGGGTGACCGGGCGCGCGCCCTGGGTGGTGCCCAGGTAATGGCCGTCGCCGTGAGTCGGAAGAAACCAGAAAACATCCATGACAGGTCCTTAAGCGATTTTCAGCAGATTTTTCGGATGCACGCCGAACAGGGGCGCGGCGCGTTCTGCCGCAAGGCGAATGCGGGCCTTCAAGGGCTCGCTGGTTATCTGGTAGTTGGCGAAGTCGGCCTCGGTGGCATAGACCCCGATGGGCAGGGTCAGGGCCTGGAAGAAACTGAACAGCGGCCGCAGCTGGTGATCCAGCACCAGGGCGTGACGCTCGCTGCCTCCGGTGGCGGCCAGCAGCACCGGGGTATTGATCAGGGCGTTGAGGTCGATCAGGTCGAACAGGTGCTTGAGCAGGCCCGGGTAGGAGCCTCGATACACGGGCGCTGCGACGATCAGCAGGTCGGCGCTTTCGATGGCCTGCAACTCGGCTTCGACTTCCGCCGCCAGTTCCTGGCGGGACAGGGCCGCGCCCAATGGGCGGGCGATGTCGCCCAGTTCGATGAGCTTGCTCTCGATCGGCAATTGCCCCGCCAGTTCGGCGAGCAGCGCCTGGGTCAGCACCAGGGTGCGCGATGGGCGCCAGGTTCCACCGGACAGGGCAACGACTTTTAATGGACGCGACATGATCAGTTCCTTTGTTGAACAGGGCTCAACGAGCAGTGAGTAGTCCCAGGGCTTGAGCAAGAGCTGTACCAGCGGGGCAAAGCCTTGAGTGGCGGGGCTCGTGGCGCTGTTGCAGGATCAGGCTGTTGTTGAGAAGACACTGTTTTGTTGATTGGCTGTTGCCTGGCGAACAGTTGCCCAGGCAACAGCAGGCGGCGCGATGGGCCTGTTATAAAGGCTTACTGATATTCCTAAAAAATACTTTATTTCCATATTTATAGATCTTTTGGAAATAAGAGATGGCGCTATGGGCTGCGATAGGGGGAATCGATAGCCACTATCGAGCGTGATGATTTCTGCCCCGGGAAGGGCGACGGTAGCCTGTGTCCATTGCCTCGCAGACCAGATCCAGGAGCCTTTGCCATGAACCGTTCGCTCGTCTTATCCCTGCTTGTCGTCACCTCGGTCCTGGCCGGTTGTGCCAGCCAGCCGGGTCCGGAATCGCGCCCTTATACCGCCGAGGAAACTCGCGAACTGGCGCTGGAAGCCCTGAACCGGCGCGGGCTGTCCTTTGACGAATACCAGCAGAAGAAGGCCGAGCTGCTTGCCCCGCAACGGACCTTCGGTTTCGACCAGCAGGGCGAAATGAACGCCGAACACAGCGTGACCCTGCATGGCCGTGCCAGCTGATTTGTCGATCTTCCGTGGCCTTGCCCGCAGAGGCTGACGGACTGCCGGTGACAGTCGGCAAAACCCTGTGATGATTTTCCCGCCTCCTGCCTTGTTCTTCGGCCCCTTGGCCGAACCTCGCTTAACCCGGCTCCCGGAGCCTGTTAAGCTGCCCCTCGGGAGCGTTCCTACGCACTTTTAAATGAAGTTGTCCTTCTTTAACTGCATCCGATCGGGTATTGCTGACGGTCTGCCGTTTTTGCGTTGCCGAAAGGGCGCGTATCAGCGTTCGGCACCGAGCGAACCTTGATCCTGGAACAGGCTCTGCGGGTATTTTTGCGATGAATAAACGTCCTCTCTATTTCGACTACGCCGCCACCACGCCGGTGGATGAGCGAGTCATTCAGGTGATGGTGGAATGCCTGGGGTTCAACGGTAACTTCGGCAACCCGGCGTCCAGTTCCCACGCCTTCGGCCAACAGGCCCGGCGCAGTGTCGAGCTGGCGCGGCAGCAGGTCGCCCAACTGGTGGGGGCGGCGCCCGAGCAGATCGTCTGGACCTCCGGCGCCACCGAATCCAACAACCTGGCGCTCAAGGGCGTGGCTCAGGCCCGGGGCGTATCCGGCGGGCACATCATCACCAGCCAGATCGAACACAAGGCCATTCTCGATACCGCCAGCCAGCTGCAGGCTGCCGGCGTGGCAGTGACTTACCTGGTACCGGACCGCGACGGGCTGATCACGCCCGAGGCGGTTAGCGAAGCCCTGCGCGACGACACCTTCCTGGTGTCGCTGATGCTGGTCAACAACGAGCTGGGTACGGTCAACGATATCCCGGGCATTGGCCGCGTGGTCCGCGAGCGCGGTGCGCTGCTGCATGTCGACGCGGCCCAGGGCGCGGGCAAGGTGGCGATCGACCTGGCGCAGTGGCCGGTGGACCTGATGTCCTTTTCCGCCCACAAGATTTACGGCCCCAAGGGCATCGGCGCGCTTTACGTCGGCCCTCGCGCGCAGCAGCGCTTGCAGGCGCAGATCCACGGCGGCGGCCATGAGGGCGGCTTGCGCTCCGGGACGCTCGCGACCCATCAGATTGCCGCCATGGGCGCCGCCTTTGCCCTGGCCGCCGAACACTTCGATGAAGAAGCGGCGACCATCGCTCGGCTGCGCGAGCGCCTGCTCGAACAGCTGGCCGACCTGCCGGGGCTGTGCCTGAACGGCAGCCCGGCCCAACGCATTCCCCATACCTTGAGCCTTACCTTTGGTGAAGGGGAGTTCAATCCGGCGGCCCTGAGTGCCTCCATCGCGTTTTCCGCGACCTCGGCCTGCAACTCGGCGAGCAATGCGCCGTCCCATGTGTTGCTGGCGCTGGGGCTCGACGCCCGGACGGCGGGGCGGACCATCCGCCTGAGCCTGGGCCGCTTCACCACCGAGCAGGACATCGATCAGGCCGTCCAACTGATCAAGGCTTCATCCGCCAGTGCACCGGCGTTCTGGGCGGTTGCCCAACCCTGAGGGCTTATGCCCTCGGTATCCAATAACAATGATTCACCTGGTAGCAGGAGACACAATGAGTACGCAGCCCTTGACCAATGGAGTGGTCCCCCAGCGCCTGGCGCGCACCCGTGAGCTGATGAGCCGCGAGGGCATTCATGCCCTGCTGGTGCCGTCGGCCGATCCGCACCTGTCGGAGTACCTGCCGGGTTACTGGCAAGGCCGGCAGTGGCTGTCGGGCTTTCACGGTTCGGTCGGCACCCTGATCGTCACGGCGGATTTCGCCGGGGTCTGGGCCGATAGCCGTTATTGGGAGCAGGCGACCAAGGAGCTCAAGGGCAGCGGTATCGAACTGGTCAAACTGTTGCCGGGTCAGCCCGGTCCGCTGGACTGGCTGGCCGAGCAGACCCCGGAAGGGGGCGTGGTCGCGGTCGACGGCGCGGTGATGGCGGTGGCTTCGGCGCGAACCCTGGGCAACAAGCTGCAGGAGCGTGGCGCTCGCCTGCGCACCGATATCGATCTGCTGAACGAAGTCTGGAGCGATCGCCCGAGCCTGCCGGATCAGCCGATCTATCAGCATTTGCCGCCCCAGGCCACGGTCAGCCGGGTCGAGAAGCTCGGCAAGTTGCGCGAAACCCTGAAAGAGCGAGGCGCGGATTGGCATTTCATCGCCACCCTCGACGACATCGCCTGGTTGTTCAATCTGCGCGGCGGTGACGTCTCGTTCAACCCGGTATTCATCTCCTTCGCCCTGATCAGCCAGCAGCAGGCGACGTTGTTTGTGGCGCTGAGCAAGGTCGATAACGCTTTGCGTGCCGTGCTGGAACAGGATGGCATCACCCTGCGTGACTACAGCGAAGTGGCCGCGGCCCTGAGTGCGATCCCCGACGGCGCCAGCCTGCTGGTGGATCCGGCGCGGGTCACTGCCGGTTTGCTGGATAACCTCGGCAGCGGCGTGAAGCTGCTGGAAGGCCTGAACCCGACGACATTGGCCAAGTCCCGGAAAAGCCTGGCCGATGCCGAGCATATCCGTCAGGCCATGGAGCAGGATGGCGCCGCACTCTGCGAATTCTTTGCCTGGCTGGAGTCGGCCTGGGGTCGTGAGCGCATCACCGAGTTGACCATCGACGAGCACCTGACCGCGGCGCGCACCCGTCGCCCCGGTTACGTGTCCCTGAGTTTCAACACCATCGCCGCGTTCAACGCCAATGGCGCGATGCCGCATTACCACGCCACCGAAGAAGAGCACGCGGTGATCGAAGGCGATGGCCTGCTGCTGATCGACTCCGGCGGCCAATACCTGGGCGGCACCACGGACATCACCCGCATGGTCCCGGTCGGCACCCCGAGCGCCGAGCAGAAACGCGATTGCACGCGGGTGCTCAAAGGCGTGATCGCTTTGTCCCGGGCGCACTTCCCGCGGGGCATCCTGTCGCCGCTGCTGGACGCCATCGCCCGCGCGCCGATCTGGGCCGAGGGCGTGGACTATGGGCACGGCACCGGCCATGGCGTGGGGTACTTCCTCAATGTCCACGAAGGCCCGCAAGTGATCGCCTATCAGGCGGCGCCGGCACCGCAAACCGCGATGCAGCCAGGGATGATCACCTCGATCGAGCCGGGAACCTATCGTCCGGGCTGTTGGGGCGTGCGCATCGAAAACCTGGCGATGAACCGTGAGGCGGGCACCACCGAATTCGGCGAGTTCCTCAAGTTCGAAACCCTGACCCTGTGCCCGATCGACAGCCGCTGCCTGGAGCCTTCGCTGCTGACCCAGGACGAGCGTGAGTGGCTCAACGCCTACCACGCCGAAGTGCGTCGGCGCCTGAGCCCGCTGCTGCAAGGCGCGGCGCTGGAATGGCTGAATACCCGTACCGCAACTATCTGAACGTTAATCGCGCTGCCGGCTTTGGGCTGGCAGCGCGAATGGCGTTGCTCGTCATATCGACGTCTTGGCTTAACTCAAGGCTTCGAGGACAAAGTCCAGGCGATCCTGGCCGAAAAACAGCTGGTTATCGACGAACATGCTCGGCGCGCCAAACACGCCGCGCTGCAAGGCTTGTTCGGTCTTGTCCTTGAGGGCGTTCTTGACCTCTTCATCGTTGGTCAGGGCCAGCACCTCCAGCGGATCGAATCCCCCCTCACTGAGTACCGCTGCCACTGTGGCCTGATCATTCAGGTTGCGCTTCTCGACCCAGAGTGCGCGAAACAGGCAGTCGATAAAGGCAACAAAGCGCTGCGGGTGTCGCAGTTGCATGCCGGTCACCGCGCGCATCAGCAGCAGGGTGTTGATCGGGAAGTGCGGGTTGAATGCCAATGGCACCTCATAGCGTCTGGCATAACGCGCCAGGTCCTGAAGCATGTAGCGCCCTTTGGCGGGGATGCTGATCGGCGAGGCGTTGCCAGTGACCTTGAACACGCCACCGAGCAACATGGGTTGATAAATCAGTTGGCTGTCTGTCTGGGCACAGATCTTCGGCAGTTGGGTGTAGGCCAGGTACGAGGTCGGGCTGCCCAGGTCGAAAAAGAACTCGACGGTTTTGCTCATCGGTAATGCTCCTTTTTGTTGTTGTGGAGGAGGGGGTTACCAGCGTTCGTTCCAGGGCCGCAGATCCAGTTCGAAGGTCCAGGCATCCCGTGGCTGGCTGTGTAGATGCCAGTAGTTGTCGGCGATGTGCTCGGGGTTGAGGATGCCGTCTTCATCCTTGAGCGCGTACTTTTCCGGGAAACTGTTGCGGATAAAGTCAGTGTCGATGGCGCCATCGACCACCACGTGAGCGACGTGGATGTTCAGCGGTCCCAGTTCCCGGGCCATGCTTTGCGCCAGCGCGCGAATGCCATGCTTGGCTCCGGCGAAGGCGGCAAAACCCGCAGCGCCACGCAATCCCGCGGTGGCCCCGGTGAACAGGATGGTCCCGCGTTTGCGAGTGACCATGCGCTTGGCCACTTCCCGCGCATTGAGGAAACCCGAGAAGCAGGCCATCTCCCAGATCTTGAAGTACTTGCGCGCGGTTTCCTCGAGGATGCTGCACGGCACGTTGGCGCCGATATTGAACACCAGGGCTTCGATCGGGCCGATCTCGCTCTCGATCTGTTCGATCAAGGCAATCACTTCTTCCTCTTTTCGAGCGTCGCAGGCGAACCCGTGGGCTTCGCCTCCCGATTGCTGGATGGCCTCCACCAGTGGCTGCAACTTGTCCGCGCTGCGTCGGGTGACACAGGCCACAAGACCTTCCCGGGCAAAACGCTTGGCGATGGCACCGCCTGTGGCATCGCCGGCTCCGACGACCAAAACGACTTTCTTGTTCTCTGTAGCTGTAGTCATGGTGGGATCGCTCTATTGGTAAACGGTCGTTAACTAAACGAACGTTATGCTACGATTCGCCGAGCGTCAAGGCGAAGAGAGGAGAGGGGCGTCATGCGTTATTCAGCCAGTCACAAGCAGGAAACCAGGGAGCGGTTGCTGCAAAGCAGCGCCGTGTCAGCCAAAAAGGAAGGGTTTTCGACTGTAGGGGTCGATGGCCTGATGAAAGCGATCGGGCTGAGCGGCGGGGCGTTCTACAGCCACTTTTCGTCCAAGGATGAGCTGTTCGGTTCGATTGTCGAGCGGGAGCTGAGCCAGAGCCTTGAGCGCCTGGGCGCCGATGGCGAGCAAAGCCGGATGCGGCTTGAACGTTGCCTCAAGCACTACTTGAGCATGGCGCATGTCGAGAGCCCGGAAACGGGTTGTGCGCTGCCGACCTTGGGTGCGGAAATATCACGGGCGGACGAGGTGGTTCGACAGCAGGCGGAAGACTGGATTTGCCGCTTGCAGCAGAGCTGGGCGCACACCTTGGGCAGCGACAGCCTGGCCTGGTCGATCCTGTCGCAATGTGTAGGGGCGTTGGTGGTGGCGCGAATGTTGGTCAGTCCGGACATTCAGCGCCAGGTCCTGAAATCGAGCCATGACGAAATTGTTCGTCAGTTGCCAACGCAGGATGTGCAGTAGGCAGGTGCTGCCTACTTGCAGATGACGATCATGCTGCGGCTGGTGTAGCCGGCGGGGTTCAGGCCGAAGGGGTAATCGCCCGGATCCTCCACCGTATCGCCGGACTTGGCGATCACTTTGTAGCCTTTGGGGCCACAGGAGGTGGCAGCACTGGCGTAGCATTTGTCCCAGGAGGAGGACAGGCCGGAGCAGTTGATATGCAGGCCCTTCTTTCCGCGCTTGACCTCGGTTTTCGAAGTTGCGGCGCAACCTGCGATGGCAAGTACGGCTAACAGAATCAAAAAACGTTTCATTCCTGTCCCTATTGCTGATCCCGGATCTGTTGTCCGGGTTCGACTGCGTTAGCTGTCACTTTGGCGTCTGTGCGGTCCTTGCCCGAAAAATCCATGACTGGCGCTGAGTTACAGCGCCTAAACATGGCCTAATTGAGCGGCAAATGCCAGAGCTATGTACAACCGAGAATCAATCCGCCGCTACCAAAGGTTTCGATTCGCTGCGCATGGTCAGGGTCGCACCCACTGACGCCAGGATGATGCAGGCAATAGCCATCCATTGTGCGAGAGACAGGTATTCGTGGAGGAACAGCAGCCCGGACAAGGCACCGAAAGCGGGTTCGATACTCATCAGTGTGCCGAAGGTTCTCGCTGGCATTCGGGTCAGGGCGACCATCTCCAGGCTATAGGGAAGGGCGGTGGAGAGAATGGCCACTCCGATGGCGATGGGAATCAGGCTGGGGGTCAGCAAGGCAGCTCCGGCGTGCACGATACCGATAGGCGCAACGAACAAGGCGGCGATCATTACACCCAGCGCTGCGGTCTGGACGCCATTATCGGCTCCGGCCTTTTGCCCGAACAGAATATAGAGCGCCCAGCACACTCCGGCCCCCAAGGCATAACCTGCGCCGATCAGGTCGATGTCGGCGCTGGTATCGTTGGTAGGGATCAACAGCAGCAGGCCGATAACCGCCAGAAGGATCCAGAGAAAGTCGATGGCTTTTCGCGAAGCATAAATGGCCACGGCAAGCGGGCCGGTGAATTCCAGGGCGACGGCGATTCCCAGGGGAACGCTGCGTAGCGACATATAGAAGAGGAAGTTCATTCCACCCAGCGCCATCCCGTAAACGATGACCGTGCGCAGGGACTTGGCGGTGAGCTTCGCGCGCCACGGGCGCAATAGCAGCAGCATGATGATGCTGGCGAAGATCAGGCGCAGTGTGGTGGTGCCCTGTGCGCCCACGATCGGGAACATGCTTTTGGCCAGCGAGGCGCCGGACTGGATGGAGGCCATGGCAATAAGCAGCAGTCCCACCGGGAACAGGGTTGAGGCTAGGCTGCGGGGCTGGTCATTCATGGCAAGGCATCATCCGGTTTTATAAAGGGGGGAGATTGGGTGCGCCGACATGATGCTCAACTAATAACGCATGAGCAATATATTGCTCATGGTGTTTCTGCTCTTCTTATATAGAGAAGGATTTATCTGTTTTTGCAGGTTATTGATAGAAAAGACAAATTAGGGGTTGACGGCAGATTCTGGAAGTCTATAATTCGCCCCACTTCCGGCGCAGTCGAAACGGAAAACTCCTTGAGATTCAACGAGTTACGCGGTTTTCGGCAGCGGTACACTTCAGTTCATCGAGGCCCGAAGGAGTCGGTTCGGCAGTGTGTTTTCGCCGGATTGACGGTTCGATCTTCTCGGTCGAAAGCGGAGAAAAAGAGGTGTTGACAGCAGCGTGTAACGCTGTAGAATTCGCCTCCCGCTGACGAGAGATCGGAAGCGCAAGTGGTTGAAGTTGCAAAGGAAACTTTGAAAACTTCTTAAAATAACCGCTTGACAGATACAGAGGCTGCTGTAGAATGCGCGCCTCGGTTGAGACGAAAGACTTAACCAACCGCTCTTTAACAACTGAATCAAGCAATTCGTGTGGGTGCTTGTGGAGTCAGACTGATAGTCAGAAAGATTATCAGCATCACAAGTTACTCCGCGAGAAATCAAAGATGTAACCAACGATTGCTGAGCCAAGTTTAGGGTTTTCTCAAAACCCAAAGATGTTTGAACTGAAGAGTTTGATCATGGCTCAGATTGAACGCTGGCGGCAGGCCTAACACATGCAAGTCGAGCGGTAGAGAGAAGCTTGCTTCTCTTGAGAGCGGCGGACGGGTGAGTAATGCCTAGGAATCTGCCTGGTAGTGGGGGATAACGTTCGGAAACGGACGCTAATACCGCATACGTCCTACGGGAGAAAGCAGGGGACCTTCGGGCCTTGCGCTATCAGATGAGCCTAGGTCGGATTAGCTAGTTGGTGAGGTAATGGCTCACCAAGGCGACGATCCGTAACTGGTCTGAGAGGATGATCAGTCACACTGGAACTGAGACACGGTCCAGACTCCTACGGGAGGCAGCAGTGGGGAATATTGGACAATGGGCGAAAGCCTGATCCAGCCATGCCGCGTGTGTGAAGAAGGTCTTCGGATTGTAAAGCACTTTAAGTTGGGAGGAAGGGTACTTACCTAATACGTGAGTATTTTGACGTTACCGACAGAATAAGCACCGGCTAACTCTGTGCCAGCAGCCGCGGTAATACAGAGGGTGCAAGCGTTAATCGGAATTACTGGGCGTAAAGCGCGCGTAGGTGGTTCGTTAAGTTGGATGTGAAATCCCCGGGCTCAACCTGGGAACTGCATCCAAAACTGGCGAGCTAGAGTATGGTAGAGGGTGGTGGAATTTCCTGTGTAGCGGTGAAATGCGTAGATATAGGAAGGAACACCAGTGGCGAAGGCGACCACCTGGACTGATACTGACACTGAGGTGCGAAAGCGTGGGGAGCAAACAGGATTAGATACCCTGGTAGTCCACGCCGTAAACGATGTCAACTAGCCGTTGGGAGCCTTGAGCTCTTAGTGGCGCAGCTAACGCATTAAGTTGACCGCCTGGGGAGTACGGCCGCAAGGTTAAAACTCAAATGAATTGACGGGGGCCCGCACAAGCGGTGGAGCATGTGGTTTAATTCGAAGCAACGCGAAGAACCTTACCAGGCCTTGACATCCAATGAACTTTCCAGAGATGGATTGGTGCCTTCGGGAACATTGAGACAGGTGCTGCATGGCTGTCGTCAGCTCGTGTCGTGAGATGTTGGGTTAAGTCCCGTAACGAGCGCAACCCTTGTCCTTAGTTACCAGCACGTCATGGTGGGCACTCTAAGGAGACTGCCGGTGACAAACCGGAGGAAGGTGGGGATGACGTCAAGTCATCATGGCCCTTACGGCCTGGGCTACACACGTGCTACAATGGTCGGTACAGAGGGTTGCCAAGCCGCGAGGTGGAGCTAATCCCATAAAACCGATCGTAGTCCGGATCGCAGTCTGCAACTCGACTGCGTGAAGTCGGAATCGCTAGTAATCGCGAATCAGAATGTCGCGGTGAATACGTTCCCGGGCCTTGTACACACCGCCCGTCACACCATGGGAGTGGGTTGCACCAGAAGTAGCTAGTCTAACCTTCGGGAGGACGGTTACCACGGTGTGATTCATGACTGGGGTGAAGTCGTAACAAGGTAGCCGTAGGGGAACCTGCGGCTGGATCACCTCCTTAATCGACGACATCAGCTGCTTCATAAGCTCCCACACGAATTGCTTGATTCATTGAAGAAGACGATTGGGTCTGTAGCTCAGTTGGTTAGAGCGCACCCCTGATAAGGGTGAGGTCGGCAGTTCGAATCTGCCCAGACCCACCAATTACTGGTGCACCCTGTAGCGATACGGGGCCATAGCTCAGCTGGGAGAGCGCCTGCCTTGCACGCAGGAGGTCAGCGGTTCGATCCCGCTTGGCTCCACCATTACAGATTGGTGTCCATCGTTTAAAGCTTAGAAATGAGCATTCCGCTGATAGGCGATGAATGTTGATTTCTGATCTTTATCAGAATCGTTCTTTAAAAATTTGGGTATGTGATAGAAAGATAGACTGGATAGCACTTTCACTGGTGTTTATTCAGGCTAAGGTAAAATTTGTGAGTTTAATCGCGAATTTTCGGCGAATGTCGTCTTCACAGTATAACCAGATTGCTTGGGGTTATATGGTCAAGTGAAGAAGCGCATACGGTGGATGCCTTGGCAGTCAGAGGCGATGAAAGACGTGGTAGCCTGCGAAAAGCTTCGGGGAGTCGGCAAACAGACTTTGATCCGGAGATGTCTGAATGGGGGAACCCAGCCATCATAAGATGGTTATCTTGTACTGAATACATAGGTGCAAGAGGCGAACCAGGGGAACTGAAACATCTAAGTACCCTGAGGAAAAGAAATCAACCGAGATTCCCTTAGTAGTGGCGAGCGAACGGGGACTAGCCCTTAAGTGGCTTTGAGATTAGCGGAACGCTCTGGAAAGTGCGGCCATAGTGGGTGATAGCCCTGTACGCGAAAGTCTCTTAGTCATGAAATCGAGTAGGACGGAGCACGAGAAACTTTGTCTGAATATGGGGGGACCATCCTCCAAGGCTAAATACTACTGACTGACCGATAGTGAACTAGTACCGTGAGGGAAAGGCGAAAAGAACCCCGGAGAGGGGAGTGAAATAGATCCTGAAACCGTATGCGTACAAGCAGTGGGAGCAGACTTTGTTCTGTGACTGCGTACCTTTTGTATAATGGGTCAGCGACTTATATTCAGTGGCGAGCTTAACCGAATAGGGGAGGCGTAGCGAAAGCGAGTCTTAATAGGGCGTTTAGTCGCTGGGTATAGACCCGAAACCGGGCGATCTATCCATGGGCAGGTTGAAGGTTAGGTAACACTGACTGGAGGACCGAACCGACTACCGTTGAAAAGTTAGCGGATGACCTGTGGATCGGAGTGAAAGGCTAATCAAGCTCGGAGATAGCTGGTTCTCCTCGAAAGCTATTTAGGTAGCGCCTCATGTATCACTGTAGGGGGTAGAGCACTGTTTCGGCTAGGGGGTCATCCCGACTTACCAAACCGATGCAAACTCCGAATACCTACAAGTGCCGAGCATGGGAGACACACGGCGGGTGCTAACGTCCGTCGTGAAAAGGGAAACAACCCAGACCGTCAGCTAAGGTCCCAAAGTTATGGTTAAGTGGGAAACGATGTGGGAAGGCTTAGACAGCTAGGAGGTTGGCTTAGAAGCAGCCACCCTTTAAAGAAAGCGTAATAGCTCACTAGTCGAGTCGGCCTGCGCGGAAGATGTAACGGGGCTCAAACCATACACCGAAGCTACGGGTATCACGTAAGTGATGCGGTAGAGGAGCGTTCTGTAAGCCTGTGAAGGTGAGTTGAGAAGCTTGCTGGAGGTATCAGAAGTGCGAATGCTGACATGAGTAACGACAATGGGTGTGAAAAACACCCACGCCGAAAGACCAAGGTTTCCTGCGCAACGTTAATCGACGCAGGGTTAGTCGGTCCCTAAGGCGAGGCTGAAAAGCGTAGTCGATGGAAAACAGGTTAATATTCCTGTACTTCTAGTTATTGCGATGGAGGGACGGAGAAGGCTAGGCCAGCTTGGCGTTGGTTGTCCAAGTTTAAGGTGGTAGGCTGGAATCTTAGGTAAATCCGGGGTTCTAAGGCCGAGAGCTGATGACGAGTTACCTTTTAGGTGACGAAGTGGTTGATGCCATGCTTCCAAGAAAAGCTTCTAAGCTTCAGATAACTAGGAACCGTACCCCAAACCGACACAGGTGGTTGGGTAGAGAATACCAAGGCGCTTGAGAGAACTCGGGTGAAGGAACTAGGCAAAATGGCACCGTAACTTCGGGAGAAGGTGCGCCGGTGAGGGTGAAGGACTTGCTCCGTAAGCCCATGCCGGTCGAAGATACCAGGCCGCTGCGACTGTTTATTAAAAACACAGCACTCTGCAAACACGAAAGTGGACGTATAGGGTGTGACGCCTGCCCGGTGCCGGAAGGTTAATTGATGGGGTTAGCTAACGCGAAGCTCTTGATCGAAGCCCCGGTAAACGGCGGCCGTAACTATAACGGTCCTAAGGTAGCGAAATTCCTTGTCGGGTAAGTTCCGACCTGCACGAATGGCGTAACGATGGCGGCGCTGTCTCCACCCGAGACTCAGTGAAATTGAAATCGCTGTGAAGATGCAGTGTATCCGCGGCTAGACGGAAAGACCCCGTGAACCTTTACTATAGCTTTGCACTGGACTTTGAATTTGCTTGTGTAGGATAGGTGGGAGGCTTTGAAGCGTGGACGCCAGTTCGCGTGGAGCCATCCTTGAAATACCACCCTGGCAACTTTGAGGTTCTAACTCAGGTCCGTTATCCGGATCGAGGACAGTGTATGGTGGGTAGTTTGACTGGGGCGGTCTCCTCCTAAAGAGTAACGGAGGAGTACGAAGGTGCGCTCAGACCGGTCGGAAATCGGTCGTAGAGTATAAAGGCAAAAGCGCGCTTGACTGCGAGACAGACACGTCGAGCAGGTACGAAAGTAGGTCTTAGTGATCCGGTGGTTCTGTATGGAAGGGCCATCGCTCAACGGATAAAAGGTACTCCGGGGATAACAGGCTGATACCGCCCAAGAGTTCATATCGACGGCGGTGTTTGGCACCTCGATGTCGGCTCATCACATCCTGGGGCTGAAGCCGGTCCCAAGGGTATGGCTGTTCGCCATTTAAAGTGGTACGCGAGCTGGGTTTAGAACGTCGTGAGACAGTTCGGTCCCTATCTGCCGTGGACGTTTGAGATTTGAGAGGGGCTGCTCCTAGTACGAGAGGACCGGAGTGGACGAACCTCTGGTGTTCCGGTTGTCACGCCAGTGGCATTGCCGGGTAGCTATGTTCGGAAAAGATAACCGCTGAAAGCATCTAAGCGGGAAACTTGCCTCAAGATGAGATCTCACTGGAACCTTGAGTTCCCTGAAGGGCCGTCGAAGACTACGACGTTGATAGGTTGGGTGTGTAAGCGCTGTGAGGCGTTGAGCTAACCAATACTAATTGCCCGTGAGGCTTGACCATATAACACCCAAGCAATTTGCTTAAGAGCGAGTTGCGGTGTGTGAAGACGAAACGAACCGAAAGTTTGCGCTGCTCACAAAAGCACCACAAAGCTATTACATACCCAATTTGCTGAAGCGTCGAAAGACGAGTCGGCACACCGAATTTCTTGACGACCATAGAGCATTGGAACCACCTGATCCCATCCCGAACTCAGCAGTGAAACGATGCATCGCCGATGGTAGTGTGGGGTTTCCCCATGTGAGAGTAGGTCATCGTCAAGATTAAATTCCGAAACCCCAATTGCGAAAGCAGTTGGGGTTTTGTTTTTGTGCGCAGAAAAACGGTTCTTATCTCCAAACAATTTTGCACAGTTATTTTCGGGACGGACCTCTAGAATAGCTCCACGCCTTTTCAGAGCCAGAGCCTTGTATGTCAGATACGGTTGACGCCCCCGGGCTGTCGGAGTTGCCGCTGGACGACCTGGTGGCCTGCCACGAATGCGACTTGCTGATGCGCAAGCCAGAGCTGGCCCACGGAGAAAAAGCCCAGTGCCCCCGCTGTGGTTACGAGCTATATGCACACCGCCATAATGTCGTGGACCGCAGCCTGGCATTGGTTATTGCCGCGCTACTGCTCTATGTCCCCGCGAACTTTTTACCCATCATGCAGCTCAATCTACTCGGACAATCCTCTGATGACACCGTGTGGAGCGGCGTCGTCGGTTTGTTTAATACCGATATGCAGGGCGTGGCGGTGGTGGTGTTTCTCTGCAGCATGGGTATTCCGCTGCTCAAGCTGATCTGCCAGTTGTTCGTGCTCCTGAGCATTCGCCTGGACATAGGTCGCAGTTACGGCCTGCTGCTGTACCGCATTTACCACCACTTGCGGGACTGGGGCATGCTCGAGGTCTACCTGATGGGCGTATTGGTCGCCATCGTCAAGCTGGCGGACCTGGCTGCCATGACGGTCGGCCTGGGGCTGGTATGTTTTGTCAGTTTGTTATTGGTTCAGGTGTGGCTGGAGGTGGTCATGTCGCCCCATCAGATATGGGATGCCTTGGCGGGGGAGGATGCGCATGAGAGCAATTGATGCGGGCATTCTGGTCTGTAACGAATGCCATGAGCTGAACAGGCAGGAACCCGATACCGATGAGCAGACCTGCACCCGCTGCGGGGCCCTGGTGCATGCTCGTCGCCCCAACAGCATCATGCGTACCTGGGCGCTGCTGATTACCGCGGCAATCCTGTACATCCCGGCCAATGTGCTGCCGATCATGACGGTCACGTCGCTCGGCCAGGGTGATCCCAGCACCATCATGTCGGGGGTGATCGTACTGGTGCAGCACGGCATGATCCCGATTGCCGCGGTGGTGTTCATCGCCAGTATTTTGGTGCCCACTTTCAAACTGGTGGGGATTGCCCTGTTGCTGTTTTCGGTCCAGCGCCACCAGCCGTTATCGGCGCGGCAACGCATTTGGATGTACCGCTTTATCGAGTTCATCGGCCGCTGGTCGATGCTGGATATCTTTGTGATCGCCATCCTGGTGGCGGTGGTGAATTTCGGTCGACTTGCCAGCATCGAGGCCAATCTCGGTGCGGTGGCCTTTGCCAGCGTGGTGATTCTGACGATGCTCGCCGCAGTAACTTTTGATCCCCGACTGATCTGGGATAACACGGAGTCGGACGACGACAATGAGTGATTTGCCTAAAGCTAAAACCCGTCCGGCTTCGAACTGGTCGGCCATCTGGGTCCTGCCCCTGATCGCGCTGGTGATCGGTGGATGGTTGGGCTGGCGTGCCTATAACCAGACGGGTATCGAGATCCAGGTGCGCTTTGAAAGTGGCGAGGGCATCCAGGCCAACAAGACCGAAGTGGTCTACAAAGGGATGTCGGTGGGCAAGGTCAAGGCCCTGGCCCTGGATGACGAAGGCAACACCAGAGGGGTGATTGCCACCGTCGAGATGAACAAGGACGTCCAGCAATACCTGAAAAGCAGCACCCGTTTCTGGCTGGTCAAGCCGAGCGTGACCCTGGCCGGGATCACCGGCCTGGAAACACTGGTTTCGGGTAACTACATCGCCATCAGCCCGGGCGAGGGCGAGAATGCGCGCAAGTTCAAGGCGCTGGCCGAAGAGCCGCCGCTATCGGATGCCAAGCCGGGTCTGCACCTGACCATCAAGGCGGATCGCCTGGGCTCACTGAACCGCGGCAGCCCGGTGTTCTACAAGCAGATCCAGGTGGGCCAGGTGAAAAGCTACCTGCTCTCCGAAGACCAGAACACGGTCGAGATCAAAGTCTTTATCGAGCCGACCTACGCCAATCTGGTGCGTAAACATACGCGTTTCTGGAACGCCAGCGGCATCAGTATCGACGCCAACCTCTCCGGTGTGAAAGTGCGTAGCGAATCCCTGGCCAGCATCGTCGCTGGGGGTATCGCCTTCGCTACCCCGGAGAATCGCCGGGACAGCCCGCCCACCGACCCGACCCTGCCGTTCCGTCTCTACGAAGACTTCGACGCGGCGCAGGCGGGCATCCGGGTCAAGGTCAAACTGAGCGATTTCGAAGGGCTCCAGGCAGGCCGCACGCCAGTCATGTACAAGGGAATCCAGGTCGGTAACCTGAAGGCCCTCAAGGTCGACCCCGATCTGTCCAGCGCCACGGCGGAGCTGACCCTGGACCCCTTGGCCGAGGATTACCTGGTACAAGGCACCCAGTTCTGGGTGGTCAAGCCTTCGATCTCCCTGGCCGGCATCACGGGTCTGGAGGCCCTGGTCAAAGGCAACTACATCGCGGTGCGTCCCGGTGACAAGGGCGGCGCTCCGCAACGCGAGTTCGAGGCGCGGCCCAAGGCGCCGCCGCTGGACCTGCGCTCCCCTGGCCTGCACCTGGTGCTGTTTACTGAAAACCTCGGTTCGCTGGAGGTGGGCAGCCCGATTCTGTACAAGCAGGTCAAGGTCGGCTCGGTGCAGAGCTACCAATTCTCGCGGACCCGCAAGCAGTTGGTGATCGGCGTGCACATCGAGAAGGAATACGAAGGGCTGGTGAACGGTTCGACGCGCTTCTGGAACGCCAGCGGCGTCACCTTGACCGGTGGCCTGACCGGCGGCATCCAGGTCAAGAGCGAGTCGCTGCAAAGCCTGATGGCCGGCGGTATCGCCTTCGACACGCCGGAACCCAATGTGCCGCTGAAAAAGCGTATCCCGCGTTTCCGCCTGTATGCCGACAAGGAGCAGGCGACGCAGAAGGGCACGCTGATCAGCATCAAGGTCGATCGCGCCGATGGCCTGCGTTCGGGCACGCCTATCCGCTTCAAGGGCCTGGATGTCGGCAAGGTCGAAGACGTTGACCTGAGCGGCGACCTGCAGTCGGTGCTGCTCAAGGCCCGGATCACCGAAGTGCCGGAGCGTATCGCGCGGGTTGGCAGCCAGTTCTGGGTGGTCAAGCCGGAGCTTGGGTTGATCAAGACCGCCAACCTGGAAACCCTGGTGACCGGGCAGTACATCGAAGTGCAGCCGGCGGCGAAGAACCTCGGCGCGCAAACCAGCTTTGTCGCCTTGCCCCAGCCACCGGAAGCCGCGGTCGCCGAGGCCGGCCTGAGCCTGGTGCTGAGCGCAGAGCGTCGGGGCTCGCTGAAGATCGGCGTACCGGTGACCTACCGTGAAGTGACGGTGGGCAAGGTCACGGGCTACGAGCTGGGCCAGACCGCCGACCGGGTCCTGATCCATATCCTGATCGAGCCCAAGTACGCGCCGCTGGTGCGTGGCGGCACGCGCTTCTGGAACAGCAGCGGATTCGGTATCGACATCGGCCTGTTCAAGGGCGCGACGGTTCGCACCGAGTCGCTGGAAACCCTGATCCAGGGCGGTATCGCCTTTGCCACGCCGGATGGCGAGCGCATGGGCAGCCCGGCGCGGCCGGAGCAGACCTTCCCGTTGTTCGACAAATTCGAGGACGAGTGGCTGACCTGGGCGCCGAAAATTCCATTGGCTAAGTAACCCTTGTAGGAGCGAGGCTTGCCCGCGATGGCGATCTGACAGATGCATCGCTATCGCAGGCAAGTCGGATCGCCATCCGCTCGTTCCTACAGAAGCAAAAAAGGCCGTGATCGAAAGATCACGGCCTTTTTGTTTTACGGCTTCGGGCGGGTTACACCTCGTCCAGCTCCGCCTCGGCTTCCGGCTCGACGTTCCGGGTGGCCTTGACCTGATCGTGACGACGGATGTACTTCCAGTCCGCCTCGTCGATGTAGATACCGTTCGGGCCGCTGCCGCCTTCCAGGTCGATGGCGACCTGGGCCGAGACCTGCGGCTTCACACTGGCCAGGATCGGCACGAAGCCCAGTTGCAGGCTGGTTTCCAGCAGCGCTGCCTGGTTCTTCTCGTCGATGTCCGCGGCCTCGTCGAGGTAGTACGGCAGGCGAATGCGCCCGGCCTGCTCGCGATCCATCAAGTGCAGCAACAGGTACATGTTGGTCAGCGCCTTGATGGTCATGGTGGTGCCGTTGGACGCCGCGCCATCGATATCGGTGTGGATCACCGGCTGGCCATTGACCTTGGTGATCTCGAACGCCAGCTCGAACAGGTCCTTCAGACCCAACTGGTTATGGTTGGCCGCTACCAGGCGCGCCAGGTATTCCTTGGCCTCTTCGTTCTTGTTGTCCTGCTCGGCGCTCTGGCTCAGGTCGAACACCGACAGGGTCTCGCCTTCCTCGTACTGGCCGGCGCTGTGGATGATCTGGTCGATGTGCTTGAGGGCTTCCTTGTTCGGCGCGAGCACGATGCGGAAGCTCTGCAGGTTGGACACCTGGCGTTTGTTGATCTCGCGGTTGAACAGCGCCAGCTGGTGCTCGAGGCTGTCGTAGTCGCTGCGGATGTTGCGCAGGGTCCGGGCGATGTCGGTGACGGCTGCGCGACGCGCCTTGCCCAGGGTCAGGGCTTCGTCGGTGCGGTGCGCATAGGCGTTGATCAGCAGTTGCAGGCGGCGCTCCATGTCGTCTTCGCTGTCGAACTTGGCCACGCCCTTGAGGCGCACCTGGGCGTACAGCGCCTCGATCTGGCCATCGACCCGCTGCAGACCCTGCCAGCTGTCCTGGTAGTCGTTGAGCAGGGGCAGCAGGTTGTCCATGGAGTCGTCCACTGGCTCCATGAACGGTGTGCCGAACGGCAGGTCCGCCGGCAACAGCTGACGACGGCGCAGGGCGTCGTCGAGGGTACGTTGCTTGGCTTCCATGTCGCTGATCTGCCGGCCTACCAGTTGCAGCTTGGCCGACAGTTGCTGGACGCGTTCGGTGAAGGCGTCGCTGGAGCGCTTGAGTTCGTCCTGGGCGGCCTCCATCTGTGCCAGCTGTTCCAGCTTCTCGCCTTCCTCGGCGCTCAGGGTCTGGGCGCGGCGGAAGTCTTCCAGGGCTTTCTGCGCATCCAGCACCTGCTGGTACAGCGCTTCGGTCTGGGTCTTGCTCGCGGCGCGGTCGGCGGCCACCGCGGCCTGGGTTTTCAACTGCTTGAGTTCTTTGTCCAGGCGCTCTTTCTGGTCGCGCAGCGCTGCGCGGTCAGCCAGGGCCTGCAAGGCCGGCGGTTCGATGTGGGAAATGTCGATGGACAGGCCCGGCACTTCGAAGCGCTCGCCCTTGAAGCCATCGAGGATCAGCTCCACGGATTTGACCCAGTCGCCGTTCTCGTCCAGGGCGATGCCGTGTTCGCCCAGCGGCAGACTGAACAATTGGCTGTTGAACAGGCGCATCAGGCGCTCGACGTCCTGCTGGGAGAACTCCTCGCGCAGGCGCGCATAGCTATTGTTGTCGGCGTTATCGAGCTGCTGCTTGACCGACTTCAGGCGTTTTTCCAGGTCGCGCAGACGCTCTTCCAGGTCCTCGGCGGAGAATTGCCGGGACTGGGCCAGGGCGCCGGCCAGTTCGTCGTGGGCATCCTTGGCCGCCAGCAGTTGCTGCTCCAGGACCTTGACGTCGTCCACCAGGGCGAAACGATGCTTGAGCACCGAGAGTTCGCCGAGCCAGCGCTGGGTGCCGGTGATTTCCCGTTCCAGGCGCATCATTTCCTGGGTGCTGCTGCGCTGGTCGTTCTGCAGCGCGTCCTGTTCGTTGCGGTAGTGCTCGGCCTGGACGGTCAGCTCTTCCTTGCGTGCACTGGCGTAGTCGGACCAGGTGCCCAGCAGCGAATCGAGCAGTGGTGACAGGCGATGCAGTTTGCCGCGCAGGATGTCGCGCTGCTTTACGCCGTTGCCCAGGGCTTCCACCAGGGGGCCCGCGGCCACCAGCGAGTTGTAGTCCTGCTCCATGCGGCGCACGTCACGGAAGGCTTCTTCGCAGGCGGCGATGTAGTCGACGCTGCCGGAGCGCAGGCTGTGCTCGAAGGCGTCGAGGAACAGTTGCTTGAGCTTGGCCGCGGTGATTTCGCGCATGTGCAGCAGGTTGATGAACAGCGCGCGGAAGGTTTTCAGGCTCTGCTCGCTGGTGGAGCGCAGCGGGATCAGGGTCAGGTCCAGCGGAATCGAGGTATGCCCGCCCACCAGCAAGCGACGCAGTTCATCCGGCTTGAGTTCATAAGCCTTCAGGCCCTGGCGCTCAAGGTTGGTGAACAGCTCTTTCAGTCGCAGGCAGGTGTCGTCCTTCTGGTAATGCGCCAGGTCCAGCGAGCCGGCATAGGCGAAGAACTGGTGACCGAAACTGCCGCCCGGACCGCGCCCGGCCACGCCGATCACGTGCGGGCCATGGGGCAGGGACACTTCCACCAGGATGTAGCTGGTATCGGTGGCGAAGTAGAAACGCCGCGATTGTTCCAGGCTGTACTTGCCGAAGCTCATGTCCGACATGCGCGCCAGGATCGGGAATTGCAGGGCGTTGATCGAAGCCGACTTACCCAGGTTGTTCGCGCCGTAGACCGACAGCGGCTCTTCCAGCGGGAACAGGCCCAGGCTGTAGCCGGCGGTGTTCAAAAGGGCAAAGCGGCGGATGCCGTAGCGTTCCTTGCTCATGCGTCGAGCTCCTGTTCTTCGGCAATGGCGCGGGCCAGTGCGTCTTCTTCACTTTCTTCGGACTCGACGAATTCGCTGAGGTCCAGCGGATCGTCGGTCTGCAGCAGTTTTTCGTCGCTGTCTTCGTCGATCAGTACCGGCGTCGGCAACGGCAGCACGCTGTGCAGGCTGGCGGCCAGGTCACGGTCCTGCTGCACCGACAGGCAGACGTCGAGGAAGCGGTGCATCGGCGGCAGGAAGCGGTAGATGCCCGGCTCCTCGCCGGCAAAACCCAGTTGGGTCATGCGCCGCATGATTTTTTCTTCCAGTTCTTCATGGGTCTGTACTTCGGCCTGGATGAACAGGTCGCGGTACTTCTCCAGCAACGACGGCAGTTCGTCGCGGGCGAGGCTGCCGCCGTCGAGCACGGCGACCGGGTCGCGGCCCTGGTCGGCCAGGTGTTCCACCAGGATGAAGGTGAACAGCGCCAGGCGCTGGGCGGTCTTGTTCACCTGGGCGGCGGCGTTTTCCGGCACGAAGTAGTAGAAGCCACGGGTGTCGCAGACCAGTTCGAAGCCCAGGGCCTTGAACAGGGTGCGGTACTGGTCCTGGAAGTTCGACAGCTGGGAATACAGCTCCGGGTCACGGCGGCTGATGTGATAGCCCTTGAACAGCTCGCGAAAGATCGGCGCCAGCTGGGACAGTTCGGAAAGATCAAGATGCATGGGGAGTGCTCGCAGAATTCTCGGCGGCGTCATCGCGGGCCGAGAGCAGGGCGAAGGAGCGCAGGCTGACCTGGTGCTCGTGGGTGTGGTAGTCGCGGCGTTCCAGACGCTCGCGCTTGAAGCGTTTTTCCCGCGACAGGCGGGAGAACCAGTACAGCAGCTCGTCGGTGGCGCCGTCCGGTTCCTGTTCCAGCAGCCAGGTCATCAGGTCCGGCATCGGCAGCGCGTCTTCGCAGCGGTCGAGCATCTCGCGCACCGTGCGCGGCGCCCGTGGCGCATCGCCACCCTTGTGGCTCTTGTGTGCCTTGGGGAAGCGCGTCGGCTTCGGCTCGAAGCTGGCCAGGGCGTAGACATAGGCCTCGACCTGGCCGGAGCTGCCGAGGAAGGTGCTCTGCGGGCGGGTGAACAGCGGCATGGCCGCTTGCGGCACGGCGTCGATGCCCTTGCGGCGGATGGCCGACAGGGCCAGGGCCGCGCCACGGGTCACGGCGTTGTGCCGGCGGGCTTCTTCACGCAGCGGCAACAGCAGTTCCCGGGCGTGACGCAGGGTCAGCTGGGCGCTGGTCTGCATTTCCAGGATCCGCGCGTGGGTGCGCAGCAGCATGTCGTCGTCCACCAGCTGGCCCAGGCGCTGCTGTTCGGTGAGCATGCGCAGCAGCACGTTCTCGACCTTGCGCACGCCTTGCTCGAAGGCGCCGTCGGCGTTCACCAGCTGGATCATCGGTTCGACGTATTCGTCCCAGGTGGCCAGTACCTCGGCGTACCGCTGGCGCAGGGGGATCTGCCGGTCGCTGGTCTTGGCCCGTTCGGCGACGGCCACCAGGGCCTGTTCGTCGTTGGCGAGCTTTTTCAGGACATCGCGCACGCGCATGTCCAGCAGGCGCAGCTGGCGGGCCAGGTCGTGGCCGTCGCGGATGTCGAAGGCGTCCTGGATATAACCGGCCAGGCGCTCGAGGTGGCGCAGGTAGGCTTCGATTTCCAGGCACAGGCCCAGGCGGTGCTCGCGCCGCAGGTAGGCGAGGAAGTCGTGGATCTGCGCGTTGAGCTCGAAACGGTTCGGGCTTTTCGCCACCGGAACCAGGATATCCAGGCGGATCCATACATCCAGCAGGCTGGTAATGTCCTGTGGCGTACTGTCAATTTGCTGTGCGGCCAGCTGTGAACGCAGTTCGGCGAGGCTCAGGGTGCCTTGGTCGAAGTGCTCGCACAGTGGCTCCAGAAGTGCCCAGTGTTCGGCGAGGGCGCGCAACACGCGCTTGGGTTCGATCATCGGAATGGCCGGCTGGTTGGCAATGAAAAGCGGCGATTGTACTGCATCGGAAGGCTGACGATTCACCCCTCGGTCTTGTCATGGGCTGGACGGGCGTTTTTTGTGGCGAATCAACTGCGGGCGATCTTCGACGAAGGACGGTAGAATCCCCCCACTTCAGTTATCCACAAGTGGCCGACCTTTGCTTATCGAGTCCCGCCGTCGCGCTTATCTGTCCGCCATGCAGGTGGTCAGCTGGCTGCCGCGCACCGAATTGCCCTTTGCGGCGCCGTCCCGTCCCGAGTTGCTGGTGATTGCCGAGCCCGTGGTCGAGGCCCCGGCAGCCCCTGCACCTGTGGCCAAAACGGTTGCCGAGCCTGTGGCCAAGCCTGCCGAACGACCGAAAATCGAAGTGCCGCGTCCCGGCAGCGCTGCCGTTCGTCCGGTCAGCAAGCCCGTGGAGGAGGCGGAGGAGGCCCCGGCACCGGTCAAGGCCCCGCCCGTGCCGCCACCGCGTTTCGCCTTGCAATTGCTGCGCGCCGGCCGTTGCCTGCTGCTGGTGGAGTTACCCACAGGCGAAGCCTTCCAGAGCCGCGACCCGGCCTACCTGCTGCTCAAGGACATGCTGCGCGCCGCCGGCCTGCCGGACAGCCCGCAGATCCTCGCCGAGCCGGTGCGCTGGCCGATGCTGACCCGCGGCAACCTCGACCAGGGGCCGGACGCAGCGCGGGATTTCGTCCAGGCCTTTGTCGGGGCGCGGGTCGAAGAAGAACCTTGCGTCTGCCTGTGGCTGATCGGCCTGCCGGCGGTACGTTTCGCGGGCGAGGCCGATGCGCAAGCCTACAACCGTGAACTCCAGGTCGAAGGCCTGGGCTCGGCCTGGGCGCTGCCCGGGCTGGAATTATTAATGGAAGAGCCACAGCGTAAGGCTGATGTCTGGCAAGCCATGCGTCGGCTGATGGCGCGTTGGAAAAGTAGCAATGAGTGACGCTTTATCGTTCCGCCAGGCCACCGAGGCGGATCTGGATGCCATCCTGAAAATCGAATACGCGGCGTTCAGCCATCCCTGGACCCGCGGCATTTTCACCGACGCCCTGAAGTCCTATGAAGTCTGGCTGATGTTCGAAGGCAGCCAGCAGGTCGGCCACGGGGTGATCCAGGTGATCATCGACGAAGCCCACCTGCTCAATATCACCGTCAAGCCGGAAAACCAGGGCCGCGGCCTGGGCCTGCGCCTGCTGGAAGAGCTGATGAAGCGTGCTTACCAGAAAGACGCGCGTGAGTGCTTCCTCGAGGTGCGCTCCAGCAACCAGACCGCCTATCGGCTGTACGAGCGCTACGGTTTCAACGAGGTCGGCCGTCGCCGGGATTACTATCCGGCGACAGGCGGGCGCGAAGATGCGCTGGTGATGGCCTGCACCCTGGTCGATTGACGAAGTATCAACCCGTTACGTAGGGCAGACGGGTCAGGGTTTGCCGTCCAGCGGGTCGCTATGGGCCAGTTCTGCTTCGTCCAGGCCATTGCCGCCGCCGATATCGTCTTCATCGACAATGCTCAGGTCCCAGTCGGCCGGCTGGTCTTCACCGGCTTCATGGGCGGAGCGGGCGCCGTCTTCGCGGATCAGGTTTTCCGGGGTCAGTTCATCGTCGTTGGGCTCCTCATCGGCGTTGCCGGTCAGGCTGGAGCCATGGATGTGCCGGTGGGGAGTACGATGCTCCACAGAGCTGGAAGCAGGGTCGCCGACCCTGGCGCCGGGTTCTTCTTCATCGAAGTCCAGCTCTTCCATGGAACCCATGCGGTCTTCGTTGTCGTCGATGGGCTCGGGCTGAGGCGCACCATAGGGACGTCGTGATTCAGTCATGACGGTTGCTCATACTTTCGGGCTTAAAGAGTGGACCCACCAGACCCTGCAAGATTCAAAGGGGTGGATAAGCGGTATCTGCATAGACGCGCGTGACCCCGATAGACGGTCGTCTGTCATAGCAACGCATCAATCCTGAGGTTTCACAGCATGAACGAACTACAAGACCTGATTGATAACAACGAGCGTTGGGCCGAAGCGATCAAGCAGGAAGATCCTGACTTCTTCTCCAAGCTGGCTCGCCAGCAGACGCCGGAATACCTGTGGATCGGCTGTTCGGACGCCCGTGTGCCGGCCAACGAGATCGTTGGCATGCTGCCCGGGGATCTGTTCGTACACCGCAACGTGGCCAACGTGGTGCTGCACACTGACCTCAATTGCCTGTCGGTGATCCAGTACGCGGTGGACGTGCTCAAGGTCAAACACATCCTGGTTACCGGCCACTACGGCTGTGGCGGTGTGCGCGCCTCGATGCAGGATCGCCAGCTGGGCCTGATCGATGGCTGGCTGCGCTCGATTCGCGACCTGTACTACGAACATCGCGAAGTGCTGGGGCAACTGGCCACCGAGGAAGAGCGGGTCGACCGCCTCTGTGAGCTGAACGTGATCCAGCAAGTGGCCAACGTCGGCCACACCAGCATCGTGCAAAACGCCTGGCATCGTGGGCAGAGCCTGTCGATCCACGGTTGCATCTATGGCATCAAGGACGGCCGCTGGAAGAGCCTGAACGCCACCATCAGTGGCTTCGAGCAACTGCCGCCGCAGTACCGCCTGCGTCCGGTCGGGGCGCTCTGAGGCGCTGAAAACCCATCGCGAGCAAGCTCGCTCCTACGGGCGATGTGCCGTTCTGTAGGAGCGAGCTTGCTCGCGATGGGGATGTACCGTTACCGCTTATCCGTCAGATATGCGGCGGTGCCTCGGTACTCATCGACGGTGCCGGCGCCTTCAACTGTTTCAGCTGGGTCTGTACCGGCTCGCTGGTGCACTTGGCCTGGGCCTGCTCCGGCGTCAGCTTACGGATCGAGGTGTAGAACAGAGCGCAGGTCTGCTCTTTGTTGGCCACCTGCCAGTTCTGTGTGCAGCTTTTGAGTTGTGCCGCCGGATCGCTGCCCGGCTTGCTGCCCATCCCGGCCTGCCAGCAGGCGGCGCTCAGGTCCTGCCCCATCACTTTCAAGCCGGCCGCATCGGCCTTGGCCTCGTCACCGTCGTAGTTCTCCGGGTCCGCCGCGTACCAGATGTAACTCGGGTGGTTGGAACCCAGCACCGGCACCTTCAGGCCCGCGCTCGGGCTGATCTGCGCCAGGCCCAGCACACTCACGGTGGCGCCGTACTGCTGCTTGATCCAGTTACGCACCGGCGCGCCGAAGGCCACCATCGGCAGGGCGCCGCCGCTGGCGTTCTGGCTGACCTGCTTGACCATGGTGGTCTGGTAGTCCTGGAAGTAGCCGTAGACGCCTTCCAGGTCCTTGCCGGCAGTGGCCGGGGCGGCGATCGGCGCGATGTCGATGATGGTCTGGTAGCCCGGGGTCTGCTCGGTGGGAATGCCATTGGTGGTGAGCAGGGTGGCCCAGCGGTCGGTGGTGGCCGATCTCAGGTAGTCCTGGGCTTGAGTCAGCGAGTAGTCCGGCGGGAAGTGCAGCAGCTCGACGCTCTTGCGGTTTTCCAGGGCCATGCCCAGGGGCAGGAACAGGTACCAGCTGTAGGTCCACTTGCCGTCGCTGTTGAGTTTGCTGGCGCCCTTGTAGGCCAGGTCGCCGGCATCCAGCAGGGCGGTCAGCGGCTTGCCATAGTCCTTCGGCACACCGCTGATGTTGGCGTACAGCTGGTTGTTATCGGTCTTCACCTTGACCTTGGCGGTGCTGTAGCCATCGCGCTTCACGCTTTGGGTCAGGTAGTGCTCGACGGTCTGTTCCAGCGTCCAGTTGCGGAAGCAGATCACGTTGCAGTTGTTGGGGTAGGAGAAGAGCTGGGTGACACGCTGGGTGTTGCCCAGCTTCAGATCGACGTTGGCCTGGGCTGCGGTGCTCAGGGTCAGGCTACTTAGGGTCAGGCCGCCCAGGGTCAGGGCGGCGAGGGGAAGGGACAATCCTGTGAGTTTCATGCTTGGCTCCTTGTCAGCGTAGGCCTCGTCTGGGCGAGGTAAGTTCCACCCTGAAACAGTAGCGGGTGACAAGGAAAAAGGTGGAATAAATCTTCATTTCTGCACCCGCAAACGGCCGCCCGGGCGGCCGCTGCCGCCGGTTCAGGCCGGGAAGTGCAGGGCATTGCTCAGGTCGCCCATGGGCGCCTGCCCCCGGGCGGTCATCGCCGCGTCCCGTTGCTTGAGGCCGTCGAGCGGTTCGAGCTGGAACACCCGGGTGATCAGCCGCAGGATCGACGCGGTGTCGTACACCGTATGGTCCACCGTGCCCTTGCGGGCGAACGGCGACAC
This sequence comes from Pseudomonas sp. RW409, assembly GCF_003184125.1. NCBI lineage: Bacteria > Pseudomonadati > Pseudomonadota > Gammaproteobacteria > Pseudomonadales > Pseudomonadaceae > Pseudomonas > Pseudomonas sp. RW409. The sequence continues at coordinate 266,798 of NZ_QHHP01000021.1, read as the reverse complement.
CACCAGCGCCGGGATGCGCGTCCCCGGCCCCCAGCGGTCGCCCTTGGGCGGGGCGACGTGGTCCCACCAGCCGCCGTTTTCATCGACCGTGACGATCACCACCATGTTCTGCCACTGCGGGCTTTCGCGCAGCACCTTCAGGACGCGCACGATATGCCGGTCGCCCGCGGCCACATCGGCATAACCGGCGTGCATGTTGAGGTTGCCCTGGGGCTTGTAGAACGCCACCGGCGGCAACTTGCCGGCCTTGGCATCGGCGAGGAAGCGGTTGCTGCCCGACTCATCGCCCAGGCCCGCATCGCGTAGATGGTGGTTGCGTTCGTTCGGCTGCTCGGGACCGAACTGCGCGAAGTAGTTGAACGGCTGGTGGTGGTACTGGAAGTTGGGGATCTTCGGAATCCCCGCCGAATCCTTGTAGGCGTCCAGCGTGACCTGCCAGGCGCCGGCGTACCAGGCCCAGTCGATGTCCTTGCGCGAGAGCTTGTCGCCGATGGTGTCGTGGCGTTGCGGCACCAGCACATTGGGCAGGTCGGCCTTGGCATAGGCCGGGCGCTGCGGGTCGCGGATCCAGGTCGGCCAGTACGGCGGGGCCATGGTATTGACCGCGTAGCCATCCGGAGTCAGCAGGCTCGGGCCGAATTGCGGCGGGCCGCTCATGGCGCTGGCCGGGGATGGCTCCAGCGGCTTGAGACGGCTGTCGAGCGGGTCGTCGCTCTGCAGGGTGGCGATCTGCGGCTTGGCCACCGAATTGGCCGCATCCGGATAAAACGGCACGGCGGCGCTGATCAGGTACTGGTGGTTGAGAAACGAGCCGCCGAAGGTGCCCTGGAAGAAGTTGTCGCACAGCACGAACTCCCGGGCCACATCCCACAGGCGCAGCTCATAGCGGCTCTGGGCGTAATGACCCATGGGCAGGCCGCCGGAGTCGGCCCAGGCGACGAAACCATCGTTCTTGCCGCCGTTGATCTGCATCTGGTTCTGGTAGAACACGTGCCACAGGTCGCGGGTGACCAGGCCCAGGGGCAGGTCTTGGCCATCGGGGCCCTTGAGGGCGAAGGGTGCGTTGGGCAGGTGTTCCTGGTATTGGGTGCCGACCGGGTAGGTCACGCCATCCAGGGCCTGGGGCCCGACCTGGGCGACACCGCCCCAGACCGGCGGCAAGGTCTGCAACAGGCTGCCGTCGCGGTCGCGCTGCTGATAGTCGGCGGGCTTGAGGGCCGAGAGCGGTTTTTCTAGGCCCGGGAAGTCGGCGAACAGGTTGTTGAAGCTGCGGTTCTCGGCATAGATCACCACCACGCTCTTCACGTTGTCGCGCAGCGCCCGGTCCAGCTCGGCGGGCGACAGCGGGCGCTCTACCGGTTTGCCCGGCGCCGGGTCGTTGTGGCCGCAGGCGCCGAGCGTCGCGCCGACACCCAGCACCGCTACGCCGCCGAGAAAACGCCGGCGGCTGGTGTCGGTGGGGGGCTCAGTGGCCTGGGAATGTTCTGGGTCTTTCGAGTGTTCGTCGCTCATGCCGGGTCCCTGATTACCTTTCGATCAATTCGTAACAAAGTATTTCGGCTGCACGGTAGCAACCGAATATGACGGAAAGACTACAGAAAAGGCTCTGGGACGGGGCTTAGAAGATAGTAGGGGGAGGCTGGAAAGCGTGTAGGGCTGCTTCTGTAGGAGCGAGGCTTGCCCGCGATGGCATCCATCCGGGCAATGATTTTCTCCAGGTAAAGCGCGGTGGCAGCTTTTGCGACCACTGCGCAGTCTGTCGCGAACCAGCTCGCTCCCGCAGAGAAACGAGCCGCCCGCAAAAGATTACGGCGCCACGGGTGGCATATAGCTCAGCGTGGTGCCCAATGCCCACAGCAGCACCAGCACCAGCGGCGCGTGCACCAGCAACTGGACGAAGGAAAAACCGATCAGGTCCCGCGCCTTGAGCCCCAGCACCCCCAGCAGCGGCAGCATGTAGAAGGGGTTGATCAGGTTCGGCAGCGCCTCGGCGGCGTTGTAGATCTGCACCGCCCAGCCCAGGTGGTATTGCAGGTCATTGGCCACCTGCATCACGTAGGGCGCCTCGATGATCCACTTGCCGCCGCCCGAGGGAATGAAGAAGCCCAGTACCGCCGAGTAGATGCCCATCAGCAGTGCGTAGGTGTCGTGGGAGGCGATCTGCACGAAGAAGGTCGAGATATGGTGGGCCAGGGTCTGGCCGTCGACACCCTTGACCACGGTCAGCAAGGCCGCAATGGAGCCGTACAGCGGGAACTGGATCAGCACCCCGGTGGTGGTCGGCACGGCGCGGGCCACCGCTTCGAGGAAGCTGCGCGGGCGCCAGTGCAGCAGCGCGCCGAGCATCAGGAACAGGAAGTTATAGGTGTTGAGCCCGGAAATCGCGGTGATCGCCGGCTTGGTGGCGAACTCGTGGTAGAGCCAGCCGGCCGCCAGCAAGGCCAGCAGAATGGTCAGCAGCGGGCTGTATTCCAGCCACTCGCCGGGGCGCGTGCGCGGTTGTGGCTTGGGCATGCTGAAGCTCGGGTCGATGCCGCAGGCCTTGGCGTCGCGCGCCGAGTTCGGGCCGGGCGCGGTGGCGTAGGCGATGACCAGCGAGACCACGACCAAGGCCAGCAGCAACACGCCGGACTGCCAGAGAAAGATGGTCTGGGTGAATGGAATCACCCCGGTGATCGACAGGATCGACGGCGGCAGGCTGCCGGGGTTGGCCTGCAATTGCGCGGCGGACGACGACAGGCCCAGGGCCCAGACCGCGCCCAGGCCCAGGTAGGCCGCGGCGCCAGCGGCGCGGTAGTCCATGCGCAGCTCGGTACGCCGGGCCAGGGCGCGCACCAGCAAGCCGCCGAACACCAGGGACAGGCCCCAGTTGAGCAAGGAGGCGACCATGGAGATCAGCGCTACCCAGGCCACGGCGGAACGGCCGTTCTTCGGGATGCGCGCCAGTTTGTCGATCAGCTTCACCGCCGGCGGCGAGCTGGCGACTACATAGCCGCCGATGACCACGAAGGCCATCTGCATGGTGAAGGGGATCAGGCTCCAGAAGCCGTCGCCGAAGGCCATGGCGGTGTCGGTGGGCTTGGCGCCCATGGCCATGGTGGCCAGGGCGACTATGACCACCGCCAGCGCGGCGAACACCCAGGAGTCGGGGAACCAGCGCTCGGCCCAGTTCGAGCAGCGCAGGGCAAAACGGGCGGAGCGGCTGTCTTCAATGTCTGTGGACACGTCGATACCTCAAGTCTTTTTATGATTGTCAGGAGGTCGGTCGCCTCAGGCTGGGGCGGCCGAAAACTGTGCAAGAATGCGGCAATTGGTACCCACTGCAAAGGATTGAAGTACATGCCATTCCCGCTCGAAGAACGCCAGGCGCTGCTCAAGGTCAAGGGTGTCGGCGAAACCGTGGTCGCCCGCCTCGAACAACTGGGCATCGATTCCCTCGCCCGGCTGGCCCGGGCCGATGCCCTGGATATCGTCACTCAGGCCTCGGCCCTGGTCGGCTCCAGCTGCTGGAAAAACAGCCCCCAGGCCCGCGCGGCGATCCAGGCGGCGATCGCCCTGGCCAAGGGCGCCTGAGGCGGTGAGCCGCGAAACGCCTTTCGCCTATCAGGCCGTCTACCGCTACCTGGTGGAGTGGCTGGATGGCGCCAGTGCGGCCGAGCAGCGCCTGCCGTCATTGCGCGCCCTGGCCCAGCGCCTCAAGGTCTCGGTCTCCACCACCAAGTACGCCTACGCTTTGCTCGAAGATGAAGGGCGGATCTACGCCCGGCCCAAGCAGGGCTACTTCAGTCGCCCCGTGCCGGCGCCAGGGCTGGCGCCGGATACGCACTTGCTGGACAGGGTCTATGCCTACGCCCGCCAGCCCGGAATGCTGGCGCTGTGCAGCGATGCGCCGGCGATGTTGCTGTCCCTGGACAATCCCCTGTTGACGGCCGAGCGCGAGCTGGTGCGCCAGTACCCGCGCTCCCAGGCGCCGCTGTACCAGCCGTTTGGCGAGGCGGAGCTGCGCACGGCGCTGGCCGAGCGTTACACCCGCTCGACCACGGATTACTGGCAGGCCGAACAGGTGTTCCTCGGCACCGACCTGCGCGCGGTGCTGGCGTTGTCGCTGGATGCCCTGGAGCTGAATGGCAGCGTCGCCCTGGTGGAGTCGCCTTGTTCCTGGGCGATCCTGCGGCAATTGCAGGCGGCGAAGATCCGCGTGATCGAGCTGCCGCTGGATGCCGAAGGGCGTTTCGATCGCCAGCGGCTGCATGAGGTGCTGCAACGCGAGCCGGTGCGCCTGGCGCTGCTGTCCTCGACCTTGAATACACCCCACGGCAGCCTGATGCCCGCGGCGGATAAACAGCAGCTGTGCCGCTGGCTGGGGGAGCGCGGCATCTGGCTGTTGGAAAATGACAGCTATGGCGAGTTCTGCTTCACCCCGGAGCCGGCGCGGTATCGCGATTACGCCGATCCCGAGCGGCTGCTGGTGTTTTCCACCTTCGACAAGCTGATCGGTTCCGAGGCTCCCTTCAGCTATGTGCTGTGTCGGGGCCAGGGCGCGCGCTTGCAGCGGCATTTTCTCGAGCGCGCGTTCCGCCTGTCACCGATCCGCCAGAAGGCCGTGGCCAAGCTGCTGGGCAGTGGTCGTGTCGATCAGCATCTGGTTCAGTTGCGTGGCCTGCTGCGCGAACGCCTGGGGCAGATGCAGGCGCTGCTGGCCGAACACGCCGCCGAGCAGCTGCGCGTGGTCACCCCGGCCGGCGGCGCGACCCTGTGGGCCGAGGCCACGCGCCCGGTGGATATGGCCCAGGTCTATGAACAGCTGCTGGGCCAGGGCATCGTCATCGCCCCGGGGCAGATGTTCAGCCAGCAAGGGCTCTGGCGCCATCACCTGCGCCTGAGCTTCACCCTCGACTGGCGCCAGGACATCGCTGGCGCCGTGCAACGGCTGGCCCGGGCCATCGATCAAACGCCGTAGCAGTGCCGCGCCTCGGGGAAGCGGCCGTCGCGCACCTCGGCGGCGAACTGCTCGCAGGCCTGGCTGATCAGCGCGCCGACATCGGCGTACTGTTTGACGAAGCGCGGCACCTGGGGCCCGCCCAGGCCCAGCAGGTCTTCGGTCACCAGCACCTGGCCGTCACAGGCGGGGGAGGCGCCGATGCCGATGGTCGGCATCGGCGAGAAGTCGCTGATGCGCCGCGCGAGGTTTTCCGCCACCCCTTCCAGCAGCAGGCTGAACGCCCCGGCTTCGAGATGGGCGCGGGCGTCGGCCTCGATGGCCTGGGCGGTGGTGTCGTTCAGGCCCTGGGCCTTGAAGCCGCCCATGACATTCACGTACTGGGGCATCAGGCCGATATGGGCCATCACCGGAATCCCGCGCTGCACCAGGAACTCCACAGTCGGCGCCAGGGCCTGTCCACCTTCGAGCTTGAGCGCATCACAGCCAGTGCGCGCCAGCACCTCGGCACAGTTGCGGTAGGCCTGTTGCGGCGATTCCTGGTAACTGCCGAACGGCATGTCGGCGATCACGCAGGCCAGCCGGGTACTGGCGACCACGGCGCGGGTGTGGCCGATGATCTCTTCCAGGCTCATGTCCAGGGTGGAGGTGCGGCCGTAGCCGACCATGGCCGTGGAGTCGCCGATCAGCACGAAATCGACGAACGGGTCCATCAGCCGCGCCATGTGGCTGGTGTAGGCGGTCAGGGAGACGATCTTCTGCTGGCCTTTCATGGCCACCAGTTGCGGCACGGTCAGGCGTTTGCTGCGGGTATGGATGCTCATGGCGGCTTTCCTGTTGCGGGTGGGAAAGTCGCCGATTATTGGCGTCCGCGGCGCCGATTCAATGCACAGGAAACCCCTAAAAACCGACCCAGGAGGGTGTTGCGGTTGTCCCTCGCGGCGTTTGCGTAGACCATGGGCGCCTTGAATTCTGCCCAAGATCGAGTGGCTTTATGTCCTTCACCCCTGACGCGCGGCCGGCGCCGTTTTCCCGGTCCGACTACAAGACCCTGGGCCTGGCGGCACTGGGCGGCGCCCTGGAAATCTACGATTTCATCATCTTCGTATTTTTCGCCCTGACCCTGAGCCAGCTGTTCTTCCCGCCGGAAATGCCCGAGTGGCTGCGACTGTTGCAGAGCTTCGGGATCTTCGTCACCGGTTACCTGGCGCGGCCGCTGGGCGGCATTCTCATGGCGCACTTCGCCGACCGCCTGGGGCGCAAGAAGGTGTTCAGCCTGAGCATCCTGATGATGGCCCTGCCGTGCCTGCTGATCGGCATCATGCCGACCTACGCGCAGATCGGTTATTTCGCGCCGTTGTTGCTGCTGGCGCTGCGGGTGCTGCAAGGCGCGGCGGTGGGCGGTGAGGTGCCGAGCGCCTGGGTGTTCGTCGCCGAGCATGCGCCGGCCGGCCATCGCGGTTATGCCCTGGGCTTTCTGCAGGCCGGGCTGACCTTCGGCTACCTGATCGGCGCGCTGACCGCGACCCTGCTGGCGCAACTCTTCACCCCGGCGGAAATCCTCGATCACGCCTGGCGTTATCCGTTCCTGCTCGGTGGGGTGTTCGGCGTGATCGGCGTCTGGCTGCGCCGCTGGCTCAGCGAAACCCCGGTGTTCATGGCCATGCAGGAGCAGCGCGACAGCGCCGTCGAGCTGCCGCTGCGCACCGTGCTGCGCGAGCATCGCCTGGCGCTGTTGCCGGCGGCGATTCTCACCTGCGTGCTGACCTCCGCGGTGGTGGTGTTCGTGGTCATCACCCCGACCATGATGCAGAAAACCTTCGGCATGAGCGCCAGCCACACCTTCGCCCTGAGCAGCCTGGGCATCGTGTTCCTGAATCTCGGTTGCGTGCTGGCCGGGCTGGTCGTCGACCGCATCGGCGCCTGGCGCACGGTGATGCTCTACAGCCTGCTGCTGCCGCTGGGCATCGGCCTGCTCTACGGCTGCCTGATCGGCGGCGGCGACTGGGTCGGCCTGGCCTACGCCATCGCCGGCCTCGGCTGCGGCGTGGTGGGCGCGGTGCCGTCGGTGATGGTCGGGTTGTTTCCGGCGCGGATCCGCGTGTCCGGCATCTCCTTTACCTACAACATCGCCTACGCGCTGTGGGCGAGCACCACGCCCTTGCTGCTGATCGGCCTGATGCCCTGGAGCCCGTGGGTCTGCGTGATGTACTGCGCGGTGATGGGCGCGGTCGGGGTCATCAGCGCCGGGTATTTCGGGGCGCGCATGCCGAGGCTGACGGGGAGTGCGGTGCCTGGGGTTTGTGCGGGGTCCTGAGGCTCTTTCGCGAGCAGGCGAGCGCTCCCGCAGGGGAAAAATTTCACCTCCGGAAATACCTGCAGGCGCCGGCGCGCGCGGGCTAGAGCCTTCGCCGCCAGCCTGCGGTTTAACCCGGGCAATACCGTTGAATGTTGTGCTTAGCCAAGGCCCATTTACCCGCTAATCTCTCGAAAAAAAGCGCGCGGTCCACGCGCCAGTTTTCGGGAGCTGCCTTGATCCGGTCCGTCCTTTGTTCCCTGCGTGATTTCTCCACGCTGCCCCCGCTGCTGCAGGCGGCATGGTTGTCCTTTGCCATTGGCCTGTTCATGACCCTGCTTCAGCTGTGGATCTTCAACTTTGTCGACTATGGGTTGGAGGGTGCCAACATCGAATCCCTCAGCGGCAAGGTGCTGTATGCCGACCGTGGCGGGATGCTGATAGAGGATGCGGACAGTGGCGAATACACCCGGCTCAAGGTGGTTCGTGGCATCAGCTATCTGAACGTCGGCCATGACCAGATCCTGGGGCGCACGCTGAGCTTCACCCACCTGCGCGATGCGGTGCTGAGCTGCACCCTCGATGGCGAGGAGCTGTGCATCGCGCAATGCGCCAACGCCATGGAATGCCTGGACAGCCGCCGCGAGCGCGAGACGCCGCAGGGCATATTGATCATGGCGTTCGGCACCAGCCTGGTGTGCCTGGGCCTGCATGCGCTGCGCCGGCGCAAGTCCGCGCCGGGTAGCGGGATCTTTTGAATTGCCGCCGGGCACCGTTGCCCCTAGGCTGTGCGGCATCCGTTTCAGACCAGGAGCCCCGCATGCAGGTCGTGCCGATACTCGAAACTTGCGCACAGGTGCAGGCGCGTGTGCGCGAGCTGCGCAACCAGCCGGACGTGCGCAAGTACATGTACACCTCCCACGAGATTTCCGAGGCCGAACACCGTGCCTGGCTCGACTCGCTGGTGGGCAATCCGCGGCAGTCGGTGTTCGTGGTGCTGCAAGAGGGAGTCGCCTGCGGCGTGGTGTCGCTGAACGCGATCAATGCCCTGCACAAGAGCGCCGACTGGGCCTTCTACCTGGACAGCGGCTTGCAGGGCAAGGGCCTGGGCAGCCAGCTGGAATTCTGGTTGCTCGACCATGCCTTTGGCGCGGCCGGCCTGGAAAAGCTCAACTGCGAGGTGCTGGCGCTGAACCAGGCGGTGATCCGCCTGCACCAGAAGTTCGGTTTCACCCTCGAGGGCGTGCGCCGGCAGAACGTCGAGAAGGACGGCCAGCGCATCGATGTGATGCTGCTCGGCATTACCCGCGAAGAGTGGGCCGCCCAGCGCCCGGGCATGCTCGCGGTGATGGCGCGCCTGGGGCGCTGAAAGCCGTTACGCATAACGCTCAGATGGCAGCGGCATGACCATTGCGTCATTTTGCCGGGGGGCGCTGCCCAGGCCGGCTATCATCAGCCACGACGATTTTCACAGGCGGGGGCTTTCATGGGCGCAGGGCACAGTCACGGACAGGTTCGGGCCGGACACGAACGCACGTTATGGATGGCCCTGGGGCTGACCGGCAGTTTCATGATCGCCGAGGTGATCGGCGCCTTTATCACCGGCAGCCTGGCGCTGCTGTCCGATGCCGCCCACATGATGACCGATGCGCTGGCGCTGGCGATCTCCCTGGTGGCGATCCAGGTTGGCAAGCGCGCGGCCGATCGCAAGCGCACCTTCGGTTATGCACGTTTCGAGATTCTCGCCGCGGCGTTCAACGCCATCCTGTTGTTCGTGGTCGCTTTCTACATCCTGTTCGAGGCCTGGCAACGTCTGTCCGCGCCGGCGGAAATCCAGTCCACGGGCATGCTGGTAATCGCGGTGCTGGGGTTGATCGTCAACCTGATCTCCATGCGCCTGCTGGCCTCGGCGAGCGCCGAAAGCCTCAACGTCAAGGGCGCCTACCTGGAGGTCTGGAGCGACATGCTCGGCTCCATCGGTGTGATCGTCGCAGCCTTGGTGATCATGTACACCGGCTGGGGCTGGGTCGATTCGCTGGTGGCCGCGGCCATCGGTTTCTGGGTGCTGCCGCGCACCTGGATGCTGCTCAGGGAGAGCATGAACGTGCTGCTGCAAGGCGTGCCGGACGGCATCGATATCGATGAGGTCGAGCAGGGCATCCGCGCCATCGACGGGGTGACCGAGGTGCACGACCTGCACCTGTGGGCCCTGACCAGCGGCAAGAACGTGATGAGCACACACCTGGTGGCCGACCTGGGGCGGCGCAGCGAACAGCAGATCCTCGCCGAGGTCACCGAGCTGATGCACGAGCGCTTCGATATCTCCCATGTGACGGTCCAGGTCGAACAGGCCGGCTTCCACGAACAGGGGCACGAAGAGCACGTTCATTGATTCCCCGGCGTATCGAGCTCCATACCCTGTAGCCGCTGCCGAGCCTGCGAGGCTGCGATCGACTGCGAAGCAGGCGCCGCTCTTGGGTGCGCCGGAGGTCCTGCGACCAGCGTGGCCCGGACCATCGCAGCCTGCGGCAGCGGCTACAGCGCTTCAGTCGCGCTCTTCGAGCACGTAGCCGACGCCGCGCAGGGTGTGGATCAGTTTGCTTTCGAACGGGTCGTCGATCTTGGCCCGCAGGCGGCGGATCGAGACTTCCACCACATTGGTGTCGCAGTCGAAGTTCATGTCCCACACGAACGAGATGATCTGGGTCCGCGACAGCACCACGCCGCTCTGGCGCATCAGCAGGTGCAGCAGGGCGAACTCCTTGGTGGTCAGGTCGATGCGCTGTTTGCCGCGAAACGCCCGGTGGCGGCCCTGGTCCAGTTCCAGGTCGGCCACCCGCAACACATCGGGCGTCGGCGACTGCTCGCTGCGCCGCAACAGGCTGCGCACCCGCGCCAGCAGCTCGGGGAATTCGAACGGCTTGACCAGGTAATCGTCGGCGCCCAGGTCCAGGCCCTTGATCCGGTCCACCAGGCGCCCCTGGGCGGTGAGCATCATGATCCGCGTATTGCTGTTCTGGCGAATGCGCTGCAGCACCCCCCAACCGTCCAGCTCCGGCAGATTGACGTCGAGAATCACCAGGTCGTAGGCGTGCTGGCGGGTCAGGTGCAGGCCGTCGGCGCCGTTGCTGGCGCAATCGACGACGTAGCCGCTTTCGCTCAATCCCTGATGCAAGTAGTCGGCGGTTTTCGGTTCATCCTCGATCACCAGAATGCGCATGCTGAATTAGCCTCGGTGTTTAATGCAGTGGGGAAGTCCAATAACTTCGTTGGAAGTAACGGGCTGGATGATTCAACGTTCAAAGTTCTTGATTTAAAACTTTCGAAGTGTCGTGCGGGGAGAAGTTGTTTCTCTATATTTCAAGTTGTTGGTTTATTGCACTTGCCCTCGGGTCGATGGCCCGGATGTTAATACACAAGCCCGTGCCAGAGCGTTTGCTAACGGATTTGTAATCTTTGCGCCACCCTGTCGATAAGTACCGACGGCTACATTTGGCCGGCACTAAATACTCACCTGTTAGTTGTTTTATGGGTGGAGTGTGGATGCGTCGTGCCGGTTCAATTTCCTCGCGCCGTCCAGCCTCCGCCGTCACTCTGTACCGGTAAGGGGCCAGAAAGCGTTATGCCAACCACCATCAAAAAACTTGCCTGGATAGTCGGGGCATTGTCCGGCGTCCTGTTGTTGGCCAGTGCCTCGCTGCAGGAAGCCGCGGCGGCCGAGAGCCGGGTGCTGAGCCTCGACAACGCCCTGGCAAGTGCCTTTGCCAACAACCCCGAACTGGCGGCCGCGCGCTGGGAAATCGACATCGCCCAGGGTGGCCGGCAGCAGGCGGGATTGATCCCCAATCCGGTGTTGTCCTGGGACGCCGAGGACACTCGCCGCAGCTCGCGCACCACCACTGTCAAGCTCAGCCAGACCCTGGAACTGGGCGGCAAGCGCGGCGCGCGCATCGATGTCGCCAGCCGTGCCCAGGACGCCGCGGCGCTGGAGCTGGAGCGCCAGCGCAACCAGCTGCGCGCCGATGTGATCGCGGCCTTCTACGGTGCCTTGCGGGCCCAGGAACGCAGCGACTTGGCCGGGCGCTCCCTGGCCCTGGCCGAGCGCGGGCTGACGGTGGCCAAGGGGCGGGTGAGTGCGGGCAAAGCCTCACCCGTGGAAGCCACCCGCGCCCAGGTTCAGCTCTCGGAAGTACGCCTGGAGCTGAGTCGCGCCGAGATGGATCGGGCCAACGCCTATCGGCAGCTGGCGACCGTGACCGGCGCTGCCACCACCGACTTCAGCGCCGTCGCGGAGCCGGCCAGCGGGCTGCCCTCGCTGCCGCCTTCGGCGCAATTGCTGGCGCGCCTGCAACAGACCACCGAACTGCGCCTGGCCGAAATTCAGGTGGTGCAGCGCGAAGCGTCCCTGGGGCTGGAAAAGGCCCAGCGCATTCCCGACCTCGATATCAGCGTGGGCAGCCAGTACGACGCCAGCGTGCGTGAGCGGGTCAACCTGGTCGGGGTGTCGATGCCGATTCCACTGTTCAACCGCAACCAGGGCAATGTGCTGTCGGCGGCGCGCCGTGCCGATCAGGCCCGGGATTTGCGCAACGCCGCGGAGCTGCGCCTGCGCAGCGAAACCAAGTTGGCGCTCGATCAGTGGAGCACCGCCAGCAACGAAGTGCAGTCGTTCAACCAGGTGATCCTGCCGGCCGCGCAAAACGCGGTGGATACCGCGACCCGCGGCTTCGAGATGGGCAAGTTCAACTTTATCGAGGTGCTCGACGCCCAGCGCACGCTGATCAGCGCCCGCACCCAGTACATCGCCGCGGTGGCCCAGTCCACCGACGCCTGGGTGCGCATCGAGCGCATCTACGGCGATCTCGCCGGCCCCGATCGCACGCTGTGAGAACCGCGTTGTTCGTCTTGCTGTGCCTGGGCGCACTGCTGGTCACCGATTGCAGCGGGCCAGTGCCGGGCCGGGTCGAGGAGGGCTCGTCCCACTGGTGCCTGCATGAGCTGCATCGAGCGCTCGGCGATTTCTTTTTTCCACAGACCTCATGACGCGCCGGTTTACCGGATGGCGTGTCGGGTCGATTTTTTCAGGAGCATTCATGGACAAGAAACGAAGCACAGCCCTGGCATTGGCCGTGGCGGTCGCGCTCGGCGTGGCCGGGTTGATGTGGCAGGACCTGTTCCAGGGGGCACCGGTGGCCGCGCAGGCGAAACCCGCGGCCAAGGCGGACACGCACCAGGACGGCGAGGCGCATCAGGAAGGTGAGGAAGGGCAATCGGAAGGCGAGGGGCATGCCGAGGAAGAGGGCAAGGTCGAGCTCAGCGCCGAGCAGATCAAGGCCGCCGACATTCAGCTGGCCGAGGCCGCCCCGCGCAATCTCAGCAGCTTGCTGACGCTGCCGGGGGAGATCCGCTTCGACGAAGACCGCACCTCGCACATCGTGCCGCGCGCGGCCGGGGTGGTGGAGTCGGTGGCGGTCAATCTCGGCCAGACGGTGAAGAAGGGCGAGCTGCTGGCGGTGATCGCCAGCCAGCAGATCTCCGACCAGCGCAGCGAACTGGCCGCCGCCGAGCGCCGGGTCGAGCTGGCGCGCACCACCTTCCAGCGCGAGCGCCAGCTGTGGGTCGACCAGATCTCCGCCGAGCAGGATTACCTGCTGGCGCGCCAGACCCTGCAGGAAGCCGAAATCGCCCTGAACAACGCCCGGCAAAAGATGAATGCCCTGAGTGGCAGCGCGGTGCTGGCGGGCGGCAACCGTTATGAGATGCGCGCGCCGTTCGACGGCGTGGTGGTGGAAAAACACCTGAGCGTCGGCGAGGTGGTCGGTGAGACCAGCGCCGCCTTCACCCTGTCCGACCTGTCCCGGGTCTGGGTCACCTTCGGCGTGTTTCCCAAGGACCTGAACAAGGTCCGGGTGGGCAAGCCGGTCCGGGTGCAATCCACCGAGCTGGGCACCCAGGTGCAGGGCACGGTGGCCTATGTCGGCAGCCTGCTGGGCGAGCAGACCCGGACCGCCACGGTGCGGGTCACGGTGCCCAACCCGGACGATGTCTGGCGACCGGGGCTGTTCGTTTCGGTGCAGGTGGCGACCGACACCTACCAGGCCGGTGTCACCGTGCCGCAAGAGGCGATCCAGACCGTGGAGGACAAGCCTTCGGTATTCGTGCGCGTCGCCGACGGCTTCCAGGCCACGCCCGTGGTGCTGGGCGGCAGCGAAGGCGGCTTCGTCGAGATCCGCGAAGGTTTGCCGGCCGGGGCCCAGGTGGCGACCTCCGGCAGCTTCATCCTCAAGTCCGAACTGGGCAAAGGCTCGGCCGAGCACGGCCATTGATCCGCCTCATTCGCGAGTGCTTCCCAGGAGAGTGATTTCCCATGTTTGAACGCATCATTCAATTCGCCATCGAGCAGCGCATCATCGTGCTGCTGGCGGTGCTGCTGATGGCCGCGGTGGGCGTCGGCAGCTACCAGAAACTGCCGATCGACGCGGTGCCGGACATCACCAACGTGCAGGTCCAGGTCAACGCCAGCATGCCCGGCTACTCGCCGCTGGAGACCGAGCAGCGCATCACCTATCCGGTGGAGGTGGCCATGGCCGGCCTGCCGGGCCTGGAGCAGACCCGCTCGACCTCGCGCTCGGGCCTGTCCCAGGTGACGGTGATCTTCAAGGAAGGCACCGACCTGTACTTCGCCCGGCAACTGGTCAACGAGCGCCTGCAAGTGGCCCGCGAACAGCTGCCCGAAGGCGTGGAGGCGAGCATGGGGCCGATCTCCACCGGCCTCGGCGAGATCTTCTTCTGGACGGTGGAAGCCGAGCCGGGCGCGCTCAAGGAAGACGGCACGGCCTACACCCCGACCGACCTGCGGGTGATCCAGGACTGGGTCATCGCCCCGCAATTGCGCAACGTGCCGGGGGTGGCCGAGATCAACACCATCGGCGGCTTCGCCAAGCTCTATCAGATCGCCCCGGACCCCAGGCGCCTGGCGGCCTACAACCTGACCCTGGGCGACCTGATGACCGCCCTGGAGCGCAACAACGCCAACGTCGGTGCCGGCTATATCGAGCGCAACGGCCAGCAGTTGCTGATCCGCGCGCCGGGGCAGGTCAAGTCCATCGAGGACATCGCCAACATCGTGATCAACACCGTGGACGGCACGCCGATCCGCATCAGCAACGTGGCCACCGTGGACATCGGCCGTGAACTGCGCACCGGCGCGGCCACCGAGAACGGTCGCGAAGTGGTGCTCGGCACGGTGTTCATGCTGGTGGGGGAAAACAGCCGCACGGTGTCCCGGGTGGTGGCGGAAAAACTCGCCGAGATCAATCGCTCGCTGCCCAAGGGCGTGACCGCAGTCACCGTGTACGACCGCACCAACCTGGTGGACAAGGCCGTGGCCACGGTGAAGAAAAACCTCATCGAAGGCGCGCTGCTGGTCATCGCCATTCTGTTTTTGTTCCTGGGCAATATCCGCGCCGCGCTGATCACCGCCATGGTGATTCCGCTGGCCATGCTGTTCACCTTCACCGGCATGTTCACCAACAAGGTCAGCGCCAACCTGATGAGCCTCGGCGCGCTGGACTTCGGGATCATCGTCGACGGCGCAGTGGTCATCGTCGAGAACGCCATCCGCCGCCTGGCCCATGCCCAGCAGCACCACGGGCGCATGCTCACGCGTTCCGAACGCCTGCACGAAGTCTTCGCCGCGGCCAAGGAAGCGCGACGGGCGCTGATCTACGGGCAACTGATCATCATGGTGGTGTACCTGCCGATCTTTGCCCTGTCCGGGGTGGCCGGGAAGATGTTCCATCCGATGGCCTTCACCGTGGTGATCGCTCTGCTGGGGGCGATGATCCTCTCGGTGACTTTCGTGCCCGCGGCGATCGCGCTGTTCGTCACCGGCAAGGTCAAGGAAGAGGAAAACTTCGTCATGCGCGGTGCCCGCCGTGGCTACGAGCCGGTGCTGCGCTGGGTGATGAGCCATCGTTCCCTGGCCTTTGCCCTGGCCTTCCTCAGTGTGCTGGTTTCGGGCCTGGTGGCCAGTCGCATGGGCAGCGAGTTCATCCCCAGCCTCAGCGAAGGCGACTTCGCCCAGCAGGCGATGCGCGTGCCCGACGCCAGCCTCACTCAGTCGGTGGAAATGCAGAAGACCCTGGAGAAGACCCTGCTGGCGCAGATCCCGGAAATCGAGCGGGTGTTCGCCCGCACCGGTACTGCCGAGATCGCCTCGGACGTGATGCCGCCGAACATCTCCGATGCCTACCTGATGCTCAAGCCCAAGGAGCAATGGCCAGACCCGGGCAAGTCGCGCGAGGCGATCATTGCCGACATCGAACGGGTCAGCAACAGCCTGCCGGGTAACGTCTACGAGCTGTCGCAACCGATCCAGCTGCGCTTCAACGAACTGATTTCCGGGGTGCGCAGCGATGTCGCGGTGAAGGTCTTCGGCGATGACATGGAGGTGCTGAACAAGACCGCCGAAGAGATTTCGCAGACCTTGCAGAAGATCGACGGCGCCGCCGAAGTGAAGGTGCAGCAGACCACCGGCCTGCCGGTGCTGACGGTGAATGTCGACCGCGACAAGGCGGCGCGTTTCGGCCTCAACGTCGGCGATGTGCAGGACGCCGTGGCGATTGCCGTGGGCGGGCGCAAGGCGGGCATCCTGTACGAGGGCGACCGGCGCTTCGATATGCTGGTGCGCATGTCCGATGCCCAGCGCACCGATATCGACGGGCTGTCGCGCCTGCTGATTCCGGTGGCGGCGGCCGCGGGCAGCGTCAACGGGCAACTGGGTTTCATCGCCCTCTCGGAGGTGGCCAGCGTCGACCTGGTGCTCGGTCCGGCGCAGGTCAGCCGCGAGAACGGCAAGCGCCTGGTGATCGTCAGCGCCAACGTGCGTGGGCGCGACATGGGCACCTTCGTCGAAGAAGCGACCCGGGCCATTGGCGACCAGGTGCAGATTCCGACCGGCTACTGGATCACCTGGGGCGGCCAGTTCGAACAGTTGCAGGAAGCCTCCAAGCGCCTGGAAATCGTGGTGCCGGTGGCGTTGCTGCTGGTGTTCGGCCTGTTGTTCATGATGTTCAACAACCTCAAGGACGGGCTGCTGGTGTTCACCGGGATTCCCTTCGCCCTGACCGGCGGGATCATGGCCCTGTGGCTGCGCGACATCCCGCTGTCGATCTCGGCGGGGGTGGGCTTCATCGCGCTGTCGGGGGTGGCGGTGCTCAACGGCCTGGTGATGATCGCCTTTATCCGCAACCTGCGCGAAGAAGGGCGGATGCTCGCGGCGGCGGTCAACGAAGGCGCGCTGACCCGCCTGCGCCCGGTGCTGATGACGGCCCTGGTGGCATCGCTGGGGTTCATCCCCATGGCCCTGGCCACCGGCACCGGCGCCGAAGTGCAACGGCCGTTGGCCACCGTGGTCATCGGCGGCATCATCTCCTCCACCGCCCTGACCCTGCTGGTGCTGCCGGCGC
Source organism: Pseudomonas sp. RW409 (assembly GCF_003184125.1). Taxonomy (NCBI): domain Bacteria; kingdom Pseudomonadati; phylum Pseudomonadota; class Gammaproteobacteria; order Pseudomonadales; family Pseudomonadaceae; genus Pseudomonas; species Pseudomonas sp. RW409. The sequence continues at coordinate 250,093 of NZ_QHHP01000021.1, read as the reverse complement.
TGTACCACTGGGCGCACCGCAAGGAGGAAGAACAGGAGCTGCAAGACCTGCTGAACGACTGACCCGCGATAGGCCTCACCCAACCCCGCCTGCGTCATGCGCAGGCGGGGTTTTGTTTATGTGGCCCCCGTAGCCGCTGCCGAGCACCGCGAGGCTGCGATCAACCGCGAAACGGGCGCCGCTCTTGAACTCGCAGAAGGTCCTGCGGACCTATCGCAGCCTGCGGCAGCGGCTACACCGATCGCGTGCACCGAACTATCGGGTTGCACCTCTGTAGCCGCTGCCGAGCCTGCGAGGCTGCGATCGACCGCGCAGCGGGCGCCGCTCTTGGGTGCGCAGGAGGTCCTTCGGACCTATCGCAGCCTTCGGCAGCGGCTACATCGACTGCGTGTACCGAACTATAGGGTCGTTCCCTGTAGCCGCTGCCGAGCCTGCGAGGCTGCGATCGACCGCGCAGCGGGCGCCGCTCTTGGGTGCGCCGGAGGTCCTGCGGACCTATCGCAGCCTTCGGCAGCGGCTACACCGATCGCGTGCACCGAACTATCGGGTTGCCCCCCTGTAGCCGCTGCCGAGCACCGCGAGGCTGCGATCGCCTGCGAAGCGGGCGCTGCTCTTGGGCGCGCAGGAGGTCCTTCGGACCATCGCAGCCTTCGGCAGCGGCTACATCGACTGCGTGACCGGGCTATTGGGGCTATTTATTCCCCTGTAGCCGCTGCCGAGCACCGCGAGGCTGCGATCGACCGCGAAGCGGGCGCTGCTCTTGGGCTCGCAGAAGGTCCTGCGGACCTATCGCAGCCTTCGGCAGCGGCTACACCGATTGCGTGCACCGAACTATCGGGTTACCCCCTGTAGCCGCTGCCGAGCACCGCGAGGCTGCGATCGACCGCGAAGCGGGCGCTGCTCTTGAGCTCGCAGAAGGTCCTGCGACCATCGCAGCCTGCGGCAGCGGCTACACCGATCGCGTGTACCGAACTATCGGGTTACCCCCCTGTAGCCGCTGCCGAGCACCGCGAGGCTGCGATCGACCGCGAAGCGGGCGCTGCTCTTGGACGCGCAGGAGGTCCTGCGACCAGCGTGGCCCGGACCATCGCAGCCTTCGGCAGCGGCTACATCGACTGTGTGACCGGGCTACAGGGGGCGTCGGGGCAAAAAAAAGCGCCCCATGCGGGACGCTAAAAATTCATCTCTTTCCAAAGGAGCATTCGAAAAAACGCTTCAGAGATGAATGTGCTCGGGGTGGGCCGGTGTCAGCGGGAGGCTGTGCACGCCTGGGGCCCTGGGGTTCTGTGGGGGGCGGCGTTGGTTGCGCCGTCGTGGTTCTTTTCGCCGTTGTACTGTTGCTGGCCGAGCCAGAATTGTTCCAGGGCATGCCTGGCGCGTTCGCTGCCGTTGTCGCTGGGGAGCGTGCTGGGCTGGCCAGGCGGAGTCAGGTGGGCAGGCTTCAAGACATGATCTCCCGCAAGTGGCTGGCCGCTAGCGAAGCGCTGTCGGCTCGGGCATGGGGGCAAGTATACGAAGGCCAACCTGACGAGAAGGTGAGGGCGATATTACAGTTCTGAAAGATGGGCGTCTGTGAAGAAGTTTTAACGTCGGGCGGGCCTCGCACCCGCCCGGCGCAAAGGTTTAAAGAATGGCCAGCGGGTACTCGACGATCAGGCGGAATTCCTCCAGGTCGGACTCGAAGCTGCTGGAGCGTACGGTGGCCTGGCGGATGCGCAGCGACAGGTCCTTGAGGGTGCCGCCCTGCACCACGTACTTGGCTTCGATATCGCGTTCCCAGCGACGCTGGTCGGTCAGCGGATTGCCGTCCGCATCACGGCGCATGTAGACCGCGTTGGCATTGCTGTAGTCGGCGTCGCTGCCTTTGCCGTAGCGGGTCATGAACGACAGGCCGGGAATGCCCAGGGGCTGCATGTCGAGGTCGTAGCGGACCATCCACGAACGCTCCTTCGGCGAGTTGAAGTCGCTGTACTGGATCGAGTTGTCGAGGAAGATCGAGTCCGACTGGCGCAGGTAATCGAAGTCGTCGTCGCCGTTGTTGCGCTGGTGCGACAGCGACAGGGTGTGGGCGCCATAGGTGGCGCCGACCTTGGCGCTCCAGATGTTGTTATTGAACTCGCCGAGCAGCTTCTTGCCCTCGTCCACCGCCTTGTAATAGTTGAACCCGGCAAACAGCGAAAGCTCGTCGGAGATCGGCCAGGTGGCCGCGGTGCCGAAGTAGTACTGGTCCCAGGCATCCTTCAGGCGGCTGCTGTAGAGGCTGACGCTGAGGTGCTTGTTCAGGCTGTAGTCGCCGCCGAAGTAGGCGACCCAGGGCGAGTCGACCTTGCCGGCATAGAAAGTGGCGAAACCGTCGCGCAGGCTGCTGCTGTCGGGCTGGCTCATGCTGTGCAGGCGTCCGCCCTGGACACTCAGGCCGTCGATGCTGGTGTTCTCGAAGGTGGCCCCGCGAAAGCTCTCCGGCAGCAGGCGCGAATCACCGTAGTGCACCACCGGGGTTTTCGGGAAGACGTCGCCGACCTTGATCACCGTGTCGAGCAGGCGCATTTTCGCCGCGCCGCCGACCTTGCTGTAGTTGTCGGCCGGGTGGTTGTCGCTGTCCACCGGCAGCATGTTGAAGGATCCGCGTCCGCCGCTGCGGCCGGTGCCGGAGTCGAGCTTGAGGCCATACATGGCAAAGGCATCGAGGCCGAAACCGACGCTGCCCTGGGTGAAGCCGGATTCGAACTTGCCGATCAGCCCCTGGGCCCAGGCTTCGGAATAACCGTTGCCGGTGGGGCTGGACTGGCCCTTGCGATCGTCGCGATTGAAGTAGTAGTTGCGGGCCAGCACGTTGAGGCTGCTGCCTTCGATAAAACCTTCGGGCTGGTCGTCTGCCGCGTTCACGGCCAAGGGGCCGAGCCCCAGTACCGCGGAAAACACGGACAGGGACCAGCGGGTTTGAATGCGCATGTTGTTTGCTCCTGGATATGGGCAGCTATCAGCTGTTATGTCGCCTGGGGCGTTCTTGTTAGTTGTACTCGCGAACCGTCTGGTTAACGGCTGGAGTCAACATCGATAGTTGCAAACAACAGATAACGCGGAGGTGACCCGCTTATTACAATTCTGCAAGGATAAAAGTTGTAAGTTGTTCTTTGTTTTGGCTGGAGGCCTTGTTTTATATGGGGTTTGCTCAAGGGTAAGAAGTGGTCTGGGTTTTATTACATATAAGTAATGTACGCGTGATCTTCCTGACAGGGTCGTCTGGTTATCCTCGTTGCAACTAACCAAAACGAGGAAGCAGTCATGAAGTTATTTAAATTGAGTATCGCCGCGTTGGTACTTTCCATTTCGTCCCTGGCCATGGCCGAGGGCGGCGGCGACCGCACCTTCGACCGCGCCATGCAGGCGAACGAGAAGGCCATGGCGGCCTACGCGGCGAAGCAGGGCAAGGAGGCGCCGGTGGTGGAAAACTATCGCTACGGCATGCCCCTGGACATCCAGAAGGTGGTCAACGTGACGCCGCCGGCCAAGGCCTGCAATCCGGTGCCGTCACGCATGACCTATGAGGATTCGGCCGGACAGCTCAAGACCGTTGAGTATCAGGTGATGGGCCAGTGCCGCACCAATGGTAGTTAATCCTCGGTGTCCTCATGGGGCGCGGGAAGCGGTTCGAGGGCGACGATCATGTCGATTTCCACCGCGGCATTCTTCGGCAGTTGATAGACCCCGAGGGACGTGCGGGTGTGCACCCCGGCCTCGGCAAAGATCGAATAGAGCACTTCGGAGGCCGCGTCGGCGACTTCACTCTGCTGGGTGAAGTCGGCGGCGCTTTGCACATAGACGTTGAGCCGCAGGACTTTTTTCACCCGCTGCAGATCACCCAGCAACTGAGCGAGGATCGCCAGGGAGCGCATGGTGCAAATACGTGCGGCATATCGGCCGTCCTCCAGCGACACATCGCCACCGACCCTCCCGGTCACCCTTACGCTGTTGTCGATGCGCGGGATCTGCCCGCTGACGTATACCTCGTCGCCGTTCTGCACCGCGGGCACGTAGTTGCCGCCGATGCGCATTTCACCGTCGAAAGCGTGTCCCAGGCGGGCCGCCACCTGGTCGAACAGGGCCTTGCGTGAAGCCTCCATGGATTGCACTCCGTCGATTGCCGTTGATTTTCCAGAGCACGACTATAGCCCCTCTTCCGAACCTTTGAGCATGGGTTAAAGCCCAGCAGGGCCGGGGCCTGAGGCGTTTCAAAGTTTTTTGGTCGGATATGTCTTATAGGGTCTTCAGAAAAATACCCGAGCGCCGATGGCTAGAGACAATGCTGCCCACTATTACTGCCCATCGGTGCATCCCATGTTCAACAAAAGCTTGAAGCAAGAGCTGTCGGCTCTACGCGAAGAACTCTCGAGCCTCCAGCAAGTGAAGGACAGCCTCGACAGCGAGATGCTGGTGCTGATTCTCGATCCCGATGGACGCATTCTTTCGGCCAACGACAACTTCAACCAGGAAATGCTCTACAGGGGCAGCGAACTGGTCGGCCGCCACATCGAGGACATCGTGCCGGCCCACGTCAAGGCCGATGAGTTCCACCACCGTTTCAAGGCGACGCTGACCCGTGGCGAACACTTTGCCGGCGCAGTACGCCTGCTGCGCGGCAACGGCCAGGAAGCCTGGCTGCGCTCGATCTCCCAGCCGGTCCGCGATTCCCAGGGGCGGATCAAGCATTTTTCGATTTACTCCAGCGACCTGACCCGCACCATCGAAGCGTCGCGCGAGCACGAGAACCTGATCGGCGCGCTGGTCCGTTCCACGGCGGTGATCGAGTTCGACCTCAACGGCAACGTGCTGACGGCCAACGAGCGTTTCCTCAACGCCATGGGCTACAACCTGGCGCAAATCCAGGGCAAGCATCACCGCACCTTCTGCGAACCCGAGGAATACAACAGCGCCGAGTACCAGGCGTTCTGGAAGCGCCTGAACGCCGGCGAGTTCGTCGCCGGGCGGTTCAAACGCATCGACAGCTACGGTCGCGTGGTCTGGCTCGAGGCCTCCTACAACCCGGTGGTCGATGCCAACAACCGGCTCTACAAGGTGGTGAAGTTCGCCACCGTGATCACCGACCAGGTGAACCAGGAGCAGGCCGTCGCCGAGGCGGCGAACATCGCCTACAGCACCTCGCTGCAAACCGACAACAGCGCCCAGCGCGGCACCACCGTGGTGACCGAGGCGGTGAACGTGATGCGCGACCTGGCCAAGCACATGCAGCAGGCCGGCGAAGGCATCGAGGCGCTGAACGAGCAGTCGCTGGTGATCGGCACCATCGTCAAGACCATCAGCGGCATCGCCGAGCAGACCAACCTGCTGGCGCTCAACGCGGCCATCGAAGCAGCGCGCGCCGGTGAACAGGGGCGCGGCTTTGCCGTGGTGGCCGACGAGGTCCGGCAACTGGCCTCGCGCACCAGCAAGGCCACCGACGAAATCGTCGGCGTGGTGCGCCAGAACCAGGACATGGCGCGCGAGGCCGTGGCCCTGATGACCGATGGCAAGGCCCAGGCCGAGCAGGGCCTGGCCCTGGCCGCCGAAGCCGGCACGGTGATCGTCGAGATCCAGGACGGCGCGCAGAAGGTGGTGAATGCCGTCGGCCAGTTCGCCAGCCAGCTGTCGAACTGAGTCTTGTCCCTGATCCGGCGTCAGGCCTGTTCCAGGCCGTGACGTTGGGGGGCAAGTGGCCGCCAGGTCGGTGGCCACGATCTGCCCCGATGCCTGTGCGCTTTGCACCGGTGTGCCGTTAGGAAGTTTCCTGTCTCTATGGGAGACAAATCCTAAAGAGCCTTGAGCGCGTCAAGAATACTTCCCCAACGCCGATGGTGAGGCTCCAGCAGTCTCCAATCACGGGCTATCGGTGTATCCATGTTCAATAAACGTTTGAATCAGAAGCTCCTCGCGTTGGGCGAAGAGTTTCGTGCACTTGAGCAGGTCAAGGAAGGTTTCGAGCGCACCCTGCTCAGCATCGAACTCGATGCGCAGCGCCGGGTCCTGGTGGTGAACCGCAACTTCACCCAGTGCATGCAGTATTCCTCCGAGGCGCTGCTGGGCTCGCCCATCGACAAGCTGTTGCCGGACGATGCCCGGCCCGAAGAAGCACACAGGCGTTTCATGACCGCGCTCGCTTGCAGCGAGCCTTTCGACGACACCCTGCGCCTGCGTCGCGGCGACGGCCATGACGCCTGGCTGAGGGTGATCCTGCAGCCGATCTTCAACACCGAGCGGCAACTCAGGTCCTTTTCCCTGATCGCCAATGACCTGACCGAGACCGTGGAAACCACCTGCGAGCACGGCAACCTGATCGCGGCGCTGCTGCGTTCGACCGCGGTGATCGAGTTCGACCTCAAGGGCCGGGTACTGACCGCCAACGAGCGGTTCCTCAGCTGCATGGGCTACAGCCTCGAACAGATCCTGGGCCAGAACCACAGCCTGTTCTGCGAGTCGCAGGAGTACAACAGTCCGGGTTATCAGACATTCTGGGCGCGGCTGAACGCCGGCGAATACGTCGCCGACCGCTTCAAACGCATCGACAGCCACGGCCGCGTGGTCTGGCTCGATGCCTCGTACAACCCGGTGGTCGATGCCAACGGCAAGCTCTACAAGGTGGTGAAATTCGCCACGGTGATCACCGAGCAGGTCAAGCAGGAGCAGTCCGTCGCCGAGGCCGCGGAAATCGCCTACACCATCTCGCAGCAGACCGACAGCAGCGCCCAGCGCGGTTCCTCGGTGGTGACCGAGGCGGTGGAGGTGATGCGCGACCTGGCCACGCACATGCAGCAGGCCAGTGACGGCATTGAGGCGCTGAACGAGCAGTCGCGGGTGATCGGCAGCATCGTCAAGACCATCAGCGACATTGCCGAGCAGACCAACCTGCTGGCGCTCAACGCGGCCATCGAAGCGGCCCGCGCCGGTGACCAGGGGCGCGGCTTCGCGGTGGTCGCGGACGAGGTCCGGCAACTGGCCTCGCGCACCAGCAAGGCCACCGACGAAATCGTCGGCGTGGTCCGGCGCAACCAGGACATGGCCCGCAACGCGGTGGTGCTGATGGCCGACGGCAAGACCCAGGCCGAGCAGGGCCTGGCCCTGGCCGCCGAAGCCGGTACGGTGATCGTCGAGATCCAGGACGGCGCGCAGAAAGTGGTGAGCGCCGTCGGCCAGTTCGCCAACCAATTGTCCAGCTGATGTCCAGGCTGCCTCGGCCGGCGTGGGCGTCATGACCGGGCGGGGCGGTTGTCAGCCCTGCCGGTCGTTTTCGAGGTGGGGGGCGACCAGGGTTTCGAACCATTCGATAAAGGCGTTCAGTCGGCGCGAGCGATGGTTGCGATTGGGGTAGAGCGCGGAGATTGCCATGGACGCAGGGCGAAAACCGGGCAGGACTTCCACCAGCTCGCCGCTGTCGAGCAGGTACTGCACGTCGAAGCGCGGGATCTGGATCAGCCCCAGCCCGGCCCGGCAGCAGGCGATGTAGTTTTCGGCGTTGTTGACGATCACCCGGCTGGGCAGGTTCAGTTCCAGCTCGTGCCCGTCGGCCAGGTATTCCCAGGGCTGTTCGCGGCCCGTGCTGGGGGAGCCGTAGCCGACCATCCAGTGACCATCGGCCAGGTCGCCCGGGGTTCGCGGCTGGCCGTGCTCCGCCAGGTAGGCGGGGCTGGCGCAATTGATCAGGGCCAGGTGGCCCAGGCGCCGGACGATCAGGCTGCTGTCGCGCAGGGTACCGACGCGGATCGCGCAATCCACACCCTCCTGCACCAGGTCGATGGAACGGTCGGTGGAGCCCAGCGCCAGTTTCAGGCTGGGGTAGCTGGCGAAAAGCTCGGGCAGGGCGGGGGCGATCAGGCGCCGGGCGATCCGGCTGGGTACGTCGACATTGAGGCGGCCATAAACGTCCAGCTGACGGGTGTGAAACAGCTGCTCGAGTTCCACCGCATCGCTCAGCAACAGGCGCGCGCGCTCCAGCAGGACCGCGCCGTCGGCGGTCAGTTGCACCTGGCGCGTGGTGCGGTGCAACAGGCGCGTGGCGAGGGCGGTTTCCAGTTGCTGCACCGCTGCCGAGACGGTGGCGCGGGGCAGTTCCAGGGCATGCGCGGCCTTGATGAAACTGCCCATGTCGGCGACCTGGATGAACACACGGTATTGCTCGAGCTTATCCATGGATGGGGCGGGGTCCGAAGCGTGCGGTGCGTGTTTTTCGTAGGAGCGAGGCTTGCCCGCGATAGCGTTGTATCAGACAGACCTTGATCGCGGGCAAGCCTCGCTCCTACGGAATCATCTCGCACCTGATGGCGATCTTTTCCAGACGCCAATCTACCTCGCCCCTTGGCGGATTACTCGGGTCGATGACAACCGTCGATCAGAAGGCCGGGCCTCACTTGGTGGTGTAGCCGCCGTTGATCAGCAGGGTCTGGCCGGTGATCCACCAGCCGTCGGTGACCAGATGACGGATGAAGGGCACCACGTCCCCGATGTCGGTCAGGCCGGTCTTGCTGAAGCCGGACAGCGCCGCGGCGGTCTTGTGGTAAGCCACGGCGTCCGCGCCTTCGGCCGGGTAGAAGAACGGTGTGTCCATCGGTCCCGGGCCCACGGCGGTCACCGAGATACCGCGGGCGCCGAACTCCTTGGAGGCGGCGCGGGTGAAGTGTTCCACCGGGGCCTTGGCCCCGCCGTAGGCGGCATAGAACGGCGTGTAGGCGCCTAGCAGCGAGGTCACCAGTGTCACCAGCTTGCCGTGGTCCTCCAGGTGTTTGCCGGCTTCCTTGATAAAGAAGAACGCGCTCTTGGCGTTGACCGCGAACATGTCGTCGTACTCGGCCTCGCTGATCTCGACTATGGGTTTTTTCAGGACCTTGCCCACGGTGTTGATGGCGATGTCGATCTTGCCGAAACGGGCCTTGGCGTCGCTGAAGAGTTGCTCCACGGCCGCGGCGGTGGTCAGGTCGGCCTGCCAGGCATGGGCGTCGACGCCCAGGTTCTTGATCGCCGCCACGGTCTGCTCGGCGTCGGCCTTGCTGGCGCTGCTGTTGTAATGCACGGCGATGGCCTGCACGCCGTGGGCGGCCAGGTCCCGGGCGATCAGGCCGCCCAGGTTCTTCGCGCCACCGGCGATCAATGCGACCTTGTTTTTCAGAGAGTGGTCTGCCATGGGAAAGCTCCTTCAGCCTGTGAGGTGAAGGCCCAGTCTAAGCAGCCGCGAGTCAGGGATAAGCCCGGTCAATCTGGATGGATTGTCCAGGAAAAATGCCCAATCCCGGCTGCTGCCCAGCACCGGGATGTCGCTACAATCGACTCTTTTTCCCCGGAGCCTTACCCATGAGCGCATCCCATCGTCGCCCGGTTTCCCTGGCCAAGGCCTATCGCCTGCTCAACCACGGGCCGACCGTGCTGGTCAGCGCCACCCATGGCGGCCAGCGCAACATCATGGCCGCGGCCTGGGCCATGCCGCTGGATTTCGATCCGCCGAAAGTCGCGGTGGTGCTCGACAAGTCCACCTGGACCCGCCAGTTGCTGGAGGCCGCCGGCACCTTTGTGCTCAACGTGCCGTGCGCCGCCCAGGTCGATATCGTGCAGACCGTGGGTTCCACCTCGGGCCTGGAGCTGACCCGTGACCAGGGCCGCGACAAGTTCGAGCGGTATGGCCTGCCGACCTTCGCCGGCGAGCAGGTCGACGCGCCGTTGCTCGATGGCTGCGTGGCCTGGCTCGAATGCCGGCTGCTGTCGGAGCCGGACAACCATGAACGCTACGACCTGTTCCTCGCCGAAGTCATCGCCGCCCAGGCCGATGACCGGGTGTTCAGCGAGGGCCGCTGGCATTTCACCGGGCACGATGCCTTGCGCACCTTGCATCATGTGGCGGGCGGGCATTTCCTGACGATTGGCGACTCGCTGGATGGCAAGACCCTGCCATCCCCTCAAGAAATGTCGTAACCCTGTAGCCCTGTAGCCGCTGCCGAGCGAAGCGAGGCTGCGACAGGTCCGAAGGACCTCTTGCGAACTCAAGGGCGGCGCCTGCTGCGCAGTCGATCGCAGCCTCGCGGTGCTCGGCAGCGGTTACAGGGGCACACGATCGATGTAGCCGCTGCCGCAGGCTGCGACAGGTCCGAAGGACCTCTTGCGAACTCAAGGGCGGCGCCTGCTGCGCAGTCGATCGCAGCCTCGCGGTGCTCGGCAGCGGCTACAGGGGCACACGAACGATGTAGCCGCTGCCACAGGCTGCGATAGGTCCGCAGGACCTCTTGCGGACTCAAGGGCGGCGCCTGCTGCGCAGTCGATCGCAGCCTCGCGGTGCTCGGCAGCGGCTACAGGGGCACATGATCGATGTAGCCGCTGCCGCAGGCTGCGACAGGTCCGAAGGACCTCTTGCGAACTCAAGAGCGGCGCCTGCTGCGCAGTCGATCGCAGCCTCGCGGTGCTCGGCAGCGGCTACAGGGGCACACGATCGATGTAGCCGCTGCCGCAGGCTGCGACAGGTCCGAAGGACCTCTTGCGGGCTCAAGGGCGGCGCCTGCTGCGCAGTCGATCGCAGCCTCGCGGTGCTCGGCAGCGGCTACAGGGGTACACAATCGATGTAGCCGCTGCCGCAGGCTGCGATAGTTCCGAAGGACCTCTTGCGAACTCAAGAGCGGCGCCTGCTGCGCGGTCGATCGCAGCCTCGCGGTGCTCGGCAGCGGCTACGGCGGCTGCTTACCAGCTGACGGTGTTCAGGGCGTCGGCGAAGACCTTGAGTTTGGGCGAGTACTGGCGCGACGGCGGGTAGACCAGCGACAGCGCCCGGCTGCGTCCGGAAAAGGCCTGCAGGATTGGCACCAGGCGGCCATCGGCGAGGGCGTCCTCGACGGCGAAGTTCATCAGTTGGGCGATGCCGAAACCTCCCAGCACACCGTCCACCAGCGCGTCGCCGATATCGAAGATCAGTCGGCTGGGCACGCTGACATCGCGCACCTTGCCGTCGAGCATGAACTGCCAGTCCACCAGGCGCCCGCTGCGCAGGTTACGCACGGTCAGGCAGTTGTGCTGTTGCAACGCCTCCACTGTCTGCGGTGTGCCATGGCGCGCCAGGTAGGCCGGGGACGCCACTGTGACCCAGCGCAGCGGCGCCAGGGGCCGGGCGATCAGGCGCTGGTCCTGGATCTCGCCGGTGCGCAGGATGGCGTCGAAGCCTTCGTCGACGATGTCCACCAGGCGATCGGTCATTACCGCCTCGATGCTCAGGTCCGGGTATTGCTCGGTCAGGCGGCCGATCAGCGGCATCACCACCTTGCGCCCGAACAGCGACGGCGTGCTGATCTTCAGCAGCCCGGTGGGCGAGTCGCGGCGGTCCAGCAGCAGGCGTTCGGTCTGCGCCAGTTCGGTCAGCAGCGGTGTGGCGCGCTCCACCAGCAACTGGCCGTCCGGGGTCAGGCTGACGCTGCGGGTGTTGCGTTGCAGCAGGCGCACGCCCAGTTGCTGCTCCAGGCGAGAAATGGCCCGCGACAGGCCGGACTGGGTCAGCCGCAGATCGCCGGCGGCACGGGTGAAGCTGCGGGTCTCGGCGACCCGGACCAACAAACGAACGGCGTTCAGATCAATGATTAAAGTCATCACTGAAAGAGCAATGACGGTATTTATCATCAAATTGGCATCAAAGAAACTGAGGGCCCTTTATTCACGCAAGGACTCGACACGATGCCCGCCACCTCTTCAGCCAGGCCATCCGGCTGGATGCTGCTCCTGCTGGCCAGCGCGCAGCTGATCATTGCCCTGGACGCGACCATCGTCTTTGTCGCCTTGCCGGAGATCGGCAGCCACCTGGGTTTTTCCGCACAACAACTGCAATGGGTGGTCAGCGCCTACAGCGTGGCCTTCGGCGGCTTTCTGCTGCTGGGAGGCCGGGCGGCCGACCTGCTGGGCAAGCGCCGTTTCTACATCGTCGGGCAAAGCCTGTACGCCATGGCTTCGCTGGCCGGCGGCCTGGGTGGCAGCTCGCTGCTGCTGGTGCTGGCGCGGGCGGTGCAGGGTGTCGGCGGGGCGATGCTGTTCCCGGCGACGCTGGCGCTGATCAACAGCCATTACCCCGAAGGGCCGGCGCGCAACCGGGCGTTCGCGGTGTGGAGCGCGGCCTCGGCGGCGGGCCTGGCCCTGGGCGCGTTGCTGGGGGGCGTGCTGACCCAATGGTGGGGCTGGGAGGCGGTGTTTCTGGTCAACGTACCCTTGGCTGGCGCTTGTGCCCTGTTGGCTCGGCGCTGGATTCCGGCCGATGGCGAGCGCGAGCGTGGCCGGCGTTTCGACCTCAGCGGCGCCTTGACCGTGACGGTGGGCGGCACGCTGCTGGTGTTCGCCATTGTCCAGGGCCCGGAATGGGGCTGGAGCGCACCGGCGACCCTGGGCTGTGGCGCGCTGGCGCTGCTCCTGCTCGGCGTGTTCGCCTGGATCGAACAGCGCGGCCACGACCCGCTGATGCCGCTGCGCCTGTTGGCCCATCGCGAGCTGCGCCTGGCGATGTTTCTCACGGCTTTGTTCATGAGCAGCTTCGGCGTGCAGTACTACTTCCTCGCGTTGTACTTCCAGCAGGTCTACGGCTATAGCGTGCTGCAAAGCGGCGTGGCGTTTTTGCCGGCGACGCTGCTGTGCACCGTGGGCATCTGGCTGGCCGAACGTTCGTTGCTGCGCTTCGGGCTGCGGGCGACCCTGGTCAGCGGTCTGCTCCTGGGGGCGCTGGGCATCGGCGGGGTGTATGTGGCGCTGCCCGACGGGGCGGGGTTCTGGAGCCTGATGCCGGGCATCGTGGTGCTGAGCATCGGCCAGGGCATGACCTGGACTGCCATGTGGGTCTCGGCCGGCCAGGGCATCGCGCCGGGCGAGCAGGGCGTGGCGGCGGGCATGGCCTCCACCAGCCAGCAGATCGGCGGGGCGCTGGGGCTGGCGCTGCTGGTGTCCCTGGCCAATGCCGGGCTGGGTGGCTCGCAGGCGGCCGGCATCGAACAGGCGGTGGGCGCCAGCGCCTTGCTCGCCCTGCTGGGGGCGTTGCTGGCCTTGCGTTTGCGGGGGCCGGCGTCTGGCTCCGAGGGCCTGGCGGCAACTGCCGAGCGCGGCTGAGGGGCAGCCGATGACGGTGTACCTGTAGCCGCTGCCGAGCACCGCGAGGCTGCGAACGAGGACGCAGTCCTCGCCAAACCTGCGCATGCGGTTTGCCTTGAGGAACGTATTGTCCGCCTTTACGGCCGCTGCGCTGCCGATCGCAGCCTCGCTTCGCTCGGCAGCGGCTACAGAGGCTCAACCCCGGGGCAACTCAGATCCACACATCATTGGCCGCCGTGCGTTCGCCGCCTTCTTCGCCGGTGTTGCGCACGCCCTTGGGTTCGATCAGCAGCAACTTGACCTCCTGCTCGGCGTACGGCTTGTGCTTCATGCCCTTGGGCACGACAAACATCTCGCCCTGGTTGATCGTCACCTGGCCGTCGGCAAAGTCGATGCGCAACTGGCCTTCGAGGACGATAAAGGTCTCGTCGGTGTGCGGGTGGTCGTGCCAGATGAAGTCCCCTTGCAGCTTCACCAGCTTGAACTGGTAGTCGTTCATTTCGGCGATGACACGGGCTTGCCAGTGATCGTCGAACAGGCTGAGTTTGTAGGCGAAGTTCAGGCTCTGGTAGGGGATGGGCGTGGTGCTGGCCGGGTTCATGGTGCGGCTCCGTAAAGAGGTGATCGGGCCTCTACGGTAATCAGCGCGGTGCTGCGGTTCTTGTACGATTGTGCGTGCCGGGCGGCGTTCAGCGGCCGTGCATTTTCAGCCAGCGGGCCGGCGGCAGGCCGTAGGTCTTGCTGAATTGCCGGGTCATGTGGCTCTGGTCGGTGAAGCCGGCCAGCAGCGCCGCGCTGACCAGCGACTGGCCTTGCAGCAGCAGGGCCCTGACCAGGTCCAGGCGGCGCATGGTCAGGTAGCGATAGGGGCTGGTGCCGAACAGCAGGCGAAAGTCTCGCGACAGGCTCCAGCGGTCGCGACCGCTGTGGGTGGCCAGTTCGTCGAGGGTGATGTTCTGGTCCAGGGCGCTGTGCATGTATTCCCGCGCGCGCTCCGCGGCCTGATAGTCAAAACGCTGCGCCGGCCGGGAAACCCCCGACACGGCATTCAGCGCATGGGCCAGGTCGAACAGCGCGTCTTCCTGTTCCAGCGGGTCCAGCGGGCTTTCCATGCTGCGCAGCAAGGTGTCGGTGGCGGCGAACAAGCGTGGGTCGGTGGACAGGCCGTTCTTGATGAAGGGCAGCGGCTGGCCGCCGAGGATCTGCTGGATCAGCGCCGGCTCGATATAAAGCATGCGGTAATGGAAGCCGTCCTGGGTGCCGGCTTCGCCGTCGTGGACTTCATCCGGATGCAGGACCATGGTCCCGCCCGGCAGGTTGTGGCGCCAGCCGCCGCGGTACTGGAAGCTCTGCACCCCCGACAGCGTGCGGCCGATGGCGTAGGTGTCGTGGCGGTGCAGGTCGTAGCCATGACCGGCGAAAAACGCCTCGATACGCTCCAGCCCCCGGGTGGGAGGCGCGCGGTGGACCCAGTCTTTACGGGGGGCGGGCTTGCCCATGGAGCTGTCCTCGACACAACGTCAGGCCCGTACGGTAACCCAGGCGCGTGCGACTGTCTTCAGCGCGTCATCCGCCCGCGTCCGCTTTCTTGGCCTCTTTGCCAAGGGTGCCGAACTCGATCGGCGTCTTGATGTAGAACAGCGCAATGTCCTCGTCCTCCAGGCGTTCGAACAGCCGGGCTGACTCCTCTTCGGTGAGTGCCAGGCGGACCTCGATGGGTTGGTCGGCGAGTTCGAAAAAGTGTGCGGAGTGCAGCCGGCCGGTGTGGCCGAAACCTTCGATGGCGGTGCTCATGGTCGCGCCGCGCAGGCCCAGCTCGTTGGCCAGGTCGACGAGCCAGTCACCGACCATCTTGCCGTGATAGCGGCGATTTTGCTGGGTGAAGAAAATCACCAGGAAACCGTTCATGAGCGTTCTCCAATGGCCTCCATTACTTTCAGCATAGCCCCGGGGGTATTGCTGGGCTTATGAATTAAATGATCGAAAAGCAGAAATTAATTATTGTTTTACGATAATTAATTCTTTATGGTTTCTCCCACATTCCTTCCTCTGGAGCCTTCCCATGACGTCCCAAGGTCTTGCCCGGTTCAGCCAGCGCATGTCGGCTGTCACCCTGTTATTGATCATTGCCATGTTGCTGCTCAACGCGGCGCTGTGGCTGTTTCCGCAGTTGAGCGCGGAAAGTGGCTACGGGTTCGGTTTTGGCCTGAGCAATAGCCTGTCGAGCTATCTGGCTGCCGGTGCTGTCTTTCCCTGGTGGCAAACCCTGGGCGGCATTCTGCTGTCGAGCATCCCCCTGCTGGCGCTGGCCTTTGGCTTGAGCCATCTGCGCCAGTTGTTCCAGAGCTATGCCCGCGGCGAGTACTTTTCCAGCGCGGCGGCGGTGCATTTGGGCAAGGTCGGGCGGGGCGTGGCGTTGTGGGTGTTGCTGGACTTTCTCTGCGAGCCGCTGCTCAGCATCTGGGTCACCCTGAACGCGCCGGTGGGCGAGCGCCTGATCAGTCTCAGCATCACCGCCCCGACCTTTGTCGCGCTGTTTTTGGCTGCGTGTATTTCCATCATCGCGCGTATCCTCTGGCAGGCCAGTGAAGTGGATTCGGAAAACCGCGCCTTCGTGTGAGATCAGTATGTCAATTGTCATTCAACTGGACGTGATGCTGGCCCGACGCAAGGTCAAATCCAAGGACCTCGCGGCGGCGATCGGCATCACCGAGGCCAACCTGTCCCTGCTCAAGCAGGGCAAGGTCAAGGGCCTGCGGCTCGCGACCCTGGACGCGATCTGCCAATACCTGGAGTGTCAGCCGGGCGACCTGTTGATCCATGAGCCCGAGGTGGAGTAGCGTCGGCCTCCCTTAACGCGATAAAGGCGGTCTGTGTCATGGCGCTCGAACATTTGCTGTATGCCGGCCCGCTGCTGTCGCTGGCGCTGCTCTGGACCGTGGCCGTGGTCACGCCGGGGCCGAACTTCTTTACCACGGCGCAATTGGCCGCCAGCTGTTCGCGTCGCCATGGCATGATCGCCGCGCTGGGCGTCGCCACCGGCACGGTGCTCTGGGGGCTGGCCGGCGGCCTGGGGATCAAGTCGCTGTTCAGCGCCGCCCCGGCCCTGTACCTGGCCTTCAAGATCGCCGGTGGCTGCTACCTGATCTACCTGGGCCTGAAGCAGTTCAGGCGCAAGCCGGCGCCGACCGGGGCGGGCAACGGTTTGCCTGGCGAGTCGGGCCGCAGCCTGTTCTCGGCCTATCGCCTGGGCTTTCTCGGCAACATGACCAACCCCAAGTCGGCGCTGTTCGTCGCCACCATCTTCGCCACCTCGATGCCGGCGTCACCGCCGCCGTTGCTGCTGGTCCTGGCCGTGCTCACCATGGCCTCGTTGTCGTTCACCTGGTACTGCTGCGTCGCGCTGTTTTTCGCCAGCAACCGCATGGCTGCCGTCTATAGTCGTTCGCGCAAATGGCTGGACCGCTTTGCCGGCAGTTGCTACCTGCTGTTCGGCGCCCATCTGGTGGCCAATCGCTGAAACCGGGGCCGGGCGCACGCCATGGATTTCCAGGGTCAGGAGACAGGACATGAGCTTCACTTTTCGCCCCGTGCAGGATCGGGATATTCCACGGATCTGCGGTTTTGCCGGTAATCCCGAGGAGCTGTTTTTCTTTTTCCCGGCGGCCAGCTGGCCGCTGACTCATGAGCAACTGCGCGACTCCATTGCCCAACGCTGCGATTCGACAGTGATCGAGCGAGACGGCCAGGTACTGGGTTTCGCCAACTTCTACCGGTGGGAAACCCACGGCACCTGCACCATCGGCAATCTCATCGTCGATCCCGAGGCCCGCGGCGCGGGCGTCGCCGGGCAGTTGATCGGCGAGATGCTGCGCATCGCCCGGGACAAACACCAGGCCGCACAGGTGACCCTGTCCTGCTTCAATGACAACGTGGCGGGCCTGCTGCTGTATCCGAAGCTCGGGTTCGTGCCGTTCGCCATCGAAGAGCGCCGGAACAAACAGAATCAGCGGGTGGCTGTGATTCACCTGCGACATCAGCCGGCTTGAGCGGTCCGATACAAGCGCTGAACCACTTTTTAACGGGAACAAACCATGAGCAAGCTGCGGGTCGGGATTATTTTTGGTGGCCGTTCGGCCGAACACGAAGTGTCGCTGCAATCGGCGCGCAACATCGTCGATGCGCTGGATCGCGAGCGCTTCGAACCGGTGCTGATCGGCATCGACAAGAACGGCCACTGGCACCTCAACGACACCTCGAACTTCCTGATCAACCAGGAAAACCCGGCGCTGATCGCCCTCAACCAGTCCAACCGCGAACTGGCGGTGGTGCCGGGCAAGGCCAGCCAGCAACTGCTGGAAACTTCCAACCAGGAACTGCTGGGCCACGTCGATGTGATTTTCCCCATCGTCCACGGCACCCTCGGCGAAGACGGTTGCCTGCAAGGCCTGCTGCGCATGGCCGACCTGCCGTTCGTGGGCTCTGACGTGCTGGGTTCGGCGGTGTGCATGGACAAGGACATCAGCAAGCGCCTGCTGCGCGATGCCGGCCTGGCGGTGACGCCCTTTATCACCCTGAACCGAGCCACCGCGGCGCGCACCGACTTTGCCCAGGCGCAAAGCAAGCTGGGCCTGCCGATGTTCGTCAAACCGGCGAACCAGGGCTCGTCCGTGGGCGTGAGCAAGGTCACCAGCGAGGCGCAATACCACGCGGCCATCGAGCTGGCGCTGGGTTTCGATGAAAAGGTCCTGGTGGAGTCGGCGGTCAGTGGGCGCGAGATCGAGTGTGCGGTGCTGGGCAACGACCAGCCGATCGCCAGCGGTTGCGGGGAAATCGTCGTCGGTAGCGGTTTTTATTCCTACGACAGCAAATACATCGACGACCAGGCGGCCCAGGTGGTGGTGCCGGCGGACCTCAGCGAAGAGGTCAGCGAACGCATTCGCGCCCTGGCCGTCGAGGCGTTCCAGGTGCTGGGCTGTTCGGGGCTGGCGCGGGTCGATGTATTCCTGACCCAGGGCGGCGAAGTGCTGATCAACGAGATCAATTCGCTGCCCGGCTTCACCCGCATCAGCATGTATCCGAAGCTGTGGCAGGCCGCGGGCATGACCTACAGCGAACTGGTCAGCCGCCTGATCGAGCTGGCGCTGGAGCGCCATGCGGCGCGCCAGGCGTTAAAAATCAGCCGCTGACTTCTGGAGGGAAAAATGAGCGTTACCACTGGAGCGTCGCAGTATCTGTTTTCCTACGGCACCTTGCAGGACAAGGCCGTGCAACTGGCCAATTTCGGTCGCGAACTGCAGGGGAGCGCGGACGCGCTGCCGGGTTATGAACAGGCCTGGGTGGAGATCACCGACCCCGAGGTACTGGCCACCAGCGGCAAGACCCATCACCCGATCCTGCGCCCGGGCAGCGCGGCCAGCGCGCCTATCCCGGGGACGGTGTTTCGCATCACTGCCCAGGAACTGGCCGCGGCGGACAGCTACGAGGTGGCGGACTACAAGCGCGTAAGCGTGGTGCTGCAGTCCGGGATCGAGGCGTGGGTGTATGTGAGCGTTTGAGGCGCCGGGCTCAGGCCCGCCCTATCCAGGAATACTGAAAGGATTTTTCCTCTCCCCGGTGGCCGCGTCGGCGATAGCTGGCCAGGGTCGCGCTGGAACAGTAGGTGCAGTGCTCGCAGTGTTCGATCTGTTCATCGCTGATACCCGCCGCGCGTAACAGGTGCAGCGCATAGCCGCTCAGGTCGAACCACAGCGAGTCCGGCCGGGTCGGTGGTGGCGGGGCAATTTCTGGCGGCAACTGTGGCGTGGGGCGTTCGTGGCTCCAGGGTGCCTGCTCCTCTGGCCACAGGTGACCCTGGGTGGCCGACAGGGTGTCGATGAACTCCGGGCTGACTTCGTAGCAGCAAGGCTTGATCGAGGGGCCGAACGCCACGCGCAACTGAGGGGCAGCGATGCCCTTGGCAGCGAAGTGTTGCAGCACGTTGTCGATGATGCCGCCGTGCAGACCTTTCCAGCCGGCATGGACCGCGGCGACCCACGAGGCGTCTTCACTGCTGATCAGCAGCGGCAGGCAGTCGGCTGTCATCACCGCTATAGGCCGGCCGGTGCGGGTGAACACCGCATCGCCGCGGATGATGCCGCTCGGCAGCGTGGTGCTGGCCTCGACCACCTCGCCGGTGTGGGCCTGGGAGCAGAAGAACAGGTTGGCAGGCAGTGGTGCCCCGATCCGAGAAAACTCGTGACGGATGCCTGGTATCTGTTTCAACACTGGCGCCTGGAAACTCATCGGACCTTCGCTCTGTTGCTGTGGATTAGCTACAGAGCATAGCGGGATCATGAGTCCTTTTGCTGACAGAGACCTGTCATCTGGTCGGCTGCTTGTCCGATCGGGGCATCAGCTTTTCAGCGGGATATAGAGTTCGACCACGCTGTCCGGGTGCATCGGCCCGAAAAAACGCTCCCCGGTATATTCGAATTCCACCCCCTCATCGGCCCGCATCCCTGCGGCCGGCAGCCATTCGCTGTAGGCGGCGCGGAAGGTTTCCGGCAGGGTCTGCACCGTGCCCCGGTGCTCGACCCGGGCGTACTGGCGGGCGGGGATTTCCAGTTCCACCATACCCTCGACCAAGGGCGCCTCGGCGCTGACCGGCAGTCCGGCGACGTAACGCCACTGGCCGTCGCTCAAGGGCTGGCAAATACCGTAAGTGCCGACCGGTTCGGCCAGGCGCTGGATCTCCTGCTCCCGTGGTTCGAAACGCTGCCACAACTCGGCAATCGAGCCCTGGTCATCCTGCTGCCAGGCCATGCCGATGATGCGCTGCGCCGCCAGCGTCACCCGCACCGGCGTCTGCGGCGCCGGCAGGCTGCGCTCGGGCTGCGCCAGATAACGCTGCAACTGGCCGAGCACGTTCTGGCTGCGGGCGATCTGCGTTTCCAGCTCACCGGCATGGGCCTGCAACGCCTGGCGCAGACTCAAGACACTGTGCAGCGCACCGCTGTCCGCCAACCCGCGAATCTCCTCCAGCCCCATGCCCAACTGCCGCAACCAGACAATGCGCCCGAGGATGCCAATCTGCTCCGGCTTGTAATAGCGATAGCCGTTGTCCTGCCCGGTCAGTGCCGGAGTGAACAGACCGATGCTGTCGTAGTGGCGCAAGGTCTTGGTGGTGAGGCCATGGCAGCGAGCCATTTGACCGATGGTGAGCATGCAAACGTCCTTTTTTGTGGTGAGGTCGAGCGGCACTTTAGGGGTTTACCTAGGGGCAAGCTCAAGGCTGTTCCACGGTATTTTTTAAGTGTCCAAGAATCTTTCAGAGAAGTCTGGAGGGTAAATAGGCGCGGGATGACAGCCAGGTTAGATGGGTAAATCTATAAGGCAGAGCTGCCGAGAAGAAGGCTCGGCGCCAAGTAAGGAGCGGTAATGTTTTTTTCAGGAAGCTGAGCCGGACCCGGATCTGGCAGTTTTGGGGCGGGCTCGATGCGCTCTATTTGTTGTGGTACGTCACGAGCAGTGTACGGCTGGGCAAGACCCCGTTCTGGGATGACCTGACTGTGGCGACTGAAGTGCTCAAGGATCATGGAACCACTGCTGTGGTTATGGTGATGATCAATTGGGGTTTGCAACTATCGATAGTCGTCAGCGCTTTCCTGTTTTTGTTTCAGCGCAAAGAAGCCAAGTGGCTGGGGCTTGCGCAAATCCCTTTGCGTTTGGTGTTTGTCGTGCCGTCTTTTTCCGTGCTTCTGATCGGCGCGTATTTTTTTCCGAACTGCAACCCGCTGATGATGCTGGGGATGATTGTGCTCTCTGAAATCACCAAGGGCTGGAGTTTATGCGCGATCAGGAATGACCCCCGCTAAGGGCGAGGGTGCAAGGCCTGAATCAAGAACCGCTCAGACCGATTTCACCGGCTTGATCAGGCTCTCGGCGGGGATGCCGAACAGCTGGTGCAGCTTCCAGATCATTGGCAGGGTCAGGGCGCGTTTGCCGTTGAGCACTTCGTAGACCCGGTTGGTTCGGCCGATGGCCGGGGCCAGGTCGGCGGCCGAGAGGCCCGATTGCTCCATGCGGAACTTGATGGCATCGATCGGGTTGGGCAGGTCGATGGGGAAGTGCTTGGCTTCATAGGCTTCGATCAGGGTGACCATCACGTCGAAGTAGTCGCCTTCGGCGGTGCCGGGTTCGGGCTCGTTATCGAACAGCGCCGACACCTGCTTGAGTGCCGCGCGGTAATCCTGGTCGGTGTGAATGGGGCGAATCTGCATGCTCGTTACTCCATTTCAACGCTGTCGGCGTCGATGGCATCGTACTGCTGGTGAGTGCCAACGAACTTGATGTAGAGGGCGCCAAAGCGGTAAGCCACGGCGACTACCAAGCGGTAGTCATTGCCTTTGATGTTGAACACCACGCGACGGCTTTTAAGAAGGCTCGCGCTGCAAAACTGGTCCTTGATCTGCGCCGGGGTGGACCAGTTGGCATTGCGTGCTTCATCGATCCAGGCCAGAAGCGGTTGTTCGACATCCGGGTGCTTGTCCCAGAACGTCTTCAAATGACTGACGGCGATAATCCTCATGGCTCGAAATCCTAGTCCCACCCTGGGACTTAAGCAAGGGAGTGAGAGAGGAAGGCGATGGACGGACAGCCATCGAGGCTACCCGTCCCGCAGGTGCGGCTCAGTGTCGATCAGCACCTGCTGTCATCGCGGTGTGCACATCATCCATCACCGCTTTACCCATCTCACCCAGGTAATGTGCCGCCCAAGCATAGCGGTCCGCCTGCGGTTCCATGGCCGCATCCAGGGTCAACTGTTTTGCCAGATGTAGCAGCAGCGAGGCGTGTTCCAGGGCATCGGCCAGGGGGACGTCGGCATTGACCCGCAGCAGCGGGCGTTTGCCTTCGCCACAATTGGCAAAGGTTATTTCGCCGAGGGTATGCAGGGAGGAAGGGGACGGATTGAGGGTGTGTTTCATGGTGACGAATCCTTTCGTTTGAGGGGATCACCACCGTCTGCCGCCAAGCAGGTTAGGGTGGCGAATTGCACAAGGTTGGCGGACCGGCACGAAAGGAACCGGCACCCCCGAAGGGGTCCCTGCGCAATTCGCCATGACACAGAAACGCGGGCACAAAAAAAGCGCCTGCATTCGTGTTTTGGCGCTGTTGCGCCTTTCGTGGTTCGGGCCGCCAAGCCCGTTCGCTGATATTGCAGCGACGGGGCGAAGAATAGCGGGCGGGGAAGAGCGTCGCAACGGCATTGCTACGACATTCTGTGACTATGAGAGAAGGGCAGGCCAGCCATGGAAAAATGCATTGGCCGAAGGTACGTGGGTCCCTGTAGCCGCTGCCGAGCCTGCGAGGCTGCGATAGGACCGAAGGTCCTCCAGCGGTCGCAAGATCCCTGCGCCCCCTGCGGGGTCGATCGCAGCCTCGCAGGCTCGGCAGCGGCTACAGAATCAGAACCTTCGCCATTTCCGTGGTGGCCGCCCAGCCCAATCCGGCATACACCGGCTTGCCCACTTCGGTGGCATGCAGCACGGCGAAGCTCAGCCCGCGCTGGATGAATTCGGCTTGCGCCAGCTTCATCAGGGCCGAGGCCAGCCCCCGGCGCCGGTAGGCGGGTTCGACGTAGACGTTGAGCACATAACCGCGCTGGTCCTGGGTCGGATGGGACGGGTGGGGCGGCCAGTCGATGCTCATCAAGCCAATGGCCGCCACCGGTTGCTGGCCGTCCAGCAGGGCAAAGCCGTAGTAGCGGCCATCGGGCAAACGCTCGCGCAGCCAGGGGCGAAAGTGCTCGGTCATCCGTTGCAGGGCCGCGGGTTCTCCTCCGGCTTCGAGGAACATCGCCTCGCGGTGGCGGCAGACCAGTTCGAGGTTGTCGGCCTCCAGCCTACGCACGGCCAAACCTGAAAAATCGATACCGCCGGGAATCTCGTTCATCGCCTGCCCCTCGGCCAAAAAAGTGATGCTAGGAGGGATCAAAAGATCGCGTCAGACACAGAGCGCCGTAAAAATCGGCATACAGCCTTGGCCCCGCATGCCGGTGCTTCTTTGGCGTGAACAATAAAAAGGGCCTGCCTAGCGGCAAGCCCTTCTGGTTTTCCGGCGTTGGCCTCAATCCCCCAACGCGGCCCCTTCACGGCGTGGGTCGGCGCCACCGGCCCACGAGGTTTTACCCTGGGCATCGCGCACTCGCACGATCGCCTGGGTGCCGCTGGTCATGTCGATGTCGGTCAGCTCATGCCCCTTGGCTTTCAGCGCCGCTTTCAACCCAGGTGTGAACTGGCCTTGCTCCAGTTCGGTCGGGCCGTTGCGGCTGCCGAAGTTGGGCAGGCTGATGGCGGCTTGCGGGTCGAGGTTCCAGTCGAGCATGCCGATCACCGACTTGGCCACGTACTCGATGATCTGCGAGCCACCCGGCGAGCCGACGGTGGCCAGGAATTCACCGCTGTTGCGGTCGAAAATCAGGGTTGGCGCCATGGACGAGCGTGGGCGCTTGCCCGGCTGCACACGGTTGGCCACTGGCTGGCCGTTCTCCTCGGGGATAAAGGAGAAGTCGGTCATCTGGTTGTTGAGCATGAAGCCCTGGACCATCAGATGCGAGCCGAAGGCGGCTTCCACGGTGGTGGTCATGGACACCGCGCCGCCCTGGTCATCCACGGCCACCACTTGCGAGGTGGAGATGCGCATCGGTGAGCGATCCGGGGCGTAGGCCACCTGGATGCCCTGGGGCTTGCCGGGCTCGGCCTTGGCCATGCTGCGCTCGCCGATCAAGGCGGCACGCTGCGCCAGGTACTGCGGGGCGACCAGGCCGGCGATCGGCACCGGGGCGAAGTCCGAATCCGCCACGTACAACGCGCGGTCGGCGTAGGCCAGGCGCTCGGCCTCGGCGATCAGGTGCACGGCTTCAGGCGCCGGTTCCAGGCCGGCCAGCAGGCTGGTCTTGACCGGTTTCAGCGGTGGCAGTGCATAACGCGGGTCGCGGGCTTCCAGCGCCTGCAGGGTGCCGAGGATCTGCGCCATGGCGATCCCGCCCGACGAGGGCGGCGGCATGCCACAGACCTGCCAGCGCTTGTAGTCGGTGCACAGCGGTTCGCGCTCCTTGGCGCGGTAGCCTTGCAGGTCGTTGAGCGACAGGCTGCCCGGGTTGGCGTGGCCTTGCACCTTGGCGACGATTTCCCGGGCGACCGGGCCTTGGTACAAGGCGTTCGGGCCTTCTTTGGCGATGCGCTCGAGCACCGCGGCCAGCTGCGGGTTTTTCAGCAGGGTGCCGACGGCTTTCGGCGTGCCATCGGCATTCAGGAAGTAGGCCGCCATGTCCGGCGATTTCGCCAGGTACGGGTCGGCGACGATCATGCTGTGCAGGCGCGGGGAGATCGGGAAGCCCTGGTCCGCCAGGCGGATCGCCGGCTCGAACAGCTGCGCCCACGGCAGGCGGCCGTGTTTTTTATGGGCCAGTTCCAGGGCCCGCAACACCCCAGGCGTACCCACCGAGCGGCCGCCGATCTGCGCCTGGGGGAACGGCATGGGTTTGCCGTCGGCCTGCAGGAACAACTTCTCGGTGGCCCCGGCCGGCGCGGTTTCGCGACCGTCATAAGTGCGCACCGCCTTGCCGTCCCAGAGCACGATCAAGGC
This sequence comes from Pseudomonas sp. RW409, assembly GCF_003184125.1. NCBI lineage: Bacteria > Pseudomonadati > Pseudomonadota > Gammaproteobacteria > Pseudomonadales > Pseudomonadaceae > Pseudomonas > Pseudomonas sp. RW409. Next base: position 225,385 of record NZ_QHHP01000021.1, on the reverse strand, counting down.
CCCGCCGCCGATACCCGACGACTGCGGCTCCACCAGGGTCAGCACCGCTTGCATGGCAATCGCCGCATC
>NZ_QHHP01000021.1:0-225306 GCF_003184125.1 Pseudomonas sp. RW409 | reverse complement strand
GGCTGCCAGCTGGGCGGGCGTTTTTGCAGGAAGGCGCGCAGGCCTTCCTGGCCTTCGGGGCTGACGCGGATGCGGGCAATGGCGTTTTCGCAGTAGCGACGCAGGGCCGGGGTCAGGGCGCCGTTGCCGACTTCGCGCAGCAGGTCTTTGCTGGCGCGCATGGCGCACGGGCTGTTGAGCAACAGGTTGTCGATCCACGACGCCACTTGTTGCTCCAGCTCGGTTGCCGGGTAGCTTTCCGACAGTAGGCCGATTTCCCGGGCCCGCTGGCCGCTGAAGCGCTCGGCGGTCAGGGCATAGCGGCGTGCCGCGCGTTCGCCGATGGCCTGCACCACGAACGGGCTGATCACCGCCGGGGCCAGGCCGATGCGGACTTCCGACAGACAGAACTGCGCATCGTCGGCGCCGATCGCCATGTCGCAGCAACTGATCAGGCCCAGGGCGCCACCAAAGGCCGCGCCTTGCACCACGGCCAGGGTCGGGATCTTCAGCTTGGCCAGGTTGTACATCAGCTCGGCCAGCTCGCGGGCGTCGTCGAGGTTGGTGTGGTAGTCGAGTTCGGCCGACTGCTGCATCCAGGCCAGGTCGGCGCCGGCGCTGAAGTGCTTGCCGCGGCCGCGCACCAGCAAGAAGCGCAGGGCCGGATCGCTTTGCACCTGATCCAGGGCGAGGATCAGTTCGCGGATCATTTCGGCGTTGAAAGCGTTGTTCTTTTCTTCACGGCTGAGCCACAGGGTGGCGAAACCACGCGGGTCTTTCAGCAGTTCCAGGGTGTTGAAGTCGTTCATGTCGATTGCGCTCCGGGTCACATGCGGAACACGCCGAAGCGGCTCTGTTCGATAGGGGCGTTGAGGGACGCGGACAAGGCCAGCGCCAGCACGTCGCGGGTCTGCGCCGGGTCGATGACGCCGTCGTCCCACAGCCGGGCGCTGGAGTAATACGGATGGCCCTGGTGCTCGTACTGATCGAGGATCGGCTGTTTGATCTCGGCTTCCTGGGCGGCGCTGAAAGTCTGTCCGCCACGTTCGGCCTGCTCGCGCTTGACTTGCACCAGCACCCCGGCGGCCTGCTCGGCGCCCATCACGCCGATCCGCGCGTTGGGCCACATCCACAGGAAACGTGGGTCGTAGGCACGGCCGCACATGCCGTAGTTACCGGCGCCGAAGCTGCCGCCGATGATCACCGTGAACTTCGGCACCTTGGCGCAGGCCACCGCGGTCACTAGCTTGGCACCGTGCTTGGCGATGCCGCCGGCTTCGTATTTCTGCCCGACCATGAAGCCGGTGATGTTCTGCAGGAACAGCAGCGGGATGCCGCGCTGGCAGGCCAGCTCGATAAAGTGCGCGCCTTTCTGCGCGGCCTCGGCGAAGAGGATGCCGTTGTTGGCGAGGATGGCGATCGGATAGCCGTGCAAGTGAGCGAAGCCGCACACCAGGGTGGTGCCGAACAGTGCCTTGAACTCATCGAAGACCGAACCGTCCACCAGCCGCGCGATGACTTCGCGCACATCGAAGGGCTGCTTGGCGTCCGCCGGAATCACCCCGTACAGCTCGTCGCTGGCATACAGCGGGGCGATCGGCGTGCGTTGCTGCAACTCGCCCTGCTTGCGCCAGTTGAGGTTGGCGATGCTGCGCCGGGCCAGCGCCAGGGCGTGTTCGTCGCTGTCGGCGTAGTGGTCGGCGACACCTGAGATCTTGCAGTGCACATCGGCGCCGCCAAGGTCTTCGGCGCTGACCACTTCACCAGTGGCGGCCTTCACCAGCGGCGGGCCGGCGAGGAAGATGGTGGCCTGTTCGCGGACCATGATCGCTTCGTCGGCCATGGCCGGCACGTAGGCGCCACCGGCGGTGCAGGAACCCATGACCACGGCGATCTGCGGGATGCCCTGGGCGCTCATGTTGGCCTGGTTGAAGAAGATCCGCCCGAAGTGCTCGCGGTCGGGGAACACCTCGTCCTGGCGCGGCAGGTTGGCGCCACCGGAGTCCACCAGGTAGATGCAGGGCAGGCGGTTCTGCTGGGCGATGGCCTGGGCGCGCAGGTGTTTTTTCACGGTCAGCGGGTAGTAGGAGCCGCCTTTCACCGTGGCGTCGTTGGCCACGATCATGCATTCGACACCCTCTACCCGGCCGATGCCGGCAATCACCCCGGCGGCCGGCACGTCTTCGCCATACACCTCATACGCCGCCAGTTGGCTGATTTCGAGGAAGGGCGAGCCCGGGTCGAGCAGGCGGTTGATACGCTCGCGCGGCAGCAGCTTGCCGCGCGAGGTGTGCCGTTCCTGGGCCTTGGCGCCACCGCCTTGCTGGACCTGGGCGAGCAGGGTGTGCAGGGCATCGACCTGGGCCAGCATGCTGGCAGCGTTCTGCGCGAACTCTGGTGATTTCGGGTTGAGCTGAGACTTCAGAATCATTGGGGCTCCCAGCGCAGCTCGAAGCGACAAGCTTCAAGCTGCAAGAGTAAATCGGCGTTACGGCAGCTATGGCTTGCCGCTTGTAGCTCGCAACTTGCAGCTGCTCTTACTTCGTCTCGTTAAAGAGTTCGCGACCGATCAGCATGCGGCGGATCTCGCTGGTGCCAGCGCCGATTTCATACAGCTTGGCGTCGCGCAGCAGGCGGCCGGCGGGGAATTCGTTGATGTAGCCGTTACCGCCGAGGATCTGGATCGCGTCCAGGGCCATCTGGGTGGCGCGTTCGGCGCTGTAGAGGATCACCCCGGCGGCGTCCTTGCGCGTGGTCTCGCCACGTTCGCAGGCCTGGGCCACGGCATACAGGTAGGCGCGGCTGGCGTTGAGCTGGGTGTACATGTCGGCGACCTTGCCCTGGATCAGCTGGAACTCGCCGATGCTCTGGCCGAACTGCTTGCGGTCGTGGATGTAGGGCACCACCAGGTCCATGCAGGCCTGCATGATCCCGGTCGGGCCGCCGGAGAGCACCACGCGCTCGTAGTCCAGGCCGCTCATCAGTACCTTCACGCCGCCATTGAGCACGCCGAGGATGTTTTCTTCCGGCACTTGCACGTCATCGAAGAACAGCTCGCAGGTGTTGGAGCCGCGCATGCCCAGCTTGTCGAACTTGTTGCTGCGGCTGAAGCCTTTCCAGTCGCGCTCGACGATGAACGCGGTGATGCCGTGCGGACCCTTTTCCAGGTCGGTCTTGGCGTAGATCACGTAGGTGTTGGCGTCGGGACCGTTGGTGATCCAGGTCTTGCTGCCGTTGAGCACGTAGTGGTCGCCGCGCTTGTCGGCGCGCAGTTTCATCGAGACCACGTCGGAGCCGGCGTTGGGTTCGCTCATGGCCAGGGCGCCGATGTGCTCGCCGCTGATCAGCTTGGGCAGGTATCGGCTTTTCTGTTCGTGGTTGCCGTTGCGGTTGATCTGGTTGACGCAGAGGTTGGAGTGGGCGCCGTAGGAGAGGGCGACCGAGGCCGAGCCGCGGCTGATTTCTTCCATGGCCACCACGTGGGCCAGGTAGCCCAGGCCGGCACCGCCGTATTCTTCCGGCACGGTGATGCCCAAGAGGCCCATGTCGCCGAACTTGCGCCACATGTCGGCGGGGAACAGGTTGTCGATGTCGATCTGTGCCGCCCGTGGCGCCAGCTCGGCCTTGACGAAGGCCTGCACCTGGTCGCGGAGCATGTCGATGGTTTCGCCGAGGGCAAAGTTCAGGGTCGGATAGCTCATGGGGGCACCTTCAAACTTGTTTTTATGTAAGGGAGTCGGGCTGTGGAGAGCGGCTGATTCAGCTCTCACCTTTACGTTAACGTAAGCCTGCGACGGGTGGCTGTCAATCACCCTTTACGTAAACGTCAACTTGCGCGAATCTGTAGGAGCCGAGCTTGCTGGCGATGAAGGATCACGCGGTCGTATAGCGACATCGCGGCGCTCCAATCGCGGGCAAGCCTCGCTCCTACAATAAAGACAATAGGGGGTCATCATGGATCAACCCGCACCCGCGCCGGGGCGCAGCTACACTCGCGGCACCCAGGACAAAGCCTTGCTGGCGCTGACCATCGGTCAGGCGTTCGATCGCACGGTGGCGTCATACCCTCGGGGCGAAGCCCTGGTGGTGCGTCATCAGCAGCTGCGCTACAGCTGGCAGCTGCTGGCCGAAACCGTCGATTTGCATGCCCGGGCGCTGCTGGCCCTGGGGCTCAAGACCGGCGACCGGCTGGGCATCTGGGCCCCCAATTGTGCCCAGTGGTGCATCAGCCAGTTCGCCAGCGCCAAGATCGGCGCGATCCTGGTGAACATCAACCCGGCCTACCGCAGTTCCGAGCTGGAATACGTGCTCAAGCAGTCCGGTTGCCAGTGGCTGGTGTGCGCCGGTGCGTTCAAGACCTCCGACTACCACGCCATGTTGCAGGGCCTGGCACCCGAGCTGGCGCAGCAGTCCATCGGCCAGCTACAGAGCGAACGCCTGCCGGATTTGCGCGGCGTGATCAGCCTCGACGCGCAGCCGCCGTCGGGTTTTCTGCCCTGGTCGCAGCTGGCCGACCTGGGGGCCGGCGTCAGTGTCGAAGCGCTGCGCGAACGCCAGGACAGCCTGGACCCCGACCAGGCGGTGAATATCCAGTACACCTCCGGCACCACCGGTTTCCCCAAGGGCGCGACCCTCAGCCACTACAACATCCTCAACAACGGCTATATGGTCGGCGAGAGCCTGGGCCTGGGCCACGAGGACCGTCTGGTGATTCCGGTGCCGCTGTACCACTGCTTCGGCATGGTCATGGGCAATCTGGGCTGCGTGACCCACGGCACCACCATGATCTACCCCAACGATGCCTTCGATCCGCTGCTGACCCTGAGCGCCGTGGCCGAGGAAAAGGCCACCGGGCTGTACGGCGTGCCGACCATGTTCATCGCCATGCTCGACCAGCCACGGCGGGCCGAGTTCGACCTGTCGAGCCTGCGCACCGGGATCATGGCCGGGGCCACCTGTCCGATCGAGGTGATGCGCCGGGTGATCAGCGAGATGCACATGAGCGAAGTGCAGATCGCCTACGGCATGACCGAAACCAGCCCGGTGTCGTTGCAGACCGGCCCGGCGGACGACCTCGAACTGCGCGTGACCACGGTCGGCCGCACCCAGCCGCAGCTGGAAAGCAAAATCATCGACGAGGCGGGTAATATCGTGCCGCGCGGCACCATCGGCGAGCTGTGCACCCGCGGTTACAGCGTGATGCTGGGCTACTGGAACAACCCGCAGGGCACGGCTGAAGCCATCGACCAGGCCGGCTGGATGCACACCGGCGACCTGGCGACCATGAACGAGCAGGGTTACGTGTGCATCGCCGGGCGCAACAAGGACATGATCATCCGCGGCGGCGAAAACATTTATCCGCGCGAGCTGGAGGAGTTTTTCTTCACCCATCCGGCGGTGGCCGACGTGCAGGTGATCGGCATTCCATGCTCGAAGTACGGTGAAGAGATTGTCGCCTGGATCAAGTTCCACCCCGGCCACAGCGCCAGCGAGGAGGAGCTGCAGGCTTGGTGCAAGGAGCGTATCGCTCACTTCAAGACGCCGCGTTACTTCAAGTTCGTCGAGGAATTCCCGATGACCGTGACCGGCAAGATCCAGAAGTTCAGGATGCGCGAGATCAGCATCGAGGAGTTGCGCGGGCGTTCCTGAGCCTATTCGAGCAGGCTCCCGCAAATACGTGCGGGAGCGGCTCGCGAGCCGTTTTAGAGGCCGCGGTCGAATCAGCAGAGGGGAGGGAAGCAGGAAGGCCGGAAAGCACAAAGGGGAGCCGAAGCTCCCCTTTAATTTTGTCGTTGCGTGCTCTTTTTTTATTATTGAGGGGCGGTCTGTTGTTGTTTTTGGCAACCGTTACCCTTTACCGCTGTTTTTGGCGATCCCCATCCGGGATCAAGAGCAAACGTATTTTTTTGAGCGCTGATCTATTTTCTCGCTTGAGCGACCAACCAGTTCGGGAGCTACCTTGGGGTAGTTTTATTGTTCTCTGCCCGGTTGCGGGTGGCTCTTGTTGTTGAAGACACCCTGGAAAACACATCCTCTCCAAAAAAATCTGTTAGCTGCGTCTCTGCCGTGTTGTTTTTGTTATGTCAGAGTCGTTTCGTCTTATTTTTATTAGCTTTGCTGCTTTTTATTCTTGTTATGCCAGAGATATAGCAGAAGCCATGCCAACTTTTTAAAATCCTTTAAAATCAATGGCTTGATAAAAACGGCATTTCATCTGTACCGCTAGAAAATCGACAAACTGTTTCCGTGTTACCCGTTTCGAGCGTGCGCCAGAGCAGTCGGTAACACCCTGAAACAGGCAACCCCCTCAACCTGGGTAACGGGCCTTGGCGACGCGCGAGCCGGTGGGCCGCCCCAGCACGGAGCAGATCTGCTGGCCGGCGAGGATCAGGCGCTCCATGTCGATACCGGTTTTGATGCCCAGCCCATTGAGCAGGTACAGCACGTCCTCGCTGGCGACGTTACCGCTGGCGCCCTTGGCGTAGGGGCAGCCGCCGAGCCCGGCGATGGAGCTGTCGAACACCGCGATGCCTTCCAGCAGGCTGGCGTAGATATTGGCCAGGGCCTGGCCGTAGGTGTCGTGGAAGTGCCCGGCGAGCTTGTCCCGCGGGACATGGGCGGCCACCACCTCGAACATCCGCCGGGTAGCGCCGGCGGTGCCGGTGCCGATGGTGTCGCCCAGGGACACTTCGTAGCAGCCCATGCTGTACAGCTCGCGGGCGACCACGGCGACCTGTTCCGGCGCCACCTCGCCTTCGTAAGGGCAGCCCAGCACGCAGGACACGTAACCGCGCACGGTAACGCCATGCTGTTTCGCCGCCTCCATGATCGGCACGAAGCGCTCCAGGCTCTCGCTGATGGAGCAATTGATGTTGCGCTGGGAGAAGGACTCGGAGGCGGCGGCGAACACCGCGACCTCCTTGACCCCGGCGGCCACGGCATCTTCGAAGCCGCGCAGGTTCGGGGCGAGGGCGCCGTAGGTCACTCCCGGCTTGCGCTGGATCTGCGCGAACACCTCGGCGGACCCGGCCATCTGCGGCACCCATTTGGGCGAGACGAAACTGCCGACTTCTATATAGCCGAGCCCGGCCGCGCTCAGGGCATCCACCAGTTGCACCTTGTCGGCGACGCTGATGGGCTGGGCTTCGTTCTGCAAACCGTCGCGAGGACCGACTTCGACCAGGCGCACATGGGTGGGGAGGGACATGGGGCTTTACCTTTTATATGTAGGGCCGCTGATGTAGCCGCTGCCGCAGGCTGCGCTCGGCGACGAAGTCGACGCAAAACCAGGCGCTACGGTCTGTCTGGCGGATTGTCTGTGTTACTGGTGCGGCCGCTTTGCGGGCGATCGCAGCCTGGGGCGGTTACTGCACGGCGCTTTTCTGATTCTGGATGGTCTGCTCCAGCGCCTGGGTGCAGCGCTCTTCCGCGGTGTCCAGCTCCAGCTTCATCTGTTCGATGTCCAGCAGCTGTTGTTCCAGCTGCTCACGGCGCTCGGCGATTTTCGCCAGCATGCTGTGCAATTGCTTCAGATTGCCGCTGCTGGGGTCGTAGAGTTCGATCAGCTCGCGGCACTCGGCCAGGGAGAAGCCGATGCGCTTGCCGCGCAGGATCAGCTTCAGGCTGACCTTGTCCCGTGGCGAGTAGATGCGTTCCTGGCCACGGCGTTCGGGGGCGAGCAGGCCTTGTTCTTCATAAAAGCGGATGGCCCGGGTGGTGATGTCGAGCTCGCGGGCGAGGTCGGAAATGCTGTAGGTCTGGCTGCTCATGGGGGCACTCGAAAAAGGTCTTGGCGTTAAGCTAATTCGAGGTTGACGTATACGTCAAGCAAGATGAAACCCTATCCGTAGGAGCGAGGCTTGCCCGCGATGGGTACGCTGAGGTTTCCCTGAACCACCACGTTCTTCCTTATCGCGGGCAAGCCTCGCTCCTACAGATTACTTTTCGAGTTTTTTCTCGTGGGCCGTCACCTGCTGGCACAACTCGATCATCTGCTCGCGCATCCAGCGGTTGGCCGGGTCCTGGTCGGTGCTTTCGTGCCAGTAGAGGTGGGTTTCCAGCGGCGGCACGTCGTTGACCGGCAGGTTGAACGCCTGCAGGTCATGGCGCCGGGCGAAGCGCTCGGGCACGGTCATGACCATGTCGGTCTGTTGCAGCACTTGCGAGGCCATCAGGTAATGCTGGGAGCGCAGGGCGATCTTGCGCTGGATGCCCATCTTGCCCAACGCCAGGTCGACATAACCCAGGCCGCTGCGGCGACTGGAAATGTGGATATGGGTCAGCGACAGGTAGTCGTCGAGGCTGAGTTTTTCCTTGTTCGCCAGCGGGTGGCTCTTGCGCATGGCGCAGACGTAGCGGTCTTCCATCAGCTTGACGTGGCGGACCTGCGGGTCGGTGTTGAGCGGGGCATCGACGGCGAAATCCAGGCGGCCGGCGGCCAGTTCCTTGGTGGTTTCCCGGCGCTTGGACAGGAAGCTCTCGATGATCACCGTCGGGGCCAGGCGCCGCAGGCGCTGGAACAGCGGCGGCAGGATCACCGCCTCGGTCAGGTCGGTCATGCTGATGCGGTAGGTCTTGACCGCCTGCAAGGGATTGAAGATGCGGCTTTCCTGCACCGACACCCGCAGCAGCGACAGGGCGTTGCGCACCGGGCCGATGATGTTCTGCGCCATGGGCGTGGGCACCATGCCCTGGGCGGTCCGCACGAACAGCGGGTCGTTGAAGGTCTCGCGCAGGCGGGCCAGGGCGTTGGAGACAGCAGGCTGAGTGATGCCGACGATCTGCCCGGCGCGGGTCAGGTTGGCTTCGGTGTAGATCGCGTCGAAGACGATGAAAAGGTTGAGGTCGACCTTGCTCAGATTCATTGCGCTGCACTCTTATTGTTAGGGTCGGGAGGGATGGGTTGATGGCCTGCCTGATCAGTCAATCATATATCGGTGATGAATGTTAATACACGCCGAGAATAGGCTAGGTAAATTTTCGTAAGCTGTTCTAGCATCGGTTCCATGCCCTCAACCACCTTGCCAAGAAGGTAGCTGCCCATGGATTTCGCCTATTCACCCAAGGTTCAGGAACTGCGTGAGCGCGTGACCGCGTTCATGGACACTTATGTCTATCCGGCTGAAGCCGTGTTCGAGCGCCAGGTCGCCGAAGGCGATCGCTGGCAGCCGACGGCGATCATGGAAGAGCTCAAACTCAAGGCCAAGGCCGAGGGCCTGTGGAATCTGTTCTTGCCCGAGTCGGAACTCGGCGCCGGCCTGACCAACCTCGAATACGCGCCGCTGGCGGAAATCATGGGCCGTTCCCTGCTGGGGCCGGAACCCTTCAACTGCTCGGCACCGGACACCGGCAACATGGAAGTGCTGGTGCGTTACGCCAATGAAGAGCAGAAGCAACGCTGGCTGGAGCCGCTGCTGCGCGGCGAGATCCGCTCCGCCTTCGCCATGACCGAGCCGGACGTGGCATCGTCCGACGCCACCAACATGGCCGCCCGCGCCGTGCGTGATGGCGACGAATGGGTGATCAACGGCAAGAAGTGGTGGACCTCGGGGGCCTGCGACCCGCGCTGCAAGATCCTGATCTTCATGGGCCTGAGCAACCCGGACGCACCGCGCCACCAGCAGCACTCGATGATCCTGGTGCCGGTCGACACCCCCGGGGTGAAGATTGTCCGGCCGCTGCCGGTGTTCGGTTACGACGACGCCCCCCACGGCCATGCCGAAGTGCTGTTCGACAACGTGCGGGTGCCGTACGAGAACGTGCTGCTGGGCGAGGGTCGTGGCTTCGAGATCGCCCAGGGCCGCCTTGGCCCGGGCCGGATTCACCACTGCATGCGCTCGATCGGCATGGCCGAGCGCGCACTGGAGTTGATGTGCAAGCGTGCGGTGAGCCGCACCGCGTTCGGCAAGCCGCTGGCGCGCCTGGGCGGTAACGTCGACAAGATCGCCGATTCGCGGATGGAGATCGACATGGCGCGCCTGCTGACCCTGAAGGCGGCGTACATGATGGACACCGTCGGCAACAAAGTGGCGAAAAGCGAAATCGCCCAGATCAAGGTGGTGGCGCCGAACGTGGCCTTGAAGGTGATCGACCGGGCCATCCAGATTCATGGCGGGGCCGGGGTCTCCAACGATTTCCCGCTGGCCTACATGTACGCCATGCAACGCACCCTGCGCCTGGCCGACGGCCCGGACGAAGTGCACCGCGCGGCTATCGGCAAGTTCGAAATCGGCAAGTACGTGCCCAAGGAAATGCTGCGCAGCGGGCATTAAAAACGATCGCGGGCAAGCTCCCGTAGGAGCGAGGCTTGCCCGCGATAACGTCCCCGGTTAGGCCGCGAACTTCCCCCTCAATACACCCAGACCTCCACCCGCCGATTCTTGATCCGTCCCTCGTCCGCGGTATTGGCCGCGACCGGCATCTGCGCGCCAAAACCGCGGATCTCGCGCAGCACCACACCGTTTCTCACCAGTTCCCGGCGCACGGTCATCGCCCTCAGCTTGGACAGCAGCGCCGCGCGTGCCGGATCGTTCTTGGCGTCGCCGAAGCCGACCAGGGTCACGCGCTTGGCTAGTTTGTCGTGGCGCTTGAGAAAATCCAGGACCCGTGTCAGATCCTGGTGCGCCTTGTTGTCGAGGGTGGCGCTGCCTTCCTCGAAGCGAAAGTTCACGGTCAGGCGCTGCGCCTGCCGGGCGATGGCCTGGTACCCCTCGGGCATCTGCGGGGCGGGGGTGACGCTCATGGCCAGCACCGTCTGCGCAATAAAACCGTTGGCCGCGACTATCGCCTGGCCCCTGGCGCTCTGGGCGAAACGCACCAGGGCGCGGGCCCAGGGGTTTTGCTCGTCGGGTGGCAGGTAGAAGTACAGGCGCCGTGACAGCGGGTAGTCCTCGGTGGCGATCAGGCTGTCGAGGGGCAACATCGGTTGCGAGCCGCCGTCGACGATCGCCACGGCCTTGGCCTGGCGCACATAAGGCAGGCCGATAAAACCGATACCCTGGGGATCGTGGCTGACCGCGTCGGAGAGCTGCTCGCTGGACTCGAAGCGTTGCGCCGTGGCGCTGAGGTTCTTGCCGCGGTGGGCCAGCACCAACTCCTTGAAGGTGTCGTAGGTGCCGGAGCGGTCATCGCGGGCGTACAGGTGAATGGCGCCATCGATGCTGCCCAGTTCTTCCCAGGTTTTCACCTCGCCGCTGAAGACCCGCGCCAGTTGTTCGGTGTCCAGCCGCGTCAGCGGGTTTTGCGGGTGGAGGATGATCGCCAGGCCGTCGATGGCGATCACCTGTTCGGCGTCGGGGTCTTTCAGGTCGCCGAGGGCTTCCAGTTCCACCAGTTCGCTGTCCTTGATCGGTCGTGACGCGGCAGCGAGGTCGGCGCTGGCGTTCTTCAACGCGGCGAAGCCGGTACTGGAGCCATGGGCGGCGATCTCGACGAAAACGCGCCGGCCCTGGGCATCCTGGCCGGTCACCCGACGCTCGTTGTCTTTGCTTGAGGCCTCGATCCGGATGTCGAGCAAACCCTGTTCCTGCATCAGGCCCTTGACCAGGGCCGGGACCAGCGCGGCACCGATGGTGTTGGAACCCTGGATGCGCAGCACCGGCTGGTCGCCGCCGGCCAGGGGCAGGGCGGCGAACACCGACCAGGGCAGGGCGTAGCAAACGAAGCCGACCAGCAGCAGGCAGAGGGTTCGGCACCAGAGGTCCCGTTCACTGACGGTACAAACGCGTGACATGCGGCAATGGCCTTCTATGGCGGGAGCGAGTGCGGCGAGATTAAGTCAGGGAGGTGACGGAGATATGACGGTTGATGCGGGTAATCAGAGTCTTCTCGTGGCTTTTCGGAATGCTCTTAAAGACCCGGCACGGCTGGCTCAGTACAGTTGAAAACTTTGTCTGGAGGGGAATTGGCGCAAGCCGATTCTCGTCTTCACCAGGCGTCGATGCAGCCCTGGCTGCAATTTGCTTGTGTCAAAGGAGTATGAAATGAGTGGCTGGTTCGAGCTGAAGCAATATGGCAGCGGAGGTTTCAGGTTCTTGCTGAAGTCCAAGGACGCGCAGACCATGCTTCAAAGCGACCGTTACCCTTGTCGTGAGAGTGTCGAGGCAGCCATTGCGCTGTTGCGCAAGCACTGCACGTCCCCGGGTAGTTACGAAAAGAAGATCGCCCCTGGTGGCAAATCCTACTTCAATCTCAAGGCCGGCAAGGAGGTGATCCTGGTCAGCCACCTGTATGACTCGGAGCCGACCCGTGAGTCCGCCATCGAGGCCATCATGCAGGCCGGCACCAGCACCCGGGTCGAGTTGTGTTGAGACGCTGAAGCCATAAAAAAGCCCATCGCAGGATGGGCTTTTTTGTGCCTGGCGATCAGCTCAGTTCGAGCCAGATCGGTGCGTGGTCGGAAGGCTTTTCCATGCCGCGCAGGTCGTAGTCGACCCCGGCATCCTTGATCCGTGGCAGCAGGCCGCGGGAGGCCATGATCAGGTCGATGCGCAGGCCGCGCTTGGGCTCGTCCTCGAAACCGCGGCTGCGGTAGTCGAACCAGCTGAAGCGATCGACCACCTCGGGATTGAGGTGACGGAAACTGTCGACCAGGCCCCAGTTCTTCAGGCGGTCCATCCACTCGCGCTCTTCCGGCAGGAAGCTGCACTTGCCGGTTTTCAGCCAGCGTTTCATGTTGTCCGGGCCGATGCCGATGTCGCAGTCTTCCGGGGAAATGTTCACATCACCCATGACCACCAGCGGCTGCTCGTTGCTGAAACGGGTTTCCAGCAGGTGCTGCAGGTCGCTGTAGAAACGCTGCTTGGCCGGGAACTTGGTGGGGTGGTCGCGGCTTTCGCCCTGGGGGAAGTAGCCGTTCATGATGGTTACCTGGGCGCCGTTGGCGTCGACGAAGGTGCCCCAGATAAAACGCCGCTGGGCGTCTTCATCGTCACCGTCGAAGCCTTTGTACAGGTCCAGTGGCGCCTGGCGCGAAAGCAGGGCGACGCCGTAGTGGCCTTTCTGCCCGTGGAAATTCACGTGATAGCCCAGCGCCTGGACTTCGGCCAGGGGGAACTGGTCGTCTGATACCTTGGTTTCCTGCAGGCCGATGATGTCCGGTTGATGCTTTTCGATCAGCGCCGCCAGCTGATGAGGGCGGGCGCGCAGCCCGTTGATGTTGAACGAGACGATCTTCATGGTCGGCAGTCCTGGCAAAACTGCGATGCTAGCCGACAAGTCGCGCGGCGGCCAGCGTGGCGGCGTGGCGGCTGCGCTGCTAAGGTCCATGAGCAGCGCAGCGTAGTGGAACGATCGCGGGCCTGGAAGGCTCGTAGCTATGAAGCGCATCAAGAACTGGCACATGTTCGCCGCCATTCAGCGCGGCCACTTCAAGCCGGCCCCAGGGGGGAGACCCATCGCCATGCCTGAAACCTCGACTGCCATCGCCGACATTCATATGCTCGACAGCGGCTACGCGCGCGAAGCCCGTTCCCTGCTGTACCAGGCTTATCGCCACGAGCCGACCTTCGCCTATCTGTTCGAGTCCGAACGCCCGGGTTACGAGCAGCGGGTGCGGGCCACGGTGCGGGAGCTGGTCAAGCAGCACTTTATTCAGGACCTGCCGGCCATTGGCCTGCTGGTCAACGACCGGCTGATCGGCATCGCCCTGATCGCGCCACCCCAGCGTCGCCTGGGCATTACCGAGAGCTGGGCCTGGCGCTTGCGCATGGTGCTCAGTACCGGTTTCCGTTGCACCCGGCGTTACCTGGACTATCACGCGGCAGTGCTGGGTTGCCTGCCCACCGACTCGGTGCACGTCCTGCCATTGCTGGGCGTGCACCCGCAGTTCCAGGGCAGGCATTTCGGTGAGCAGTTGCTGCAGGCGGTGCACAACTGGTGCGCGGTGGACGAGCATTCCCAGGGCGTGGTGCTGGACACCGGCAATCCGCGTTACCTGGCGTTCTATGAGCGCCAGGGTTACGAAGAGATTGGCGAGATCGCTGTCGGTCCGATCCGTGAGCACGTTTTCTTTCACGCCAACCCGCAGGTTCTGCAAAGCGCGACCGGCTGAACAGAACTTTCCTCACATTTGTGCGCTCTATCGGGCTCCCTGCTCGTGATAGCATTCGCGCCTATGAAGTTTTCAGGAAGATTCACCAGCGGCTTGTTGCTGCTGTTCACAAGCTGTGCGGTACTGGCGCAAAGCGAATTGGACGTCAGGGTCAAACCCTCCAACGATGAACTCAAGGCCAATGTGGAAGGCTACATTGGCGGGGTGGGCGATCGCGACGAGGAGGCGCTGCTGCGCTTCAGTCGTGGCGCCGAGGAGCAGGCCCGCAAGGCCGCCCAGGCCCTGGGCTACTACCAGCCGCAGATCAGCAGCGAAGTCAAAGGCGGCGAAAAGCCGCGTTTGGTGCTGAATATCGATCCTGGCGAGCCGGTGCACCTGCGCAACGTCACCATCCGGGTCGACGGCCCAGCGGCCTCCCTCAAGGGCTTTCGTGTGCCCAAAAGTGATCAGCTGAAAAGCGGCGCGGTCCTCAATCACGGTCATTACGAAGACGCCAAGCGGCTGATCCAGAACCAGGCGTCGCGCTACGGCTTTTTCAGCGGGCGTTTCACCCGACAGAAGCTGGCCGTGGACCCCCAGGCCGGGGTGGCGGACATCGAACTGGTGTACGAAAGCGGTCCGCGCTACGCCCTGGGCAAGGTCAGTTTTGCTGGCGATACGCCGTTCGACGAAGACCTGCTGCAACGCATGGTGCCGTTCAAGGCCGGCACGCCCTACGATTCCGAACTGATCGCCGAACTCAACCAGGCGCTGCAATCGAGCGGCTACTTCGAAGGCGTGCGGGTCGACGCGGCGCCGACCGCGGCCGCCGCCGAGGTGATTCCGGTGGCGGTCCAGCTGGAAACCCGCAAGCCGCGCACCATGGGCCTGGGCCTGGGGTTTTCCACCGACGTCGGGCCGCGGGCCAAGGCCAACTGGACCCGGCACTGGGTCAATGCCCAAGGCCACAGCTATGGCTGGGAGGCGGAAATCTCCGCGCCGCGGCAGAACGTCGGCCTGTTCTACGACATACCGCTGGACCCGCCGCTGACCGACAAGCTGCGTTTTGCCGGCGGCTACCAGAACGAAGAAATCTCCAATACCGACACCCTGAGTAAACTGCTCACCCTCGGTCCCGAGTGGCACAGCAAGTTGCCCAGCGGCTGGCAGCGGGTCATCTCGCTGAAGTGGCAGCGCGAGGAATACCGCCTTGGCGACGACTCGGGCCTGAGTACCCTGTTGATGCCCGGCATCAGTTATTCCTACCTGCGCAGCGATAACCGCATCGACCCGCACAATGGCTATCGCCTGCAATTCGACAGCAAGGTGGCCAAGGAAGGGCTGGGCTCGGACACCAACCTGCTGTATGGCACCGTGCTGCTCAAGGGCCTGACCACGGTGTGGGACAACCACCGGTTTCTTGGCCGGGTGCAGTTCGGTGGCAGCGCCACCAACGGTTACAAGAAGGTCCCGCCATCGCTGCGCTTTTTCGCCGGTGGCGATCAGAGCGTGCGTGGTTACGATTACCAGAGCCTGTCGCCGGAGAACTCCGACGGCGACCGGATCGGCGGGCGCTACATGGTGGCCGGCAGCGTCGAGTACCAGTACTCCATCGCGGAAAAATGGCGCCTGGCGACCTTTGTCGACCAGGGCAACTCCTTCGACAAACTTGAACTGCCGAACCTCAAGACCGGGGTCGGCGTCGGTGTGCGCTGGATCTCCCCGGTGGGGCCGATCCGTCTCGACCTGGCCCGTGCGCTGGACGACGACGGCGGCATTCGCTTGCACTTTTCCATGGGGCCAGAGCTGTGAAGCGTGGTTTGAAGATCGCGGCGCTGGCGCTGCTTGTACTGGTGGCGGTGCTGATACTGGCGCTGGCTTCGATACTCGGCACCCAGGCCGGCAGTCGCTGGGCCCTGGGCCTGGTGCCGGGCTTGACGGTGGAGAACTTCGCCGGCCGCCTGGGCGGGCAGTGGAGCGCCGATCACCTGTTGTGGCAGCAAGACAGCAGCCGGGTCGAACTCCAGGCGCCGAAATTCGCCTGGTCGCCGGCGTGCCTGATGCGCATGACCCTGTGCATCGAGCAACTGGACGTGGAGCAGGTCAGCCTGCAATTCCCGCCGGGTGCGGAAGAAGAAAGCAGCGGCCCGATCAGCCTGCCGGATCTGCAACTGCCCCTGGCTATCGAGCTGGGTCAGGTGCGGGTCGGCAGCCTGCAGTTCAATGGCGCCGAGGAGCTCAAGGGCCTGCAACTGGCGGCGCAGTGGACGGCCAAGGGCTTGCAGATCGACTCGGTGAGCCTGCAACGCGACGACCTCAGCCTCAAACTTTCGGGCTTGTTGTCGCCCAGCGGCGACTGGCCATTGAGCGCCACCGGTACCCTGACCCTGCCGGCGCCCGGCAGCGAACCCTGGGCGCTGGCGCTGAAGGTCGACGGCGACCTGTTGAAGACCCTCAAGCTTGCGGCCGACAGCAGCGGTTATCTGCAAGGCCGGTTGAGCGGTGAGCTGCAACCGCTGGCGGAGAACCTGCCGGCCGAGGTGCGGATCACCGCCGATGGCTTCAAGGCCAGCGCCGATCTGCCCGATACCCTGATGCTCAATCAGCTGGAACTGACCGGCAAAGGTGATCTCAAGGCGGGTTACCAACTGCTGGGCAAGGCCACCTTGCCGGCCGAGCAGGGGCCGGTGGCACTGGCGCTGCAAGGCAAGGTCGACGCCAAGGGCGCGCAGATCGCCGCGCTGGACCTGACCGCCAACGACAAGCAAAACCTCAAGTTGACCGGCCAGCTGGACTGGAGCCAGGGCCTGAACGCCGAAGCCAAGCTCGACTGGCTGGATTTCCCCTGGCATCGCCTGTACCCGCTGATCGAAGAACCCGCGGTGGCGGTGCGCCGTTTCAATGCTGAAGTCGCCTACCGCGATGGCAACTACCTGGGCAACTTCAAGGGCGACCTCGATGGCCCGGCGGGGGCGTTCAGCCTCAGCAGCCCGTTCAGCGGCGACCTGACGAAAATCTTCCTGCCCCAGTTCAAGCTGGCGGCCGGCCAGGGCAAGGCCGAAGGCCACCTGAACCTGCAATTCGCCGACGGCATCGCCTGGGATACCGCGCTGGATCTGTCGGCGATCAACCCGGCGTACTGGGTCGCCGAGCTGCCGGGTACGTTAGCTGGACCGCTGCGCAGCCAGGGCGAAATGAAGAACGAGCAACTCAAGCTCAACGCCGACCTCGACCTCAAGGGCAAGTTGCGCGGCCAGCCCGTGGTGCTGCAGGCCAAGGCCGATGGCGCTGGAGAGCAGTGGAACCTGAGCGCCCTGGACATCCGCCTGGGCGACAACCACATCAACGGTTCCGGCCGCCTGCAACAACGCCTGGCCGGGCAGCTCGATATCAAGCTGCCACGCCTTGGCCAGCTGTGGCCCGAGCTGCGTGGCCAGCTCAACGGCCGCCTCGATGTGGCCGGCACCCTGAAGGCGCCGCAGGGCAAGCTCGACCTGCAAGGCCAGCAGTTGGTATTCGCCGACAATCGCCTGCAGAGCCTCAAGCTCGATGCCAACCTGGATAGCGCGCAACGGGCGCGGATCGACCTCAAGGGGGCCGGCATCCAGGTCGGCGAAACCTCGCTGGGGACGCTGACGGCCAGCGGCCAGGGCGATATCAAGAGCCAGAAGTTGCAACTGGACCTGCAAGGCCCGCAGCTCAAGCTGGCGCTGGGCCTGGACGGCAAGCTGGACCAGGGCAACTGGCGCGGACGCCTGGCCAGCGGCGATATCCAGACTGGTGGCCAGGACTGGAGGCTGCAAGCCCCGGCGAAGCTCGAATACCTGGCCGACGGCAAGCTCAATTTCGGCGCCCATTGCTGGGCCAGCGGCGATGCCAGCCTGTGTGGCGAGGATCAGCGGCTGATGCCCGAGCCCAAGTTGCGCTACCACCTCAAGCAGTTCCCGATCGACAGCCTTGCGCAGTGGCTGCCCAAGGACTTCGCCTGGAAGGGCCGGCTCAATGCCGATATCCAGCTGGACGTACCGGCCGGCGGCCCGCAGGGGCGGATCCTGCTGGACGCCAGCGGCGGCACCTTGCGGGTCAAGGAAAAGCAGCAGTGGCTGGACTTCCCGTACCAGACGCTGAAACTCGACACCACCCTCAACCCCAAGCGTATCGACACGCAGCTGGCGTTCAGTGGCGGCAAGCTCGGTGAGCTGATGCTGCAGGCGCAGATCAATCCGTTGCCGAAAAACAAGCCGCTGTCCGGCGAGTTCCGCCTCAGCGGCCTGGACCTGGCGGTGGCGCGGCCGTTCGTGCCGATGGTCGAGAAGCTCGCCGGCACCCTCAATGGCAGCGGGCGCATCTCCGGTGGACTGCTGGCGCCGCAGGTCAACGGCAGCCTGGCGCTCAGCGGTGGCGAAGTCTCCGGTCCCGAATTGCCCATCAGCCTCCAGGACCTGCAATTGCAGGCGCTGATCGCCGGTGAAAATGTGCAGTTGAGCGGTGGCTGGAAGAGCGGCAAGGCCGGGCAGGGCAGCCTGAACGGCAATATCGCCTGGGGCCAGGCGCTGGTGGTGGACCTGAGCCTGAAAGGCTCGCAGCTGCCGGTCACCGTCGAGCCCTATGCGGTGCTGGACGTGGCGCCGGACCTGAAGATCTCGATGAAGGACGACAAGCTGGCGATCGCCGGCAAGGTCCACGTGCCCAAGGGCGAAATCACCGTTCGCGAATTGCCGCCATCGACGGTCAAGGTGTCGGACGACACGGTGATCATCGGCCACCAGACCGAGGAGGGCAAAGCGCCGATGGCCATGGCGATGGACATCGACGTGGTGGTCGGCGAAGACAAGCTCAGCTTCACCGGTTTCGGCCTGACCGCCAACCTGCAAGGCCACGTGCACATCGGCGACAACATGGACACCCGTGGCGAACTGTGGCTCAACGACGGCCGCTACCGCGCCTACGGCCAGCGCCTGACCGTGCGCCGGGCGCGCCTGCTGTTCGCCGGGCCGATCGACCAGCCGTACCTGGACATCGAGGCGATCCGCCAGACCGATGACGTGATCGCCGGGATCCGCCTCAGTGGCAGCGCCGAACAGCCGACCACGCAGATCTTCTCGGAGCCGGCGATGAGCCAGGAACAGGCGCTGTCCTACCTGGTGCTCGGGCGTCCCTTGAGCACCACCGGCGAGGACAACAACATGCTGGCGCAAGCCGCCCTGGGCCTTGGCCTGATGGGCAGCTCGAACATCACCGGCGGGCTGGCCAAGAACCTGGGGATCGAAGACTTCCAGCTCGACACCCAGGGCAGTGGCAACACCACCAGCGTGGTGGCCAGCGGCAATATCTCCGAGCGCCTCAGCCTGCGGTACGGGGTGGGGGTCTTCGAACCGGCCAACACCATCGCCCTGCGCTACAAACTGAGCAAAAAGGTCTACCTGGAAGCGGCCAGCGGCGTCGCCAGCTCGCTGGACATCTTCTACAAGCGCGACTTCTGATAGCGGTCGGCAAGCCCGTCCCCTTTGGCGAGGGGACGGGCTTTCGCCACCCCTCCAACCGGTATTCCTCCCCCCGATTTTCGACGTCAAGGCTTTCCCATTAATTAGCTTGATAGTGAGCATGCTAATTATTGTTTGGATATTGGCTGCCTAGGCAGTAACATCTCGACATACTTTCGCTGCCTAGGCAGCTAACAGGTGGTCAGATGAAGCACTTCACCCCAGACGATTTCCACAATTGCCACCTTGGGCTCTTGCTGGGCCGCGCGGCCCTGCTCAAGGACCGGATCATCGACACCCACATGGAACCCCACGGCATCACCGCCGCGCAGTTCAAGGTGCTGATCATCATGGCCCAGTTCGGCGTCGACACCCCGGCCGAGCTGTGCCGCTACCTGTCCCTCGACAGCGGTTCCATGACCCGCATGCTCGATCGCCTGGAGCAGAAGGACTTCCTCGCCCGCCAACGTTCGGAGCACGACCGCCGCCAGGTGCGCCTGGTGCTCACCGAGGAGGGCCAGAAGCTCGCCGACTGCCTGCCGCACATCGGCGCCAACGCCATGAACGAACTGGCGGGCGCCATCACCCCCGAAGAGTTGAAAACCCTGGAACAGATCCTCAAGAAAATTTTGCTGGCGGCCGGTGACCCGATCACCGTGTTGCGGGTAGGTGATAAGTAAATGAGCAGTAAAACCTTGCGTACCCGTTTCAGCCTGGTACTGCTGGCCATGAGCCTGGCCGGATGTGCCAACTACAGCGGCCTGACAACCGAAGGGGTGAGCCTCGATGCCAAATCCCTCAAGGCCGGACAATCCCTGAGTGGCGTGACCCTGTCGCCGGCGGCCTGGCCGAAGAGCGACTGGTGGAAGAGCCTGGGCGATCCACAGCTCGATGGCCTGATCCGCGAAGCCCTGCACGACAGCCCCGACATGCAGATCGCCAGCGCCCGCGCGCACCAGGCCAGCGCGGCGGCCTATGCCGCGGATGCGGCACGCATGCCGACCCTGGATGCCAGCGGCAGTGTCAGCCGCTCGCGCCTGTCTCGCTCGCAGGACCCGAGGGGGCAGGGCGACAACTACAGCACCCTGCGCAGCCTGACGGGCACCTTCAATTACACCTTCGACCTCTGGGGCGGCCAGCGCGATACCTGGGAAGCCGCCCTGGGCCAGGCGCGCGCCGCCGAGATCGATCGCCAGGCCGCGCAACTGACCCTGGCCGCCGACGTGGCCCGGGCCTACAGCGACCTGGGGCAGGCGCATATCGTCCATGACCTGGCCACTGAAGACCTCAAGCGCACCCGGCAGATGCTCGAGCTGAGCCAGAAGCGCCTGAGCTCGGGCATCGACAGCCAGTATCAGTACCAGCAGACCGAAAGCCTGGAGGCCAGCTCCGAAGCCAGCCTGATCGACGCCGAGAAAAACCTGCAGAGCGCCAAGATCGCCCTGGCGGTATTGCTCGGCAAAGGCCCCGACCGGGGCAACGAAATCGCCCGGCCGAAAGTCCTCCAGGCCAGCGCGGTGGCGTTGCCATCGGTGCTGCCGGCGGAACTGCTGGGCCGCCGTCCGGACCTGGTGGCCGCGCGCTGGCGGGTCGAGGCGGCGAGCAAGAGCATCGACGCCGGCAAGACCAACTTCTACCCCAACCTCAACCTGAGCGCTGCCGCCGGCACTCAAGCGTTGCTGGGGGATGCGATGTTCGGATCGGCCAGCCGCTTCTTCAACATCGCCCCGACCGTGTCGCTGCCGATCTTCGACGGTGGCCGCCTGCGCGCCGACCTGGATGCCCGGGACGCCGACTACGACCTGGCCGTGGCGCAGTACAACAAGAGCCTGGTGAATGCCCTGGGGGATGTCAGCGACACCATTTTCCAGCTGCGTGACATCGGTCGGCAGATCGCCGCCCAGCAACACGCCACCGACATCGCCCAGGACTCCTACGACACCGTGGTCCAGCGCTACGGCTCGGGGATCGGCAATTACCTGGACGTGCTCAGCATCGAGCAGCAATTACTGCAGGCCCAGCGTCAGCTGGCGACCCTGAATGCCCAGCAGATCGACCTGTCGATCCAGCTGATGCAAGCCCTGGGCGGTGGTTTCCAGACCGACAATCTGGCCGCGGCCACCCCGACCCCAGCCTCGCGCAATCAATAATTCAAGGTACTCATCATGGCCACTGTCGAAACCAACAACGCTCCTGAAAATACGCCGGACAGCGCCAACCCGCGCAAACGCAAGGTCATGCTGCTGGGCCTGGTGGCGCTGATCGCCCTGGGCGGGCTGGGGGTCTTTGCCTGGTATGAACTCTACGGACGCTGGAATGAAAGCACCGACGACGCCTATGTGAACGGCAACGTGGTGGAAATCACCCCGCTGGTCACCGGCACGGTGGTCAGCATCGGCGCCGACGATGGCGACCTGGTTCATGAAGGCCAGGTGCTGATCAACTTCGACCCCAACGATGCCGAGGTCGGCCTGCAAAGCGCCGAGGCCAACCTGGCCCGCACCGTGCGCCAGGTGCGCGGTTTGTACAGCAACGTCGACGGCATGCGCGCCCAGGTGGCGGCGCAGAAGGCCGAAGTGCAGAAAGCCCAGGACAACTTCAACCGTCGCCGGACCCTCGCCACCAGCGGGGCGATTTCCCAGGAAGAACTGTCCCACGCCCGCGATGACCTGACCTCGGCGCAGAACGCCCTGGCCAATGCCCAGCAGCAGCTCAACACCACCAACGCGCTGGTGGACGACACCGTGGTCTCCAACCATCCGGACGTGCAGTCGGCCGCCGCGCAACTGCGCCAGGCCTACCTGACCAACGCCCGCAGCACGCTGATCGCCCCGGTGACCGGTTATGTCGCCAAGCGCACCGTGCAACTGGGCCAGCGGGTACAGCCGGGCACCGCGTTGATGGCGGTGATCCCCCTGGACCAGCTGTGGATCGACGCCAACTTCAAGGAAACCCAGCTGCGTGACATGCGCATCGGCCAGCCAGTGGACATCGAGGCCGATATCTACGGCAGCGAGGTCAAGTACAGCGGCACCATCGACAGCCTGGGCGCCGGTACCGGCAGCGCCTTCGCCCTGTTGCCGGCGCAGAACGCCACCGGCAACTGGATCAAGATCGTGCAGCGGGTGCCGGTGCGCATCCACGTGAATGCCGAAGAACTGGCCAGGCACCCACTGCGGGTCGGCCTGTCGACGGTGGTCAACGTCGACCTGCACGACCAGAGCGGCCCGGTGCTGGCCCAGCAATCGCCACAAAAGGCGTCGTTCAGTACCAACGTCTACGACCGCCAGTTGAGCGAGGCCGATGCCCTGATCGCCCGCCTGATCCACGACAACAGCGCCGCCATCGGCAAGACCGCGCAGCGTTGATTCGCCGATCCCTCTGCTGCGGCCGTTAGCGGCCGCGGCGCCAGCCTCGCTTCATAGGATTCGCGATGAGCAATAACGCCTCTTTCACGCCGCCCAGCCTGTTGCTCAGCACCATCGGCCTGTCGCTGGCGACCTTCATGCAGGTGCTCGACACCACCATCGCCAACGTGGCCTTGCCGACCATCTCCGGCAACCTCGGGGTGAGTTCGGAGCAGGGCACCTGGGTGATCACCTCGTTTGCCGTGAGCAACGCCATCGCCTTGCCGCTGACCGGCTGGCTGAGCCGGCGTTTCGGCGAAGTGAAGCTGTTTATCTGGGCCACCCTGCTGTTCGTGCTGGCCTCGTTCCTCTGCGGGATTTCCACTTCCATGCCCGAGCTGGTGGGCTTTCGGGTGCTGCAAGGGGTGGTGGCCGGGCCGTTGTACCCGATGACCCAGACCCTGTTGATCGCGGTCTACCCGCCAGCGAAAAGGGGCATGGCCCTGGCGCTGCTGGCGATGGTCACGGTGGTGGCGCCGATTGCCGGGCCGATTCTCGGCGGCTGGATCACCGACAGTTACAGCTGGCCGTGGATCTTCTTCATCAACGTACCGATCGGCCTGTTCGCCGCCTGGGTGGTCAAGCAACAGCTGAAGGCACGGCCGGTGGTGACCAGTCGCCAGCCGATGGACTACATCGGCCTGCTGAGCCTGATCGTCGGTGTCGGCGCCTTGCAGATCGTGCTCGACAAGGGCAACGACCTGGACTGGTTCGAATCCAATTTCATCATTATCGGTACGCTGATTTCGGTGATTGCCCTGGCGGTGTTCGTGATCTGGGAAATGACCGACCGCCATCCGGTGGTCAACCTGCGGCTGTTCGCCCACCGCAACTTCCGCATCGGCACCATCGTGCTGGTGGGCGGTTATGCCGGCTTCTTCGGCATCAACCTGATCCTGCCGCAGTGGTTGCAGACCCAGATGGGCTATACCGCGACCTGGGCCGGCCTGGCGGTGGCGCCGATCGGTATCCTGCCGGTGCTGATGTCGCCTTTCGTCGGCAAGTACGCGCACAAGTTCGACCTGCGCTTGCTGGCCGGGCTGGCGTTCCTGGCGATCGGCCTGAGCTGCTTCATGCGCGCCGGGTTCACCAACGAAGTGGACTTCCAGCACATCGCCCTGGTGCAGCTGTTCATGGGCATCGGCGTGGCGCTGTTCTTCATGCCGACCCTGAGCATCCTGATGTCGGACCTGCCACCGCACCAGATCGCCGATGGCGCCGGCCTGGCCACCTTCCTGCGGACCCTCGGTGGCAGCTTCGCCGCTTCGCTGACCACCTGGATCTGGATCCGCCGGGCGAACGAGCACCATGCCTACATGAGTGAACACATCAGCACCTTCGAGCCGGCCACCCGCGATGCCCTGGGCACCCTGGGCGGTGCCAGCAACCAGGCCTACGCGCAGCTGGACCAGGTGCTGACCGGCCAGGCGTACATGATGTCCACCGTGGACTACTTCACGCTGCTGGGCTGGAGCTTCATGGGCCTGATTCTGCTGGTGTGGCTGGCCAAGCCGCCGTTCACGGCCAAGGCCGGGCCGGCGTCGGCGGGGCATTGATATCGCGGTGGGGCAGAGGCGTTATCGCGAGCAAGCTCGCTCCTACAAAAAGGTACGTCCCTCTGTAGGAGCGAGCTTGCTCGCGATAGAACGTGCAGCGTTCGCCTGGAAGGCCCCGGAAGACCCTCCGGGCCTTATCGCAGCCTGCGGCAGCGGCTACAGGCTCGAGCGGGGCAACGCCAACGGCGACGGGACGAAGTCGAAAGCTGCCAGCTGGAAGCCCTGTTCATCCACCTGCAAGGCCCAGCCCTGGCGGTCCCAGTCGCCCAGCACGATGCGCTTGGCGGCCTGGTCGCCGATCTGCAACTTGTGGATGGCCGGGCGGTGGGTGTGGCCGTGGACCAGGGTCCGCACTTTGAACTCCTGCATGATCCGCGGCACTTCGTCCGGGGTCACGTCGACGATGTCGTTGGCCTTCATGCGGGTTTGCGCGCGGCTTTCGTTGCGCAGCTTGCGCGCCAGCTTGTGCCGGGTGCGCAGCGGCAGGTGCCTGAGGATCCACAGCGAAACCGGGTTGCGCAGGTAGCGGCGCATGCGCATATAGGCTTCGTCACGGGTGCACAGGCTGTCGCCGTGCATCAGCAGCACCGGCTCGCCGTAGAAGTCGACCACGCTCGGGTCCTTGAGCAGGGTCGCGCCCGCGGCCTTGCAGAAGGCCTTGCCGAGCATGAAGTCGCGGTTGCCATGCATCAGGAAAACCTGCGTGCCGCTGTCGCTGAGCTCGCGCAGTGCCTGGCAAATGGAAAGCTGGTAGGGGGTCATGGCGTCGTCGCCGATCCAGACCTCGAAGAAATCTCCCAGGATGTACAGCGCTTGCGCCGAGCGGGCACGCCCGCCCAGTAAATCCAGAAACGCCCGGGTAATGTCCGGGCGTTCCTCTTCCAGATGCAAATCTGAAATCAGCAGTATCACTCAACGATCTCGGCTTTCTCGATGATCACGTCTTCTGCCGGTACGTCCTGGTGGCCGGCCTTCATGGTGGTGGCCACGCCTTTGATCTTGTCGACCACTTCGGTGCCGGCGACCACTTTGCCGAATACCGCGTAGCCCCAGCCCTGGACGGTCTTGCCGCTGTGGTTGAGGAAGCTGTTGTCGGCGACGTTGATGAAGAACTGCGCGGAAGCCGAATGCGGCTCCATGGTGCGGGCCATGGCGACGGTGTACTTGTCGTTGGAAAGACCGTTGTCGGCTTCGTTCTGGATGCTTGGACGCTTGTCTTTCTTCTCTTTCATGCCTGGCTCGAAACCGCCGCCCTGGATCATGAAGTTACCGATGACGCGGTGGAATACGGTGTTTTCGTAATGACCGGCTTTAACGTATTCGACGAAGTTGGCCACGGTGACCGGGGCTTTCTCGGCGTTCAGTTCCAGCACGATGTCGCCGTGGTTGGTGGTCAGTTTGACTTGAGTCATGATCGGTACTCTTTATAAGGAGGAGCGTTTTCAAGGAATTCCCGGGTTCCGGGAGGCGGGCCTGGGGCCCGCGGGTCGGAACCGCGCTGGCAAAAATCCGCCAAGGTGCGCAGTTTAGCGTGCCGGGCGTGAAATTCGAGGCTGTTTTTTCATTTGCGACGGATTAATCGCGGCAGATTTAAAGCCCGCTCTGTCAGGGGCTTGACCGCATCGGCTATGATATCCGTTTTGATTTATCAGGCCGCACCGGCCGCGCACTTGTACGTTCAAGGATCCTATGAGCAAGCCCACTGTCGACCCTACCTCGAATTCCAAGACCGGACCGGCCGTGCCGGTCAACTTCCTGCGCCCGATCATCCAGGCGGACCTGGACTCGGGTAAGCACACACAGATCGTGACCCGCTTCCCGCCGGAGCCCAACGGCTACCTGCACATCGGTCACGCCAAGTCGATCTGCGTGAACTTCGGGCTGGCCCAGGAATTCGGCGGCGTCACCCACCTGCGCTTCGACGACACCAACCCGGCCAAGGAAGACCAGGAATACATCGATGCCATCGAAAGCGACGTCAAGTGGCTGGGCTTCGAGTGGGCCGGTGAAGTGCGCTACGCCTCGCAATACTTCGACCAGTTGCACGAATGGGCGGTGGAGCTGATCAAGGCGGGCAAGGCCTATGTCGACGACCTGACCCCCGAGCAGGCCAAGGAATACCGTGGCAGCCTGACCGAACCGGGCAAGAACAGCCCGTTCCGCGACCGTTCGGTGGAAGAGAACCTGGACCTGTTCGCCCGCATGAAGGCGGGTGAATTCCCGGATGGCGCACGCGTGCTGCGGGCCAAGATCGACATGGCCTCGCCGAACATGAACCTGCGCGACCCGATCATGTACCGCATCCGCCATGCGCATCACCACCAGACCGGCGACAAGTGGTGCATCTACCCGAACTACGACTTCACCCACGGCCAGTCGGACGCCATCGAAGGCATTACCCACTCGATCTGCACCCTGGAGTTCGAAAGCCACCGTCCGCTGTACGAGTGGTTCCTCGAGAACCTGCCGGTGCCGGCGCAGCCGCGCCAATACGAGTTCAGCCGCCTGAACCTGAACTACACCATCACCAGCAAGCGCAAGCTCAAGCAACTGGTGGACGAGAAGCACGTCAACGGCTGGGACGACCCGCGCATGTCGACCCTGTCGGGCTTCCGGCGTCGTGGCTACACGCCGAAATCCATCCGCAACTTCTGCGAGATGGTCGGCACCAACCGTTCCGACGGCGTGGTGGACTTCGGCATGCTCGAATTCAGCATCCGTGACGACCTCGACCACAGCGCCCCGCGCGCCATGTGCGTGCTGCGTCCGCTGAAGGTGGTGATCACCAACTACCCGGAAGGCCAGGTCGAGAACCTCGAACTGCCGCGCCACCCGAAAGAAGACATGGGAGTGCGGGTACTGCCGTTCGCCCGTGAAATCTACATCGACCGCGACGACTTCATGGAAGAGCCGCCAAAGGGCTACAAGCGCCTGGAGCCGGCCGGCGAAGTGCGCCTGCGCGGCAGCTACGTGATCCGCGCCGACGAGGCGATCAAGGATGCCGACGGCAACATCGTCGAGCTGCGTTGCTCGTACGATCCGGACACCCTGGGCAAGAACCCGGAAGGCCGCAAGGTCAAGGGCGTGATCCACTGGGTGCCGGCCGCCGCCAGCGTCGAGTGCGAAGTGCGCCTGTACGACCGTCTGTTCCGTTCGCCGAACCCGGAGAAGGCCGAAGACAGCGCAAGTTTCCTGGACAACATCAACCCTGACTCCCTGCAGGTCCTCACTGGTTGTCGTGCCGAACCCTCGCTGGGCAACGCACAGCCGGAAGACCGTTTCCAGTTCGAGCGCGAAGGTTACTTCTGCGCGGATATCAAGGACTCGAAACCGGGCGCACCGGTATTCAACCGTACCGTGACCCTGCGCGACTCCTGGGGTCAGTGATCAGTTAAGGAACTCCTTGTGCTAACGATCTACAACACGCTCACCAAGAGCAAAGAAGTCTTCAAGCCGCTCGATGGCAACAAGGTGCGCATGTACGTGTGCGGCATGACCGTGTACGACTACTGCCACCTGGGCCACGGTCGCAGCATGGTCGCCTTCGACCTGGTGACCCGCTGGCTGCGTTTCAGCGGTTACGACCTGACCTATGTGCGCAACATCACCGACATCGACGACAAGATCATCAATCGGGCCAACGAGAACGGCGAGTCGTTCGAAGCGCTGACCGAGCGCATGATCACGGCGATGCACGAAGACGAAGCGCGCCTGAACATCAAGAAGCCGGACATGGAGCCGCGTGCCACCGACCATATTGCCGGCATGCACGCGATGATCCAGACCCTGATCGACAAGGGCTACGCCTACGCGCCGGGCAACGGCGACGTGTACTACCGCGTGGCCAAGTTCATGGGTTACGGCAAGCTGTCGCGCAAGAAGATCGAAGACTTGCGCATTGGCGCGCGCATCGAAGTCGACGAGTCGAAACAGGACCCGCTGGACTTCGTGCTGTGGAAAGCCGCCAAACCGGGCGAGCCGAGCTGGGAATCGCCATGGGGCGCCGGGCGTCCGGGCTGGCACATCGAATGCTCGGTGATGTCGACCTGCTGCCTGGGCGAGACCTTCGACATTCACGGCGGCGGCAGCGACCTCGAGTTCCCGCACCATGAAAACGAGATCGCCCAGAGCGAGGCGGCCACCGGCAAGACCTACGCCAATGCCTGGATGCACTGCGGCATGATCCGCATCAATGGCGAGAAGATGTCCAAGTCCTTGAACAACTTCTTCACCATTCGCGACGTGCTCGACAAGTACCATCCGGAAGTGGTGCGTTACCTGCTGGTGTCGAGCCACTACCGCAGCGCGATCAACTACTCGGAAGACAACCTCAAGGACGCCAAGGGCGCCCTGGAGCGTTTCTACCACGCCCTCAAGGGCCTGCCGAGCGTGCCGGCCGCCGGTGGCGAAGCCTTCGTCGAGCGTTTCACCGAGGTGATGAACGACGACTTCGGCACCCCGGAAGCCTGTGCGGTGCTGTTCGAGATGGTGCGCGAGATCAACCGTCTGCGTGAGAGCGATCTCAATGCGGCGGCCGGTCTGGCGGCGCGCCTGCGGGAACTGGCGGATGTGCTGGGTGTGCTGCAACTGGAAGCCGACGACTTCCTGCAGGCCGGTGCCGCCGGCCGGGTCGACGCGGCGCAGGTCGAATCGCTGATCCAGGCGCGCCTGGCGGCCCGTGCCAACAAGGACTGGGCCGAGTCCGACCGCATCCGCGACCAGATCACCGCCATGGGCGTGGTGCTGGAAGACGGCAAGGGTGGGACTACTTGGCGTCTGGCTGACTGATCGCGGTACTGGCTACAAACAGAAACCCGCCTTGTGCGGGTTTTTGTTTGCTTGCCATTTGGGGATGGAGGGGGCGGGGGATCAATCCTCCTGCTGACGCAATCTTTTATAGAGGGTATTGCGACTCACCCCCAGCCGTCGCGCCAGCTGGGAAATGTTGCCGCCCACGGCCTTGAGCTGGCGGTGCAGGTCGGTGCTGTCTTCCAGGGCGATGTCGCCGGGCGGTTCGTGGCTGGCGGCTGGCTCCATGTCCAGGTCGACAAAAAAGTCGTCCGGCAGGTGCTCGGCGCGGATCGGCTGGTCTTCGGCCATGGCCAGCGCCACCTGCATCACGCTGCTGACCTGGCGCAGATTGCCCGGCCAGGAGTGGCGCTCGAACAGGTCCTGGACTTCGCGGCTGAGCCCGGCCCATTGGCCGGGCTCGCGGTGCTGCTCCCAGATGCGCTTGAACAGCGCCTGCTTGTCGCTGCGTTCGCGCAGGGGCGGCAACTCCAGGGTCAGGCCGCCGATGCGGTAATACAGGTCCTCGCGGAAGCGCCCGAGTTGCACCTGTTCGCGCAGGGAGCGGTTGGTCGCCGAGATGATGCGGATGTCCACCGGGAACAGTTCGCTGCTGCCCACCGGCTGCACGCAGCGCTCCTGCAGCACCCGCAACAGGCGGGCCTGGGTAGGCAGGGGCATGTCGCCGATTTCGTCGAGGAACAGCGTGCCTTTGTCAGCCTTGCGGATCAGGCCGATGCTGCCTTTCTGGTTGGCGCCGGTGAAGGCGCCTTTTTCATAGCCGAACAACTCGGACTCCACCAGTTCGGCGGGGATCGCCGCGCAGTTGACGGCGATGAATGCCTGTTTGCTCCGCGAGCTGGCCTGGTGCAGCGCCTTGACGAAGACTTCCTTGCCGACGCCGGTTTCGCCGTGGATCAACAACGGAATGTCCTTTTCCAGCAGCCGTTCGGCCTGGCGCACGGCTTTCTCTACGCGGCTGTCGCCGAAGTGCAGGGTGTTCAGGCCGATGGCATCGGCGTTGGCGGGGGCCGGGCGGGCAGGCGCTTCGGCGAAGACCCGGGCCTGGATCGGCACCTGCCTTGGACGCTTGAGCAGGCAATGGAAGCGGTTGCGTCCGGCGGCCTGCAGGGCGAAGGGCAGGCCTTCCGGCTGGTTGAGCAATTCCAGCAGGGACACCTTGAACAGGCTTTCGATGCCGACCCGCGACAGGCTGATGCCCAGCAGGTTGTCGGCGCGGCGGTTGGCCGAGAGCACCTGGCCGCTTTCATCGAAGATCAGCAAGCCGGCCCACTGGCTGTCGAGGTTGTTCAGGCCGGTGTTGAAGGTCAGCTGGAAATGCCGGCCTTCGAACAGGTTGAGGATCAGCCGGTTCTCCACCGTCTGGCTCATCATCTTGACCATGCCCAGGGTGTGGGAGGGCGGCAGGTAGCTGTCGCTGGAGACATCCAGCACCGCGATCACCCGGCGCTCGGCATCGAAGATCGGCGCGGCCGAGCCGGTCATGAAGCGGTTGGCCTTGAGAAAGTGTTCATCGTGCTCGATATGCACCGCCTGCTCGCAGGCCAGGGCGGTGCCGATGGCATTGGTCCCGCTGCAGTGTTCCAGCCAGCTGGCGCCGGCACTGAAACCACGGGCCAGGCTCGGCTCGATAAAACGCTGGGTGCCCCAGGAGGTCAGCACCTGGCCCTGGTTGTCGGCGAGCATGATCAGGCAATTGGAGTTGCTGAGGATGTTCTCGTAGTAGGGCAGGACTTCCTGGTGGGTGGTCTGCACCAGGGCATGCTGGCTCTCCAGTAGCTGGGCGATACGCTCGGCGGGCAGTTGATCGAAAGCGGGGGCGCTCTGGTGGCTGAGGCCAAAGGCCCGGCAGCGGCTCCAGGAGTCCTTGATGATGGTCTCGTGAGACAGCGGTGAGGCAGGTGCGCTCATGGCGGTAGGTCTCTGAAAACGCTTTTATTGTTGTTATTGGCGTATGGCCTGGCCTTTGTAGTTGCAGCCCGCGGCAGCGGCTACAAGAAGCAATCTTGCCGGCAAAAACGTCCATCCAGTGTTGTTCACTCTTGTTCATTGTCAACCGCCGGACTGTTCAGTTGTTCAGTGCGGGTTGTTCATTTCTGTTCAGCTATGAACCCGCGGATAACCTGTCTTGGAATAAATATCAGGCTTATCAGTGGCTTGGTTTGCTGCCGCGGTTCTGGCACGAAAGTCGCTCTGCTGCTCCGGTCGCTTGACTCCAATAATAAAAAAGGCCGAGCCATGTCATTAACGCTGGAACACGTCAGCCGTGTCGTCGAGGGCCAGACCTGGATCGATGACATCTCGCTGCGCTTTGAACCCGGTTCCTTCAATGTTCTGCTGGGACGTACGCTGTCCGGCAAGACCAGCCTGATGCGCTTGATCGCCGGGCTCGACAAGCCCGCCAGCGGACGCATCCTGATGAATGGCGTGGACGTCACCGGGCGCCCGGTGCGGCTGCGCAACGTGTCGATGGTCTATCAGCAGTTCATCAACTACCCGACCATGACCGTGTTCGAGAACATCGCCTCGCCGCTGCGCCAGGCCGGTGTCGCCGCGCAACTGATCGAGAGCAAGGTGCTGGAGACGGCGAAGATGCTGCGGATCGAGAAGTTCCTGCAGCGCCATCCGCTGGAGCTGTCCGGCGGCCAGCAGCAGCGCACGGCGATGGCCCGGGCGCTGGTCAAGGATGCCGAGCTGATCCTGTTCGACGAGCCGCTGGTCAACCTCGACTACAAGCTGCGTGAAGAGCTGCGTCAGGAGATGCGCGAGCTGTTCCAGGCCCGCCACACCATCGCCATCTACGCCACCACCGAGCCCAACGAGGCGCTGGCTTTGGGCGGCACTACCACCATTCTCCATGAGGGGCGCCTGGTGCAGAGCGGCAAGACCGCCGAGGTCTATCACCAGCCGCAGACGGTGCTGGCCGCCGAGCTGTTCTCCGAACCGCCGATCAACCTGATGCCGGGGCGCATCGCGGGCAATGAAGTGAGCTTCGCCAACTTCGTGCACTTTCCGCTGAACGTCGATTTGCGCCCGGTCGGCGAGGGTGAGTTCCGCTTTGGCGTGCGTCCCAGCCATATCTCCCTGGTGCCGAGCAACGACGACGACCTGGAGCTGGCGGTGACCGTCGAGGTCGCGGAAATCAGCGGCTCGGAAACCTTCCTGCATGTGCGCAACGAACAATTCCTGTTGGTGCTGCACTTGCCCGGCGTGCACGAATATGACGTCGACGCGCCGATCCGCATTTATATCCCCACCCACAAACTGTTCGTCTTCGATGCCCAGGGCCGTCTGGTCCAGGCGCCGGGGCGACGCGTCGCGAGGGTTGCCTGATGGCCGAGATCCGTTTGCACAACCTCGCCCACAGTTACACCAGCACTCCGGCTGGTCCCGAGGACTATGCGATCCGCGAGATGAACCACATCTGGGAGCAGGGCGGCGCCTATGCCTTGCTCGGGCCGTCCGGCTGCGGCAAGTCGACCTTGCTCAATATCATTTCCGGGCTGCTCAGCCCGTCCCAGGGGCAGGTGCTGTTCGACACCCGGGTGGTCAACGAGCTGACTCCCGAGAAGCGCAATATCGCCCAGGTTTTCCAGTTCCCGGTGGTCTACGACACCATGACGGTGTTCGACAACCTGGCCTTCCCGCTGCGCAACCAGGGCATGGCCGAGGCCAAGGTGCACAGCAAGGTGCAGGAGATCGCCGAGGTCCTCGACCTGCAGGCGCTGTTGAGCAAGAAGGCGCGCAACCTCAGTGCCGACGAAAAGCAGAAGGTCTCGATGGGCCGCGGCCTGGTGCGCGACGACGTGTCGGCGATCCTGTTCGACGAGCCGCTGACAGTGATCGACCCGCACCTGAAGTGGAAGCTGCGGCGCAAGCTCAAGCAGATCCACGAGCAGTTCAACATCACCATGGTCTACGTCACCCACGACCAGCTCGAAGCCTCGACCTTCGCCGACAAGATCGCGGTGATGTACGGCGGGCAGATCGTCCAGTTCGGCACCCCGCGGGAGCTGTTCGAGCGACCGAGCCACACCTTCGTCGGCTACTTCATCGGCAGCCCGGGGATGAACCTGATCGAGGTCCGGGCAGAGGCCGGCGGTGTCAGGTTCGCCGGCACCCATCTGGCACTGCCCGAGGCCTTGCAGCAGCGGATCGCCGAGAGCGATTACCAGAGCCTGAAAGTCGGCATCCGCCCGGAATTCATCCATGTCTGGGACGAGCCTTACGAGGAGGCGCTGCAGGCCGACGTGGTCCACATCGAGGACCTGGGCACCTACAAGATCATGACCCTGAACCTCGACGGCGCGGTGTTAAAAGTGCGCCTGGCCGAAGACAAGCCAGTGCCGCAGGGCAGGGCCTGCATCAGCTTCCCCGCGCAGTGGCTGATGGTCTACGCCGACGAATACCTGCTGGAGGCCCACGCCACGAACGAGGTTCAGCCATGAACAAAGTGCAGAACAACAAGGCCTGGTGGCTGGTATTGCCGGTGTTCCTGCTGGTGGCCTTCAGTGCGGTGATCCCGATGATGACCGTGGTCAACTACTCGGTGCAGGACATCTTCGACCAGTCCAGCCGCTATTTCGTCGGCGCCGACTGGTACCGCCAGGTGCTGCTCGACCCGCGCCTGCACGACTCGTTGCTGCGCCAGTTCATCTATTCGGCCTGCGTGTTGCTGATCGAGATTCCCTTGGGAATAGCCATCGCCCTGACCATGCCGAGCAAGGGGCGCTGGTCGTCGGTGGTGCTGATCATCCTCGCCATTCCGTTGCTGATCCCGTGGAACGTGGTGGGCACCATCTGGCAGATCTTCGGCCGCGCCGACATCGGCCTGATGGGCTCGGCGCTGAATGCCCTGGGCATCAATTACAACTATGCGGCCAACACCATGGATGCCTGGGTCACGGTGCTGGTGATGGACGTGTGGCACTGGACCTCGCTGGTGGCGCTGCTGTGCTACTCGGGGCTGCGGGCGATCCCGGACGTGTACTACCAGGCGGCGCGCATTGACCGGGCGTCGAACTGGGCAGTGTTCCGGCATATCCAGTTGCCGAAGATGAAAAGCGTGCTGCTGATCGCGGTGATGCTGCGCTTCATGGACAGCTTCATGATCTACACCGAGCCGTTCGTGCTCACCGGCGGCGGGCCGGGCAACGCCACCACCTTCCTCAGCCAGACCCTGACCCAGATGGCGATCGGTCAGTTCGACCTGGGCCCGGCCGCGGCGTTTTCCCTGGTGTATTTCCTGATCATCCTGCTGGTGTCCTGGCTGTTCTACACCGCCATGACCCACTCCGACGCCAATCGCTGAGGACGGCCGCCATGACCAAGCGCAAGCTGATACCGCTGCTGATCTACATCCTGTTCCTGCTGGTGCCGATCTACTGGTTGCTGAACATGTCGTTCAAGAGCAACAACGAGATCCTCGGCAGCCTGACCCTGTGGCCACAGGACTTCACCTGGCACAACTACAAGGTGATCTTCACCGACCCCAGCTGGTACACCGGCTACCTCAACTCGCTGTATTACGTCAGCCTGAACACGGTGATTTCCCTGAGCGTGGCGCTGCCGGCGGCCTATGCGTTCTCGCGCTACCGCTTCCTCGGCGACAAGCACCTATTCTTCTGGCTGTTGACCAACCGCATGGCGCCGCCGGCGGTGTTCCTGCTGCCGTTCTTCCAGCTGTATTCGTCCATCGGCCTGTTCGATACGCACATTGCCGTGGCCCTGGCCCACTGCCTGTTCAACGTGCCGCTGGCGGTGTGGATTCTCGAAGGCTTCATGTCCGGGGTGCCGAAGGAAATCGACGAGACCGCCTACATCGACGGCTACAGCTTTCCCAAGTTCTTCGTGAAGATCTTCGTCCCGCTGATCGGCTCGGGGATCGGCGTGACGGCGTTCTTCTGCTTCATGTTTTCCTGGGTCGAGCTTCTGCTGGCGCGGACCCTGACCTCGGTGAACGCCAAGCCGATCGCCGCGGTGATGACCCGCACCGTGTCCGCCTCCGGTATCGACTGGGGTGTGCTGGCGGCGGCCGGGGTGCTGACCATCCTGCCGGGCATGCTGGTGATCTGGTTTGTTCGCAACCATGTGGCCAAGGGCTTCGCCCTGGGCCGGGTATGAGGATCCGTTGATGGAATGGATGAACTGGACCGCCCCGACGGCGGCATTCTTCGGTGTCATTGCCTTGATCCTGCTGGGCATGACCACGTGGGAATTACGTTCGCCGAGCATCCCTCGGCGCGGCTTCCTGCCGATTGCCACCACCCGTGGCGATCGTCTGTTTATCGGTCTTCTCGGCAGCGCCTACCTGCATCTGCTGGTAATCGGCGTCACCGACTGGAGCATCTGGGTGGCGTTCGTGCTGTCCCTGGTGTGGCTGTTGGCTGTGATGCGTTGGGGCTAATGCTGATACCCATTCCTGTAGGAGCGAGCTTGCTCGCGAAGAATTCCAGCGCGCCGCGTACAGGCTGGTTCTACGCGTCATCGTTAGCGACCTTCGCGAGCAAGCTCGCTCCTACAGGGAGGTATTGGTATCGGTCCTCTTTGAACTTAACCGGGAGGTCTCTATGTTCGACAAAAACAATAAGCTGCGACATAGCGTTTCATTGGCGGCCATGCTGGCTCTGAGCGGCTTGAGCGCGACGGCCTGGGCCGACGCCTATGAGGACGCCGCGAAAAAATGGATCGGCAGCGAGTTCAAGCCATCCACCCTGACTGCGGAACAACAGCTGGAAGAGCTGAAGTGGTTTATCAAGGCGTCCGAGCCGTTTCGCGGGATGAAGATCAACGTGGTCTCTGAGACCATCGCCACCCATGAATACGAGTCCAAGGTGCTGGCCAAGGCCTTCAGTGAAATCACCGGGATCAAGCTGACCCACGACCTGCTGCAGGAAGGCGACGTGGTGGAGAAGCTGCAGACCCAGATGCAGTCGGACAAGAACATCTATGACGGCTGGGTCAACGACTCCGACCTGATCGGCACGCATTTTCGTTATGGCAAGACCGAATCCATCACCGACCTGATGGCCAACGAAGGCAAGGACTACACCTCGCCGACCCTGGACATCAAGGACTTCATCGGCATCTCCTTCACCACCGCGCCGGACGGCAAGATCTACCAGTTGCCCGACCAGCAGTTCGCCAACCTGTACTGGTTCCGCGCCGACTGGTTCGAGCGGGCCGACCTGAAAGCCAAGTTCAAGGAGAAGTACGGCTACGAGCTGGGTGTGCCGGTGAACTGGTCGGCCTATGAGGACATCGCCAAGTTCTTCAGCGAAGACGTCAAGGAGATCGACGGCAAGCGGGTCTACGGGCATATGGACTACGGCAAGAAGGACCCGTCCCTGGGGTGGCGCTTCACCGATGCCTGGTTCTCCATGGCCGGCGGCGGCGACAAGGGCTTGCCCAACGGTTTGCCGGTGGACGAGTGGGGGATCCGCGTCGAGGATTGCCATCCGGTGGGCTCCAGCGTGACCCGCGGCGGCGACACCAACGGCCCGGCGGCGGTGTTCGCCACCACCAAGTACGTCGACTGGATGAAAAAGTACGCGCCACCGGAAGCGGCGGGCATGACCTTCTCCGAATCCGGGCCGGTGCCGTCCCAGGGCAATATCGCCCAGCAGATCTTCTGGTACACCGCCTTCACCGCCGACATGACCAAGCCGGGCCTGCCGGTGATGAACGCCGACGGCACGCCGAAATGGCGCATGGCGCCGTCGCCCAAGGGGCCGTACTGGGAGGAGGGCATGAAGCTGGGGTATCAGGACGCCGGTTCCTGGACCTTCCTCAAGTCCACTCCGGAGAAACAGAAACTCGCGGCCTGGCTCTATGCCCAGTTCGTGACCTCGAAAACCGTGTCGCTGAAGAAAACCATCGTCGGCCTGACACCGATCCGCGAGTCGGACATCAACTCCCAGGCGATGACCGACCTGGCGCCGAAACTCGGTGGCCTGGTGGAGTTCTATCGCAGTCCGGCCCGCGTGCAGTGGACGCCGACCGGCACCAACGTGCCGGACTATCCACGCCTGGCACAGCTGTGGTGGAGCCATATCGCCGAAGCGGCCAGCGGCGAGAAAACCCCGCAACAGGCACTCGATGGCCTGGCCAAGGACCAGGACGCAATCATGACCCGGCTCGAGCGCTCGAAAGCCCAGGCCACCTGCGCCCCGAAAATGAACCCCGAGCGCGACGCGCAATACTGGTTCGACCAACCGGGCGCGCCGAAACCGAAACTGGCCAACGAGAAACCCCAGGGCGAGACCGTGAGCTACAACGAACTGCTCAAGTCGTGGGAGGCGGCGCGCAAGTAAGGTTGTGGATCGGTAATGCGCAACGGCACCTTCGGGTGCCGTTCTGTTTTGGGAGCTGTAGTGCCCGGACCATTGTTATCGCGGGCAAGCCTCGCTCCTACAGAAGAAGGTGATCCGTCGGAGCGAGGCTTGCCCGCGATGACGTCCTGCGAACCAGTGCAGACCTTCAGGCCAATGCTGCCAGCCGCTCCACCGTATCGGGAAAACGCTGTACCAGGCGGATCAGGGTAGTGGCCTGAGCGTTGGGTTTTGCCCGTCCTTGCTCCCAGTTCTCCAGGGTCCGAGTATTGGTGCGCAGGTACATGGCAAATACCGATCTGGACAGGTTCAACTGCTCGCGCACGGCCAGCACTTCTTCAGCGGTGATCGGGAGCAGCGCGTTCAGCTTGACCTTGTAGGTGCGCAGCGTGAGCTTGCCTTGGCGCTCTTTGGCCAGGGCGTCGAAACCTTCGACCAGTTCGGAAAAGATGTCACGTTTCATGATGGGTTCTCGCCTCGACTTCTCTGTTGAGCAGTTGCTTGAGCAGTTTTTTCTGATGGGGTGTCAGGTCGTTCTGCTCGTTCTTTGCGTAAAGGGTGAAGAGCCAGAATTGGGCGCCTCCGGACCACCAGTAATAAATCACCCGGATCCCGCCGCGTTTGCCCTTGTGCCGTCGCTCATCGACAAAGCGGATCTTGCGCAAGCCATCGGTTCTCTCGATGAGATCTCCGGCTTCGGGGGCTTTCAGCAACTCAAGCTGCAAATTACGAAAAAGCTCGTCGTCCAGGTAGTCCTGTCGATGGCGTTGGAACGGGGGCAGCTCAATAAAAAGTGCGCCCATGATCTGTACGTGATCTGCGTATATTTTTGGTTGAATGGGTCGAGAGGTCAAGGCGTTGCGCATGGCGCTCGTCGCCTTTTAATGACCTTAGACTTGGCAATCAGGATGAGACGTAGGACGCGTCTTTAAATCCTGAAAGGCAATTCCTTTCAGGTGGCAGGAGGAAGGGCAGGGCGGTTTTTCTTCGGAAAACAAAACGGCGCCCGAAGGCGCCGTCTTGTTTTGCTGCGGATCGTTCTTGAGCGATCAGCCCGCCAGACCGGATTGCTGGACCAGGATCAGCAGCGGTTGTGGGTAGACGCCGAGGAAGAACGCCAGGACCGCGATGGCCAGCAGCATCACGCCGCCGGCTTTCTGTTCCCAGTGCAGCTGGGCGTCGACGCGGCGCAGGTTCGGCTCGATCAGGTACAGGGTGACCATGACGCGCAGGTAGTAGAACACGCCGATGGCGCTGCCCAGGACCAGGGAACCGACCAGCCACCATTGGTGCGCTTCGACACCGGTGGCGATGATGTAGAACTTGCCAATGAAGCCCGCGGTCAGCGGGATACCGGCCAGGGACAGCATCATCACGGTCAGTACGGCGGTCAGGTACGGACGACGCCAGAACAGGCCGCGGTACTCGTACAGGGCATCCGCATCGCGACCCTTGTAAGGCGAGGACATCAGGGTGATCACGCCGAAGGCGCCGAGGCTGGTGATCACGTAGGTGACCAGGTAGACGCCGATGGCCTCCATCGCCAGGCCCTTGCTCGCCACCAGGGCGATCAGCAGGTAACCGAAGTGGGCGATGGACGAGTAACCCAGCAGACGCTTGAGGTTGCTCTGGGTCAGCGCCAGCAGGTTGCCGAACAGGATCGAGGCAATCGCGATCAGGGTCAGCACGGTGTTCAGGACACCGCTGCTGGCTACCGGCGAGATCTGGAACAGACGCACCATCACCGCGAATACCGCCACCTTGCTCGCGGTGGCCAGGAAGGCCGCCACAGGCGCTGGAGCCCCTTCGTAGACGTCCGGGGTCCACAGGTGGAAGGGTACCAGCGACAGCTTGAACGCCAGGCCGATCAGCATCATGCCCAGGCCCAGTTGGGCCATTGGGCTAGGCAGGCCGGTCGCGGCCAGGGCCTGACCGATGCCGTTGAAGCTCAGGCTGCCGGCTTCGGCGTAGAGCAGGGCCATGCCGAACAGCAGGAACGCGGAACCGGCGGCCGACAGCACCATGTACTTGATGCCGGCTTCCAGCGAACGCTTGTTGAAGAAGGCATAAGCCACCAGGCCGTAGACCGGTACCGAGAGCAGTTCCAGGCCGATGAACAAGCCGGCCAGGTGTTGCGCGCTGACCAGGACCAGGCCGCCGGCGGCGGCCATCAGGATCAGCAGGTACAGCTCTTCGCGGTTGCCCGGGTAACCGGTGCCGCCGTCGCCTAGGTAGGCGTGGGCGAGGGTGACGCAGGCCAGGGTGGCCACCAGGATCAGCGCCATGTACAGGCAGGCGAACTGGTCGATCTGCAGCAATGGAGTCACCGCCAGAGGGGTGACTTTCAGGGCCGGCAGGATCGACAGCAACGCCAGGTTCAGACCGGCGACCGACAGCAGGAAGGTTTGCGAATGGTTGCGACGCCAGGCGATAGCCAGCATCACCACAATGATGGTGAGGCTGGTGATCAACAGCGGCGCAAGCGCGATAAAGTGTTGAATCGTAAAGTCCATAGCGCTCTTACCGGGCCGAAGCGAGTTGAGTGAAGGCGGTGCCGAGCCATTGCTGCACGCCACTCATCGTGGCGGCAGAGGTATCGAGGAACGGTTGCGGGTAGATGCCGATGTAGATCAGCAGCGCCGCCAGTCCGACCACCATGATCAGTTCGCGAGCGTCCATGCCGTGCAGGACCGCGTCCGACTTGGCCGGGCCGAAGTAGGCGCGGTGAATCATGATCAGCGAGTAGACCGAACCGAACACCAGGCCGGAAGTCGCGAGCACGGTGACCCATGGTGCGCTGGCGAAGGTACCGATCAGGATCAGGAATTCGCCGACGAAGTTACCGGTCGCCGGCAAGCCCAGCGAGGCTGCTGCGAAGAACAGGCTGATGGCTGGCAGGTAGGCGATCTTCGACCACAGGCCACCCATTTCACGCATGTCGCGGGTGTGGGTGCGTTCGTACAGCTGGCCGCACAGGATAAAGAGTGCTGCCGCCGACAGACCGTGAGCCAGCATCTGGATCACCGCGCCCTGCAGGGCCAGCTGGCTGCCGGAGTAGATACCGATCAGCACGAAGCCCATGTGCGAAACGCTGGAGAATGCCACCAGGCGCTTGATGTCGGTCTGGGCGAAAGCCAGGAAGGCACCGTAGAAGATGCCGATCAGACCCAGGGTCATGGCGATCGGCGCGAACTCGGCCGAGGCATTCGGGAACAGCGGCAGGGCGAAGCGCAGCAGGCCGTAGGCCGCAGTCTTCAGCAGGATCCCCGCCAGGTCCACGGAACCCGCTGTCGGTGCCTGGGCGTGGGCATCGGGCAGCCAGGAGTGGAACGGCACCACTGGCAGCTTCACTGCGAAGGCGATGAAGAAGCCGAGCATCAGCACGTACTCGGTGGTGGTCGACATCTTGGTCTTCAACAGGTCGGCGTAGTTGAAGGTAATCACGCCGGTGTCGTTGAAGTTGACCAGCACCAGACCGAGGATCGCCACCAGCATGATCAGGCCGGAAGCCTGAGTGAAGATGAAGAACTTGGTCGCGGCGTAGATCCGGGTTTTC
This sequence comes from Pseudomonas sp. RW409, assembly GCF_003184125.1. Taxonomy (NCBI): domain Bacteria; kingdom Pseudomonadati; phylum Pseudomonadota; class Gammaproteobacteria; order Pseudomonadales; family Pseudomonadaceae; genus Pseudomonas; species Pseudomonas sp. RW409. The sequence continues at coordinate 184,157 of NZ_QHHP01000021.1, read as the reverse complement.
TTGCCGTCCGAAGAACTGTGACCCCAGAGCGCGATGAGGAAGTACATCGGCACCAGCATCATTTCCCAGAAGAAGAAGAACATGAACAGGTCGAGGGCGAGGAACACGCCGACGACACCGCCTAGGATCCACATCAGGTTCAGGTGGAAGAAGCCCACGTGACGCTGGATCTCTTTCCAGGAACAGAGGACGGAAAGCACGCCCAGGAGGCCGGTCAGCAGGATCATCAACAGCGACAGGCCGTCGAGGGCCAGGTGCACGTTGATGCCGAAGCGCTCGATCCAGACGTGCTTGAACTCCAGGGTCCAGGTCGGATCGGCGCCAGGCGCCGGAGCGAGTGAATAGTCGCCGTGGGCCCACAGCCAGAGGCCGAGGCTGAGCAACAGGGACATGGTGATCAGCGCAATCCAGCGGGGGAGGGTGGCGCCGAAGCGCTCACCCATCCAGCACAGCAGGCCGCCGATGAAGGGGATCAGGATTAGCCAAGGCAGAATCATGACGGGCTCAATTCCTTTCGCAAGTTCGCAAGGTTCATATCAGACCGCTACCAGCACGACGGCGCCGATAACCAGCACGGCACCAGCAGCCATCGAGGCGGCGTACCAACGCAGTTGACCGGTTTCCGTACGGCTCAGGGAGTTGTGGCCCCCTTTGGCCAGGCGCGGGATCAGACCGATGGTCTGGTCGAGCGGGTCTTTGCGCAGTACATGGCTGATCGCCAGATATGGCTTGACGAACAGTTTGTCGTAGATCCAGTCGAAGCCCCAGGCAGCGAACCACCAGGCCGAGAGGAGGCGGCCGATGCCGCTGTTGGCGATGGCGGTAACGAAGCGACGCTTGCCGAGGAACAGCAGCGCGGCCAGCAGGATACCGGCGATGGCGATGGCGCCGGACGCGAGTTCCAGGCTGTGCTTGGCTTCGCCGCCGGCATGGCCGACGCTGAGTGGCAGCACACCGTGCAGCGGTGGGGTGATCATGGCGCCGACGGCGGTCGACAGAACGATCAGCACCGACAGCGGCAGCCAGTGGCTGATGCCGTGGCCGGCGTGGGCTTCGGTCTTGGCTTCACCGTGGAAGGTGATGAAGATCAGGCGGAAGGTGTACAGCGAGGTCATGAAAGCCCCCACCAGACCGGCATACAGCAGGCCATGGTTACCGCTGGCGAAGGCTTCCCAGAGGATCTCGTCCTTGGAGTAGAAACCGGCGGTGACCAGTGGCAGGGCCGCCAGGGCCGCGCCGCCGACGATGAAGCTGGCGTAGGCCAGCGGCAGTTTCTTCCACAGGCCGCCCATCTTGAAGATGTTCTGCTCGTGGTGGCAGGCAACGATCACCGCACCGGAGGCAAGGAACAGCAGGGCCTTGAAGAAGGCGTGGGTCATCAGGTGGAAGATCGCGCCGTCCCAGGCGCCAACGCCCAGGGCCAGGAACATGTAGCCGATCTGGCTCATGGTCGAGTAGGCGAGGATCCGCTTGATGTCGGTCTGTACCAGCGCGGCGAAGCCGGCCAGAACCAGGGTCACGCCACCGACGACGCCCACCAGGTGCAGGATGTCCGGCGCCAGGGCGAACAGGCCGTGGGTACGGGCGATCAGGTAGACACCGGCGGTCACCATGGTTGCGGCGTGGATCAGTGCCGAAACCGGGGTAGGACCGGCCATCGCATCCGCCAGCCAGGTCTGCAGCGGCAGCTGGGCGGATTTACCGACCGCGCCACCCAGCAGCATCAGGGTCGCCAGGACGATCCAGAAGTCGCCGGCCTGGAACTTCGCAGGCGCCGCGACCAGCAGTTGCTGGATGTTCAGCGTACCCAGCTGCTGGAACAGGATGAACAGGCCGATGGCCATGAACACGTCGCCGATGCGGGTGACGATGAAGGCCTTGAGTGCCGCGTTACCGTTGTTGCGGTTGCTGTAGTAGAAACCGATCAGCAGGTACGAACACAGGCCCACGCCTTCCCAGCCGAAGTACAGGAACAACAGGTCGTCGCCGAGCACCAGGAACAGCATGCTGGCGATGAACAGGTTGGTGTAGGCGAAGAAGCGCGAGTAACCGTCTTCACCGCGCATGTACCAGGACGCGAACAGGTGGATCAGGAAACCCACGCCCACCACCACGCCGAGCATGGTCACGGACAGGCCGTCCAGGTACAGGGCGAAGGTTGGCTTGAAGTCGCCAACGGTCATCCACTGCCACAGCACCTGGGTGTAGTGGCCACCTTCCGGCGGAGCGACATTGAATTGCCAGATCACATAAGCCGCGACAATCGCCGACAGGCCAACGGAGCCGACACCGATCAGGGCGGCGAGGTTTTCCGAGAGGCGTCCACGGGAGAACGACAGCAGCAGAAAACCGATCAGGGGGAACAGGAAAGTCAGATAGAGAAGGTTCATCCGCGCATCTCGCTGGCAGCGTCGATATCGAGAGTGTGGAAGCGGCGATACAGCTGCAACAGGATCGCCAGGCCAATACTGGCCTCGGCGGCTGCCAGGCTGATCACCAGGATGAACATGACCTGTCCATCCGGCTGCGCCCAGCGGCTACCGGCGACGATGAAGGCCAGGGCGGAGGCGTTCATCATCACCTCCAGGCTCATCAGCACGAAGAGAATGTTGCGGCGCACCATCAGGCCGACCAGGCCGAGGCAGAACAGGATGCCGGCAACGGCCATGCCATGCTCCAGAGGGATAGTTCCGATAGTAGGCATGGTCTTACTCCTTCGCCTCGTTGCGGCCCAGGTGGAACGCCGTGACGGCTGCGGCGAGCAGCAGCATCGAGGCGAGTTCGACCACCAGCAGATAAGGACCGAACAGGCTGATGCCCACGGCCTTGGCGTCTACGGTGGTGTGGCCGATACCGGTACCGCTCTGGTGGCTGAACAGCACGTACAGCAGTTCCACCAGCAGCAGGGCGGCGAGCACCACCGGCCCGAGCCAGATCCCCGGCTTGAGCCAGATGCGTTCCTGCTGAACCGAGGCGGGGCCCAGGTTCAGCATCATCACCACGAACACGAACAGCACCATGATGGCGCCGGCATAGGCGATCACTTCCAGCACGCCGGCGAACGGTGCGCCGAGGCTGAAGAACGTCATCGCCACGGCGATCAGCGAAATGATCAGGTAGAGCAGGGCGTGCACAGGGTTGGTGTTGGTCACCACGCGTAGCGTGGAGACAACGGCGACACCTGACGCGAAATAGAAAGCGAATTCCATCTTTCTTCCTTAAGGCAGCAAGCTCTTCACGTTGATCGGCTCGGCTTCGTTTTGCGCGGAGCCTTTTGGCTTACCGGCAATGGCCATACCTGCAACACGATAGAAGTTGTAATCAGGGTTCTTTCCGGGACCGGAGATCAGCAGATCTTCTTTCTCGTAAACCAGGTCCTGACGTTTGAACTCGGCCATCTCGAAATCCGGGGTCAGCTGGATCGCGGTGGTCGGGCAGGCTTCCTCGCAGAGGCCGCAGAAGATGCAACGCGAGAAGTTGATGCGGAAGAAGTCCGGGTACCAGCGACCGTCTTCGGTTTCAGCTTTCTGCAGCGAGATGCAACCCACCGGGCACGCCACGGCGCACAGGTTGCAGGCTACGCAACGCTCTTCGCCATCGGGGTCGCGGGTCAGTACGATGCGGCCACGGTAGCGGGGCGGCAGGTAGACCGGCTCTTCCGGGTATTGCAGGGTGTCGCGCTTGCGAAAGCCATGGCCGAAGACCATCACCAGGCTGCGCAGTTGGGTACCAGTACCCTTAACGATGTCGCCAATATATTTGAACATGGGTCAAATCCTCACTGAACCGCGCCCGCTGGCGTGTTCAACAACACAAGCGCAGCAGTCACCAGCAAATTGATCAGGGTCAGCGGCAGGCAGAATTTCCAGCTGAAGTCCATCACCTGGTCATAACGCGGACGCGGGATGGAAGCCCGCAGCAGGATGAACAGCATGATGAAGAATGCGGTCTTCAGGGCGAACCAGACGAAGGACAGTTGCGGCAGGATGCCGAACGGACCGTGCCAGCCACCGAAGAACAGGGTGACCAGCAGTGCCGAGATCAGGATGATGCCGATGTACTCGCCAACGAAGAACATGCCCCATTTCATGCCGGCGTATTCAATGTGGTAACCGTCGGCCAGTTCCTGTTCCGCTTCCGGCTGGTCGAACGGGTGACGGTGAGTCACGGCCACGCCAGCGATGAAGAAGGTACAGAAGCCGAAGAACTGCGGAATGATGAACCACAGGTTCTGCGCCTGGTAGTCGACGATGTCGCGCATGTTGAACGAACCGACCTGGGCCACGATGCCCATCAGCGCCAGGCCCATGAACACTTCATAGGACACGGTCTGGGCCGAGGCCCGCAGGCTGCCGAGCAGGGCGAACTTGTTGTTGCTCGACCAGCCGGCGAACAGCACCGCGTAGACCGACAGGCCGGCCATGGCGAAGAAGAACAGCAGGCCGATGTTCAGGTCCGCCACGCCCCAGGTCGGGGTGATTGGGATGATCGCGAACGCGATCAGCAAGGCGCTCATGGCCACGACCGGTGCCAGGGTGAAGATCACCTTGTCGGCAAACGGCGGGGTCCAGTCTTCCTTGAAGAACATCTTCAGCATGTCGGCGGCGATCTGGAACATGCCGAACGGGCCAACGCGGTTCGGACCGTAACGGTCCTGCCACCAGCCCAGCAGGCGACGCTCGACAAAGCTGAGCAGGGCACCGGCGACCACCACGGCCAGCATGATGACCAGGGCTTTGACGACCGCCAGGATCACGTCGATCACTTCAGGGGTGAACCAGGTCATTGCGCTGCCTCCTGCAGACCGTCAACGGATTTGCCAAAGAACGCCGGAGGAATGCCCGCCAGGCCGGCTGGCAGGGCCACGAGGCCAGCGCCCAGCTCGTCGTTGATGCGCAGCGGCAGACGCAGGGTCTGGCCCGCCACGTTCACGGCGAGCAGCGCGCCATCGTTGACACCCAGGCGATCGGCTTCGGACTTGGCCAGGGAAACGTAGGCGGCCGGGATGCGTTCCTGGACCGGAGCGGCTTTCGAAGAGTTCTCTTCGCTGCCGAACAGGTGGTAGAACGGCACCGCCTGCCAGGTGCCCTGGGCCGGGGAGAAGGCGCGCGGCACGCTGGCGAACCAGCCGAGGCTGTCGCCCTGGCTTTCGATCAGGCGGGTGCCCGGATCACCGGCACGCAGGTGACCACCGACTTCGTCCTGGAACTTGTTCCAGGCTTGCGGTGAGTTCCAGCCCGGCGACCAGGCGAACGGCACCTGGGAGCGTGGCTCCACGGAGCCCGAGTAACCTTCCATGGAGAAGGAGAACGCGGTGTCCTGGTCCTGCGGGGTACGTGGCTCGTGCACGCTGATGTCGGCGCGCATGGCGGTACGGCCGCTGTAACGCAGCGGTTCGCGGGCCAGCTTCAGGCCCTTGATGCGGAACGACGCCGATGGCGCGGCATCGACGATGCGCGCCAGTTGCGGGTTGCTCTGGGCGCAGGCGGCGGTCACGTGGTCCAGCTGGGTCCAGTCCACCGGCTTGTTCAGCAGGGTAGAGCGCAGGGCATGCAGCCAGCGCCAGCCTTCGTGAACCAGGATGCTGGCATCCATATAGGTCGGATCGAACACCTGGAAGAAGCGCTGGGCACGGCCTTCCTGGCTGACCAGGGTGCCGTCGCCTTCGGCGAAGCTGGCCGCTGGCAGGACCAGGTGCGCGCGATCGCTGGTGGCGGTCTTCTGGTGGTCGGCGACGATCACCACTTTCGCGGCGTTCAGCGCGGCATCGACCTTGGCGGCGTCGGTGCGGGTGTACAGATCGTTTTCCAGCACGACCAGGGCGTCGGCCTTACCGTCGATCACCGCTTGCAGCGCGGCGTCCACCGATTCGCCACCGAGCATGGCCAGGCCGAGGCTGTTGGCCTCAGGCACGATCAGGCTGATGGAGCCGTTCTTCTCGCGCAGCTTCAGGGCCTTGGCAATGTTCGCCGCGGCTTCGACCAGCGCCTTGGAACCCAGGGAGGTGCCGGCGATGATCAGTGGACGCTTGGCGGCGAGGAGGGCGTCGGCGATGCGCTTGGCCAGTTCCTGGGCTTCGGTGTCCAGGCCTTCGACGGCCGGGGCGCTGGCGTCCAGGGCGTGGGCCACGGCGAAACCGATGCGCGCCAGGTCGTCGGGAGCGGCGTGTACACACTCCTCGGCAACGTCGTCGAGCTTGGTTTCAGCCAGGCTGGCGATGAACAGCGGGTTCAGCGCGTGCTGGCCGATGTTTTTCACCGCGGCGTCGAGCCATGGCTGGACGCGCATGGCGTCGGCCATTTCTTCGGCCTTGCCCTTGACCGACTGGCGCAGGGCCAGGGCCATGCGGGCGGCGGTCTGGGTCAGGTCTTCGCCGAGGACGAACACTGCATCGTGGTCTTCGATGTCGCGCATGGTCGGCACGGGCAGCGGGCTGCTTTTCAGCACTTGCAGTACCAGGCGGATGCGCTCCAGTTCGGCGGCTTCGATACCGCTGTAGAAGTGCTCGGCACCTACCAGTTCACGCAGGGCGTAGTTGCTTTCCAGGCTGGCGCGAGGCGAACCGATACCGACGATATTGCGGCCGCGCAGCAGGTCGGCGGCCTTGTCCAGCGCCTGGTCCAGGCTCAGCTTGGTGCCGTCGTTCAGCAGCGGCTGGCGTGGACGGTCTGTGCGGTTGACGTAGCCATAGCCGAAACGGCCACGGTCGCACAGGAAGTACTGGTTCACCGAACCGTTGTAGCGGTTCTCGATGCGGCGCAGTTCGCCGTAGCGCTCGCCCGGGGAGATGTTGCAACCGCTGGAGCAGCCATGGCAGATGCTCGGCGAGAACTGCATGTCCCATTTGCGGTTGTAGCGCTCGGAGTGAGTCTTGTCGGTGAACACACCGGTCGGGCAGACCTCGGTGAGGTTGCCGGAGAACTCGCTTTCCAGGGTGCCGTCTTCAACGCGACCGAAGTACACGTTGTCGTGGGCACCGAACACGCCGAGGTCGGTGCCGCCGGCATAGTCCTTGTAGAAACGCACGCAACGGTAGCAGGCGATGCAGCGGTTCATCTCGTGAGCGATGAACGGGCCGAGTTCCTGGTTCTGGTGGGTACGCTTGGTGAAGCGATAACGGCGCTCGTTGTGGCCGGTCATCACGGTCATGTCTTGCAGGTGGCAGTGACCGCCTTCCTCGCAGACCGGGCAGTCGTGCGGGTGGTTGGTCATCAGCCATTCGACGACACTGGCGCGGAAGGCCTTGGATTCTTCATCGTCGATGGAGATCCAGGTGTTGTCGGTGGCGGGCGTCATGCAGGACATGACGATGCGACCACGGGTGTCGTTCTCGTCGGTGTATTGCTTGACCGCGCACTGGCGACAGGCACCGACGCTACCGAGAGCGGGGTGCCAGCAGAAATAAGGGATGTCGAGGCCTAGTGACAGACATGCCTGTAACAGGTTGTCCGCCCCATCGACTTCGAGCGCTTTGCCGTCTACGTGGATAGTGGCCATGGTTCAAAGTTCTTCGTTGGCCCGGTGTCAGCGGGCGTGGCTAATGGAATCTTGGTGCTCGCCTGGCGCGTCGCGGCGTCTTCAGGCGATACGAGGGCGGCACGGACCACCCTCGTTCGATACGTTTACGCGCCGACTACGATCGGCCGGGCCAGGGGCGGGACGACGGCAGCACTGGTGGCTGCGATGCCGGCCTCGAACTCTGGACGGAAATACTTGATGGCACTGCCCAATGGCTCCACGGCGCCCGGTGCGTGAGCACAGAAGGTCTTGCCTGGGCCGAGGAAACCGACCAGACCCAGCAGGGTCTCGATATCGCCGGCTTGCCCTTCGCCTTTCTCGAGGGCGCGCAGCAGCTTGACGCTCCATGGCAGGCCATCGCGGCAAGGGGTGCAGAAGCCGCAGGATTCGCGGGCAAAGAACTCTTCCATGTTGCGCAGCAGCGACACCATGTTGATGCTGTCGTCGACCGCCATGGCCAGGCCGGTACCCATGCGGGTGCCTACCTTGGCGATGCCGCCGGCGTACATCTGCGCATCCAGGTGTTCGGGCAACAGGAAGCCGGTACCGGCGCCGCCTGGCTGCCAGCACTTGAGCTTGAAGCCGTCGCGCATGCCGCCAGCGTAGTCTTCGAACAGCTCGCGCGCGGTCACGCCGAACGGCAGTTCCCACAGGCCAGGGTTCTTCACTTTGCCGGAGAAGCCCATCAGCTTGGTGCCATGGTCTTCACTGCCTTCGCGAGCGAGGGATTTGTACCATTCCACGCCATCGCCGATGATCGCTGGCACGTTGCACAGGGTCTCGACGTTGTTCACGCAGGTCGGCTTGCCCCACACGCCGACGGCGGCAGGGAAGGGCGGCTTGGAGCGCGGGTTGGCGCGACGGCCTTCGAGGGAGTTGATCAGTGCGGTTTCTTCACCGCAGATGTAACGCCCGGCGCCGGTGTGGACGAACAGCTCGAAGTCGAAGCCGCTGCCCAGGATGTTCTTGCCCAGCAGGCCCGCGGCCTTGGCCTCTTCCACAGCACGGTTGAGGTGCTTGGCGGCGGTGGTGTACTCGCCCCGCAGGAAGATGTAGCCACGGTAGGTTTTCAGCGCGCGGGCGCTGATCAGCATGCCTTCGATCAGCAGATGGGGCAGTTGCTCCATCAGCATGCGGTCTTTCCAGGTGTTGGGTTCCATTTCGTCCGCGTTGCACAGCAGGTAGCGGATGTTCATGGATTCGTCTTTGGGCATCAGGCCCCACTTCACGCCAGTGGGGAAGCCTGCGCCGCCGCGGCCCTTGAGGCCGGCGTCCTTGACGGTCTGGACGATGTCGTCCTGGGACAGGTCGGCGAAAGCCTTGCGCGCAGCGGCGTAGCCGTTCTTGGCCTGGTACTCGTCGAGCCATACCGGCTCGCCGTCGTCGCGCAGGCGCCAGGTCAGCGGATGGGTTTCGGGGCTGCGCTGGATGCGGTTGGCAGGGCCGAAGGATGTCAGGGTCATACGTAGCCCTCCAACAGTTTGGCCACGCCAGCAGGCTGCACGTCGCCGAAAGTGTCGTCGTCGATCATCAGCGCCGGGGCCTTGTCGCAGTTGCCCAGGCAGCATACCGGCAGCAGGGTGAAGCGGCCGTCGGCGGTGGTCTGGCCGAGGCCGATGCCCAGCTGGCTCTGGATCTGGCTGACCACGGACTCGTGGCCGCCGATGTAGCAGACCATGCTGTCGCAGACACGGATGATGTGACGGCCGACCGGCTGGCGGAAGATCTGGCTATAGAACGTCGCCACGCCTTCTACGTCGCTGGCCGGGATGCCGAGGATCTCGCCGATGGCGTAGAGGGCGCCATCGGGCACCCAGCCACGTTCCTTCTGGACGATCTTCAGGGCTTCGATAGACGCCGCGCGCGGGTCTTCGTAGTGATGCAGCTCGTGCTCGATGGCCGAGCGCTCGGTTTCGCTGAGGGCGAAACGGTCTGTCTGGATAAGCGGGCTGTTCATGCTTAGCGGTCCACGTCGGCCATAACGAAGTCGATACTACCCAGGTACGCGATCAAGTCCGCGACCATGCTGCCGCGGATCACCGAAGGGATCTGCTGCAGGTGGGCGAAGCTCGGGGTGCGGATCCGGGTGCGGTAGCTCATGGTGCCGCCATCGCTCGTCAGGTAATAACTGTTGATGCCCTTGGTCGCTTCGATCATCTGGAAGGACTCGTTGGCCGGCATGACCGGGCCCCACGAAACCTGCAGGAAGTGCGTGATCAGGGTCTCGATGTGCTGCAGCGTGCGCTCTTTCGGCGGCGGCGTGGTCAGCGGGTGGTCCGCCTTGTACGGGCCTTCCGGCATGTTGCGCAGGCACTGGTCGATGATCTTGATGCTCTGGCGCATCTCTTCGACGCGGACCATGCAGCGGTCGTAGGCATCGCCGTTGGCCGCCAGCGGGACTTCGAACTCGAAGTTCTCGTAGCCGGAATAGGGACGCGCTTTACGCAGGTCGAAATCGCAACCGGTGGAACGCAGGCCGGCACCGGTGACACCCCATTCCAGGGCTTGCTTGGTGTTGTAGGCGGCGACGCCGATGGTACGACCCTTGAGGATGCTGTTCTGCAGGGCGGCCTTGGTGTATTCGTCGAGGCGCTTGGGCAGCCAGTCGACGAAGTCTTTCACCAGCTTTTCCCAGCCGCGTGGCAGGTCGTGGGCGACGCCGCCGATGCGGTACCAGGCCGGGTGCAGACGGAAGCCGGTGATGGCTTCGATCACGGTGTAGGCGCGCTGACGGTCGGTGAAGGTGAAGAACACCGGGGTCATGGCGCCGACGTCCTGGATGTAGGTACCCAGGAACAGCAAGTGGCTGGTGATCCGGAAGAACTCGGCCAGCATGATGCGGATGACGTCGACCTTCTCCGGCACCTTGATGCCGGCCAGCTTCTCGACCGAGAGCACGTACGGCAGGTTGTTCATCACGCCGCCGAGGTAGTCGATACGGTCGGTGTACGGAATGAAGCTGTGCCAGGACTGACGCTCGGCCATTTTCTCGGCACCACGGTGGTGGTAGCCGATGTCCGGTACGCAGTCGACGATCTCTTCGCCGTCCAGCTGCAGGATGATGCGGAAGGCACCGTGAGCCGAAGGGTGGTTCGGGCCCAGGTTGAGGAACATGTAGTCCTCGTTGGCGCCGGAACGCTTCATGCCCCAGTCTTCCGGCTTGAAGCGCGCGGCTTCTTCTTCCAGTTGTTGCTTGGCCAGGGTCAGGCTGAACGGATCGAATTCGGTGGCGCGCGCCGGGAAGTCCTTGCGCAGCGGGTGACCTTCCCAGGTCGGCGGCATCATGATGCGCGACAGGTGAGGGTGGCCGGCGAAGTCGATGCCGAACATGTCCCAGACTTCACGCTCGTACCAGTTGGCGTTCGGCCAGATACCGGTCACGGTCGGCAAGCTGAGGTCGCTCTCGGACAAGGCGACCTTGATCATTACGTCACTATTACGTTCGATCGACAGCAGGTGGTAGAACACGCTGAAGTCGGCGCCTGGCAGCCCTTGGCGCTTGGTGCGCAGACGCTCGTCCACGCCGTGCAGGTCATAGAGCATGACGTACGGCTTGGGCAGGTTGCGCAGGAAGGTCAGGACTTCGACGAGTTTGGCACGGGTAACCCACAGCACCGGCATGCCGGTGCGGGTGGCCTGGGCGGTGAACGCCTCAGGGCCAAAACGGTTATTGAGTTCGACGACCACATCCTGGTCGTCTGCCTTATAAGGCGGGATGTACAGAGCACTGCCTGTAGTCATGGTTTTTTATCGCTTTCGGTCAACGTAAAGAATGAAGCCAGTTTTTCGTTCTTTGTAAGAAGCGCTCTGGAATCAGACTTCGTCGGGGCTGCGCAGGTTGGTTACCTGAATACGCTGTTCGCGGCGCTGTTCCTTTTGCGACGGCATTTCGGCGCGATACACGCCTTGGTCACCGACGACCCAGGAAAGTGGGCGACGCTCCTGGCCAATCGACTCCTGCAAGAGCATCAGGCCTTGCAGAAAAGCTTCAGGGCGGGGCGGGCAGCCAGGCACGTAGACGTCCACGGGCAGGAACTTGTCCACCCCTTGAACGACGGAATAGATGTCGTACATGCCACCGGAGTTGGCGCACGAACCCATGGAGATGACCCACTTCGGTTCGAGCATTTGCTCGTAGAGACGCTGAATGATCGGCGCCATCTTGATGAAGCAGGTTCCGGCAATAACCATGAAATCCGCCTGGCGCGGTGATGCCCGGATAACTTCGGCGCCGAAGCGCGCGATGTCGTGGGGCGCCGTGAAGGCGGTGGTCATTTCCACGTAGCAGCAGGACAAGCCGAAGTTGTACGGCCACAGGGAGTTCTTGCGCCCCCAGTTGACCGCGCCGCTCAGCACGTCTTCCAGCTTGCCCATGAAGATGTTTTTGTGGACTTGATCTTCTAACGGATCGGAAACGGTTTCCCGTTCGCCGATCGGATACTGCTCGTTAGGAGCATCGGGGTCGATCCTGGTGAGATTGTATTGCATCGCCAAAGCCTCATTGTTTTAGCTTCGCCTGCCGCTTACGGCGACCTTCCGGAGCCCAATCAAGAGCCCCCACCCGCCAAAGGTAGACAAGACCTGCCAACAGAATTGCTATGAAAACGAGAGCTTCGACGAATCCGGTCCAGCCGCTTTCGCGGACGGACACAGACCAGGCAAAGAGAAAGAGGGCTTCGATATCGAAGATCACGAAGAGCATCGCGACCAGATAGAATTTGGCTGAGAGCCGCAAGCGGGCGCCACCGGTAGGTAGCATGCCGGACTCGAACGGTTCGTTTTTGCTGCGGCCCCAGGCTTTTGACCCGAGGAGGCTGGAGACGCCGAGCATGAAGGCGCAGAGGCCGCCTACACCCAGAAGGAAAATGGCAAAGCCCCAGTTGTGGGCCATGAGTCCTGTCGCTTCGGGCATGCTGGTAATCCTTAACAGAGAGCAAAGGTCTCTGAGCTTGATAAAGAAATAAAGCAGTGACGATATGTCGCAGTGCAATCAATCGCCGTGATTTTATGGCTAAACACCGGGCAAGTAAATTTTCATGGCGAAATTATTTAGCGGAATAAGGACATGGCTCCTCTTGCAAGCCCCGTAAGCCACGGCCTGTGGGCATTAGCGGGTGTTTTGTTAATTATGTTTTGTCCTCGCTGTAACGAATATCGCCATCTCTAAATGATAATCAATATTATTTGGCGCTGCTTTTAAACAATGATTCCCATGAAGAGCCGCTAAGTTGTCTTTTATATGCTCGTTACTGCAAGTTGCGAGCGGCCCCTTTTACCCGCTTTTTCCTCCACACATACCGCTCTGGATCAATGTTTTGCCTGATTGGCAGGAGGCTCGGGCGAGGTCATCGCGAGTTGGTTCGTTCCTCCTGGAGCTTGGGGTTGGTCGGTGACGCTGCAAAAGTCGCAGGCAAAAAAACGCCCCGAACCAGTCGGGGCGTCAGATGTGCGGCACTGCAGTTAGCTTTTACCGGGTCTGCAATGGCCGTTTTTCAGCGTGAAGTCGAATCAGTGGAACTGTTCTTCTTCGGTGGAGCCGGTCAGTGCGGTGACCGAAGACGAGCCACCCTGGATCACGGTGGTCATGTCGTCGAAGTAGCCGGTGCCCACTTCCTGCTGGTGAGCCACGAAGGTGTAGCCCTTGGCGGCGTCAGCGAATTCCTGCTCCTGCAGCTTCACGTAGGCGGTCATGTCGTTGCGGGCGTAGTCGTGCGCCAGGTTGAACATGCTGTGCCACATGTTGTGAATGCCGGCCAGGGTGATGAACTGGTGCTTGTAGCCCATGGCGGACAGTTCGCGCTGGAACTTGGCGATGGTCGCGTCGTCCAGGTTCTTCTTCCAGTTGAAGGAAGGCGAGCAGTTGTACGACAGGATCTGGTCCGGGTATTCCTTCTTGATCGCTTCGGCGAAGCGACGGGCCTCGTCCAGGTCCGGCTTGGCGGTTTCGCACCAGATCAGGTCGGCGTACGGCGCGTAGGCCAGGCCGCGAGCGATGGCCTGGTCGAGGCCGGCGCGCACTTTATAGAAGCCTTCCTGGGTGCGGGTGCCAGTCACGAACGGCTGGTCGTACGGGTCGCAGTCGGAAGTCAGCAGGTCGGCAGCGTTGGCGTCGGTACGGGCCAGGATGATGGTCGGTACGCCGGCAACGTCGGCCGCCAGACGGGCAGCGGTCAGCTTCTGTACGGCTTCCTGGGTCGGAACCAGTACCTTGCCGCCCATGTGGCCGCATTTTTTCACGGAAGCCAGCTGGTCTTCGAAGTGAACGCCGGCAGCGCCTGCTTCGATCATGCTCTTCATCAGCTCGTAGGCGTTCAGCACGCCGCCGAAACCGGCTTCGGCGTCAGCCACGATTGGCGCGAAGTAGTCGATGTAGCCTTCGTCGCCCGGGTTCTTGCCGGATTTCCACTGGATCTGGTCGGCGCGGCGGAACGAGTTGTTGATGCGCTTGACCACGGTCGGCACGGAGTCCACCGGGTACAGCGACTGGTCCGGGTACATCGATTCGGCGGAGTTGTTGTCCGCGGCAACCTGCCAGCCCGACAGGTAGATAGCCTGGATGCCGGCTTTGACTTGCTGTACCGCCTGGCCGCCGGTCAGGGCGCCCATGCAGTTGACGAAATCTTTCTCAGGGCGGAAGGACGGTTTGGCACCCTGGGTCACCAGGTTCCAGAGCTTCTCGGCGCCCATGCGTGCCAGGGTGTGCTCAGGTTGAACCGAGCCACGCAGACGGACAACGTCGGCAGCGGAATAAGTGCGAGTCACGCCTTTCCAGCGCGGGTTTTCAGCCCAGTCTTTTTCAAGGGCTGCAATTTGCTGTTCGCGTGTCAGTGCCATGGAGATAAACCTCGTCGCATAGGTCTGGGGTGGAAAATTCTTGCTCCACCAGATACGCAGGATCAAAGGTGCGTAATTGGCTGCTCGCTGACCAGAAGTCTAGGCGGTCAAGTCGGCTATGGCGCAGATGGCGACGGGTGAACGATGGGCTCAAGGGGAAAGTGAGCAGGTGAGGGCCAGCTGTCGGGCGCATTCGGGCGTCGTGGGCCTTCATACGAACCATCAGTGTGTTGCCGATCTACCTAATTAGCTTCCGTCCCTCGGGACAACCTCGTTCCAGTCGCAATCTCGTCAAACACACCTTGTGGGCGGTACAGACACGAATCGGCTCAGGTGGGTAGGTTAGAGCGGCGATCCGAAGGCCCTTGCCAGGGCCCCTGATTAGCGGGAGCGAGGCCATCATGCCTTCGGTTTTTTGCCTCGTCAAACGTTTTGTAGTGCTTTTTTTCTAACACTACATCTTTGGTCTAATACGACTAATCAGTCAGTTTTCGGTGCTTTAGTCCAAGGCGTCGACTTTCACTCGCAAGGTCATGTCATCCCGGCCCTGAGTCGAGTAGCTGCGGGTTCCAGCCTGTTTGTCGGCCTGGTTCTGGCGATTGACGCCGGCCAGGGTGATCCACTCGCCAAGACGGCCGCTGACAGTTGTGTCGGTACTTTGCACATTCACTACATCAGGACGTTCCTGGCTCATGCGGTCACGGTTGGTACTGATGCTCAGGTGAACGGTTTCGCCGGTGACGCTGGCCGTGACGTAGAAGCCCTGGGTGACATTGCGATACTGGGTCTGGTTCTGCAGGCGACCGTAAGGGTCGGTCTGGGTGGTGGTCAGTGGCACGCTCTGGCCGACCTGGATCAGGGCCGGTATGCCTTCGCTGGCCTGAATCTGCTGTATGCCGCCATCGCGGCTGACGGTGCTGCGGGTAATGGTGCGGGTTTGCGGAGCTCCGTTGACCGAATAACCCTGATTGTTCTGGGTGTTGTTTTCGTTGGTGTCGACCGTGATCAGCAGGCGTTTGGCGGCGGTATCCAGTTGCGCGATGAAGGCGCGCAGTTCCTCGATCTTCTCCGGTTCAGCGTTGACGATCAGCTGGTTGCCGTAGGCGCTGACCCGGCCTTCCTTGCCGAGGAAGTTCTGGGCGACGGGCAGCAGGTCGGCGCTGGTGCGGTTGTTCAGGGGCACGATCTCGGTCGCGGCCGTGACTGAAAAGCTCGCAGTCAGCAGCAGCGTCGTGAGCAGGGTGCGTAGGGACATGTCCGTTATCTCCGCTAGGGGTGGAAGCCTTGAGTTTGACAGTTTGTCGGCTCGCGGTGGGGCAAGTTGAATCGCCGATGGCAAAACGCCCCGGCCTCCAGGGAGCCAGCTTAGCTTGCTGGATCCGGGGAGGGCGGGGCGTTGTGTGACGGCTGGCAGGATATCGCCAGCAGGCTCGCTGCTGCGCAGAGCTTGCTCAGGCGCTGCCGCGGACCATGTCGACGTGAGGAATGCCTGCTTCCAGGAATTCCTCGCTGACGATACTGAAGCCCAGGCGCTCGTAGAAGGCGGTGGCCTGAACCTGGGCGCTGAGCATCAGCTGCTTGAGACCGCGTTTCTCGGCTTCGCCGATCACTGCCTGCATCAGTGCGTCGCCGACCTTCAGGCCGCGCCAGTCCTTGAGGACCGATACCCGGCCGACCTGCCCGTCGGGCAGCAGGCGTGCGGTGCCGATCGGAAAGTCGCCTTCGAGCGCGAGGAAATGCACCGCGCTGTCGTCGTCGGCGTCCCACTCCAGTTCAGGCGGGACGGATTGCTCGACGATGAACACCGCTTCACGAATGCGCCGGATCTCGGCGTTATCCTTTTGCCAGTCTGCGACACGTACGCGAATCTTATTCATCGGCAAATCCCAGGCTTCCTTGCTTGACCAGTTCGCACAGCAGGCCGCGTCCATCCTCGTCCGCCAGCCATGGGCCGAGGTTGTCGAGGTGCAGCGCGTCGGCGGCGCAAATCATCTTCAGCAGTTCACGCAGCTTGCCCGGCAGGTAGCGGCTCTGGCCGCTGGCGAACAGCAGCAGGTCGTCGTCGACTTCGGACCAGGCCAGGCGCGCGCTCGGGTTGCGGATCAGGATGGCGCCCTGTTCGAGGCTACCGAGCAGGTCTTCTTCTTCCAACTCGGGGCCGACCACCAGTTCCGGGTAGCGCGGCTCGGTCATGAACTGGCCGAACCAGGTCAGCAGCATGCGCTCGTCGCTCATGTGTTCGGCCAGCAGGCCCTTGAGGCGATCGAGGGCGTCGTGCTGGATCTGGTGCGGATCGCTGACAGGTTGCACGTCGGCGTCGGTATAGCGGTCTTCGTCCGGCAGGTACTGGCTGAGGAAGTCGGTGAAGTGGGTCAGCACTTCGGCGGCGCTCGGGGCGCGGAAGCCCACCGAGTAGGTCATGCAGTCGTTCACCGCGACGCCATAGTGGGCCAGGCGCGGTGGCAGGTAGAGCATGTCGCCGGGTTCCAGGACCCAGCTCTCGGTTTCTTCGAACTCGGCGAGGATACGCAGGTCCGCGTGCTGCAGCAGTGGGCTCTCGGCGTCGCACATCTGGCCGATCTTCCAGTTGCGCTTGCCGTGGCCTTGCAGCAGGAACACATCGTAGTTATCGAAGTGCGGACCGACGTTACCGCCGGGAGCGGCGAAGCTGATCATCACGTCGTCGATGCGCCAGCTCGGCAGGAAGCGGAAATGCTCCAGCAGTTCGGCGACTTCCGGCACGAACTGGTCGACAGCCTGGACCAGCAGGGTCCAGTCACGCTCCGGCAGCTTGCTGAACTCGTCTTCGGCGAACGGGCCGCGGCGCAGTTCCCAAGGGCGTTCGCCGTGCTCGATGACCAGGCGCGACTCGACCTCTTCTTCCAGCGCCAGGCCGGCCAGTTCGTCGGCGTCGATCGGGCTTTCGAAGTCGGGCAGGGCCTGACGGATCAGCAGGGGCTTTTTCTGCCAGTAGTCACGCAGGAATTCCCGTGCGCTGATGCCGCCCAGAAGTTGAAGAGGAATGTCAGGATTCATGTGTAACCTATTGAAAAAATGCACTTTTCATACGGGAATAAAAACGCCCGGCGCTGCCGGGCGTCAAAGGTCTTGCCATCGATCAGATGCGTTTGGCTTGGGCCGCGGCATTACCGATGTAGCTGGCCGGGGTGAGCTTTTTCAGCTCGGCCTTGGCGGCTTCAGGCATTTCCAACGCGTCGATGAAGGTCTGCAGCGCTTCAGGGCTGATGCCCTTGCCACGAGTCAGTTCCTTGAGTTTTTCGTACGGGTTTTCGATGTTGTAGCGGCGCATCACAGTCTGGATCGGCTCGGCCAGGACTTCCCAACAGGCGTCCAGGTCTTCGGCGATCTTCTGGGCGTTGAGCTCCAGCTTGCTGATGCCTTTGAGGCTGGCTTCGTAAGCGATCACGCTGTGGGCGAAACCGACACCGAGGTTACGCAGGACGGTGGAGTCGGTCAGGTCGCGCTGCCAGCGGGAGATCGGCAGTTTGCTCGCCAGGTGCTGGAACAGCGCGTTGGCGATGCCCAGGTTGCCTTCGGAGTTCTCGAAGTCGATCGGGTTGACCTTGTGCGGCATGGTCGAGGAACCGATTTCGCCGGCGATGGTGCGCTGCTTGAAGTAGCCCAGGGAGATGTAGCCCCAGATATCGCGATCGAAGTCGATCAGGATGGTGTTGAAGCGGGCGATGGCGTCGAACAGCTCGGCGATGTAGTCGTGCGGCTCGATCTGCGTGGTGTACGGGTTGAAGCTCAGGCCCAGCTCGTCTTCGATGAAGGCGCGGGCGTTGGCTTCCCAGTCGATTTCCGGGTAGGCCGACAGGTGCGCGTTGTAGTTGCCCACGGCGCCGTTGATCTTGCCCAGCAGCGGCACGGCGGCGACCTGAGCGATCTGGCGCTCCAGGCGGTACACCACGTTCGCCAGCTCTTTGCCCAGGGTGGTCGGCGAGGCCGGCTGACCGTGGGTGCGGGACAGCATTGGCACGTCGGCGAAGCGCAGAGCCAGTTCGCGGATAGCCCCGGCGGTCTGGCGCATCAGCGGCAGCATCACCTCGTCACGGCCTTCGCGCAGCATCAGGGCGTGGGACAGGTTGTTGATGTCCTCGCTGGTGCAGGCGAAGTGGATGAATTCGCTGACGTTGGCCAGTTCAGGCAGCTTGGCGGCCTGTTCCTTGAGCAGGTACTCGATGGCCTTGACGTCGTGGTTGGTGGTGCGTTCGATCTCTTTGACGCGCTCGGCGTGTTCCAGAGAGAAGTTTTCCGCCAGGGTGTTCAGCACGGCGTTGGCTTCGGCGGAGAACGCCGGTACTTCACTGATGGCGGAATGGGCGGCCAGGCGCTGGAGCCAGCGCACTTCGACCAGGACGCGAGCACGGATCAGGCCGTATTCGCTGAAAATGGGGCGCAGGGCCTGGGTTTTGCCGGCGTAGCGGCCGTCAACAGGGGAAACCGCAGTGAGCGAAGAGAGCTGCATGGGGTGTTCTCGGACAGTCGGGCAACGAAATGGGGCGCGTATCATACATGAAAATATCCGCCGGTCCGTTGCCAACTGACCAGCGTCTTACGCGTTACTGACTACAAAAGGTCTTGCGGGCGCAGTTCAGCTGCTGCGCATCAGCGGATAAAGCTCTTTGAGCAATTTGCGGCGGCTGATCACCAGCTGCCAGCGGTGGCCACCCAACTGGCGCCACAGGCGCGCCGAACGGATGCCGGCCAACAGCAGCGCGCGGATCTTCGAGGCGTTGCTCGGCTGCTGCAGGTTGCGCATGTCGCCATGCACCTGGATCCGCTGGCGCAGGGTGCTCAGGGTGTCCTGATACAGCGAGCCGCAGGCGGCAATCACGTTTTCGTGGGCCGGGCCGAAATGTTCGACCTGGGACTGAATCTGCGGCAGGCGCTTGCCGATGATTTCCAGCAGGTCGTCGCGCTTGGCCAGCTGGCGCTCGAGACCGAGCATCGACAGGGCATAGCGCAGCGGCTCGCGCTGCAGGGTGCTGGGGTCGCGTTCCAGGGCGCCGATCAGGGCGCGATAACCTTCACGCAGATTGATGTCGTCGCCACCGTAGACTTCCAGGGTGTCTTTCGGGTCGCGGATCAGCAGGCTGCCGAGCATGCAGCTCAAGGCTGCTTCGGTGACCTGGCCGGTCTTGGCGATCTTGTCCACCAGGACGGCGGCGAGAAACACGCCGCCCAATGCCGTCAGTTGTTCCTGGGTCGGGCTCATGCCTTGCTGCTCCAGGGCTCTGCGACTTCGATCACGCCGCCGCCCAGGCAGATTTCGCCGTCATAGAAGACGACGGATTGGCCGGGGGTGACCGCGCGTTGCGGGTCGTCGAAGGTGGCGCGATAGCCGTTAGCGGTCTTTTCCAGGGTGCAAGGCTGGTCGCTCTGGCGATAGCGCACTTTCGCGGTGAGGCGGCGCGGTTCGCTCAAATCGATCGGGTTGACCCAATAGATGTCGGAGGCGAGCAGGGCGCGGGAGAGCAGCCACGGGTGATCGTTGCCCTGGCCAACGATCAGCTCGTTGTGTTCCAGGTCCTTGATCAGCACGTACCACGGCTCATCACCCGCGTCCTTGAGGCCGCCGATACCCAGGCCCTGGCGCTGGCCGATGGTGTGGTACATCAGGCCGTGGTGGTGGCCGATCACTTCACCTTCGGTGGTCTTGATCTCGCCGGGCTGGGCCGGCAGGTATTGCTTGAGGAAGTCGCTGAAGCGTCGTTCACCAATAAAGCAGATACCGGTGGAGTCCTTCTTCTTGGCGGTGGCCAGGTCGTGTTTCTCGGCGATCGCGCGGACTTCGGGCTTTTCCAGCTCGCCGACCGGGAACAGGGTCTTGGCGATCTGCTCGCCGCCGACGGCGTGCAGGAAGTAGCTCTGGTCCTTGTTCGGGTCCAGGCCCTTGAGCAGTTCGGTGCGCCCGTCGATGTCGCGGCGGCGCACATAGTGGCCGGTGGCGATCAGGTCGGCGCCGAGCATCATGGCGTAGTCGAGGAACGCCTTGAACTTGATTTCACGGTTGCACAGGATGTCCGGGTTCGGCGTGCGGCCGGCCTTGTATTCGGCCAGGAAGTGCTCGAACACATTGTCCCAGTACTCGGCGGCGAAGTTGGCGGTGTGCAGCTTGATGCCAATCTTGTCGCACACGGCCTGGGCGTCCGCGAGGTCGTCCATGGCGGTGCAGTACTCGGTTCCGTCGTCTTCCTCCCAGTTCTTCATGAACAGGCCTTCCACCTGGTAACCCTGCTCCATCAGCAGGAGGGCGGAAACGGAAGAGTCCACGCCGCCGGACATGCCGACGATGACGCGCTTCTTTTGGGTGTCAGAAGGGGCTGGATCACGCATAGGAATTCAACGGGTGTCTTGAAAAAGGACGCGATTCTAACAGGCTGAGGCCTGCAAGGCTAAAACTGCGGTTAAAGCGACGGACGGATCAGCTCGAGGCTGTGCAGTTGCCCGGCCAGATAGTCGTCGACGCAGCGGATGATCAACTCGCTGCGCCATTGCGGGCGCAAGGCCAGCAGTTCGTCGCGGCTCAGCCAGCGCGGGCCGATGATGCCGTCGTCCAGTGGGTAATCGGGGTGGTGCCTGAGCGGTTTGCCGGCAAAGCAGACGCGCTGGTAGGTCACGCCATTGCTGGGGGCGGTGTACAGATAGATGCCGACCACGCCGGTCAGCTCGATGTCCCAGCCGGTTTCTTCCAGGGTTTCGCGAATGGCGGCCTGGAGCAGGCTTTCGTCCGGATCCAGGTGCCCTGCGGGCTGGTTGAACACCGCCTGGTCGCCCTGGAACTCCTCGACGAACAGAAAGCGTCCCTGGTTCTCAATGATGGTGGCGACGGTGATGTGGGGTTGCCATTCCATATATAAAGCTCTGTCTTGAGTGGGTGGTCATCATAAGGCGAACGCCAGTCCTGTAGGAGCGAAGCTGGCTCGCGATGAAAGCAGCGCGTTTCGCCTGACTCACCGCAGCGCCACTATCGCGAGCAAGCTTCGCTCCTACAGGGAGGGTGTTGTCCAAAAAAGCACAAACCCCGGCACCTGGCCGGGGTTTGTATTACAGCGGTGTTGCTTAGACCAGCGCAGCGATAGCCGCGTTGAGGGTGGCGCTTGGGCGCATGGCCTTGCTCACCAGCTCAGGGTTGGCGCTGTAGTAGCCGCCGATGTCCACTGGCTTGCCTTGAACGCCGTTGAGCTCGGCGACGATGGTCGCTTCGTTCTCGGTCAGGGTCTTGGCCAGGGTGCTGAACTGCGCTTGCAGGGCGGCATCTTCGGTCTGGGCGGCCAGGGCCTGGGCCCAGTACAGCGCCAGGTAGAAGTGGCTGCCGCGGTTGTCGATGTTGCCGACTTTGCGCGATGGCGACTTGTTGTTGTCCAGGAACTGACCGGTTGCCTGGTCGAGAGTCTTGGCCAGTACCAGCGCTTTCGGGTTGTTGTAGGTGGTGCCCAGGTGCTCCAGGGAAGCGGCCAGGGCCAGGAACTCACCCAGGGAGTCCCAGCGCAGGAAGTTCTCTTCCAGCAGCTGCTGCACATGCTTAGGAGCCGAACCGCCGGCGCCGGTTTCGAACAGGCCGCCACCGTTCATCAGCGGCACGATCGACAGCATCTTGGCGCTGGTGCCCAGTTCCATGATCGGGAACAGGTCGGTCAGATAGTCGCGCAGCACGTTGCCGGTAACGGAGATGGTGTCCTTGCCTTCGCGGGTGCGGGCCAGGGTGAACTTCATGGCATCGACTGGCGACATCACACGGATGTCCAGGCCGGCGGTGTCGTGATCCTTCAGGTACGCCTGGACCTTCTCGATCATCACGCCGTCGTGGGCGCGCATCGGGTCCAGCCAGAAAATCGCTGGAGTGCTGCTTGCGCGAGCGCGGTTGACGGCCAGTTTGACCCAATCCTGGATCGGCGCGTCCTTGGTCTGGCACATGCGGAAGATATCGCCGGCTTCGACGGCCTGTTCCAGCAGCAGGTTGCCCTTGCTGTCGGTGACGCGTACGACGCCGTCAGCCTTGATCTGGAAGGTCTTGTCGTGGGAACCGTACTCTTCGGCTTTCTTCGCCATCAGGCCAACGTTCGGCACGCTGCCCATGGTGGTCGGGTCGAAGGCGCCGTTGGCCTTGCAGTCTTCGATCACGGCCTGGTAGATGGTGGCGTAGCAGCGATCCGGGATCAGCGCTTTGGTATCGTGCAACTGGCCGTCGGTGCCCCACATCTTGCCGGAGTCACGGATCATGGCCGGCATCGAGGCGTCGACGATCACGTCGCTCGGCACGTGCAGGTTGGTGATGCCTTTATCGGAGTTGACCATGGCCAGGGCAGGGCGCACGGCGTAGACGGCCTGGATGTCGGCTTCGATCGCAGCTTGCTGCTCTGCAGGCAGGGCCTTGATGCGGGCGTACAGGTCGCCAATGCCGTTGTTCAGGTTGAAGCCGATCTGGCTCAGCACGTCGGCGTGCTTGCTCAGGGCGTCCTGATAGAACTCGGCAACGATCTGGCCGAACATGATCGGGTCGGAAACCTTCATCATGGTGGCTTTCAGGTGTACCGACAGCAGTACGCCTTGTTTCTTGGCGTCTTCGATCTCGGCGGCAACGAAAGCACGCAGGGCTTTCTTGCTCAAGACTGCGCAATCGAGGATCTCGCCGGCTTGTACGGCGGTTTTTTCCTTCAGGACGGTAGCGCTACCGTCTTGAGCGATCAGCTCGATCTTTACGGTGTCCTGGGCGTCGATCAGGGCGGCTTTTTCGCTGCCGTAGAAATCGCCCTGGCTCATGTGAGCCACGTGGGACTTGGAGTCTTTGGCCCAGGCGCCCATTTTGTGCGGGTGCTTGCGCGCGTAGTTCTTGACCGACAGTGGAGCGCGGCGGTCGGAGTTGCCTTCACGCAGGACCGGGTTCACGGCGCTGCCCTTGACCTTGTCGTAGCGCGCCTTGGCGTCTTTGTCGGCGTCGCTGGTCACGGTTTCCGGGTAGTCCGGCAGGGCGTAGCCCTTGGCTTGCAGCTCTTTGATCGCGGCCTGAAGCTGCGGTGCCGAGGCACTGATGTTCGGCAGCTTGATGATGTTGGCTTCAGGGGTTACAGCCAGGTCGCCCAGCTCGGCCAGGTGGTCCGGTACGGCTTTGTCGCCCAGCAGCTCCGGGAAGCTGGCAAGAATACGCCCTGCGAGAGAGATGTCGCGGGTTTCCACGGCAATATCAGCGGAAGCGGTGAAGGCTTCGACGATAGGTAGCAGCGAGTAGGTGGCGAGGGCGGGGGCTTCGTCGGTGAAGGTATAGATGATCTTCGAGCGGGTGGGCATATTCGGATTAACTCTCTTCTTTGCTAAAGCGTGCGCAGAAACTCGAGGGGCGCCGGGTAAGCGCGTTCGTTCAAAGTCATCCATGAACCGAATATCGAGGTTTCTTCGCGGTGATGTTGGGTGCATCAGTCGAGCGTCAAGCGGGTGGGCTGCGATAACAACCCGGCTTTGGGCGGAAAGTCTCGGCTCCTTTTTTCCAGTAGCAGAGCGCTCAGCCGTCGTGACTCTGTGGTCAGCGGCGGCATTATACATAGGTAGCTGGCAAAACGCCGACGGTTCATATGCAACCGCTCTCGTCCATTGGTCTAAAGGTCGCAGGCGGGGCGGCGGCGTAGAGTCCTGCGCAGTGCTCGAGTTTGGCGCTTTTCCCTTTGCTTTCAGGCTTGTAGGCCACGAACTGCGCCGCCTTCACGGTAGATGAGTGGAACATGAGGTTCCCGTCCAGATTCAACTGGGGTACGCTCGAACGCAGCCAGATGTTCAATCCACACAACGGAGTTCAGCATGGGATACAAGAAGATTCAGGTTCCAGCAGTCGGCGACAAAATCACCGTCAACGCAGACCATTCTCTCAATGTTCCTAACAACCCGATCATCCCTTTCATCGAAGGTGATGGTATTGGCGTTGATATCAGCCCGGTCATGATCAAGGTTGTCGATGCTGCTGTTAAGAAGGCCTACGGCGGCGAGCGCAAAATCTCCTGGATGGAAGTCTATGCCGGCGAGAAAGCAACTCAAATGTACGACCAGGACACCTGGCTCCCTCAGGAAACCCTGGACGCAGTCAAGGATTACGTGGTTTCCATCAAGGGCCCGCTGACCACTCCGGTAGGTGGTGGTATCCGTTCCCTGAACGTGGCCCTGCGTCAGCAGCTTGACCTGTATGTGTGCCTGCGCCCGGTGCGCTGGTTCGAAGGCGTGCCGAGCCCGGTGAAGAAGCCTGGCGATGTCGACATGACCATTTTCCGTGAGAACTCGGAAGACATTTACGCCGGTATCGAATGGAAGGCCGGCTCCGCCGAAGCCACCAAGGTCATCAAGTTCCTCAAAGAAGAAATGGGCGTCACCAAGATCCGTTTCGACGAAAACTGCGGTATCGGCGTCAAGCCGGTTTCCCTGCAGGGCACCAAGCGCCTGGCGCGCAAAGCGCTGCAATATGTGGTCGACAACGATCGCGATTCGCTGACCATCGTGCATAAAGGCAACATCATGAAGTTCACCGAAGGTGCCTTCAAAGAGTGGGCCTATGAAGTGGCGGCGGAGGAGTTTGGCGCGACGCTGCTCGATGGCGGTCCGTGGATGCAGTTCAAGAACCCGAAAACCGGCAAGAACGTGATCGTCAAGGACGCCATCGCCGATGCGATGCTCCAGCAGATCCTGCTGCGTCCGGCCGAATATGACGTGATTGCGACCCTCAACCTGAACGGCGATTATCTGTCCGACGCACTGGCTGCCGAAGTAGGCGGGATCGGTATCGCTCCGGGCGCCAACCTGTCCGACACCGTGGCCATGTTCGAGGCGACCCACGGTACGGCGCCGAAGTACGCGGGCAAGGACCAGGTGAACCCGGGTTCGCTGATCCTCTCCGCGGAAATGATGCTGCGTCATATGGGCTGGACCGAAGCGGCCGACCTGATCATAAAGGGCACCAACGGCGCCATCGGTGCCAAGACCGTGACCTACGACTTCGAGCGCTTGATGGAAGGCGCCACGCTGTTGTCATCGTCGGCGTTCGGCGATGCGCTGATCTCGCACATGTAAGCAGTACGCATCAAACGAAGCGGCCGGTTCAAATGATTGAACCGGCCGTTTTTTTATGACTGTTTTTTAGGGTTGGATCTGGATACAGGTGTTTCAGCTCAGGACCGTTTCCTGCTGGGGGGAGGCTGCGGCGGAGGCATTCTGGGTCTTGATGGAGTTGATCTTCACCGCGTGCAGGCCCTTGGGCCCTTGGGTGATCTCAAAACTCACGGCCTGTCCGGCTTTCAAGGTTTTGTAGCCTTCCATCTCGATGGCCGAGTAATGGGCGAAAAGGTCGTCGCTCTTGCCCTCCTCATTAATGAAGCCATAACCCTTGGCGTTGTTGAACCACTTGACCTTGCCGCTTGCCATGCTCATATCCCTCTGCAACAGACTCCATCACTGGAGTATCATCCTGTTAATCCGTACCGAAATCCGCAATATAGGATTGACTGTACGGACCTTTATTACCCAATGTGGGCTCTATTGGTTGTAACACCGTTTTGCCGATAGTCAAGGTGACCCGGCGGTCGGAGTTGAAATCCCCCCAGAGCGCCCCCACCACTGTATTTGCACAACTAACGAACCTTTCTTTCCATGCATGCAATCAGCCAGATTCGACTAACATTCAATCAGGATCGCCCGGATTTCCAAGACGACGATTCCGCTGGCTTGGCTGTACAGGAAGCTAAGCCGACGTTGCAGGCTCCGCCGATGTACAAGGTGGTTTTGTTCAATGATGACTACACACCGATGGATTTCGTCGTCGAAGTGCTCGAGGTGTTTTTTAACCTGAATCGCGAGCTGGCGACCAAGGTAATGCTGGCCGTTCATACAGAAGGACGGGCAGTATGTGGATTGTTTACCCGCGACATCGCCGAGACCAAGGCCATGCAGGTCAACCAGTACGCCAGGGAAAGCCAGCATCCGCTACTCTGTGAAATCGAGAAGGACGGTTAACGCCGACCACTTGGGTATGAGGTGAAGCTATGTTAAACCGCGAGCTCGAAGTCACCCTCAATCTCGCCTTCAAAGAGGCTCGTTCGAAGCGTCATGAGTTCATGACCGTCGAGCACCTCTTGTTGGCTCTTTTGGATAATGAGGCCGCCGCCACCGTTTTGCGTGCCTGCGGAGCAAACCTCGACAAACTCAAGCATGACCTGCAGGAGTTCATCGACTCCACCACGCCGCTGATTCCCGTGCATGACGAGGATCGCGAAACCCAGCCAACCCTGGGCTTCCAGCGTGTACTGCAGCGTGCTGTCTTCCATGTGCAGAGCTCGGGCAAGCGCGAAGTGACTGGCGCCAATGTGCTGGTTGCGATCTTCAGTGAGCAAGAGAGTCAGGCGGTGTTCCTGCTGAAACAGCAGAGCGTTGCCCGTATCGATGTCGTCAATTACATCGCCCATGGCATCTCCAAGGTGCCCGGGCATGGCGATCATTCTGAAGGTGAACAGGATATGCAGGACGATGAAGGCGGTGAGTCTTCCTCTTCAGGTAATCCGCTGGATGCTTATGCCAGCAACCTCAATGAACTGGCGCGCCAGGGGCGTATCGACCCGTTGGTGGGGCGTGAGCAGGAAGTCGAGCGTGTGGCGCAGATTCTTGCGCGCCGGCGCAAGAACAACCCGCTGCTGGTAGGCGAGGCCGGTGTAGGTAAAACCGCGATCGCCGAAGGTCTGGCCAAACGCATCGTCGATAGCCAGGTGCCTGATCTGCTGGCCAGCAGCGTGGTGTACTCCCTGGATCTCGGTGCATTGCTGGCGGGTACCAAATACCGCGGCGATTTCGAGAAACGCTTCAAGGCGTTGCTGGGCGAGTTGAAGAAACGTCCGCAGGCGATCCTGTTCATCGACGAGATTCACACCATCATTGGCGCCGGTGCGGCGTCCGGTGGGGTGATGGACGCCTCGAACCTGCTCAAGCCGCTGCTTTCTTCGGGCGACATCCGTTGCATCGGTTCGACCACCTTCCAGGAATTTCGTGGAATTTTCGAGAAGGACCGGGCCTTGGCTCGTCGCTTCCAGAAGGTCGATGTATCCGAGCCTTCGGTAGAAGACACCATTGGTATTCTGCGTGGCCTCAAGGGGCGTTTCGAGCTGCACCACGGCATCGAGTACAGCGATGAGGCATTGCGCGCGGCTGCCGAACTGGCGTCGCGCTATATCAATGACCGGCATATGCCCGACAAAGCGATCGATGTGATCGACGAGGCGGGCGCCTATCAGCGTCTGCAGCCGTCCGACAAGCGCGTCAAGCGCATCGAGGTGGCTCAGGTCGAGGATATCGTGGCGAAAATTGCGCGAATTCCGCCGAAACACGTCACCAGTTCCGACAAGGAGCTGCTGCGTAACCTCGAGCGCGACCTGAAGCTGACAGTATTCGGCCAGGATGCAGCGATCGACTCGCTGTCGACCGCGATCAAGCTGTCCCGTGCCGGCCTGAAATCGCCAGACAAGCCTGTCGGTTCGTTCCTGTTCGCCGGACCTACCGGTGTCGGTAAGACCGAGGCCGCGCGGCAGTTGGCCAAGGCGCTGGGCATCGAGCTGGTGCGTTTCGACATGTCCGAGTACATGGAGCGCCACACCGTATCGCGTCTGATCGGTGCGCCTCCAGGTTATGTCGGTTTCGACCAGGGCGGTTTGCTGACCGAAGCGATTACCAAGCAGCCTCACTGCGTATTGCTGCTCGATGAAATCGAAAAGGCACACCCGGAAGTCTTCAACCTGCTGCTGCAGGTGATGGACCACGGTACCTTGACCGATAACAACGGGCGCAAGGCGGATTTCCGCAACGTGATCGTGATCATGACCACTAACGCAGGCGCCGAAACGGCGGCTCGGGCTTCCATCGGGTTCACTCATCAGGATCACTCTTCCGATGCCATGGAAGTGATCAAGAAGAGCTTCACGCCGGAATTCCGTAACCGTCTGGACACCATTATCCAGTTTGGTCGCCTCAGTCATGAGGTCATCAAGAGCGTGGTGGACAAGTTCCTTACCGAACTGCAGGCGCAGTTGGAGGACAAGCGCGTTCAGCTGGAAGTCACCGATGCGGCCCGCAGCTGGCTGGCGGCAGGTGGTTACGATGTGACCATGGGCGCTCGTCCTATGGCGCGCCTGATCCAGGACAAGATCAAGCGTCCGCTGGCGGAAGAGATACTCTTTGGCGAACTGGCCGAACATGGCGGTGTGGTGCACATCGACATCAAGGATGGCGAGCTGACCTTCGAGTTCGAGACCACCGCAGAAATGGCCTGACCGGCCGCAATGAAAAAGGCGCCGCAAGGCGCCTTTTTTATATCTGTTCTGTCTTTATATCTGTTCTGTCGGCATGCAGGGCAAATCGCAGGCAAACAAAAACGCCCGGCATGAGCCGGGCGTCTTGTATTGACTTGCTTAGCGAGCGCGGTAAGTGATGCGCCCTTTGCTCAAGTCATAGGGCGTCAGTTCGACGCGCACTTTGTCACCGGTAAGAATACGAATGTAGTTCTTGCGCATCTTGCCGGAGATATGCGCGGTTACGACGTGCCCATTTTCCAACTCCACACGAAACATGGTGTTGGGCAGGGTGTCGACGACAGTGCCTTCCATTTCGAAGCTGTCTTCTTTCGACATGCAGTAAAGCCCTCGGTGTCCAGTGAATGGCCCGGTGCAACTGCGCCAGGCAAAAGCGGCGTGCATTGTGCCCGAAAAGTGGGGTTCAAGCCAAGGGCTTCTAGTTCAGGATGACCCATCTCTGGTTGATCAGCAGCTCAATGGGCCGATATTGGGTCTTGTAGTTCATCTTTTTGCAGTTCTTGATCCAGTATCCGAGGTAGACCGCGTCCAGGCCCAGGCGCAAGGCCTCGCCGATTTGCCACAGAATGGCGTAGCGACCGAGGCTGCGACGCTCTTCATCGGGTTCATAGAAGGTGTAGACCGCGGAAAGGCCATTGGGCAGCAGGTCGGTGACGGCCACGGCGAGCAGGCGCCCATCGAGGCGAAACTCGTAGAACCTGGAGAAGGGCAGGTCGCGCACCAGAAAAGTCGAGAACTGATCGCGGCTGGGCGGGTACATGTCGCCATCGGCGTGGCGTTGCTCGATGTAACGCTGGTAAAGGTCGAAATACTCTTCGCTGAACCCCGGTTTGACAGGTTGGACCTTCAGGTCGGCATTGCGTTTTAGAATGCGTTTTTGCTGACGATTGGGTACAAACTGCGCGGCAGGAATGCGGGCAGGAACACAGGCATTGCAGTTCTGGCAATGCGGCCGGTACAGATGGTCGCCACTGCGACGAAAGCCCATTTCCGACAGGTCTGCGTAGACATGCACATCCATGGGCTGACTAGGATCGAGGAACAGCGTGGTCGCCTGTTCTTCGGGCAGGTAGCTGCAAGAGTGGGGTTGAGTGGCATAAAACTTCAAACGCGCCAACTCGGTCATGAATCAACCCTCGGGATTAGCTTTGAATTAAGTGTAAGCCACACCGGCAAAACCCGCCTAGGAAACCCATATGGCGCGGCTGGGCTGGTCCAGATGGCGCTGCAGATAGCCGGCGAACTCCTGGCGTGGAATGGCGCGGGCGCCCAGGCTGTGCAGGTGGTCGGTGGGCATCTGGCAGTCGATCAGGGCAAAACCCCATGCCTGTAAATGTTGGACCAGCGTGACGAAACCGAATTTCGACGCATTGTCGGCCCGGCTGAACATTGATTCGCCAAAAAACAGCTGGCCCATTGCCAGTCCATACAGTCCACCTACCAGTGCCCCCTGATCCCAGACTTCGACCGAATGGGCATGGCCGCGCCTGTGCAACTCGAGGTAGGCATTCTGCATCGATTCGGTGATCCAGGTGCCGTCGGCATAAGGGCGTGGCGCCGCGCAGGCGCTGATGACCGCGGCAAAATTCTGATCGAAGGTGACCTGATAGCGTTGCTGGCGCAGTAGCTTGCCCAGGCTGCGGGATACATGCAGTTCGTCTGGAAATAACACGGTGCGCGGGTCGGGTGACCACCAGAGGATGGGCTGGCCTTCGGAAAACCAGGGAAAGCAGCCGTGGCGATAGGCCTGGATCAGCCGGTCGGCCGACAGGTCGCCGCCGGCGGCCAACAGGCCGTTGGGGTCGCGCAGGGCCTTTTCCAGTGGGGGAAAGTCGAAGTTGTTGCGTTGTAACCAGGTCAGCATGGCATTCAGACTTGCGGAAGGGGAGGGCGGTGGCGGGCCTGCAAGGCCCGCCGCAAGCGTAGGTCGGGAGGTCAGTTGTCGTCGAGGAATTTCTCCGCATCCAGGGCCGCCATGCAGCCCGCGCCCGCGGACGTGACGGCCTGGCGATACACATGGTCGGCCACATCGCCCGCGGCGAACACGCCCGGGATGCCGGTGGCCGTGGCGTCGCCTTCGCTGCCGCCCTTGACCAGCAGATAGCCGTCGCGCATTTCCAACTGGCCCTTGAACAGGTCCGTATTGGGCTTGTGGCCGATGGCGATGAAGACGCCGGTCAGCGCCAATTCCTGGGTTTCTCCGCTGAGGCTATCGCGCAGGCGTGCGCCAATGACGCCGCTGGCATCGCCCAGCACTTCGTCGAGGTTCTGGTTCCAGTGCAGGCGGATATTGCCCTTGGCGGCTTTGTCGAACAGCTTGTCCTGGAGGATTTTCTCCGCGCGCAGCTTGTCGCGTCGGTGCACCAGGTGTACCTCTTGGGCGATGTTGGAGAGGTACAGGGCTTCCTCCACGGCGGTGTTACCGCCGCCGATCACGGCAACTACTTGATTGCGATAGAAAAAGCCGTCGCAGGTAGCGCAGGCCGAGACACCCTTGCCGGCGAAGGCTTCTTCGGAGGGCAGGCCCAGGTACTGGGCCGATGCGCCGGTGGCGATGATCAGTGCATCGCAGCTGTAGACGCCGCTGTCACCCTTGAGGATAAAGGGTCGCTGCTGCAACTCCGCGGTATGGATGTGGTCGTAGACGATCTCGGTGTCGAAGCGTTCAGCGTGTTTTTGCATGCGTTCCATCAGCACCGGGCCGGTCAGGCCCTCGACATCGCCAGGCCAATTGTCGACTTCGACAGTGGTGGTCAACTGGCCGCCCGCTTGCAGGCCGGTGATGACGGTCGGTTTGAGGTTGGCGCGGGCGGCATAAACGGCAGCGCTGTAACCGGCAGGGCCGGAGCCCAGAATGATCAGGCGTGAATGCTTCGCTTCGGTCATAAAAACACCTCATAAGCCTTTGTCACAAAAGAGAATGCGTGCTCAAATTGAATACTGCGTAAAGTGTTCCTGACTTATGCTACACCCAGTATTGAGCCGCGTGGCACGGCGCTTACAAACCCGTACAATGCGGATTTGCACGCCTATATGGAATCCATCGGCATTGCACGCAGCAGCTCTTACAGTTTCGCAATGCGTGGGCAGAATGTTAAAAGTAGCCCCAGTTACGCTCGTCAACTTTTTTACCTGCTCGGATTGGGCAGTATTTTTTAGTCGATCAACAGTTGGACGCGCCCATGGCGCAGGAAAAGACGCGTTTTGAAGAAATCCACCGCAGCACCTAAAACAGTAGTCCCACTCTGGCGCCAGCAATTGCACTACCGCCTCAAGGAAGGTGCGTTGATCGCCATTGGGGCCTTGTGCCTGTTTCTGATGATGGCATTGCTGACATATGGCAAAGACGATCCGGGCTGGAGTCATAACAGCAAGATCGAAGATGTGCAGAACTTCGGTGGTCCTGCCGGTTCTTACAGCGCCGATATCCTGTTTATGGTCTTGGGTTACTTCGCCTATATCTTCCCGTTGTTATTGGCGATCAAGACTTATCAGATCTTCCGTCAGCGCCATGAGCCGTGGCAGTGGAGCGGCTGGCTGTTTTCCTGGCGCCTGATCGGCCTGGTGTTCCTGGTGCTGTCCGGTGCCGCGTTGGCGCATATCCATTTCCATGCGGCGACTGGCCTGCCGGCCGGCGCGGGCGGGGCGTTGGGCGAAAGCCTGGGCGACCTGGCCAAGAACGCACTGAACATCCAGGGCAGTACCCTGATGTTTATTGCGTTGTTCCTGTTTGGCCTGACCGTGTTTACCGATCTTTCCTGGTTCAAGGTCATGGATGTGACCGGCAAGATCACCCTCGACCTGTTCGAACTGTTCCAGGGCGCCGCCAACCGCTGGTGGGCGGCCCGTACCGAGCGCAAGCAGCTGGTTGCCCAATTGCGTGAAGTGGATGCCCGGGTCGACGAAGTGGTCGCTCCGACCGTCACCGACAAACGTGAGCAGGCCAAGGTCAAGGAGCGCCTGATCGAGCGCGAACAGGCCCTGAGCAAGCACATGTCCGATCGTGAGAAGCAGGTCCCGCCGGTGATCGCCCCGGCCCCGGTAAAAGCGCCCGAGCCAAGCAAGCGCGTGCAGAAAGAGAAACAGGTCCCGCTGTTCATCGACAGCGCGGTCGAAGGCACCTTGCCGCCTATCTCGATTCTCGATCCGGCGGAAAAGAAACAGCTCAACTATTCCCCCGAGTCGCTGGCCGCCGTCGGCCATTTGCTGGAAATCAAGCTCAAGGAGTTCGGGGTCGAGGTGTCGGTGGACTCCATCCATCCGGGCCCGGTGATTACCCGTTACGAAATCCAGCCGGCCGCCGGGGTGAAAGTCAGCCGTATCGCCAACCTGGCCAAGGACCTGGCGCGCTCGCTGGCGGTGACCAGCGTGCGGGTGGTGGAAGTGATTCCCGGCAAGACCACCGTGGGTATCGAGATTCCCAACGAAGACCGGCAGATCGTGCGCTTCTCCGAAGTGCTGTCGACCCCGGAATACGACAACTTCAAATCCCCGGTCACCCTGGCCCTGGGCCACGATATCGGCGGCAAGCCGATCATCACCGACCTGGCGAAGATGCCTCACCTGCTGGTGGCCGGTACCACCGGTTCCGGTAAGTCGGTGGGTGTGAACGCGATGATCCTGTCGATCCTGTTCAAGTCCGGCCCGGAAGACGCCAAGCTGATCATGATCGACCCGAAAATGCTCGAGCTGTCGATCTACGAAGGCATCCCGCACCTGCTGTGCCCGGTGGTGACCGACATGAAGGACGCCGCCAACGCCCTGCGCTGGAGCGTGGCCGAGATGGAGCGGCGCTACAAGCTGATGGCGAAGATGGGCGTGCGTAACCTGTCGGGCTTCAACGCCAAGGTTAAAGAAGCGATCGAAGCCGGTACGCCGCTGACCGACCCGCTGTACAACCGCGAAAGCATCCACGACGAAGCGCCGCTGCTGACCAAGCTGCCGACCATCGTCGTGGTGGTCGACGAATTCGCCGACATGATGATGATCGTCGGCAAGAAGGTCGAAGAACTGATCGCGCGGATCGCCCAGAAAGCCCGTGCCGCGGGGATCCACCTGATCCTGGCGACCCAGCGGCCGTCGGTGGACGTGATCACCGGCCTGATCAAGGCCAACATCCCGACCCGCATGGCGTTCCAGGTATCGAGCAAGATCGACTCGCGGACCATCATCGACCAGGGTGGTGCCGAACAGCTGCTGGGTCACGGTGACATGCTCTACATGCCGCCGGGCACCAGCCTGCCGATCCGTGTCCATGGGGCCTTCGTCTCCGACGATGAAGTGCACCGGGTGGTGGAAGCCTGGAAGTTGCGTGGCGCGCCGGAGTACAACGACGACATCCTCAACGGTGTCGAAGAGGCCGGTAGCGGCTTCGACGGTGGCGGCGGCGGTGGCGACGGTGACGACGCCGAGACCGACGCGCTGTACGACGAAGCGGTGCAGTTCGTCCTCGAGAGCCGCCGGGCGTCGATTTCCGCGGTTCAGCGCAAGCTCAAGATCGGCTACAACCGCGCGGCCCGCATGATCGAAGCCATGGAAATGGCCGGGGTGGTGACCGCCATGAACACCAACGGCTCCCGCGAAGTGATAGCGCCGGGTCCGATGCGCGACTGACAATGACCCGATACAGGCGGCGCGACCCTGCGCCGCCGGTTTTTTCCACGAATCTAATGAGGACTCCCATGCGTCTTATCCGCATGTTGCTGGTACCGGTACTGGCTTTAACGACACTGTCGGCCCATGCCGATCAGAAAGACGTGGCGCGCCTGACCCAGTTGCTCGAAAAGTCCCAGACCCTGACCGCGCGTTTCTCGCAGCTGACCCTCGACGGCAGCGGCACCCAGCTGCAGGAAACCGCTGGTGACATGGCACTCAAGCGCCCGGGCCTGTTCTACTGGCACACCGATGCACCGCAGGAGCAACTGATGGTCTCCGACGGCAAGAAGGTTTCCCTGTGGGACCCGGACCTGGAACAGGTCACCATCAAGACCCTGGACCAGCGCCTGACCCAGACTCCGGCCCTGTTGCTGTCGGGCGATGTGTCGAAAATCAGCGAAAGCTTCGATATCAGCGCCAAGGAAGCCGGTGGCGTGGTCGACTTCATCCTCAAGCCGAAAACCAAGGACACCCTGTTCGACAGCCTGCGCCTGTCGTTCCGCAACGGCCTGGTGAATGACATGCAGCTGATTGACAGCGTTGGCCAGCGCACCAATATCCTGTTCACCGGGGTCAAGGCCAACGAGCCGATTGCCGCTTCCAAGTTCAAGTTCGACATCCCCAAGGGTGCCGACGTGATTCAAGAATAAGTCGACGCCAAGAGGTTTCAATCGTCCGCCATGGATCTGTTTCGCAGTGACCCGATCGCCCAACCCCTGGCCGCGCGCTTGCGCCCGGCCAACCTGGACGAGTACGTCGGTCAGGAGCATGTGCTCGCCCGCGGCAAGCCTCTGCGTGAAGCGCTGGAGCAGGGGGCCCTGCACTCGATGATCTTCTGGGGGCCGCCGGGGGTGGGCAAGACCACCCTGGCGCGGCTCCTGGCGAAAGTCTCGGATGCGCACTTCGAAACGGTCTCGGCGGTGTTGGCCGGGGTCAAGGAGATCCGCCAGGCGGTGGAAATCGCCAAGCAGCAGGCGGCCCAGTACGGGCGCCGGACCATCCTGTTCGTCGACGAAGTGCACCGCTTCAACAAGTCCCAGCAGGATGCCTTCCTGCCTTACGTTGAAGACGGCACCCTGATTTTCATCGGCGCGACCACCGAGAACCCATCCTTCGAGCTGAACAACGCACTGTTGTCCCGGGCCCGGGTGTATGTGCTCAAGAGTCTCGACGAGGCGGCGCTGCACAAGCTGGTACAGCGCGCGTTGAGCGAAGAGCGCGGGCTGGGCAAACGCCAGCTGAGCCTCAGTGACGAAGGCTTCCAGATGCTCCTGGCGGCGGCGGACGGCGATGGCCGGCGGCTGCTCAACCTGCTGGAGAACGCCTCCGATCTCGCCGAAGACGGCACGGAAATCGGTGTCGAGCTGCTGCAAAGCCTGCTGGGCGATACCCGTCGGCGTTTCGACAAGGGCGGCGAAGCCTTTTACGACCAGATTTCGGCGCTGCACAAGTCGGTCCGTGGTTCCAACCCGGACGGCGCCCTGTACTGGTTCGCGCGGATGCTCGACGGTGGTTGCGACCCGCTGTACCTGGCACGGCGCGTGGTGCGCATGGCCAGCGAAGACATCGGCAACGCCGACCCACGGGCGCTGAGCCTGTGCCTGGCCGCCTGGGATGTGCAGGAGCGCCTGGGCAGCCCCGAAGGCGAGCTGGCGGTGGCCCAGGCCATCACCTACCTGGCCTGCGCGCCGAAAAGCAACGCCGTGTACATGGGCTTCAAGGCCGCCATGCGCAGCGCCGCCGAACATGGTTCGCTGGAAGTGCCGCTGCACCTGCGCAATGCGCCGACCAAACTGATGAAGCAGCTGGGCTACGGCGACGAATATCGTTATGCCCACGATGAGCCGGATGCCTACGCGGCCGGTGAAGACTACTTTCCCGAGGCGCTGGAGCCGCAGCCGTTCTATCAGCCCGTGCCCCGTGGCCTGGAACTGAAGATCGGCGAGAAGCTCAAGCATCTGGCGGAGCTTGACCAGGCCAGCCCCAAGCAGCGGAGAAAGCCGTGATCCCATTGATCGTTGCTGTCTCGGTGGGCGGTGTTGCCGGCACCCTGTTGCGCTTTGCCACCGGTAACTGGATCAGCGCCAATTGGCCGCGGCACTTCTATACCGCGACGCTGGCCGTTAATATCGTGGGCTGCCTGCTGATCGGCGTGCTGTACGGCCTGTTTCTGATACGCCCGGAGGTGCCCATCGAGGTGCGTGCCGGGTTGATGGTGGGCTTCCTTGGCGGCCTGACGACTTTTTCATCCTTTTCACTGGATACGGTGCGTCTGCTGGAAAGCGGACAGATACCGTTGGCCCTGGGCTATGCGGCCATCAGCGTATTCGGCGGGCTGCTCGCGACCTGGGCCGGCCTGTCCCTGACCAAACTTTGATAAACGAGAGACCGACATGCTCGATTCCAAACTGTTACGTAGCAACCTTCAGGACGTAGCGGACTGCCTGGCATCCCGTGGCTTTGCCCTGGATGTAGCACGCATCGAAGCGCTGGAAGAACAGCGCAAGACCGTCCAGACCCGCACCGAGCAACTGCAGGCCGAACGTAACGCGCGCTCCAAGTCCATCGGTCAGGCCAAGCAGCGCGGCGAAGACATCGCGCCGCTGATGGCTGATGTCGAGCGCATGGCGGGCGAGTTGGCGGCCGGCAAGGTCGAGCTGGACGCCATTCAAACCGAGCTGGATGCGATCCTGCAGGGCATCCCGAACCTGCCTCACGAATCGGTGCCGGTTGGCGACGACGAAGACGGTAACGTCGAAGTACGCCGTTGGGGCACGCCGACGGCGTTCGACTTCCCGATCCTGGACCACGTCGCCCTGGGTGAAAAACACGGCTGGCTGGACTTCGAGACCGCGGCCAAGCTGTCGGGCGCGCGTTTTGCCCTGCTGCGCGGGCCGATCGCCCGCCTGCACCGCGCCCTGGCGCAGTTCATGATCAACCTGCACACCAGCGAGCACGGCTACGAAGAGGCCTACACCCCTTACCTGGTGCAGGCACCGGCGTTGGTGGGGACCGGCCAGTTGCCGAAGTTCGAAGAAGACCTGTTCAAGATCAGCCGTGAAAACGAAGCCGATCTGTACCTGATCCCGACCGCCGAAGTGTCGCTGACCAATATCGTGGCCGGCGAGATCCTCGATTCGAAGCAACTGCCGATCAAGTTCGTCGCCCACACCCCGTGCTTCCGCAGCGAAGCCGGTTCGTCGGGCCGCGACACCCGCGGCATGATCCGCCAGCACCAGTTCGACAAGGTCGAGATGGTCCAGATCGTCGAGCCATCGACTTCCATGGAAGCCCTGGAAGGCCTGACTGCCAACGCCGAGAAAGTCCTGCAACTGCTGGAGCTGCCTTACCGCACCCTGGCGCTGTGCACCGGCGACATGGGCTTCAGCGCGGTCAAGACCTACGACCTGGAAGTGTGGATCCCGAGCCAGGACAAGTACCGCGAGATTTCGTCGTGCTCCAACTGCGGCGACTTCCAGGCCCGTCGCATGCAGGCGCGCTTCCGCAACCCGGAAACTGGCAAGCCGGAACTGGTGCACACCCTGAACGGTTCCGGCCTGGCGGTCGGTCGTACCTTGGTGGCGGTGCTGGAGAACTACCAGCAGGCCGACGGTTCGATCCGGGTGCCTGAGGTGCTCAAGCCTTATATGGGCGGCCTCGAGGTCATCGGCTAAATGGAATTTCTGCCGCTGTTTCATAACCTGCGCGGCAGTCGTGTGTTGGTGGTCGGCGGCGGGGAGATTGCCTTGCGCAAATCCCGCCTGCTGGCCGACGCCGGTGCGCTGCTGCGGGTAGTTGCACCTGAAGTGGAACCCCAATTGCGCGAGCTGGTCACGGCCAGCGGCGGCGAATGCCGGTTGCGCGGTTATCTCGATGCGGACCTGGACGGCTGCGTGCTGATCATCGCCGCCACCGACGACGAACCGCTCAATGCCCAGGTCTCCGCCGATGCTCATCGGCGTTGTGTGCCGGTCAATGTGGTGGACGCGCCGGCCCTGTGCAGTGTGATCTTCCCGGCGATCGTCGACCGTTCGCCGCTGGTCATTGCCGTCTCCAGTGGCGGCGATGCGCCGGTGCTGGCGCGCCTGATCCGGGCCAAGCTGGAAACCTGGATTCCCTCGACCTACGGTCAACTGGCCGGCCTGGCTGCGCGTTTTCGCAATCAGGTCAAAGGCCTGTTTCCGGACGTGCAGCAGCGTCGTGCCTTCTGGGAAGACGTGTTCCAGGGACCGATCGCCGACCGGCAGCTGGCCGGGCAGGGCGAGGAGGCCGAGCGCTTGCTGCAGGCCAAGATTGCCGGCGAAGCGCCCCATGCGCCGGGCGAGGTGTATCTGGTGGGGGCGGGGCCGGGCGATCCGGACCTGCTGACCTTCCGCGCCTTGCGCCTGATGCAGCAAGCCGACGTGGTGCTCTACGACCGCCTGGTAGCACCGGCGATTCTCGAACTGTGCCGTCGCGATGCCGAGCGGGTGTATGTCGGCAAGCGCCGCGCCGATCACGCCTTGCCCCAGGAGCAGATCAACCAGCAACTGGTGGACCTGGCCAAGCAGGGCAAGCGCGTGCTGCGTCTGAAAGGGGGCGATCCGTTCATCTTCGGCCGTGGCGGCGAAGAGATCGAAGAGCTGGCGGCCCAGGGCATTCCGTTCCAGGTGGTGCCAGGGATTACCGCGGCCAGCGGCTGTGCGGCCTATGCCGGGATTCCGCTGACTCATCGTGACTATGCGCAGTCCGTGCGTTTCGTCACCGGGCACCTGAAGGATGGCACCACCGATCTGCCCTGGGCCGACCTGGTCGCGCCTGCACAGACCCTGGTGTTCTACATGGGCCTGGTGGGCTTGCCGGTGATCTGCGAACAACTGATCCAGCATGGCCGTTCGGCGGACACGCCGGCCGCCTTGATCCAGCAGGGCACGACCTCCAACCAGCGGGTGTTCACCGGCACCCTGGCGGACCTGCCGAAGCTGGTGGCGGAGCATGAAGTGCATGCGCCGACCCTGGTGATCGTCGGCGAAGTGGTGCAGCTTCGCGAGAAGCTCGCCTGGTTCGAAGGCGCGCAGTCGCAGGTCTGAACAGCATCGCGGGCAATCTCACTCCTACACAGAACATCTCTTCTGTAGGAGCGAGGCTTGCCCGCGACAGCGATCTCAAGAACGATCGCTCTCCTGAGTTATTGCTTGTTGCCTTGCCAAACCCCACGCCCGCTCAAACGCTCGCGATCATGCGCTGCATCGAAGTCCTGCACCGGCCCTTTCGGCACGATGCCGGTCGGGTTGATGGTGCGGTGGCTGGCGTAGTAGTGCCCCTTGATATGGGTGAAGTCCACGGTTTCGGCGATCCCCGGCCACTGGTACAGCTCTCGCAGCCAGTTCGACAGGTTCGGATAGTCGGCGATCCGCCGCAGGTTGCACTTGAAGTGACCGTAATACACCGCGTCGAAGCGAATCAGCGTGGTGAACAGGCGGATGTCCGCTTCCGTCAGGTATTCGCCGGCCAGGTAGCGTTGGCCGGCCAAGCGCTGTTCCAGCCAGTCGAGTTCGGCGAACAGATCGTCGAAGGCCGCTTCGTAGGCTTGCTGCGAAGTAGCGAAGCCGGCGCGATAGACGCCGTTGTTCACCGCCGGATAGATGCGCGCGTTCAGTTCGTCGATTTCACGGCGTAGCGGTTCCGGATAGAAATCCAGGCCGTTGCCGCTCAAGTCATCGAAAGCACTGTTGAACATGCGGATGATTTCCGCCGATTCGTTGCTGACGATGCGTTTCTGCTGGGTGTCCCAGAGCACGGGCACGGTGACCCGGCCGGTGTAGTCGCGGGTATCGGCGGTGTAGCGCTGATGCAGGAAATCCAGGTGGTCCAGCTTGTCGCCGCTGGAGCCCAGGGTCCGGTCGAAAGTCCAGCCTTGTTCCAGCATCAGCCAGCTAACCACTGACACATCGATCAGGCTTTCCAGGCCCTTGAGCTTGCGCAGGATCAGCGTGCGGTGCGCCCAGGGGCAGGCCAGAGAGACATACAGATGATAACGGCCGGCTTCCGCGCGAAAGCCGCCTTCGCCACTAGGGCCGGGTTTGCCGTCGGTGGTCACCCAGTTGCGGCGTTGCGCCTGTTCGCGCTGGAAGGCGCCGTCTTTGCTGCTTTCGTACCACTGGTCGTGCCAGCGTCCTTCAATCAGCAGGCCCATGAAAAAGCTCCTCGGTCAGTGTGCATTGGCGTGCAGTTTAATCCGAGGA
This sequence comes from Pseudomonas sp. RW409, assembly GCF_003184125.1. Classification (NCBI taxonomy): domain Bacteria; kingdom Pseudomonadati; phylum Pseudomonadota; class Gammaproteobacteria; order Pseudomonadales; family Pseudomonadaceae; genus Pseudomonas; species Pseudomonas sp. RW409. Next base: position 143,575 of record NZ_QHHP01000021.1, on the reverse strand, counting down.
GTTCGAACGAATTACGCAAAAGTCGGGCGGTTATGATCGGTTAAATCGATCTGTTGCGAGCGTCCCAGTATTGCCGAGCCTGCTCGAACGCCTGCTCCCGCGGCACGCCGAGCCCGCGCAGGGCGAGGGCCATGGTGGCGGTCAGCGCCAGTTGCGGGTAGCTGTCCTGCACATCGCCGCGCCAGACGGCTTTCAGGTGCTCGGGGTCGAGGGCGGCTGGTTTGACATGGCGCTGCTCGGACAGCGCCGGCCATTCCTCATCCCAACTGACGCCGCCAGTAGTGCCGTACAGATGGCTGGCGCTGTCCGGGTTGATCTCGATTTCGCCGCCGTCGCCCTTGATCACAATGACGTTGTCCCCCAGCAGCCCGCTGGCATCGCGGTGCACGCCCTGATAGCCGGGGTGGAAGATGCTTTGCAGGCCGCAGCGCGCGCCCAGCGGGTTGAGGATGCGCGCCAGGGAGTGGATCGGCGAGCGCAGGCCCAGGGTGTTGCGCAGGTCGATCATGCGCTGCAACTGGGGCGCCCAGTCGCCCAGGGGGATAAAGGCCAGGTTGCCCTGGTCCAGCGCCTTGCCTACCGCCTGCCAGTCGCGGCACAACGGGATGTGCAATTGTTCCAGCAATTGCTCGGTGTACAGCCGGCCGGCGGTGTGGGCGCCACCACCGTGCAGCAGGATGCGCACGCCGTTCTGTGCCAGGCACTTGGCGGCCAGCAGGAACCAGGGCAGGTGGCGCTTTTTGCCGGCGTAGCTGGGCCAGTCCAGGTCGACCTTGATCGGTGGCGCCTGCAGTCGCTCGCGCAGGGCCTCGGTAAAGCCGGCCAGTTCCTCGGGGCTTTCTTCCTTGTGCCGCAACAACATCAGGAAGGCGCCGAGCTGGGTGTCCTCGACCTTGTCGTCGAGCAGCATGCCCATGGCTTCGCGGGCTTCTTCACGGGTGAGGCTGCGGGCGCCGCGTTTGCCTTTGCCGAGAATGCGCACGAACTGTGCGAAAGGATGCTCGGCGGGCGTTTCGGTGGTCAGCGAGGTGAAGTCGGTCATAGGCAATTGGTCGGCTTGGGCAGGCCCGCCAGCTTGGCGGCAAGTTTGGCGGGAGTGCCTTTGAACAGTCGGTTGAGGTGCAGGCTGTTGCCCTTGTCCGGGCCCAGCTTCAAGGCGGTGTATTTGATCAGCGGGCGGGTCGCGGGCGACAGCTGGAACTCTTGATAGAAGCCGCGCAGCAGCTCGAGGATTTCCCAGTGCTCGGGCGTCAGCTCGATCTGTTCCGCCGCGGCCAGGGCATCGGCCACCTCGCTGGACCAGTCGTCCAGCTCCACCAGGTAGCCGTCCTTGTCCAGGGCGATGGCGCGTTCGCCGACAGTCAGTGCATTCATAACCAGCTGTTGACCTTGTCGTAGTGGATCGACAGCGCGACGAACCCCGGGTAATCGACGCTGGTGGCCCAGGCCGGAACTTCCAGGCCTCGGGCCTGGTGGTCTTCCGCCAGGACGTAGAGCGCCAGCGCTTCCCCGCGTGCCTGCAAGGCCGCCAGCGGTGCGCTGCCAGGCTGCAGGGCGTACACCGCGTCGCCACACAGGAGAATGGCATCCTGCGCGCCAAGCAGGCGCAGGCAACTGGTCAGCCGGGAGTCGGTGAAGGGCGAGTGGGACAGCACGTGCAAGGTCGACATCAGAGGGTGATCACCTGGTCAAAACGGTCAATAAGTGCGCCGAGTTCGGCCGGGGCCAGGACCTGCACCTCGTCCAGGTTCAGCGCGGCCGGGTCGAGGCCACGTTCCGCCACGCTGGCGCCACAGGCGAACACCTGCTCCACACCGAACAACGACAGGGCCTGCAGATTGGCGCTGAGATCCTTTTGCTGCACGGCGGCGGCTTGTTGCCCGGGGGCGAGCTGAAACACGCCGTCGTCGAGAAACAGCAGGCCGATCGGCAAGTCGAAGGCGCCGCCGGCCAGCACGATATCCAGTGCCTCGCGGGCGCCGGGGCCGGACCAGGGCGCCTGGCGGCTGATAATCAACAGGGATTGCGCCATGTTTCATGGCCCTCCAAAACAGATCAGGCGGTCGGCCGCCTGTACGGCGTCGTGCAACTGGCCGAGCCCGGAAAGCTCCCAGGGCGCGCTCAGGTTGACGGCCGGGCGCTGGTAGCGTGCGGCTTCCTCCTGGTTCAACACCCCGCGGCGCAGGGCCGCGGCAATGCACACCACGCCATCGAGCTGGTGCTCGCTGACGAAGGTCCGCCATTGCGCGGGCAGGTCCAGCTCGTCCTGCGGGGTGACGATGTTGTCCGATGCGCTGTGCACGCCATCCTGATAGAAAAACAGCCGCACGATCTCGTGGCCACCGGCCAGCGCTGCCTGGGCGAATGCCAGGGCGCGGCGCGAGGAGGGCGCGTGAGCGGCGGAGAAAAGGGCAATGGCGAACTTCATGAAGAACTCTGTCTGCAAACCTGGGGCCATGATAAAGCTTTATGCCGGGCCCGGCGAAGTGGCTTTAGCGCGGCATATAGCCCAGTTGCCAGCGATGGGGGATCTTCAGCGACAACAGCCCCAGCAGCGCCGACAGCAGGCCGCTGACGAACAGGGCCGCGAGGCCGAGATGCTGTTCCAGAACGGCGCCCAGCACGGCGCCGGCGAACATGCCGCTCCAGGGCACCAGCTGCACGCGCCAGCCATTGCGCCGCTCGCCGAGCATCCAGCGGCCCAGGCCGCGGCCAAAGCGCGACAGGGCGCCGGTGACATAGGTCAGGCCCACGGGAAGCCCGTTCACTTCCTCGACGGCGGCATTGAGCATGCCCATGGAGATGATCGCGGCCAGCACGGCCGGTAGCCGTTGTTCAAACGGCCAGGCGGCTGCCGCGCACAGCAGCGTGGCAATGCACAGCAGCAGCGGCAGGGCGCGGCGCCCGCCAAAGCGGCTGACGACTATGCCCAGGGCGTTGCCGGCGATGAAGGTGGCGACCAGCAGCACCAGGTGCAGGGTCAGGGCCAGGTCGGCATCGCTGATGGCGACGGCCAGGCGCGTGGTGTTGCCGCTCATGAAGGAGACGAAATCGCCGGTGGCCATGAAGCCGATGGCGTCGGTCATGCCGGCCAGGACCGACAGGCTGGCGACCAGGCACAGGCCTATGCGGCCGCGCCATTTCTGGCGCCGCAGCAGCTCCGGGTTACTACGAAGACTGGTGGAAGAGGGCAGCATCAGCGTTGACTCATGGTGACAGTGATCCTTTATCGAAGGCTCGAGCGGCGCTCAATCGCGCGGCAGGCCATGTAGCTCGCAATACTCGCTCCAGGGCATGCCGGCCATTTCCGCCACTTCCCGGTGCACTTCGAGCCGCCGCACGGCAAATTCCTCCGCGCTCTGTGCGGTCAGTTGCAGGCTCAGTTCCCAGGCAAACAGGCCCTGACGTTCCGCCTCGGCCTCGAAGGCTTCGTGCAGTCGCTCGGCGCGGTATTGTTCCTGGGTTTCGCCCCTGGCCTGGGCGGCCAGAGGGTTGAGGTGATCGAGTGCTTCACGAAGCTCCGGGCGCGCCGCGAGAAACTTCTGCAGGGCCACTTCATGCGGGTGTTCGGGGGCGGCCATCGGTGATCCTGGATGGGGTTGGAGGAAGTCGTTTCGGCTTGGGGCTGTGCGAAAGCCCAGCGACCATAACGCCTGGCCGGTCCAGCGTCAAAATGCTCCCGGGCGGAGCTGCCGCGACGGACGGTCGAAGCCATGTCCGCGCCATGCCACTGAGCGGATTGGCTTGGCAAAAATGCGTGCTGGATAACACTTTCCACTGAATGCCTTGGTATGAGCCCCGTTCTTGTGACCTATTCTCAACAGGCACTCTCTCCAAGTGGCGTCGCCAAGGAGGAATTTCTCATGCTCTCGATGGACGAGCTTTGCCAGATCCTGGAGTCCGGTTTCCTGCCGCTTTCCTGCACCTGCACCGTCAACCCCGACGGCTCCCTGGCGATCAAGGTTTTCGAGCCGCAAAGCGGACGGATCGACCTGTTCATTACCAGGGTATCGACCGAACATCTCACCAGTGTCCGCGCGGCGGCCAATTTTGTCGGTGAGTTGCGGACTGAAATCAGGGCGGGGCGTCGGGCATTTGCCGGCGGTTTCTAGTGATTGAACACGTTGAGCATTGGGCAGGTCGAGCGCGCTTCCTTGCGCGAATGTGGCAGGTGACGTCTGAACGGTTGCGGGGAGGGGGGGCTAGTTCTTTTCAGACAGCTCTCTCCAGTTCGCCAGCGTGACGCCACTGCGCTCGGCGAATGTCTGCATGGTGCGGTAGGTCCCGCCGCAGGGGGTGTCGAGGGTAATCAGGCACCCTGAATGCAGAAAGGCAAGATACCAGGTATCGCTGTCGCTCAATCGCGCGCCCTGGTAGGTGAAGGTCCTTTGCGAACCTGCGAAACAGTAGCGGATTTCGAAAGTCTTGATGCTGTTCATCGCCGCGTCCTTTGGGCTGTATTTGGGTGTTGGCGATTCAAGATATTCCCAAAAGGACGCGTTGGCGTGCACCGCTCATCCGAACTCTATGAACAGTCGCGGTTCGTTCCTCAAATGCTTCGCCGCATTCTCCTGCACCTCACGCGCGCCTGGCTGCAACCGCCCTCAATAGGTGTCATGTTGAGCCAGGTCGTCGGTGATGCTGAACCAGGGCGCCTTGCTCCCGACAAAGATATGGCGGCTGGCGCTGACCCGAGGATCGCTGTCCAGGGTCCCCAGGGGGAACCCGGGTACGTGTGGGGCGGCATCAAAACGGGTGAACCATTTGCCTGTTCGGGACGTGATGGGGTTAACGGTTTTTTGACAGCTGTCAGGTGATGATCGCCGGGCGGGGGGACCGTTCGGCGAAAGAGGCAGGTGCTGCTAACGGTCGGCGCGGGCAAATGATACATTTCTCGATTTTTTAGGGGTGAGGAAGACATATGCGAGTTTGGCTAGGGGCGTCGTTGATGGGACTGTTGGCCGGGTGTTCGTTACCCACGGCTTTGGCACCGGGCAAGCCGAATGTCAGTGAGCTGACTGGCAAAACGCCAAAAGACTATGCGCAGTGTGTTCTGCCAGCCTGGCAGCGTGAGACGCCCAGGAGCACCCAGGCCGATATCTCCAACGGTTATCGGATCACCGCTCCTGGCAGCCTGGCATCGGATGAGGTCGTGGAAGTGGTGAAGTCGAAGAACGGCAGCCTGGTCTCGCTCTACCAGGGAACACCCTGGGCCAAGTCCGCGGTGCTGAAAAAGGCCGTGCACGATTGCCTGTAAGGCCGCTTCATGCCTTGCGTGAACGACCTGTCAAAGTGACAGCCCGCTGCCGTGGAACCGCAGGATCCCACCCACAAGAAAGCCCTGACCGTTCAGGGCTTTTTTGTGCCGGGTATTCGCCGGGCCTTGTCCGGAGGGCTCACTTCGCTCGCATCAAGGCAAGTTCTTGAATCATCAAGGTGCTTTTCTGCATAAAAACAGGATAAATCTGACAGTTTTTTTGACGGCTTTATCCGTCCAGTAGACAATGGCGCGTTAGCCACCACCCATGATGGCCATTTCGTTTTCAGCAGGAGGGCTGCCAGGGTTGGGGGCGATCCCTGTTGCGATACCCGTGGCCTTGCCGCTGTCAGGCGGTGATCGGGTCATTGGCAGCAGGCCGATCGTGATACCGGGTGTTGTTGACTCACTCCTTTGGTTACACCCGACTAGTCTCTCTGTGGGAATGTGGTTTTAGCGGGCGTTTCGGACCGTCGATCGATGCTGTCCGAAGGCGTCCCAACAAAAGAGTGTCACTCAAGTAGCTGAAGCCAATAGCGAATAAGAAGTCAGCGCAGGAGCGACATATAAACTGAGGTCGATAGTGTCATGTCGGCCTTGTGTGCCCACCCTTCAGTTCTTCTGAGTGCGGGAACCCATGGCGGTGCCGGGGCGACTGATGATCGAGAATGGGGGGGCGGATGGCGTTCTATCGTAGGAACTACTGTATGTTGAAAAAAGTGAACACGGCCCTGCTGGGCTTGGCGATGACGATGGGGCTCAGCTCCGCGTACGCCGCCGAGACCAAGAAAGTGGATGTGCTGCTCATCGGTGGCGGCATCATGAGTTCGACCCTGGGTGTCTGGCTCAATGAGCTGGAGCCGGGCTGGTCGATGGAAATGGTCGAGCGCCTCGACGGCGTTGCCGAAGAAAGCTCGAACGGCTGGAACAACGCCGGTACCGGTCACTCTGCCCTGGCGGAACTGAACTACACCCCGGAAAACAAGGACGGCAAGGTCGAGATCGCCAAGGCCATCGAGATCAACGAAGCGTTCCAGATTTCCCGCCAGTTCTGGTCGTGGCAAGTCAAGAACAATGTCCTGAAGAACCCGCGTTCGTTCATCAACTCCACTCCGCACATGAGCTTCGTGTGGGGCGATGACAACATCAAGTTCCTGAAGAAACGCTACGAAGCGCTTCAGGCGAGCCCGCTGTTCGCCGGCATGCAGTACTCCGAAGACCCGGAGCAGATCAAGAAGTGGGTCCCGCTGATGATGGAAGGGCGCGATCCGAAGCAGAAGATCGCCGCCACCTGGTCGCCGCTCGGCACCGACATGAACTTCGGCGAGATCACCCGCCAGTTCGTCGGCCACCTGAAAGCCCAGCCGAACTTCTCGCTCAAGCTGTCGAGCGAAGTGGAAGACATCAAGCGTAACGAAGATGGCTCCTGGCGCGTGGTGTACAAGAACCTGAAAGACGGTACTGAAACCCAGACCGACGCCAAGTTCGTGTTCATCGGCGCGGGCGGCGGTGCCCTGCACCTGCTGCAGAAGTCGGGCATCCCTGAAGCCCAGGAATATGCCGGTTTCCCTGTGGGCGGCTCGTTCCTGGTGACCGAGAACCCGGCGATCGCCGAGCAGCACCTGGCGAAGGCCTACGGCAAGGCGTCGGTCGGCGCTCCACCGATGTCGGTGCCGCACCTGGACACCCGCGTGCTGGACGGCAAGCGCGTGATCCTGTTTGGCCCGTTCGCGACCTTCTCCACCAAGTTCCTCAAGGAAGGTTCGTACCTCGACCTGCTGACCACTACCACCACTCACAACATCTGGCCGATGACCAAGGTCGGCATCAAGGAGTACCCGCTGGTCGAGTACCTCGCCGGCCAGCTGATGCTGTCGGATGAAGACCGCCTGAATGCCCTGAAAGAGTACTTCCCTAACGCCAAGGCTGAAGACTGGCGTCTGTGGCAGGCCGGCCAGCGTGTGCAGATCATCAAGCGCGACGAGCAGCTGGGTGGCGTGCTGAAACTGGGCACCGAGATCGTCAGCGCCAAGGACGGCAGCATTGCCGGCCTGCTGGGTGCCTCGCCAGGTGCTTCGACCGCCGCGCCGATCATGCTCAGCGTGCTGGAGAAGGTCTTCAAGGACAAGGTCGCGACTCCTGCCTGGCAGGCGAAGCTGCACCAGATCGTGCCGAGCTACGGTACCCAGCTCAACGGCAGTCCTGAGCGTGTCGCTCAAGAGTGGGCCTACACCAGCGAAGTGTTGCAATTGACTCCGCCACCGGCCATCGGTCAGACCGCTGCTCCTCAGCAGCCGGCTGGCGACAAGCCGAAAGCGCAAGAGAGCAACCCGTCGGCTGACATGGCTCTGTAATACCCGGCTGCGCCCAACACCGTTGGATGCAGCCAATGCCCGGAACCCGCTGTTCGTTCCAGGTAAAAAAAACGCCGCTCCCAGGAGCGGCGTTTTTGTTTGTGCGGTGGGCTCAAGCGCCTTTGCCCTCGCGTCCTGCGACCCTGCCTTGCGCCCATGGCGCCTTGCTGACCGAAACATCCAGGTCACGCCTGCCCGGGAACTATTGCCGGGAAATCCCTTTCCATAAGCTCGACGCAATGATGCCTGGAGAAGGCGATGTTCAGAGCTGGCTCTTTAATCTCGATCGTCTCGATTCTGCTATCGATCCCGCTGGATGCCGGCGCCGCGCCTGGCGCGCAGGCGAACGCGCGGTACTCCGACGATCATGCGAATTGGGAGCGTCTTCCCGTGGTCAACTACTACCAGGTGAAAACGCTGTTGCAGGCTTCGAAGCGGGACTGGAGCCCGACCGCGGCCCTGCCGGCGGACGTCAGGCAGAACCTTCGCCGGGGCAGGACGTTGCCCGCGCAGCAATCGCGACGCTTGAACCCCAGGCTGCTCCGGCAGTTGCCGCGTTACGACGGCTACCAATGGTGGCGTGCGGGTTCCGATCTGCTGCTGGTCAGGACCTCGAACCAGATGATCTTCGACGTCCTGGCCGATGCCTTCCAGTAGGCCTGGCCCCGATCAGAAGTTGATCGAGGCACTCAAGCGCGCGGTCAGGGGCGCGCCCTGGAACAGGTAGCCATCGCCCATGTATTCACCGGCGTCACGCCAGTAGCGCTTGTCGAACAGGTTGTCCACGGTCAGCCGGAACACGGTGTCGTAACCGTCGATGCGGGTGCTGTAGCGACTGCCGATGTTGAACACGGCGTAGCTGCCGGTCTGCACTTCGCCCTCGCGGTTGGCGTATTTGCGACCGCTGTACTGCACCCCGCCGAGCAGCGCCAAACCGTCGAACCAGGGCAGGGCGTAGTCGCCATAGAGGCTGGCGCGCAGGGTCGGCACGTTGAGCGCCTGGTGACCTTCGTACTCCGGGGTGTCGCTGCCGGTGACCCGCGCGCGGATCGCCGCGACACTGGCCGAGACTTGCAGGCGTTGGGTGGCCCAGCCATTGGCCGAGAGTTCCAGGCCGGTGTTCTTCTGTTCGCCCTGCTGGGTGAAGGTAAAGGTGCCGTCGCCATTCGGCCGGGAATACTGGTAGGCCTGGCGGATCTGGAACAGCGCCGCGGCCAGGCTGATGCGCTGCCAGTCGTATTTGATGCCGGCCTCGATCTGCCGCGACACGGTGGGCGCGAGGATCTCGAAGGCATTGCTGGCGAACCACGGCGCTTCGCCGCCCAGGGACAGGCCCTTGCTGTAACGGGTGTACAGCGCCAGGTTCTGCACCGGCTTATAGATCAGCGCGGCCTGGGGCAGGAACACATAACGCTGGGTGTGGCGGGTGGTGTCGCCCTGGCTGTCGAAGGTTTCCTCGTCCAGGCGTACTTCGCGCCCGCCGAGCACGGTCTGCCAGTGTTCGTTGAAGCTGATGCGGTCGTTGAAGAACAGCCCGTACTGGCGGCTGTCCAGGCGGCGATAGGCGTCGTTGAGCGGTCCGTCGTAGCGGGCGAAATCCGCTGGTTCGCCGTTGATATTGGCGCTGCCGATCATCTGGTTGATCGGGTCGCGCTTGTCCACCACGCGGCGGAAGGCGCTGGTCCCGACGCTGAGTTCGTGGCCCAGGCCGGCAGTGTCGAAGCTGCCGCTGAGGACGGCCTGTACCTCATCGTTGCGCCGGGTATCGTCGGGGCTGCGGAAGTCGTAGATGTCGTAGTCGCCCTCGGGGCTGAAGTGATTGGGCACCGCTGTGCCGGCGCAACTGGCGGCGCCATAGCAACCCCAGGCGAACGAGCTGTAGTCGTCGATCACCACCCGGCTGCGCGAGGCGCTGAGGTTGCCTTTCCATTGATCGTTGAAGCGGTATTCGAAATTGCCATTGAGGTTCAGCGCGTCGGTGCTGACCGGCTTCGAGCCGCTCTGGTGCGCCAGGAGCTTTTTCGGCGAGGCGTGGTGCGGCAGGCTGGAGCCGCCGAGCAACTGATAGCCCGGGGCCGAACGCTGTTCCTTGGTCTGGTACTCGACATCCAGTTGCAACAGGGCGTCGGGGCTGATGTTCCAGTCGAAGGCCAGGGACGCGAAGTCGCGCTGGCCATTGGTGTGTTCGACGTAAGAGTGGATGTCCTCGTGGGCCAGGTTGGCGCGCAGCCCGAACTGCTGCTCGCTGCCGAACCAGCCGCCGACGTCGGTGGCCACATAGCCGCTGCCGCGATCGTCGGTGGAGACCGTGACCGAGCGCACGTCGGTGGGGCGCTTGGTCACGTAGTTGATCAGCCCGCCGGGCTCGCTGACGCCGCTCTGCAGGCCGTTCAGCCCCTTGAGCAATTCCACCTGCTGCTTGTTTTCCAGGCCGACGTTCTGCTCGCCGGTGATGCTGCGACCATTGATCCGGTAGCTGCTGGCGGCGTTCAGGGAGAAACCGCGCACCGTGAAGTTCTCGTAGTAGCCGACCGGCGCGTAGCTTTCGCCGACCGAGGCGTCGTTCTTCAGCACCTCGCTGAGCAGGCGGGCCTGCTGGTCCTTGATCAAGTCTTCGTTGATCACCGCAATCGAGGCTGGCGTGTCGAGCAGGGGAGCGGCCTCGAAACCACCGACCGCGGCGCTGCTGGCCTGATAACCGGAGCGGTCTTCGCCGGTCACGGTCAGCGCCGGCAGTTCGGTTTCGGCGGCCTGGGTCACGGGGGCGGCACCGGCCAGCAGCAGGCTCAGCAGATTGCGCGCGAACCGCGGGGCGGGCAGCCCCTGGCGGGAGGCCCGGTAAAGCATATCCATGAAAAGCTCCTCGACGATGGCGATCCCGGCCCCGGCGAATACCAGGCACGGAGGCCCAGGCGCGCTCGGGAAAGCATCGTGCTGTTTAAGACGGGGGAAGCGCTGTGTGCCCTGAAGGCGTCAGGCCGGATTTGCTCCGGTGGTCATTGGCAAGACGAAATCCGCGACCCATTCTTGAAGCGCGCCATCATACAAGAGATCGGGCTCGTGGCATGCACGGTCCCTGTAGGAGCGAGGCTTGCCCGCGATCGCGGCCTGCCTGACCCACCGCACTGCCTGGATCGCCGGCAAGCCTGGCTCCTACAGAGGCGATAGCGTGGGGTCGTTCAGCCGGCCTTTCGACTCTGGTGTACCGGGAGCTCGACGCGGAAGGTGGTGCCGACACCGACCTCGCTGCGCACCGAGATGTCGCCGCGGTGCTTCTTGACGATGCCGTAGGACAGCGACAGCCCCAGCCCTGTGCCCTGGCCCACGGGCTTGGTGGTGAAAAACGGGTCGAAGATCTTCTGCAGGCTGTCCGGCGGGATGCCCGAGCCGTTGTCGGCCACTTCGATCCATACGTTTTCGCCCTCGACGCCATTGCGCAGGGTAATGGTGCCCCGTTCGTTGCCCATGGCCTGGGCGGCGTTGACGATCAGGTTCATCACCACCTGGTTGATCTGCGAAGGCAGGCACTCGACCTCCGGCAGCTCGGCGTATTCCTTGATCACGTCGGCCTTGTACTTGATCTCGGCGGCGACGATGTTCAGGGTCGAGTCGATGCCCTGTTGCAGGTTCGCCCATTGCCATTCCTGGGTCGAATCGACCCGGGAAAAGTCCTTGAGGTCCTTGACGATCTGGCTGACTCGGCCGATGCCGTCCTTGGACTCCTTGATCAGCAATGGAATGTCCTCGAGGAGGAAATCCAGCTCGATGTCCGTGCGCAGCTGTTTCAGCCGATCGCGCAGCTCGTTGGCGCCGATCCCGGTTTCGGCGTTGGCGTAAGCCTCGAGCATCTCCTGCAAGCGCTTGAAGTAATTGTCCAGGGCGCCGAGGTTGGAGGAAATGAAGCCGATCGGGTTGTTGATTTCGTGGGCGACCCCGGCGGCCAACTGGCCCAGGGAGGCGAGCTTTTCCGATTGCACCAGCTGGCTTTCCAGCAGCTTGCGCTCGTCGATTTCCCGTTGCAGCGCGGCGCTGGCCTGCTTGAACGCCAGGGTGCGTTGCTCCACCCGTTCTTCCAGCTCGCTCATCTGCAGCTGCGCGCGCAAGGTCATTTCCCACTTGGTGGTGAGGGTGTTGGCCATCTGCTGGACTTCGATATTGTCGAAGGGCTTTTTCAGGATCAGCAGGCGGTCATGACCGTTCAGGCGATCGAGCAACTCGTCCCAGGAGTAGTCGGAATAGGCGGTGCACACCACCACCTGCAGCAGTGGGTCGTGTTTCCACAACTCTTCGATGGTTTGCGCGCCATCCCAGCCATCGGGCATACGCATGTCGACAAAGGCCAGGGCATAGGGCTGGCCCTTGCTCGCCGCCTCCAGCAGTTTGCCCAGGCCTTCCTGGCCACCGTAGGCCGAGTCCAGTTCGAACACCGTGGCGGCGGTTTTCGGCGCACTGCCGAACAGCGTGCTTTCCATTGCATCGAGGTCGGCGCTGTCGCCGGTCTTGGGGGTGAGGATCTTGCGGAAGTCGTCGTGGATCGCAGGGGTGTCGTCGATCAGCAGGACGCGCCGGTTTATCGGGTTGTTCATGACTCACCTTCGGCGGGGATCAAGGGGATCTGCAGGACGAACAGCGCGCCTTTGCCCGGACCGTCGCTGTGGGCGGTCAGGTGGCCATTCATCTCGATGGCCGCCAGTGCGCAACTGTGCAGGCCGAACCCATGGCCTTCCTTACGGGTGGTGAAGCCGTGGGCGAAGATGCGGGTCATGTTTTCCGGGGCGATGCCTTCGCCTTCGTCGCGCACGCTGATCTGCAAGGTTTCGCCGTCGACCACCGCTGCCGCCAGGGTCATGTTGCGCGTCTGGTTGGCCAGGTCGGACATGGCGTACTTGGCGTTGCTGATCAGGTTGATCAGGATCAGCAGCAGGCGGTGTTTGTCGCCCATGATCCGCGGCACATCGGCGTAATCCTTGAGCACGGTCACATGGTGGCGGGTGAGGGCGCCGGAGTTCATGCGCAGCGCGTCTTCGAGCAGTTCGCTGATCGACAGGGGTTCCAGCAGGCTGCTGGCACCCGCATAGGATTGCTGGGTGGCGACGATGTCCTTGATGTGATCGACGCTTTTGCTCAGTTGCGTCAGCTCCTCGGTCATGCCTTGCTGTTCCAGGTCGATGGCCTCGACCAGCTGGTTCAGGTAGCCGGGCAGCAACTTGCCTTTTGCATCCTCGGTGAGAAAGCTGCCCAGGTCCTCTTTGTGTTCGTTGATCAGTTGCATCGCCTTGCCCAGCCCCTGGGCCTTGCTGTTGCGCAGCTTGCGGCTGACCAGGTCGGCGGAGATGTTCACGCTGTTGAGCACGTTGCCGACGTTGTGCAGGACGTTGGTGGCGATTTCCGCCATGCCGGCCTGGCGGGCGGTGTCGAGCAGCTCGCTCTGGGTGTCCTTGAGCTGGCGCGTGCGCTCTTCGACCCTTTGCTCGAGTTCGTCGTTGGCGGTCACCAGGGCCCGGTTCATCTGGTTGATCTCGGCAAAGCTGCGGATCAGGCGGATGCCCAGCCAGATCAGCAGCAGCACCAGCAGCGCGGAAAACAGCAGCAGGTAGAAATGGTACTGCTGGTCGACGGTCTCGGCCTGCTGCTGGTCGCGGTTGAGCAGGACGGTGATGTCGTCCAGGCGTTCGTCGACCGGCACCACTTCTATTTCCTCGAGCAGGCGGTTGACCTTGGGTTGCTCGCGCAGGATCAGCCCGACGTGGTTGCTGAGGGTATCGATCAGCTCATGGAAGTCCGTGGGCAAGCGCTCCTTGTTGACCGCCAGCTTGTTCAGGCCCACCAGGATGTCCGCGGCCCGGTCGGCGGAGGTGACCTGGGCGAACTCCAGGCTGCTGAGCAACAGGTCGTAGGTATCGGTGGCGATGTTCTGCAACTGCAATTTGTCCACGTCCTGCAGTTGCGCCAGCTCCTGCTGGATGTCGTCCTCGGCGGTCGGCAGGAAGGCCAGGGAGTTGCGCAGCACGGAGTTGTGCGACTTGAACTGTTCCACCAGCCGGGTCTTTTCCTTTATCGCGCTCAGGTAGCCGTCATGGGCGTTGCGCCACAGCGGCGAATCGTTGCGCTGGTTCTGAGCCTCTATCGAGTCGAATTTCTGCCACAGGCGCGTCATTTCGCCCAGGGGTGAAACCAGTGGGTCGTAGTTGTGGGTGATGGCCACCCTGGCCTTGAGTATTTCGTTCTCCCACAGCGAATCCTGCTGCTTGATCTGGCGGATCAGGTCGCGGGATTCGGTGTAGGTCACGGTCTGGTCGGACCTGGACTTGAGGTAGAGAAACAACAGGATCGAAGCCAGCAGGGCCGCCAGGGCGGACAGCAGCAGGATGCTCACGCGACGGGATACTTTCATAAGGGTTTGCCTTCCCACTCGCCGGTCAGGGTCTTGAGAAACTTGACGATCAGACGTTTGTCTTCCTCGGACGGTGTACGCCCCAACTGGTACTTGAACATCACCGCCACGGCGCCTTCGAGGGTGGCTTGCGAGCCGTCGTGGAAGTACGGCGCGGTGACCGCGACGTTACGCAGGCTCGGCACCTTGAACACATTGCGGTCTTCTTCTTCGCCCGTGACGTTGAACCGTCCCAGGTCGGCCTCGGTCGGATTGCCCCGGGCCGCGAAGTAGTCGCCGAGCACGCCGAATTTCTGGAACATGTTGCCGCCGATATTCACCCCCTGGTGACAGGCGATGCAGCCGTATTCCTGGAAGCGCTGGTAGCCGTACTTTTCCTCGATGTCGAGGATCTCGGTGTTGCCCGCCAGGTACTGGTCGAAGCGCGAGTTGACACTGAGCAGGGTGCGCTCGTAGTCGGCCAGGGCGCCCTGGATATTGCTCTGGGTCACGGCGTCGGGGTAGGCGTCGGCGAAGGCGGTGCGATAGGCCGGGTCGTCGGCAATGCGTTGCACCACGACTTTCCAGTCGCTGCCCATTTCACTGGGGCTCTGCACCACGATATGCACCTGGTCTTCCAGGGTCTCGACCCGACCGTCCCAGAACTGATGGAAGTTCAGGCTGGCGTTGAACACGCTCGGGGTATTGACCACCACCGGCTTGCCATCGAAACCCAGGGAGTGCGGGACGGTGTCGGCACCACCTTGGTCGAGGCGATGGCAACTGGCGCATGACAGGCTGTTGTTCACCGACAGGCGTGGGTCGTTGAACAGTCGTCGTCCCAGTTCGACCCGTTTGCTGTCCAGCACCGGAACTGCGGGGAGGGGTTTGAGCGGTCCTTCCAGTGGCGCAGCCGCGGCGCCTGGAGCGAACAGCAAGCCAGTCGAAAGGAGTAAGACGAGTGACAACATGGAGGTTTCCTTACCAGGCACAACTTCATGGATGGGGCAGGTGAGGTTGCAGGGAGTCGACCAGGAAGCGGGCGAAGGCGTCGGGCTCCACGGCCTTGCTGAAGTAGAAGCCCTGGCCTTCCTCGCAATGGTGGCGCTTGAGGAAGTCCAGTTGCTCGAGGGTCTCGATCCCTTCGGCGATGATGCTCAGGTTGAGGCTCTTGCCCAGGTCGATGATGCTGCTGACCAGTTTCGCGTCGTTGCTGTCGGTACCCAGGTCACGCACGAACGACTGGTCGATCTTCAGCACGTCGACCGGGAACTTCTGCAGGTAACTCAAGCTCGAGTAGCCGGTGCCAAAGTCGTCGATGGCCAGGCGCACGCCCAGTTGCTTGATGGCGCGGAGCGTGGCGATGGTGGCGTCGACGTTCTGCATCAGCACGCTTTCGGTGATTTCCAGCTCCAGCAGCTTCGGGGCGAGCCCGGTCTCGGTCAGCGTGCGGGTGAGACGCTCGACGTAGTCGCGCTGGCGAAAATCGATGGCCGACACGTTCACCGACATGCAGATGGGGGGCAGGCCCTGCTTTTGCCAGGCCTGGGATTGCAGGCAGGCTTGGCGCAATACCCATTGGCTGAGGGCGACGATCAATCCGCTGTCTTCGGCCACCGGGATGAAGGCCGAGGGGAACACCCAGCCATGGCCGGGCCGGTTCCAGCGCACCAGCGCTTCGGCGCCGACCACCGTGCCCCGGGCCAGGTCCAGCTTGGGCTGGTAGTGCAGGACGAACTCTTCGCGCTGCAACGCCAGGCGCAGGCCGGTTTCCAGGGTCTGCTGCTGGCGCGCGCGCAGGTTCATGTCGTCGATGAAAAAACTGAAGTCGTTGGGGCCGCAATCCTTGACGTTGCGCATGGCGGTCTCGGCCTTCTTGATCAGCGTTACGGCATCGGAACCGTCGTCGGGGTAGATGCTGATGCCCAGGCTGGCGGTGACCGTCAGGTCGTGGCCTGCCACGGAGTGAGGGGTATTGACGGCGGCCAGGAGTTTTTCGGCCACCCCTCGGGTCTGCTGCGGATGCAGGATGTCGCCGAGAATCACCACGAACTCGTCCGAACCGTAGCGAAACACCGAGTCGGACTCGCGCACCGCCGCCGCCAGGCTCTGGGCGACGAGCTTGAGCATTTCGTCTCCCGCCGGGTGCCCGAGGGCATTGTTGATGCGTTTGAAACGGTCCAGGCCGATGAACATCACCGCCAGCTTGCGGTCATGACGGCGTGACTGTGACAGGTGCTGGGTCAGGCGGTCGCCCAGCAAGGTGCTGTTGGGCAGCCCGGTGAGCACATCGTAATGCAGCAGGTGCGACACGCTCAGCAGTTCCTGGACCCGTTCCTCGATGGTCTGTTCCAGGTTGCGCATCTTGCTCGCCACGTCCTGCGCCAGTTGCCACTTCCAGGTCAGGGCACTGGCCATCTGGCGGATCTCCAGGCTGTCGAATGGCTTTTTCAGGATCAACAGCTGGTCGCCGAACTCGATGCGTTCGGCCATGGCTTCCCAGGAGTAATCGGAGAACGCCGTGCATAAAGCGATCTGCAGCTGCGGGTCGGTTTTCCAGAGGCGTTCGACGGTCTGCAGGCCATCCCAGCCGGGTGGCATGCGCATGTCGATGAAAGCCAGGGCATACGGCCGGCCTTCGGCCTGGGCGCGCTTGACCAGTTCCACGGCCTCTTCGCCCTGGTAGGCGGAGTCGATCTGGAAGTGCTGGTGAGGCCTGCTGTTGACGCCGAACAGCAAGGCTTCGGTGCTGCCCAACAGCCCTTCGTCTTCGGGGCTGAGAATCTTGCGAAAATCCTGATGGATCGCCGGTGTGTCGTCGATGATCAGAATCCGCCGATTGGGCGCCACGGATAAAGGGCTCACCTGAAATGCTCCGACGTGGGATCCGCCGACCAGGCACTGCCATCCATAGCGACAGACCTGGCCTTGAGCAGTTCGCCAGCCTGGTCGCTGTCGACTGCCGTACCAAGTGAGTGCCCCAGTGGCGTGCCGCTGGATATCAGGGTGGTGCGCTGCTCCTGGGTTTCCACCCCTTCAGCGGTGACCCCGATCCCCACCTCGCGGGCGAAGTTGAGGATGGCCCGCAGCGTCATGGCGTTGTCCGGGTCGCTGCTGGCGCTGTCGAGAAAACGCTGGGCAAGCTTGAGGTGGTTGACCCTGTAGGTCTTGAGGTAGTCGAACGAGGAATACTCGGTGCCGAAATCGTCGATGGCGATCTTCACGCCCAGCTCGCACAACCTCGGCAGGATATCGTTGTGGGTCCACTTGGTCTGGGCCAGGGTACCCTCGGTGACGTCGAATCTCAGGTCCCACGGGCACAGGCCCCAGCGCGTGGTGGTGCGCAGCACGTCGTAGATCAGTTCCGATCCGGTCTTGAGCTGGACCAGGGACAAATGGATCGCAATCAACGGCGGCGCCACGTTCTGGTCGCGCCAGGCGCTCATCTGCCGGCAAGCCTGGTCCAGCAGCCAATGGCCGAGAGCGATGACGATGCCGGTCTTCTCGGCCGCGGGCATGAAATCCTCGGCCTCGAGCCAGCCGCGCCGGGGGTGGAGCCAACGGACCTGGGCCGCCATGCCGAGGATCCTGCCGGTGCCGAGATCGACTTCCGGCAGGTAATGCAGGTGCAGTTCGTCGCGTTCCAGGGCCAGCTTCAACTCGTTGGCCAGGGTCACCCGCTCCGTGACTTCCCGGTTGATTTCCTCGCTGTGGAAATGGAACTGGTTGCGGCCCTGGTCCTTGGAGCGATACAGCGCCATGTCCGACTGCGCCATCAGGCTGTCGGCGCTCAGGGTCTGCGGGCTGTAGAGGCTGATGCCGATGCTCACCGAGATACGCACCTCGTTACCTTCCAGCGAGTAGGGCAGCACCAGGGTGTCGCGGATTTTCGTCGCCAGCGCGGCGCAGTGCGTGGCCTCGTCGACGTCCAGTTGCAGGATCGCGAACTCGTCGCCACCCAGGCGCGCCACCACATCGTTTTCCCGGGTACAGGCCCTGATACGTCGGGACACTTCCTGCAACAACAGGTCGCCGATGGGGTGGCCGAGGGTGTCGTTGATGCGCTTGAAGTGGTCCAGGTCCAGGTAAAACATCGCGAAGGGCGAGGATCCCCGCCGGGCCGCGGCGAATGCCTGGTGCAGGCGCTCGATCAGGGTGGCGCGGTTGGCCAGCCCGGTCAGGCTGTCGGTGCGGGCCATCAGGGCCATCTTTTCTTCGGCTAGCTTGCGTTCGGTGATGTCGAGGATGATCCCTTCCACTTCGACCAGTTGGCCCTGGTCGTTGCGCACCGGGATGTAGCGGTTTTCCACCCAGCGGAAGGCACCGTCGCCGGTGCGCATGCGGAACTCGATGGACGCTCCCGCCACATCCCGGTCGAGGACCCGGAGCATGGCGCTCTCGACCTTGGCCTGGTCATCGGGGTGGATCAGCGTCTGGGCCCAGTCGGCCGAGGCCACCAGTTGCGCCGCCACATGGCCGAACTTGGTGATGTTGTGGGAGATGTACATCAACTTGAACGACGGCTCGCCGCGCAGGCGATAGAGGATGGTGGGGCTGTTCTGCACGATGATGTTGGCATCGGCCAGCTCGCGGGTGCGTTCCTCGACCGCCTGTTCCAACTGGTCCATTTTCAGCGCGGCGTCTTCGGTCATCTGCCATTTGACGGTCAGGGCGCTGGCCATCTGGCGGATCTCGATGGCATCGAAGGGCTTTTTCAGGATCAGCAGGCGGTCGCCCAGTTGCAGGCGCTCGGCGATGTCTTCCCACGAGTAGTCGGAGTAGGCGGTGCACAGGGCGATTTGCAGCTTGGGGTCGACCTGCCACAGCCGCTCGATGGTTTCCAGGCCGTCCCAGCCAGGCGGCATGCGCATGTCGATGAAGGCCATGGCATAGGGCGCATTGCGTTCCAGCGCCGCTTGCACCATGTTCAGCGCCTCCCGGCCCTGGAACGCCGAGTCGAGGAAAAAATGCTCCAGCGCGGCACTCACGGGCGTACCGAACAGGGCGGCCTCGGCGTCGCTGAGGCCGTCTTCGGGGGCATCCGTGGCGGCGAGGATCTTGCGAAAATCCTCGTGGATCGACGCCGTGTCGTCGACGATCAGAATTCGCCGGTTGGTCCGGTCTGCCGACGCCATCAT
Organism: Pseudomonas sp. RW409; assembly: GCF_003184125.1. Classification (NCBI taxonomy): domain Bacteria; kingdom Pseudomonadati; phylum Pseudomonadota; class Gammaproteobacteria; order Pseudomonadales; family Pseudomonadaceae; genus Pseudomonas; species Pseudomonas sp. RW409. The sequence continues at coordinate 124,453 of NZ_QHHP01000021.1, read as the reverse complement.
CGTCGTGCTCCAACCCAGCGCGGGGACCTTATAGATAGGCTCATCGGGCTTCCCTTCCTGCTTCCTGGACATGCAATCCATTTTCGCCTTGAGCATAGTCAGGCTCCCCTGTATGCGCTAATCGGCCGGCGTCAAATCCATGCCGAAACGCTACAAGTCATCTAGCCTGTCCCAGAAGGCAGGTCTGATCGAAGTCAAAGGGGAGGGGGAGACATGGAAGAACATACAGCGGGCGCAGCCCAGGACAGATCGACGGTACTGCTGGTCGACGATGAGGAATCGATTCTCAATAGCCTTCGCCGGCTGTTACGCAGCCAGCCTTACGACATCCTGCTGGCCGACAGCGGTACCAAGGCCCTGGAAATCCTCGAGCAGCGGCCGGTCGACGTGGTCATGAGCGACGCCCGAATGCCGGGCATGGACGGCGCGACCTTGCTGGCCCATATCCATCAGCGTTATCCATCGACGCTGCGCATCCTGCTCACCGGTTATGCCGACATGACGTTGATCGCCAAGGCCATCAACGAAGGGCAGATCCATCGCTATATCAGCAAGCCCTGGAACGACGAGGACATGCTGGTGACGCTGCGCCAGGCCCTGGCCCATCACCATTCCGAAAGCGAGCGCCTGCGTCTGGAAGCGCTGACCCGGCAGCAGAACGAGCAACTGAAGAGCCTCAACTCGACCCTGGAAAAGCGCGTTGCGGCGCGCACCGCCGAGCTGCAACAGACCGCCGACATGCTCGACCTGGCCTATGAAGAGCTCAAGCGCAGCTACGTGACCGGCACCGAGGTGTTTTCGCTGCTGGCGAACCTGCGCTTGCCCAAGGCCAAGCAGACCAACCGGCAGATCATCGAACTGATTCGCGTCTACTGCATCACCCATGGCCTGGATGAAAGCGAAAGCCGCGACATGACCATGGCCGCCGCGTTGTACAACATCGGCAAGCTGAGCTGGACCGACAGCATGATGACCGCGCCGGCGGATCTGCTGCACCACACCGAGCGCGACCTGTACCGCGCCTACCCGAAACAGAGCGAATCGCTGCTGATGACCCTGGAGCCGATGAAAGACGCGGCGCGCATCATCCTGCATCACCAGGAGCGCTGGGATGGCAGTGGTTTTCCCGATCATCTCAAGGGCGAGGCGATTCCGCTGGGCTCGCGCTGGCTCAAGCTGGCCGTGGACTTCATCGAGTTGCAGCGTGGGCTGATCCTCGAACGGCAGATGAACAGCGATGAGGCGCTGCTGTTCATTCGCAAATACGCCGGCAAACTCTACGATCCGGACCTGGTGGAGGACTTCGTCGGCGTCTGCGCGGCCTATCAGAACGATGTCACCCTGGCCGATCCGACGGTCAGGGTCCTGACCACCCGGGACCTGGCTGCCGGCATGACCCTGGCGCGCAACCTGAATGCCGACAACGGCATGCTGCTGCTCAATGCCGGCAAGGTGCTGAGCGGCCCGCTGGTGGACAAACTCATCGCTTTCGAAGCGATGGAAGGGGCCAAATACAGCATCTTCGTCAAAATACCCGAAGAGCCGGAAACGGCGGCCTTAGCCGCCGGTTGAGGGACGAACGGAACGGATTAACCGCCGCTGGCGGCGACAATGCTGGCCACCTGGCGTGGCTGGCAGTTGAGATAGGGCGAGGATTTCAGCCATTGCTGGTCGGGGTACCAGGAAAACATGAACTGACCGTCCTTGAGGCGGTCGATCACCTGGCGTGCCACCTGTGGCCGCACGGCCGGGCAACCCAGGCTGCGGCCGATGCGCCCTTGGCGTCGGCTCCACAGGGGGCTCACGTAGTCGGCCGCGTGAATCACAATGTCCCGATCGCGGGCGAGGTCGTTGAAGCCTGGTTCCAGGCCGTCCATGCGCAGCGAATAACCGTGGCTGCCTTCATAACTTTCCTGGGTACGAAACAGGCCGAGGCTGGACTGGAAGCTGCCCATGCGATTGGAAAACTGGGTGGCGAAGTTTTCCCCGGATTTCTGCCCGTGGGCGACCAGGTCGCGCAGCACCAGGGTTCTTTTATTCAAATCGAAGATCCACAGGCGGCGGGCGGTGGAAGGTTGCGAATAGTCGATGACCGCCAGGTGCCGGGCCTGCCTGGCGCCGCTGTTGACGGCGCATTGCATGGCGCTCAAGGCACTTTTCAGCACTTGGGGATTGAGTTCTGGAGCGGCGTGGGCGAGGCTGTTGTAAAGCAGCGGAGTCGTGTTGTTGGCGGCGAGCGCGGGGCTGCAGATCGCGCCTAGGGTGGTCATTGCCAGGCAGAGCCGGCGCAGAAAGGTCAGCATTCTAGAGTGTCCCCACAGTCACTTTGGCTCCCGACGTCCTATCGCTCTTCTGGCAGTTCTGGTTACAGGTGGTTGGACGATTTTTCGCAGCCACTGCCGAGGTTGACCATCACCATGATGGCCATGATTGGAGTAAAGCAGTTGTTCAAAAAACACGCATGTTACTTGAGCCTTTTCCTGCTCGCTGCGCCGTTGGTCGCGACTGCTCAGGATGTACCGGTCAATCATGAGAACCCTGTGCAACTGGTATTCACTCGATTGTCCGCTGCCTGTCCGGGGTTGGCGGCGCACCTGGACATTCCCGCCCAGAGCCTGCTACAGGCCTTTTACCAACAGCAGGGTGACCAGCCGCTCTGGTCGTCCAGCGCACGTTTGGAGGCGTTGCAGGCACAGTTGCAGCAACTGGCCGACGATGGACTGGACCCGGCCGACTACCGGTCACCGGCCAGCGCGCTCGCGGGCGACGCGCTGTGCGCCGACCTGAGCTTCAGCCAGCATTACCTGCAAGCCCTGCATGACCTGCATTACGGCCGTCTGTCGCAAGCCCGTTTCGAGCCGATGTGGCACGCCCACCCTTTGCAGCTGGATCGCCAGGCGCAGGTGCTCGCCATTGCCGGGCCCGGCCTGCAAGACATCCCGGCGGCCTTCGCGCTGGCGCGGCCGAGCCTCGAGCAATATCAGAACCTGCGCCAGCTGTATGCCCAGCAGCGCCAACTGGAGTTGCCCCATTGGCAACCGCTGCCCAGCGGGCCGCTGCTGCGTCCGCAGATGCAGGACGCGCGGGTGCCGGAGTTGGCGCAACGGCTGTTCAAGGAGGGATACCTGAGCACCCTTGGCAACGGGGGCGATACCCTTTACAGCGGCGATCTGGTGAGCGCGGTGAAAAGCTTCCAGCTCAGCCATTCGCTGCAAGCCGACGGGGTGATCGGTGCGGGGACCTTGAATGAACTGAATATCAGCCCGCAGATGCGCCGCGAACAGCTGCGCATCAACCTCGAACGCTTTCGCTGGCTGGCGCAGGACATGGAACCCGACAGCCTGCTGGTCAACCTGGCCGCGGCGCAGTTGATCGTCTATCAGGACGGCGTACCGGTGTGGCAGACCCGGACCCAGGTGGGGCGTGCCGAGCGCCAGACGCCCTTGCTGAAATCCCAGGTCACACGCCTGACCCTGAACCCGACCTGGACGGTGCCGCCGACCATTTTCCGCGAAGACAAACTGCCGGAAATTCGCCGTGACCAGTCCTTCCTCAATCGGCAGAACCTGCAGGTGCTCGATAGCGAGGGGCATCCCCTGGCGGTGGAAGATATCGACTGGGACAACCCCGGCAATATCCTCCTGCGCCAGGAGGCCGGGCCGAGAAACCCGCTGGGGCAGATGGCGATCCGGTTCCCCAACCCATTCTCGGTGTACCTGCACGACACGCCCAGCCAGGCGTTGTTCAACAAGGGGCCGAGGGCCTTCAGTTCGGGCTGCGTACGGGTCGAGCATGCGTTGCAGCTGCGCGATCTGCTGGTGAGTCCGGCGGAGCGGGTGCGTACCGACGAGTTGCTGAGCACCGGGCTCACGCATGAGTTCAGGCTGTCGACGCCGGTACCGATCCTGCTCACGTACTGGACGGCGCAAGCCGACAGCCATGGCCAGCTGTCCTATGCCCCGGACATCTACGGACGGGACGCGGCCTTGCTGGTGGCGCTGAACAGCAAGCTTTGAGCGCCTGGCCATGGGCATGGGGCGCTGTGCCTTTGGTCAGGAACTGCTGAACATCCGCCGGCGCGCGACGATCTGAATAAATAAGAGGGCCATAAAGGAGAACCAAAATGGTTCAGCGTCGCCGCCACCACATCTCGCAGCTGTCCCTTCGTATCGAAGGGCTGCGGGCCAATGTCCTGCAATTCAAGCAGGATGAGTTCCAGATCCAGCAAGCCCTGTGCGGTGCTTCGGCGACAGCGAGGGTGCGCGATCTGGAGGATGCCTTCGATGAGATCCGGGAATCGATCAACCACACCGAGGCCTTGCTGGAAGCCCTGGTCCAGGTCGCAGGAGGCGTGGGGGAAGAGGGCGCAGGAGCCTGCCAGGCCGCTGGCCGATAAAGGGGCCCGGCACAGGACCGGATTCGCGGCTCCAGCTGCAGGCACCGCTACGCGATTGATGAAAACCCGGCCATTGCGCCGGGTTTTTTATGGCGACGCGAATGGCTATCATCGCTCGGTGATTTTTCAGCGTAGGTTGCCATGGCCTTTTTCGAGTTATTCGATCAATTCATGAGAAGCATGCTGGCGGCCTGGCTCTTTGTCGGTATCTGCCAGCTGGCCCGGTTCGTCTTCTCGCAGGCCCCGTCCAGGTTGTCCGGATGGATCACCCTCGCCGGGCTGGCCTTCTTGATGGTGTACCCCTGTGGGTGGGACTGGGCTTCCGGTTTCATGGAAAACGCCTGGGTGGCGATGTGCAGGGTCTACCAGCATTCGGCCTCTCAACTGGCGCTGTTTCTGGCCGATGCGGCGGGCGCGGCATTGGGCGGCCTGGTCGCCTACCTGATGTCCCGTTATGTCATGGCCGCCCCGGCGCCACTGAAACCTGCCGGCTGAAGTGCTGACAGATACAAAAACAGCCTCGCCACTTGTGCGGGGCTTTTTATTGCCTTCGGAAAATCTGTCTCTAACTCTTGATGGGGGCCTATCGACTGGCATGAATCAATGGGCTGTGCCTTACTCGAACTTCATTTACTGAGGGATGCGGCCATGACTGAGCGCCATTTGAACCACAGTGAAACCCTTTCCAATGGGTGCAAGATCAAGGTGCGATCAGAGATCCTCAGAGATGGCTCGCTCAAGATGTTCATCGGCATCTACAAGCCGGATGGCAGCGTTATTGTCGAGGATAATGACCTGGCCCCGGATGGCCTGGATATGGAGGATGCGTTTGAGTGGGGGATCGACAGGGCCAAGAAGATTGGCAGCGAGCAGAAGGTGCAATGACAGGTCATTCCGCGCGCTAAATAAGCCGGCATGCAGAGAACCAGGTAAATTGGCCGGCCAAGGAACTGAATGGATGCTAGAGCATGTTCAAGTTGAACGCCCTGGTGCCGGAACTGATCGTTTCGGACCTGCAGCAGAGTCTGTATTTCTACTGTGACGTGTTGGGTTTCAGGGTCGAGTACGACCGACCCGAAGACAAGTTTGCCTTTCTCTCCTTTGGCAACAGCCAGATCATGCTGGAGCAGGACTGGCATGACGATTCACCCTGGCGTGTGGGCCCCCTGGAGCCTCCCTACGGACGTGGCATGAACCTCTCCATCGAGTGTCCGGATGCCTTTGCCCTGGTTTGTGCACTGGAGAAGGCTGGTTGCGCGATCAGGAGATCCGTCGAAGAGCATTGGTACCGCAGCAATGACCGGCAATTCGGGCAGAGGAATTTCCTGGTCCTGGACCCTGACGGTTATCTGCTTCGTTTTGCAGAAGATATTGGCGTGAAATAACTGCCAAACAGCACCGGAAGCTCGAACGGTTCGACAGGTATCACGCCATTTGCCGGCTATCCGTTACGGCAGGGGTTGCCCGCGATTCAGGCGTAAAATGGCGGTGCTACCTCGTCAAAAGGAGTCCCATATGATCGCCGACCAAGTAAGCAAGCAGGCGTCGGAACAAAGAGTCTGGGATCAATACTTCTGCGCTGCGTTGATTGCCGAAAGCAACCTGACGGCACCGGTCGTAGGAGTGGCCACTCACGAAGACAGGCAGAACCTGTTGATCGAAAGAGCCAAGACGCTCGCCGACAAGATGATGGAATCCAGAAAATAACCAGAGCCCGGCCATAGTGCCGGGCTTTTTGCATCCATCTCCTTGCACATGACCAAGGTCTGCCGACCGTTATACCCATGATGACGGTGCTCTGTGGTATCGATTGAGCACTCGACCCTCAGACTTTCTCGAGGCAGGTACAAGCCGGTTTTCAAGGGCAAATGTATGCCGTAGGCGCCGGCCAGGCGACTCCAGATCCAGATGGACGGCTGGGCAGGTAACTTGTTGATACAAATATGAGTACGTATCATTTAGTTTCAAATCAAGGGTGCGAGGGAGTGCATTGCCCACATAAGAATAAGGTCAAGGTAATGCTCAAAATGCTACTCGTGTATGGTCATCTGATTGCCACCTGTATTGCTCTGGGGAGGGTGTTACAGGCTGATCAAAAGCTCTGGAGCTGGCGCAAGGATGTGCTGGGCCAGGTGCAGCGTGAGTACCTCGACGAGACTCAAAAGATCGTCATGCTCGCGCTATTGGCTCTTTGGGGAAGTGGCTTGTTGCTGGTGCTCCAAGGCTACCTCTATGAGGGCAGTGCGTATCTGCTCAATCAAAAACTCTGGGCCAAGGCCAGTGTCGTCGCGCTGCTTAGCCTCAACGGCGCTTTGTTGCATCGGATCGGTTTCCCGCTGCTGCAGAAGGCTCCTTTTGCCTCGTTACCCAACTCCGCCCGTACTCGCCTTGCTCTCTTGGGCGCGCTCTCCATGAGTGGCTGGTTATTTGCCGCCTTCCTGGGGGTGGCTCGAGCGTGGAATAACGCACTGCCTTACTTGCATGTGATGGGGGTCTTTGCCGTGTTCGCGTTGTTTGCCTGTGTCGTGGCGCTGATAGTCGCCAATACCGCGGGCGCTATGGATGATGAGTGGTCGCGCACTGGCAGCAAGTGAGGTTTGGATCTGTCATGCATTGTGCTGCGAGTGCCGTATAGCGTGCTGTAGAGGCACTGGACCTTCGGCGTACCCAGTGTAACCAGCGTCAATTAGCCCGTTCATGGTCGAATTTGCGCTTTGCATCAGAACTATCGCTGAGCGTAATAGCATCTGGGGCATCGGAGCTGAAGTAAACTCCGGCGAATTTGACCGAAGGGACGCGATCATGAATTGGCAAATCAGACAGGCCGTCTTGAGCGATATCGAATGGTTGGTGCGTGTGGATCCTATAGCGGCAAAAGACCACGGCCGTCGAGCACAAATAGAATGGGTAGTAGGCTCGGGCGAATGCTGGGTTGCTTGTGAGCCGAACGATCCCAGTGTCCCGATCGGTTACGGCTGCTTGGACAAAAGCTTTTTCGGGGAGTGGTTCATCCCGCTTGTAGTCGTTTCAAACGCTCATAGACGTTCTGGTGCAGGTAGGCAAATCATTGCTCACTTGGAGCATTGCTCCTCTGCCAGAAAGATCTTCACTTCGACCAACACGTCCAATACACCCATGCGGCAATTGTTGGTACAGAGTGGATATCAATACAGCGGGACTGTGGAGAATCTTGACCCTGGTGATCCAGAGCTGATTTTTGTGAAGTTTTTGAATTAACTCCGCACAACAACGGCGGCAAGGTCTTCACCATCCATGTTGCGCTGTCGACGCTGGTTACCTTTGCGGCGGGACTCCCAAAAGCAGCATCGATCCTCAAACCCCAGAAACGAAAAAGCCCCGAATAATCGGGGCTTTAGCGTGACGAATATGGCGGAGGCGATGGGATTCGAACTCATGGACCTGTTACAGTCGACGGTTTTCAAGACCGTTGCCTTAAACCACTCGGCCACACCTCCGTTTTTGTTGCGGGCGCCATAATACCTGAATGAAACACACTGTCAAACTCTGTGCATGGCTTGTTGCAGAGCGTCTGTTATGATCTTTGCCACTGAACGTTTCAAACCAACAGGAGTGTCGCCATGCGCGAACAGGATTACGCAGTTAATAACAGCGTGCAGGCCGAGCAGCTAGAAGTTAGCCGCGTCCTGCGCAACACCTACGGCCTACTCGCTCTCACTCTCGCCTTCAGTGGCGTGATGGCTTACGTGGCCCAGCAGATGCGGGTCGGTTATCCGAACATCTTCGTGGTGCTGATCGGTTTCTACGGTCTGTTCTTCCTCACCAACAAACTCCGTGATTCGGCCTGGGGCCTGGTGTCGGCGTTTGCCCTGACCGGTTTCATGGGCTTCCTGCTCGGCCCGATCCTCAACCGTTACCTGGGCATGCAGGGCGGCGCGGAAGTGGTCAGCTCGGCCTTTGCGATGACCGCGCTGGTGTTCGGTGGCCTGTCGGCCTACGTGCTGATCTCCCGCAAGGACATGAGCTTCCTCGGTGGTTTCATCACCGCCGGTTTCTTCGTCCTGCTGGGCGCGACGCTGGCCAGCCTGTTCTTCCAGATCAGCGGCCTGCAACTGGCGATCAGCGCGGGCTTCGTGCTGTTCTCCTCGGTGTGCATCCTGTACCAGACCAGCGCCATCATCCATGGCGGCGAGCGGAACTACATCATGGCGACCATCAGCCTGTATGTATCGATCTACAACCTGTTCGTCAGCCTGTTGCAGCTGTTCGGCATCATGGGCCGCGACGACTGATCGCCAGCCTTGAAAAAAAAGCCCGCTTCGGCGGGCTTTTTGTTGTCTGCGATCTGGTCGCCCGGCCAGGGTCAAGCCGGGTCGTGGCAGCACACGCAGAGTTTGTTGCCGTCCAGGAGCGCTACTCGGCAATGATCAGGCTGCCGTCGGTTTGTTGTTGATAGATGGTGTAGGGCAGCAGCAAGGTGTCGAGCACGCCTGAAACGGCCATGTCGAGCAGCATGCCTTGGGTCGAGGCAGGGCCGGTGGGAGTTCTTCCGTTTTCTGGCACAGGGGCGTGCATGCTGCAGAAGTCATAAGTCACGCCACTGTAGATGCGCGGGACTCCACCGCAGTACGATTTTCGCTCCTTGAGTTTCTGGCTGGCCACCGCATCCTCCCTGAAGACGGTATCGATGGTTCCACAGCCCGAGAGCATCAATGCCGCCAGCAACAGAAAACAGGTTTTCACGGTGCGAGTCCTTCGTCGATGAGGCCCTGAGTCTAGTCAGTTTTTAGGCGCCAGGGGACAAGCGCCGTGCGTGAGCTCATGCATTACGCCATCGGCGGCAATCGCCGTTTCACCGGGCTTTTCTTGACGATCGCGGTGTTGGTTTCCGCGCAGCTGTTGAGGTGGTCGAGCAGGTTGTCCAGTTGCTCCATGTCGCGCACATGCAGGCGGGCGATAAAGCAGTCTTCGCCCGTGACCTTGTCGCATTCGGTGAACTCGGGGATGGCCAGGATCTGCCGTTCGACTTCCTGGAGTTTCCCCGGCAGTGGCCGGATGCGCACGATGGCCTGCAACTGATAGCCGAAGAACCTGGGGTCGACTTCGACGGTATAGGCCTTGAGCACGCCGCGCTCTTCCAGGCGTCGCAGGCGTTCGGCGACGCTGGGCGAGGACAGCCCGCTGATCTGTGCCAGCGCCTTGAGCGAACGGCGTGAGTCTTCCATCAGGGCGCTGATCAGCGCCTGGTCAATCTCGTCGATCATGTCAGCCTCATTAGGTAAAACCTAAGAAATACCTTGATAAAAAAGGTGTAAGCCGAGTTTAGCCTGCCGTTGAGTCTTGAGCGGGGCAGGAGCCGATTGTCATACTTTTGGCTCTTGTTGAGGAGAGTGATCATGGACAAATTGTTACGCCGCGGCTCACTGGAAATGACCGCTGCCATGTTGATTTCCGGGACCATCGGCTGGTTCGTGCTGGTGTCCGGGCAGCCGGTGCTGGACGTGGTGTTCTGGCGCTGCGTGTTCGGCGCCGCGACCCTGCTGCTGATCTGCGCCGGCTTCGGTTTTCTGCGCCCCGGCATCCTGACGCGCACCACCTTTCTCCTCGCCGTGCTCAGTGGTGTCGCCATCGTCGGCAACTGGGTGCTGCTGTTCGCCTCCTATTCCCGGGCCTCGATCGCCATCGGCACCGCGGTCTACAACGTCCAGCCGTTCATGCTGGTGGGGCTGGCGGCATTGTTTCTCGGCGAGAAAATCACCGCGCAGAAACTGTTCTGGCTGAGCATTTCCTTTGCCGGGATGCTGGCGATCGTCAGTGCCCATGGCGAGCAGGGCGCGGGGGGCAATGATTATCTGCTGGGGATCGCCCTGGCGCTGGGGGCGGCCCTGCTGTACGCCTTCGCCGCGTTGCTGATCAAGCGCCTGACCGGCACGCCGCCGCACCTGATCGCGCTGATCCAGGTCTGCACCGGGGTGTTGCTGCTGGCGCCCTGGGCCAATCTTTCCGCGCTGCCCACGGCGCCGGGTGCCTGGGCCAGCCTGCTGACCCTGGGCATCGTGCACACCGGGGTGATGTACGTGCTGTTGTACGGCGCGATCCAGAAACTGCCGACCGCACTGACCGGCGCGCTGTCGTTCATCTACCCGATTGCGGCGATCTTCGTCGACTGGTTTGCCTTCGGCCATCGCCTGGAGCTGCTGCAATGGATCGGCGTGATCGCCATCCTGCTGGCGGCGGCCGGCATGCAGCAGGGCTGGAGCCTGGGCTTGCGTCGTCGGGTGGCGGCGCAGTAAGCGCCGCGGTCCACTCAGGCACTGTGACTGGGCGATTGTTTGCTACTCTGCGGTCCTTCTATCCCGTTCCGCCGAGTACAGAACATGCCTATATCCGACGCCAGTCCTGAACCGCAATCTGTCTGCAACCCGATTACCAGCAGCGCGATCTTTATCGTCGCCACCCTGGCCCCTGGCAGTGACGCCGCCGCCAAGGTACGGGGCTGGTGCGAGGATGTGGCGGGCCTCACCCGTTCGGTTGGCAAGCGGGTGCCCGCGGGTAACCTGTCGTGTGTCTGCGGTTTTGCTTCGGCGGCTTGGGACCGGCTGTTTGGCGGCCCGCGCCCGGCGTCCCTGCACGCCTTTCGCGAGTTCGGCCCGCAAGAGCGCCGGGCCGTGGCGACCCCGGGCGACATCCTGCTGCACATTCGCGCGGACCAGATGGACCTGTGTTTCGAGCTGGCGACGCAACTGATCGCGGCGCTGGGCGATGCGATCACGGTGGTCGACGAGGTGCAGGGTTTCCGCTATTTCGACATGCGCAGCATCATCGGCTTTGTCGATGGCACGGAAAACCCGGTCGGGCGCAAGGCCATCGAGTTCACCCTGGTCGGCGATGAAGATCCGGCGTTCAGCGGCGGCAGTTATGTGCTGGTGCAGAAGTACCTGCATAACATGAACGCCTGGAACGAGCTGTCGGTCGAGGAACAGGAACGGGTGATCGGGCGCAAGAAGCTGTCCGACATCGAACTCGACGATGCCGTCAAGCCGAGCTCTTCCCACAGTGCCTTGACCACCATCACCAAGGACGGCGAAGAGGTGAAGATCCTGCGCGACAACATGCCGTTCGGCCGGCCCGGGGCGGGGGAGTTCGGCACCTATTTCATTGGCTACGCGCGTTCGCCGGAGCCCATCGAGCAAATGCTGGAAAACATGTTTGTCGGACGGCCGGCGGGCAACTATGACCGTCTGCTGGATTTCAGCACGGCGGTGACCGGCGGCCTGTTCTTCGTGCCTTCGGCCGATCTGCTGGAAGCGTTGGCCGAACGCCAGCCCTGATCCGGATACAACGAGCCCGCGAGGTGAGGGCCTCGCGGGCTCGTTGCATCTGGCTGATTGGAACCACAAACCGGCAAAGGCGCCGGCGCCCCCAAAAAAGCGCCGGGCCTTACCGGTGCAGCCAGCAATCAGTGACTGCTCATCCCGGCCAGCTGCATCATCAGCCGCAGCAGCCCGGCCACCGCACCCAGGGCCAGCACACTGCCAAACCAGATGCCCACCAGCCACGCCAGCCGCCGATACCAGGGGGCAGCCTGACCTTCAGTGCTCGATACCTCAGAGCCTTCCATAAGCCAACTCCATCATCAGTGCGGTGGCAGCGGCCAGCATCAGCAGCCCACCGAGGAACAGCAGGCTCAGCTGCGCCACCTGCTGGTAGAAAGGCCGCAGCCTGGCAGGGGGGCGAAGGGTTTTGCTGTCAATGGTAACCATCGCCGATCCTCACTTTGCCGCGGAACACGTAGTAGCTCCAGCAGGTGTACATCAGGATGATCGGCAGGATGAACAGGGTGCCGATCAGGATGAACAGCTGGCTGGACGGGGGCGATGCCGCCTGCCACAGGCTGATGGAAGGCGGCACGATATTCGGCCAGATGCTGAAGGCCAGGCCGATGTAGCCGAGGAACACCAGCGCCAGGGTGAACACGAACGGCCAGTGCGAGTGATGCTGGCGCAAGGTGCGCAGCAGCCCGAACAGCGCCAGCAACCCGAGGACCACCAGGGCGCCGAAGACCACGATATGCGCGTGGGTGAACCAGCGGCTGGCGATTTCCGGATGCAGCAAGGGCGTCCACACGCAGAGCACCGCGACCACCGCCATCAGCACGAATGCCAGCGGCCGGCTGTAATGGCGCATCCGCGATTCCAGCATGCCTTCGGTCTTGACCAGCAGCCAGGTGCTGCCCAGCAGCGCGTAGGCGACGATCAGGCCCAGGCCGCAGAACAGCGGGAACGGCGCCAGCCAGTCGAGGTTGCCACCGGCGAACTGGCGATTGACCACCGGGATCCCGGCGATGTAACTGCCAATCACGATGCCCTGGCAGAAGGTCGCCAGCAGCGAGCCGCCAATGAACGCCATGTCCCAGATATGGCGTTTTTCCGGGCTGGCCTTGAAGCGGAACTCAAAGGCTACGCCGCGGAAGATCAAGCCGGCCAGCATGAAAATCAGCGGCAGGTACAAGGCCTCCAGAATCACCGAATAGGCCAGCGGGAAGGCCCCGTACAGCGCCGCGCCACCGAGGATCAGCCAGGTCTCGTTACCGTCCCAGACCGGCGCCACGGTGTTCATCATCACGTCGCGCTCCTGCGCGTCCGGGATCAGCGGGAAGAGGATCCCCAGTCCCAGGTCGAAGCCATCCATGATGACGTACATCATCACCCCGAAGGCGATGATCACGCCCCAGATCAACGACAGATCTATACCTTGAATGCCCATGGGCAAGCTCCTTGTTCAGTTGGCAGGGTTGCCGGACGCGAAGGTCTCGGGGACTGCGGACAGCGGCCGGCGCGGCGTGCGGTCCTGGCCGGGGCCGCCGTGTGGCGGATGATCGTGATGGGGCTGCGGGCCCTTGCGGACCAGCTTCATCATGTAGGCGATGCCCACGGTGAACACCGAGAAGTAGATCAACACGAACAGCGCCAGCGAGATGCTCAGTTGGCTGACCGAGTGGTTCGACGCCGCGTCGGCGGTGCGCTGCAAGCCGTACACCACCCACGGCTGGCGGCCGACCTCGGTGGTGATCCAGCCGGCGAGCATGGCGATCAGCCCGGTCGGGCCCATGAACAGCACCAGGCGCAGGAACAGCCGGTTGCGGTACAGCGCACCGTTGCGGCGCAGGGCCAGGCCGAGCAGGCCGGTGAGGATCATCAACATGCCCAGCCCGGCCATGATCCGGAAGCTGAAGAAGATGATGGTCGCGTTCGGCCGGTCCTCTTTCGGGAAGCTCTTGAGCGCCGGGATCTGCTTGTCCAGGCTGTGGGTCAGGATCAGGCTGCCCAGGTAAGGCACTTCGATCGCATAACCGGTCTTCTCGGCGTCCATGTCGGGGATGCCGAACAGCACCAGCGGCGTCGGTTGGTTGCCGATGTTTTCCCAGTGGCCTTCGATGGCGGCGATTTTCGCCGGCTGATGTTCCAGGGTGTTCAGGCCGTGGGCATCCCCGACCACCGCCTGGATCGGCGCGACGATCAAGGCCATCCACATTGCCATCGACAGCATCTTGCGCACCTGCGGCGTGTCGTTCTTGCGCAGCAGGTGCCAGGCCGCGGACGAGCCGACAAAAAACGCCGTGGCGACGAACGCGGCGATCGCCATGTGCGCCAGGCGGAACGGGAACGAAGGGTTGAACACGATGGCCAGCCAGTCCATCGGCACGATCCGCCCATCGACGATGGAGAAGCCTTGTGGCGTCTGCATCCAGCTGTTGGAGGCGAGGATCCAGAAGGTCGAGATCAGCGTGCCGATGGCCACCATGACCGTGGAGAAGAAGTGCAGCCCACGGCCGACCCGGTTCCAGCCGAACAGCATCACCCCGAGGAAACCGGCCTCGAGGAAAAACGCGGTCAGCACTTCATAGGTCAGCAGGGGCCCGGTAATGCTCCCGGCGAAGTCCGAGAAACGGCTCCAGTTGGTGCCGAACTCGTAGGCCATGACCAGCCCGGAGACCACCCCCATGCCGAAGTTGACGGCAAAGATTTTCGACCAGAAGTGGTACAGGTCCTTGTAGACCGGATTATTGCTTTTCAGCCACAGGCCTTCGAGCACGGCCAGGAAGCTGGCCAGCCCGATGGTGATGGCGGGAAAGATGATGTGGAACGAGACCGTGAACGCGAATTGAATTCGCGCCAGGTCGAGCGCTTCCAGGTTTGGCATGACGATACCCTCAGAGTGGCTCGAGACCTGTGCACGGCACGGCCGACCGCGGTGCGCCTTGCGGCTCGCGGTCGACGGCAATGCAGGTTTCGAAAGGGCCGGGGCGACGCGCGCCGCCCCGGGCAGGTTCAATCGACGGAGGACTGGATCAGGTTGCTGGCCGGCGCCGGTTCAAGGCGGATCGCGATGAACTTCGAGGTCGGGGTGAAGGTGCGGTCGCCGTAGCTTTCCAGTGGTACCAAAGGGTTGGTTTCCGGGTAGTAGGCCGCGGCCTGGCCGGCGGGAATGTCGTAGGCGATCAGGGTGAAGCCGCTCACCCGGCGCTCGCGACCGTCGCCCCACAGCGAGATCATGTCGACCTTCTGCCCAGGCTCGTAGCCCAGCTGGCGAATGTCCTGCTCGTTGACGAACACCACGTCGCGCATGCCGTAGACCCCGCGATAACGATCGTCCAGGCCATACAGGGTGGTGTTGTACTGATCGTGGGAGCGCATGGTCTGCAGGATCAGCTCCGGCTTCACTCCCAGGTCGCGCACGCCCTTGCTCACCAGGTGTTCCGGCAGCACGCCGGGGGTGAACTGGGCCTTGCCGGTGGCGGTTTTCCAGATGCGCTGGGCGGCGTCGTTGCCCAGGTGGAAGCCACCGGGGTGCAGCAGCTTCTTGTTGAAATCCTTGAAGCCGGGAATGGTGTCGGCGATCAGGTTGCGGATCCGGCTGTAATCCTCGATCACCCACAGCCAGTCGATGGGGTGGCTGCCGAGGGTGGCGTTGGCGATCCCGGC
Organism: Pseudomonas sp. RW409; assembly: GCF_003184125.1. Classification (NCBI taxonomy): domain Bacteria; kingdom Pseudomonadati; phylum Pseudomonadota; class Gammaproteobacteria; order Pseudomonadales; family Pseudomonadaceae; genus Pseudomonas; species Pseudomonas sp. RW409. Next base: position 109,093 of record NZ_QHHP01000021.1, on the reverse strand, counting down.
GATGATCGCCGGTTCCGAACGCATCAGCGGCGACTTGGGTTTCAGCTGGCCGTGGGAGATGTGCACCATGCTGAAGGTGTCTTCCACGGTGACGCCTTGCGGGCCCTGGGCTTGCAGGTCGATATCGGTGCGCCCCAGGCACGGCAGAATCAGCGCCTCGCGGCCGGTGACCAGGTGGCTGCGATTGAGTTTGGTGGCGATGTGCACGGTCAGCTCGCAGTTGCGCAGGGCTGCATGGGTGCGCGGGCTGTCGGGGGTGGCCTGGGCGAAGTTGCCGCCCAGGCCGATGAACACCTTGGCGCGACCTTCTTCCATGGCGGCGATCGCCATCACCGTGTTGTGCCCGTGCTTGCGCGGCGCCTTGAAGGCAAAACGCGCCTCCAGGGCATCGAGCAATTCGGTAGGGGCCAGTTCATTGATGCCCATGGTGCGGTCGCCCTGCACGTTACTGTGGCCGCGCACCGGCGACAGCCCGGCGCCCGGACGGCCGATGTTGCCGCGCAGCAACTGCACGTTGACCACTTCCTGCACGGTCAGCACCGAGTGGGTGTGCTGGGTCACGCCCATGGCCCAGCACATGATCACCCGCTTGGCCTTGCGGTACATGCGCGCGGCCAGCTCGATGTCCTCCAGGGACAGCCCGGACTGTTCGAGGATGTGCTCCCAGCTGGTGGCGTCGACCTCGGCCAGGTAGGCGTCCAGGCCCGAGGTGTGCTCGGCGATGAAGGCGCGGTCGAACACCGCCTCGCCGTTGTTCGCCAGGGCTTCGCGTTCCCACTGCCAGAGGAACTTGGCGATGCCGCGCATGGCCGCCATGTCGCCGCCCAGGGCCGGGCGGAAGTAGGCGGAGGAGGTGGGCTCCGAGCCGTTGGTGAGCATCTCCAGCGGATGCTGCGGGTGCTGGAAGCGTTCCAGGCCACGCTCTTTCAGCGGGTTGAAACAGATCACCTGGGCGCCACGCTTCACTGCCTCACGCAGCGGTTCGAGCATCCGCGGGTGGTTGGTGCCAGGGTTCTGGCCGATGACGAAAATGGCGTCGGCTTCCTCCAGGTCATCGAAGGTCACCGTGCCTTTGCCCACGCCAACGCTGTCGTCCATACCCAGGCCGCTGGCCTCGTGGCACATGTTCGAGCAGTCGGGGAAGTTGTTGGTGCCATAGGCACGTACGAACAGCTGGTAGAGGTAGGCGGCCTCGTTGCTGGCCCGGCCCGAGGTGTAGAACTCGGCCTGGTCGGGCGACTCCAGAGCGTTCAGGTGCTTGGCGATCAGGGCGAAGGCATCGTCCCAGCTGGTTTCGACGTAGCGGTCAGTGCTGGCGTCGTAACGCATGGGGTGGGTCAGGCGGCCCTGGTATTCGAGCCAGTAGTCGCTTTGCGCCGCCAGCGCCGACACCGTGTATTTATTGAAGAAAGCCGGGTTGACCAGGCGCCCGGTGGCTTCCCAGTTGACCGCCTTGGCGCCGTTCTCGCAGAACTTGACCATGCCGTTTTCCGGCGATTCGCCCCAGGCGCAACCCGGGCAGTCGAAACCGCCGTTCTGGTTGGTCTTGAGCATGGTGCGAATATTCTTGAAAGCGTTTTCGCTGCCCAACCAGTTTTTGGTCACGGCAATCAGCGCGCCCCAACCGGCGGCTGCTCCCTTGTAGGGTTTGTAGCGTTCAACTTCGCTCATGGTTCTTCTCCAGGACATCGCACGTAGGCTGTGCCTAATGCCAAGTCATTGTTCATGACTGTTTTGTTGTGCGGTTAAATGCGCTTTTATTTGCAGCCAGCTACAAGGCATGCGCATTTATTCACTTCACGGGTGCCGCTCAAGTACTACGGGAACAAGCCTATGTTGGTCGTGAAGTGCCTGTCTAATCGCTATTAATGACCAGTTGATCGAGATCCTCTATCAAGTAAAAAACCAAAATAAATCAATGGATTATTTGTTTAAGGTGGCGTGATTTCAGACGCTTTTTTGCTTGATAGATCCTATTGATCAACCGGTCATTAATAGCGATTAGACGGCGCTTTTAATTGAACTTAGTCTTGCCGCAACAAGGCCCCTCTATAACGGCGGCCTTCCAATAACAGCCTTCTGGTCAATGCGCCTGAAGTGTTGATGGAGGCGGTAATGTCAGATCGAATCCTGCGGGATGGTTTTTCCAGGCGAGTCGACTATCTGCGGATGTCGGTGACCGATCGCTGCGACTTTCGCTGTGTGTATTGCATGGCCGAAGACATGCAGTTCCTGCCACGGCAACGCATCCTGACCCTGGAGGAGCTCTATCAGCTGGCGCACAGCTTCGTCGCCCTGGGCACCCGGAAAATCCGCCTGACCGGGGGCGAACCCCTGATCCGCCAGGGCGTCGTCGAGCTGTGCCGGCGCATCGCCGCGCTGCCGGGGCTGCGCGAGCTGTGCATGACCACCAATGGCTCGCAGCTGGGCAAACTGGCGGCACCCCTGTTCGATGCCGGGCTCAAGCGTCTGAACATCAGCATCGACAGCCTCGATGCCAGGCGCTTTCGCGAGCTGACCCGTACCGGCGACCTGGCCCAGGTCATCGCCGGCATCGATGCGGCGAGCGCCGCCGGTTTCCAGCACACCAAACTCAACTGCGTGGTGATGAAAGGGCGCAACGATCACGAGATCAACGACCTGGTGGGGTTTGCCATCGACCGTGGGCTGGACATCTCCTTTATCGAAGAGATGCCCCTGGGGGTGATCAGCGAACACAGCCGCGCCGATGCGTTCTTTTCCAGCGCCCAGGTGCGCGAGCGCATCGCCGAGCGCTACACCCTGATCGACTCCACCGAATCGACCCAGGGGCCGTCGCGTTACTGGCGCCTGGCCGAGGCGCCGGAGATTCGCCTGGGGTTCATCTCGCCCCACAGCCACAACTTCTGCGCCACCTGCAACCGGGTGCGGCTGACCGTCGAGGGCCGGCTCCTGCTGTGCCTGGGCAACGAGCATTCGGTCGACCTGAAGCAGGTGCTGCGCAGCCATCCGGGCGAGCCGGAGCGCCTGGAGCGGGCGATCGTCGAGGCGATGAAAATCAAGCCGTACCGCCACAACTTCGAACTCAATGACGAGGTGCAAGTGGTGCGGTTCATGAACATGACCGGCGGCTAGCCCGCGCGGTTTTCCCTCTGCAAAAAGGCTGTCTTGCGATGATCGTCAGATCCAAACCCAACCTGATCAATGTGCTGATCTCCCTCAAGGGCTCGATCGCCAAGCGCATCGCCCTGCGCAGCCTGCTGGTGACCCTGCTGGCCTCGGCCATCGTGTTTATCGAGACCCTGTACCCGGCCTATTTCTCCAGGGTCAACGCCACGCCGTTCACCCTGTTGGGCCTGTCGCTGTCGATCTTCATGAGCTTTCGCAACAACGCCTGCTACGACCGCTGGTATGAAGCGCGCAAGGCCCTGGGCACGCTGGTGACGGAGGTGCGTTCGATGATCCGCGAAACCCAGGCGATCAAGGATTCGCGACAACGCGGCAAGATCCTGCGCGACCTCTGCGGCTTCGCCCATGCCCTCAACGCCAGGCTGCGCCAGGAAGACGAGTCGAGCGCGGCGGGCACCTGGCTGAGCCGGTTGCCGCCGGCCCAGGCGCCCAACGTGCCGGACAGCATCCTGCGCCATGTCGGCCAACAGTGCTCGGTGCTGGCCGAGTCGGGGGCGATCAGTGAGTGGCGCTACACGCTGCTGGCCAATCACCTGAGCAGCCTGACCAACGCCCAGACCATCTGCGAGCGGATCAAGGGCACGCCATTGCCCTTTCCCTACACGCTGTTGCTGCACCGCACCAGCTACATCTTCTGCATCCTGCTGCCCTTTGCCATGGCCGAGCCCCTGGGCTGGTTGACGCCGATCTTCACGGCCATCGTCAGTTATACGTTCTTCGGCCTGGATGCCATTGGCGACGAGCTGGAAGACCCCTTCGGCCGAGACGAGAACGACCTGCCGACCAACGCCCTGGTACGCACCATCGAGCGTGAGGTGCTGGATGCCCTGGGGGCGACCCAGCTGCCGCCGGTGCTGCAGCCGGTGGACTTCGTGCTGAGCTGATCGGCGCCCATGTGTTCGCCTGGCTTCCCCGGGCGACATCAAGTACTCAACCCAGCCAGCCGGCTGCGAGGATAACCATGAATCACGATTCCACCACCCTGACTCACCTGGATGCCGAAGGCCGCGCCAACATGGTCGATGTCAGCGACAAGCAGCCCACCGACCGCGAAGCCCAGGCCCAGGCCTGGGTGCGCATGCGGCCCGCCACCTTGCAGATGATCCAGCAGAACGGCCACCCCAAGGGCGACGTGTTCGCGGTCGCGCGCATCGCGGGCATCATGGCGGCGAAGAAAACCCATGAACTCATCCCGCTCTGCCACCCGCTGATGCTCAGCTCGATTCACCTCGAACTGAAGGCCGTCGAGCCCGACAGCGTCAGGATCGTCGCCAGCTGCCGGCTGAACGGCCGCACCGGGGTCGAGCTGGAAGCCCTCACCGCGGCCAGCGTGGCCGCGCTGACTATCTACGACATGTGCAAGGCGGTCGACCGCGGCATGGTCATCGACAGCATCCAGCTGCTGAAGAAACAGGGCGGACGATCAGGCGCCTTTGACGCGGGAGTCACCGCATGATTCTGATCAACTACTTTGCCCGTTATCGCGAGCAGCTCGGTATCGGCGGCGAGAAGATCGCGCTGGACGATTCGTTGTGCAGCGTCGGCGACGTGAGGACATTGCTGATGGCCAGGGGCGAGACCTGGCAGGCGGTGCTCGGCGAAAACAGCCTGATGTGCGCGCTGAACCAGGACCTGTGCAACCTCGACGCACCCATCGAGGACTTCGACGAGATCGCGTTTTTCCCACAAGTCACCGGGGGCTGAACCATGACCGTGCATGTCCAGGCCGAGGCCCTCGACCTCGATCGACTGCACCGTGAGGTGCACGGCGGGGACCCGAGCGTTGGCGCGGTGGTGACCTTCGTCGGCTATGTGCGCGACCTGAACCTGGGAGAACAGGTCGGCAGCCTGTTCCTCGAATATTACCCGGGCATGACCGAGCGCGCGTTGCAGCGCATCGTCGATGAGGCCAATCAGCGCTGGCCGCTGCAACGGGTCAGGGTCGTGCATCGGGTGGGACTGTTGGAGGTGGCTGAGCCGATCGTGTTTGTCGGCGTCGCCAGCGCCCATCGGCAGGCGGCCTTCGCGGCCTGCGCCTTCCTGATGGACTATCTGAAAACCCGCGCGCCGTTCTGGAAGCGCGAACAGACTTTGTCCGGCGAACGTTGGGTGGAGGGCAGGGAGAGCGACCAACTGGCCGCCAGTCGCTGGTAGGGCAGGGATACGCCCTGCGGCGCAGCAGCTTTAGTCGGCCGTTGGCTCTGGTGCGGCAAACAGTTTCCTGGCTTCGGCAAAGCACTTTTCGGCGATGGCCGAGCGCGGTTCGGTCTTGCGCATCACCAGGCCCAGGGGCGCCAGCACGCTGGCATCCGGCAGGTTGATGAACGCCAGGTTCTCGATCGGATTTTCCAGGCCGCTGGACAGCGGCATGATCGAGCAACAGAAGCCTTCGTGAATCGCCTGGAACAGCTGATAGGTGGAGTCGCTTTCGAGGATCGGCTGCGGGTCGAGGCCACGGCTGCGGAAACTCAGGTCGATGGATTTGCGGTAGTGCATGCCATTGCTGATCATCCCCAGGGGCAGCTCGGCGGCTTCTTCCCAGCTCATTTCGCTGCCTTCGAAATGGAAGTGGCGGGTGTCGTACAGCAGGCCAACGCGGGTTTCGCCGATCTCGAAAAACTCGAAATAGTTCGGGTTCACGTGGTCCAGATAACACACCCCCAGGTCCAGCTGGTTGTTGCCCAGACCCTCGATGATCTGGTCCGAACTCATGGACGACAGGGCGAACTTGAGTTCCGGGAAACTCTTGGAAAGCCCCTGGACGTAGCCGATCGGGTTGAAGCTGCTCAACGGCACCAGGCCCAGGCGCAGGCTGCCGACCAGTTGGCCACGGCACGCGGCGGCCTCGGCGAATAGCCCGTCATGGGCGGCGAGCAGGGTCCGCGCCCAGGCCAGCACCCGTTCGCCGGCCTCGGTGAAACCTTCGAAACGCTGGCCGCGCTTGACCAGCACCAGGTCCAGCTCGTCCTCCAGATTGCGCAAGCGCATGGACAGGGTCGGCTGGGTAATGTGGCAGCGCGCCGCGGCCTGGCCGAAGTGTCGGGTCTGGTCCAGGGCGATAAGGAACTTGAGTTGTTTGATGTCCACGGTGGCACCTGCTGAGAAAGGGATTTGATGTCAGGGGTAAGGTTGCTGTCCAGGATGCACGAAGTGTCCGGACATCCCGATCCGACCTTTGGAGGAAAAGACTGTGCACCCGTTCGGTGGCACGCGGAGCTGTTAAAAAAGCGCTGTTAAAAACCGCCGTTAAAAAAGTAGCTCAGGGGTATTGAAGTTGCTCAGGCGCGGGTCGTCCTCGGCGCAGACCAAGGCTTGCGGCCGGTGCTTCGACAAGGCGCGTTGCAGGCTGCGCTCGCCGGCGTCCCAGTCTTGTTGCAGGCTCGCCAGCAAGGTCTTGGGGATCAGGCTGAACATGGGTTGCCAGTGGCCGGCCTGCTGCACCATCAGCACCGAGTCCGCGGCGGGGCGCGCCGCCAGCATGGCGCTGATCAGCGCGGCGTCGATTTTCGGCGCGTCGCAGGCGAACACCAGCAGCCACGGATGACGCGCCACCGCCAGGCCGGCGAGCACACCCGCCAGCGGGCCCGGGAAATCCTTCTGCGAATCCTCCACCAGTTGGTCGGCATAGGCCCGGTACTGCTCGGCGTTGCGGTTGCAGGAGATGATCAGGTCGTCGCTGAAGGGCCGGACCGCCGCCTGTACATGGGCGATCAGCGGCTTGCCCTGCCAGGGCAGCAAACCCTTGTCCCGTCCGCCCATGCGTGCGCCACGGCCGCCGGCCAGCAGCAGTACCGAGCAGGGGATGGACAAAGGGGAAGCGGGACAGGTCGGGGTCATGGTTCAAGGCACGCTGGTTGGGTATCGGGACGATCTCATTGTCGCCGCCGCGAGTCCAATCGGAAGTATCGAATGTCCGATCAAAAGGCTCTATCGACCGCGGATTTCACCCGCGCCGAACCGCGTTTTCCAGGGAAAAAAGCCTTGATAGATGGGCTCGATAAAGTGGTCGGCCAGAGTGATTAGACACTGACGGTTTCAGCGCTTTAGCCTCTGGCAATGGTTTTTATGACTGCCTGCCGGAGAAAGACATGAGCGTGAAATCGGATGCATTGTTTGTCCCCCTGAATATTGCCGTGCTGACCGTCAGCGACACCCGCGAATACGCCACCGATACCTCCGGGCAATTGCTCGTCAGCCGCCTGCTGGAAGCTGGCCATACCCTGAGCGAGCGCAACCTGCTCAAGGACGACCTGTACAAGATCCGCGCCCAGGTCGCGCTGTGGATCGCCGATGAGAATATCCAGGTGGTGCTGATTACCGGCGGCACCGGCTTCACCGGACGCGACAGCACGCCCGAGGCGGTGGGCTGCCTGCTGGACAAGCGGATCGACGGTTTCGGTGAACTGTTCCGGGCGATCTCCATCCTCGATATCGGCACCTCCACCGTGCAGAGCCGGGCCCTGGCCGGGCTGTCCAACGGCACCCTGGTGTGCTGCCTGCCGGGCTCCACGGGTGCCTGCCGGACTGCCTGGGAAGGCATCCTTGCCGAGCAGCTGGACGCCCGCCATCGGCCGTGCAATTTCGTGCCACACCTCAAGCAGGTGCAAGCCTGCGGGACTCGCGGATGAGCCCGTCACCGCTGATGCCAGTGGAGGAGGCCATCGCCCGCTTGCTGGCCATGGCCGAGGCGCAGCGCGTGCAGGACAGCGAGCCGGTGGCGCTGGGCGAGGCGCGGCAACGGGTGCTGGCCAGCGACCTGGTGGCGACCCTGGACCTGCCGCCCTGGCCGAACAGCGCCATGGACGGTTATGCCTTGAACCTCGAGGGCTGGGACGGGCAGCCGCTGGCGGTGTCGCAACGCATCTTTGCCGGCCAGCCCCCCGAGCCGTTGCTGCCGGGCACCTGCGCGCGAATCTTCACCGGCGCGCCGCTGCCCGAGGGCGCCAACAGCATCGAGATGCAGGAGAACGTCGAGCAGCTCGACGACGGTCGCATCCGCTTCAAGCAGCCGCTGAAGGCCGGCCAGAATATCCGCGCCCAAGGCCAGGAGAATCGCGCCGGGCAAGTGCTGCTGCGTGCCGGCAAACGCCTGGGGCCTTTCGAACTGGCCATCGCCGCGGCCCAGGGCTGTACCCATCTGCCGCTGGTGCGGCGGCCACGGGTGGCGTTGCTGTCCACCGGCGACGAACTGGCCGAGCCGGGTACGCCCTTGCGCCCCGGCTGCATCTACAACAGCAATCGCACCCTGCTCAGCCACTGGTTGAGTGCCCTGGGCTGCGAGGTGATCGATGCCGGGATTCTCCCCGACCAGCCACAGCAGACCCGGCTGCGCCTGGAGCAGCTGCAGTGCGCGGCGGACCTGATCCTGACCACCGGCGGCGTGTCCGCCGGCGACGCCGATTGCCTCGGCCAGGTGCTGCGCGAGTGCGCCACCCCGGTGTTCTGGAAACTCGCGATAAAACCCGGCAAGCCGCTGACCGTCGGACGCTTCGGCAGGGTGCCGGTGATCGGCCTGCCCGGCAACCCGACCTCGGCCCTGGTGACCTTTGGCCTGCTGGCCCGGCCTTACCTGTTGCGCATCCAGGGTGTCGAGGAGGTGATGCCATTGAGCTTCCCGGTCAGCGTCGGTTTCGACTGGCCGAAAGCGGGCAGCCGCCGCGAGTACCTGCGGGCCAGGCTGGAGGAGGGGCGCGCCGTGCTTTATCCAAACCAGAGTTCCGGCGTGTTGCTGGGTGCTTCCTGGGCCGATGGGCTGGTGGAGATTCTCGAGGGCAGCACCTTGCGGGTCGGTGAGCCGGCGCGGTTCATTCCGTTCAGCGAATTGTTCTAGCGGCGCTACTTGGGCGGCAGGCGCAGGGCCCTCAGATCTTCCAGTGCTCCGCGCTTTTCGCCAGGCGCTGGCGCATCTCGTTGAGGTTGGCCACCAGTTGCCGGGTCAGCAGGCGATAGCCGTCCAAGGCGGTGTAGACCGAGGTGTCTAGGGTCGAGGAGGGCGGGCCATCCAGGGGCCGCCCCAGGCGTCTGGTGGCGCCGGATTGCAGGGCGCGGGCCATGCCCACCAGCTGTATGCGCACCTGCCGGTGCTCGTGTTTCAACACCTGTTGCAGCTGCTCGCGAGCCTGTGGGTCGCTGAGGTTCGGCCGGGTATTGCCAAGGATTTCCAGGGTGCTGAAGCACATGCGCAGGTTGCGCTGGATGGCGTCCAGTTCGGTCATGGAGATCCGCACTTCCTTGGACACCGAGGGCATCAGCGAGCGCAGTTGCAGCAAGGTGCTGTTGAGGCGCCCGAGCAACTTCAAGTGTTCATCGTCGGTCACCGACTGGCCGCCGATGATGCGTCCGTAAAGGGTGGCGCAGTCGCGCAAGGCGCTGGCCAGGTTGTAGCGCCAGGAATACACCGCATACAGCGGAATGGCGAAGGAGAAGGCCAGGGCCAGGGCGATGCCGATCAGGATGTCCACCGTGCGCCACAGGCCATCGCTGACGTGGTTGTCGCCATGGCCGGCGACGATGAACACAGTGATCGCCGCCAGCAGCGCGGTGTAACCGCCCTTGCCGATGGCGTGATAGGAGAAATACCCGCACACCACCGACATCCCCAGGTAGGTCAGCCAGGACATGCCCAGGTAAGCCTGCTGCACCACCAGCACCAGGCCGACGCCCGCGCCGATCAGGGTGCCGATAGCCCGTTCCGCGGCTTTCTTGCCGATATTGCCGTGGTGCTGCAAGCCGCCGATCACCACCAGCATGGTCACCGACGCCCATTCGCCGTGAGGCAGGTTGAGGCCGGTGGTCAGCGCGATGGTGGCCAGCAACCCCAGGGCCACGCGCACCGCATGGATCAGCTTGGCGTAGCGGTAGCGCCGATACGGGTCCAGTACCGGGAGCAGGAATCGGCGCAACAGCGGTGGCAGGCGAAAGGATCGCCAAGGGGTTGGCAGGCCCAGGGGAAATTCTCCGTTTCTAGAAAATGTAATCGGTGGTCAGGAAGCCCGACTCGCGGTTACGGATGATGTCGCTGATCAGCTCCTTGTTGCTCTCCTGGAACTTGGTGGCCACCAGGGTGCGGATCGAGAAGGTGCGCAACGCGTCATGCACAGACAGCGTGCCTTCGGCGGAGTTCTTGCGCCCGTTGAACGGGTAGGTGTCCGGGCCGCGCTGGCACTGGGCGTTGAGGTTGATCCGCCCGACCTGGTTGGCGAAGGCGTCCACCAGCCGCCCGACTTGTGCCGGTTGGGTGCCGAAGATACTCAGCTGCTGGCCGAAGTCCGATTCCAGGACGTAGTCGATCACCGTTTCCAGGTCGCGATACGGCACGATCGGCACCACCGGGCCGAACTGCTCTTCCTGGTACACGCGCATCTGGCTGTTCACCGGGTACAGCACCGCCGGGTAGAAGAACGAGGCCCGCGCTTCGCCACCGCCGGGGTTGACCACCTTGGCGCCCTTGTCGATGGCGTCGGCCACCAGGGCGTGCAGGTAATCGACCTTGCCCGACTCCGGCAGCGGCGTCAGCGCCACCCCCGGTTCCCACGGCATGCCGGGCTTGAGGCTGAGCAGCTTGGCGTTGAATTTCTCGATGAAGGCATCGACCACGGTTTCATGGACGAAGAGGATTTTCAGCGCGGTGCAGCGCTGGCCGTTGAACGACAGCGAGCCGGTGATCGCCTCGTTGACCGCGTTATCCAGGTCCACCTCCGGCAGCACGATGCCAGGGTTTTTCGCGTCCAGGCCCAGGGCGGCGCGCAGGCGGTGCGGCTTGGGGTGCAGTTTCTTCAGGTCGCTGGCGGCCTTGTTGGTGCCGATAAAGGCGAAGATATCGATCTTGCCGCTGGCCATCAGCGCGCTGACGGTTTCCCGGCCGCTGCCGTAGATCACGTTGATCACCCCGGCCGGGAAGCTGTCGCGGAAAGCTTCCAGCAGCGGGCGGATCAGCAGCACGCCGAACTTGGCCGGCTTGAACACCACGGTGTTGCCCATGATCAGCGCCGGGATCAGGGTGGTGAAGGTCTCGTTCAGCGGGTAGTTGTACGGGCCCATGCACAGGGCCACGCCCAGCGGCACGCGGCGGATCTGGCCGAGGGTGTCCTGCTCCAGCTCGAAGCGGCTGGAGCGGCGGTCGAGTTCCTTGAGCGCGTTGATGGTGTCGACGATGTAGTCGCAGGTGCGGTCGAACTCTTTTTCCGAGTCCTTGAGGTTCTTGCCGATTTCCCACATCAGCAGCTTGACCACCGCCGAGCGCTGTTCGCGCATGCGCCCGAGGAAGGCTTCGACGTGCTGGATGCGTTCGGCCACGCGCATGGTCGGCCAGGCGCCCTGGCCACGGTCGTAGGCGCGCACGGCGGCGTCGAGGGCGGTCAGCGCGGTGTCGGCGTCGAGCAGCGGGGTGCTGCCGAGAATCACTTGCTCGTCGCCATTGGCGGTGTCCAGGTACACCGGGCTGCGCACCAGGGCCAGGGGCCCGTTCCAGGTCTGCAACTGACCGTCGACCAGGTACTCGCGTTGCTCGACCTGGCCGTCCAGGCGGTACTGCTCGGGGATGTCGGCGGCGACGGGAAACAGCGTGTTCAACAGATGGGCTGTGGTCATGACTCTATTCCGTAATGGCAATGGGCAATGCACCGGCGGGCTGGATAGCGCGCCGGCGCTGACGGGCGAGACGGGTCTTCAAGGTTTGTTTCTACGGGTATACGCCTTGATGTCTCGGGTCTTTAGCAAAAAGCTGGGCCAAAATGGCGGAAAGTCGTGCAGCAGAGGTGTGATGGTGTGGTTCTTTGGGCCAAGAGTAGCCGTTTTTTCCCATGGAAAAACAGCCTTTGTTTCAACTGGCGCTGAAGCGCTGGCTGCGTCGTCACAATCGCGAGCTTGCTCGCGATAGCCGCATAGCGGCGGTTGCGCCAACCCATCGCTCCCACCGGCCTGGCCGCAGATGCCCCCCTCGCTGGCCCGCAATGCCCTCAGGCCGTGGCGGCGCCTGCCTTAGTGTTGGCTCTGGGTCGATCCCGACCGTCACCCGAGAGGAACACCATGCCGGCACCGACTGCCTCGCTGCGGTTTTCATCCGTCACCAGGCTGTATCGCCTGGCGCGCCTCGCGCTGTGGTTGGCGCTGGGCGGGCTGCTGGTTGCCTGTGGCGACCAGAGCGCGCCGCCATCGGCGGCGGCCGTGCAACAACTGCCCGACGATTCGGTGCTGGCGCGGATCTACGACAGCAGTTGCAAGCTCTGCCACACCAACCCGGCGTCCGGCGCGCCGCTGACCGGCGATGTCCAGGCCTGGCGCCCGCGCATTGCCCAGGGCGCCGACACCCTGCTGGACCACAGCATCAACGGTTACAACGGCATGCCGCCGATGGGCCTGTGCATGCAGTGTTCCGAGGCGCAGTTCCTCGCCCTGATCCGCTTCATGTCCGCACAAGACCTCCAATAACCCGGCACAGGGACACAGGCATGACCATGCACCTCACACGACGTCAGTTGCTGCAACGCAGCGCAGTAGTCGGGACGTTCGGCGCGCTGACCAGCAACCCGCTGCTGGCCGAGCTGGCGCGGGCGCCACGGCTGATTCCCTGGCGCAACTGGTCCGGCGCGCAAAGCTGCCTGCCCCTGGCGCGGCTGGCGCCCAAGGACCTGGATGAGCTGGTGCAGGTGATTCGCCAGGCCCCGGGCAAGATCCGCCCGGTGGGCTCGGGGCACTCCTTCAGCGCCCTGGTGCCCACCGACGGCACGCTGTTGTCGCTGAGCTTCTTCAGCGGCCTGCTCAGCCATGATGCTGCCACCTTGCAGGCCGAGTTCGCCGCCGGCACGCCGATGTCGCGCATGGGCGCGCCGCTCAAGGCGATCGGCCAGGCCCTGCCGAACATGGCCGACATCGACTACCAGACCCTGGCCGGGGCCATCGCCACCTCGACCCATGGCACCGGTGTCGGCTTCAAGTCCTATTCGGCCCAGGTCTGCGGCCTGCAACTGGTGACCGCCAGCGGCGAGGTGCTGGACTGCGACAGCAGCCGCAACGCCGAGGTCTTCAGCGCCGCGCGGGTGTCCCTCGGTGCCCTGGGCGTCGCCACCCGGGTGTGCTTGCAGAATCGCCCGGCCTATCGCCTGCGGGAAAAACAGTGGATCGCCAAGACCGAGGAACTGCTCGAAGACCTGGCGAAAAACACCCGCGACAACCAGCACTGGGAAATGCTGGTGGTCACCCATTCCGACTACGCGCTGTCGATCGCCCTGAATGAAACCGAGGACCCGGCGACCCCACCGGTGGACCCGGCACAAGAGGGCGGCAACGAGTTCGTCAGCCTGATCGAGAACCTCGACAAGTACCTCAGCGACTTTCCTGAGACCCGCCGCACCCTGCTCAACAGCCTGCGGCATTTCGCCAGTTTCGATGACCGGGTTGGCGACTCCTACGAGGTCTACGCCAATGTGCGCAACGTGCGCTTCAACGAAATGGAGTATTCGGTGCCGGCCGAGCACGGCCCGGCGTGCCTGCGGGAAATCCTCAAGCTGATCCGCGACAAGGACCTGCGCACCTGGTTTCCCATCGAGTACCGCTACGTCCAGGCCGACGACATTCCCCTGAGCATGTTCGAGGGCCGCGACAGCTGTTCGATCTCGGTGCACCAGCACTACGGCATGGACCACCACAACTTCTTCGCCGCCGTCGAGCCGATTTTCTGGAAATACGCCGGCCGCCCGCACTGGGGCAAGTTGCACAGCCTCAACGCCCGGCAGTTGCAGGCGCTGTACCCGCGCTGGCGGGAATTCACCCGGGTGCGCGAGGCGCTGGACCCCGGCGGCAAGTTCCTCAATGCCCACCTGTCGTCCATCCTGGGCGTGGTCTGAAGGGAGAAAATAGGATGAATCGACGCAACTTCCTGCTCGGTACCGCGGGTGTCGGCGCGTTGTTGGCGGGGGTGGGCGCCTGGCTGCGGCCCGCCGACCGGGGCGGGCCCTACAGCGACTATTTCCGCGCGCTGAACCGGGAGCTCAAGGTCCACGGCCCGATGCGCCCGGTGATGCTGATCGACCTCGACCGCCTGGACCACAACATCGATGTGGTGCTGCAGTCGGTCAAGCGCGGCGGTAAGCAGCTGCGGCTGGTGGAGAAATCCCTGCCGTCGCCGGGATTGCTGGACTATATCGGCCAACGCGCCGGCACCCAGCGCCTGATGTCGTTCCACCAGCCGTTCCTCAATCACGATGCCCAGCGTTTTCCCGAGGCCGATATCCTGCTGGGCAAGCCGCTGCCGGTGCGTTCCGCCGAGCTGTTCTACCAGGGCCACAAAGGCCCGTTCGATCCGGCCCGGCAGTTGCAGTGGCTGATCGACACCCCGCAACACCTGCAGCAATACCTGGCCCTGGCCCGAGGCCTGGGCACCCGGTTGCGGATCAATATCGAGCTGGACGTCGGCCTGCACCGCGGCGGGGTGAAGGACAGCCTCGAACTGGGGCCGCTGCTGACCCTGATCGCCGCCAACCCCCAGCACCTGGAGTTCGCCGGTTTCATGGGCTACGACCCCTTTGTCGGCATGGGCGTGCCGGGCATTCTCGGCTCGCCCGACGTGCTGTTCGCCAAGGTCATGCAGCGCTACCAGAGCGCCGTGGACTTCACCCGGCAACGCCATCCGGCGCTCTGGCAGCCGGGGCTGACCCTGAACACCGCCGGCAGCCCCAGCTACCGCATGCATGAGCAGGAACAGTTGAGCAGCGAAGTGTCGGTGGGCACGGCGATGCTCAAGCCGACCCACTACGACCTGCCGTCCCTCAGCGAACATCTGCCCGCGGCCTACATCGCCACGCCGGTGCTGAAAAGCACCGGCCCGGTGCGCATCCCGGCGCTGGACGACAAGTCGAAGCTGTTCGCCTGGTGGGACCCGAACCAGCGCGAGACGTTCTTCATCTACGGCGGCAACTGGCTGGCCGAGTTCGAGTCGCCCTCGGGGCTGCAAAGCAACGGCTTGTTCGGCCGCAGTTCCAACCAGGAGATGGTCAACGGCTCGCCCGCCGTGGGCCTGGGGCCGGACGACCAGGTGTTCCTGCGGCCGATGCAGAGCGAAGCGGTGCTGCTGCAGTTCGGCGACCTGCTGGCGGTGCGCGGCGGGCGGATCGTCGACAGCTGGCCGGTCTACAGCTAGGTTTTTGCGGTGGGGCCGAGGGTCTCATCGCGAGCAAGTCGGATCGCCGCCCGCTCGCTCCTACAGAAGCTCACACGTTCTTCTGTAGGAGCGAGGCTTGCCCGCGATAAACGATAACGCGGTGGTTCAGACATTCTGCGTCACGGCCATCGCACGCAAGCTGTGCTCCTACAGAAGAAGATCGCGCAATCCGTAGGAGCGAGCAGGTGGCGCTCCTACATCACAAGCTGAACGGAATCGTCAGCTTGGCCCACAGCATCTCGCCCTCGGGCCGGTTCTCCACGTCGAACTCCTTGGCCCAGCGGATCTCCGCGCTGGCGTACTTGAGGAAGGTCAGGTACAGCGCCGGGCCGATGGCGAACACCTGGCCGCGCACGCCGTCGTCCACGTCCTCGCCGAGAAACTGCACGGTGCGGCCGTACTGTTTGTCGTCGGTGGTCTGCTTCAGGTAGTAGCCGTTGAGCCCCAGGCTCAGGTTGTCGGTCACCTTGTAGCTGGCGGAATAGTCGAAGTGGAAGATCTGCCCGGACTTGTAGTCGGTGGCGTGGTTTTCCTCGTTGAAGCTGTAGGTGGTTTTCATCGACAGCTCGGTGCGCGGGGTGGGCAGCCAGGTCACCGAAACCAGCGGCTTGTAGGTGTAGAAGTTGTTGCTGGTATTGGCCAGGCGCGTCGCGTCGTACTTGCCGGTGGGAATGGTGATTTCCACGGCGGCGCCCAGGGTCAGGTTCTTGCCCATGTCCCACAGGATGATCGGCGCGATGGTGGTGTCGCCCATGCTTTCGCGCTGGTCCTTGAGGCCGAAGACTCCCACCTGCTGGCGCAGATAAGGTTGCGCCATGTAGCCGCCGAGGCGCCCGCCGAACAGCCGAAGCGGGCTCAGGTAATCGAGGCGGGGAATGATCGCGTCCGAGACGATCCGCACGTCCGGCACCTTGCCGCCCAGGGAGCTGATATTCAGCTTCCGTGCCTCGTAGTGGTTGTAATAGAGGTTGAAGGCGAACATGTGGTCCGGCAGGCCGTTGACGTCCAGCGGCAGGATGAAAAAGCCGTCGGTGCCGGTGCCGATGTTGTCGACCCCGGACTCGGTGGCCGGTGCCAGGGCGGGCAGGGCGGCGATACAGGCCAGGCTGGCGGCGAGGCGCCGGGAGCGATGCGTGCGGGTCGAATTCATGTTCGGGCTCTTATTATTGTCAGTGGGCGCACAGTCGGCCGGTTTCCGGCCGCCCCATAGGAATAAGCCTTCGGCGCCCGGCCAGGCAGGGTATTGGCGGCCACTGAGGGGGACTTTCGCGGCCAGCCTGCAATGACTTGTTACATCCTTCCGTGAACGCGAGCGGAAAACGCTATGCTGAGCGAGCGCTCGCCTCGCCCTGGCAGTGATGGGAGCGGGGCGCATAACCAGAATAAGAATTGCAGCCGAACCGGCTCGGGACCCGATGCCCATGCAGACGAAAGCCGTCGATCCACAGTACCAACTGGCCCTGGTTTCACCCTTCCTGTTGCAGACCCTGGCCGAAGTCGCCGGCAGCCACGGCGTCGACCCGCACGCCCTGTGCCGCGGCCTGGGCTTTACCCTCGACGACCTGCAGGACCCCGCGCAACGCATCTCCTACCGCCAGGCCGTGGCGATGATC
This sequence comes from Pseudomonas sp. RW409, assembly GCF_003184125.1. Lineage (NCBI taxonomy): Bacteria > Pseudomonadati > Pseudomonadota > Gammaproteobacteria > Pseudomonadales > Pseudomonadaceae > Pseudomonas > Pseudomonas sp. RW409. The sequence continues at coordinate 92,155 of NZ_QHHP01000021.1, read as the reverse complement.
CAGCGCGCGCTCAAGGCCTTGCCGCAGCAGGGCCTGGGCCTGTGGGTCGGGCACCAGAACGTGCTCGGCACCCTCGGCCTGCTGGGGCATGTGCTGTCGCTGTGCAAGACCCTGCGCGATGCCTTCGACATCGGCATCCGCCACCAGCACACCTCGGGCGGCATCGTCAGCTGCAGCGTCCGGCAGCAGGGCACCGAATTTTTTGTCGAGGCCGAATGCCGGCTGCCCTACAGCGAGGTGCAGATCTTTGCCGTCGAAGAGTTCTTCGCCAGCCTGCCGGTCTATGGCCGCGCCCTGGTCGGTGCCGATTTCAAGGCGCTGCGGGTCGAGTTCATGCACGCCGCCCCGGCCTACCGGGACGAATACCTGCGCCTGCTGGGGCCGGATGTGCACTTCGGCTGCCTGCACAACCGCATGGTCATCGCCGGCCACTGGCTGGACACGCGCCTGCCCAACCACCACGCCGTGGCCCTGCGCCAGGCGCTCAAGCTGCTGGAACTGGAAAGCGCCCAGGTGCACCGCAAGCTGGACCTGATCCAGGCGGTGGAGCGGGCCATCTCCCGCGACCTGACCCAGGGCAGCCATATCGACCAGGTCGCCAGCGACCTGAACATGAGCGGGCGCACCCTGCGCCGACGCCTGAGCGAGCACGACCTGACCTTCGAAGCGCTGCTCGAGCAGGTGCGCCGGGCGCGCACCCTGAGCCTGCTGGCCAACCCGCAGCTGTCCATCGAGCGCATCACCGAGGCGGTGGGCTACAGCGACGTGCGCAGTTTTCGCCGGGCATTCAAACGCTGGACCGGCCTGAGCCCCAGCGCCTACCGGGAAGAGGGCGGCCAGTTGTAGGGCATGGCTTGCGGTGGCGTGACGATTCACCACGCAGGTCCATGCGTGTCTAAACCCCCACAAATTGTGGTGCGCCGGGTAAACTTCGGGCTTTCTTCAAGGAGTCGCTATGAGTTACTACCAGCCGGGCATTCTTGCCACCCCCGTTCCGAGCCAGGCTCGCCATCTGTTTTTCGCCCTCGAATCCATCGAGGCACTGCCGGCGGCGATCGATCGCTTGCTGACGCAGGTGGACGGGAAAACGGCGGTAGCGGGTTTCGGTGCGTCGCTGGTCAAGGCGCTGGGCGCCCGCGTGCAGGGGCTCAAGGCCTTCCCGGCGCTGACCGGGGTCGGCGTCGACAACCCTTCGACCCAGCACGCGCTGTGGGTCTGGCTGCATGGCGAAGACCGCGGCGAGCTGCTGCACCGCAGCAATGCCCTGGAGGCCGCCCTGGCCCCGGCGCTGCGTCTGGTACAGATGAACGAAGCCTTCCGCCACAAGACCGGCCACGACCTGACCGGTTACGAGGACGGCACCGAAAACCCCCACGATGAAGAAGCGGTTTCCGCGGCCCTGGCCGAAGGCGCCGATGGCCTGCGCGGTGGCAGCTTCGCCGCGATCCAGCAGTGGCAGCACGACTTCAAGGGTTTTGCCGCGATGCATCAGGAGGAACGCGACAACATCATCGGCCGCCGCCTGAGCGACAACGAAGAGCTGGACGACGCACCGGACTCGGCCCACGTCAAGCGCACCGCCCAGGAGAGCTTCACCCCCGAGGCCTTTATGGTGCGCCGTTCGATGCCATGGATCGAAGGCGACAAGGGCGGCCTGATGTTCCTCGCCTTCGGCCACAGCCTCCAGGCCTTCGAAGTCCAGCTGCGGCGCATGAGCGGCCTGGAAGACGGCATAGTCGACGGCCTGTACCGCATGAGCCGGCCGATCACCGGCGGCTACTACTGGTGCCCGCCGCTGCAGGACGGCCGCCTCGACCTGCGCGCCCTGCAAGCGGTCTGACCGGCCAATGGGCACAGGAGGAGAGGGCATGCGGCCCGTGCGCTGGGGCATGATCGGTTGCGGCAGCGTCACCGAACGCAAGAGTGGCCCGGCCTTCTACAAGGCGCCGGGCTCGGCCCTGGTGGCGGTGATGGGCCGGCGCCTGGAAGCGGTGCGGGACTATGCGACACGCCACGGCATCGCGCGTTTCTACACCGATGCCCAGGCGCTGATCGACGACCCCGAAGTGGACGCGGTGTACATCGCCACGCCCCCCGACAGTCACCACGCCTACAGCTTGCGGGTGGCCGCCGCCGGCAAGCACTGCTGCGTGGAAAAGCCGATGGCGTTGAACGCCGGGCAAAGCCTGGAGATGCAGCAGGTTTTCCAGCAGGCCGGATTGCACCTGTTCGTGTCCTATTACCGCCGGTCCCTGCCGCGCTTCCAGCAGGTGCGGCAATGGCTGCGGGACGGGCGCATCGGTGAGGTCCGTCACCTGAGCTGGACCCTGACCAAGGCGCCGTCCGAGGCCGATCGCAATGGCGGCAGCAACTGGCGCACCGACCCCCAGATCGCTGGCGGCGGTTACTTCGCCGACCTGGCGAGCCACGGCCTGGACCTGTTCCAGTACCTGCTGGGGGACATCACCGAGGTCGCCGGTTTCACCGCCCGGCAGGCCGGGCTGTACAGCGCCGAGGACGCAGTGAGCGCCAGCTGGCGTTTCGCGAGCGGCGCCCTGGGCACGGGGGCCTGGAACTTCGTCGCGGACCGTCGGGTGGACCGGGTGGAGATCATCGGCAGCCAGGGGCGTATCGGCTTCTCGGTGTTCGACGAGCATCCGCTGCAGTTGGACGCCGATGAACAGCTGAGCCTCTTCATCGACAACCCCGAACATATCCAGTGGCACCACGTGCTGGGCATGAACGCCCATATCCGTGGCCAAGCACAGCACCCGGCCCTGGCCACCGAGGCGCTGAAGACCGACCGGATCATGGACCTGATCCTCAAGCGCGGTTAGGCCTTACGGAACGTGCACGATCTTCTTCTGTAAACGATAACGCGGTGCGCCAGGCCAACCGCGTCGCGGCCTTCGCGAGCAAGCCGGATCGCGCCCGCTCACTCCTACGGATCGTGCGCGACCTTCTTCTGTAGGAGCACAGCTTGCGTGCGATGAACGATGACGCGGTGGATCAGAAATTCCGCGTCGCGGCCTTCGCGGGCAAGCCTCGCTCCTACGGATCGTGCGCGATCTTCTTCTGTAGGAGCACAGCTTGCGTGCGATGAACGATGACGCGGTGGATCAGAAATTCCGCGTCGCGGCCTTCGCGGGCAAGCCTCGCTCCTACGGATCGTGCGCGACCTTCTTCATGTAGGAGCACAGCTTGCGTGCGATGAACGATGACGCGGTGGATCAGAAATTCCGCGTCGCGGCCTTCGCGGGCAAGCCTCGCTCCTACGGATCGTGCGCGACCTTCTTCTGTAGGAGCACAGCTTGCGTGCGATGAACGATGACGCGGTGGATCAGAAATTCCGCGTCGCGGCCTTCGCGGGCAAGCCTCGCTCCTACGGATCGTGCGCGATCTTCTTCTGTAGGAGCACAGCTTGCGTGCGATGAACGATGACGCGATGCGACAGGCAAACCGCGTCGTTCCCATCGCGGGCAAGTCGGATCGCCGCCCGTTCGCTCCTACAGAAGCGAGGTTGTATCCGGCGGCGCTAGTGCGCCGCGGTCATGTTCGGCCGGCAGGAATGGAAGATGTCCAGCCGCGGCTGGTACAGGCTGGTCTTGACCTCGAACAGCCCGAGCACCGAGTGGAACAGGTTGTCGTGGCTCAGGTCCGGCTCGCCGCGCTTGCCTTGCAGGCAGTCGCGCTGGATGCCCAGGTCGGCCAAGGCCTGCTGGCCGAACCACATCAGCATCGGCACATGGGTCTGCGCCTGCGGCGCCAGGGCGTAGGGCGCGGCGTGCAGGTACAGGCCGTTTTCGCCGAGGGACTCGCCATGGTCGGAGACGTACAGCATCGAGGTGTCGAAGCGTTCCTGGTTGTGCTTGAGCAGCTCGATGACCCGGGCCAGGAAGTGGTCGGTGTAGAGGATGGTGTTGTCATAGACGTTCACCAGTTCCTCGCTGCTGCAACTGCCCAGCTGGTTGGTGTGGCAGATCGGGGTGAAGCGCTCCAGGTTCTTCGGATAGCGGTCGTAGTACTCCGGGCCATGGCTGCCGTCGGCGTGCAGGACGATGATCGCGTTGTCGCCGAGGCCATCGATGTACTGCTGCAGGTCCACCAGCAGGGCCTCGTCCAGGCAGTTTTTGCCGTCGCAGAAGGGGCTCGGCTGGGTCTTGGGAATGTCGCGGTTCGGCACCCGCAGGCAGGTGCCCTTGCAGTCGCTGTTGTTGTCCAGCCACAGCACCTGCACGCCGGCCCGTTGCAGCACATCCAGCAGGCCTTCGTAGGTCTTGCCCTTCTTGTCGCTGTAGTCCTCGCGGGGAAACATCGAGAACATGCACGGCACCGAGACCGCGGTCGAGGTGCCGCAGGAGTGCACCTGGGTGAAGTTGAGGATGTCCAGCCTGGCCAGCTCCGGGTTGGTGTCGCGGGCATAGCCGTTGAGGGAGAAGTGGTCGGCGCGGGCGGTTTCGCCGACCACCAGGATCATCAGCGACTTCTTCTCCCGGGCGCTGGCCTGGGCGCTCATCGCCGCGTCCTGGCCGATCGGCTGGATCACCAGGTGTTGCTTGATCCCCAGGCTCTGCTTGGCGTATTTGCCGAGGGCGTAGAGGTAGTTGGTCGGGTTGATGAAGTGGGTCAGCTTGTCTTCTTCGCGAAAGACCGGCGCGTAGGTGGAATAAAAGGTGCCGACCGAGACCGCGATCACCAGCACGCAGGCGGCAATCACCAATAGCTTGTTCAGCAGGCCGCGAAAGAACGGCCGGTAGCGCACCGGGGTACGCCAGATCAGCACCACCGGCAGCAGGCCCAGCACCAGCAGGTAGCCCAGCAGCTTGAAGTTGAACAACGCGGCGGCTTCGCCCGGGTTGGTCTCGAACACGTTTTGCACCATCACTGTGTCGATGGTGATGCCGTACTGGTTCATGAAATACGCGGCGGCGGCCGAGGTCAGGGCCACCAGGCTCAGCGCCGGTTTCAGGGTCCAGCGGAAGGACACCAGGGTCAGCAGCAGGGTGATGGCGGCCCACAGGAACAGCCCGAAGGAGGCGAAGAATGCCAGCTTGTGCAGGCCCTGCAGGCTGATCAGGTGGCCCAGCGCGCGCCAGGTGGCAAAGTTGTAGAGCGCCACCAGGGCCAGGGAAAACAGCAGTACCAGGCGGGTCGATGTGATTGACGCGAATTGCAGTCCTTTGCCCAAGACCATTTCAGTTCGTTCCTCCGGGTAGAGATACAGGCACCAGCAGTGGCACTGCTGACTGTAGAGGGTCATTGGTCAAAAAAATGTCGAAAGGGCGCGGGCCGTTACCCGAATCACGTCGAACCGCGCCCGCCGGATTCAGAAAGTCTTCCTGGCACTGGCGACCCAGGTCGCGCCACACAGGTCGCTGAACCCGTAGTTGCTGGTGCACTGGCTTTTCGACAGGTCGGTATCGATATAGCTCAGGCCCAGCACCACGCCTGCCACCTCGCGGGTCAATCTGGCCTCCCATTCGTGGTAGGCATCCTCGCCCTGGCCCGAGGCCGAGATCAACCGTGGGTCCTTGAAGTCCATCTCGCCGTAACGCAGCTTCAGCCCCAGGCCCAGGGGCAGCTCGGTCTCGTAGCCCACGTAGCGATACAGGGTGTTTTGCTGGCTGTCGATGCCCGCGGCGTCGCTGGAGTAATAGGCGGCCAGGCTGACCCCATAGGCACTGAAAATCCCGTAGACCTCGCTCTGGTTGAATTGCCCTTCCCTGGGGTAGCTGTACTTGAGGTAGCCCAGGTCGAGGCTGATCGCGTCGCTGGCCTGCCACAGCCAGCCGGCGTAGTAGTCGACTTCCTGGCGGGTCTTCAGGCCGCCGCCGAAATCGACGTTGGAGGTCCACGCACCCAGGTACAGGCCGCTGCTGTGCAGCAGGGTCGCGGCGGCCTGCGCGGCGGGGTCGTTCTGGGTCTGGGAAATGCCGCGGGTGCGGTAGTCGCTGGCCAGGGTCAGTTCCAGTTCCACGGCAAAGTCATCGTTCAGGGGCAGGGCCTGGCTGCCCAGGGGCAGCAGGCTCAAGGCGCCGATGGCGAACAGGCTGAGGGTCTTCATAGGGGCGTCCCGTGTTGTTGTGATTGTTAGGGGCGGATTTCAGGCAAGGCTGCGCCGGCCCCACGTGCGCAAGGACGCGGGGGCGGGCAGTGGAGCAGTTTTTTAGAGGGATCGATCTGGAGGGATCGGGCTAGAGAGGCCGGGAATAGACTTCGCGGCCGGCGAACCAGGTCTGCAGCACCTGGGTTTCATGCAGGGCCTTTTCGTCGACGCGGAACACGTCGCGGTCCAGCACGATGAAGTCGGCCTGTTTGCCGGCGCTCAGCGAGCCGATCCGTTGCTCCAGGCCGATGGCGCGGGCGGCGTTGAGGGTGTAGGCGTAGAACATGGTCTCGCGGTCCAGGCGCTCGTCGGCGTTGAGCACCCCCAGCGGCCCCGTGCGGGTGATGGCCTGGGCGATGGCGTTCCACGGGGTGGGCGAGGACACCGGCCAGTCGCTGGCCCCGGCGAGGGTCGCGCCCTGCTTGAGCAGCGAGTGCGCCGGGTACTGGTAACGGAAGGCCAGGGCGCTGACATACGGCTTGATCATGTCCAGGGTGTAGTCGTCGGCCGAGGCCCACAGCAGTTGCATCGAGGCGATGACCCCCAACGGCTTGAAGCGGGTGAACTCCTTCGGGTTGACCATCTGCAGGTGGGTGATGGAGTGGGCGATGCCGCTCTGGCGGTCCTGGCGCGCCTGGGCAATGCCATTGAGGGATTCGCGCACCGCGCGGTCGCCGATGGCGTGGATGTGCACCCGCCAGCCGCGCTGGTCGATGGCGCTGACCAGTTCGCCGAAATGCTCGGGATCGATCAGCAGTTCGCCCTGTTTGCGCGAGTTGCTGTAGGGATCGATCATCGCCGCGCTCTGGGCCGGGTACTCGATCACCCCGTCGGCGAAAATCTTGACGCCGGGCAGGGTCAGGTTGGGGATGCCCTGGAATTGCTGGCGCACCTGCTCCAGCACGTCGAGGTCGGCAGGGCGGCTTTTCGGGTTGGCCACCAGTAGCGCGGCGACATGGGCGCTCATGCCGCCGCTTTCGGCGAGCGCCTTGTAGGCCGGCAGCACACCAACCGTCTGGGCCGTGGGCTTGAGGGCGAACACCGCCTCGCCGGGGGCGGCGTTGGCCGCCGGGTCCATCCAGGCGGTGATGCCCAGGCTGTTGTTGTAGCGCACCGCCGATTGCGCCGCGTTGAGCAGGGCGGCGCTGCTGGGCACCGGCATTTTCGCCGCGACCCGGTCCCAGCCGGCGTCCACCAGGAAGCCATTGGGGCGGCCGTCGGCGAGCTGGCCGATGGTGTCGCGCTCGGCCTCTGGCAGGCTCTTGAGCAGGGCGGCGTCGATGCCGGCGCGCTCCAGCATTGCGTCATTGGCCCAGGCGGTATGGTGATCGCTGCCGGTGAACACCACGGGCACCCTGGCCCACTCGCCGGCGTTGAAGCGCTGGCCCAGGGCTTCGGCCTGGGCCCAGTAGGCCGAGCTCATGCCGGCGATGCTGAGGACGTCGCCGTGCCTGGCCTTGCCGTCGGCGCGCCAGGCGCGCAGTTTTTTCTCCAGCTGGTCGAGGCTGACCACCTTGTCCTGCATATTGGCCGAGGTCATTTCCAGGCCGCCGAAGATCGCGTGGGAATGGCTGTCGATCAGGCCGGGCATCAGGGTCTTGCCGCCCAGGTCGATGACCCGGGTGCCGGTTTCGATCAGGGCCTTGATCTGCGCGTCGCTGCCCACTTGCAGCACCTTGCCGTCGGCCACCGCGAGGGCCTGGACCTTGGGCTGGGCGCGATCGGCGGTGAACACCTGGCCGTTGAACAGCACCAGGTCGGTGGCGGCCATGGCTTCCATTGAGGCAAAACTCACTGCAATCGTCAGCAGATTCGGGATGAATCTTTTCATTGAGTATTTCCTTGTTATTGCGTCTGATGGCCAGATTAGTGGCTTGCCAGAGCCGACAGAACGCCTCGCTGACGAAAAACGTTTTTGCCTGAATGGAAAAAGCATGGACAAGTTGGGTGCATTAAAAATGTTCGTGGTCACCGCGCAGCTGGGCAGCTTCAGCCGCGCCGCCGAGCAGTTGGGCAAGACCCCCTCGGCCCTGACCAAGGCGGTCAATCACCTGGAAGTCGAGCTGGGCGCGCGTCTGTTCGAGCGCAGCACCCGGCGGATCCTGCTGACGGAAGTGGGGCGGCTCTACCTGGAAACCGCGCGCCAGGTTTTGCAGCGGCTGGAGGAGGCCGGCGAGGAAATCGAGCAGTTGCAGCATGGCTTGCGCGGCAACCTGAAGATCACCGCGCCGCTGGCCTATGGGCAGGCCTTTCTCGACCAGGTGTGTGGCGGTTTCCTCGAGCAGTATCCGCAGATCGACCTGCAGGTGGACCTGTGCGACGAGTTCGTCAACCTGCTGGAAAGCGGCTACGACCTGGCCCTGCGCGAAGGCCATGACGACCTGCCGGGGCTGATTGCGCGGGTGGTCGGCAGCAATTGCCTGGCCTTGTGCGCCAGCCCGGCCTACCTGGCGCGCAAGGGCGTGGCGGTGACGCCGCAGACCCTGGATGAACACGAATGGCTGCTCTATCGCCATCCCTTGCTCAGCCGCGAGTTCTGGTGGGTCGAACGGGACGGGCAGCGCCTGAGCCTGCTGCAACCCCGGGCGCCGCGGCTGCGCAGCGACAATTACGACCTGTTGCTGGCCAATGCCCTGGCCGGGCGCGGGCTGTTGCACACCCCGTTGTGGAGCGCCGCGCCTTACCTGGCCGACGGTCGCCTGGTGCGGGTGATGGCCGACTACGCCATCGACCCGGACTGCTTCGGGCCGCACATCCTCGCGGTCTACCCCAGCCACCGGCGGGCTACGGCCAAGGTGCTGGCGTTCATCGATTACATCAGCGCGTTCCTGGCGAGCCGTGGCCTGGGCTGACTGGCGGTTCTTGTCAGGAAAACCCGGGAGGAGTACAAATGTACTCCATGACTACTTTATCTCCCCGCCGCAGTGCCATCCTGACCTTTATCCGCGAGCGCATCGCCGAACATGGCCAGCCTCCGAGCCTCGCTGAAATCAGCGAGGCCTTCGGCTTCGCCTCGCGCAGCGTGGCGCGCAAGCATGTCGTGGCCCTGACCGAGGCCGGCTTCATCGAGGTCAACCCCCATCAGGCCCGAGGCATCCGCCTGCTCAACCAGCCGCCGCGCCTCGAGTGGCTGGAGATCCCGGTGCTCGGCCGGGTCGCCGCCGGCCTGCCGATCGGCGCCGATGCCGAGGTGCACAACCGCTTGCTGCTCGACCCGGCGCTGTTTTCCCGTACCCCCGATTACCTGCTGCGGGTCCAGGGCGACTCGATGATCGAGGACGGCATCCTCGACGGCGACCTGGTGGCGGTGCGTCGCGACAGCGAGGTGCGCAACGGCCAGATCGTGGTGGCGCGGCTGGATGGCGAAGTCACCATCAAGCGTTTCGAACGCCTGGCCGATGGCGTGCGCCTGCTGCCGCGCAACCCGGCCTATGCCCCGATCCTGATCGGCGAGGACCGGGACCTGGCCATCGAAGGGGTGTTCTGTGGCCTGGTGAGGCAAGGCTGATGGGCGCCGTCGTGGCACTGGAGACGCTGTTCAATGCCGGCCGGGTGTGGAAGGGCCGCCCGACGGCGCCCGCCGCCAGCCCGCAACCCACCGGCCACGCCATGCTGGACGCGGCCTTGCCCAGCGGCGGCTGGCCGGAAGCGGCGCTGACGGAAATCCTTATCGCCGCCCAGGGCGTCGGCGAGCTGCAACTGCTGTGGCCGACCCTGGCCCGGCTCTCGGCCGCCGGCGAGCGCATCGTGCTGGTGGCGCCGCCCCATGTGCCGTACCCCCAGGCCTGGCAGAACGCCGGGGTCGACCTGCGCCAGCTGGCGGTGATCCAGGCCGGCGAACGGGACGCCCTGTGGGCCGCCGAGCAGTGCCTGCGCTCGGGCAGTTGCGGGGCTGTGCTGTGCTGGCCGCAACAGGCCGACGACCGCGCCTTGCGGCGGTTGCAGGTGGCGGCCGAAACCGGCCAGACCCTGGCCTTTGCCTACCGTCCCCTCAAGGAAGCCATCAACCCCTCGCCAGCGGCCCTGCGCCTTGCCGTGGAGGCCCGGCCGGCGCAGCTGCGGATACTCAAGTGCCGCGGCGGCCTGGCCCATGCGGCGCCGATCGCCTTCGCCCCGGGGCACTGAGCTTGCCATGCGCTGGGTCTGTATTCTGTTCCCGCAATTGGCGCTGGACGCGGCGCTGCGCCAGCGCCCCGAACCGGACGCCGCGCTGGCGTTGCTCAGCGGGACGCCGCAGCGCCGGGTGATCCAGGCGGTGAATGCCGCCGCCCGCGAGCTGGGGTTGCGGCCCGGGCAGTCGTTGACCGCCGCCCAGGCCCTGAGCAAGAACTTCGCCAGCGCCGAATACGACGCCGACGAAATCGCCCATTGGCAGCAGTTTCTCGCAGCCTGGGCCTACCGTTTCAGTTCCCAGGTCAGCCTTCATTATCCGCGCACCCTGGTGTTCGAGATCGAGTCGAGCCTGGGTCTGTTCGGCCCCTGGCCACAGCTGGAGGCGCGCCTGCGCCAGGAGCTGAGCGAACTGGGCTTTCGCCACCGCATCGTCAGCGCGCCGAATCCGGCGGCGGCCCGGGTGCTGGCCAATGCCTACGACGGGCTGGCGGTGACCGACCTGGAGCAATTGCGCCAGGCCCTGGGGCGCATGCCCGTGGAGCGTCTCGGCCTGCCGCCGGGCGCGGCCACAGCCCTGTCGCGCATGGGCCTGCGCACCTTCGCCCAAGTGCGCGGGCTGCCCCGGGACACCCTGGCCCGGCGTTTCGACGCGGGCCTGCTCAAGCACCTGGATACTCTGTTGGGCGAGCGTTCCCTGGCGCTGGCGTTCTATCAGCCGCCAGACCGTTTCGATCTGCGCATCGAATTGAATTTCGACGTGCTGTCCCACCAGGCCCTGCTGTTTCCCCTGCGCCGCCTGACCTGCGATCTGGCGGCGTTTCTCTGTGGCCGTGACAGCGGGGTGCAGCGCTTCGACCTGCACCTGGAGCATGTCGAGCTGCCCGACAGCCTGATCAAGGTCGGCCTGCTCAGCGCCGAGCGCGAACCGGCGATGCTGTTCGAACTGGCGCGCGGGCGCCTGGAGCAGGTCCAGGTGCCCGCGCCGGTGCGTGGCGTGCGCCTGGTGGCCGAGGATTTGCCGCGCTTCGTGCCGCAGCACCGCGAGCTGTTCGACGAGCGCCCGCAGCAATCCCTGCCCTGGGAGCAGTTGCGCGAACGCCTGCGCGCCCGCCTGGGAGACGAGGCGGTGCATGGCTTGCGTTTCCACGCTGACCACCGTCCCGAATGCAGCTGGCAACCGGTCGGCGACAGCCAGGCCTGCCCGCTGCTGCCCGGACCCCGGCGCCCGGGCTGGCTGTTGCGCGAGCCGCTGGCGTTGCAGGAGGGGGCGGCGCGCATCCTCATGGGGCCGGAGCGCATCGAGTCCGGCTGGTGGGACGGCGGTGACGTGCGCCGCGACTATTACCTGATCGAAACCCGTGGCGGCCAGCAGGGCTGGGCCTATCGCCCGGTGGGCGAGGCGGGGCCCTTGCTGTTGCAGGGCTGGTTCGCATGAAGGGCTACGCCGAACTGCACTGCCTGTCGAACTTCAGTTTCCAGCGCGGTGCCTCCAGTGCCCGCGAGCTGTTCGAGCGGGCGGCGGCCCAGGGCTACCAGGCCCTGGCGATTACCGACGAGTGCAGCCTGGCCGGCATCGTCCGGGCCTGGCAGGCCTCGAAGGACTGCAACCTGGCGCTGATCGTCGGCAGCGAAATGCGCCTCGACGACGGCCCCGGACTGGTGCTGCTGGCGGAGAACCTGGAGGGCTACCAGGGCCTGTGCCGGCTGATTACCCGCGCCCGACGCCGGGCGCAGAAGGGCCAGTACCAGCTGTTGCGGGAAGACTTCGAGCAGCCCTTGCCGGGGCTGCTGGCCCTGTGGCTGGCGGACGCTCAACCACAGGGTGAGCAGCAAGAAGCGGGGCGCTGGTTGCAGCAGGTGTTCGCCGACCGGCTGTGGCTGGCCGTGGAGCTGCATTGCGGCCAGGACGACCAGCGGCGCCTGGGTGAATTGCTGACGCTGGCCCGGGAGCTGGGCATTGCCGCCGTGGCCTGCGGCGATGTGCATATGCATGTGCGCGGGCGCCGGGCCTTGCAGGACACCATGACCGCGATCCGCCATCACGTGCGGGTGGCCGAGGCCGGCCAGCGCCTGCACCCCAATGGCGAGCGGCATTTGCGCAGCCTCGAGGCGTTGCGCAGCCTTTATCCGCCGGCCCTGCTGGAAGAGTCGCTGAAGATCGCCGAGCGCTGCCATTTCGACCTCGGGCAACTGCATTACCAGTACCCCCGGGAGCTGGTACCGCAAGGGCAGACGCCCACCAGCTGGCTGCGCGAGCTGACCGAGCGCGGCATCGTCAAGCGCTGGCCCGGGGGCGCCAAGCCCAAGGTACTCAAGCAGATCGACGCTGAGCTGGAACTGATCGCCGAGCTGGGTTACGAGAGCTATTTCCTCACGGTGCACGACATCGTCAGTTTTGCCCGCGGCCAGTCGATCCTCTGCCAGGGCCGGGGCTCGGCGGCCAACTCGGTGGTGTGTTTCGCCCTGGGCATCACCGAGATCGACCCGGACCGCTCGACCCTGTTGTTCGAGCGTTTTCTCTCCCGCGAGCGCAACGAGCCACCGGATATCGACGTGGACTTCGAGCACGAGCGCCGCGAAGAAGTCCTGCAGTACGTGTTCCAGCGTTACGGCCGCCATCGCGCCGCGCTGACCGCGGTGGTCAGCACCTACCATGGCGCCGGCGCGGTGCGCGATGTGGCCAAGGCCCTGGGCCTGCCGCCGGACCAGGTCAACGCCCTGGCCGATTGCTGCGGGCATTGGAGCGATACGCCGCCGGCCGTCGAGCGCCTGCTGGAGGCCGGTTTCGACCCGGACAGCCCGGTGCTGCGCCGGGTCCTGAGCCTGACCGGGCAACTGATCGGCTTTCCCCGGCACCTGTCCCAGCACCCCGGTGGCTTCGTGATTTCCGAACAGCCGCTGGACACCCTGGTGCCGGTGGAAAACGCGGCCATGGCCGAGCGCACCATCATCCAGTGGGACAAGGACGACCTGGACGCGGTCGGGCTGCTCAAGGTGGATGTGCTGGCGCTGGGCATGCTCAGTGCGATTCGCCGCTGTTTCGACCTGATCCATGGCTATCGGGACCAGCGGCTAAGCCTGGCCAGCATCCCCGCCGAGGACCCGGCCACCTACGAAATGATCGGCCGCGCCGACACCATCGGCGTGTTCCAGATCGAGTCGCGGGCGCAGATGTCGATGCTGCCCCGGCTCAAGCCAAAGGATTTCTACGACCTGGTGATCGAGGTGGCCATTGTCCGGCCGGGGCCGATCCAGGGCGGGATGGTGCATCCGTACTTGCGTCGGCGGGACAAGAAGGAGGAGGTGACCTATCCCTCCGAGGAACTGAAAGAGGTGCTGCAGCGGACCCTGGGCGTGCCGCTGTTCCAGGAGCAGGTGATGCAGATCGCCATTGTCGCCGCCGATTACACACCCGGCGAGGCCGACCAGTTGCGCCGCTCCATGGCCGCCTGGAAACGCCACGGCGGCCTGGAGCCCCACCGCCTGCGCCTGCGCGACGGCATGCGCGCCAATGGCTACAGCGACGAATTCGCCGCGCAGATCTTCGAGCAGATCAAGGGCTTCGGCAGCTACGGTTTTCCCGAGTCCCACGCCGCCAGTTTCGCCTTGCTGACCTATGCCAGCTGCTGGCTCAAGTGCCATGAGCCGGCGGCCTTCGCCTGTGCCCTGATCAACAGCTGGCCCATGGGCTTCTACAGCCCCGACCAGATCCTCCAGGACGCGCGCCGGCACCATCTGGCGATTCGTCCGGTGGACGTGCGCGCCAGCGCCTGGGATTGCAGCCTGGAACCGCTGGCCGGCGCGCAGCCGGCGTTGCGCCTGGGGCTGCGGATGATCAAGGGCTTTCGCGAAGACGACGCGCGGCGCATCGAGGCAGCACGCCAGTACGCGCCCTTTGTCGATATCGCCGACCTCGGGCAACGGGCGCGCCTGGACAGCCGCGCCCAGGAACTGCTGGCCGATGCCGGCGCCCTGCGTGGGCTGGCCGGGCACCGGCATCGGGCGCGCTGGGAAGTGGCGGGGGTGCAGCAACAGCTCGGCCTGTTCGCCGGCCTGCCGCGCCAGGAGGAAACGCCCGTGGCCTTGCCGCGACCGACGGTCGGCGAAGATCTGCAGGCCGATTACCTGAGCGTCGGTACCACCCTCGGACCCCATCCGCTGGCCTTGCTGCGGGACGAGCTCAAGGCCCGGCGCTGCCGCAGTTCCCGCGAGCTGCTGGAGGTCGAGCACGGGCGCCCGGTGAGCATCGCCGGGCTGGTCACCGGACGCCAACGGCCGGGCACCGCCAGCGGCGTGACCTTCGTCACCCTGGAAGACGAGTTCGGCAACGTCAACGTGGTGGTCTGGCGCGACCTGGCCGAACGCCAGCGCAAGGTCCTGGTCGGCGCGCAGTTGCTCAAGGTCGACGGCACCCTGGAAACCGAAGGCGAGGTCCGCCACCTGATCGCCGGCCGCCTGAGCGACCTCAGCGACCTGCTGAGCGGCATCACCATCCGCAGCCGCGATTTCCGCTGAGCCGGTCACGCTGCCGCAGGCTGCGACCGGCGTCGCAGCCATCGCGGGCAAGCCTGGAGCATCCGGCAGTCAATCGACTGACGGCAGGATTTTTATTTCTTTTCGCAGTGATGGCACTTTGGCATAATCGCCGCCGCCGACGCCTCCTGCGTCACGTTTCAGCATGCCCTGACTGCTATTTCCGAACCCGCAGAAGCCGTGTTTCGCAAGGCTGTGGCAGGGCGCAGGCACTTTTTATGAATACTCAAAAGGAACCCAGAGTGAGACTGATCTCGAAGTTGGTGATGTCGGGCGTAGCGTTGGCCGTACTGGCGGGCATGAGCGGTTGTGCCACGGAAAGCTCCCGGGCGTTGCCGGTGGAGAAGGTCCAGAGCGCCAATCAGGTGTGGACCGGTGCTCGGGTACCGATGGCGGTGGGCAAGTTCGATAACCGCTCCAGCTACATGCGCGGGATCTTCTCCGACGGCGTCGACCGCCTCGGCGGCCAGGCCAAGACCATCCTGATTACCCACCTGCAGCAGACCAACCGCTTCAACGTGCTGGATCGCGACAACATGGGCGAGATCCAGCAGGAAGCGGCAATCAAGGGCCAGGCGCAGAAGCTCAAGGGCGCGGACTTCGTGGTGACCGGCGATGTCACCGAGTTCGGCCGCAAGGAAACCGGCGACCACCAGCTGTTCGGCATTCTCGGCCGTGGCAAGACCCAGGTGGCCTACGCCAAGGTGGCGTTGAACATTGTCAACATCAGCACTTCCGAAGTGGTGTATTCGACCCAGGGCGCCGGCGAGTACGCCCTGTCCAACCGCGAGGTGATCGGCTTCGGCGGCACCGCTTCCTACGACTCGACCCTCAACGGCAAGGTCCTCGACCTGGCCATGCGCGAGGCCGTCAACCGCATGGTCGAGGCGATTGACGCCGGTGCCTGGAAACCCAGCCGCTGATCGATACCGCTGACAGGGAGAAGAGCATGTTCAACACCAAGATGGCCCGGCCGCTGATGGCCGCCACGTTGCTGGGCAGCGTATTGCTGGCCGGTTGCAGTGGGCCGAAGACGCTTTACCAGTGGGAAACCTACCAGGCCCAGACCTACGAGTACTTCAAGGGCGAGGAGGCCAAGGAGGCGCAGGTCGAAGCGCTGGAGCGCGACCTGCAGAAGATCAAGTCCACCGGCAAGGCGGTGCCGCCGGGTTACCACGCTCACCTGGGCATGCTCTATGCCGGCCTGGGCAAGGACGACCAGATGGTGCAGCAGTTCAATACCGAGAAGGCGCTGTTCCCCGAGTCCGCGCCGTACATGGACTTTCTGCTGAAAAACGCCAAGAAGGGAGCCGGCCAATGAACCTCTGCACCTTGCGCAACCTGATGGGCCTGTTGGCCGTCAGCCTGCTGGTGGGCTGCGCCACGCCCAAGACCGTGGACTACTCGGCCTACAAGCAGGCCCGGCCGAAGTCGATCCTGGTGCTGCCGCCGCTCAACGAGTCGCCGGACGTCAAGGCCACCTACAGCATGCTGTCCCAGGTGACCTTCCCCCTGGCCGAAGCCGGTTATTACGTGATGCCGATCGCGGTGGTGGACGAAACCTTCCGCCACAACGGCCTGACCAACCCGGCGGATATCCATGGCCTGTCGCCGGCCAAGCTCAACGAGATCTTCGGCGCCGATGCCGGGCTGTATATCACCGTCAAGGAATACGGAACCAGCTACATGCTGATCAGCAGCGCCACCGTGGTCACCGCCAGTGCCACCCTGGTCGACCTGAAGACCGGCACCACGTTGTGGACCGGCACTGCCCGGGCCTCCAGCGAAGAGGGCAACAATAACAACGGCGGTGGCCTGGTGGGCATGCTGATCACCGCCGCGGTGAAGCAGATCATCAACACCTCCACCGACGCCGGTCACCCGATCGCCGGCATCACCAGCCAGCGCCTGCTGTCGGCCGGGCAACACGCGGGCCTGTTGTACGGTCCGCGCTCGCCGAAATACGGCACCGACTGAGGTCCGCAGGGCGGGCAATCCGCCCTGTGCCAGGCGACGTTTGCGAGCGTCCGCCTGGACCTTGCGCCAACGCCTATGCTGTTTGTTCAATCCTGTCCGGCGCGTGCTGGGTGCACTCGCGGGCAGGGCGACCGACCAGCGGCAGCGGTGATTCGGCCCAGGGGCTGAAAATAGTGAAACCATCCGCACGCACGGTGCTCAAAGGCTCTGGAGGCTGCCGCGTCGCAACCTCTTGAAAACCCATGCTTGTCATGTTTTTCGTAGAGTTCGTCATGCCGTTCTTATCAGATCCTCATGGTTGCCAGGGCTGGAAAGGCGAGATGGCCGCACGCATCCAGGCGTTCGACTGGTCTGTCACCGAGCTGGGAGCGCTGGACCGCTGGTCATCGAGCCTGTGCAGCGCGGTGCAACTGCTGCTGGCCTCGCCGGTGCCGCTGGTCATGCTCTGGGGCCGTTCGGGCTACATGATCTACAACGATGCCTACGCCGAATTCGCCGGTGGCCGCCATCCGTACCTGCTCGGCTGCCAGGTGGAGCAGGGCTGGCCGGAAGTGGCGGATTTCAACCGCCATGTGCTGGACACCTGCCTGGCGGGCGGGACCCTGTCGTACCGCAACAAGGAGCTGGTGCTGCTGCGCAACGGTCAGCCGGAACATGTCTGGATGGACCTCTACTACAGCCCGGTGGCCGGCGACGACCAGGCGCCGGCCGGGGTCATGGCGATCGTGGTCGAGACCACTGCCCATGTACTGTCCGAGCAACGCCGCCAGGAAGTCGAGAACGCCTACCGCGCGGAAAACGAGCGGGTGCAGCTGGCGCTCAATGCCGGGGCGCTGCTGGGGTCCTTTGTCTGGGACATCAAGGCCGATCGGCTGTCGGGCGACGAACGTTTTGCCCGGACCTTTTCCTACCCGCTGGAGCAGCCGCTGGACGACCTGTCGATGGCGGTCGCCGACAGCCGGGTGCACCCCGAGGACCTGGCGCGGATCAAGGAACAGCTGGCCTACAGCGTGCAAAAGGGCGTGCCCTACAACGCCGAATACCGCATCCGCCGGGCGGACGGCAGTTACCTGTGGGTCATGGGCTGCGGCCGTTGCGAGTTCGACGACGCGGGGCAGGCCCTGCGTTTTCCCGGCGTGCTGATCGATATCCATGAACGCAAGATGGCCGAAGAGTCGCTGCTGCAACTGACGCGCAACCTCGAGCAGCGGGTGGCCGAGGAGGTCAACGCGCGGGTCTCGGCCGAGGAGCAGCTGCGCCAGTCGCAGAAGCTCGAGGCCATTGGCGGCATGACCGGTGGCGTGGCCCACGACTTCAACAACCTGCTGCAAGTGATCGCCGGCAACCTGCACCTGCTGGCGCGCCATGAGCCGGACAATGCCAATGTGCAGCGCCGGGTCGGCGCGGCCATTACCGCGGTCGAGCGCGGCGCCAAGCTGTCCGCGCAATTGCTCGCGTTCGCCCGGCGCCAGCCGCTGTCGCCCGAGGTCTACAACCCATGCCGGATCCCCGACAGCCTGAGCGAGCTGCTGCAACGGGCCCTCGGCGAGACCATCGATATCGACGTGCAGTTGCCCGCGCAGCCCTGGTGCATCAAGGTCGATCGCGGCCAGCTGGAAAACGCCTTGCTCAACCTGGCGATCAACGCCCGCGATGCCATGAAGGGTGAGGGCACCATCGGCATCCGTGGCGAAAATGTGGTGCTCGACTGCGGTTTCTGTGCCGGCAAGGGCATCACCGCCGGCGACTACCTGTGCCTGTCGGTGGCCGATACTGGCGATGGCATGCCGCCCGAGGTGCTCAAGCAGGCGTTCGAGCCGTTCTTCACCACCAAGCGCGATGGCCTGGGCACCGGCCTGGGGCTGAGCATGGTGTTCGGTTTCGTCAAGCAGAGCGGCGGCCATATCGAGATGCTCAGCACGCCGGGGCAGGGCACCACGGTGCGCATGTATTTTGTCCGCAGTACCGAGCAGGAACCGGGCGCGGCGCCCCGGCGTGGGCAGCGACCTTGCCATGGCCAGGAAACCATCCTGGTGGTGGAGGACAACGAGGACGTCCGCGCGGCGGCGGTCGAGCTGCTGGAGCACGCTGGCTACAAGGTGCTGGTGGCGGCCAATGGCGATGCGGCCATGCAACTGTTGCTGAATGGCGCCCATGTCGAGCTTATCTTCACCGACGTGGTGATGCCGGGCCTGATCAAAAGCACCGACCTGGCGCTCTGGGCCAAGACCCAGTCGCCGGCCGTGGCGGTGCTGTTCACCTCGGGGCATACCCGCGACATCATTTCCTGCAATCACCAGCTCAGCCCGGACACCCACCTGCTGAGCAAGCCCTACAGCCCGGACGCCCTGACCGCCATGGTCAGGTCGGTGCTGGAGGCGTGAGACTGTAAGCCTCTCAAGCAAAAAGTCCGCTGAACCTTCGAGATCCACGGTTGCTCAAAACCCCGAGCCCATGCACCCTGCAACTCGGTCGGGTGGCTGCCTGTCGCCGGTGCTGGCGCCGAGGGGCTCTCTGACTAGAAATCTCGTCCCGACACCTCCGATACAAGGCTGGCCCATGACTTCAGCGCGCAACATGCCTTCGCCCCAGGTTTTGTCTTCCTTGCCAGCGCACAGCTCGGGTTTTGTCAGGGTGCGCGGCGCCCGCGAACACAACCTGCGCAACGTCGACGTGGATATTCCCCGCGATGCGCTGGTGGTGTTCACCGGGGTTTCCGGCTCCGGCAAATCGTCCCTGGCGTTCTCGACCCTGTACGCCGAGGCCCAGCGCCGCTATTTCGAATCGGTGGCGCCTTACGCCCGGCGCCTGATCGATCAGGTCGGGGTGCCGGATGTCGATGCCATCGAAGGCCTGCCGCCGGCGGTGGCCCTGCAACAGCAACGCGGCACGCCGAGCACCCGCTCTTCGGTGGGCAGCGTCACCACCTTGTCCAGCCTGATCCGCATGCTCTATTCCCGGGCCGGCAGCTACCCGCCGGGGCAGCCGATGCTCTACGCCGAAGACTTCTCGCCCAACACCCCGCAGGGCGCCTGTCCCAACTGCCATGGCCTGGGCCGGGTCTACGAGGTCAGCGAGGCGTTGATGGTGCCGGACCCTTCGCTGACCATCCGCCAGCGCGCGGTGGCCTCCTGGCCGCTGGCCTGGCAGGGGCAGAACCAGCGCGACATCCTTGTGACCCTGGGCTACGACGTCGATATCCCCTGGCGCGACCTGCCTAAAGAGCAGCGCGACTGGATCCTGTTCACCGAAGAAACCCCGACCGTGCCGGTGTACGCCGGGCTGACCCCGGAGCAGACCCGCGAGGCCCTCAAGCGCAAACAGGAGCCGAGCTACATGGGCACCTTCAGCGGGGCCCGGCGCTACGTGCTGCACACCTTCACCCATTCGCAAAGCGCGCTGATGAAAAAGCGCGTGTCGCAGTTCATGCTCGGCAGCCCGTGCCCGCTGTGCGAGGGCAAGCGCCTGAAGCGCGAGGCGCTGTCGGTGACCTTCGCCGGCCTCGACATCGGCGAGCTGTCGCAGATGCCCCTGCTGCAACTGGCCGAGGTGCTCAAGCCGGTGGCCGCCCAGGCTTACCTGGAACAGGCCGAGGAGGCCGGCGAGGCCTGGAGCCACGAGCAGACCCAGGCCGCGCGTCAACAACGGATCGCCCAGGGTGCGCCGGGGCATGTCGGAGGACCGGATGTGCGGCACACGCCGAACCTGTCCCTGGAAAAACGCCTGGCCGCGCAACGCATCGCCCAGGACCTGCTGGAGCGGGTCAGCACCCTGACCGGCCTGGGCCTGGGGTACCTGGCCCTGGAGCGCAGCACGCCGACCCTGTCGTCCGGCGAGTTGCAGCGTCTGCGCCTGGCGACCCAGCTGGGTTCGCAACTGTTCGGGGTGATCTACGTGCTCGACGAGCCTTCGGCGGGCCTGCACCCGGCGGACGCCGAGGCGTTGTTCGAGGCTTTGCAGCAACTCAAAGCTTCGGGCAATTCGCTGTTCGTGGTCGAGCACGACCTGCAGACCATGCGCCGCGCCGACTGGCTGATCGACGTCGGCCCGGCGGCGGGCGAGCAGGGCGGCCAGGTGCTGTACAGCGGCCCGCCAGCGGGGCTGGCCGAGGTCGCGGAGTCGCAGACCCGCGCCTACCTGTTCGCCGAGCAGGCGCCGGCTCGCCGCACCGCGCGCGAGGCCCAGGGCTGGCTGCGCCTGGAGGGCATCAGCCGCAACAACCTGAAGGACCTGAGCGCCGAATTCCCCCTCGGCTGCTTCACCGCGGTGACCGGGGTGTCGGGTTCCGGCAAGTCGAGCCTGGTCAGCCAGGCCCTGCTGGAACTGGTGGGCGCGCACCTCGGGCGGCCGCAGGGCAACGAAGAGCCGGAAGAGCTGAACCTGGAAGACGACGCCCCGCAGGCCAGCAGCGGCGAAGTCACCGCCGGGCTGGAACGGATCAAGCGCCTGGTGCAGGTGGACCAGAAACCCATCGGCCGCACCCCGCGCTCGAACCTGGCGACCTACACCGGGCTGTTCGACCACGTGCGCAAGCTGTTCGCCGCCACCCCCGAGGCGCGGGCTCTGGGTTACGACGCCGGGCAGTTCTCCTTCAACGTCGCCAAGGGCCGCTGCCCGGCCTGCGAAGGCGAAGGTTTTGTCAGCGTCGAGTTGCTGTTCATGCCCAGCGTCTATGCGCCGTGCCCGACCTGCCACGGCGCGCGTTACAACCCGCAGACCCTGGCTATCCAGTGGCAAGGCCTGAACATCGCTCAGGTCCTGCAACTGACGGTGCAGGAGGCGGTCGAGGTGTTCGCCGAGCAAGCGGGCATCCGCCGTTCCCTGGAGGTCTTGCGCGATATCGGCCTGGGTTATCTGCGCCTTGGCCAGCCGGCCACCGAGCTGTCCGGCGGCGAAGCGCAGCGGATCAAGCTGGCCACCGAACTGCAGCGCAACCCCCGCGGTGCAACCCTGTATGTGCTGGACGAACCGACCACCGGCTTGCATCCGCGGGATGTCGATCGCCTGCTGGAGCAACTGGACAACCTGGTGCGGGCCGGTCACAGCGTGGTGGTGGTCGAGCACGAAATGCGCGTGGTGGCCCAGGCTGACTGGGTGATCGATATCGGCCCGGGCGCCGGTGACCAGGGCGGCAAAGTGGTGGTCAGCGGTACCCCGCAGCAGGTGGCCAGGCACCGCAAGAGCCGCACCGCGCCGTTTCTGGCCCAGGCGCTGGGATGAATCGCGGCACCCTCAGCGGGGCTTCGGTCATGGCGGATTGCGAGGCGGGCGGTGGGTCACGGGAAATGCCGCTGAAGGCGACGAACGGTCATTGCTGTGGTCCGATTGGCGGTCGACAGACAGCGGTGGTCGAGGTCATTCTGGTAACTGGCAAGCGCCTGTAAGTGCGCTTGCTACCGATCAACAAACGGAGGTGTTTCATGCCGGTGCCCCATGACCTGTACCAGGACCTGAGCTACAGCAAAGAAGACATTCAACAGCGTCGGGCCAGTGACCCGCACCTGAATGCCTTGTTCGATAAATACTCCAGCATTGATGATCAGGTGCTCAAAGCGGAGGCCGCGGCGGCCGCTGATGAGGAGTTGAAACGGCTCAAGGAAAAGCGGCTGCTGATCAAGGATGAGATCTCCGAGAAGCTGACTGCCCGCTTCTGACCCCGACCCTGTCCTGAGCGAGATGTCCCGAGGCTTCGGGCGTCTCGCCAGGTTCTGTGCTGTAGCTTTCCCTTCCTGCTGTTTACGTAGTTATTTCCCTGTTGCTATCCAACCCGTGGGCGAGGCGCGCCCAGGGGCGGGCGCGCCTGTTTCATCATCTGCCTGGATAAGGGCACACGCATTTGCTAGGGCCTATCACCGGGCCTTTGCAAGGGTCCTTGGACGGCCCGACCACCGGGCACGCGGCCACGGCCGAAAGGGATGAAGTGAGCAGCAGGGAAACCAGCAGGATTTTCATTTTCATAGGGCGTATCCACTCTCAATGTGATGGGGAATCAATCGGACTCGATTGTTCGCCGTTCCTTGTGCGGGCGTCGGGTGACGCCGCGCTGGAAAATCTATATTTGATGCTAATGATAATCAATACCAATATGACGAGCGGTAATAACCCGCTTGTCTGACCCGCTTTGTCCAGGGGTTGGATGCGACGGCTTCAGGGCGTCTTCGCCAGGGCGACGCTCAATGGCAGGCGCGCCATGTGCGTGGCCGTGAGCGAGCCGAAGTACAGGGCGTCGCCGTATTCGCGCACCGTGGTGATGGGCGCGTAGTTGCCGGCGCTGGTGTCCTGCAGGTTGGCGATGACCTGGCCCTGGGTATCCAGGCCGAGGACGAAGCCGCGTTTTTCCACCGGCTTGGGCAGCAGGGTCATGGCGCGCACGATCATCTTGCGCACCAGGGGATAGGGCGCGGTGCCGTCGAGCAGGATATTGCGCGGGGCGTAGAGCGCCACCCAGAAACGTCCCTGGCCGTTGAAACTGAGGTTGTCTGGCAGCCCCGGCAGGTTGTCGATGAACAGGTCGTGGGTCCCGGCCTTGGCACCGCTGAGCCAGTAGCGGCTGATCCGGTAGGCGCCGGTTTCGTTGACCAGCACATAGGCCTCCTGGGGCCCGAGGGCGATGCCGTTGGCGAACTCCAGGCCATCTAGCAATTGTTCGGTCTGGCCGCTCTGGAAGTCATAGCGCAGCAGGCGACCGTCGCCGCCGTGCTCGATCACCGCCTCGCCATCCTGGCCATAGCCCCAGCGGCTGGTGGCGTCGCTGAAGTAGGCATAACGCCCGGCGGCGTCCACCGCCACGTCGTCGGTAAAGCCGAAGGGCAGGCCGTTGGCGGAAGTAGTCAGGGTGCTCAACTGGCCCTTGGCGTCCAGCGCCAGCAGGCCTTTGACCGCGTCGGCGATGATCAGCCGGCCATCCGGGTGGCGGGCCAGGCCCAGGGGGCGCCCGCCGGTATTGGCCAGTACCTGCAGGGCGCTGCCGTCCAGGGCGGTGCGGATCACCCGCCCGTCATGCAGGCCGCTGATCAGCGAGCCGTTCTCCAGCAACAGGGCTTCCGGCCCGTCGATATCCAGCGCGCCCATCGTCTGCAGGCCCTTGAGCTTCTGGTTCTCGGCGTACAGGCCGCTCTTTAGCGAAGGCGCCGGCGGCGGGGTCCAGGCCAGTGGCTGGACCTTGGTCGGCATCAGCAGCAGAAAGGCGCCGATGGCGATGACCACGACCAGCAGCAGATGGCGAATTTTGATCCGACGGGGTGCGACTGGCTTCATCGATGGCGGCTCCTGGGTGATGGGTTCAGGTCACACGCTGCGGTGCGACGCCGGCGCCCAGGGGAATTGCCCGTTGCGCCACTTCGCACAAGGCTAGCAGGGAGTCGGCGGACTCCCGTTCTATCCGCCTTCTGAATAACAGGCGATTGCCCAGGCGCATCAGCAGGCCGTCGAAGCGGTATTCCAGGGTGCGGATAAACCGCGTGTGGTGGGCGTCCAGCGGCTGGCACTCGTAGGTCACCACCAGATGCAGGCCATGATCGCCCTGGGCCGTGGCACGCCAGCGAAGCCCCGGCAGGTACTCGTCGACCCGCCAGCTCAGGTGCCCGCTGCGCCCGCCGGCGTGGATGTCTTCCTCGAAGCGCGCGCCGGCGGGCAGGGCCCCGGCCGGCCCCTGGACCTTCAGCGAAGACGGGTGCCACTCCGGCCAGCGGCTGGAGGCGCTGGCGTAGTCGAGCAGGGCCACCGGGTTGCGCGGAATATCGATCTGATGCTGCATGCGGGTCATGGGCGAGGACCTTGTCGATAGAGAGGAGTTAGCGGGTTCCGGCTCCCAGTACAGGGTGCCGAACAGGTAATCCATCAGCGGCAGGACAATGTTGAAGTTGCGCTCCTGCATCAGCTCGCGGCGGTGATGCAACTCATGCAGGCGGCGCATCTGGCGGATCCACGGCAGCCGCGCCAGCGGATGCCCGGCCGGCAGGTGTTCGCAGGCATGGAACACTTCGTAGGCCAGGTAGCCGATCAGGGTGCAGCTGGCGAACAGCGCCGCGACATTGGCATTCCAGAATTTCAGCAGCCACCACAGCGGCAGGGCGAACAGCAGGCTGTGGACCACGATCAGCCAGGCCGGGAACAGGATCACCCGCCAGTCCCGCGGGCCGTCGTAGGTCATGTATCCGGGCACGAAGAAGCTGTGATGGTCGCCGCTGTGGCGGGCATAGAACATCCGCGCGAAGGCCTGCTTGTGGTGGCCCAGCCAGCGGTGCACGACATAGATGCACAGGTTGAAGAACAGCAGCGCCACCGGCACCGCCAGCCACTCCAGCGGCTGCACCTGGTGCAGGGTGCTCCACAGCAGGGCGATGCATGCCATGCCGTAGGCCAGCACGAAACCGCCGTGCAGCCAGGGGTTGTAGCGCGGATGAACCGCGGCGCGGTAACGCTCGCGAAATGCCAGGGTGGTTTGCCTCAAGGCCGTTCTCCTGTGGGTTTTGTTGTTCTTATTGACAGAAGATTAGTCCTGCTCGAATTATCCAGCTAATGGATATTCGGAATGGGCATTATTCATGAAGCTGAACTTGCGGCACCTGGATCTCAACCTGCTCTTGGTGTTCGACGCGCTGATGCAGGAACAGAACCTGTCCCGCGCGGCGGTGCGCCTGAACCTCAGCCAGCCGGCCGTGAGCAATGCCCTGGCGCGCCTGCGCAGCCAGCTCGACGAGCCGCTGTTCATCCGCACCGCCCGGGGCATGCAGCCGACGCCGCGGGCCCATGTGCTGCACGGCTCGGTGCGCCAGGCCCTGCGCCTGTTGCAGGAAGGCCTGGACCCGAGCAGCGAGTTCGACCCGGCGGCGTCCGACCAGACCTTTAGCTTGTCGATGAACGACTACGCCCAGGCGCGCCTGTTGCCGGCGCTGTCACGCCGCTTGCAAAGCGCTGCGCCCAAGGTGCGCCTGGCGGTGCGCAGCGACGCCGCCGACTCCCTGCCAGCCTGGCTGACCACCGGGATGCTCGACCTGGCGGTGGACTACCTGTACTTCGACGATCCTGACCTCTGCTACCAGCCGCTGCTGGAAGAACAGCTGGTGGTGATCGGCCGTATCGACCACCCGGCCTTCGAGCCGCAACTGAGCCTCAAGGCCTATGAGCAGAGCCAGCACGTGGCGATTCCGGACCGGGGCGGGCGCGGCTCACCGCTGGAGATCGTCCTCGGTTCGGCCAAGGTCCAGCGCCATGTGCAGCTGTTCGTCCCGCATTACCTGAGCATCCCGTTGATCGTCGCCCAGTCGGACTTGCTGGGCACGGTGCCGCGGCGCCTGGCGGAGCACTTCTGCGCGCTGATGCCGATCCGCATCGCCGAGCTGCCGCTGGTGGCGCCGCCGGTGCAGGTCAGCCTGATCTGGCATCGCCAGCAGGAGCGGGTTCCGGGGCATCGCTGGCTGCGCCAGGAGATCATCGCGCTGGCCGCCCGGTTCGTGGGGCAGCCGGAGCTGTCCGGGCATTGATGACAAAAAACCAACAAAAGATTAAGACGGGTCTGATTGGCATCGCGGATGTCGTCTGTATCCTTTGGGGCCCGCTCGATGAGCAGCCGTGCTGACTCAGAGGCGCCAACCCATTGGAGATTGCATGCGTCACTCGATTCTGAACATTGCCCTGGCAGCCAGCTGCCTCTTTGGCTTGGCCGGGCAGACCGCCATGGCCGCGGTGGATGCCAGCCAGTACGTGGAACTCAAGGATGCCGTGCCGCAGGTCGTGCCCGGCAAGATCGAAGTGGTGGAACTGTTTTCCTACGGCTGCGGCCACTGCTACAACCTCGAAGCCTCGATCAACCCCTGGGCGGCCCAGCTTCCTGAGGACGTGAACTTCGTCAAGCTGCCGGCCATGTTCGGCGGGATCTGGGATGTCTACGGCCAGCTGTACCTGACCCTGGCGACCCTGGACGCCAAGCCCGAAGTGCACCATGCGGTATTCGAGGCGATCCACCGCGGCAACCGCCTGAAAACCCCCGAGGCCATGGCCGAGCTGCTCAAAGGGCAGGGCATCGAGCCGGCGAAGTTCCTCGCCACCTACAATTCCTTCGCCGTGCAGGCCAAGGTGATGGACGCGAAAAAACGCACCGCGGCCTACCAGGCCACCGGCGTACCTTCGCTGGTGGTGGACGGCAAGTACCGCTTTGGCATGACCAGCGACGGCGCCAAGGGCCTGTTCGCGGTGGCGGACCAGTTGATCGCCCAGGTGCGGGCGGCGAAGTAAGCCCTTGATCCCCTGGCCGTTGCCGAGCCTTCAAGCTTCGGCGGCGGCTCCAGGGCATCGAGCAGTAGCCAAAAGGGCATCGATAGCGATGCCCCCCATAAGCATTGTCAGTCCTTGATCAGCGGTGCCTGCGGGTGCGGGCTCGGGAACGCCTGCTCATAAGCCCGGCACAGGCGCAGCACCTGATCATCGGCAAACCGTGCGCCCACCACATGCAGGCCTACCGGCAAGCCGTCCTCGGCGAAGCCACATGGCACCGACGCGGCCGGCTGCTGGGTCAGGTTGAAGGGGTAGCTGAAGGGCGTCCACTCCATCCATTCGCCCAGGCCGGAACCCGGTGGCACGTTGTGCCCGGCGGCGAAGGCGGTGAGCGGTAGCATGGGCGAGACCAGCAGGTCGTAGCGACTGTGGAACTCGGCCATGTGCGCCACCAGCGCCGCACGGGCTTCCAGGGCCAGGGTGTACTGGTGGAGGCTGATGTCTTGGCCCTGCCGGGCAATGCGCAGCAGGCCCGGGTCGAGCTGCTGGCGTTGCTCCTGGCTCAGTTGCCCGGCCAAGCGCGCGGCGCCGGCGAACCACAGGGTATTGAACAGTTCCAGCGGGTCGCTGAACCCGGGGTCGACCTGCTCGACATGGGCACCCAGTTGCGCCAGGCGTTCCACCGCCCGGGCCACCACCCGCGCCACCTGTGGCTGCACCTTCACGTAACCGAAGTCAGGGCTGTAGGCGATGCGCAGGCCTTTTAGGTCAGTGCTCTCCGGCAGCCAGGGCGTGCTGCGCGGGGCGCCGACCAGGCCGTCGCGGGCATCCGGCCGGGCGACGGTTTGCAGCATCAATACCGCATCGTCGACGGTGCGGGTCATCGGTCCCAGGTGCGAGAGAAGGGTCATGGCGCTGGCCGGCCACTGCGGCACGTAGCCGAAGGTCGGCTTGATCCCGAAGGTGCCGGTGAAGGCGCAGGGAATGCGGATCGAACCACCGGCATCGCTACCCTGGTGCAGCACGCCGAGGTTCAGCGACGCCGCGGCGGCCGCGCCACCGGAGGAACCGCCGGCGGTGGTGCGGGTGTCCCAGGGGTTGCGGGTGATGCCGTACAGCGGGTTGTCGGTCACGCCTTTCCAGCCGAATTCCGGGGTGGTGGTCTTGCCCAGCAGCACCGCGCCGGCGTTGCGCATAAAGGCCGGGAAGGGCGCATCGACATCCCAGGGG
The DNA here is from genome assembly GCF_003184125.1 of Pseudomonas sp. RW409. Lineage (NCBI taxonomy): Bacteria > Pseudomonadati > Pseudomonadota > Gammaproteobacteria > Pseudomonadales > Pseudomonadaceae > Pseudomonas > Pseudomonas sp. RW409. The sequence goes on along the minus strand of NZ_QHHP01000021.1, from coordinate 63,981 downwards.
CCGCTGGCGGAAGTGGTTTTCGAACCCTTGCGCGTGGGCATGCCACGGGTCAGGGTCAGGTCCTTGATCGAGGCCGGCACGCCGTCCAGCGCGCCGCAGGGCCGGCCCTTGAGCCAGCGCTGCTCGGAGGCCTTTGCCGCGTCCAGCGCGCCTTGCGGGTCGACATGGCAATAGGCGTTGACCTGCGGGTTGAAGCGCTCGATGCGCGCCAGGGCGTCCTCGGTCACTTCCACCGGCGACAGGCGTTTGTCGCGGTAATGGGCGAGCAGTTCGACGCCGCTCATCTCGGCAATTTCGCTGTGTCGGGTCATGCCGCTGCTCCTGTTTGTTGCGCCGCGTTGATCATGGCCCGCAGCAACACCGCGCAACCGTCGGCCAGGTCCTGGGGCGCGGCGTTTTCGATTTCGTTGTGGCTGATGCCGCCTTCGCAGGGCACGAAGATCATCCCCGCCGGGCCCAGCTCGGCGACGAAGATCGCGTCGTGCCCGGCGCCGCTGACGATGTCCATATGGCTCAGGCCCAGCTGTTCGGCGCCCTGGCGCACCGCGGCGACGCAGGCGGGGTCGAAGTCCAGCGGCGGGAAGTCGGCGGTGGCGGTCAGCTCGAAGCCCAGGCCGTGCTGCTGGCAGGTGTCTTCGATCACCTGGCGCACCTCGTCGACCATGGCCTGCAGCTGGTCGGCATGCAGGTGGCGCAGGTCGAGGGTCATTTGCACCTGGCCGGGAATCACGTTGCGCGAGCCCGGGTGCAGGCTCAGGCAGCCGACGGTGCCGCAGGCGTGGGGCTGTTGTTCATGGGCGATGCGGTTGACCGCGCTGATCACCTGGGCGGCGCCCACCAGGGCATCCTTGCGCAGGTGCATCGGTGTCGGCCCGGCATGGGCCTCGACCCCGGTCAGGGTCAGGTCGAACCACTTCTGGCCGAGGCAGCCCATGACCACGCCAATGGTGGTCTGGCGGTCCTCCAGCACCGGGCCCTGTTCGATGTGCGCCTCGAAATACGCGCCCACCGGATGGCCGAGCACCGCCCGCGAGCCGGCATAACCGATGCGCTGCAACTCGCTGCCCACCGACAGCCCCTGTTCGTCCTGTTTGCGCAGGGTGTCGTCGAGGTCGAACTTACCGGCGAACACCCCCGAGCCCATCATGCACGGTGGGAAGCGTGAACCTTCTTCGTTGGTCCAGACCACCACCTCGATCGGCGCCTCGGTCTGCAGGCCGAGGTCGTTGAGGGTGCGGATCACCTCCAGGCCGGCCATCACCCCGTAGCAGCCGTCGAACTTGCCGCCGGTGGGCTGGGTGTCGATATGGCTGCCGGTCATCACCGGCGGCAGTTGCGGGTTACGCCCGGCGCGGCGGGCGAAGATATTGCCGATGCCGTCGATGCTGACGCTGCAACCGGCCTCTTCGCACCAGTGCACGAACAGGTCGCGGGCCTGGCGGTCGAGGTCGGTCAGGGCCAGGCGGCATACGCCGCCCTTGGCGGTGGCGCCCAGTTGAGCGAGGTCCATCAGCGATTGCCAGAGGCGTTCGCGGTTGACCAGCGGGGCGCTGTCTTGCAACAGGGGTACGGACACAATCGGACTGTTCATTTCAGCTCTCCCCTCAGGCGCTCAGGGCCAGGTAGCGGTTCTTGATGCTCGGGTCGGCACGGAAGTCAGCGGCGCTGCCTTGGTAGACCACGCGACCCTGTTCGAGGACGTAATGGCGGTCGGCGAGCTTGTCGCAGACCATCAGGTTCTGTTCCACCAGCAGCACCGGCAGGCCGTCGTCCTTGATCTTGCGCAGGATCTTCACCAGCTCGTCGACAATCACCGGGGCGAGGCCCTCGGTGGGTTCGTCGAGGATCAGCAGCCTGGGATCGTTGAGCAGGGCGCGGGCGATGGCGAGCATCTGCTGCTCGCCGCCGGACAGCGCATGGCCGGCGTTTTTGCGCCGCTCCTTGAGGCGCGGGAACATGCCGTAGACATCCTCCAGCTGCCAGCGGCTGCTCTTGCGCTGGGCGATGCGCAGGTTTTCCTCGACGCTGAGCAAGCGGAAGATACCGCGGTGTTCCGGCACCAGCGCCAGGCCCTGGCGGGCGATCTCGAAGATCTTCTTGCCCACCAGCTCCTGGCCGTTGAAGCGGATCTGTCCCTGGCGCGGGCAGATGATCCCGAGGATGCTGCGCAGGGTGGTGGTCTTGCCCGCGCCGTTGCGCCCCAGCAGGGTCACCAGTTCGCCGGCGTTGACCTGCAGCGAGACGCCTTCGAGGACGTGGCTCTTGTCGTAGTAGGAATGGATATTCTCGACGGTCAGCATCAGGCGGCTTCTCCCAGGTAGGCGCTGCGCACGCGCTCGTCGGCGCGGACGAATTCTGGCGTGCCTTCGACCAGGATCTGGCCGTGGCTCATGACGGTGATGCGTTGGCTGATGGACATGACGATGCTCATGTTGTGCTCGATCAGCAGCACCGTGTGGTCGCGGCCGAGGTCGCTGATCAGCTGGGTCATGATCGGGATGTCGTCGATGCCCATGCCGGAGGTCGGCTCGTCGAGCATCAGCAGTTTCGGCCTGGAGCAGATCGACATGCCGACTTCCAGCACCCGCTGCTGGCCGTGGGACAGCTCGCCGGCGAGGGTGTCGGCGCGTGCCGTCAGTTGCAGGCGTTCGAGCACCTGGTCGGCCATCTCCAGGTGTTCGCGGCGGCTGTCGAGGTGGCGCCAGAAGTTCAGCGCCGCCAGGCCATCGCGACCCTGGGCGGCCAGGCGCAGGTTTTCCCGCACGCTGAGGTTCTGGAACAGGCTGGTCAACTGGAACGAACGGGCCATGCCCAGGCCGACCCGGCCGTGGGCCGGCTTCTTGATGATGTTCTTGCCGTTGAACAGGATCGCCCCGGCGGTGGCCTGGCGTTCGCCGGTCAGGCAGTGGAACAGGCTGGTCTTGCCGGCGCCGTTGGGGCCGATGATGGTGTGGATGGTGCCGGCCTCGACCTTCAGGTTGACGCCGTTGACCGCGTGGAAGGCGCCGTAGGCCAGCTCCAGGTCCTGGGTTTGCAGCAGGTACTGCGCGGGGCTGTTCATGACAGTTTCTCCTCGGTCGGCAGGGCCGCCTTGCGTGGCCTCAGGATGCGTTCGAACAGGCTCGACAAGCCGCCCCACAAACCACCACGCATGAAGATCACCACCAGGATCAGGATGATCCCCAGCAGCATCAGCCAGCGTGGCCAGAGTTCGGAGAGGAACTCACCGAGCAGCACGATGGAACCGGCGCCCAGCAGGGAGCCGAACAGCGAGCCGGTGCCGCCGACTATGGTCATGATCAGGATGTTTTCCGACATCGCCAGGTCGATGCTCGACAGCGGCACGAAATGCAGGAGCATGGCGTACAGCGCCCCGGCGATCCCGGTGACCGCGCCGGACAGCATGAACACCAGGATCTTGAAGTGCCGGGTGTCGTAGCCGATGGCGGCGGCGCGGGTTTCGTTCTCGCGGATCGCCATCAGCGTGCTGCCGAACGGCGAGGCGATCACCCGTCGGGCGCCGATGAAGATCAGCAGGAACAGCACCGCGACAAAGGCGTAGAAGTAGCGCGCGTCGCTCAGCGACAGCAGCACCGTGTCGCCGATGCGGATCTCCGGGCGCGGCACGCTGAGCAGGCCGTTGTCGCCGCCGGTCCAGTCGCTCAGGGTGTAGGCGATGAAGTAGGCCATCTGGCTGAAGGCCAGCGTCAGCATCACGAAGTAGATGCCGGTGCGCCGGATCGCCAGGGCGCCCACCAGCAACGCCAGCAGCGCGCCCACCAGGGCCGCGCCGAACAGGGCGCTGAACAGCCCCAGTTGCAGGTGGATCATCAGCAGCGCGGCGCAGTAGGCCCCGGCGCCGAAGAAGATGCCCTGGCCGAACGACAGCAGGCCGGTGTAGCCCAGCAGCAGGTTACAGGCCAGCGCCGCGAGGGCGAAGATCAGGATCTCGCTGGCCAGGGTCGCCGATGGCAACACCAGCGGCAGGCCGATCAGTACCGCGACCACCAGCCACGGCAGGGCGCGCGACTGGGTCTTGGCGAACGGCAGGGGATTTTTCTCGCTCATGTTCATGCTCTCCCGAACAGGCCGTAGGGACGGACCAGAATCACCGCCGCCATGGCGCCGTAGATCATCAGGCTGGCGCCTTGCGGCCAGAGGGTGGTCATCAGGCTCTGCACCACGCCCACCAGCAGGCCGCCTACCAGGGCGCCGCTGAACGAACCCATGCCGCCGATCACCACCACCACGAAGGCGACCCCGAGGATTTCCGGGCCGACAAAGGGCTGGGCGCCACGCAACGGGGCGAACAGCACCCCGGCGATCCCGGCCAGGGCCACGCCGAGGGCGAAGGTCATGGAGAACAGGCGGAAGATGTTGGTGCCCAGCAGCGACACGGTCTCGGTGCTTTCGCTGCCGGCGCGCACCAGGGCGCCGAAGCGCGTGCGCTCCAGCAGCAGCCACAGCGCCAGCCCCACCAGTGCCGAGAAGCCAATGAGGAACAGGCGGTAGTAGGGGTAGACGAAGTCGCCGACGATCAGCACGCCGCGCAGCAGTTCCGGCACCGCGACGCTTTTGCCGACGGGCCCCCAGATCAGCACGCTGGCTTCCTGGATGATCAGTGCGATGCCCAGGGTCACCAGGATCTGGAAGGTGTGGGGCAGGTGGTAGATGCGCTGGATCAGCAATCGCTCGATGGCCCAGGCCAGGGCCGCGACCACCAGCGGCGCGACCAGCAGCGCCAGCCAGAAGCTGCCGGTGAGGCTGACGGCGGTGTAGCAGATGTAGGCCCCGAGCAGGAAGAACGCGCCGTGGGCGAAATTGACGAAGTTCAGCAGGCCGAAAATGATCGTCAGGCCCACCGCGATCAGGAAGTAGATCATCCCCAGGCCGAGGCCGTTGAGGATCTGGAACAGGTAAAGATTGAGCATGCGGGTACCCTCGACAGGGGGCCGGCGACTGTCGTCGTCGGGCGGCCCGCTGCCTCTAGCCAGCGATGGAAAGGTCGGTCGGGGTCAGGCCAGGTTGCAGCCGGTGGCGCCGGCATCCGGGAACGAGCGCCCGGAACTGAGCACTTCGGCCAGGTCGTCCTTGTCGCGCATGCTGGCCGTGGCCTTGCCCTGCAGCAGGTAGTAATCCTTGATCACCTGGTGGTCGCCGGCGCGGATGCTTTCCTCGCCGGTCGGCCCCTGGTACGTCAGGCCTTGCATGGCCTTGGCCACGGTCGCGCCGTCGAAGCTGCCGGTGGCGACTATGGTGTCGAGCATGATCTTGGTGCCGATGTAGTCGGCGGCCAGCGGGTAGGTAGGGTTGATGCCGTACTTGGCCTGGGTCAGCTTGACCAGCTCGCGGTTGAGCGGGGTGTCGACCTGGTGCCAGTACTGCGCGCCGAGGTAGACGCCTTCGAGCACGTCGCTGCCCAGCTCCTGGAACTGGTCGAGCCCGGCGGACCACACCAGCAGCACTTTCATGCGTTCCTTGATGCCGAAGTTCACCGCCTGGCGCAGGGCGTTGGAGGACTGGCTGCCGAAGTTGAGCAGCACCAGTACGTCGGGCTGGGCGGCGATGGCGTTGGTCAGGTAGCCGGAGAATTCCTGTTCCTGCAACGAGTGATAGCTGTTGCCGACGTGCTCGATGCCATGCTCGGCGCACACCTGTCTGGCGCCGGCCAGCAGCGCTTCGCCGAATACGTATTGCGGGGTGATGGTGTACCAGCGCTTGGCCTCGGGCAGGCGCTTGATCAGCGGCACCATGGTTTCGCGAATGGCGCCGTAGGTCGGCACCGACCAGCGAAAGGTCGAGGCATTGCAGTCCTTGCCGGTGACTTCGTCGGCGCCCACCGGGGTCATGAACACGCCGTTGACCTTGCTCACTTCCTTGGCCACCGCCAGCGCCGAAGACGACAGGGTGCAGCCCTGGAAGAATCGCGCGCCGTCCTGGGCAATCGCCTCCTGGACCTTGCGCACCGCCTTGCCGGCGTTGCCTTCGGTGTCGATCACCTTGTAGTTCAGCGGGCGGCCGAGCAGGGTCGGGTACTGTTCCACCGCCAGGCGCGAGCCCATGTCGGCGAACTTGCCGTAGCTGGCGAAGGCGCCGGACATCGACTTGAGCCCGTAGAAGGTAAAGGGTTCGGCGGCAAAGGCGTTGCGCACCCCCAGCGGAAGGCTGAGGGCTCCGGCAACGGTCAGACTGGCTTTCAACAACGTACGACGCTGCATGGGGTAACTCCCTGGTTTAGTTATTGGCAGGAGTGGCAATGGCAAAACGGCGCAGCAGCCTGTGTTCAGGCTTTGTTATTGGCGAAGCGGCGTGTGGCGGGTGCGGCGGTTATCAGTGGTGGTGATCGAACTCCAGCAGGAAGTGTTGGGTGACCTCGCCCTCGAGGGCGCTCATATGGTGTTCGGCGTCGCACATGTGTTCGTGCATCAGCTGGCGTACCGCGGCTTCGTCCTCGGCTTTGAAGGCCAGCAACAGGCGCTTGTGGTAATCGAGGTTGGCGGCGTCGAACTGCTTGCGCTTGGGCTTGTAGGCCTTCTTCAGCACTACCAGGTCGCGCAGCAGGTCATTGAGGAACTGCGCCATGAAACTCAGCAGCGGGTTGGGGCAGGCGCGGCCCAGCAGGTTGTGGAATTCCAGCTCGGCGATGCGCTGTTCGCGCTGGCCGGCCTCGCTGTCTTCCGGGGCGCTGCAGAAGTCGATGTTGGCCTGCAGCGCCTCGAAGTCGTCGGCGCTGAGACGGCCGATCACCGACACCGCCAGCTCCACTTCGATGACCTTGCGCAGCTGGTACACCTGCTCGCCGTCCATCTGTTGGAAGTGCAGGTAATTGCGCAGGGCGCGGCTCGCCGGCTCGGTGCCGGCCTGGTTCAGGTAGGCGCCGCCGCTGGGGCCGGTGCGGGTGTTGACCAGCCCTTCGACCTCCAGCGCCTTGAGCGCTTCGCGGGCCGAACCCTTGGAGCACTGGAAGCTTTCCATCAACTCGCGCTCGGTCGGCAAGCGGTCGCCGGGACGCAGGGCGTTGATCACGATGGAGCGTTTGACCGACTCGACAATCACGTCGGAAAGCTTCTGGCGTTTGCGGCGAACAGGTCGTTTGAGCATGTTTTCGATTTATCGTATTAATGCGGATAAATAGTACTTAATAGGGCTGGGCGCGGTGCGTCAATCATCCAGGGAACGAGGTGTCGTTTTCGATGCGGGAGGGTCGTAATCAGACCCCGGGGGAGTGGTGGCGAGGCACTGGTCTTCGTCCTGTGCCAGGCCTTGTCCAGCCACTAAGCTGATGGCAGGTCATGCCGTCATAGAGGGGAAGAACCCATGATTCTGTGCAAACGCGCCTACGAACCGGCGAGCCCCGACGACGGGTATCGGGTGCTGGTGGACCGGCTGTGGCCGCGTAACTGTCGCAAGGAGCAGTTGCCGCTGGACGAGTGGTTGAAAGACCTGGCGCCGTCCACCGGATTGCGCCGTGCCTTCAAGTCCGGCGAGCTGGATTTCGCCACCTTCCGCAGCCGTTACCGCCAGGAACTGACGGCCCGCCCCGAGCATTGGTGGGCGTTGCTGGAACGCGCGCAAAAGGGCCGCCTGACCCTGGTGTACTCGGCTCACGATGAAGTGCACAACAATGCCCGGGTGCTGGCCGAGTGGCTGGAGGACGAGCTGGACCGGCAGGGCGAGGGGAGTTCGCCGGCGTGTTACGCGCACCTTTCGCCGCCTGAATGAAGGCGCTGCGCTTCAGGGTTGCCTCAACATCACATAAGCCTCGCCGCCGCGCCGGTCGTGCATCAGCAGGAAGGTCTGCTTATCGAGGGTGATTTTCGCCGGCAGGTGCTGCGCCACCGGGGTGCTGGAGAACTGCTCGGCCAGCTTGAGAAATTGCGCGGTCAGGGTCTTGTCCCGCTGCGACGGCGTGGTCACCGCGCATTGCTTGCCTTTCTGTACCTGGACCCCAAGGCTGTGGTCCGGCCTCAGTCCCATCCGCGCATAGCCGGCATCGTCCAGCCTGGCGATGCCATAGCCCTTGGCCGCGTTGTCGGCCCCGGCGAAGGAGGGCGCGGATTTCAGGCAGATGTCCCGGAAGGCCAGCACGCCTTCGGCGATGGCCGCCGGTTCCTTGTCGATGACTTCGGGCGGGCTGGCGCAGCCGGCCAACAGGGCCAGGGCCAGGCTCAGAGGGCTCAGGATCGTGCGGTTCATCGGACCTCCCAGGCATTCACGGGGCATGTTTATAGCCTAGCCAAGCTTCTGCCGGCGCGATGGGTCGGCCCGATATAGCGCAGTGCCCGGATCGCCAGCAAGCTGGCTCCTACAGGTCTGGCAGTGTTTGCTGGGGGGGCCGGACCCGCTTTATGTAGGAGCCAGCTTGCTGGCGATGAGGTCCTGAAAGGCGCCGCTGAAAGCAGGGCGGCTCAGTTGAACCCGACCGACCATCGGTTCACCGTTTCCGGTTCATGGCGCTGGCTCGGGTCGGTTTCGTAATTGCACTGAGGGCCGCTGCAGGTGTGTTCCAGGGTGATCGGTGCCTTGAACTCCAGGTGGAACTTGCTGGGTTCCGGCTCCGCCGCCGGGGCGGCCGTTGCCTCTGTCAGGACGGGCGCCGGGTAGCTCAGGTCCAGGCTTTCGGCCTGTGCCGGCAGGGCCAATACACAGAGCATAAGGCTCGCCAGGAGGGTGTTGTCGCTGGACATCATGGGTACCGCGTTTGCACAAAAGGGTTGCCGAGTATAACGAACGCCTCCCCGGAAATTTAAGCCGAAGGCTCTATCACGGGCCTTGTGCGGCAACGGGTCGCGGTTGGCGCCTCGCACCATGAAACATTTGTCATGGGCCGCCGGCGTCGCCAGCCCCTACACTGGCTTTCACCTCCATGGCTCACGGACACCCCCATGACGGCAGCAGCGGCGGCAAGCATCCTCGAAACGATCGAAGGCCAGCGCCTCAATGGCCCGGCGGGCGAACCCTGGCGCGAGTGGGGGCCGTACCTGAGCGAGCGGCAATGGGGCACGGTGCGCGAGGACTACAGCGCCGATGGCGATGCCTGGGCCTACTTGCCCCACGACCATGCCCGCAGCCGGGCCTATCGCTGGGGCGAGGACGGGTTGGCGGGGTTCTCCGACAAGGCCCAGCACTGGTGCCTGGGGCTGGCCCTGTGGAATGAGCGCGACAGCATTCTCAAGGAGCGCCTGTTCGGCCTGAACAACGCCGAGGGCAATCACGGCGAAGACGTCAAGGAGCTGTATTTCTACCTCGACGGCGTGCCCAGCCATGCCTATATGCGCATGCTCTACAAATACCCGCAGGCGGCCTTTCCCTATGAAGACCTGCTGCGGGAGAACGCCCGGCGCGGTCTGGACGATACCGAGTACGAGATCCTCGACACCGGGGTGTTCGAAGATGATCGCTACTTCGACGTGACGGTGGAATACGCCAAGCACGCGGTCGATGACATCTTCATGCGGGTCACCGTGCACAATCGTTTTCATCAGCCGGCGCGCCTGCGGGTCTTGCCCCAGGTCTGGGCGCGCAACACCTGGAGCTGGGGCGGTGATTCGCGCAAACCGAGCCTGCGCCTGCTGGGCGAACAACTGCTGGCCCGGCATCCGCGCTGTTCGCCGATGCAGGTCACGGCCTGGGGGCCGGAGCCTTGCGAGTGGCTGTTCTGCAACAACGAAACCAACTTCCCGAAGCTCGATGGCCTCGCCACGCCCGGCCCGTTCAAGGACGGGATCAACGACTACCTGCTGGGAGGCGCCAGCACCGCCATTGCCCGCGACAGCGGAACCCGTGCTGCCGCCCACTTCACCCTGGAGCTGGCCGGGCTGGAGAGCAAAAGCCTGTACCTGCGTTTCGCCCCGGCCGGTTCGGCCCAGGTCAGCGCCCGAACCCTGTTCGAACAGCGGCGGGCCGAGGCCGACGAGTTCTACGCCGCGCTGCAACAGGGCATCGCCGATGCCGACGCGCGCAATGTCCAGCGCCAGGCCCTGGCCGGGCTGCTGTGGTCCAAGCAACTCTACGATTTCGACGTCAACCGCTGGCTCGACGGCGACCCCGGCCAGCCCCCGCCACCGGCATCCCACGCCCATGTGCGCAACAGCCATTGGCGGCACCTGGCGAACTTCGACATCGTGGCCATGCCCGACACCTGGGAATACCCCTGGTATGCCTCCTGGGACCTGGGTTTCCAGGCGGTGGCCCTGGCCTTGATCGATCCGGGGTTCGCCAAGCACCAACTGTTGCTGCTGGTCAAGGACCGCTTCATGCACCCCAATGGGCAGTTGCCGGCCTACGAATGGCGCTTCGACGACGCCAACCCGCCGGTGCACGCCTGGGCCAGCTGGCGGGTGTACCAGCGGGAAAAAGCCCTGACCGGCCAGGGCGACCTGGACTTTCTCGAGCGGATCTTCCACAAGCTGCTGCTGAACTTCTCCTGGTGGGTCAACCGCAAGGACGCCGAGGGGCGCAACCTGTTCCAGGGCGGTTTCCTCGGTCTGGACAACATCGCGCTGTTCGACCGCTCGGCACCCTTGCCGCCGGGCTACACCCTGGACCAGGCTGACGGCACCGCCTGGGTCGCGGCCTACGCCCTGGACCTGATGCGCATCGCCCTGGAACTGGCCAGGCGCAACCCGGTGTACGTGGACATCGCAGTGAAGTTCTTCGAACACTTCCTGTACATCGCCGGGGCCATCAACCGGCTGGACGACGGCGACGCAGGGCTATGGGACGATCAGGACCGGTTCTTCTACGACGTGCTGCATCGTCCCGACGGCGGCAACGAACCGCTGCGCCTGCGCTCCATCGTCGGCCTGATGCCGCTGTTCGCCGTGCAGGTGCTGGAACAGCATGAACACGAATGCCTGCCGGGGCTGCGCGAGCGCTTGCTGGGGTTCATGCACCATCGGCCGGACCTGGCCCGCCTGGTATCGCGCTGGAACGAACCGGGGCAGGGCAATCGCCTGTTGCTCGCGCTGTTGCGCGGCGAGCGCACCAAGGACCTGCTCAAGCGCATGCTCGACGAGGCCGAGTTTCTCTGTGACTTCGGCATTCGCTCACTGTCCAGAAACTTCGCCGAACACCCCTTCGCCCTGCAGGTCGACGGTCACCAACTGTGCGCCCGTTATGCGCCGGCCGATTCCGACTCACGACTGTACGGCGGCAACTCCAACTGGCGCGGGCCGTTGTGGATGCCGATCAATTACATGCTGATCGAATCGCTGCGCGAGTTTCATCGCTACTACGCCGACAACTTCTCGGTGGAATACCCCAGCGGTTCCGGCTACTTGGCGTCCCTGGAGGAAGTCGCCGACAGCCTGGGCCAGCGCCTGACCCGCCTGTTCCTGCGCGACGAGGACGGGCGCCGCCCGTCGATGTGCGCCTACGCGCAGTTGCAGGCCGATCCCCGGGACCGGGAGTTGCTGCTGTTTCACGAGTACTTCCACGGCGACACCGGCCGCGGCCTGGGAGCCAGTCACCAGACCGGCTGGACGGCGCTGGTGGCGTTGTTGTTGCAGCCTTAGCGGCAACGGGGGAGGGGGCGCTGCCTGGGTTACGGCAGCCTGTTCTTGTGCAACATCGTGGTGACTGTTTCACGGCCGCTGCGCGCCCGATCGCAGGCTGCGCCAGCGGCGACCACGATCAGCCGATCAGGCACTCAAGGTATCCGGTTGCGGCACGGCCCAGTCCTCGATCAACCGCTGCGGGGTGCAGCAGGTCTTGCGCTTGTAGACGAAACCGGCGCATTTCTCGGCGAAGCCGTGGCGGTTCTGCACCATGTCCAGGTGCATCTGTTCCAGCTCGGCGTTGCGGCAGTGCTGCATCAGTTGCGGGTCGGCATTGGCCTTGCGCTCGCGCAGGGCCTGGTACTTCGGCTCGGTCAGTACGGCGTTGGCCCGTTGCAGCAGCCACAGGCCGAATTCGTCGGGGCAGCGCGGGCCGACTTCCTGGACCATGCCCATCTGCAGGGCCTGGAAGGCGCTGATCGGCAGGCATTCCTCGGTGAGCTTGTGGGCCATGGCGTGGCCGACGGCGCGGGGCAGGCTGTAGGTCCAGTACTCCGAGCCGTACAGGCCCATGCTCTTGTAGTGCGGGTTGTAGACGGTATTGGCTCGGGCCAGCACCACATCGGCCGCCAGCGCCAGCATCAGGCCGCCGGCCCCGGCATTGCCGGTCAGGCCGCTGACCACCAGCTGGCGGGCGCTGAGCAGTTCCTTGCAGACGTCGTCGATGGCCTGGATGTTGTTCCAGGCTTCCAGGCCCGGCACCGGCGCGGCCTGGATCACATTGAGGTGCACGCCGTTGCAGAACGCGCCACGCCCGCCCTTGAACAGCAGCACTTTGGTGTCCCGAGCCTTGGCCCATTGCAGCGCGCTGACCAGGCGCTGGCAGTGCTCGGTGCTCATGGCGCCGTTGTAGAACTCGAAGGTCAGCTCGCCGACGTGGCCCGACTCGCGGTAGCGGATCGGCTGGTAGGCCTCGTCGCTGAACGGTTCGCTGGCGACCGACCAGTCCAGATGAGGCACGCCATCCAGTTGGCCGGCCAGCACATGGCGGGCCGGCAGCTTGAAGTGTTCGGTGCCCGGCCGGGCTTTGCGCTTGAGGGAGCCGATCCACAGGCTACGGTCGCCGCAGGCCACCAGCACAGCATCGTCGTGCACCGCCAGCAGTTCGCCGGGGATGCCGCTGCGGCTATCCAGGTGCGCGTCATACAGGTAGTACTGCCCGCCGGCGAGGCTGGCCAGGACTCCGGGCTGGCCGTCGGCGGCGTCGATGCAACGCTTGATGAAGATGGCGCTGTCGTGCCAGCTGAAGCTGCGGTCGTCCTGTTTCATGTTCGGTTGCAGGCGGCCGCGCACTTGCGGCTTGCTGTAGTCCAGGGGTACCGGGACGAAGTCGCTGCCGAATTTTTCCACCACATCGCGGATGCAGTAGATCGCCGCGTCGGCCACCGGCCCGTTGTACAGCTCGGACTTGCGCACCTGCGCCGGTATCTTGAATTCCCAGGTGGACCAGACCGGCCCGGCATCCATTTCTTCCACCGCCTGCAGGGCGGTGACGCCCCAGCGCTCGAGGTTGTTGCTGATGGCCCAGTCCAGGGCGCTGGCGCCGCGGTCGCCGACGATGCCCGGGTGAATGATGATCACCGGACGCGTCGGGTGGCGCCACAGTTGCTCGGGCACCCGGTCCTTGAGGAAGGGACAGATCACCAGGTCGGCGTCGGCCTGTTCGATCTGCCGGCAGACTTCGTCTTCATGGGTGAACAGCACCACGCTGGGGCGATGGCCGGACTGGCGCAGGTCCAGCCAGGCGCGCTGGGTGAGACCGTTGAAGGCGGTGGACAGCAGAATGATCTTCAGCGATTGCATAACGACTCTTCCTTGAAGGTGAAGCGGGGCCGGCCGTTCCGAAAGCCGTCCCTGGCCGATGGAGGCGCCAGAGTAGAGAGGAGCTTTGGGGGGACTGCTGACCGAGATCAATCAAGTGCGTCGTGCGGCGCGGCGAGTCGCTGGATTACATATATTCGTTAGTTAGCCTGGGTAAATTTTTAATTACTTCCAAATAGATTCAGCCCTGTTGCACAGTCGCTCCCCTAATCCTGGGTCGGCAAGGTCCCGACCCAGCCAGACGATTTCGAGAGGGGGGAGCTGTCTCGTGAGGGAGCAAGGCATGGGGGCGAATCGGAACCCGCATTACTCACTGATCGGGCAGATGTTCAAACGCGACTATCAGTGGCTGTGCGCCTCGGTGGGTCGCGTCCTGGGCTGCCATCACAGCGCCCAGGACATCGCCTCGGAAACCTTCGTGCGGGTGCTGGCCCTGCCGGACCCCACGGCCATCCGCGAGCCCCGGGCGCTGCTGACCACCATCGCCCGACGCCTGGTCTACGAAGGCTGGCGGCGCCAGGACCTGGAGCGTGCCTACCTGGAAAACCTGGCCCTGGCGCCGACGCCGGTGCACCCGTCACCCGAGGAGCGGGCGCTGGTGATCGAAGCGCTGCTGGCCGTGGACCGCTTGCTCAACGGCCTGTCGGCCAAGGCCAAGGCGGCCTTTCTCTACCATCAGCTCGACGGCCTGACCTACGCCGAAATCGGCCAGCAGCTGGGGGTGTCCACCAGTCGCGTCCAGCAGTACATGGCCGAGGCGTTCAAGCGCTGTTATCAGGCGATGGTCGACGCATGAGCCGTCCACGCGCGAACGAGGCGCTGGTGGATGAAGCCGCGCAATGGATGGCACGCCTGCAATCGGGGCAGATGAATGCCCAGGAACATCAGGCATTCCACGACTGGCGCGCCGCCGACCCCCAGCATGAGCAGATCATCGCGCTGATGGGCGGCGGCCTGGGGGCGCTGCGCAGCCAAGCCTTGCGCAACCTGTCCCGCGACAGCCTGCTGCACAGCCTGAATGCGCCGTCGAGCCGCCGGCGTTTTATCGGCGGCAGCCTGAGTGTGATGGCCCTGGCCTTGGCCGAGACCTTGCTCGGCCGGCGCTACAACCTGTTGCCCGAGGCGGGCGCCCTGTACACCGGCACTGGCGAGCGCCGCGACTTCACCCTGGCCGACGGCAGTGCGCTGACCCTCAATGCCCGCAGCCAGGTCGTGACCTGTTTCGATGCCCGGCAGCGGCTGTTGCAACTGCGCAATGGCCAGTTGCTGGTGGACGTGGCCAAGGACCCGCAACGGCCCTTCGTGGTGGAAACCGAACACGGGCGCATGCGTGCCCTGGGCACGAAGTTCCTGGTGGAGCGCGGTGAGGACTGGACGCGCCTGGTGATGTTGCATTCGCAAGTCGAGGTGCTTACCGCCAGTGGCACGCGGCAGCTGGTAGAGGCCGGCGAAAGCCTGCGTTTCGACAGTCAGCGCCTGTTGCTGCTGGAGCGTGCCAAGGGCCATGAAAGCGCCTGGACCTCGGGGATGTTCGAGGCCCGCGACCGGCCCCTGAGCGAGGTGATCGACAGCTTGCGTAGCTACCGGCGCGGCATCATCCGCCTCAGCCCCCAGGTCGCCGACCTGCACCTGAGCGGCATCTATCCGCTGGACGACAGCGACCGCAGCCTGCAATTGCTCGAGCGTTCGCTGCCGATCCGCGTCAGCTACCACAGCCCGTACTGGGTCAGCATCGAGCCGCGCTGAAGGGCGCGGTTATAACCCCATAACCCCTTGGCCTAACCGCCGCCCTATAAAAACCCGTCAGTCGCTGCTCATTCCCTGCAACCGCATCCAACAGGGAATTGCTCATGCACTCATCGATCCTTTCCAATCCGCCACGCCGGCCATTGGCGCGCCTGTCACTGGCGTTGGCCCTGGCCCTCGGCACTTATGGCAGCGCCGCCTGGGCCCAGCAGGCAGGCGCTCAGCAGATCGAGCCCAGGCCGATCACCTTCGACATTTCCGCCGGCCCGCTGGACGAGGTGCTGCTGGATATCTCGCGGCAGAGCGGGGTGCCGATTTCCTTCAGCCAGGACCTGGTGCAGGGCAAGCGCAGCCCGGCCATCCGTGGCGCCCTGGGCGGCCAGCAGGCGGTGGACAGGGCCCTGCAAGGCACTGGCCTGGAGGCCCAGCACAGCGAGCAGGGGCTGACCATTCGCAATGCTCCGGCCAGCGCCAAGGCCAGTCCTAAAGTCAGCACCGTGGCGCCGGCTCGCGCGGCGGACCCGCAGCTGGAAAAAGTCACGGTGACCGGCTCGCGCATCGCCCGCGCCCAGTCCGACGGCGCTACTCCGGTGAACGTCATCACCCACGAGGAGATGGAGGCCCGCGGTTACCGCAACGTCTACGACGCCCTGGCGACCCAGACGCAAAACACCGGCATGACCCAGGGCGAGGACTACGGCAACACCTTCCAGCCCGCCGCCAGCGCCCTCAACCTGCGGGGGCTGGGGCCCAACCACACACTGGTGCTGATCAACGGCCGGCGGGTCGCGGACTATCCGACGGCCTATGGCGGCCAGGTCAACTTCACCAACCTGGCCAACATCCCTTCGGCGATCATCGACCGCATCGAGGTTCTCAGCAGCGGCGCCTCGGCGATCTACGGCTCCGATGCGATCGCCGGGGTGGTCAATATCATCCTCAAGGAGAAGGCCAGCGGCATCGACGTCAACCTGCGTGGCGGCACCACCGAGCGTGGCGGCGGCGACAACCAGCGCCTGCAGATCAGCGGCGGTGGCAGCTGGGGAGATTTCGATGGCCTGTTCGGCCTCGAGCTGACCCATCGCCAGCCGATCTGGGCCGACGATCGCGGTTTCATGGACCGCGGGCCGGCCTTGGACGTGGGCTACCGGCGCAACCTCGACAGCGGCAAGTACATCGGCCCCGGCTGCGGCGCTTACTCCGGAATCTTTGGCAACCACCTCAGCGGCAGCGGCGGGCGCTGCACCACCGACCAGGTCTACAACGATTACTGGACCTTGCAGACGCAGAAGGAAAACTACGACGGCTACACCCGTGGCACCTGGCATTTCAGCGACAGCGGCAAGGTCTTCGCCGACCTGATGTATGGCCTGGACCATATCCAGAACAACACCCGCGGGCCGAGCTTCACCTCGCCGGATTTCATCAACCAGAACACGGGCAACCTGGAGCGCTGGTCCCGGCGTTTCTCCGAGGAGGAAATCGGCGGCCGCACCAGCAACAACAGCAAGTGGCGCGACACCTCCTGGACCGGCACCCTGGGCCTGTCCGACCGGATCGCCGATACCGCCTGGAGCTATGAGCTGGCGGCCAACCGCTCGGAGTACCGCAGCGTGCGCACCACGCGCTATACGCCGTCGGCCACTATCCGCGATTTCTACCTGGGGCCGCAGCTGGGCGAGCAGGGCGGTTATCCGCTGTTCGCCCCGGATGCCTCGCGCCTTGACCGGCCGCTGACCGAGGAGGAGTGGCGACAGTTTCGCCGCAACCTGACCCAGACCAGCAAGTCGGTGTCGCAGAGCTATAACGCCTCGCTCAACGGCGAGCTGTTCGACTTGCCGGCCGGGCCGGTGGGCTTCGCCGGCATCCTCGAGCTGGGCAAGCAGGAGTACCGCATCGACCAGGACGACGGGCTCAACGACGGCAGTTTCTACGGCACCACGCCGGCGCAGAGTTCCGGTGGCTCGCGCAAGCGCTATGCCGCCGGCGGCGAGTTCAGCGTGCCGATCAGCGACAGCCTGCTGGCGTCGCTGGCGGGACGTTGGGACCAGTACAAATTCAGCGGCCGCACCGAGCAGCAGAAGACCTACAACCTCGGCCTGGAGTGGCGCCCGTTGAACAGCCTGCTGTTGCGCGGCAGCTACGGCACCAGCTTCCGCGCGCCGGACCTGAACTACATCTACCAGGCCGACACCAACGGCTATGTGCCGGACCAGATCGACTACTACGGTTGCAGCCAGGGCGTGGAGGGCGCCTGCGATCGCGGGCGGGTGGACTACACCCAGAGCGGCACCGCCGACCTCAAGTCCGAGCGGGGCAAGTCCTGGACCTACGGTTTTGTCTGGTCGCCGTCGCGCAACTTCGATGTGTCGGTGGATTACTGGCGCGTGCAGATCGAAGACCTGCTGACCACCGTCGACCAGAACCGCCTGTTGCAGGAAGAGAATGCCTGCCGCAGTGGTGCCATGGACATCAACTCGGCCAGTTGCCAGGCGACCCTGGCGCGGATCCAGCGCAACCCGGGCACCGCCGCGGTGGACCCGAACCGCTTGCAGCGGGTGCAGATCAATGCGATCAACGCCGCCAGCGAACGGGTCAGCGGGCTCGACCTGAAAAGCAATATCCGCTGGGGCGCCGGGGAATACGGGGCCTTCAGTTCGACCCTGGGCTACACCCTGGTCCTCTCGCATTTCTACAAGGAATCGGACGACGCGCCGACCCAGGACTGGCGCGTGGACCGCAGCAATCACGACTGGCGCAGCAAGGTCAACGCCAGCCTGACCTGGGATTACCAGCACTACACTGCGACCCTGCTGGGCATCCGCTATGGCAGCGTCACCAACGGCAACTCGGACGGGCGCCTGTCGCCCTGGACCGTGTTCAACGCCAGCGCCCGCTACAAGGTCAACGACCGCGCCAGCGTCGGCCTGACCGTCAACAATCTGCTGAACCAGGTCAAGCGCGACGACTCCGGCGGCTGGCCGTACTACCCCACCGGCAACTACGACCCCTATGGCCGGCAGTGGTGGCTGGATGTGAGCTATCACTTTGGCGGTTGATCCCCTCGTCGGAGGCCTCTTCCTACGGGGGGATGATGAACTGGCATAAGCTCATCACCCAACGGTCTAGATCGGCCTCTATAAAAACCGCCCGGCCGTTGCACATCCCTGCATACACCTAATGCAGGGATGGTTGTCCATGAGTCTGTTCGTACCCCATAGATCCCCTTTGAGTCTGGCCTTGCTGGCGACGCTGAATGTGTTGCCGGCCTGGGCCGCGACCACTCCGTTCAATCTGCCCGCGGGGCCGCTGGACCAGACCTTGCTGCAGATTTCCCGGCAGACCGGCCTGCCGATTTCCTTCGAGCAGAAGCTGGTGAGCGGCCGTTATGCGCCGGCGATCCAGGGCCAGCTCGAGCAGCGCCAGGCGCTGACCCTGGCCTTGCAGGACAGCGGCCTGAAGGAGCAGCAGGACACCCAGGGCGTGACCATCACGGCGGACGCCAGCACGGCCAGCAGCGCCGCGACATTTGCCGAGCCCACCACCCAGCTGCAGCGAGTGGAAGTGACCGGCACCGCGATCCGCCGGGTCGATGCCGAGACCGCGGTACCGGTCACTGTGCTGCAGGTCGAGAAGCTGCGCGAGCAGGGCGTGACCACCACCGAAGAGCTGATCAACCGGATTTCCGCCAACCAGTCCTCGGTCGGTTCCGGACGTTCGGTGGGCTCCAGCAGCGGCGGGGCGGCCTATGCCGACCTGCGCGGCATAGGCCCGAACAAGACCCTGGTGCTGCTCAACGGCCGGCGCCTGAGCAACAACGCGACCAATGCCATCAACGGCTCCGGGGTCGACCTCAACACCATTCCCTTCGCCGCCATCGACCGGGTCGAGGTGCTGCGCGACGGCGCGTCCGCGCTGTACGGCACCGACGCCATCGGCGGGGTGATCAACTTCATCACCAAGAAGAGCCTGACCCGCGGCCAGGTCAGCACCCGCTACGACACCCCGAGCCATTCCGGCGGTGGCCAGAGCAAGAACTTCAGCGGTAGCTGGGGCATCGGCGACCTGGAGGAAGACCGCTTCAACGTGTTCGGCGTGGTCAGCTACGACAAGCAGGAGCGCCTGGCCGCCAAGGACCGCGGCTACACCTACAACTATCAGCCGGGCCGCGGCCTGGACTACACGTCCGGCACCGCCTCGCCGGCCAACTGGAGCCAGGGCGCCAATGCCACCAACCCGCTGGCCGGTTCCGGCTGCAACGCACCGGGCTTGCTGTCGCGCAACGGCATTTGCCGCCAGAGTCTGTGGAGTTACCTGGACCTGGTGCCGGAAACCGAAAAGACCTCGGCCTTCGCCAAGGCCACCGGCAAGCTCAGCGACGATCACAACGTCAGCCTCGAATACTTCTGGGCGCGCAACGAGAACCGCACCCAGATCGGCCCCGGCACCCTGATGGGCAACCAGGTCAACCCGGGCACCGCGTTCTATCCGGGCAATGGCATCACCCCGGGGCCGAGCGGCTTTGCCCTCGACCCGACGCAACCGGTGGCGGCCAATTGGCGGGAAACCGATGTCGGCGCCCGCCGCCATGAGGACGACAACACCGGCCAGCGCCTGCTGCTGAGTTTCGACGGCAGCGCGGCGGGCTGGGACTACAACATCGGCGCCTCGTACAACCAGAACAAGGTGGTCAGCACCATTCGCAGCGGCTACGTGAACGATGTGGCGGTATCCCAGGGCATCGCCAATGGCGTGATCAACCCCTTCGGCCCGCAGACCGCGGCGGGCAGCGCGCTGTTGGCGGCCAATACGGTGGACGGCGATTACGCCACGGCGGTCGGGCGGGTCAAGGCCATCGACGGCCGGGTCAGCCGCGAGATCGGCGACTGGTTCGGCTCGGGCCCCTCGGCCCTGGCCCTGGGCGGCGAGTACCGCAAGGAGGACTTCCACCAGGATTTCGCCCAGTTCGCCGGCAATGTGCAGAGCCTGGGCATCGACCCCAACGGCAGCGTGTCGGGCGACCGCAGCGTGCAGGCGCAATATGCCGAACTCAACGTGCCGGTGCTCGACAGCCTGGAGCTGACGGCGGCGATCCGGCATGACAAATACAGCGACTTCGGCAGCACCACCAACCCCAAGTATTCGTTCCGCTTCCAGCCGTTCAAGGAGCTGGTGCTGCGCGGCGCCTACAGCGAAGGTTTCCGCGCGCCGTCGCTGTACGAACTGTACAACCCGACCTTTACCACCTTCACCAACGCCAACTACAACGACCCACGGCTGTGCCCCGGCGGTACCCCGGCCAATGGCGGGATCGGCAACCGCGACTGCGCCCAGCAGTTCAACCGCAGCACCGGCGGCAACACCGAGCTGAAGCCGGAGACCGCGCGCAACGTGACATTCGGCTTCGTCTATCAGCCGTTCGACCGGCTCAACGCCGGGCTGGATTTCTGGTGGATCAAGCTCGCCAACCAGATCGCCGAGTTTCCCGAATCGGCGCCGTTCGACAACCCCGACCTGTACGCCGATCGGCTGGTGCGCAAGGCCGACGGCTCCATCGATCACGTGGTCACCGGCATGGCCAACCTGGGCAAGCTCAAGACCAGCGGGGTCGACGTCAGCCTCGACTACCGCCTGCCGGCCACTGCCTGGGGCGAGTTCGGCCTGGGGCTGCAAGGTACCTACGTCACTCGCTACGACTACCAGCAACAGCTCAAGGGCGAGTACATCGACAAGCTGGGGGACTTTCGCGGCGGCGACTTCGCCTCGGCCGGAGCGGTGGCGCGCTGGCGCCACAGCCTGACCGCGACCTGGAACCAGGGGCCGCTGGGCGCGACCCTGACCAACCGCTACACCAGCGGTTACCACGACTCCGATCGCGACAGCCATAACCGCGTCGGCTCCTACAACGTCTGGGACCTGGCCGGCACCTACACCTGGCGCCAGGCCCTGGGCGTGACCCTCGGGGTGAAGAACCTGTTCGACCGCGAGCCGCCGTTCAGCAACCAGACCTACACCTTCCAGAGCGGCTACGACCCACGCTATTCGGACCCGTTCGGACGGACCTTGTACACCCGGCTCAGTTACAACTTCTGAGTCGACTGGCAATAAAGGGTCCGGACGCTTTTTAGTAACCAATGGTTCTAAAACCCGCTCTATAAAAATGCTCGGCCAGTTGCACAAGACAGGCAGGAGCGGGGTGTTCCGGGTGGAAGGGTTCGGGCAGGAGTCAGGGCTGAGCAGGCGATTGTGATCGCGGCAAGTCGCGCACGCTGTAGGCGCGAGGCTTGCCCGCGCTGAGGTCATCTATTCATCCCGGATCCCTGCTTCTGTTCAAAGAGGCATCATTCCATGCTGTTGCAACGCACCTTGCTGTTCTGGCTCTGCCTGCTGCCGAGCCCCGTGCTGCTGGCCGCCGTGCAACCGTCGCTGACGGTCTACGGCGAAGCTCCCAAATATCCCGCCGGCTTCCAGCACTTCGACTACGTCAACCCGGACGCGCCCAAAGGCGGCAGCCTGCGCCGGTCCTCCCTGGAAAGCGGGCCTTTCGATCATCTGATTCCCTACATCGACAAAGGCACCGGCGTGGCCGATATCGACGGCTGGCTGTACGCGCCGCTGGCCTATCGCTCCAAGGATGAGCCCTACACCGTGTACGGCCTGGTGGCCGAGGGCCTGGAGCTGGCACCGGACCGTTCCTGGCTGCGCTTTTACCTCAACCCGAAGGCGCGCTTTGACGATGGCAGCCCGATCACCGCCCAGGACGTGCGCTACACCTTCGAGCTGCTGATGACCCAGGGCAGCTTCAAGTACCGCCAGCAGTTCGCCGATGTCGCCGAGGTGCAGGTGGAGTCGCCGACCCGGGTGCGTTTTGTGTTCAAGAACAGCGAGAGCCGCACCTTGCCCCTGGACCTGGCGTCGTTGCCGGTGTTGCCCGAGCACTGGTGGCGCGGCCGCAATTTCGCCGACGGCGGCGGCTTCGAAGCGCCGCTGGGCAGCGGGCCGTACCGGGTGAGCGCGGTGGACGCCGGGCGCAGCGTCGACTTCGAGCGGGTCAGGGACTGGTGGGGGCAGGACCTGCCGGTGGCCCGTGGGCGCTACAACTTCGATCGGCTGCGGGTGGAGTTCTTCGCCGACACCGATGTGTCGCGGCAGATCCTCAAGGCCGGCGGCTACGACTACAACCGCGAGTTCTCTGCCACCGGCTACACCATCGGTTATGCCGGCGCCGCCCTGGAGCAGGGGCGCCTGGTGCGTGAACACCTGGCGCCGGGTTCGGCCCTGGGCGCCCAGGGTTTCATCTTCAACCTGCAGAAACCGCAGTTCCAGGACCGCCGGGTGCGCCAGGCGATCGCCATGCTCTGGGATTTCGAGTGGAGCAACCGGCAGATGATGCGCAGCCTGTACCTGCGCCAGCAGAGCTTCTTTTCCCACAGCGAACTGGCGGCAGCGGCGCTGCCGGACGCTGACGAGTTGAAGATCCTCGAACCCTGGCGCGGGCAGGTTCCCGAGGAGGTCTTTAGCCAGGTGTTCCAGGCACCACGCACCGACGGCAGCGGGATCATCCGCCCGCAACAGTTGCAGGCCCTGAAGCTGCTGGAACAGGCGGGCTGGAAACCCCAGGGCGACCAGTTGCGCAACGCCGCCGGCGAGCCCCTGCGTTTCACCTTTCTCAACGGCCAGAAAGGCCTGGAGCGTTTGCTGCTGCCGTTCAAGCGCAACCTGGCGCAGATCGGCATCGGCTTCGATATCCGCCAGGTCGACACCGCGCAATACACCAACCGCGTGCGCAGCCGCGACTACGACATGATCATCGCCGCCTACCCGGTGTCCCAGGCGCCGGGGCGCGAGCTGTTCAACTACTTCGGGTCGGTGAGCGCCGACGACCCGGGCTCGAACAACTACATGGCGCTGCGCGACCCGGCGGTGGACGGGCTGATCAGCGCCCTGGTGCAGGCCGACAGCCGTGCCAGCATGCTGGCCCACGCTCGGGCCCTGGACCGGGTGTTGCAGTGGGGCTACTACTGGATCCCCAACTACTACCCGCCGGGCATTTCCTCGGTGTGGTGGAACCGCTTTGGCCGGCCGGCCATCGCGCCGCTATACGACGCCGGGCTCGACACCTGGTGGGAGGTCAGCCCACAAGCGCTGACCCTGAGCCAGATGCGCCAACGTCGCGGGGAGGCTGTCCATGCTGGCTTATAGCGCGCGGCGTCTGCTGCTGATCGTGCCGACCCTGCTGTGCATCCTGCTGGTAAACTTCGTCATCGTCCAGGCGGCGCCCGGCGGCCCGGTGGAGCAGGCCATCGCCCGTCTGCAAGGCATTGGCGGCGCCTCGGCGGTGGGCGGCGGGCACGTGGAAACGGTGGGCGGAGAGTCCCGCGCCACCCGTGGCCTGGACCCCAAGCTGCTGGCCGATATCGAGCGCCAGTACGGCTTCGACAAACCCGCCGGCGAGCGTTTGTGGCTGATGCTCAAGCGTTATGCGCGGCTGGATTTCGGCGACAGCTTCTTTCGTGGCGCCAAGGTCACCGAGCTGATCGCGCAGAAGTTGCCGGTGACTTTGTCGCTGGGCTTGTGGGCGACGCTGATCACCTACCTGGTGTCGATCCCCCTGGGGATTCGCAAGGCCATCCATGACGGCTCGGCCTTCGATGTCTGGAGCAGCGCGGCGATCGTTATCGGTTATGCGATGCCGGGGTTCCTGTTCGCCCTGTTGCTGATCGTGGTGTTCGGCGGCGGCACTTTGCTCGACTGGTTCCCGGTACGCGGGCTGGTTTCGGAGAACTTCGCCCAGCTCTCGGCCTGGGGCAAGGTCGCCGATTACTTCTGGCATTTGGTGCTGCCGGTCAGCGCCCTGGTGATCGGCGGCTTCGCCACCTTGACCCTGCTGACCAAGAACAGCTTTCTCAACGAGATCTCCCGCCTGTATGTGGTCACCGCGCGGGCCAAGGGCCTGAGCGAGCGGCAGGTGCTGTACGGCCATGTGTTTCGCAACGCCATGCTGCTGGTGGTCGCGGGCTTGCCCCAGGCCCTGGTCAATGTGTTCTTCGGCGGCTCGCTGCTGATCGAGGTGATCTTCTCCCTCGATGGCCTGGGGCGCCTGAGCTACGACGCCGCGGTGTCGCGGGATTACCCGGTGGTATTCGGCTCGCTGTTCATCTTCACCCTGTTCGGTCTGCTGATAAAACTGCTCGGCGACCTGTGCTACACCCTGGTCGATCCGCGCATCGACTTCAGTGCAAGGAGCGCCTGATGTTGACCTTGTCTCCCATAGGCTTGCGGCGCTGGCAGCGCTTCAAGTCCCACCGGCGCGGCTGGTGGTCTTTGTGGCTGTTCATCGCGTTGTTCGCCTTGACCCTCGGCGGTGAGCTGATCGCCAACGACAAGCCCTTGCTCGTGGCTTACCAGGGCCAGTGGTATTTCCCGGTGTTCAAGCGTTACACCGAACAGCAGTTTGGCGGCGAGCTGCCGTTCCAGCCGGATTACCGCAGCGCTGCGGTGCGCCAGCTGATCGAAGGGCAGGGCGGCTGGCTGCTGTTCGCGCCCATTCCTTTCGCCTTCGACACGGTCAACTACGACCTGACGGAGCCGGCGCCCAGCCCGCCCTCGGTGCAGAACTGGCTGGGCACCGACGACCAGGCCCGGGACGTGCTGGCGCGGGTGATCTTCGGCACCCGGGTGTCGCTGCTGTTCGCCCTGGCGCTGACCGCCGCCAGTGCGCTGATCGGCATCGCCGCCGGCGCCCTGCAAGGCTATTACGGCGGCTGGATCGACCTGTTGGGGCAGCGCCTGCAGGAGGTCTGGTCGGGGCTGCCGGTGCTGTATCTGTTGATCATTCTTTCGGGGTTCGTCGAGCCGAATTTCTGGTGGCTGCTGGGGATCATGACGCTGTTTTCCTGGCTGACCCTGGTGGATGTGGTGCGCGCCGAGTTCCTGCGCAGCCGCGGCCTGGAGTACGTCAAGGCGGCGCGGGCCCTGGGCGTCGGCGATACCCAGGTGATGCTGCGGCACATCCTGCCCAACGCCATGAGCGCCACCCTGACGTACCTGCCGTTCATTCTCACTGGGGCCATCGCCACCCTGTCGGCCCTGGACTTCCTGGGCTTCGGCATGCCGGCCGGCAGTGCCTCCCTGGGCGAGTTGATCGGCCAGGGCAAAAGCAATCTGCAGGCGCCCTGGCTGGGGCTGACGGCGTTTTTTGCCCTGGCGCTGATTCTGTCGTTGCTGGTGTTTATCGGCGAAGCCTGCCGTGACGCCTTTGATCCGAGGCATTGAGATGAGTGAGCGACTGATTGAACTGCGCGACCTGCGGGTGGCGTTCAAGGCCACTGAGGTGGTGCATGGCATCGACCTGGAGATCCGTCCCGGTGAGTGCCTGGCGTTGGTGGGCGAGTCCGGCTCCGGCAAGTCGGTGACGGCCCACAGCCTCCTGCAATTGCTGGATCCGGGCTGCACGCGTATCGCCGGCAGCATCCGTTATCGCGGCGAAGAGCTGCTCGGCGCCAGCCCGGCGCGTTTGCGCCAGCTGCGCGGCAACCGTATCGCGATGATCTTCCAGGAGCCCATGAGCTCGCTGAACCCGCTGCATAGCCTGGAGCGGCAACTGGGGGAAACCCTGCGCCTGCACAAGGGCATGGCCGGTACCCAGGCCCGCGAACGGATCCTGGAGCTGCTGCGCCTGGTGGGCATCCAGCAGCCGGAGCAGCGCTTGAGGGCCTACCCCCATCAGCTCTCCGGCGGCCAGCGCCAGCGGGTGATGATCGCCATGGCCCTGGCTTGCGAGCCGGAACTGCTGATCGCCGACGAGCCGACCACCGCCCTGGATGTCACGGTGCAACGCAAGATCCTGCTGCTGCTCAAGGACCTGCAACAGCGCCTGGGCATGGCCTTGCTGCTGATCAGCCACGACCTCAACCTGGTGCACAGCATCGCCCAGCGGGTGGCGGTGATGCGTGCCGGGGAGATCGTCGAAACGGCTGGCTGCGAGCAACTGTTCGCTGATCCGCAACATCCCTACAGCGTCCAGTTGTTGAATGCCGAGCCCGGCGGCCAGGCGCTGCGCTGCGGGCCCAGCGAGACCCAGCTGGCGGTGGACGGGCTGAAGGTCTGGTTCCGTCAGGGCGGTGGCTGGCTGCGTCCCAGGCGTTACCTGAAGGCGGTGAACGGCATCGACCTGCAACTGCAACGGGGCAAGACCCTGGGCATTGTCGGTGAGTCTGGCTCGGGCAAGTCGACCCTGGGCCAGGCGATCCTGCGGCTGATCGAGTCCGAAGGCAGCATCCGCTTCAAGGGCCAGGACCTGCAAAGTCTCGACGGCAAACAGCTGCGGCCATTGCGTCGGCAGTTGCAAGTGGTGTTTCAGGATCCGTTCGGCAGCCTCAGCCCGCGCCTCAGCGTGCAGCAGATCATTGCCGAAGGTTTGCTGGTGCACAGCGAGCTGAATGCGCAGCAGCGCGAGCAGGCGGTGATCAAGGCCTTGCAGGAGGTCGGCCTCGACCCGGCCAGCCGCCATCGCTACCCCCATGAATTCTCCGGCGGCCAGCGTCAGCGCATCGCCATTGCCCGCGCCCTGGTGCTCAAGCCGGAACTGATCCTGCTCGACGAACCCACTTCGGCCCTCGACCGCACGGTGCAGAAACAGGTGGTGGCGCTGCTGCGCCGCCTGCAGCAGGAACACGGCCTGACCTACCTGTTCATCAGCCACGACCTGGCCGTGGTGCGGGCGCTGGCCCATGACCTGATCGTGATGAAGGACGGCGAAGTGGTGGAGCGCGGCGAGACCGATCAGCTGTTCGCCTCGGCACGGCACCCTTATACCCGGGAGCTGTTGATGGCGTCCTCGGTCATGACGGCAGCTACCGGCTTGCCGCTGGCCGAGCCCTTTGGTGCGGGCTGAAAGCACGGGCCTGAAACGACGAATCCCGCCAGAAGGCGGGATTCGTGGGCAAACAAGGGCTTCCCTGGGGAAGCGCTTACTTAGGCCGGGAACAGTTCGCTGAGCTTCATCGCCAGCATCATGTCGCCTTCGGCGCGCAGCTTTCCGCCCATGAAGGCCTGCATGCCGTCGGTTTCGCCGCTGACGATGCCTTGCAGGGTTTCGCCGTCCATTACCAGCGTGACCTGGGCGTCCGGGTTCTCGCCTTCCTTGAGCTCGCAGGTGCTGTCTTTGACGATCAGCGAGAAGTTCTTGGTGTCATCGATGCGGAAACCGAAAACCAGGTCCAGGCCGGCAGCGGCAGCTGGGTTGAACTTGGCTTTCATGGCTTGTACGGCGTCGGCTACGGAGGTCATGGTTCGATCCTTTTATGGGTTGTTACAGCAAGGGTCACAGTGATCCGGACTCAGCGGAAAGTGATGAGTTCCGGGGCCTTCAGCAGCTGCAGGTGGGCATGGCTGTTGAAGGAAGCCAGGGCGACCTCGCGACCGCGAAACTTCAGCAGGTTGAGCGAGGTATTGACGATTTGCCAATTCAGTTCGAAGGCCTGGGCGGCAGGCATCCGGGTAATCAGGTGGAGCAGGGCGGTGATGGTGCCGCCGGAGGTGAACACGGCGATTTTCTGGGTGTTGTCGGCCTGTTCCAGAATCCGCTGCAGGCCGGCCTGCACCCGCTCGACGAATCCCAGCCAGCTTTCCAGCCCCGGTGGATCGTAGGTGCCGGCCAGCCAGCGGTCGATGATCAGGGCGAAGATTCTTTGGAATTCGGCGCGGTTCTGCGCGGTGTTGCGCAGGATGTCCAGGGCGTCGGGCTCCTCGGACAACATGGCGGGCAGCAAGGCACGGATCACCGCGTCGGCATCGAATTCGTTGAACGCCGAATCGGTTTCCAGGATCGGCGTGGGCAGGCCCGCGGCGCTGAACTGTTGCAGGGTGGAGTTGGCGGTGTGTTGCTGGCGGCGCAGGTCGCCAGCCAGGCAGCGGTCGAAGTTCACCCCCAGTTCGACCAGGTGTTGACCGAGCACTTCGGCCTGGCGCACACCCGTGGTCGAGAGGACGTCGTAGTCGTCCGCACCGAAGGAGGCCTGGCCATGTCGAATCAGATAGATGCTGCCCACGTCCGCGTCATCCCGGTACGTTGAAAGTTTTGCGAGGTTATGAGGATGCCGGTGAGCTGTCAATGAAAAAACATACGCTTGTTTGAAATGCCCGTTAGAGCACGGTAACAGGAGGTTTCGCGACTGGCCGACGCCTGGCTGCGCCGGTATGCTGGAGCCATTCCGCCACGTGTTGGCAGTGATGCACGTCTTTAAGGAGTCCCTGTGGAGTTTCTCTCCGAGTACGCCAGTTTCCTGGCCAAAACCGTCACCCTGGTCATCGCCATCCTGGTGGTGCTGATCACCGCTGCCTCGCTGCGCAGCAAAGGCCGGCGCAAGGGCGCCGGGCAGTTGCATGTGAGCAAGCTCAACGATTTCTACAAAGGCCTGCGCGAGCGTCTGGAGCAGAGCCTGCTCGACAAGGACCAGCTCAAGGCGCTGCGCAAGTCCGAGGCCAAGGCCGAGAAAAAACACAAGAAGCAGCACGAGGAAAAGCCGCGGGTGTTCGTGCTGGATTTCAGCGGCGACATCAAGGCTTCGGCCACCGAGGGGCTGCGCCACGAAATCACCGCGCTGCTGAGCCTGGCCACGCCCAAGGACGAAGTGGTGCTGCGCCTGGAAAGTGCCGGCGGCATGGTGCACAGCTACGGGCTGGCCTCGTCGCAACTGGCGCGGATTCGCCAGGCCGGCGTGCCGTTGACGGTGTGCATCGACAAGGTCGCGGCCAGCGGCGGCTACATGATGGCGTGCATCGGCGAGAAGATCATCAGCGCGCCGTTCGCCATCCTCGGCTCGATCGGCGTGGTGGCGCAGCTGCCGAACGTCAACCGCCTGCTGAAAAAGCACGACATCGACTTTGAAGTGCTGACCGCCGGCGAATACAAACGCACCCTGACCGTGTTTGGCGAAAACACCGAAAAGGGCCGGGAGAAATTCCAGGAAGACCTGGACGTCACCCATCAGTTGTTCAAGAACTTCGTTTCCCGTTATCGGCCGCAACTGGTCATCGACGAGGTGGCCACCGGTGAAGTTTGGCTGGGTGTCGCGGCGCAGGAGAAAAAGCTGGTCGACGAGTTGAAAACCAGTGACGAATACCTGGCCGAACGCGCCAAGAGCGCCGAGCTGTTCCACCTGCACTACGCCGAGCGCAAGAGCCTGCAGGAGCGGGTCGGGCTGGCGGCCAGCGGTTCTATCGACCGTGTGCTGCTGACCTGGTGGAGCCGCCTGACCCAGCAGCGTTTCTGGTAAGGCCGTTGCGGCCTCCTGTAGGAGCGAGCTTGCTCGCGATGGAGGTTGCAGCACCACGTTTCTCTGGAGTTCGTGTTGTCTTGAGGTTTATCGCGAGCAAGCTCGCTCCTACAGGGGCGGGCAGCGCGTTAAAGATGGCAGACACAAAAAAGCCCTGAACCGGTTTCCCGGTCCAGGGCTTTTTGTTGGCGCGGCGTTTAGCGGCGACGGAACAGCGGTAGCGGTTCGTCGGTGGCGGCCTGGTAGGTCACGGAGAAGTCCTTGAGGCTTTCCAGGGCTTCGTACGGATCCTTGTCGGCGCGCAGGGCGTAGGCGTCGAACCCGCAGCGGCGCAGGTAGAACAGCTGGTCGCGCAAGATGTCGCCGATTGCCCGCAGCTCGCCCTTGAAGCCGTAACGGTCACGCAGCAGGCGGGCGTTGGAGTAGTTGCGGCCGTCGGTGAAGGCCGGGAAGTTCAGGGCGATGACCTGGAAGTGCTGCACGTCATCGCCGATCTCTTCGGCTTCTTCATCGCTGTCCAGCCACACGCCCAGGCCGCCGTCGCGGGCCTTGAGGGCATGAGCGTGCTCGCGCCACAGGGCCAGCGGCACGATCAGGTCGTCGCAGTTGGAAATGCCGTCGAGGGTCGCGTCCTTGGGCAGCAGGTGCCAGGTTTCGTCGATGACCTCGTTGTTCTTAATTATTCGCTGCATAGACGCGCTCCTTGAAGAGGTCGATGCCAATACGTTGGTAGGTGTCGATGAAGCGCTCGTCTTCGGTACGTTGTTCCACGTACACGTCGATCAGCTTCGAGATCACGTCGGGCATGTCGTCCTGGGCGAAGGACGGGCCGAGGATCTTGCCCAGGCTGGCGTCGCGGCTGGCGCTACCACCGAGGGAAACCTGATAGAACTCTTCACCTTTCTTGTCCACGCCGAGGATGCCGATGTGGCCCACGTGGTGGTGGCCGCAGGCGTTCATGCAGCCGGAAATGTTCAGGTCCAGCTCGCCGATGTCGAACAGGTAGTCCAGGTCGTCGAAACGGCGCTGGATGGATTCGGCGATCGGGATCGACTTGGCGTTGGCCAGGGAGCAGAAATCACCGCCCGGGCAGCAGATAATGTCGGTCAGCAGGCCGATGTTCGGCGTGGCGAAACCTTGCTCGCGCAGCTCGCCCCACAGGGTGAACAGCTGGCTCTGCTCGACGTCGGCGAGAATCACGTTCTGCTCGTGGGAGGTGCGCAGCTGGCCGAAGCTGTAGCGGTCGGCCAGGTCGGCGATGCCGTCCAGCTGCTTGTCGGTGACGTCGCCCGGGGCTACGCCGGTGGGTTTCAGCGACAGGGTCACGGCGACATAACCCGGCTTCTTGTGGGCCAGGGTGTTGCGCGTGCGCCAGCGGGCGAAGCCCGGATATTGTTTGTCGAGCTCGGCCAGTTCGGCGTCCTGGTTGACCAGTGCCTTGTAGTCCGGATCGACGAAGTGCTTGGCCACCCGATGCACTTCGGCTTCGGTCAGGGTGGTCTGGCCGCCGCGCAGGAAGGTCATTTCCGCTTCGACTTTCTCGGCGAACACCTCTGGGGTCAGGGCCTTGACCAGGATCTTGATCCGCGCCTTGTACTTGTTATCGCGCCGGCCGTAGCGGTTGTAGACCCGCAGGATGGCGTCGAGGTAGCTCAACAGGTCCTGCCACGGCAGGAACTCGTTGATGAAGGCGCCAACCACCGGGGTCCGGCCCAGGCCGCCACCGACCAGGACCCGGAAGCCCAGCTCGCCAGCGGCGTTGTACACCGGCTCCAGGCCGATGTCGTGGACTTCGATGGCCGCGCGGTCCGAGGTCGAACCGTTGATGGCGATCTTGAACTTGCGCGGCAGGTAGGCGAACTCAGGGTGGAAGGTGGTCCACTGACGGACGATTTCACACCAGGGGCGCGGGTCGATCAGCTCATCGGCGGCGACGCCGGCGAACTGGTCGGTGGTGACGTTGCGCAGGCAGTTGCCGCTGGTCTGGATGGCGTGCATCTGCACGGTCGCCAGCTCAGCCAGGATGTCCGGGATGTCTTCCAGCGCCGGCCAGTTGAACTGCACGTTCTGCCGGGTACTGATGTGGGCGTAGCCCTTGTCGTAGTCGCGAGCGATCCTGGCCATCATCCGTGCTTGGCGCGAAGTCAGCTGGCCATAAGGCACCGCCACCCGCAGCATCGGGGCAAAACGTTGGATATAGAGGCCATTCTGCAGGCGCAGAGGGCGGAATTCTTCTTCGCTCAGCTCGCCTGCCAGATAGCGCCGGGTCTGATCACGGAACTGCTTGACGCGGTCCTCGATGATCCGCTGATCGTACTCGTCGTATACGTACATATAGATCCTGTTCTCAGGCTTATCAGGTGACGCAGAGGCGGATGTCACCCAAGAAATTCTGCGCGCACGGCCGCGCACTCCCAACGGAGCCGGGCGAAGATACCAGTTTGCAGTTATGCGCAAAAGTGATGTTTGAGTATATGCAAAGAACCAAAACGACTAACGGTATCCGGCCGGCTCAAACCCACATTTGTGGTGAGGGCAATCCTCGACTTAACTGTGCTCGAGTCTTTGTGCAGTCACCGATAAAACCGACAAGAGGCGATGCTATGAGCAATCCAACCAAGGCAAGGAAAAGCGACAGCGCTGTCGATGCTTGGGCCATTCTCTTTCTGATCATTCTGGTCGTGGGAACGGCGGTGTTCTGGGTCAGTCATCAATAGTTGCGGTCGAGCGACGAACAGAGTCCGAATTGTCTGTGGGAAATGACGATTTGCCGACATTGGCCAGTATTTTGCCAGTTATACTGCGGGGCAATATTCCGGGACTCTGGTCGCAATGTTCAAGGCGTTTGATAAGTGTCTGCTGCTGGTGCTGCTTGTACTGAGTCCAGCGTTCTGGGCCATGGCCCATGCCACCTCGGTGGTGTTTTTGAACCCGGGCCATTCCACTGAAACCTTCTGGGTCGGTTATTCACAGTTCATGCAGGCCGCGGCCAACGACCTCGGCCTGGATCTGCGCGTGCGTTATTCGCAGCGCGATTCGCAAACCACCATCCGCCAGGCCCGGGAAGCCCTGCAGGGCCCGGACCGGCCGGATTACCTGGTGGTGGTCAACGAGCAATATGTCGCGCCGGAGATCCTGCGCTTGTCCCAGGGCAGCGGGGTGAAGCTGTTCGTCGTCAATAACGCGCTGACCAGCGATCAGCAACGCTTGCTGGGCGATCGCCAGAGTCGTTATCCCGACTGGATCGGCAGCATGATCGCCAACGACGAGGAAGCTGGCTACCTGATGCTCAAGGAGCTGATCCGTCGTCACGGTCCGTTAGCCCCAGGGCAGTACATCGACCTGCTGGCGTTCTCGGGAGTGAAGAACACCCCGGTGGCGCAATCCCGTGAGCAGGGCCTGCAACGAGCGCTGGCCGAGCATCCCGAGGTGCGGCTACGGCAACTGGTGTATGGCGAGTGGAATCGCCAGCGCGCCTTTGAGCAGGCCCAGCAGTTGCTCAAGCGCTATCCGCAGACGCAATTGATCTGGTCGGCCAACGACGAGATGGCCCTGGGGGCGATGGAGGCGCTGGAACAGCAGGGGCGGCGACCGGGCAAGGAGGTGCTGTTCAGTGCCCTGAACAGCTCGCCACAGGCCTTGCAGGCGTTGATCGACGGACGCCTGACGGCGCTGATCGCCGGGCATTTCACCCTGGGGGGCTGGGCGATGGTGGTGCTCAACGATGATGCCCGGGGGCTGAACCCTGCGGCCTATGGTGGCCCGAGCTGGCAGCTTGATGTGTTCCAGCTATTGGACAAGGTCCAGGCGCAGCGCTTGCTGGATCTACAGGGTTCGCAGCAATACGGTGTGGACTTTCGCGGGTTGTCGGCCGAGGGCAAGCCGGCCGGCTACCGTTATCCCTTCTCGCTGAATCTGTTGTTGCACTGACAGGCGTTCAAAGCCCCGCCAGGTGCACGACCAGCTTGACGATACCGAACAGGGTCAAGGCAAACACCGCAGTGAACAGAATGCCCAGGATCACGAAATGGCTGGGCTTGCCGTGGGTAAAGTCGCGCTTGCGGTTCTTGCCGCTCTGTACGCCAAAGGCGGCAGCGGCGACGCTTTGCAGCATCTGCCAAAGGGTCGGCGGCTTGTTGTTGATGGGGTCGTCCATAAATCCCTCGACACAAGTGAGTGTAGGGAAAGCATAGACAATTTTCGCGTAGCTCCTGCCCATACACCCTGTAGGAGCGAGCTTGCTCGCGATCAAAACGTCAAGACAACGCGATTCTTCAGATTCACCGCGTCATCGTTGGCGTTCATCGCGAGCAAGCTCGCTCCTACAGTGGGGGCGCGTAGCTGTTAGTTGTCGTAGCCCAGGTTCGGCGCCAGCCAGCGCTCGGTCACGGCCAGGTCCTGACCTTTGCGCGCGCTGTAGCTGTTGACCTGGTCCTTGTCGATCTTGCCCACGGCGAAGTACTGCGCCTGTGGGTGGGCGAAGTACCAGCCGCTGACCGCCGCCGCCGGGAACATGGCGAAGTGTTCGGTGAGGAACACGCCGCTGCGCCCGGCCTTGCCTTCGGATGCCTCGGGGTCGAGCAGGGCGAACAGGGTGCTCTTCTCGGTATGGTCCGGGCAGGCCGGATAACCCGGGGCAGGGCGGATACCGCTGTACTGCTCCTTGATCAGCGCCTCGTTGTCCAACTGCTCGTCCTTGGCGTAGCCCCAGTAGTCTTTGCGCACCTGCTGGTGCAGCCACTCGGCGCAAGCCTCGGCCAGACGGTCGGCCAGGGCCTTGACCATGATCGAGTTGTAGTCGTCGCCCTTGTCCTGATAGGCCTTGGCCACTTCTTCGGCACCGATGCCGGCGGTGGTGATGAAGCCACCGACGTAGTCGGTCACGCCGCTGTCCTTGGGCGCGACGAAGTCGGCCAGGGAGAAGTTCGGCTTGCCGTCGGTCTTGATGGTCTGCTGGCGCAGGTGGTGCAGCCTGGCCAAGGGCTGGCCGTCGTCGGCATAGACTTCCAGGTCGTCGTCCTGCACCTGGTTGGCCGGCCAGAAGCCGAACACCGCGCGGGCGCTGATCAGCTTCTCGTCGATCAGCTTGTCGAGCATTTCCCGGGCGTCCTTGTACAGCGCGGTGGCGGCTTCACCCACCACCTCGTCCTGAAGGATGCGCGGGAATTTGCCGGCCAGGTTCCAGGAGATGAAGAACGGCGTCCAGTCGATGTATTCGGCCAGGACCCGCAGGTCGATATTGTCCAGCACCTTGGCCCCGGTGAAGGTCGGCACGGTCGGCTGGTAGCTGATCCAGTCGAACTGCGGCTTCTTGGCCACGGCCGCCGGGTAGCTCAGGCGCTCGGTGCGGGCGCTGCGGTTGGCGGTGCGCTCGCGGACTTCCACGTACTCTTCGCGGGTGCGTTCGACGAAACCGGCCTTGAGTTCCTTGGACAGCAGTTGGGTGGCCACGCCCACGGCGCGCGAGGCGTCGGTGACGTAGACCACCGCGTCATTGCTGTACTTGGGCTCGATCTTCACCGCCGTGTGCGCCTTGGAGGTGGTAGCGCCACCGATCATCAGCGGCAGGTGGAAGTCCTGGCGCTGCATTTCCCGGGCGACGTGGACCATCTCGTCCAGCGACGGGGTGATCAGGCCGGACAGGCCGATGATGTCGCACTTCTGTTCCTTGGCCACCTGCAGGATCTTCTCCGCCGGCACCATCACGCCGAGGTCGACGATGTCGTAGCCGTTACAGCCCAGGACCACGCCGACGATGTTCTTGCCGATGTCGTGCACGTCGCCCTTGACCGTGGCCATGAGGATCTTGCCCTTGGCTTGCGGCTTGTCGCCTTTTTCCAGTTCGATAAAGGGAATCAGGTGGGCCACGGCCTGCTTCATCACCCGGGCGGACTTCACCACCTGGGGCAGGAACATTTTGCCGGCGCCGAACAGGTCGCCGACGATGTTCATGCCGGCCATCAGCGGGCCTTCGATGACTTCGATCGGGCGGGCGAAGGACAGCCGCGACTCCTCGGTGTCTTCGACAATGTGCGTGGTGATGCCCTTGACCAGGGCGTGCTCCAGACGCTTGTTGACGTCCCAGTTGCGCCACTCTTCGGTCTCGGCTTCCTTGACGCTGCCGTCGCCCTTGTACTTGTCGGCGATGGCGAGGAGGGCATCGGTGCCTTCCGGGGTGCGGTTGAGGATCACGTCCTCCACGGCGTCGCGCAGCTCCTGCGGGATTTGGTCGTAGATCTCCAGCTGGCCGGCGTTGACGATGCCCATGGTCAGGCCGTTGCGGATCGCATACAGCAGGAACACCGAGTGGATCGCCTCGCGCACCGGGTTGTTGCCGCGGAACGAGAACGACACGTTGGACACCCCGCCGGAGCTCAGCGCATAGGGCAACTCGTCGCGGATGTAGGCGCAGGCGTGGATGAAGTCCACCGCGTAGTTGTTGTGTTCCTCGATGCCGGTGGCCACGGCGAAGATGTTCGGGTCGAAGATGATGTCTTCCGGCGGGAAGCCGACGTCGTTGACCAGGATGTCATAGGAGCGTTTGCAGATTTCCTTCTTGCGCGCCTCGGTGTCGGCCTGGCCGGCTTCGTCGAAGGCCATCACCACCACGGCGGCGCCGTAGCGCTTGCACAGCTTGGCGTGATGAATGAACTGCTCGACGCCTTCCTTCATGCTGATGGAGTTGACGATGCCCTTGCCCTGGATGCACTTGAGGCCGGCTTCGATCACTTCCCACTTGGAGGAGTCGATCATGATCGGCACGCGCGAGATGTCCGGCTCGCCGGCGATCAGGTTGAGGAAGGTCACCATGGCCTTCTTCGAGTCCAGCATGCCTTCGTCCATGTTGATGTCGATCACCTGGGCGCCGGCTTCGACCTGCTGCAGGGCGACTTCCAGGGCTTCGGTGTAGTTCTCTTCACGGATCAGGCGGGCGAACTTGGCGGAACCGGTAATGTTGGTGCGCTCGCCGACGTTGACGAACAACGACTGGCGGTCGATGGTGAACGGCTCCAGGCCCGACAGGCGGCAGGCCTTGGGGATGTCCGGGATCTGCCGCGGCGCATAGCCGGCGACGGCCTTGGCGATGGCCTCGATATGCCCCGGGGTGGTGCCGCAGCAGCCGCCGACGATGTTCAGGAAGCCGCTCTGGGCGAACTCTTCGATGACCTTGGCGGTTTGCGCCGGCAGTTCGTCGTACTCGCCGAATTCGTTGGGCAGGCCGGCGTTGGGGTGCGCGGAGACGTGGGTGCTGGCCTTGTTCGACAGCTCTTCCAGGTAGGGGCGCAGTTCGCTGGCGCCGAGGGCGCAGTTCAGGCCGACGGAGATCGGCTTGGCGTGGGCCACCGAGTTCCAGAAGGCTTCGGTGGTCTGCCCGGACAGGGTGCGGCCCGAGGCGTCGGTGATGGTGCCGGAGATCATGATCGGCAGTTCCAGGCCCAGCTCTTCGAACACACCCTGCACGGCGAAGATCGCCGCCTTGGCGTTGAGAGTGTCGAAGATGGTCTCGATCAGGATCAGGTCGGCGCCGCCCTCGATCAGGCCCTTGGTGGCCTCGGTATAGTTCTCCACCAGTTCGTCGAAGGTGACGTTGCGGTAACCGGGGTTGTTGACGTCCGGCGACAGCGAGCAGGTGCGGCTGGTCGGGCCCAGGACGCCGGCGACGAAGCGCGGCTTGTCCGGGGTTTCCAGGGTCTTGGCATCGGCGACCTTGCGTGCCAGGCGCGCGCCTTCGACGTTGAGCTCGTAGACCAGCGCTTCCATGCCGTAGTCGGCCATGGAAATCTGCGTGGCGTTGAAGGTGTTGGTTTCGAGGATGTCGGCACCGGCATCCAGATAGGCCTTCTCGATGCCGCCGATCACGTCCGGACGGGTCAGCACCAGCAGGTCGTTGTTGCCCTTGACGTCGCTCGGCCAGTCGGCGAAGCGTTTGCCACGGTAGTCCTGCTCCTCGAGCTTGTAGCTCTGGATCATGGTGCCCATGCCGCCGTCGAGAATCAGGATGCGCTCTTTGAGGGCTTGCTGAAGGGCTTGGAGGCGCGTGCTGCGATCGGACATGAAAGACTACCTGGAAGGGCCATTACGAAGGGCGAGGATCATAGCAAACCTGTGCGCTTTTAGAGCATGCGGCGGTTTTGCATGAATATCGCTCATGTTGGTGGCGGTGCTGGCCCGGTAGAATCGCCGGATTTTCTTATGGATTGGACCAGGGATATGTCTTACCGCGTTGTCATTGGCAGTGTGCTGCTGCTTTTAAGTTCGTTCGCCAGCGCCCAGGGTCCCGCGCCAGCGATCTCCTACACCCGCGATATCCAGCCGATCTTCACCGAGAAATGCGTGGCCTGCCATGCCTGCTACGACTCGGCCTGCCAGCTCAACCTGGGCAGCGGCGAGGGCGCGGCCCGCGGCGCCTCGAAGATCCCGGTGTACGACGGCGAACGCAGCAAGGCACAGACGCCGACCCGCTTGTTCTATGACGCTTCCGGCAAGCACGCCTGGCAGGGTATGGGCTTCTACTCGGTGCTCGATGCCCAGGGCAGCCAGGCGGCGCTGATGGCGCGCATGCTCGAGCTGGGCCACAAGACGCCGTTGCAACCCAACGCCAAGCTGCCGGAGGACATTGTCCTGGGCCTGAACCGCGAGAACATGTGCGCGCAACCGGCCGAATTCGATGGTTATGCCAAGGCCCATCCGCGCGAAGGCATGCCGCTGGCGGTGACCGGTCTGACCGATCAGCAATACCAGACCCTGCAACGCTGGCTGGCCTCCGGGGCGCCGATCGACGAACAGGGCCTGGCGCCGAGCGCCAAGGAAGCGATGCAGGTGCTGCAGTGGGAAAACCTGCTCAATGCCCCGGGCGCCCGGGAAAGCCTGGTGGCCCGCTGGCTGTTCGAGCACTGGTTCCTCGCCCACATCTATTTCGAGGGCGGCGAGCCGGGGCATTTCTTCCAGTGGGTGCGCTCGCGCACGCCGAGTGGCCAGCCGATCGACCTGATCAACACCCGCCGACCCAACGACGACCCGGGCACCCAGGTGTATTACCGCCTGTGGCCGGTGCAAGGGGTGATCGTGCACAAGACCCACATCACCTACCCGCTGAGCGCGGAGAAGATGGCGCGGGTCAAGACCCTGTTCTACAGCGGCGATTATCAGGTCAGCGCGCTGCCGGGTTATGGCCCGGGCCGCCGCGCCAACCCGTTCGAGACCTTCGAGGCGATTCCGGCCAAGGCCCGCTACCAGTTCATGCTGGATAACGCCGAGTACTTCGTGCGCACCTTTATCCGCGGCCCGGTGTGCCGCGGACAGATCGCCACCGATGTGATCCGCGACAACTTCTGGGCGCTGTTCCAGGCCCCGGAACACGACCTCTACATCACCGACCCGGCCTACCGCGGCCAGGCCACGCCGCTGCTGGCCATGCCCGGGCAGAACGATGACGTCGGCAGCGTGCTGAGCCTGTGGCTGGCCTATCGCGACAAACGCAACGAATACGAGATCCTGCGCCGCGACTCCTACGCCAATGCCCCGGCGCCGAGCTGGTCGACCCTGTGGGCGGGCAACGACAACGCGCTGCTGAGCATCTTCCGTCACTTCGACAGCGCCTCGGTGACCAAGGGTCTGATCGGCGAGGTGCCGCAGACCATGTGGCTGTTCGACTACCCGCTGCTGGAGCGCACCTACTACCAGCTGGCGGTCAACTTCGACGTGTTCGGCAACGTCTCGCACCAGGCGCAGACCCGGCTGTACTTCGACCTGATCCGCAACGGCGCCGAGCAGAACTTCCTGCGCCTGATGCCCGCCGGCACCCGCGAGGACTTCCTCGACGATTGGTACCAGAACAGCGGCAAATTCAAGATGTGGCTGGACTACGAGTCCATCGACGACGACAAGGCCAGTGCCCTGGTCCTGGACGAGAAGGACCCGAAACGCGACTTCGCCAACCAGCTGTTGAGCCGTTACGGCGACCTCAATGCGCGGCCCGATCCGATCAACCGCTGCGACGGCGCCTACTGCTCGCGGCCGAACATCGACCCGGCGCTGCAGAATGCCGAACAGGCCCTCAGCGGCCTGGTTTCGCGGCCGGCGGCCGGCATGCGGGTCATCGACCTGTTGCCGGAGGCCACCATGCTGCGCATCCAGGCGCCAAGCGGCAAGCGGGTGTTCTACAGCATGCTGCGCAACCGCGCCCACAGTAACGTGGCGTTCCTGCTGGGCGAGTCGCTGCGCTACCAGCCGGGCCTGGACACCCTGACCATCTACCCGGGCGTGCTCAGCAGCTACCCGAACTTCATGTTCAATATTCCTGCCGAGCAAGTGCCGGCGTTCGTGGCCGAGATGGAAAACGCCAAGGACGCCCACCGTTTCGAGAAAATCGTCGAGCGCTGGGGGATCCGTCGCAGCCATCCGCAGTTCTGGCAGTACTTCCATGACCAGACCCAGTGCATCCTGGAAACCGATCCGAAAGAGGCGGGCGTACTGGACATGAACCGCTACGAGAACCTCTGACGGCGCCAAGCCCTTGAAATTCCGGGTCGGAGCCCTCAGGTTCCGGCCCGGCCCATCCCGCAAGAGCCTTGTTAAAAAATCCCAGGCGTTGCGTTGACCACGCAGCGCGGGCCTATCGACCAAGGTCTATCCCGACAAAAATACTAGGACTTTGTCCGGCACGCCGATTGGCGTAAACTGCGCCCACGCCTGCGAGGAATTTCCATGACCGCTATTACCATTACCGACGCCGCCCACGATTATCTGGCTGATCTGCTCTCCAAGCAGAACACCCCGGGCATTGGCATCCGCATCTTTATCACCCAGCCAGGGACTCAGTACGCCGAGACCTGCATCGCCTATTGCAAGCCGGGTGAAGAAAAACCCGAAGACAAAGCCCTGGGGCTGAAGAGCTTCACCGCCTACATCGACGCCTTCAGCGAAGGTTTCCTCGATGACGCGGTCGTCGACTACGCCACCGACCGCATGGGCGGCCAGCTGACCATCAAGGCGCCCAACGCCAAGGTACCGATGGTCAACGCCGACAGCCCGATCAACGAGCGCATCAACTACTACCTGCAAACCGAGATCAACCCGGGGCTGGCCAGCCACGGCGGCCAGGTCAGCCTGATCGATGTGGTCGAGGACGGCATCGCCGTGCTGCAGTTCGGCGGTGGTTGCCAAGGCTGCGGCCAGGCCGACGTGACCTTGAAGGAAGGCATCGAGCGTACTCTGCTCGAGCGCATTCCCGAGCTCAAGGGTGTACGTGACGTCACCGACCACACGCAGAAAGAAAACGCCTACTACTAAGGCGTTCGCTGCGAACAAAAAAACGGCGCCCCGTGAGCGCCGTTTTTTTATGCCCGGATGTATGTGGCCCCAGTTGCTCCGCGGCGCCTGGATCGCGAGCAAGCTTCGCTCCTACAGAGGAATGCGCATGCTTTTGTAGGAGCGAGCTTGCTCGCGATAAGGCCTCAAGGTCGATACAAATGCGCATGCCCCGCGCGATACAACGACGACTCGCTGAAACTGTCCGTGGCCAGCACCCGGCCCACCAGGATCAGCGCCGTGCGCCGAAACCCCTTGGCCTGTACCTTTTCGGCAATGTCCGCCAGCGTGCCCAGCACCCAGTCCTGATCCGGCCAGGTCGCCCGGTGTACCACCGCAATCGGGCAGTCGGCGCCGTAGTGGGGCAGCAGGTCGGTGACAATCTTCTGCAGATGGTTGACCCCCAGATGAATCGCCATGGTGGTGCCGTGGGCGGCCAGGCTGGCGAATGACTCGCCGGCGGGCATCGAGGTCTTGTCGGCATAGCGGGTCAGGATCACGCTCTGGGCGACGTCCGGCAGGGTCAGCTCGGCCCCCAGCAACGCCGCGCAGGCCGCGGTGGCGGTCACGCCGGGGATGATCTCGAAGGGGATGCCCAGCTCGCGCAGGCAGCGAATCTGTTCGCCGATGGCGCCGTACAGGCTCGGGTCGCCGGAATGCACCCGGGCCACGTCCTGGCCTTTGGCATGGGCGTCCTTGATCAATTCGATGATCTGTTCCAGATGTAATTCGGCGCTGTTGACCAGCTGTTCGGCACTATGACCCTGGAGCACGGCTTCGGGCACCAGGGAGCCGGCATAGATGATGACCGGGCAGCTGTGGATCAGCCGTTGGCCCTTGACGGTGATCAGTTCCGGGTCGCCGGGACCTGCGCCGATAAAAAAGACGGTCATGGCGTTCTCCTGTGAAAAAAGGGGCGAGGCAACCTCACAGATGAAGATTGCTCATGATCAGCGGCGGGGATTATCGAAGATTTACCCGGAGCAGGCCAAGGCGAGGGTCGCCTGGGCATATTTCTGCCGCGTGACCAGCAGCTTTGCCGGGCCTCGGGCCAGCTGTTCGGCCAGGGCCAGGGCGGCGCTTTCGGCGACGCCGTAGCAGCCGGTGTGCTCGTAGGCGATCTCTGAACGATGGCTGAGTTGCGGCGCATAAGGCGTCAGCTGGCGGCTGCTGAAACAGGTCAGGGGCAGGCCCAGTTGCGCGGCCAGGGCTAGCAGCCCGGGTTCCTCGCGTTTCAGGTCGATGCTGGCCAGCGCCTTGATCTGCCCGAGGTCGATGCGGTGGGCGCTCAGGGTCTGGTCGAGCAGGGCGCGCAAGGTCTCCACCGGGCAGCCCCGCTGGCAGCCCAGGCCGACCACCAGGGTCGGCGCTGTGCTGGCAGCCGTCATGCCGAGTACTGATCGTCGCTCTTGCGGCGGAACAGCCAGGCGCTGATCAGGCCCAGGGCCAGCCAGAACGCGGCGTTGGTCAGTTGCGAAGCGATCTTGAACTGCGCTTCCAGTGCTTGCGGCGCGAGCATCGAATGCACTTCCGGCTGTGGCGCGCCGATGAGGTGCGGCACGGCGAGGATGGCCACGCCCAGCACTTTCAGCAACCAGTGGCGCGCGAAGACGACCAGGGCAATGCCGACCGCGGTGGAGGCGGCGGTGCCGACCCACCAGATCTGCCGTTGCCCCAGGTCCGCGGCAGCGGTGCCCGGCAGTTCGGGCGGCAGGCCGAGGGTCGGCGCCAGGCAGAAGGTGGCATAACCGGCCAGGCCCCAGAGCAGGCCCTGGGAAGTACGGTTCGGCGCACGCAGGGTGTAGAGGCCGGCGAGCATCAGGGCGAAGCCCACGGCGACCACCAGGTTGCCGCCGGTGGTGGACAGCACGCGCTGCCAACCGTCTTCCGGCTCCCAGGCTTCGGCGTCATGGCTGTGGGCGGCGGTGCCGGCGGCGTGTTCATGCACGTCTTCGTGCTGGGCGGCCGGGGCCTTCTCGTAGGTTTCCGCCTCCAGGATCAGCGGCGCGACCCAGAAGCTTTGCAGCAGGGTCAGCAACAGGGCCGCCAGCAACCCGGTGAACCCCGCGGTTTGCGCGATACGCTTGATCATCTCGGCAGGTCTCAGTGGCAAGGGAAGGCGGCGCTGTGACGGGTATCGTGGGCGGCGTTGTGCACCGCTTCGATATGGGAGAAACCGGCGAAATACACAAGGCACGCACCGAGGATCGAGGCGCCGATGGCGGCGACCAAGCGTTGGCTCAGGGTGGCGGTGCTGCTGCTGGAGTGGCTGGTGCTGCTGATGATCGACATGGCGCTTCCCTCTGGTGTGTCAGCGGGTGAATCGAGCG
The DNA here is from genome assembly GCF_003184125.1 of Pseudomonas sp. RW409. Taxonomy (NCBI): domain Bacteria; kingdom Pseudomonadati; phylum Pseudomonadota; class Gammaproteobacteria; order Pseudomonadales; family Pseudomonadaceae; genus Pseudomonas; species Pseudomonas sp. RW409. Next base: position 20,937 of record NZ_QHHP01000021.1, on the reverse strand, counting down.
CAGCAAGACCCCGCGAGACGGGCTCGCGGGGAATTAACAGCGCCCGCCCACCGCGGGTTTGTTATGACTGTGTAGCGGGCCGGTCTCCGGGCTCGCGAGGGGCGGGGCTTGCGCCTGGCCGGCAAGAATCGCCTTCCCATGCCGGACTGCTGGCACAGTGGATCTGATTCTTCGCTCGCTTACCGTTGCGGGGGCAGCACCGGACTGATCAAGGCTTTTGGCCTGTGACGCACCGGTTTCCCGTTTCACCCTGTGAAGGGCACCCGTAACAAGTTGTGTAGGAGAGCATGGGCGAGGGAGGGGCGTCAATTGGCAAGGGTTCTCGTTTTCGATCGCGATTGGCCTGTCTTCGCGCCGCATGAAGATTGACCGCCCCCCAAGCTCTGCGTAGCCTTGCGCTCTCGAGGTTCTTCGGCGTCTGCCGAAGCTAGGTTCTGTACGAAAAGTCGGCGAGCGAAGGTCAGGCAAGGCAAAAACAGGCGAGGAAGCGGAGTGTAGGGGCCTACATGAGCATTCCGAGCCTGTTTTTAACGCAGCATGGCCGAGCGCAGCCACTTGTCGTACAGAACCTAAGAAGGGAACGCGGTCCAAGCCGCGGCTGCCCCCGCAACTGTAAACGGTGATGAACGATGCAAGGCCACTGCCAGGCGGCGGGAAGGCGCATCGTTCGCCAGTCCAATGACCGGCGCACCGCCAGCCAGGAGACCTGCCTCGGACTCGATTCTCACTACAACCGGGCGGGGTGATCCGGTGGCGAACTCTTCCGTGCACCTGCCTGCGCGGTTCTCGTCCCGTATGCCCGCCACCTTGCCAAAGGGCATCCGATGAAAACACTGGCCAAACTTCCCGTCACCATCGTTACCGGCTTCCTCGGCTCGGGCAAAACCACTTTGCTGCGGCATATGCTGGACAACGCCCAGGGCCGCCGCATCGCGGTGATCGTCAACGAGTTCGGCGAGCTGGGCATTGACGGCGAGATCCTCAAGCAGTGCGCCATCGGTTGTACCGAGGAAGAGGCCAGCGGCCGCGTCTACGAGCTGGCCAACGGCTGCCTGTGCTGCACCGTGCAGGAAGAGTTCTTCCCGGTGATGCGCGAGTTGGTGGCCCGTCGCGGCGACCTCGACCATATCCTCATCGAAACCTCCGGCCTGGCCCTGCCCAAACCTTTGGTCCAGGCTTTCCAGTGGCCGGAAATCCGCAGCGCCTGCACCGTCGACGCAGTGATCACCGTGGTCGACAGCCCGGCCGTGGCCGCCGGCACCTTCGCTGCCTTCCCGGACCAGGTGGACGCCCAGCGCAAGCTCGACCCAAACCTCGACCACGAGTCGCCGCTGCACGAGCTGTTCGCCGACCAACTGTCCAGCGCCGACCTGGTGATCCTCAACAAGGCCGACCTGATCAGCCCGGAAGACCTAGCCAAGGTGCGCCTGGAAGTCGCCGAGGAACTACCGCCGGCGGTGAAAGTCATCGAAGCCAGCAGCGGTCGCCTGCCGCTGGACGTGCTGCTGGGCCTGGGCAAGGGTTCGGAAGAACACATCGACGGCCGCCACAGCCACCACGATCACCACCATAACGGTGACGCTGCTGTTGAGGGGGAGCATGACGACCACGATCACGACGCCTTCGATTCCATCTCCATCGAGCTGCCACAGGCCGACGAAAGCCTGCTGCTGGACGCCCTGACCCAACTGGTGGTGCAGCACGGCATCCTGCGGGTCAAGGGTTTCGCGGCGATCCCCAACAAGCCGATGCGCCTGTTGATCCAGGGTGTGGGCACGCGCTTCGACAAGCACTTCGACCGCCAGTGGGGCGCCGATGAAGCCCGCACCACGCGCCTGGTGCTGATCGGCCAGGAACTGGACGCGACCCTGCTCGAAGCGCAATTGCGCGCCGCGCTCAGCGTGTAAGCCATGCACCTGCTCAGGACCCAGCCCGGCGGTTTCGTGTCGGATGACAATATTGCCGACCTGGGACAAACCCCCGCCGAGCTGGTGATCCTGTGCAGCGGCGACTCCAGCCTGGCGCTGCTGGCCGAAGCGGCGCAGCAACTGCCGGAAGACTACCCGAGCTTTCGCCTGGCCAACCCGATGCAGGTGCAGAACCATGCCTCGGTCGACCTGTATGTCGACCAGGTGCTGCGCCACGCCAAGGTGATCCTGATTTCCCTGCACGGTGGCATCGCCTATTGGCGTTATGGCATTGAGCAACTGGTGCAGCTGGCGCAACGCGGCGTGCAGCTGATCCTGGTGCCGGGCGACGATCGCCCGGACCCGGAGCTGAGCGACCTGAGCACGGTGCCCGCCGCCGACCGCGAGCGCCTCTGGCACTTCCTGCGCCAGGGTGGCATGGGCAATGCGCTGAACCTGTACCGCTGCCTGGCCAGTGGCTGGTTGGGGCGCGATTATTACTGGTCCGAGCCGCAGACCCTGCCGCGCACGGCGATCTACCACCCGCACAGAAGCAGCGCCGCCCTCAGCGACTGGCAAGCCGACTGGCGGGCCGGCCAGCCGGTGGCGGCGCTGCTGTTCTACCGCTCGCATTTGCAGGCGGCCAACACCGCCTTTATCGATGAGTTCTGCCGGCGCTTGCAGGCGGCGGGCCTGAACCCGCTGCCGATCGCCCTGGCCAGCCTGAAAGAACCCGGTTGCCTGACGGTAGTCGAGGAGCTGCTGGATGAAGTGCAGGCGGCGGTGATTCTCAACACCACCGGCTTTGCCCAGTCCAGCCCGGAGGCGCCGCACCTGCGGCCGTTCCGCCGCAATATCCCGGTGATCCAGGCCATCTGCGCCCAGGACAACGAGCCCGGCTGGCGCGCCAGCGAGCAGGGCCTGGGCCCGCGGGACCTGGCGATGCACATTGCCTTGCCGGAACTGGACGGGCGCATCATCAGCCGCCCCATCAGCTTCAAGGACCTGGCCTGGCGCAGCGAGCGCAGCCAGTCGGACGTGGTCTGCTACCGCTCGGCCCCCGAGCGCATGGATTTTGTCGCCGAACTGGCGCGGCGTTGGGTCGATCTGGCCCGGCTGCCCAATGGCGAAAAACGCATCGCGCTGATTCTTGCCAACTACCCGACCCGCGACGGCCGCATCGGCAACGGCGTGGGCCTGGACACGCCGGCGGCGGCGCTGAATATCCTGCGTGCCCTGCAAGCCGAGGGTTACCCACTGCCGGCCGAGTTGCCGGACAGCGGTACAGCGCTGATCCAGCAATTGCTCGGCGGGGTCAGCAACGACCTGGACAGCCTCGACCTGCGCCCGTGCCAGCAAAGCCTGGCGCTGGACGAGTACCAGGCCATGTTCGACGCGCTGCCCGAAGCCAATCGCCGGGCGGTGCTCGAACGCTGGGGCGGGCCACAAAACGACCCGATGTTCCGCAGCGGGCGGCTGATGATTGCCGGCCTGCGTTTTGGCCTGACCTTCGTCGGCATCCAGCCAGCACGTGGCTATCAGGTCGATCCGAGCGCGGTCTATCACGACCCGGACCTGGTGCCGCCCCACGCGTACCTGGCGTTCTATTTCTGGCTGCGCCAGACCTACGGCGCTCATGGGCTGATCCATGTCGGCAAGCACGGCAACCTGGAGTGGCTGCCGGGCAAGGGCGTCGGCCTGTCCGAAAGCTGCTGGCCGGATGTGCTGCTGGGGCCGCTGCCGAATATCTATCCGTTTATCGTCAACGACCCGGGCGAGGGCGCCCAGGCCAAACGCCGGACCCAGGCGGTGATCATCGATCACCTGATGCCGCCGCTGACCCGCGCCGAAACCTACGGCCCGCTGCGCGACCTGGAGCTGCTGGCCGACGAGTACTACGAAGCGCAACTGCTTGACCCGCGCCGCGCCCGCGAGCTGCAGAAGGACATTCTCAAGCTGGTGCGGGTGACCCGGCTCGACCGCGAACTGCAACTGGACGGGCCGCTTGATAGCGAGGCCGACGCCGCGCTCTGGCTGCCACGGCTGGATACCTACCTGTGCGACCTGAAGGAGTCGCAGATCCGCGACGGCCTGCATGTGTTCGGCGAGTCGCCCGTGGGCCGCCTGCGCATCGATACATTGCTGGCCTTGCTGCGCATTCCCCGCGGCGATGGCCGGGGCGCGCAGTCGAGCCTGTTGCGGGCCCTGGCCAAGGCCTTCGAGCTGGGGTTCGATCCGCTGGATTGCGCCCTGGCCGAGCCCTGGAGCGGGCGCCGGCCACAGGTCTTGCAGGATATCAGCGAGCAGCTGTGGCGCACTGCCGGCGATACCCGCGAACGCCTGGAGCTGTTCGCCGGGCAGTTGATCGAAGCCGCGTTGTCGGACGAAGTCGAGCAACTGAACGAGCCCGCCTGGAGCGAGGTCAAGGCGATCATCGACAGCCTGCGCGAGGTGGTGGCGCCGCGCCTGGATGCCTGCGGCCCGGCGGAAATGCGCGGCTTGCTGGATGCCCTGGGCGGGCGTTTCGTACCGGCCGGGCCCAGTGGCGCACCGAGTCGCGGGCGCCTGGATGTGCTGCCCACCGGGCGCAATTTCTATTCGGTGGACGTGCGTAACCTGCCGACCACCACCGCCTGGCGCATCGGTTTCCAGTCGGCCAACCTGATCCTCGAACGGCACCTGCAGGACCATGGCGACCACCTGCGCCAGCTCGGCCTGTCGGTGTGGGGCACGGCGACCATGCGCACCGGCGGCGACGATATCGCCCAGGCCATGGCGCTGATGGGCGTGCGTCCGGTGTGGGCCACCGGCAGCCAGCGGGTCGATGACTTCGAGATCCTGCCGCTGAGTCTGCTGGACCGCCCGCGGGTGGACGTGACCCTGCGGGTGTCCGGGTTCTTCCGCGATGCCTTCGCCAACCTGATCCGCCTGTTCGACGCCGCCGTGCAGGCGGTGGCCGCGCTGGACGAGCCGGACGACCTCAACCCGCTGGCGGCCAAGGTCCGCGCCGAGCGCGAAGCGCTGCTGCAGTCCGGCCTGGATGCCGAGGCCGCGCAGCGCCAGGCCGGCTGGCGGATCTTCGGCGCCAAACCCGGGGCCTATGGCGCGGGTGTGCAGGGGGCTATCGACGGTCGCCTGTGGCAGAGCCGCGAGGACCTGGCCGAGGTCTACCTGAACTGGGGCGGCTACGCCTATGGCGGCGCCGATGAAGGCACCGCGGCCCGTGGCCAGTTCGCCCAGCGTCTGAGCCAGGTGCAGGCGGTGCTGCAGAACCAGGACAATCGCGAACACGACCTGCTGGATTCCAACGACTACTACCAGTTCCAGGGCGGCATGCTCGCCGCCGTGGAAAGCCTCAGTGGCGAAAAGGCCGCCAGCTACCATGGCGACCACAGCCAGCCGGACCTGCCGAAAATCCGCAGCCTCAAGGAAGAGCTGAACCGGGTGATCCGCTCCCGCGCGGCCAACCCGAAATGGATCGCAGGGGTGAAGCGCCACGGCTACAAAGGCGCCTTTGAAATGGCCGCCACCGTGGATAATCTGTTCGCCTTCGACGCCACCACCCAACTGATCGACGATCACCAGTACGCCTTGCTGGCCGACGCCTATCTGCTGGACCCGGCGACCCGCGAATTCATCCAGCAGCACAACCCCCATGCATTGCGCGATATGACCGAGCGCCTGCTCGAGGCCCAGCAGCGCGGGATGTGGCAGGAGCCCGGTGAGTACCGCGAGGCCCTGGAAAACCTGCTGCTGGATATAGAAGAAGATGGCTGACGTGCCCGAGGACCGCGTCCTCGATCGCGTGCAAGCCTCGCTCCTACAGAAGCGTGATTACCTGTAGGAGCGAGCTTGCTCGCGATAACGATCTGGCCAACGACACCCGACTCGACCCAACCGAGAACCGACATGAGCGATACCCCACATTTCCCGCTGTCCGCCGTGGTCGGCGCCGATGACCTGAAACTGGCGCTGTGCCTGACGGCCATCGACCCGAAAATCGGCGGGGTGTTGATCGAGGGGCCGCGGGGCATGGCCAAGTCGACCCTGGCCCGCGGCCTGGCGGACCTGCTGGCGAGCGGGCAGTTCGTCACCTTGCCCCTGGGCGCGACCGAGGAACGCCTGGTCGGCACCCTGGACCTGGACGCGGCCCTGGGCGAAGGCCGGGCGCAGTTTTCCCCGGGGGTGCTGGCCAAGGCCGATGGCGGGGTGCTCTATGTCGACGAGGTGAACCTGCTGCCGGACCATCTGGTGGACCTGCTGCTGGACGTGGCCGCCAGCGGCACCAACCTGATCGAGCGCGACGGTATTTCCCACCGGCATTCGGCCAGGTTCGTGCTGATCGGCACCATGAACCCGGAAGAGGGCGAACTGCGTCCACAACTGCTGGACCGCTTTGGCCTGAATGTCGCCCTGAGCGGCCAGACGCTGCCCATTGAACGGGGCCAGATCATTCGCCGGCGGCTGGATTTCGACAGTGATCCCCAGGGCTTCTGCCAGCAGTGGGCTGCCGAGCAGGAGGCCCTGCGCCAGCGCTGCCAGCAGGCGCGGGGGTTGCTGGCGGAGATTGCCCTGGACGATCAGGCGCTGGAGCGGATCACCGAACGCTGTTTCGCCGCGGGCGTCGACGGCCTGCGCGCGGACCTGGTCTGGCTGCGTGCCGCCCGCGCCCATGCGGCCTGGCGCGGTGCCCGGGCCATCGAGGAGCAGGACATAGACGCGGTGGCCGAATTCGCCCTGCGCCACCGCCGTCGTGACAACCCGCCGAGCGCGGCCCATCAGCCGCAGCCGCCTCAAGCACCAGCCCCGGCCCAATCCAGCCCCGCCGAGGGCCAGGGCCAATGGGGCGAGCTGCCGGCCCAGGCGCTGGCCACCGGCGCTCGCCGTGAAGTGCCGAGCTGGCCAAAAAAGCCCTAGGCATTCGCCCCCGGTCCGACGTGGGGACGAATGCCAAACCCCGCGCCGGGCGGTTGGACCAGGGCAGGCAAGGCCGCGCGCGGGCGGCCGTCCAGGGTTCGATCAACTGGCCAGGCACCTTGCTCAACGGCCGGCCCCGCCAGCGCGACGACCTGTTGTGGCACCTGCGCGGCCGTTCGCCCCATGAACTGTGGCTGGTAATCGTCGATGCATCGGCCTCGACCCGCCGCCATCAGGCGCTGAGCGATGCCAAGGGCCTGCTGGCCCAGCTGTTCGACGATGCCTACCGACAGCGCGCACGCCTGGCCTTGCTGACCGCCAGCGGCCGCGCGCCGAACTGGCAGGTGCAGGGGCTGAAGGCCTCGAAGGATTTGCGCGACTGGCTCGACGGGCTGGGCGCGGGCGGCGGCACACCGTTGCTGGCGGCCTTGGCCGAGGCGGGGCAATGGCTGGTTTCGCGGCAGAAGCGCTATCCGGCCGAACAGCAGCGGGTACTGTTGCTCACCGACGGCCGGCTCAAGACCCTGCCGCCCTTGGCGCACCTCGGTTGCCCGACCCTGTTGATCGATATCGAACGCGGGCCGATCCGCCTCGGACGCGCTCGCGAGCTGGCGCAGCAACTGGATGCGCAGTACCGGCATATCGATGGGGTGTGATGGGGGTGAGGGCAGTCCGGCCATGAGCCGGTCGACGACTGCCCCGGATCAGCGTTTCAGCCGCCGAAAGGAGCGGAACGGATGGCTTCGCCTTTCCTGGCGCAGGAAGGCGGGTTGGTCATGCCCAGTGTGAGCAGGTTGCCGCCGTTGATGATGCAGTTGAACTCCTTGTTGTCGTTGGTTTTCAAGGCCACGTAGGTGTTGGTGCCTTCGGTGCGACGGCTGACGATGCTGACGTCCGAGGGCGCATAACCCAGGGCGCCGCTGGTCTGGGATTTGATCTGTTCATCGCTCAGGGTATTGGTCTTGCCGGCAATGGAGTTGCAACCGGCGAGTCCGAGGGTGAGGGCGCAAGCCAGGGCAAGGGGGACGACTCTCATGTGTTACTCCTTATTATTAGGGGGGAGGTCCGCCAAGAATCCTAGCAGCGGCGTATTTTTTTGCTGGCTGCGCTGCTGGTTTTTTGCGATCCGCTGCGCGAATTGAGCATTACCAGCCGACGGACGGATGCGTTTACTCGGGTGCCCCGTCCTTTCACTCGAGAGCGTCCCCTCGCTTGCGCCCTTGCATCGGCTATTACCAGGCCATTTCCTGTCGGTACTGGCGCGTGCGCCCGCTGCTGTTCAACTGGTCGAGCAGCAACACCTGCCAGGGGCGTACTTGAAGTTTGCGCGCCCGCCCGCGACTCAGGCGATGCATTTGCAGGCGGACGATGGTTATGGGGCCTGGTCATGGCCACCGAGCGATTTCAGTGGCCATATGACGAGTCCCACCTGATTTCACTCCACGCTCAGCGTCAACGGCCGCGGCTGCGGGATGGGGTTGCGCATCAACGTACCGACCGTTACCGCCGCGAGCAGCGCCAGGAGCCCGGCGACCCAGAGCACCACGCCGAAGCCGTCGACGAAGGCCTGGCGGGCCAGGGGTTCGACCAGCCCTTTCGCGGAGTCGGGCAGCAGTGCCAGGGCCGCGGGCATGTCGCCGGCCACCACCCGTGAGGCGATGGCCTGGGCCTGGTCGAGCCATGGCGTGGCGCTCTTGCCCAGGCTGACGTGCAGGCGTTGCTGGGTATGGCTGCCGAGCAGGGCGCCGAACACGCCGATGGCCAGCATGATGGCGCTGAAGCGCATGGTGGTGCTCAGGCCCGAGGCCATGCCGGCGCGGTCGCGGGGCACACAGGCCATGATGTTTTTCTGCGTGTCGCCATTGAGCAGGCCGGCACCGGCGCCGGTCACCGCGATGGCCAGGGCAAAGCTCAGGTAGCCGCCAGCCTGCACGGCCCAGGCCGCGAGCAGGTTGCCGCAGCCGACCAGGGTCAGGCCGGCGGCCATCAGGGTCGCCGGGGCATAACGCGTCGCCAGGCGCACGCCGATGCGCGGACAGATCAGCATGGTCAGGGCAAATGGCAGCATGCCCAGCCCCGAGGCGATGGCCGAGAAGCCCAGGCCGTTCTGCAGGTAGAAGGGCAGCAGGGTCATCATCACCTGGGCGCAGCCGGCGTAGGCGAACATCCCCAGCAGGGCACCGATAAAGCGCGGATGGCGGAACAGCTGCAGGTCGACCATGGGCCGGCGCTGCACCCGTTCGATCAGCACGAACAATCCGAGCAGCGCCACGCCGGCCAACAGCCGGGTGTAGGTCAGCGGGTGGCTCCAGCCGATGCGATTGGCTTCGATCAGGCCCCAGATCAGGCACAGCAGGCTGGCGCTGAAGGCCAGGCTGCCCCAGGGATCGAGGCGCGCGGCCTGGGTATCGCGGGACTCCGGTATCGCGCGCCACACCATCAGCACCAGCAGCCCGCCCACCGGCAGGTTGAGGTAGAAAATCCAGCGCCAGCCGATGGACTCGGTGATCAGGCCGCCAACGGTTGGCGCGGCGGTCATCGCCACGCCCATGCAGGCCCCCCAGAACGCCCAGGCCTTGGCCCGTTCGACCTCGTCATGGAAGGTGTGGCCGATGGTGGCCAGGGCCGAGGTCAGCAGCAGCGCCGCGCCGACGCCCTTGATCGCCCGGGCGATGTCGAGCAACAGCACGTTGGGCGCGGCGCCACAGCCGAGCGAGGCGAGGATGAACAGCCCGAGGCCACAGAGCAGGGTGCGCTTGCGCCCGAAGCGGTCGGCCAGGCTGCCCGCCGGCAGCAGCAGGGCGGCGAAGGCCAGCATGTAGGCGCTGACCACCCACTCGATATCGGCAAAGTTGGCCCCCAGGTCGCGGGCGATGCTCGGCAGCGTCACCGCGACGATGTTGGTGTCGAGCACGATCAGCGAACACACCCCGGAGGCAGTGAGCAGGGTCAGGCGCGGGCTGGCTGGCCTCATGGCTGCACCCGTTGATCCAGCGCGGCGAGGGCGGCCTGGGCGATTTCATCGTCGTGGGCCGGGGTGTCGGCGCTGATGCCGATGGCGCCGATCACCTGGCCGTCGACGCGGATCGGCTGCGCGCCTTTCATCATCAGCAGGCCCGAAGTGATGGCCGCCTGGCGCCCGCCGTTGATGGCGTTTTCCAGGTCGCCGGAAGGGCGCTTGAACAATGCCGAAGTGCGCGCCTTGCCCTGGGCCAGCTCGATGCCGGCCACCACCGGCGCCCCGTCCATGCGCGCGCTGAGGATCGGCCAGCCGCCGTCGTCGACGATTGCCACGGCGCAGGGCCAGCCCTTGGCCGTGGCGGTTTCCTGGGCGGCGTTGAGCAGTTGCTGGGCGGTGGCGAAATTGAGGATTGCCTTTTGGGCAACGTCGGCGTTTTTCTCGGCGGCGAAAGTCGCGGGCACGCTGCAGCAAGTGATCAGGGCCAGAAACAGAGGTTTGACGTGCATGGCTTAGGCTCTCTACTGTAAAGGTCCAGCCAGCTTATCCCGGGCTTTCGCCCGCTCTGTTAGGCGCGCTGGAGCACTTCATTACCTTTGAGCTAACGTACTTATGGAAATCCGTCATTTCCGCTATTTCCTGGCGGTGGCCCGGCAACGCAATTTCACCCGCGCCGCCGAACAGCTGGGCATCTCGCCGCCGACCCTGAGCCGGCAGATCCAGGACATGGAGCAGGCCCTGGGCACCCGTTTGTTCGTGCGCCAGCAGCGCGAGGTCAGCCTGACCGAGGCTGGCGCCGCCCTGGTGCGCGAGGCCGAGGCCACGGTGCGCCAGTTCGAGTTCGCGCAACGTAACGCCCAGCGCGCCGGGCGCGGCGAGATCGGCCATATCGAGTTGGGCTACGTGGCCTCGGCGGTGTATTCGGGGCTGTTGCAAAAACAGGTGCAGCGCTTCAGCCAGGACTGCCCGGACGTCAGCCTGAGCGTGCGCGAAAGCCCGATGGCGGCGTTGCCGGCCCTGGTGGCCGAGGGACGCTTCGACATCGGCTACATCCGCTCGCCCATGACCCTGCCCGAAGGGGTCGAGGCGGTCCGCCTGGATGCCGAAGGTTTTGTCCTGGCGCTGCCCGCCGAGTCCTGGCTGGGACGCTTGCCGGAGATCGCCCCGGCCCATCTGCACAACGAGACTTTCGTCCTTCCGGAGCAGATCAGCGGCACCTTGCAGGTCGCGGCCGAGGGCGGCTATGCGCCGAAACTGGGGCCGCAGCCCGGCGGCCTGGTGGCGGTGCTGGCCCTGGTCTCCCTGGGTCAGGGCGTGGCCGTGGTGCCGGAGTCGGTGGTCGGGCACGTGGGGTTGCCCAATGTGTTGTACCGGCCGATCCAGGGCAGCGCGGCGTCGTCCTGGCTGTCGCTGATCCACCGCCGCTTCGAAAAGGCGCCCGCGGTGGCGCGGTATATCGAGCAGGTCAGAGGCCAATGCTCTTGAAATTTTTTGTAAAGAATTCGTCGGGGCCCGTGGGCACAAGGCTTTGAGCGCAACTGCGCAACTTCTTGCGCAATTCATCGTTGCTAGAGTGGCGGACTCAATGGAGCGACCGACAGATCGCGCTGCTTGGAGGAAGCAGGATGGTTCGATTTCAAGGACTGAGATCCTCAATTCGTCTTTATGGCTTGGTCACCGTCACAGGCATTCACGATCATCTTGCCCTGGATCCGGTGCAGATAAACTGTGTCGGCGACCCTGATGCACCCATCGTTCGAGTGTTCATTTCCCGGTTGGATGCGGAGATCTACCTGCGTTCTTCCCATCTGCGCCACTATCGTGTGGTGCCACTTCGGCTGTTCGATCCTACCCAGCTTCTCAGCCACGCCGATGGCTGGCTGAAACTCAATATCTGCCTGGGTTTCGCGGCTCAGGGCGACTGCCTCCTCAGCACCGATCAACAGGAAATGATTCCGGTCGGGCTGACTGCCTGGACCCGGCCCTTCCTGGATGACCAGGGTTACTACCTGCAATGGTCGGATACGGAATTACCCGAGTACCTGCTGAACGCCTATAAAAGTGTTGGCGTACCGGACTACAACCGGCAGCTCAACGAACTGGATGACTGGGCGCCAGCCGCCATGGAGCGGACTGTCGCTGATGCGCTTCAGATGTCGCCCCCCGTCAAGGCTCCCGGTTCGATGGCCAGCCAGCTTGCATTATTCGATGTGGAGGATGCCTGTTGGCGCTTTGGCCTCTTCCAGATCGATGGCGTAGGGACAACATGCAATACCTAACGGATGAAGGAGATTGCCAATGAGTGGAAAACCTGCGGCCCGTGTCACGGATATGACCGCTTGTCCATTGCCCGGGCACGCCAGCAACCCGATTGTCTCGGGTTCGCCTGACGTATTGTTCGATGGGCTCAGTGCAGCGCGGATGACGGACACCACGGCCTGCGGCAGTGCCCTGGTCAGCGGCGTGGTTGCCAATGTGCTGATCAATGGATTGCCGGTCGCGACCCTGGGGACGACGGGCAACCACGGGAATGTGGTGGTGAGCGGATCGGGAAGCGTGATCATCGGGCAGCAGGTCAGCGCTGCTGCGGTCGCTCCAGTGGTCAAGATTCCCGGGCTTTGTCTGCCGTGCCTGTTGGCGGCGGCACAGCGCAATGAAACCTTTGTCCCGCTGCAGAGCCTGGGGAACTGACCATGAGTGCTTCAGGCAATGGACGCCGACCTGATCCGAATGTTCTGCAATTTCGCACCCATATCCGTCATTGCCTGGAACAGCATCCTGAAACCCGGCTCTATGTGCTGGTGGATGGCGCCCGTTACATGACCCTGGAGAATCGCCTGGACGCGGCCGGGGCGGCGATCCGCGTCGAGTGGTTGCTGGCCGCTACCGAACTGGACGAAATCAGCCGTGGCGGGCCGGCACTGGTGGAGTTCGTAGGGGATAGTGCCGAGGCCACGCAACTGCTCGACTGGCTGATCGAGCGGGACCAGAAGTCGCCGCTGGTTTCGTGGCTGTGGAGCGAGCGCTCCTTTGAAGCGTTGAGCAATCATCTCAAATCCCATTTGTTCAGCCGCCTGCCGGATGGTCGGATGGCGCTGTTTCGTTATTACAACCCGACCGTCCGTCGTGGCCTGGAGAGTGTCCTGGACAGTGAGCAGCGAATGGCCCTGATGTTGCCGCTCGATCGCTGGCAGATCTGGCAGCCATTGGCCCTGGCATACCAGACGTATTACCGGGTTGGGCAGGAGGCTCGCCATGCTTGAGTTGACGGCAGACCAGCTGAAAGCGCTGGAGCGGGTTCGGCAAAATGAGGTGATCGAGAAGATCATGCTCGAGATACGTCAGTACAATCCTCAGTGGCTAGAGCAAAAAGGGCATTGGCAGACCATCCAGTACCTCAAGGACTACCGGGAAAAAGCCTGGGCCCTGCAAATCGAAGAGCCGGATGCGGTTGAAAACTTCATGCGCTTTGGCCTGCAGTTTCCCGGTTTTGAAGAAACACCCGGATTTATCCGGTGGATGAAAAGGCCGGTAAACGACACCCCGGAGCAGCGTTTTCGCGATTACGAAAGCGTCATGGATTTCGTCCAGGGGCAACGGGCCTGGCGGGCCGCACTCAAGACAGGGATGCCTGAATGACCAGTTTTATTTCCGGATCCGTCGCCCAACTGGCGCCTCCCATCAGCGGCGGGTTGCGTATGCCGTTGCCTCGCACCGGGCCGAGGCTGCCCTTCGATATACCCATGCCCGCGCCGACCCGGTTACCGATGCCGCCGCCCCGGCCGTCGCCGGTGCCACCGCCACCGCCGGAAGTGGTGCCCCGGCCGCTACCGCCCCCAAGGCCCATGCCGCAACCGATGCCGTTGCCCAAGCCCGAGGCCTTGCCCAAGACGGATGCGCCGGCCAGGACCCGGGACCGGACCCAGGAGGCCGAACGGGACTGCAAACGGCAGAAGAAGGACTGCGTGAAATGCCCTCCCGAAGACGGGCATATGTACATTCCCGTCAATGGCAAGGGGCACAGCATGAGCGACCTGTCGAGCCGCTACCAGCAGTGGGTGACCAACTTCCCGTTTCCCTGGGAGTGGCTGTGGAGTGGTACCGATTGGGATGGTTTTGTGAAAAACCGCTGTACCTTGCAAGAAGCCAAGGCCAACTACGAATTCTTCATCTTCCTCGGTTTCAAGTATCCGAAGGCTGCCAAGAACGTTGAGAAGGACCTGATCGTGAAGGCGTTCAAGCAGGCAGACAAGGCCAAGCCCAGCCCGCCGGTGATGCTCGAGTGGCATTTTCTTCAGCGGGTGGTTTACGAGTATTGCTCCGAGAAATACGAGGAGGGTGGGCTCACCAACCTGAAGGCTTATTGGAACCCGATGCCCGGCACCAAGGAGCATGAGGAGTACCAGAAAGTGCGTCGCCAGGAGGAAAAGGAGCTGGAAGAGTTCTACAAGCAAAACCCAGACTTAATGGCCTGAGACCGGATGGAGTGCTCATGGATACGTTCAAACGTTTCAATTTCAAGCTGAGCTTCGATAAGCAGAAGATTGCCCAGGTCACCGAGCAGGAACAAATCGACAGGAGCCTGGCCTTTCTCAAGGCGATAGGCGAGATCGACCCGATCCTCAAGAACTGGTTCTTATGCGCCGAAGGCAAGGATGATGGCCTGACGCACAATGTGCTCCTCGACCCGAACAGTCTGCGGCGGGAAATAGCCTCCTGGAAAGACTCGGACTTCGACGTCAACGACATGAGTTTTGTGCTGTGGAACGGGATATCCGATCCACTCAAGGGCGGGCTTTCGATCACCTATCACGCACGAAGCGGCGGCTCGTTGCCCGCGGGTATCGAGTTTTCCGAAGCCGGGACATTGGTCCGTTGCCTGCAGGATCCTCGGCAGGGCATTGTCGAATTAATGAACACGGCGGTCGGTCTCTGGCCGGAAATTTCCTGGGGCGTGGTCGCCCCCAACGAATATTTTCGCAAGCAGCGGGTGTTCCAGGACCGGCAGACCATCGGCTGGATCGGCTATTGTCCGCACCCGCTGTCGGCGGCGGACTTTCCGGAGGTCGCTGAACTGCGTCCCATCCCATCCCGGGGAACCATCGTCGTTTCCTGTCCCGGCATCATGGACGAGAAGAACGTCCAGCATGTGCAGGTAGTGGGTGACACCGATATCAAGCTGGTGGAGCTCGGGCTTTTGCCCGGACGCTATTGAGTGCCCGGGCAGGCTCGCTTTTGCAGGAGCGAGCCTGCTCGCGCAGGGCTTCAGATCAGGCGCGTCTCTATCGAGTCCGCCAGTTGCGTGAGGATCAGGCAGCAGGACACGGCGCCGGCATCCAGTACCCCCAGCGAGCGTTCGCCCAGGCGACTGGCGCGGCCGATCTTCGCCACCAGGTCGCGGGTCGAATCCCGGCCTTGGGAGGCCGCGCTTTTCATCCGCTGCAGGGCCTCCTTGAACGAGGCGCCGCCGGCCTCGGCCTGTTCGAATGCCTCCACGGCGGGAATCAGCGTATCCATCAGGCACTTGTCGCCTACTCCGGCGTCGGTGATGTCCTGCAATGAGGTCAGTCCGCCGCGCAATAGCCGGGCGAAGCGGGCAGCATCAATCTGCTGGCTGCCACGCACTTCGTCGGCCATGCCGATAAACAGGCTGCCGTAAAGCGGGCCCATGGAGCCGCCGATGCCTTCCATCAGGCTCAGGGTCAATTCGTCGAGGGCGCCGGCCAGGTCCAGCTGGCGGCCGGCGATGGCCCGGCCGCAGTGGGCGAAACCCTTGGCCATGTTGATGCCGTGGTCGCCATCGCCGATGGCGCCATCCACTTCGCTGAGGTATTCACGGTTGGCGACTATCACCGTCACCAGGTCGTTGACGATGGCGCTGCCGTCGAGGCTGGAAAAATGCTGGCTCATGGTTCACTCCGCCTGGGTCATGCCGATGGAGCGGCAGGGGTGGTCGATCAGGGTTTTCAGTTCGGCGTCCAGGCCCAGCAGGGTCAGGGTCACGCCCATCATTTCCAGGGAGGTGAAGTAATTGCCGACATAGCAACGATGGATCTTCAGGCCCCTGGCCCTGAGTTTGCGCTCGACTTCGGCGTAGAAGATATACAGCTCCATCACCGGCGTGGCGCCGAGGCCGGAGACCAGCACCACCACGCTGTCGTCGCGGCTGAAGTCGCGATCGGCGAGGATCGGCGCGAGCATGCGCTCGGCCATGGCGGCGGCGGACTCGACCGGTACAACCTGGATGCCAGGTTCGCCATGGTGGCCGATGCCCAGTTCCATCATGCCGTCGGCGATCTGGAAGTTCGGCTTGCCCACCGCGGCAATGGTGCAGGGCGTGAGACCGACCCCGATGGAACGGCACTGGTCGACGGCCTTTTGCGCGACGCCGATCACCCCGTCCAGGTCATAACCTTTGGCGGCCGCCGCGCCGCCGACTTTCCACATGAAGATCTCGCCCGCCACGCCGCGGCGTTTGCCGATCTCTTCACGGGGCGCGGAGGCCACGTCGTCGTTGGCCACCACGGTGCGGATCCGCATGTCCTTGCTGGCGGCCATCTTCATCGCCAGCTTGACGTTCATGTTGTCGCCGGCGTAGTTGCCGTACAGGCAGGCCACGCCCGCGCCCTGGTCGGCGGCGCGGAAGGCGTCGAAGAAGCTCTTGGCGGTGGGCGAGGAGAAGATTTCGCCGACCGCCACGGCGTCCACCAGGCCAGGGCCGACATAGCCGAGAAAGGCCGGCTCATGGCCGGAGCCGCCGCCAGTGACGATGCCCACCTGGCCGATCGGAGAGAGGCGGCGCTTGCGGATGACCCGTGGGTTGGCCTCGTATTGGGCCAGTTCGGGGTGGGCCAGGAGGATGCCTTGCAGCATGTCCTCGACCACCTGGTCCGGATCGTTGATCACTCGATTCATGACGCGGTTTCCTTGTTCCTGTTAGCTGCACGGCTGTGCAGTGAATCGCCGGCAAGCTCGCCTCCCGTGGAGGGAGTGGGAGAGTCCGCGGGTGCGGGCTTGTCGGCGAACCGGTTGGAAGGCAGTGGGGCCTCAGGGCTTGAGCACCACCTTCAATGATCGGTCGCCGCGCTCCATCACCGCGAAGGCCTGCTTGAAGTCGGCCAGGGCAAAGGTGTGGGTGACCACGTCGCGCATGTCGATCTTGCGCTTGCCGATAAAGTCGATGGCCCGTGGGTACATGTAGGGCCCCAGGTGCGAACCGAGCACGTCCAGTTCCTTGCGGTCGCCAATGATCGACCAGTCCACCGTGGCTTCGTCGTTGAACACGCTGAACTCGACGAAACGCCCGAGCTTGCGCAGCATCGCCAGGCCCTGGTTGACAGCCTTGTGGTGGCCGGTGGCTTCGATATAGATGTCGCAACCATAGCCGTCGGTGATCGCGCGTATCTTTTCCAGCACGTTCTCCTGGGCCGGGTTCCAGACTTCATCGGCACCCAGGCGCAGGGCCAGCTCGGCGCGCTCGGGCTTCATGTCGAGGACGATCAGGCGCTTGGGGTTGCGCATCCGCACCGCGCCGATGATGCCCAGCCCCAGGGTGCCGGCGCCGGCCACTACCACTATGTCGTCGAAACCGACGTCGGCGCGCTCGGCGGCGTGCAGCGAGCAGGCCAGGGGTTCGATGAGGATGGCTTCGTCCGGCGGAATCTCATCCGGCACTTTGTGCACGATGCCTTCCCTGGTGAAGATCATGTACTGCGCCATGGCGCCCTGGACATTGTTCTGGAAACCGTACAGGTCGTGCTTCTGGCACATCCAGTACTGGCCGTGGTTGCAGAAGCGGCAGCCCCAGCATGGCACTATCTGTTCGGAGATCACCCGGTCGCCGACCTGCACCCCGCGTTTTTCCGCGCCCGGCCCCAGGGCCACCACGCGGCAGACGAACTCATGGCCGGGGATCATCGGCGGCTTGACGTAGCGCGGCTGCTCGGCGTCGCCCCAGAAGGAGGGGGCGCCACGGTAGGTCTTGATGTCGCCCATGCAGATGCCGCACAGCTCGACCTTGGTCAGGATTTCGTCCGGGCCGGGTGTCGGCACCGGCACCTGTTCCAGGCGGTAGTCTTCGGGGCCGTGGCAGACCACGGCCTGCATGGTGCTGGGAATCTCGGGTGACAGGTGTTCGGCGGACAAGGTGGACATGGCGACGGGCCTCACTGCATGAATGGGAGTAACGCTCGATTACTGGATGCTGTAGCCGCCATCGATCACCACGTTCTCTCCGGTGATCATCTGCGCGGCGTCGCTGAGCAGGTACAGCACCAGCCCGGCGATTTCCTCGGGCTGGGCGAAACGGCCGACCGGGATCTGCGATTTGGCCCGCTCGCCCAGTTCGCCGGCCCAGGCCTTCTTGCCCAGGGCGGTCTCGACTATGGTCGGCGAGACGGCGTTGACGTTGATGCCGTGGGCGGCCCATTCCATGGCCAGGACCTTGGTCATGCCCACCACCGCGGCCTTGCTCGCGCAATAGGCCACGTGCCGGTCCAGGCCGATGACGGCGGCCTGGGAGGCGAGGTTGACGATGCGTCCGCTGCCTCGTTCGAGCATGTGCCGGGCGCAGGCCTGGGCAACGAAAAAGCTGGCCTTGAGGTTGATATCCAGGGTGGTGTCCCAGGCGTTTTCGTTGACTTCCAGGGCCTTGTCCAGCAGGGCGACGCCGGCGCTGTTGACCAGGAAATCCAGGCGCCCGAAGTACTCGGCGACCCGGTCCACGGCATGCTGCACCTGGTCCAGCTGGCGCAGGTCGAGGGCCAGCCCCAGGTGCCCGGCGCCGAGGCGGGCGGCGATCTCGACGACCTCCGGGTCGCGATCCAGCAGCGCTACCTTGGCGCCGCGCTCCACCAGCAGCGTGGCGCAGGCCAGGCCGATCCCGGCGGCGCCACCGGTGATCACCGCGCAGCGACCGCTGAGGTCGAAGGCCTGATCCCAGAATCCGGACATGATGTTGACTCCTGTATGGCAAACGAATGGCTGAAAATACCGCTGTCTCGTAGGAGCGAGGCTTGCCCGCGATGGCGGACTCATAGCCACGCATGCGTCGATTGCAAGGACGCTATCGCGGGCAAGCCTCGCTCCTACAGAGGGGGTTATTTGCTGCCGGCGACCTGCTGGTACAGGCTGTCGGCATTGCTATTGGTTACCGGCACCCACGGCAGGATGTACAGCTTGTCGGTGCCGTCTTCCCATTTCACGTCCTGGGCATAACGCTCCCAGATCACCGACTGCGGCTTGTAGTCCTTGCCGGCCAGGGTGCGCAGGGCCACGTCCAGGGCGCCCTGGGACTGGGCCTGGGCGTCTTGCAGGAAGGTGGTGACTTCGCCTTTTTTCGCCGCCTGGATCGCATCCGGCATGCCGTCGATGGAGGTCACCGGCACGTCGCTCGGCGACAGGCCGCGGGACTTCACGGCCTGCAGGGCGCCGAGGGCCATGTCGTCGTTTTGCGCGATGATCCCGGAGATGCCGCCGTTGGGGTGGGCATTGAGCCAGTCCTCGGTCAGCGACAGGGCCTCGGCGCGCGACCAGTTGGCGGTCTTCATTTCGATGACCTTGATCCCGGGGTTCTTCTTCAGCACTTCCATCTCGCCTTTCTCGCGGTCGATCTGTGCCGACTGGCCGATCGGGCCCTGGATGATCACCACGTTGCCCTTGCCCTGGAGCTTGTCGACCATGGCCTGGGCCTGCAGGCGGCCGCCCTCGACGTCATCGTTGCCGACATAGGGCACGCTGGCGCTGGCGACCTTGGTATTGGAGGCGATCACCGGAATGTCGTTTTCCTGGGCGCGGGCCACGGCGCCGACGCCGGCCTTGGTGTCGATCGGCACGAAGATGATCGCGTCGTAGCGCTGGGTGACCATGGTTTCGATCTGGTTGTTCTGGGTCAGCGCGTCGTAGTTGCCGTCGAACACGGTGATCTGCACCGTGCCGTCCTTGACCGCCGGATGCTGCTTCAACTCGCGTACCCAGTTCTGCATGAACTGGCCCTTGAGGCCGTAGACCGCGGCGCCGATCTTGTAGGGCTTGCCCTCGGCCAGGGCCATGCCGCTGGCGAGCAGGGAGGCCGTGGCCAGGGCGAACAGGGAGGTGCCAAAGGTGGTGGAGGAAAGCTTCATGGGGAGCTCCGTTATTGTTGTAGTCGTGCCATGGAAAGGACGGGGGGAGTCAACGTTTCTTCTTGCGCCAGACATCGATGAGCACCGCGAACACGATGATCAAACCCTTGGCGACTTGCTGGTAATAGGAAGACACCCCGAGCAGGTTCAGGCCGTTGTTGATCACACCGATCAACAACGCGCCGAACAGGGTGCCGACAATGCTGCCGGTGCCGCCGGAGAGGCTGGTACCGCCGATCACCACCGCGGCGATGGCGTCCAGTTCATAGGAAGTGCCGGCCTGGGGCAGGGCGGAGGTGGTGCGGGCCGAGAGCACCACGCCGGCCAGGCCCGCCAGCAGGCCCGAGACCACGTACACCGAGAACATCACCTTGCGTACGCCGATCCCTGAGGTGCGGGCGCTCTTTTCGTTGCCGCCCACCGCGTACACGTAGCGGCCGTAGGTGGTGTAGCGCAGGACCATCCAGAAGATCAGCGCGACCACGGCGAAGATCACGACCGGCACGCCCACCGGGCCGATCTTGCCGATGCCCAGGGCCAGGTAGTTGTCCGGCAGGTCGGTGACCGGGCTGCCGTCATTGAGAATGAAGGTCATGCCACGGGCGATGCTGAGCATGCCGAGGGTGGCGACAAAGGGCGGGATCGACAGGTTGGCGACCATGAAGCCGTTGACCACCCCGAGCATCGCCCCGGCGAACATCCCGGCGCTGACCGCGGCCAGCAACCCATAGCCCTGGGTGGCCACCAGGGCGCTGCACAGGCCGGCGAAGGCGAGGATCGAACCCACCGAGAGGTCGATGCCCTTGGTCAGGATCACGTAGGTCATGCCCACCGCGAGAATGCCGTTGATCGAGGTCTGGCGCAGGATGTCCATCCAGTTGCGCCAGGTCATGAAGTACTCGCTGGCAAAGGCCATGACCACGCACAGCAGGATGAAAACCAGCGGCAGGCCGAAGCGGTCGAGGGCCAGGCGCAGGCGGCTGCGGGGTGCCGGGCCGACGGCGGTGGAGGCGGTGGCGGCGGGTGTGGCGGC
>NZ_QHHP01000003.1:0-16524 GCF_003184125.1 Pseudomonas sp. RW409 | reverse complement strand
TCAGAGCCATCAGAGCCGAACCGATGATGATTGGAGTGTCATCACCTGGGAAGTCGTAAGTGCTCAGCAGATCGCGCACTTCCATCTCAACCAGTTCCAGCAGCTCAGCGTCGTCAACCATGTCAGCCTTGTTCAGGAAGACAACGATGTACGGAACGCCTACCTGACGGGACAGCAGGATGTGCTCACGAGTTTGTGGCATCGGACCATCGGCAGCCGAGCAAACCAGGATCGCGCCGTCCATCTGGGCAGCACCAGTGATCATGTTTTTGACGTAGTCGGCGTGACCTGGGCAGTCAACGTGCGCGTAGTGACGAATGTTCGAGTCGTACTCTACGTGCGCAGTGTTGATGGTGATACCACGAGCTTTTTCTTCTGGGGCGCTGTCGATCTTGTCGAAGTCAACGCGAGCCGAACCGAAAACCTCGGAGCAAACACGAGTCAGAGCAGCAGTCAGAGTGGTTTTACCGTGGTCAACGTGACCGATGGTGCCAACGTTGACGTGCGGTTTGTTACGTTCAAATTTTTCTTTAGCCACGACAGTGAACCTCTTGCCTAAAGGGCTGGATTAGCCTTGTTTTTTAACGAGTGCTTCGACGATATTCGACGGAGCTTCGGCGTACTTGGAGAACTCCATGGAGTAGCTCGCGCGACCCTGGGACATGGAACGAACGTCGGTCGCATAACCGAACATTTCACCCAGCGGCACTTCAGCACGGATAACCTTGCCAGAGACCGAGTCTTCCATACCCTGGATCAGACCACGACGACGGTTCAGGTCACCCATCACGTCACCCATGTAGTCCTCAGGGGTTACTACTTCAACCTTCATGATCGGCTCAAGAACTACGCCCTTGCCCTTCTCACGCAGCTGCTTGGTCGCCATGGAGGCCGCTACCTTAAACGCCATCTCGTTAGAGTCGACGTCGTGGTAAGAACCATCAAACACGGTAGCCTTCAGGCCGATCAGCGGATAGCCGGCGACAACGCCGTTCTTCATCTGCTCTTCGATACCCTTCTGGATTGCCGGGATGTATTCCTTCGGAACCACACCACCAACGACCTCGTTGGCAAACACCAGACCTTCAGTGATATTGCCTTTTTCGTCGACGTCTGCCGGAGCAAAACGGATCCAGCAATGACCGAACTGGCCACGACCGCCGGATTGACGAACGAACTTACCTTCAACTTCACAGCCGACGGTGATCTTCTCGCGATAGGAAACCTGCGGCTTACCGATGTTGGCTTCTACGTTGAATTCACGACGCATACGGTCAACAAGGATATCCAGGTGCAGCTCACCCATACCCGAAATGATGGTCTGACCGGTTTCTTCGTCAGTCTTGACGCGGAACGACGGGTCTTCCTGAGCCAGTTTGCCCAGAGCAATACCCATCTTCTCCTGGTCAGCCTTGGTTTTCGGCTCTACAGCAACCGAAATCACCGGCTCAGGGAAGTCCATACGCTCAAGGATTATCGGCTTGTCGATATCGCAAAGCGTGTCACCGGTGGTGACGTCTTTCATACCGATCAGAGCAGCGATGTCGCCTGCACGTACTTCTTTGATCTCTTCGCGCTGGTTCGCGTGCATTTGCACCATACGACCAACACGCTCCTTCTTGCCCTTGACCGAGTTGATCACGGAGTCGCCGGAGCTCAGGAAACCCGAGTAAACGCGAACGAAGGTCAGAGTACCCACGAACGGGTCGGTGGCAATCTTGAACGCCAGAGCCGAGAACGGCTCGTTGTCGTCAGCGTGACGCTCGTCAACGATTTCGTTGTCGTCGGTGCTGTCCGGATGAACGCCCTTGATCGCAGGGATCTCGGTCGGAGCCGGCAGGAAGTCGATGACAGCGTCGAGAACCAGCGGAACACCCTTGTTCTTGAACGAGGAACCGCAGACAGCCGGAACGATCTCGCTGGCCAGGGTGCGCGCACGCAGGCCTGCCTTGATCTCTTCGACGGTCAGCTCACCTTCTTCAAGGTACTTGTTCATCAGCTCTTCGTTAGCTTCGGCAGCAGCCTCAACCATGTTGGAGCGCCACTCGTTAGCCAGATCCAGCATATCGGCAGGAATTTCTTCCTCGCGATAGGTAGTACCCTTGTCGTCGTCGTTCCAGTAGATAGCCTTCATCTTGATCAGATCGATCTGACCTTCGAAGTTATCTTCTGCACCGATAGCCAGCTGAACTGGAACCGGAGTGTGACCCAGACGGTTTTTGATCTGAGCAACAACGCGCAGGAAGTTGGCACCAGCACGGTCCATCTTGTTCACGTAAACAACACGTGGAACGCCGTATTTGTTGGCTTGACGCCATACGGTTTCGGACTGAGGTTCAACACCGGAAGTACCGCAGAACACAACGACCGCGCCGTCGAGTACGCGCAGCGAACGCTCTACTTCAATGGTGAAGTCTACGTGGCCTGGGGTATCGATAACGTTTACACGATAGTTATCGTATTGGCCGCGCGAACCTTTCCAGAAGGTAGTTACAGCAGCGGAGGTAATGGTGATACCACGCTCCTGCTCCTGCACCATCCAGTCGGTGGTAGCAGCGCCGTCATGCACCTCACCCATCTTGTGGCTGAGACCTGTGTAGAACAGGATCCGCTCGGTAGTGGTAGTCTTGCCCGCGTCAACGTGGGCACAGATACCGATATTACGGTAGCGGTTGATTGCTGTAGTACGAGCCATAAAGCCCTCGCAAAATGAATGATGCCGATATTAGAAGCGGTAGTGCGAGAAAGCCTTGTTGGCTTCAGCCATACGGTGTACGTCTTCACGCTTCTTAACTGCAGCACCTTTGCCTTCGGCAGCGTCCAGCAGTTCGCCAGCCAAGCGCAGAGCCATAGACTTCTCGCCGCGCTTACGGGCGAAGTCTACCAACCAGCGCATTGCCAGAGCGTTACGACGGGACGGACGAACTTCGACCGGAACCTGGTAAGTAGCACCGCCAACACGGCGCGACTTCACTTCGACCAGCGGAGCGATGGCGTCGAGAGCTTTCTCGAAGATTTCCAGGGGATCGCTGTTCTTGCGTTCTTTAACTTTTTCCAGCGCGCCATAAACGATACGCTCGGCAACGGCTTTCTTGCCGCTTTCCATTACGTGGTTCATGAACTTGGCGAGGATCTGGCTTCCGTATTTCGGATCGTCCAGAATCTCACGTTTGGCTGCTACGCGACGTCTTGGCATGATAAGCCCTCAAACGGTCTTCAGGTTAGCTCGGGACAGTTGATCCAAAGGACTCGTGCCCGACCTTACTCTTATCGACTCAATAAAATAATTAACTGCAAAACGGCCGATTACTTCGGACGCTTGGTACCGTACTTCGAACGACCTTGGTTACGACCTTTAACGCCGGAGGTATCCAGGGAGCCGCGAACGGTGTGGTAACGAACACCTGGCAAGTCTTTTACACGACCGCCGCGGATCAGTACCACGCTGTGTTCTTGCAGGTTGTGGCCTTCACCACCGATGTACGAGGAAACCTCGAAACCGTTGGTCAGACGCACACGGCATACTTTACGCAGTGCCGAGTTAGGTTTTTTCGGCGTAGTGGTATACACGCGAGTGCACACGCCACGACGTTGCGGGCAGTTCTGCAGCGCAGGTACGTCGGATTTCTCGACGATACGCTTACGCGGCTGACGTACCAGCTGGTTGATAGTTGCCATCTACTAGCTCCACTGTTGTCTTTCGACATAAACAAAATGGCAGGGCGCAAGCCCCACCAAATTTAGGGGTACAAGAGTCTAAAGAGGATCTTGTCCCCAGTCAAGGCAAGGCCCCGGCCTCCCCGATCAGCGAACCCCGACAAAATCGTCTTGATTCGTGAGCGGAAAAGCCAGGGCCCTATCTCAATCTACTGCAGACCTCAGTTACCGCTGGAGTTCAGCGCTTCGGTCAGTGCAGCTTCAACTTCACTTGCGCTTACGCGCAGCGGCTTGTCGGCATCACGACGACGCTTACGCTCGCTGTGATACGCCAGGCCGGTACCAGCCGGGATCAGGCGACCCACGACGACGTTTTCTTTCAGGCCGCGAAGATAATCGCGCTTGCCGGTTACCGCCGCTTCGGTCAGTACGCGAGTAGTCTCTTGGAAAGAGGCCGCCGAGATGAACGATTCGGTCGACAGCGACGCCTTGGTGATACCCAGCAGAACGCGGGTGAACTTGGCGACAAACTTGTCTTCGGTGTTCAGACGCTCGTTCTCTACCAGTACGTGAGTCAGCTCCATCTGGTCGCCCTTGATGAAACTGGAATCGCC
Organism: Pseudomonas sp. RW409; assembly: GCF_003184125.1. NCBI lineage: Bacteria > Pseudomonadati > Pseudomonadota > Gammaproteobacteria > Pseudomonadales > Pseudomonadaceae > Pseudomonas > Pseudomonas sp. RW409. The sequence goes on along the minus strand of NZ_QHHP01000003.1, from coordinate 12,253 downwards.
GGATTCAGCGATCTCAACCTTACGCAGCATCTGACGCAGGATGGTCTCGATGTGCTTGTCGTTGATCTTCACGCCTTGCAGACGGTAAACGTCCTGGATCTCGTTCACGATGTACTTGGCCAGCGCACTCACACCCAGCAGACGCAGGATGTCGTGTGGATCGCTTGGACCGTCGGAGATAACTTCGCCGCGGTTTACCTGTTCGCCTTCGAAGACGTTCAGGTGGCGCCACTTCGGAATCAGCTCTTCGTACGGATCGCTACCGTCGTTCGGGGTAATGACCAGACGGCGCTTGCCTTTGGTCTCTTTACCGAACGCGATGGTGCCGCTGACTTCAGCCAGGATCGAGGCCTCTTTCGGACGACGAGCTTCGAACAGGTCGGCAACACGCGGCAGACCACCGGTGATGTCACGAGTCTTCGAAGTTTCTTGCGGAATACGCGCGATAACGTCACCGATCGCGATCCGCGCACCGTCCGCAACACCGACCAGGGCGTTGGCTGGCAGGAAGTACTGGGCCGGTACGTCGGTACCTGGCAACAGCAGATCTTTGCCATCGTCACCCACCATCTTCACTGCAGGACGGATGTCCTTACCTGCAGCCGGACGGTCTTTGGCATCGAGAACTTCAATGTTGGTCATACCGGTCAATTCGTCAGTCTGACGCTTGATCGTGATGCCTTCTTCCATGCCCACGTAGGTCACGGTACCTTTCATTTCGGTAACGATTGGGTGGGTGTGCGGATCCCACTTGGCCACGATAGAGCCAGCGTCGACCTTGTCACCCTCTTTAACCGAAATCACAGCACCGTACGGCAGCTTGTAACGCTCGCGCTCACGACCGAAGTCGTCAGCAATCGCCAGCTCACCGGAACGGGACACAGCAACCAGATGACCATCCACTCGCTCAACGTGCTTCAGGTTGTGCAGACGGACGGTACCGCCATTCTTCACCTGAACGCTGTCGGCCGCGGAGGTCCGGCTTGCCGCACCACCGATGTGGAACGTACGCATCGTCAGCTGGGTACCCGGCTCACCGATGGACTGAGCAGCGATAACGCCGACAGCTTCACCGATGTTCACCTGGTGACCACGAGCCAGGTCGCGGCCGTAGCACTTGGCGCAAATGCCGTAGCGGGTTTCGCAACTGATCGGCGAACGCACGATCACTTCGTCGATGCTGTTCAGCTCGATGAACTCAACCCACTTCTCGTCGACCAGAGTGCCGGCAGGAACGATGACGTCCTCGGTACCTGGCTTGAATACGTCACGGGCAATAACACGACCCAACACGCGCTCACCCAACGGCTCTACAACGTCGCCGCCTTCAATGTGCGGAGTCATTACCAGGCCGTGTTCGGTGCCACAATCGATCTCGGTTACAACCAGATCCTGCGCCACGTCTACCAGACGACGAGTCAGGTAACCGGAGTTCGCAGTTTTCAACGCGGTATCCGCCAGACCTTTACGAGCACCGTGAGTCGAGATGAAGTACTGGAGTACGCTCAGACCTTCACGGAAGTTCGCAGTAATCGGCGTTTCGATAATGGAACCGTCCGGCTTGGCCATCAGACCACGCATACCGGCCAGCTGACGAATCTGTGCTGCGGAACCCCGCGCACCCGAGTCGGCCATCATGTACATCGAGTTGAAAGATTCTTGCTCGACTTCGTCGCCGTGACGGTCGATGACCTTCTCTTTCGAGAGGTTGGCCATCATCGCCTTGGAGACTTCGTCGTTCGCTTTCGACCAGAGGTCGATCACTTTGTTGTACTTCTCGCCCTGGGTCACCAGGCCGGAGGCGTACTGGCTCTCGATCTCTTTCACTTCGTCGGTGGCAGCACCGATGATGCGGGCTTTTTCATCCGGGATAACGAAGTCGTTAACACCGATAGAAACGCCGGAAATGGTCGAGTAAGCAAAACCGGTGTACATCAACTGGTCAGCGAAGATCACGGTCTCTTTCAGACCAACCACGCGGTAGCACTGGTTGATCAGCTTGGAGATCGCCTTCTTCTTCATCGGCAGGTTGACGACGTCGTACGACAGACCTTTTGGCACAACCTGGAACAACAGCGCACGGCCGACAGTGGTGTCGACGATACGGGTGTTGGTCACGCTGCCGCCATCACGATCGTTGACGGTTTCGGTGATCCGCACCTTGACCTTGGCATGCAGTGCGGCTTCGCCGGCACGGAACACACGGTCAACTTCCTGCAGATCCGCGAACACACGACCTTCGCCCTTGGCGTTGATCGCTTCACGAGTCATGTAGTACAGACCCAATACAACGTCCTGCGACGGAACGATGATTGGCTCACCGTTGGCTGGCGACAGGATGTTGTTGGTCGACATCATCAACGCACGCGCTTCCAACTGGGCTTCCAGTGTCAGCGGCACGTGCACGGCCATTTGGTCGCCGTCGAAGTCGGCGTTGTACGCAGCACAGACCAGAGGGTGCAGCTGGATAGCCTTACCTTCGATCAGTACCGGTTCAAACGCCTGGATACCCAGACGGTGAAGGGTCGGTGCACGGTTGAGGAGCACTGGGTGTTCGCGAATCACTTCGGCGAGAACGTCCCAAACCTCTGGCAGCTCGCGCTCGACCATCTTCTTCGCGGCTTTGATGGTGGTGGCCAGGCCACGCATTTCCAACTTGCCGAAAATGAACGGTTTGAACAGCTCGAGAGCCATTTTCTTAGGCAGACCGCACTGGTGCAGACGCAGGGTCGGGCCTACGGTAATTACCGAACGACCGGAGTAGTCAACACGCTTACCGAGCAAGTTCTGACGGAAACGACCTTGCTTACCCTTGATCATGTCAGCCAGGGATTTCAGAGGACGCTTGTTGGAACCGGTGATAGCGCGGCCACGACGACCGTTGTCGAGCAGTGCGTCGACGGCTTCCTGCAACATACGCTTTTCGTTGCGCACGATGATGTCCGGAGCGGACAGATCGAGCAGGCGCTTCAAGCGGTTGTTACGGTTGATCACTCGACGATACAGATCGTTGAGGTCGGAAGTCGCGAAACGACCACCATCCAGCGGGACCAGTGGACGCAGATCTGGCGGCAGAACCGGCAGAACGGTCAGCACCATCCACTCTGGCAGGTTGCCGGAACCCTGGAAGGCTTCCATCAACTTCAGACGCTTGGACAGTTTCTTGATCTTGGTTTCCGAGTTGGTTTGCGGAATCTCTTCGCGCAGACGGCCAATCTCGTGCTCCAGGTCGATAGCGTGCAACAGCTCGCGGACAGCCTCGGCACCCATGCGGGCGTCGAAGTCGTCACCGAACTCTTCCAGTGCTTCGAAGTACTGCTCGTCGTTGAGCAACTGACCTTTTTCCAGAGTGGTCATGCCCGGGTCGATAACGACATAGCTCTCGAAGTAGAGAACACGCTCGATATCACGCAGGGTCATGTCCATCAGCAGGCCGATACGGGACGGCAGCGATTTCAGGAACCAGATGTGGGCAACTGGCGAAGCCAGTTCGATGTGCGCCATACGCTCACGGCGAACCTTGGCCAGTGCAACTTCAACGCCGCACTTTTCGCAGATCACGCCACGATGCTTCAAGCGCTTGTACTTACCGCACAGGCACTCGTAATCCTTTACCGGGCCAAAGATCTTGGCGCAGAACAGGCCGTCACGCTCAGGCTTGAACGTACGGTAGTTGATGGTTTCCGGCTTTTTAACTTCACCGAACGACCACGAACGGATCATCTCAGGCGAGGCCAATCCGATACGGATGGCGTCGAACTCTTCGACTTGACCCTGGTTTTTCAGCAAATTCAGTAGGTCTTTCAAGGCCTTTCCTCCTGGCGGAGCAGAGAGCGGGCAATCCTGCCCCGCTCTCGATTCGCGTCACGTGTTATTCGGTTTCCAGATCGATATCGATGCCGAGGGAACGAATTTCTTTGATCAACACGTTGAAGGACTCGGGCATGCCCGGCTCCATACGGTGATCGCCGTCCACGATGTTTTTGTACATCTTGGTCCGGCCGTTCACATCGTCCGACTTCACTGTGAGCATTTCTTGCAGAGTGTATGCAGCACCGTATGCTTCCAGTGCCCAGACCTCCATCTCCCCGAAACGCTGACCACCGAACTGCGCCTTACCACCCAGCGGCTGCTGGGTAACCAGGCTGTACGAACCGGTAGAACGAGCGTGCATCTTGTCGTCTACCAAGTGGTTCAGCTTCAGCATGTACATGTAGCCAACAGTAACCGGGCGCTCGAACTTGTTGCCGGTACGGCCGTCGGTCAGTTGCATCTGGCCGCTTTCTGGCAGGTCCGCCAGTTTCAGCATGGCCTTGATTTCGCTTTCCTTGGCACCGTCGAACACCGGAGTGGCCATCGGCACGCCGCCACGTAGGTTTTTCGCCAGATCCAGGATTTCCTGATCGGAGAAGCTATCCAGATCTTCGTTACGACCACCGATCTGGTTGTAGATCTCGTCCAGGAACTTACGCAGTTCCGCGACCTTGCGCTGCTCTTCGACCATGCGGTTGATCTTCTCGCCCAGACCTTTGGCCGCGAGGCCCAGGTGAGTTTCGAGAATCTGACCAACGTTCATACGCGAAGGTACGCCCAACGGGTTGAGGACGACGTCGACCGGGGTGCCGTTGGCATCGTGCGGCATGTCTTCAACCGGCATGATCACCGAGACCACACCCTTGTTACCGTGACGACCGGCCATCTTGTCGCCCGGCTGGATGCGACGACGGATTGCCAGGTAAACCTTGACGATTTTCAGCACGCCTGGAGCCAGGTCATCGCCCTGCTGCAGCTTGCGCTTCTTGTCTTCGAACTTGTCGTCCAGCAGACGGCGGCGATCAACGATGTAGGCCTGGGCCTTCTCGAGCTGCTCGTTCAGAGCATCTTCAGCCATGCGCAGTTTGAACCACTGGCCATGCTCAAGACCGTCGAGTACTTCGTCGGTGATTTCCTGACCTTTCTTCAGGCCGGCGCCGCCTTCGGCTTTGTGGCCGACCAGAGCGGAACGCAGACGCTCGAAAGTGGCGCCTTCGACGATACGGAACTCTTCGTTCAGATCCTTGCGGATCTCGTCGAGCTGGCTCTTCTCGATCGACAGGGCACGAGCGTCACGCTCTACACCGTCACGAGTGAAGACCTGTACGTCGATGACAGTACCCTTGGTACCGGTAGGTACGCGCAGGGAGGTGTCTTTAACGTCGCTGGCTTTTTCACCGAAGATTGCACGCAGCAGTTTTTCTTCCGGAGTCAGCTGGGTCTCGCCTTTCGGAGTGACCTTACCGACCAGGATGTCGCCTGCGCCAACTTCAGCACCGACATAAACGATACCGGCTTCGTCCAGCTTGTTCAGTGCAGCCTCACCCACGTTCGGGATATCCGCAGTGATTTCCTCTGGGCCAAGCTTGGTGTCACGGGCCACACAGGTCAGTTCCTGGATGTGGATCGTGGTGAAGCGGTCTTCCTGGACCACACGCTCGGACAGGCAGATGGAGTCTTCGAAGTTGAAGCCGTTCCATGCCATGAACGCGATGCGCATGTTCTGACCCAGAGCCAGTTCACCCATGTCGGTGGACGGACCGTCGGCCATGATGTCGCTGCGCTGAACCCGATCACCCTTGCTCACCAGCGGACGCTGGTTGATGCAAGTGTTCTGGTTGGAGCGGGTGTATTTGGTCAGGTTGTAGATGTCGACACCGGCTTCGCCTGGCTCAACTTCGTCATCTGCAACACGAACCACGATACGGCTGGCATCAACCGAGTCGATCACACCGCCACGACGAGCCACGACGCAGACGCCGGAGTCACGGGCAACGTTACGCTCCATGCCGGTACCTACCAGCGGCTTGTCGGCACGCAGGGTTGGTACAGCCTGACGCTGCATGTTCGAACCCATCAACGCACGGTTGGCGTCGTCGTGCTCGAGGAACGGAATCAGCGACGCCGCAACCGAAACTACCTGCTTCGGCGAAACGTCCATCAAGGTGACGTCTTCTGGCGCCTTGACAGTGAATTCGTTCAGGTGACGAACGGCTACCAGCTCGTCGATCAGCTGACCTTTGTCGTTCATGGTCGCCGAAGCCTGGGCGATCACGTGATCGGCCTCTTCGATGGCGGACAGGAACACGATCTCGTCGGTCACCAGACCTTCTTTCACCACGCGGTACGGGCTCTCGAGGAAACCGTACTGGTTGGTGCGAGCATAGGCGGCCAGGGAGTTGATCAGACCGATGTTCGGACCTTCCGGCGTCTCGATCGGGCATACACGACCATAGTGAGTCGGGTGTACGTCACGAACTTCGAAGCCTGCACGCTCACGAGTCAGACCGCCTGGGCCGAGTGCAGAGACACGGCGCTTGTGGGTGATCTCGGACAGCGGGTTGTTCTGGTCCATGAACTGGGACAGCTGGCTGGAACCGAAGAACTCCTTCACCGCCGCCGCCACTGGCTTGGCGTTGATCAGGTCTTGCGGCATCAGGCCTTCGCTTTCAGCCATCGACAGACGCTCTTTGACCGCACGCTCTACACGCACCAGGCCAACGCGGAACTGGTTCTCGGCCATCTCGCCTACGCAGCGAACACGACGGTTACCCAGGTGGTCGATGTCATCGACGATGCCTTTGCCGTTACGGATGTCGACCAGAGTCTTCAGAACCGCAACGATGTCTTCCTTGCACAACACGCCGGAACCTTCGATCTCGGTACGACCGATACGACGGTTGAACTTCATCCGGCCGACCGCAGACAGGTCATAACGCTCAGGGCTGAAGAACAGGTTGTTGAACAGGGTCTCGGCCGCATCCTTGGTTGGAGGCTCGCCAGGACGCATCATGCGATAGATCTCGACCAACGCTTCCAGTTGGTTGGTGGTGGAGTCGATCTTTAGAGTGTCGGAAACGAACGGACCGCAATCGATATCGTTGGTGTACAGCGTTTCGATGCGCACAACCTGAGCCTTGGCGATCTTCGCCAGGATCTCGGTGTTCAGCTCGGTGTTGCACTCTGCCAGGATTTCGCCGGTGGCCGGATGCACGATGACCTTGGCGGTAGTACGACCCAGGACGTAGTCCAGAGGCACTTCCAGCTCTTTGATCCCGGCTTTTTCCAGCTGGTTGATGTGGCGAGCAGTAATACGACGACCCTGCTCGACAATAACCTTGCCTTTGTCATCCTGAATATCGAGGACCGCAATTTCACCACGCAGGCGCTGAGGCACCAACTCCAGGCTCAGGCTTTCGCCGCGCACGTGGAATACGTTGGTGGTGTAGAAAGCGTCCAGCACTTCTTCAGTGGTGTAGCCCAACGCACGCAGCAGTACCGATGCAGGCAGCTTGCGACGACGGTCGATACGCACGAATACGCAGTCTTTCGGGTCGAACTCGAAGTCCAACCAGGAACCGCGATAAGGAATGATACGTGCGGAGTACAGCAGCTTACCGGAGCTGTGCGTCTTGCCACGGTCGTGGTCGAAGAATACGCCAGGGGAACGGTGCAGCTGGGAAACGATTACACGCTCGGTACCGTTGATTACGAAGGTACCGTTCTCAGTCATCAGGGGGATTTCACCCATGTAGACTTCTTGCTCTTTGATGTCCTTGATCGCTTTGTTCGACGATTCTTTGTCGAAAATGATCAGACGAACTTTTACCCGCAAAGGTACGGCGTAAGTTACACCGCGCAGCACGCATTCTTTGACATCAAATGCCGGTTCGCCCAGGCGATAACCGACATACTCCAACGCAGCATTGCCGGAGTAGCTGATGATCGGGAAAACGGATTTGAAGGCCGCATGCAGGCCCACGTCGCGGAACTGATCTTTAGTCGCTCCCGCTTGCAAGAATTCACGATACGAATCCAGCTGGATGGCCAGGAGGTACGGCACATCCATGACGTCCGGCAACTTGCTAAAGTCCTTGCGGATACGTTTTTTCTCAGTATATGAGTAAGCCATCAGCGTTCCCCAGCTTGGTCACCTGCTTATTTGGCCCCTCCCGACGGGAGCAGCCAGAAAATCGTGCAAACCCTTTGGTTTGCGCCACCGCACAGGGTGGTTACAGCACGTTAGAAGCACCGACCCAGTCGGCTGCCAATAACGGAAAAAGGCCGGTGGCAAGAGCCACCAGCCATCAGCCTCAGCTTAACGCTTGGGCTGGAGACACAAAGTCGATGCTTACTTCAGCTCGACTTTAGCGCCTGCTTCTTCCAGAGCTGCTTTGGCTTTGTCAGCGGCTTCTTTAGCAACGCCTTCCAGAACCATGGCAGGAGCGCCGTCAACTACAGCCTTGGCTTCTTTCAGGCCCAGACCGGTCAGTTCACGTACAGCCTTGATCACGTTAACTTTCTTCTCGCCAGCTTCGGTCAGCATGACGTTGAATTCAGTTTGTTCTTCAACAACAGCGGCAGCAGCAGCTGGGCCAGCAGCGGCAACAGCAGCGGTAACGCCGAAGGTTTCTTCCATTGCTTTGATCAGCTCAACAACTTCCAGAACGGTTTTCTGGCCGATTGCTTCGATGATTTGCTCGTTAGTCAGAGACATGACTATAAATTCCTGTATTGGGGTGACAGCCTACGCAGCCATCAAATTAAACATATGATTTTGAAAGGGCTTGCAGTGCCTTAGGCAGCAGCAGCTTCTTTCTGGTCGCGAATGGCCGCCAGAGTACGAGCCAGCTTGCTGGTAGCGCCTTGGATCACGCTCATCAGCTTCGCAATAGCTTCGTCGCGAGTTGGCAGCGAAGCCAACACGTCGATCTCGTTTGCTGCGAGGTACTTGCCCTCGAACGCAGCTGCCTTGATCTCGAACTTTTCCTGACCCTTTGCGAACTCTTTGAAAATACGAGCAGCAGCGCCCGGATGTTCCTTGGAGAATGCAATCAGGGTAGGGCCGACGAACGCGTCGTTGAGCACGTCATATTGAGTGCCTTCAACTGCGCGCTTGAGCAGGGTGTTACGTACGACACGTACATACACGCCAGCTTCGCGGGCCTCTTTACGGAGTCCGGTCATAGCGCCTACTGTCACACCACGGGCATCAGCCACGACAGCGGACAGAGCGCCTTTGGCAGCCTCGTTGACTTCAGCGACGATGGCCTTCTTGTCTTCGAGTTTAATTGCCACGGGTTCAACTCCTGCTTGTTACCGTTTCATCCAACCGAGGCCGGATGTCGTTTTGGTGTCTGATTCGGTAAGGAACCGGGAGCACCATCTGCGTAGGCTTGTGGTTTAAGACTTGCGTCGCCTACGGTCTTGGATAGCCCCCGCCAGGCAGGGACCCCAATCTTTCAATTGACGCAATCTCTTGCGTCAACCTGTGTCTTATACGTCCAGCGAACCCTGGTCGATGACCAGACCTGGGCCCATAGTGGTGCTCAGGGTAACGCGCTTGACGTAGATACCTTTCGAAGAAGCTGGCTTGATACGCTTCAGATCAGCGATCAGGGCTTCAACGTTTTCCTTCAGCTTGATGGCGTCGAAGCCAACCTTGCCAACGGAGGTGTGGATAATGCCGTTTTTGTCGGTGCGATAACGAACCTGACCAGCCTTGGCGTTTTTAACAGCGCCTGCTACGTCTGGAGTTACGGTACCAACCTTAGGGTTAGGCATCAGACCACGTGGACCGAGGATCTGACCCAGTTGACCTACAACGCGCATTGCATCCGGGGAAGCAATAACCACGTCATAGTTCAGGTCGCCGCCTTTCATTTCGGCAGCCAGGTCGTCCATACCTACGCGATCAGCGCCGGCAGCCAGGGCAGCTTCAGCAGCTGGACCTTGGGTGAACACAGCTACACGTACAGTCTTGCCAGTGCCATGTGGCAGCACGGTAGCGCTGCGAACAACCTGGTCAGATTTACGTGGGTCAACGCCCAGGTTTACAGCGACGTCGACAGACTCGCTGAACTTGACGGTCGACAGCTCGGTCAGGAGAGCAGCTGCGTCTACGAAGCTGTAGGCCTTGCCCGCTTCAATCTTGCCCGCGATAGCCTTTTGGCGCTTGGTCAGCTTAGCCATTACACACCCTCCACGTTAAGGCCCATGCTACGAGCAGAACCGGCGATAGTACGCACGGCTGCATCCATATCAGCTGCAGTCAGATCCGCGTTTTTGGTTTTCGCGATTTCTTCCAGCTGAGCACGGGTAACGGTGCCAACCTTAACGGTGTTCGGACGAGCGGAACCGCTGGTCAGGCCAGCAGCTTTCTTCAGCAGAACCGAAGCAGGGGTGCTCTTAGTTTCGAAAGTGAAGCTGCGGTCACTGTAAACAGTGATGATCACAGGAGTCGGCAGACCTGGCTCAAGACCCTGGGTACGGGCGTTGAAGGCCTTGCAGAATTCCATGATGTTCACGCCGTGCTGACCCAGAGCTGGACCGACGGGTGGACTTGGGTTGGCCTGTGCGGCCTTCACTTGCAGCTTGATGTAAGCAGTAATCTTCTTAGCCATGAGGCACTCCAATTACGGGTTCAAACGCCTAGAAAGGCTCCCCGGTTACTTGCGCGTTTATCCCAGTGACGACAAAACCCCACAGCCTTGGGCTGCGGGGTATGGGATTCTCGTTCAGTTATGCCTTTTCGACCTGACTGAACTCTAGCTCTACCGGAGTAGAGCGACCGAAAATGAGCACAGCCACTTGGATCCGGCTCTTTTCGTAGTTAACTTCTTCGACAGTGCCGTTAAAGTCAGCGAACGGACCATCGGTAACACGAACAACCTCACCCGGCTCGAACAGAGTCTTCGGCTTAGGCTTGTCGCTACCATCAGCGACACGACGCAGAATCGCTTCTGCCTCTTTGTCCGTGATTGGCGCAGGCTTGTCGGCTGTACCACCAATGAAGCCCATCACCCGAGGAGTATCCTTGACCAAGTGCCAAGTACCCTCGTTCATATCCATCTGAACCAGCACATAACCAGGGAAGAACTTGCGCTCACTTTTGCGTTTCTGGCCATTACGCATTTCAACCACTTCTTCAGTGGGAACCAGAATTTCGCCAAAGCCATCTTCCATGCCAGCCAGCTTTACGCGCTCGATCAACGAACGCATTACATGCTTCTCATAACCCGAGTAAGCATGCACAACGTACCAACGCTTAGCCACGGGACACCCTTAGCCAACAATCAAGGAAACGAGCCAGCCGAGCAGGGAATCAAGCCCCCACAACAGCAACGCCATAACCAGAACAACAGCCACTACGATCAACGTGGTCTGCGTGGTTTCTTGGCGAGTTGGCCATACGACTTTACGAATCTCGGTGCGAGCTTCCTTAACCAGTACAAAGAAAGACTTGCCCTTGGCCGTCTGCAAGCCTACAAAGGCAGCTACAGCAGCAATGGCAAGCAAAGCGAGCACACGGTACAGGATCGGCGAAGCAGAGTAATACTGATTACCGACAACGCCAACGACCACCAAAGCAACTACTACAAGCCACTTGAGCAGATCGAAGCGAGAGCCTTGAGCTTCAGCTTTAGGAGTCATCTATGAAGATCCTGTGAAAAGAAAGCCAGACACACCGAGTGAATCTGGCAGGTCAGGAGGGAATCGAACCCCCAACCTACGGTTTTGGAGACCGTCGCTCTGCCAATTGAGCTACTGACCTAAAAACAAATCAGGCCGACCATTATGCCGGCCCGATGGAGATATATCAAGAACTTACTCGATGACCTTGGCCACGACGCCAGCGCCGACGGTACGACCGCCTTCACGGATAGCGAAACGCAGACCATCTTCCATCGCGATGGTTTTGATCAGAGTGACAGTCATCTGGATGTTGTCACCTGGCATTACCATTTCAACGCCTTCTGGCAACTCGCAGTTACCAGTCACGTCAGTAGTACGGAAGTAGAACTGTGGACGGTAGCCTTTGAAGAACGGAGTATGACGACCGCCTTCTTCTTTGCTCAGAACGTACACTTCAGCAGTGAACTTGGTGTGCGGCTTAACGGTACCTGGCTTAACCAGAACCTGGCCACGCTCAACGTCGTCACGCTTGGTGCCACGCAGCAGAACGCCGCAGTTCTCGCCAGCACGACCTTCGTCGAGCAGCTTGCGGAACATTTCAACGCCGGTGCAGGTGGTTTTCTGAGTTTCGCGCAGACCAACGATCTCAACTTCTTCCTGGATGCGAACGATACCACGCTCAACACGGCCAGTTACCACGGTGCCACGACCGGAGATCGAGAACACGTCTTCGATAGGCATCAGGAACGGCTTGTCGATAGCACGCTCTGGCTCTGGGATGTAGGTATCCAGAGTTTCTACCAGC
>NZ_QHHP01000020.1:0-352 GCF_003184125.1 Pseudomonas sp. RW409 | reverse complement strand
GCAGCCCGTGGCACCTGTCGCCGTTCATCAGCGCCGACTACGCGCGGGCCAAGGTCGACGGTTACTCCGAGGACGGCAGCGACTCCACCGCCCTGACCTTCGATGACCAGAAACGCACCTCACGGCGCTTGGGCATCGGCCTGCAAGGCAAGTATCAGATCACCCAGCAAACCCAGGTGTTCGGCGAAATCGCCCACGAAAAGGAATACGAGGACGATACCCAGAAGCTGACCATGGCCCTCAACAGCCTGCCGGACAACAACTACACCCTCGAAGGCTATACCCCGCAGACCAACCTGAACCGCCTGAACCTCGGGGTCAGCCACAAGCTCACCCAGGACCTGGCCCTGCG
>NZ_QHHP01000019.1:0-2973 GCF_003184125.1 Pseudomonas sp. RW409 | reverse complement strand
TGTAAGCGTATAGCCAACACACGTTCACATGACTGACGGTGTGTGGTTCAGTCCGTCGACTGCATCCAGTATTTGCCGTACCCGATCTGTAACGGATATGTCCCCCTCAAGCTTTAAGACAGTACAGGTAAGCGCAGACAGCCATTCCTGATGCCTGGCCAAGCTACGTCCAGGGACGCCCCCCTCATCATACTGAGCTGCCCAAGCCAGAAACTCCGGCTTTGCTTGACCGAAGCGTTTTACCTCTCGACGTTTTAGTCTCTCTAATCTGAGTTCAACAGGAAGATAAAGGAACACCACAAGATCAAATTCGCTCTCAAGCGGTTGACCCCAGCCCATTACTGATCCGGCAACCACTGCACGGCCATGAGAGCGCATTTCTTGTAGCAAGCGCGCTCCTCGTTGCGTTTTGTCTGCCAGATGCTGATATGGCGGGTTACTGGGCAGCCACAAAAAATCATCTGCTTCCAGGTGAGTTGTGCTCAGTTCCTTTGCTAAAGCATCCGCTAAGGTCGTGGTGCCGGTACCTGCAGCGCCTGTGATCAAGATGTAACGTGCCGTCTCTTTTGTCATTTCGCTTTCAGCCACTCTAAAACGTTGCCATCTCCGATAAATTAACAGTGCCCCACTGATGTGGCAGCAGTCGAGCGATCTCACTCGCCCGCTGCGTTGGCAGCCGAGTAAGAACGTCCTTCAGGTACGCATACGGATCATGCCCATTTATGCGCGCAGACTGGATCAAGCTCATGATTGCTGCCGCCCGTTTGCCGCTGCGTAGCGATCCGGCGAACAACCAGTTCGAGCGTCCGAGTGCCCATGGCCTTATCTGATTTTCGACCGCGTTATTATCGATGGGCACAGCGCCGTCCTCGAGATATCGAACCAGTGCGCCCCAGCGCTTGAGGCTGTAATCCAGAGCTTTGGCGATAGCCGAGCCTTCGGGCACAAGGTCGCGCTGGGCCAGCATCCAGGTATGCAGTGCATCGATAAGGGGCGCCGCTTTTTCCTGACGTATTCGCCAGCGATCCTCGTCGGTCATTTCCCGCGCTTGCCGTTCGATTTCATACAACCCGCCAATTGAGTGCAGCGCCTGTTCGGCCAGTTGGCTTTTGTTCGTCGCATGCAGATCGAAGAACTTGCGGCGGGCATGGGCCATGCAGCCGATTTCGGTGATGCCTTGCTGAAAGCTTGCTTTGTAGCCGGCGAAATCATCGCAAACCAGCTTGCCGTTCCATTGCCCAAGGAAGTTGCGTGCATGCTCACCCGCACGGCTCGGGCTGAAGTCGTAAACCACTGCTTTAAGTGCCGAAAACGGCGTTGTGCAGTAGGCCCAGACATAAGCACGATGGGTTTTCTTTTCGCCCGGCGCGAGCATCTGCACTGGGGTTTCGTCTGCGTGAATCACGCCTTGGGCAAGTACCGTTTCACGCAGCGCGTCGACCAAGGGCTGGAGTTGCACGCCGGTTTGGCCGACCCATTGCGCCAGTGTCGAGCGGGCGATAGCCAGGCCGGCGCGGCCAAAGATTTTCTCTTGGCGATACAGGGGCAAATGGTCGGCGAATTTGGCCACCATCACGTGAGCCAGCAGCCCTGCGGTCGGTATGCCCTTGTCGATTACCTGGGCCGGAACCGGTGCCTGAGTCAGCGTTTCACACTCGCGGCAGACCCATTTCCCGCGCACATGCTGCTCCACGGTGAACACGCCCGGCGTGTAATCGAGCTTTTCGCTGACGTCTTCGCCGATCCGCTGGAGCTGGCATCCGCAGGGGCATTGGGTGTTGTCTGGTTCGTGATAAATCACGGTACGCGGAAACTGCGCAGGCAATGGAACACGCCTGGGCTGCTTGCGTGGCTCGGCCGGCGCAGCCGGCGGATTCAACGCCTTCAGCTCGGCTTCAATGGCCGCGATGTCTGTGTCGAGCAGGTCATCGAGCAGGCTGCCTTGAGCAGGGCTTAATTGCTCACTGCGCTTAGCAAACTTGTTACGTTTGAACCAGGCGATTTCGTGGGTGAGTTGCTCGATGATGGTTTGGTCGCGGTCATTCTTCTTGCCCATCCTGTCGACTTGCTGTCCGAGCGAATCAACCTGGGACAGCAACTGCGCCGCGAAGGCGCGCAGTTGGTCGGCGCTCATCTGATCGAGATTGGGTGAGGAAGTCATGCCCTGGATTTTACCAAAGCAGGTCGTTTGCGGCAGTAGGCCAAGGAGCTAATTACAGCTTTTTAAAGCAGTGTGATTACACCGCCAGCCCCAACACGCTGCCAAGGTAGGCCGAGCACCAACGCTTGAAGTTGCTCGGTATCCAGTTCTATCTCGCAGCCTTGTCGAATGCCGGGCCAGTGAAACTTTCCTTGGTTCAATCGGCGAGCAGCCAGCCAGACTCCAAACCCGTCATGCACCAGCACTTTCATACGAGTGGCGCGGCGGTTGGCAAACAGATAAGCGCAGTGCGGCTTCGCCGCACCGAACACCGCGATCACCCTGGCCAGCGCAGTTTCAGTGCCGGCACGCATGTCCATGGGCTCGGTGGCAAGCCAGATGGCGTCGATGCGAATCATTGCGTGAGTCCACGGACAAAGCGGGCGCAGCCGTCAGGATCGGAGGTTGGCCATTTCACTGTGATCGATTGCTCGCCAAGCAACAGCTCGATGATCGCCAATGCTTCCGCCTGCCGTTTGGGCGTAGCTCTCAACGGAACGAAAGCTGGCAACGCCGCTGGTGACTGATCTCGGTAAAGTGGTAGCCACTTGCGGATCACGTTGGCGTTGATGCCGTGGCTGATGGCGACGCTGGATAGGGTTGCGCCCGGTTGCAGGCATTCCTGAACAACCTGGGCCTTGAAGGGTTTCGGGTAAGAGCTTCGTTGGCGCATGGAAATCCTGACGTTAAGGGCGATCGCGTCCGCTTAAAAATACGCGGACACCATCGCCCTTAATGCTGGAGTTCGGAAGGTGACTTCCCCAGCCGCTTAC
>NZ_QHHP01000018.1:0-2372 GCF_003184125.1 Pseudomonas sp. RW409 | reverse complement strand
GTAACCGCTCCATAAACCCCACATTCAAAGTCACCACCTGATCCCTGATGCTGTGCTCCCGATTCCTTTCCGGAGCCAGCACCTCATGATGCGTCCCGACGCAAAAGTCGAAAAAGTCTATCTCTATCCCAAGCCTGTCGACTTCCGAAAATCCATCGACGGCCTCGCCGCTCTGGTTGAACTGGACATCAAGGTTGCGGTGTTTGACCCGGTGCTTTTCGTGTTCCTCAACAAGCCTCGCAACCGAGTGAAGATTTTGTATTGGGAGCGCAACGGCTTTTGCCTTTGGCTGAAGCGGCTGGAATCCGAGCGTTTCAAAACATCGCCGGATTGTTCGGATGAAGCCATCGTGCTGACGGTTCAAGAACTCAACTGGTTGTTGGACGGTTTTGATTTGTGGCGCAACCGCCCGCATCAAGTTTTGACGCCTCGATTCGTCGCCTGATTCGGTATAATCCAGGGCATGATTTCAATGCCCAAAGACCTTCCTGACGACCCCGTTTTGCTCAAGCAACTGCTTGAGCAAATGCTGAGTGAGCGCGAGTCGGATAAGGGCAAAATCGTTCATCTCGAAGAAGAAAACGCGCTGTTGCGTCAGCGCCTTTTCGGGCGCAAGTCAGAGCAGACAGCCGATTCTTCGACCCCGCAAATGGCCTTGTTCAACGAAGCTGAAAGCGTCGCCGAGACGGTCGACGAAGCGGTTGAAGAAGGGGTCGTCGCGCCGACCAAGCGACGGGGCAAACGCAAGCCTCTGCCCGCCGATCTTCCGCGTATCGAGGTCATTCACGAACTGCCCGAGCACGAGCTGACCTGTGCCTGCGGTTGCCGAAAGCACGCCATTGGCGAGGAAATCAGCGAGCAGCTCGAAATCGTGCCGATGCAAATTCGCGTGATCAAACATGTGCGCAAGGTCTACGCCTGCCGTGGCTGTGAAACCGCGCCGGTTACCGCTGACAAGCCGGCGCAACTGATCGAAAAGAGTATGGCCAGCCCCAGTGTGTTGGCGATGTTGCTGACGACCAAATACGTCGATGGCCTGCCACTACACCGCTTCGAAAAAGTGCTGGGCCGCCACGGCATCGATATTCCACGCCAAACCTTGGCGCGCTGGGTGATCCAGTGCGGCGAACATCTGCAACCCTTGCTCAACTTGATGCGGGATCGACTGCTGGAAAGTCGCGTCATCCACTGTGACGAAACGCGGGTCCAGGTGATGAAAGAGCCCGGTCGGGAACCCACCAGCCAATCCTGGATGTGGGTGCAAACCGGCGGGCCACCGAATCAGCCGGTGATCCTTTTTGACTACTCGACCAGTCGGGCGCAGGAGGTTCCGTCGCGCCTGCTCGAAGGTTATCGCGGCTACCTGATGACCGACGATTACGCCGGTTATAACGCCTTGGGTGCGCAATCCGGTGTCGAGCGTTTAGGCTGTTGGGCACATGCGCGACGCAAGTTTGTCGAGGCGCAAAAGGTGCAGCCTAAGGGCAAAACCGGGCGTGCGGATATCGCCCTGAATCTGATCAACAAGCTGTACGGTATCGAACGAGATTTAAAAGAAGTCGGCGATGAACATCGCCATGAAAGCCGACAGCAAAACAGCCTGCCGGTGTTGGCCCAGTTGCACTCCTGGCTGGAGAAAACCCAGCCACAAGTGACGGCTCAAAATGCACTGGGCAAAGCCATCAGCTACCTGGCCAGCAACTGGATCAAGTTGGTGCGCTACACCGAAGCCGGTTACTTGCCAATCGACAACAACACCGCCGAGCGTGCGATCCGGCCCTTCGTGATCGGGCGCAAGAACTGGCTGTTCAGCGACACGCCCAAAGGCGCGACGGCCAGCGCTCAACTTTACAGTTTGGTCGAGACAGCTAAAGCCAACGGCCAAGAGCCCTATGCGTGGCTGCGCCACGCACTTGAGCGCCTGACGACGGCTTCTTCGGTTGAGGATTACGAAGCTTTACTGCCCTGGAACTGCTCGCCGGTATCGCATAGTTAAACGCGCTATCCATCTTGATGGCTGGTGGGGTTTACGGTGAGTTTAAAGAATACGAGTGGAGCAACGATCATGGAATACGACGATAAACTGATTGAAGAAGCCGTGCTTGCCCTGTTGGCAACCTTCAGTTTTGATAACGGCAATGCTTGGAAAGGGTTCGACTTCGAGACGATGAGCCGATTGCATGAACATGGTTTCATCAGCAATCCGGTGAACAAGAACAAATCGATTTGGTTGACGGCTGAAGGGCTGGAGCGAGGTCGGCAGATAGCCGACCGGTTGTTTGGGGTAAGAACTCAAGTGGAGCATGTATCCGACTCGGATACCTGACTTCATACCACGGCCATACGGTAGGTGGGGTTTATGGATCGCATAC
>NZ_QHHP01000017.1:0-957 GCF_003184125.1 Pseudomonas sp. RW409 | reverse complement strand
CGGCGGGTAACGTCAGTGTGCCAGCCACTGTCGAGTATGTTGCTAACCCGGAGATTGACACCACAGCGCCGAACCCAGCGACCGGGCTTACAGCCACCACGACACCTAATGGTGGGGTCAAGGTCAGTGGTATTGCTGAGCCGAACAGCAAAGTCACTGTGACCCTGATTGATGGCACGAAGCAGGAGGTGCAGGCTGGTCCTGACGGTGGCTTCGAACTGATCAGCAAAACGCCACAAGGCAGCGGTACGATCCAGGCTGTGGCGATTGATGCGGCGGGCAACGTCAGTGTGCCAGCCACTGTCGAGTATGTTGCTAACCCGGAGATTGACACCACAGCGCCGAACCCAGCGACCGGGCTTACAGCCACCACGACACCTAATGGTGGGGTCAAGGTCAGTGGTATTGCTGAGCCGAACAGTACGGTGACTGTAACTCCAGTTGATGGCCCACCTCAGAAAGTGCAGGTCGGGCCTACTGGTATTTTCGAGTTGATTATCGAGACTCCGCAAAGTAACGGCATGATTTCGGTCGAAGTAACCGACGGTGCAGGCAACGTCAGTGCCTCAACCAAGGTGCCTTATACGGCTAACCCGGAGGTTGACACCACAGCGCCGACCCCTCCATCTGACTTGCAAGCGGTCACGCAAAAGGACGGTACGGTCAAGGTCAGTGGCAAGGCAGAGCCGAACAGCAAAGTCACCGTGACCCTGATCGATGGCACGAAGCTGGATGTGCAGGCAGGTCCTGACGGTAGTTTTGAACTGATCAGCAACACTCCGCAAAGCGGTGGCACGATCCAGGCTGTTGCGATCGATGCGGCGGGTAACGTCAGTGTGCCAGCCACTGTCGAGTATGTTGCTAACCCGGAGATTGACACCACAGCGCCGAACCCAGCGACCGGGCTTACAGCCACCACGACACCTAATGGTGGGGTCAAGGTCAGTGGTATTGCTG
>NZ_QHHP01000016.1:0-451 GCF_003184125.1 Pseudomonas sp. RW409 | reverse complement strand
TTTGTGGCGGATGTCGGTACGGCTGAAATTGCCAGCGGTGCGTTGGTGATGACCACCGACAAGCAGCCGGCCAACGGCAGGGCGCAGAACGTGGTGCAAGTCACGGTCACCGACGCCAACGGCAACCTGGTACCGGCTCAGGCCGTCACCTTCAGCGTGGAATCCGGCGGGGCCAAACTGACCGCCACCACCGCGACCACCAACGCTTCGGGCGTGGCCAGCATGACGCTGACCAGCACCCAGGCAGGCAGCAGCACCTTGAAAGCCAGCATCAATGGCAGCGAGCGCACTGTGGACACCACCTTTGTGGCGGATGTCGGTACGGCTGAAATTGCCAGCGGTGCGTTGGTGATGACCACCGACAAGCAGCCGGCCAACGGCAGGGCGCAGAACGTGGTGCAAGTCACGGTCACCGACGCCAACGGCAACCTGGTACCGGCTCAGGCCGTCA
>NZ_QHHP01000015.1:0-2242 GCF_003184125.1 Pseudomonas sp. RW409 | reverse complement strand
ATTTGGTTGACGGCTGAAGGGCTGGAGCGAGGTCGGCAGATAGCCGACCGGTTGTTTGGGGTAAGAACTCAAGTGGAGCATGTATCCGACTCGGATACCTGACTTCATACCACGGCCATACGGTAGGTGGGGTTTATGGATCGCATACGATTGACTCCTCGGGGAAGCTCTTTTGCAGGGAGATATACAAAGCCTCAAAGCGCTGAGTGCTGGCCCAGAACTCAAGCTCAATGCCTGCCTCAGGCCACATGGCAACAGTATCGACATCCTCGAACATACCTTTTGGAGACTCGCCGGGAAGATACATCCCGGAGGTAATCATTTCGGAATAGGTAAGGCCAAGGCTTTTAACCAGGTCATCGATCATTGCGGCGTTCACATCAACCAGCATTGTCCCTGCAGAGCTAAGCGCTTGATCTTTCGTTCAGCTCGAACACTACATCTTCAACCTCCATTTCGGCGTTGTATTTAAAAACCGCCATATTCCCTTTGTGGATGTTCGGAAAACGATAAATATCCCACCCTCCCGTCATACCGCGTATGGGCATTTTGAAAGGTGCTCTTGACTCCAGAGGTTCTCCATAGCGGGACCGTATCCATCCCTGATCCATTCGATTTTTAAGTTGATAGGGTAGGCTTCCCTTGTAGATTGAGGCTCCTTTGAAACTCTCCAGCAAGCTGATGAACAGCATTTCAAAGCGTTGACTGCTAGCCCAAAAATTCAATTCGATTCCAGGCCAGGGAGACATTGCCACGGTGTCGCTGTCGTCGAAGATACCTTTAGGTGGCCCACCGGGAAGTTGCACCCCGGAGGCGATCATTTCGGGATAGGTGCGACCAAGGTATTTAACCAAGTCATCGATCATAACCGCGTTCATTTCATTGCTCACTGTGCCTCCTGCAAAACTAAGCATGTGATCTTTCGTTCAGCCTGAAGACGATGCCTTCCACTTCCATTTCAACGGTGTACTTGAACAACACATGGATGCTCTTGGACATGCCTGGTAAACGATAGGTATCCCAGCCGCCTGTCATGCCGGAGATAGGCACTCTATAAGGCGCTCCTGACTCCAGCGGCTCACCATATTGAGATTTAACCCATGCCTGATTCATCTTCGTTTTGAGCTGGTAGGGAAGACTCCCCCGGTATATGGGCTCTCCTTCAAAACCCTCAAGAAAGGTAATGAATAGGTTTTCAAAACGGTGAGTGCTGGCCCAAAAGCCCAATTCGACCCCTGGCTCCGGCGACACCGTCACCCTGTCGCTGTCATCAAAGATGCCTTTTGGTGGTCCTCCTGGGAGATACATTCCTGAGGCATTCATTTCGGGATAAGTGCGGCCGAGGCTTTTGACCAAGTTATCGATCATTGCTGTATTCATATCAATAACAGCCTTGCCTATACAAAATTAAACATTGGGCTTGTTGTTTGACCTGAACACAAGTCCTTCAACTTCCATGTTCATGTTGTATTGAAATACCGTTCTAATATTTTTTGCCGTGCCGGGAAGGTGGTAGGTATCCCAGCCGCCAGTCATTCCAAGAACTGGCATCTTGAAGGGAGCTTTTGACTCCAAAGGCTCTCCGTAATGGGACCTTACCCAAGCTTGGTTCATTCGGCGTTGGAGCTTGTACGGCAATCCATTCTCGTAAACTGAGTCGTCATCGGAGGTCTTATGCAAGTAGATAGAGAGAGAGTCAAAGTGCTGAGTGCTTGAAAACCCCAAATCTATTCCGGCTGCAGGTGACATGAACGAGGTCTCATCGCCCTCGAACATACCTTTTGGCGGCCCGCCAGGGAGATACATTCCAGATGAGATCAACTCGGAATAGGTCCTCCCAATATTTTTAATCAGGTCATCGATCATTGCGGCGTTCATATCAATACCAGCCTTGTCCCTGATGAAGGTTATGCAGATTGGTGCGCGCATTTTCAATTTGCGCTTCGGTAAACCCCATGTCTTGGAGAAACGGTTTAAGCGCGTCGAGGTTGTTATCGACTGCTGCCCGTAGGTCGGCTGCATCCTTAATCTGCTTTGTCTTGGTGTTTCTCCCGCCGTACGTCTCACTGTACTTTTGATGCACCTCGCGTGGAATTGTAGTGGTCTAATGAAACCGGACACCCATTTAGGCGAGAATGCTCGCCAGATAGAGGTGTCTGATGACCAAGCAACGTCGTTCCTTTTCCGCTGAGTTCAAACGCGAGGCCGCAGGCCTCGTGCTCGATCAAGGCTATAGCCATAC
>NZ_QHHP01000002.1:421971-524053 GCF_003184125.1 Pseudomonas sp. RW409 | reverse complement strand
ACATCGGCCAGCTCTGCTGGTCGATGTTGTTTACGCCATAAGGGATTTCTTGCGTTCGTCGGCGCCCGGCCCCGGGCTCGACCCACGCGGCAGTACTGCACGAGGAACAAGGGATGTTCGCGCCGGCCAATCAGACTCACTTCAGCCTGACCATCGAGGGGCTTTCCAACGACCTCCAGGTCCTGTCCTTCACCGGACGGGAAGCCATCAGCCAGCCCTTTGCCTTCGAGGTCGAGCTGGTCAGCGCCCAGGCCACCCTGGACCTGGAAAGCCTGCTGCACAAACCGGCCTTCCTGCAGTTGGCGCAGAATGGCACCGGCATCCATGGGCAGATCTACCGCGTCGCCCAGGGCGATTCCGGCAAGCGCCTGACCCGCTACTCGGTGACCGTGCGCCCGCACCTGGCCTACCTCGCGCACCGCATCAACCAACGCATCTTCCAGAACCTCACGGTGCCGAAAATCATCGGCCAGGTCCTCGAAGAACATGGCATCCAAAGCAATGCCTACCAGTTCCAGCTGGGTTCGATCTATCCCGAGCGCAACTACTGCGTGCAGTACGACGAATCGGACCTGCATTTCATCCAGCGCCTGTGCGAGGAAGAAGGTATCCACTACCACTTCCAGCACAGCGCCGACAGCCACAAGATCGTCTTCGGCGATGACCAGACGGTGTTCCCGAAACTGGCGCCCGTGGCCTACCAGCAAGATTCCGGCATGGTCGCCAACGACCCGGTGATCAAGCGCTTCGACCTGCGCCTGGAGGCCCGCACCAGCCGCACCACGCGCCGCGACTACGACTTCGAGAAACCGCGCCTGACCCTGGAGAGCGACGCCAAGAGCGAGTTCAAGCCGGACCTCGAGGATTACGACTACCCCGGCCGCTTTGTCGACCGCGAACGCGGCAAGCACCTGGCCAAGCGCGCCCTGGAACGCCACCGCAGCGACTACCGGCTGGCCGAGGGCAAAAGCGACCAACCGCTGCTGGTCAGCGGGCATTTCCTGGCCCTGAGCGAGCACCCGAAAGCGCAATGGAACGACCTCTGGCTGCTCACCGAAATCGTCCACGAAGGCAAGCAGCCGCAGGTGCTGGAAGAGTCGGTGACCAGCGACACCACAGCCTTGAAGGACGACTTCCATCAGGGCTATCGCAACCGCTTCCAGGCCACGCCCTGGGACGTGCCCAACCGGCCGCCGCTGCTGCACCCGAAACCGCGCATCCTCGGCAGCCAGAGCGCGGTGGTCACCGGGCCCAAGGGCGAAGAGATCCACTGCGACCAGTACGGCCGGGTCAAGGTGCAGTTCCACTGGGACCGCGAAGGCCAGTCGGACGACAAGACCAGCTGCTGGCTGCGCGTGTCCTCGGCCTGGGCCGGCGCCCAGTACGGTGGCATCGCCATCCCGCGGATCGGCATGGAAGTGCTGGTGACCTTCCTCGAGGGCGACCCCGACCAGCCGCTGATCAGCGGCTGCCTGTACCACAAGGAAAACGTCGTCCCCTACGAGCTGCCGGCGAACAAGACCCGCAGCACCTTCAAGACCCTCAGCTCCCCCGGCGGTGGCGGCTACAACGAGCTGCGCATCGAGGACAAGAAGGGCCAGGAACAGATCTTCCTCCACGCCCAGCGCGACTGGGACGAGAACGTCGAGCACGACCAGAAGATCCGCGTCGGCAACGAACGCCACGACACGGTCGAGGCCAACAGCTACAGCGAGTTCAAGGCCGAGGAACACCACACTGTCCACGCCGACCGCAAGGTCGAAGCCCGCGCCAGCGACCACCTCACCGTCGGCGCCAACCAGCACATCAAGATCGGCACCGGGCAGTTCATCGAAGCCGGCCAGGAAATCCACCTCAATGCCGGGGTGAAGGTCGTGATGGAAGCCGGCAGCGAGCTGACCCTCAAGGGCGGCGGCAGCTTTATCAAGCTCGACGCCGGCGGCGTGACCATCAGCGGCCCGCAGGTCAAGGTCAACTCCGGTGGCGCCCCGGGCAGCGGCAGCGGAGCAGCACCGCTGCTGCCTGGGCCGTTGCAGCAGGCAGATACGGATAAGGCCGGGCAATTGCTGATATCAGCGCAGCGGCAGGCGCTAATGCAGAAGAAACCGATTTGTGCGATTTGCGAAGCCGCCAAACTGGCCGCACAGAAGGGCGAGAAATAACATGATCGAATTCCCTCCGCTTCCGATTGATCTACCGTGGAACCTACCCGCCTATCTGCTGCTGGACGGTGTCAGCGTTCCCAATCTGGCCAAACACCTGCACAAATGGGATAACCCGGCCTACAACCTTTACCAGACCACGCGCTGGCAGGATCTTTCGGACATCTCACCCTATTTGATCGCTCTGAAAGGCGCAAACGATCCACTTCTGTCGTACTTCCGGGAAAATGCGGCCCAAGAATGGGGCTATCTGTTATTCAGTAATGCCAATGTTCAGACGCTATGGAACCACTGGCGCCATCTGCTCACCGTGAAACACCCAAGTGACGTGGAGGTCATGCCACGAATTGCCGACCCGGCGGTAATGCATCAACTGTTCGGCCTTGCGGAACAAGCCAGTAGTGCCCGCTGGTTTGGCCCGTTTGCGCACGTTTGCCTACCTGATGGGGTGGAAACCACTTGGTGGCAACACAAGCGTCCCGATCCGGCCATTGCTGAACCAGAGACCTATCGACTGAGCGACCAGGAACTCACAGCCCTGGGGGAAGTCGAGTTTCGCAACTTCGTCTCCAGTTTGAGCGAGCACTTGCAAACATACTTCCCGGACTTCATGGCGACTTTTGCGGAGCCCGAACGTCGTCGGTATGCACAGAAGGTCGCGGATGATGCCTATCAGCAAGGCTTTGCCTCTGAACAGGAAATCACTCTCTACGCGAATGTTTTCGGCTATCTGGCCGGGCAACCTGTGACGGAGCACCCCGACATCCTTCAACTGCTGACGTTATCGACGCCGGACACTCCATTGAAGCGTGTGGAACGCGCCGCCGAACTGGCAGAAAGCCGTGCCGCTGATCGACAAGGAAGCCTACTGTGACTGCTCAACAACCGCCAAAAACCAGCGCAAACACCGCAGCCATGGCTAAAAGCGCCAAGGGTACCCGCGTCCCCATGGGGACGTGTCAACTGATGAACAAGAAAGTGCAGTTGCTGCCGCTGCGTTATGGACTGGTCCAGCACCTCGATCCGGCTTCAGAACTGCCCATGCCGTTCAAAACAAAGAGCCAGCCATTGGGTATCCGATTGCTGCGCGATGGCTACCTGTACATCGTCAACGGCACCACCGGTTACCTGCACGAATACCGCGTCGAAAAAGGCCAGATCACCAAACTGCTGTGGAACAGCCAGGAGGTGTCGGGCGACACGCGAACCAGCTCGGTCGGCGAGCCACATCTGGTGTTCACCCGCAAGCACACCTTGTACGCCAGTTACTCGGAAATTCAGTGGACGGCCTTCAAGTGCTCGCAAGTGCTCATGTCCAAGGATGAGCGCAAACGCTTGATGCAACTGGTCGAACTGGCGAGTGTCTGCCCGGAAAAGGGCGGCGAGAATTTGTTGAGCAAACAGCAGGCGGAAAATTGGCTGGCCGAAGTAGCGGAAAACGCTTCAAAACCGGACTCAGAGGGCGTCACCAATCTGCCGCCGTCCAAAGCCTTGCCCGAGGGAGCCAATCCCGAAGAGGAAAAGGCATATCACTGGGAAGATAAGCCGCTATTTCAAGATACCGCGATTGAAACTCTGACCAGCAAAGTGCAGGGTCCGTACAAGGATGATTACCTGTTTCTAGTGCTGCGCGACGATATTGGCGTCATGCGCGATCTGGCCAGTGCCCAGCTGAAAGTGGCTGACTGGATCGAGCAATGGAGTGCGGATGATAAGTGCCAGGCCCAGTACCTGACTGGTTCCTATGTCCAGTCTCTGTATGACGTCAACGGACCACGGCTCGACGCCCTGAGTAAAACGGACCCGGATGTACAGGCGTTGAAAGACGACACCAACGAAGAGCAGCAGGCGAAAATTTATGAGTATCTGAAGGTTCGGCGGGATGTTTTTGACCCGGGGATCTATGGCGACGAGGCACATTGGCGGAAAATGGCCGAGACGGATCCCTATGCCCGAGCCTATATGGACATGACGGATTCGTTGGGCGATCCGCTCTACCGTAAACACCAAGGCACTTTGAATAAACTGAGCCTGCAAAGCTGGTACGCATTGCATGGCAAGGATCTTGGTCAGCGCGGTGTCGACGACTTGGTCAACCGGCCGGTGATGGAGGCGTTCCTCGTCAAGCAGCAAATGCTGCTGAGTCATTGGCACAGTCGCCTGCAAAACATCCGCGAAGACCGCATCAATATGTTTACCGGTGGCCTCTTTCACCGTGCCGCCTGGTATTACGACTTCAAGCTCGATGCGCAAATCAAACATCGCCTGGAAACCGAATTTGTCTGCGTGGCGGCCATGTGTGCGGATCAAAAAGCAGTTGAAAAACTGGCTGCGTACATGGAAGCCAACCTGCTGACTGTGGTGCCTGGGCTTGATACTTTGACCCTGGCGGCACAAATCGACGTCGCGAAGAAACTGGCCGACCTGAGCAGCTTCACGATCAATGTGATCTCAGCCAAAGAAAACCTTGCCAACGTCAACGTGCTGACCAACCAGTTCCACAGCCTGATGACCGAACGCTTGCCGAACTACGCCAAGCTGAACACTCAGTTCATGGGCTTGCAAAGCATGCTGGACGAGGCCTACAACCCAGCACGTCAGTTGAAGGTGGCCGACCAGTTGGACAGGGCACACCAAGCCTTCACCCGCGCGCAAAACATTGACCCCAACAGTTACATCCGCAATATCGGAGCTCCCGCGCGCCTGCAACTGCTTCGCGAATTCTCCCGCCAGGGGCTGACCTTGCGTGCGGCTTCAGCCTCAGAAATTGCGGCATTCAACCAGACCCGAGACCAGTCGCTAAACTTGCGCAGCCAGTTGAAGGAAACCTACAAGCTGCGCAATCGGGAATTGATGCGGCAAGCTACAGGCTCTTCAGCACCGGGGAGCGAAGCGCTCCATAACCAACGTATTACCCAGCTGAAAAACGCATTGGTACCGCTAGAAGACAAGCTCAGCGATGCCTTGACTGTCGGAGGAGACAGCCCGGCGAAAATTGGCACGGTGATCGATGGTCTGGACCCACAGCTGCGTGCGGAGATGGGCAAAACCGTGCGTGATTTCCGGGCTACGGGGACGTTTAACAAGCCGCTGGCGGGGGCCCTGAAATCGAAGGGGGACGGGATCGCATTTGCGTTGTTTGTGATTCAGGGGCAGAAGTTTATTGAGGCGATGAATAATCTCGCCAAGAAGCCTGATCGCTCTTTGTCAGATTGGGGCGCTGCTGGGGAATCTCTCATCGGTATGTCGGCTGCCGGGTTTGCAGCGATACAAGGATTATCGGTCACAATATTCCAAGCTCATATCGAGCAAATGGAAAGTGCTGCTGGCAAATTGAACACTATGAGCCGTCTGGGACGCTGGAGCGGCATTGCAGGATTTGGGGCATTCGTATCTGGCGGTATAGCCGCAACAATCGACTTGGGCAAACACTCTCTGCAATGGGGTAAAGCTTTAGCCGAGGGCGATTACAAGGGACTAGGTGCAACTACTCTGCAAATCAGTGGCGACGCAACACTGGTCGGCACCAATACCTGGGCGGCGAAGCATACCGGTTCGATCGTCAAGAACATCATGAAGACACCTACTGAACTGCGGGCCCTGGCATGGGCCGAGGCCAGCCCACGACTTTTGGCCATCGGGGCACGCGCCAACCTGATAGGCTTGATTGCCACCGCCTTGCAGCTGGTGGGGGAAGGTCTTTACAACTATTTCAATCTGGACGATTTACAAAAATGGATGGAGAGCAGCGTCTGGGGGAACAAGACCAAGAATCGCAGCGTACAGGATGAGTGGAATGAACTGGCGAAAGTCGTGCAGAAACCGACTTGTGAACTGATCCACGATGACAAGAAAAAAACCTATCTGAAACTGATACTGCCCGGTATCAGTACACAGGAAATGGACAGCCGTAAATTGCAGCTACAGGCATATCAAAAAGACCGGGATAAGCCCATTTCTCAAGCTTACAGCCCTGGCTTGCCCCCTCTGCGCTGGAAGGAATGCACTGCCACTTGGGCGACGCGTTTCATTGTCGTCAGCAAAGGCAAGGAAGCACTGACGCTCCACTTGCCGATCAGTGACTCTTTGCTAACCCCAGGTTTCGCGTTGGCTTTCAATATTGCTTATCAATTGGAAGCTGAACGCGATGTAATCCACCAAACCTGTTTTTTCCTGCGTGATCTGCACATCATCGATTCCTATGGTGTACGCATTAAAACGCAAGGCACCTATAAACTCGAGCCTGTTGACTCCTTGCCCGTCGGTACAGGCAAGTCATCGTTCAGACTTTTCAAAAAAGAAGATTTGGCGACTGTCGATGTTTAGAAACCTGTTCAAACGCTATAACAAGACTGCGGCTGCTGAACCTGCACCAGACATCCGCAGCCAGCGCCCATCTGCTGGGGAGATCCGCACCAAGGGGTTGAACGAGACCCTGTTCCTCTCGCCTCTGCCGGTTTACACAGGTCAGGCACAAGTATCACGCCGTAACTTTTCGGAGATGAACGATACTTTTCTTGAACTCGGTGGAAATAATTGGGGGATGGTCGAGCAAGGAAAGATACTGGCCTCAGGAATATGGTTACTTTTATTTTTTGCTTTTATCGCACCAATTCTTATCATCATGTATGGAGTACTCGTCTACCCTGAGAACTTCCCTACTCCATTGAAAGATCTAAAGATGGCTGTCCAGACATTCTCTGGTTATGCACTCTTGGGCATTCTTCCTGTTGGCGCCTACGTTTACGGGATGCTATCCAGCGTCTACGCCGCTGCAAAAACCTACCCCGTCCGTTTCAACCGTCAACGCCGCGAAGTCTGTTACGTCGATAGCAAAACCCATCGAGTCTTGATTGTCCCCTGGGAAAATGTCGTCGCCTGGGTTTCCAATACTCAAGGCGTCACCAGCTATGGCGCCACACGCCAGTACACCTTTGGCATGGGCCTGGAAGATGAAGAGCAGGACAAGGTGCAGTTTGTGCTGCTGCCGCAATCCAGCGATGCACACGCACTGGGGATGTGGACGTCGATCCGCAACTACATGGAAGACGGACAGTTAGTGGATACGCCGAACCCGATGCTCAAGGCATTGGGGTTGATTCCGACCGGGGATAGGTTGAAACCCTACGAAGGACTGCACACCTTTGAAATAGAACGCGAAGACGCTCGCGCCATGGGTTCTCTGGACGATGGCGGAGAAGACTTGACTCCGGAACAGCGAGAGCACTATGGCTACTCCAAGCGATCCCCATGGCCGCTACGGCGCTGGTACATCTGGCGCGTGCTGAGTTTCTGGAAGATGCCTTATCTGCTGGCTGAATGGAGTCACCGCAAGGGGCGTCCTACCCTGCCGGAACAAGTGCAAACCTGGTCACAACCACTGCCGCCGGAGCAGTGGGCAAAACCAAGCACTGCCTTGGTAAAAGCCAATCAAATAGTTAAAACCGCCATGGACAAGAAAGGCGCGACTTTTGTCGAAGCGTGTAAAACTGCGGGGT
Organism: Pseudomonas sp. RW409; assembly: GCF_003184125.1. Taxonomy (NCBI): domain Bacteria; kingdom Pseudomonadati; phylum Pseudomonadota; class Gammaproteobacteria; order Pseudomonadales; family Pseudomonadaceae; genus Pseudomonas; species Pseudomonas sp. RW409. The sequence goes on along the minus strand of NZ_QHHP01000002.1, from coordinate 516,393 downwards.
TGCATTGAGCGTCAGGCTTGGCAACTGGCGCGCCCGTTCTTAGCCACAAGCTGCGCTACGAGTACGACAAGCTCGGCCAGCTCAGCCATTGCCGCCTGCCCGGTGGCCAGCTCAGCAGCATCGATCTCAACGGCTCGCGCCTGACCAGCCACCAGTTCAACGCTGGCCGCGAACAGCAGCGCCAGTACCAGTACGACGAACAAGGCCGCCTGCAGGCCCACAGCGTCAGCCAGCAACAACACGGCTAGCACAACAACGCCTATACCTACGACGCTAATGGCAACCTGCGTTATCACTACGATCCGCTTGATCACCTGATCAACGTACGTGGTGCCACGCCGGAATAAGAAATTGAAGGTACCAAAAATGACTTCAACTAAAACAGTCTCTATTTGGGTAGCCCATACTAGTTGGGACATTCCTACACTCCAGCAAGTGACAACCCCATCATACTCAGAAGACGGATACTTTCTCGGTTCCGATTTCACAAAAGCATTCGCCTTAGATTTTATCGATGACGATCTTATGGAAGCTGACAAAGTTGAAATAACCAACTCATTACCAGATGCTATTGAGGGTTTTTCATATGACTCAGAAATTTCCGACAGTATAAATAGAAACCCAACAAAGATCCCCCCAACAGATACAGTAGTGCTTATTTACGAGCTCCAATATTCCGGTACACCGCAAAAAAGCCTTATAAAGGGGAAAGAATTTATATATTCAGGCAGTTTTGAATATCGTGAATAGTTGTAATGCTCAATCTAAAAGTCCCGAAATCACTGCTCGTATCGCGGCACTCTAACTCTATCTGGCTGAGATAACGCTTGACACGGGGTAATTGATTGAATTCAAAGTGTCCACATTCCATGGAGTGTGGACACTTCCCATTTCGGATCTGGGAAAAGGTCAAGTCCTTTTCGCTTTCACTATGGACCGCTGATCTGGCTAGAAATACCGGTTTATGATGCGGACATGGGGTGTCTCGGTCTCGCCATGCTGGATGCTGCAAGACGCTGGTACCACGTTAGTGACTGTGTACTTTCAAAGAAGTGGCTGGATGTTTCTTGGGAGGCCTTTTATGAAAGGTCGGCGGAAAGCTAAAAATGTTCGATTGGAATTGATAAGACGATTCGAGCAGGAGGCACGCCTCGCGGCGCCTTGCCCTTCGAGGAATCAGAGGAGGTTTATACAGGTCGCTATGGCAAAAGGTCGTGACCTCGAGCCACTGGGTCGTATGGCCGAAACTGGAGTAATCAGTTGAGGGGGGATCGTCCCCCTAGGTGTGATTCGGGCTGCCTGACTCAGTAATACTCCAAGTGAAAGCAAACGATTGAGTTTACCAGAGAGAGGTACTGGTCGAAATTTGTCGCCCGCTCGGAAAGTCGAATCTGCATTGCGCCACTGAGTTAATCAGCTCCAGTAGGAGCGCGCTGGCGTGATTCTGTAGAGCAAAGCGCTGACGCCTGAGCAGCAAAAAGTCCAGGAACTGGAAGCTCGAATGGTTCGTCTTGAGCGGGAGAAATCTAATTTTAAAAGGGCTACCCTCTTGATGTCGGAAGAGCCCCCGCATGCGCGTTGATTGATCAGTTGAGTGGTCAAGAACCGGCTGGTTGGCCTTGTGACCATTTGCTCTGGCCACTGAGCCTCTTGCCCAGCCCTAGTTTCCATCCCAGGAAGCAACTGAAGATGGTAGAAAATCATCTGCTGATATCATAATGCCGCAATGTGTTGGGAAGCCGCAGAGATTAGGGAGGAAAGGGATGCCGGCAGTCTTCATTCATGTGTCCGATATCCATTTTGGTCAGGAAAAGGATGATCGAGTTCACATACATGCTGATGTAAAACAGCAACTGATCGCCGACGCAAGGGAAGTCGTCTCGAGTTTAGCTGGTGGGATCGCTCACGGCATACTTGTGACAGGCGACATCACTCAGTCGGGCAAATGGGCGGAGTATGAGGAAGCCGGCACATGGCTAGACGAACTCGCAGCGAGTATCGGTGTGGAGATCCATCGTGTTCAGATGGTGCCAGGTAATCACGATCTTGATCGTTCAAAACTATCGTTCGCAGGGAAGCAAATTCTCGACCATATTCGTGCAGGCGGCTCTAAGGAGTACGAGGATATTCTGAGCAACCCGACAGATCGGGCAGCCCTCTTTGATCGCTTTGAGGACTATGGCCGCTTTAGCTTCGGTTACAACTGTCCCCTTAACAACGAAGGCGCCTTTGCGTCGGAAATGGAAGTGAGCCTCGCGCCCGGTCGGGCAATCCGTTTTATCAGGTTCAACTCCTCTCTCCTTTGCCATGGGGGAGAACGAGATGAGCACCCGGAATTGATGATAGGTGCGCGTCAGTTCACGATCCCCCGCACAAATGGGGTGGAAAATATTGTCCTCGTTCATCACCCATTGCATTGGTACAAAGATCAGGATCAGGTGCGGGATTACATTCGTAGCCGGGCTCGGGTTTTCATCTCGGGTCATGAGCACAACCCAAAGGTGTCGGTCGACAACGTCGAGTCGGGCTCTGATGTGATGATGCTCGCAGCCGGCGCTACTGTCCCCTACAGGTCCAATGACGTCTACACCTTCACCTACAACATCATAGAGTTCGACTGGGATGAAGAAATCGACGGTTTGTCGGTGACGATGCATCCCCGGGCTTGGAATGCGCAGCGCACATGTTTCGAAGCCGATGACGAGCGCTTGGGCGGGAAGGAACCAAACTTCCGGTTGGCATGCCCGTTTTTTCGCAAGGCGAATCGTCCGGAAGCGTCTACTAAGGCTAAACCAGCAGATGCACCGGCTGTCGAGGAAAGCACATACTCAGTGGTGCCGACTATCGAAATGGTCCCGATGGAATCCTTGGAAGGGGAGCCGCGTACCATGCCACCGAACAATGAAGGCTATGAAACTGCCAGGCTTCGGTTCTTCCGCGACCTGCTAGAAGGGGAACGTTTACGTATCCTTGTTGAGTTGGACGCGCTTCCAGATACTTCCGATGAGCGAATGTCCCAAGGGCTGGAACGCAGGTTGTTGGACATGCTTGTCCGAAATGGGAAGCTGGGTGATGTCGAGAAGATGATGGATCAGTTAATTGGCGAACGGAAGGACGGGGCACGGTAATGGATAATATTGCGGTTCACATGCGGATTTCCGGCGTCACTGTAAACGACGACGATGTGAATTCCCGGCGCTCGGCGGCGACTAGCCTCGCGACCAGCTGGGGAAAGGAGAAAACTGTTTCAACCATCATCTCCAAGGCAGCGGATATTGCCGAGGCTCTTGGTGGTGACGGCAACCCTCCGTCCGCGCTAGGCGATGAAATCCAGAAGGCAATCCAGAAAAAATCTTCCTCGTTCCTTTATGAGGAGCGTCCGCTAGACGTTAGCGTCTGCGCTGGTATGGCGATGGTTTCTCTCTTAGATGTAAGCCCGGGCGTCAGTGGATGGTCGATTAACGACGTATATGCCACTGCGCTTTGGTCCGCCCTCGCATATCAACCGGTACTGGAGACCGAACGACGCGAAAATCTCCGTCGCGAAGTTCTTAATGCGGCTGCCGACTGGGTCGCGACGACGGCCGAAACGGCGAGGGAGCGGATGGATGTCCAAGACCCCTCTACCGTAAGTATTACCATCGACGAAAACAATGTGGCGACCAGCAATTTCAAGGAAGCGATGGCCAATACGATTGAGGCGCTACGTCGTAATGCTGCCTTGGATCGCGAGGAACTTGATTTTCTATGGTGGGCGCAACTGGGACGCAGCCGACTGCTCAATAGACAGCTCTCCGCGATCAACGAACCGACACGTATAGTCGCCGCCGGCGTCGAGGGGGCCAGGATGCTGCGCCGCCTTCCCTGCGAGGTGCATCGCGAGATCGTCCTCCGGACGCTGGACCAGGATCCAGAACTTGATCTGGCAGAAATGCTTGCGGCCGTCGGTGACGACCGTACGGCTCTCGCCGCCGCGTTTATCCAAGGCAATATCACTTCCCACCCGACGGTTTTCCCGCTCCTTCACGCGTTGGCCACTGGTGAAGTGGACGGATTGGGCGCAGCAGTGAAGCGTCGGGTTTCGGAGTGGGGCGAGCGGGCTCTGCTGGAAGCCGGGTTCGCTAGAATGATGTCGCAGGGCGCGAGCAAACTATGAGTGGATCATGCAGTTTCGATGGATGTACCGTCGACGAGACGGGACTCTGTGCGCTCGAACGCCCCCCATTATCCTGTGGAAACCGTGCTACTAACGAGTCAGCAGCCCCGACCTCGGCGGATGTCAAAGATGATGAAGAAATCGCATCACTGTCTGGTGACCGGCTGGGCGCACCAGTGCTCGATCAACCCGTGCGCGCTAGCGCGCTTCCCTCCAGCCGGACGCTCGGGTTGGATAGGCTGAACGCCATGATGGGCACCAGATACGTCAATGTCGTGGGTATCCTCGGCGATCCTGAGTCCGGTAAGACCGCATGTCTGGCCAGTCTTTACCTTCTCGTCTCGCACGCGAAACTTGAGGGTTGGTCATTCGCGGACAGCAAGAGTTTAGCGGCGTTCGAGGAAATTGCGCGTGGCGCGCGCGACTGGAACGATGGCACCGCACCGGAACAGATGACAGTCCATACAGAGTTAGCAGACGATCATGGTCCGGGTTTCCTCCATCTCAGGCTCGTCAGGCTTTCGGACGGTCGGCGCGTCGACCTAGCGCTTCCCGATATGCCAGGGGAATGGACACAGGCACTCGTTAATACGGCCCGATCGGATAGGTTGGATTTCATGAAGTCAGCTGAGGCGATTTGGATCGTGCTTGATGGCCGCTCGCTTGCAGACATTGAAAAGCGTCATGGACTTATAGCTAGAGTGGGGCAACTCGCTGGGCGTCTGAACACTATGTTGAACGGACGTCCTTCACGATTATTAGTCGTGGTGACCCATCGTGATTTGCATGCCCTCGACGACAATGTGATCAGCCGTCTACAGGTCGAACTCGCCCGGCGTGGTGCGGAAGCCGAGATAGTGGGTGTCGCTCCCTTCTCTGATCGCCCTGACGATGTGCCAGCAGGATTCGGCATAGCCAAGCTGATTGACCTGACAGTTGGGAAGCAGGCTGATCGCCCGACCTTCTGGCGGTCGACCGAACCAACTGAAGGCGATCGCGCTTATATATGCCACAGGAGGGATCGATGAGCCGATCAATCGTGTTGCTTGGTGGTCCTGACTCAGGAAAAACCAACTACATTGGCCCTCTATGGCGAGCGCTCGACGTGGGGACGGGGGGGTTACATGCTGCGGAACAGCCTGAAGATATCAACTTCGTACTAGAGATTACCGACCACCTTTTCGCTGGGGGATTCGCGCCGCGTTCCGAGCACAGCGACGCGCGGCGCAACTTTGAGGTCGTTGTTGCCGCGACGAAGGACGGACCACGATCTAGGATCGTCGTTCCTGACATCTCGGGAGAGCTTTGGCGCAACGCAGTCATCGACAGCGAGATAGATCCAGACTGGGAGAGTGAACTGAGGCGGGCCGATGGTGCGCTGCTTTTCGTAAGGGTTGGTTCCGACCAGGATGTCCGCCCCCTCGATTGGGTGACGTCTCGCCGCATGCTGGAGAAGCTCGGTGGCGAGGAGGATCAGGGCCTTCCCACGCAGGTAATGCTGTGCGAGTTAATCCGCTTCCTTGAGTGTTCGCTTGCCAAGCGGGAGGACGGCGAACGGCCGCGGCTGTCCGTCGTCGTCACCGCATGGGATTTGGTTGATGCTGGAATGTTTCAGCAGGGCCCCTTGGCTTATCTCCAGCGTGAGTACCCTCTTGTCGCGGGAAGACTGACCGACCTGGAGGCTCTCAATGTCCAGATATTCGGTCTCAGCAGTGTCGGCGGTGACCTGAAGTACGACCCCGCCTACCGGCAAGCCTTTCTCGAAGCAGGGCCGGACGGTCATGGATGGGTCACTGTATACGATGGAAATGGGTGGAAAAAAGATTCCGATATCACCCTTCCCATCGCGTGGGCGGTAGGCCTTTGAACCTGTGATTACTGCGGAAATCCAGATCCACGGCTATCGCAAGGGGCATCAACTTCTGGCGTCTTCCTTCGTCTTGCCCAAGGAAGATCAGACAGTCGTGGACCGCCTTTCCGATGTGGCTGGTCCCCTGCGCCCTAAGGAGCAGTTCAAGCCTTACCTATCAGTTTATCCGTTGCCAAGCGGGACCCACTACGTCATCGCAAGGACATGGCAGGATCTCACTGTTCCTCGGGCGGGCTGCGTCCGAACCAAGAGCGTGCTGATCGATGCGCAGATCTGGTCCCTCCGGCCGCCGCTCATTGCCATCCTTCATTTGCTCAGTTCGGCGGAGCTGCCGACCGAGACTGAAGCAGTACGTACCGAGCTGATGGAGCAGTTGGAGAAACGGCTTCCTTCCGCTACCAATTTCAGCGGGAGCGAGTTGCTTGAGGCCCTTTTCCTCGAGGAGGCCAAGCCAGTGGTGGTGTTTGACGCACCTGATCCCGAGCTGATCGCTTTACGCCTACTCTCCGCGCTATGGCCTGACATTCGGCGGCGATTTGCACTTTCGACGTTCGCCCTATCGCCTCGAAAGATAGGCGGTCGGGACCTCGACCTTGTCTTTGCCCCGTCGAATGCCAAGACCAAGTTCTCTGATTGGCCAGGGCGTCGTGTAGACGGCCGTTCGTTGCAGATGAATCGTCATAGGTGGACGGAAGCGATCGTGCGCCGCGTTTTCGAGGAGCCCGTGCCAAGACTGCTGTCTGATCGCGAGATCGATCTGCTGGGTGATCGTGACGTGGACAATGCGGCCGCCTTGCGCATAACGCTGTTATGGGACGAGTTGCTCGACAAGCTGGACCGAACACCTACCGCTGCCTTGGGGCTGCTGGACATTGCCAACTCGGGGATGGTCAGCAATACAGCAGCGGTGAAGTCGCTGGAACCACGACTGGTCAAGGCCACGCGTAGCGCGGCGAGCAGTCTGCCCCTTAACGACGCTTGGGACTTCGTAGGCGCGATCGCGCGAAAAATGCAGGGACACGACATGCCCGCCGGCAGGATTGCAGTCGAACAGCTTGCGACCTATCTCGCTGAGCGGGCGCCTGATGGTGCGGTCACCCTTTTACAACAGCCTGATGCCAAGGGTGCGATTCAAGACTTGATCCCCAGCATCGCAATAGGTCTTGGCAACGGAGCGGCGCCGCGCGTCGTGCAGGTGCTTGCAAAGGCACCGGCAGACATCCTCGCACGCCTTGTGTCGCAAAGCGGCGCTGTGGCTAGTCGAGTCGCTGGGGATGATGGGCTCCTTGGGAGGATGGGAGCCGTCCTAAATGAGGTTGGCCAAGAGCTCGCGGACAGGGCCAGCATGATGATGCTCCCCTATTTGGTCGAAGATCGGCAGCTTTCCACCGCTCTGCCAATCTTCGGTAGGCTCGATCTCCGAGGGATAGTTGCGCAACTGCGTTTGCTCGGGGATACCAACGATTTCGAGGGCAAGCGGCTTGGTTCCGTGCTCATTGACCGGGCTAGGAAAGTGGGGGGGCTGCCAGCCGCTCGCGACGTTTTGATTTCGTCGAGCGCTTCGGCCCGAAGGGACGCGCTGCTCGTGCGGTCGGTCAAACCTGTCGGGGCGGATATACTTTGGCTTCTAAACGAGAAGCGCCTATCCGAGAAAACGTCCACTGCACTGCTCGTAAGCGTGCTGCAGCGTACCGACAACGAGCAACTCGCTGCGCTGCTCTCCGACCGGGCGATCGGCGAGCACATAGTTGCGCGGCTATCGGACAACGCTGTCGACATACTCGCGAGGGCATTGGTGCAGGACCTTTCCATGGACGCGTATATTCGTGTCATCCTCTCGGTGATCCCGAAGGTCGACGATGCTCGAAAATACGAGATCGCCGAGCGCGTGATAGGAAGGTGCTTGCGCAATCGGTTCGACGGTGACGAAGCCGCAGTGCTGTCTATGCTGTTCAGCATTCTCGGTGAGAGACTTGATGGCAGATGGGTAGCCAGGGTGGGATTGGAGCATGGCATCGACGCTGAGGTCGCTGACCGGAACCTTATCTCGTTCGAGAATGCGCCGCCTGCCGCCCGAAAGCGTATTGTTGAGGCTGTCGCGGAAATTGCACGAGCTCTACAGGGGCGACACGTCATCGATCTGACCGAACTGGCCATCAATGCCTGCGCCAAGCTCATGTTCGATGCGGAGAAAACATCGCGCAAAGTACTAATCGATGCAGCTGGCTGGCTCACGCCATCGTTGCTCAGTGCCCGCCACCAGCCTGTCTCCCTTATGATTGCGGCTCTATTTCCTTTGATTTATCGAGAGCTTGCGAAAGACGACGATGTGCCTGATCTCCTGAAGTTCGTTCCTTTCGTTGATTGGGATCGTTGCAAAACCGCTCGTCATGAACTGGTTGATGCATTCATGTCCTCATCATGGAAGCCCGGTGATCTGGCGCTGACTGCATGTCGATGCGATGACGTCGTTAGGATTTTCAAGCGCGTAGTGAAGTCGAATGGCGGTGACAAATATCTTTCGAGAATAGAGAAAGACCTGGGCCGCCTAGACGACGATGGTCGGCGCTTAGTAAAGAGAGTAATTGCCGAAATTCGGCCAGACAGGGCTCTCACGCTTGATAAGTGAAAAATATCTACAGATGGGAAACATTCGACGCATATTAAATCGCCCCGGACTTTCTAGAGACTCTGAAAACTCATGGAGTAACTTTTTTTCAAACTCTACCGGTGATAGATGATTGTTGAAACCATGGCGATGTTTTATGTTGTAGAACATCTCGATTTAATCGAACACATCGCTACGAGCATCTTGCTGCTTGGTGTAGATTTTTCATTTGATACGTTCCAATTTTAGAAGCTTGAAAAACTCTCGGCTATCTTCTCAAGAGGAAATCATAGAGATAGTGTGAACCTACTAGGGCATCACACCAATGCCTTTCCCTCCAAGAATGAAACGATGTTGACCGACTTAGCCATACTATTTATTTACATCTTACGAACTCCATAAGCGACGGCGATCTGACGTTGAAATAGCGATATGTGTCTCTCACATTGAATAATCTGTAGAGTGCTAAAAATGAACCAGAAGGTTACAAATATTGCGACTGTCTCTATTGCTCTTTGCGCGCTAGGCTTATCTATATGGCAAGGATATATTCAGCGCATGCACAATCATATCTCTTTGGAACCTCGGGTAAATGCCTACTTCAAGGTAGATGGCCGAACAAATCAGTGGGGTATTTACGTATTCAACAATGGAATGGGGCCGGCGTATGTGGAGAAATTAGAGGTGCTGGTCGATGGAAAGTCTGTTCCAGAGGGAAAGCATGGAAGATTTGGAAGTGCGTTATTATCTCTAAATCTTGACCCAACCTGCTTTACCGTAGGAGGTCCAAGACCAAATGACTCACTTAAAATTGGTGAAGAGATAGCAATGATTGAGTCCAGCCTTAATGCTCATCCTATGTGCGCATTCGCAGCCTTAAAGCTAAAGGATGCTTCTCAACAAAATATAAACTTCATCCTGACCATTAAGTCTATCTACGGCGACCGCTTCGAGTATAACTACAAAAATAATATTCAGCTCCAACTCTAGACCCTCCTTTAGAGTTATAAACTTACGTCCCTGACCACGAAAATAGCAAGCTGGTCGTCCCCTACTGTACACAAGGCAAGCAAAAGAAATGATAAAACAAACGCTGGAATTCTACTCAGGCTTTCCAACCATACTTTCTCCGAACGCAGCAGCTAAGTTAAAGAAAGCAAAGCTTGATGGCCGAAATAGCGAAATATTTAAAGATCGCCGCGGAAATAAAGTAGAAGTTATCGGGCTAAGTCGGGATTACCATATTTATATATTGGCGTCACGAATATCCTCTATATTTGGAAGCAAAGCTATTTGGGATAATAAAAAACTAACTGCCTCCACCACTCTAATTTTTCAGACGTACCCAATTCCTACTGAGATTCCTATTTCAATCGTCCTCGATGGAAGTTCACCATACAAAATTCCTTCACTTCTTCGCCCACATGACATTATAAATGTTTCCGTTGAGTCTCCAGAGCATGGTGGCCTCCCCATGTGCATGAAGTTTACTCATAAAGATGGAAGTGGAGTTAGCCTCATGCTTTCCCCAGATCTACTGCACTATGTACAATTCCCTGATGGACATCAAGAGATCACTGACTTCAAGGTGGAATATATTGGGATTGCGTGTGGGAAGAACGGAAGTAGAACAGTATTCCAACGTGCAGAAGCACATGAAAAAATCGTGGAAATCCAAGGTGATTTTCAACAAAGGCATGGAAACAGGAGCCTATTTATATTTGCTTATGATGCTGGCTATCAGATGTATGCCATTGCGGATAGAGGAGTAGTTATAACGGGACAGGGAATTATTCCACACCTAGTAGACGGAGGTATGAATAGCCTTTTTGAAGCCATGGAAGCGAGCTTAATAAGCTACTTCAAACCAGAGTACAATAAGGAGTTTATAGATTTTCCGAAAACCCGGCCATTTTGGCTAAAGGGCACCTATAGATCTTTAGATGGCATGGTACTTAACGTAGATCGAATTTGTGTTAATTTAATGTCCGACTGCTCATTCAACCCAGATGGCATTTGGTCCTTCGGACGCTTCCGCTCAGCAGCCCAACGTCCCAAAACACTTCATGTAGTTGACTTAAATATTACGCGAGCAGACCAGGCCTAAATTAACTAAACCTAGCCAAGAGTAACTATTGACCCTAAGCCAATCACCTCAAAGTAATTAGATTACATATACCCTCGGCTATTTTTAAACTCACCATTACGTCCATCAAGTCGCTTAGTTAATCAGAGCTAAGGAGCGTCGTGTCGCTGTAGATTAGGCAAGTTTGCAGCCGGAGGCAGATGATTGTAACCGTCTGGCCAAGTCACCTACGGCATCAATTCCTCCACCGAAGAGCTGACCGAATTGGCTCCCGCCAGGGCAGAGCGCCTAATCCCCTGCACGAGTCCCTGAGTGAGCTGAAACGTTGAGGCGTGCTGTACAACGACTTCAGCACTGAATACAGCGCCGATCACCTCTCGATCGATTTTCAGTCCGTGATATCAAAACGCTTCCCTGTAAGTATGCTTGCGAGATTTCAGGGAGGCTTGGGCTATGTGGGTTTGGCGGGAAGCAAGGGAAAAGTGGTTACTGGCAGGCGCTGTCGGGGTGCTAGTCCTCATTGTCCTGATCAATCTGAAACTGTCCATCTGGCCTTGGCTGGATGGTGGTCAAGCTGCTGTATTCCTTCGCGCTGACGCCACCGGCAGCGTAACCAGTGACCTCTTGGTCGGTCTATTCTCGGCATATGTGTTTTATGTGATCGTCGAGCTCATGCCACGTCACCGGAGAGAGAAGCTGACATTGAGGCCCCTAAACATGATTGTGGCTGCAGTGATCGACGCATACGAGCGCGCCATGGTGTTTGGGCATGAGACCCCCATTACTTCAGTCGAACTGGCCGTGCTTGATATCGAAAAACTCAAAGCTCACAAGAGCGAGCTGATGACCAAAAGGGATCTGCTGAAGGTGAAATTCGCAATGGAGACCGGCCATTCTAGATACCCCGATTTCCAGCACGCACTGGCCATGGCAGCCTCTATCTCGCCAGAACACGCATTGAGCTGGCTTGTGCTGACTGACAAGGTTCGTTTGCTTGCCGAGCAGTATGAGCTATGGCCGGTGAACCCATTCACTAATAACTATCTCGGCCAACCGACTGATGAGCAGTGTGGGGATGCAAAGCTCATGGAGGTGTACGGCAAGTACCAGGAAGATATGGCATCGATCGAAGGTACTCTCCGCCTCAGGGTTATTGAGGTTATCGAGGCCACGATTTTTTGGTTGGAGCAGCAAGCCTCATAGCCTCCTGATCTCCCCCGAGCTTTGCGTCGGTATATCTGCACCGGCCCTGTCTGGACGGATCTTTGGCATGATGCCGTTGCCGAGCTGCCACCGAACGTTCTGTTCTAGCTCGAGGCTCTCACGAGCCCATGGCCGGTTTTTGCTCTGAACTCCAGCGTCGTCGCCGTTCACTATTGTATCGGCCATGTTCGACTTCGCTGCGTTCAATTGGTAGCGAGTTTCCCCTTGCGGAGCGCATCTGGTGCCAGATAAGCTTGCTTGGAGTCTAAATCTTTAGATTCAATAACGGGTAGTTTCAAGCCATCTATTGCATCACGCTTAGCGGTGATGCTGGCCAGTCTTTTCCCTTCTTGTGGAGGCGGCTAGGCACAAAAATTACTAGGTGCTCCTAGAGGAAAGACCGTCTAAGGCTCCTGGAAAAGAATTTGGCGGGTTGTATTACGATGCGATTCGCCCCCAAAAAAGCGTAATGCGTAGTCATGGATGGATTGCGTTTACGCTAGCTCAGGGTCGTAGGACCCGATGCGGCTTAGGTTTCATAGCAGGCTGCAGAGCACAACTAGATTTCGCCCACGGCACCTACGATGCCTGGTGAACTGAGCGGATTGCCCCGTGTGGCCCGCCAGAAAAATGGCCCAGGTTCTTCTTAATGAAGAACTAGTGGCAATGATTACATCCCTCCGCTTCGACTGATTAGGGGTGTAACAACAGCATCGTGCATTTGACTCGAACAGCCTAATAAAGTCGGTCAAGCAGCACGCACAACTTCGCGCCCTTTTGTGAGGTACGAAGGTCAGCAGCTCAGCGCACGCAACGGAATGTAGTGGCTGAAGTAAGTCCCTTGTTGCGACCGTTGGGTTGGTATGACGGTTGTGAAGGTGCGATAAATCAATGCTCGACGCTCTAGGGCTCTACAACCTAGGCGCGGCCGTACTAGCTCATAGCGGTACGCATAAAATCGGCTGAAACGCCCACACACTAACGCTTATCCAAAGGATATCTCCTATGGACACACGTCGTGGGCCACTCGACTCGCTGAAAAAAATCGTATTCTGGGAATTTATCCGCGAATGTTGTCGCAGGTTAATTCGCTGGATATGGGAAATGATAGCCAGCCTGATTGAGTGATTTGCAGAAGGCGGCCTACGAAAGTAGGCCGCTCTGGCGCCTGTTGTTGCTGAGGAAAAGCCTAACGCTGTATTTGGATTAGTTGATTGTTATGCAGTGGAGTGTGATAGATGAGGAAAAAAGTGGTAGCTGAGAGTTTTTATCCTGCGTTCATACATTCACCTATGCTTGGCAGCGCGGAGTCGTACGTTGTCCTACAGGCGGATACCAGCGGATTTCGGCGTTGCAAATTGTTGGGGCTCTTTGCCGAGTGGGAAGCCAACCAGGTACAACACTTTGGCAGGCATAGGCTTGCTATTTGGGGCTGAGCTCCATTTTACCTGTACCTCGCGCTCGGCATAGCGTAGGGAAACACCTAACTGTTTAAGCGTGTCGATGCGGGACTGCATTTCGTCGTGTACCACGAATTTCTGCACCTCACTATAGGCGTCGGCGCAATCCCGGTAGTCCCTGAAGTAGTCCACTAATACTGCAAATGTTTCGTCTGCTTCGCGGGTCAGTTCAAAGGCCGGTTCTGAGAGATCCATCGTGCATGTTTCTGCAAGCTTGGCTAGTTGCTTTCCTGTAGTCAGTGGAGCAGCCGTCAAGGTTATGTGTTCTTGATCGAATTTTTCCTTAGTGGTCTTGAGTTCCTCTTCGGAGGGAATAGTGAAAGGCTTGTTGAAAACATCGATGTCCGCGAACTCGAGTGCTCATGTAAGGGCGCGTCGGGGCTGACAAGCTTTGCTCAACTCGTTGGATTGTCCGCACGTTCAAACCCGAGATCGCAGCCAACTGTTCTTGAGACCACTGCCGCGCCTCGCGGAACAGTCTGATGCAGAGGGTTAACTCAGCGGGCGTCAGCAAACGGGGCTATTGAGTGGTTTCAGTGGCGTTCCTTTTGTAGCTCTATCGTTTTCGACCGATGGTGTGAAGTATGGAGAGTAATAGTCAGGACCAACACGACAGTCCCCCGACAGCCATGCCCTGAAAAAGTGGATGGCAAGCGTCATTCAAAAGTCCGCGGATTTTCCCAGGATTACCGTCTGCAAAGCGGCGGTCCTTTTGGGAGTTAAGCAGGAGGTCGCGTACTCACCGAAATCGAATCGCACATGGTGCTGGATCTAATCGGTCGGATAAGCCATGGTATTGCCATCTAACTCGCTAAACCCTTCGGATGCTCTTTTCGCAAAAGACGCCTATACGGAGACAGTGGTCTGGACGACGGATATCGAGAGTCGCCCCGTTGAACTGGGCTTAGCCAAGGAAACTAGGTGGTTATTTGCTTGATGATTGCTGACATCGTACGGTTTCTCCGGTCAAATCCGGGAGCCAAGGGAAGGGAAATTGCGCGGCAGCTGGGCTTGGAAAAAGGGGACGTTAACTCCATCCTCTACAAAAATCCTCTGACCTTTGTCCATGATGATGAACAGTGTTGGTCATTGACTGCACCGACCAAGCTGACAGTTGTCCTCGAAGAAGAGACCTGGGTGGGGGCCGCCTCGTTTGAAGAGGTGCTCGCAGCTACCGGGTCGCCGCTTGATGAGAACTGTTCTGAGGTTGCATTTGTCGTGCCTAAAGGCTGCAAGATCATGGTCGACGCCGCAGCCAGGCTACTGGCGCTATGTAACCAGCTTGTGATGCTTGGTAAGGCTGCCTCGATTGACTTCAGCGCGTGCAGAACGACCCTGACGTATTTCAATCGGTTGGGATTTTTTGATCACTTGGCAGGGACGGTGGACGTGATTCCAAAGCGTCCTTCCCATTCAGGGGCAGACGCCTACCGTGGCAACAATCAAGGGGTAGTCGAGCTTGCCTCCATTGATCACCGAATCCCTGATGAGTCGATCCCCAAACGCTTGAAAAACAGTCTGGTGAGCTGTGCCGGTGAGCACTATTCACAGTCAGCATTTACGTTCATTTCTGAGCTATTCGGAAACGTGAGGGATCATGCAAAGTCTGATATTCCGGGCTTTGCAGCGCTCCAGCACTACCCGAAAGGTAAAAAAATTCAGACGGTGATCTCTGACAGTGGGATTGGCATCGTAGGCAGCCTACAGCCCGTGCTGGAGCATAAATACCATGAACTATTTCGACAGTTTGACTTCTCTAAACCTGAGGCAGGACCAGAGCTGGTGTTACATGTCTTTAAGCAGGGCCGAATCTCCAGCTCTGAAGATGACGGCCGTGGTCTTGGTTTGAAGCGCAGTGGCGATGTGGCCGCTGGTTTCAATGCAACTGTTACGGTGAGGCAAAAAAACTTCGAACTGACAATGGTTTACAGCGATGGTCGGCTCAATCGTAGCTTCTCGCGCTTGGATATGCCGACCATCTTGGGAACTCATATCTGTTTTGACTTCTTGATTGACAGCTAAGGCTCTCTCGTTAAACTGAGCAAATGAATCAGAAATCTATCACCGTTAACTTAATCGACTTCACTGAAGACGACCATCCCTTCGGTAACGTCCAGGGCAAGGCTGCTTTTGCGAAGCTACTCGATTTCGTTCACTCCCACCCGCAGATTTCCACATTTGGGGTATCTCTTTCCGGCATAGAGGCGACTGACGCATCCTTTCCAAGGGAAAGCGTCGTAGCCGTTGCCAAGCTTTTCAAGGGAGAGCGTGGCTTCTACCTTAAAAATGTGAAAAGCCGAGATCTGCTCGATAACTGGAGCTATGCGGCCCAGGCTAAAGAGATCCCTTTGACCGTCTGGGCGGATGACAGCTGTGACGTCATCGGGCCCGAGATTAGCCCTTCCAACCGAGAGCTGCTGGAGTGCGTACTGTCACAGCAGTCAGTCACTGCTGCTAAGGTAGCTGAAATGCTGAAAATTTCGGTCCCTAATGCCAGTACCAAGCTGAAAAAGCTCAAGGATCAGGGGTATATCCTTAGGGCTGAGGAGGCGGCCGAATCGGGTGGCATTGAGTACGTTTACCTCTCTATCGGAAATTCTGCTTAAACAGGTTTACAGAATCAGATTCTTGGCGTAAGGTTTGTTCCGACTCCAAGGGTTTTTTATAATCCCTGGTTAAACTGGATCAATAAAGCAGATTGGTGATCGATATGGCTACTAACCCTCCAAGTGGTGATGGGCATCGTAATGGTGCGGTCCGTCAACGTTCTCAAACCCAAACCCCGTCTGGTCACTGGGTCAAACGTGACACCGAGACCGGTCAGTTCATGGACGTAAAAACCTCGGACAAAACGCCTTTCAAAGGCGTCCGGAAAGAGAAATAGGGGAGCTAAGCATGAGTGCGAAATACGAAATTTTTCTGGGAACAGATCGTCAGTACTATTTCCGTCTGAAAGCGCCGAATGGCGAGAAAATCCTTGCCAGTGAAGGCTATACCACCAAGGCAAACTGCCAAAATGGTATCCAGTCCGTGAAGGTTAACTCCCCTTACGACAGTAACTACAAAAAGCTGACGTCGGTTAACAGCCAGTACTACTTCACCCTTCATGCAAGCAATGGGCAGGTAATCGGAAAGAGTGAGACCTATACCACTACTCAATCCCGGGATGGGGGTATTGCAGCAGTTAAGGCGTATGGCCCCACTGCTCCAGTGGTCGACCTCACCTGATCTGTCGTGCTCGCATAAAGCCCTCGCGCTGCGGGGGCTGATTTGCGTGGTACCGGTCGAGGGAGGCCGAAGCACCTTGATCCGGGGGGCGGCAGTGAAGGAAGGTACCCCGGGTGGCCGGTATGTTGGGCCATGCACGAGCAGTTTCTCGGCGTAGGCTCCGGCCCATTTTGAAGAACTTGATTTTCTCAGAAGAATTCGGAGCTTTCAGCTCAAACCATTGAGCTGCCGGGTGTTGGTGTCTTTCGAGTACATGATCTATTCGTAAGTTTTTCCGATCGGCTGGCAGCGCCCGTGGTAACCATGAGACGTCGTGCCCATGTTCCACGTGGAACCAACTATTGTGTGAGGCGAGTAGGCTTTTCTCATTTATTTTGTGAACCTCAGCCGGTGGCCTCACAAAAAAGATGATTTTCTCCCAGCGTTTGCTGGGACTCCTGAGTCATCTATTTTGTGATCCTACAATCCGGGTTGCATCGCCGAAATGAAAAAGGCCAACGCTCAGCGTTGGCCTTTTTTATTGCCCGGCTAAAAGGGGCCCTACTCGGCCGCCGAAACACTTTCCAGGCGATAGCCATAACCATAGATGGTCAGCAGCTGCCAGCCACGATCCGCGGTCAGCCCCAGCTTGTTGCGCAGGCGGTAGATGTGGGTGTCCAGGGGGCGGGAGGAGACGATTTCCTCATGGGTCCAGAAACGCTCATAAAGGTATTCCCGGGATAGCGGCCGACCCAGGTTGGCGAACAGGCAGCGGGCCAGGCGGTATTCGCGTTCGGTGAGGCTGATCGGGTTGCCGGCGCGGGTCACGGTCAGCTCGGCGTCGTCGAAGGCCAGGTCGTTGAAGGTCTGTACCTCGACGGCCGCCGAGCGCTGCAAGCCGTGGCGACGCAGAACGGCGGTCACCCGTGCCTTGAGTTCGTTGGGGCGGAAAGGTTTGCTCACATAGTCGTCTGCACCGGTGTTCAGGGCCTGGACGATATCGCTCTCGGCATCGCGGCTGGTGAGCATGATGGCCGCCGGTGGCGCCTCCATGTGCTCGCGGGTCCAGCGCAGCAACGAGAGTCCGCTGAGGTCCGGCAGCTGCCAGTCGAGAATCAGCAGGTCGAAGGTTTCGCGCCGCAGCTGCCGCAGCAGGTCCTCGCCACGCTCGAAGCTGTGCAGCGTCCATGGCTGTTCCCCGGGGCCGGGGATCTGTCGCAGTGTCTGTTCCACCCGCGCCAGTTCGGCGGGCTCGTCATCCAGTATTGCGACACGCATGCGGGGCAGTTCCTTTTATCGCGAGAGAATGCTGATGGCTTTATTTGAGGCCTTTCCTGGCGCTGAGTTTAGGCTGATCAGACGAATCTGAACAATTGTGGCGAATTGCTCTGGTTCACACCTTTGCTCGGTACGCTGATGTCATATAGCCGGTAGCCGACAGGAGCACTGTCCATCCGGCCTGCATTCGTTGCAGAACGATACCGGCTCGAACGTGCAAGGAAAAGAACTATGGGGAACATCCTGGGGAAGGGGCGGTTGCTCTACGCAGGCATTGCGCAGGCAGCGGACCTGGCTCGATTTACCACTCTGATGCTCGCGGCTTGCCTGAGCCTGGGGTCGACCGCGGAGCAGCCTGCGCTGCCGTCTTCGGACTATGCCTTGCCGGTGCAGCGTTATTTCAGCCCGTCCGTAACCACTATCGGGTTCAGCGACTCCCAGGGCTTCGCCCCGATCGGCGCGCCACAGACACAGACGGCGCAGCCTATGGTCTATCAGGAGCAGCAGCGTTGGGTGTTCTAGATCAGACAATTCTGAACAAATATTGCAAACCGGCCCGGCCTCCACGGCATGCCGGTAAATTCGTAGTCGCTGAGTGGCACACAGGGGCAATCGGAAGTGCTCCGACACAGGGAGTGTCAACCGCCGGATTGGCGGACGTCAGGCCGGGGCTTGTCTTCGGTTTGCAGTACAGGGGAATATAGGGAGTGCCTCCTCAGGACGTAATGCTCCGACACAGGGATGTGTCATCCCTCCTCTCCCGCGCGGCCCCACGGCGCCGCCAGCCAACAAACAATTCCTCATTTTTTATCTGTGAAGGCCTCTGATGAAGACATTCGGCGCTGAGTTTTTCGGTACGTTCTGGTTGGTCCTGGGCGGGTGCGGGAGCGCCGTGCTGGCGGCTGGCGTTCCGCAATTCGGGATCGGTTATCTGGGGGTAGCCCTGGCCTTTGGCCTGAGCGTCCTGACCATGGCTTACGCATTGGGTCCGATTTCCGGAGCTCACCTCAACCCCGCGGTCTCGGTTGGCCTGTGGTTGAGCGGGCGCTTCCCGGGTAGCCGACTGCTGCCTTACATCGTCGCCCAGGTGCTCGGTGGGCTCGCCGCAGGTGGCGTACTGTTCCTGATCGCCTCCGGCAAGGTCGGGTTCGACGCTTCGGCGGGCTTCGCAGCCAACGGTTACGGTGAACACTCCCCTGGCGGCTACTCGATGTTCGCTGCGCTGTTGACCGAAGTCGTGCTCACCGCGATGTTCCTCCTGATCATCCTGGGCGCCACCGCCAAGCGCGCGCCAGCCGGTTTTGCCCCGATTGCCATTGGCCTGACGCTGACCCTGATCCACCTGATCAGCATTCCGGTCACCAATACCTCGGTCAACCCTGCTCGCAGCACCGCGGTCGCCTTCTTCGCCGGCGAGTGGGCAGTCTCGCAGCTGTGGCTGTTCTGGGTAGCACCGCTGTTGGGCGCAGGGCTGGGAGCCCTGGCCTATCGGTTGATCTCCATCGAGCGGGACTGACCTGAGCGGGTCGGATGCGCTGATTCGCATCCGGCCGGCATGGAGCCAAACAGCGCAGCCGCTCTTTAGCGGTTGTGCTGTTTGTCCCGTAATGGAATGACCCTGGCCGGCCTTGGTTCAAGAGGTATGGTCAGAACGCTAACAATGCAGTTCTAATGGCACGGACTTCAGAAGAGCGCGACTACGGACCCATGAACCCATGACCTCCTTGCACATCCGCCACCGGGCCATGCTCGTTTCATTTCTGCTCGGCAGCACACTGGCCTTTTCCATGCCGCAGGCTGCCGTCGCCGCACCCAAGCGCCCTCCCTATATCGATGAAAACCAGCAATGCCGTGGCCAGCCGCTGCCGGCGACGGTCGAGCATCTCACGGGCGAAGCCTGGAAGCTGGATGCCAAGGGCAACCAGGTACCCCTGGAAGAAGGCATGAGCGTCGATGAACTCGAAGGGGTAAAGACCTCGCCTTCGGCATTCGTCAGCCTGTCCCTGGGCGATGGCTCGCTGGTGGTGCTGCCCTCCAGTTCCCAGATCACCCTGCACCTGAACGAAGAACATGCGATCCCCCAGGTCGCGCTCGAGCAGGGGCAGATCGAATCCTATGTCATCAAGCGCCCGAGCGATTACGACCGTTTCCAGATCGTC
The DNA here is from genome assembly GCF_003184125.1 of Pseudomonas sp. RW409. Lineage (NCBI taxonomy): Bacteria > Pseudomonadati > Pseudomonadota > Gammaproteobacteria > Pseudomonadales > Pseudomonadaceae > Pseudomonas > Pseudomonas sp. RW409. Next base: position 496,366 of record NZ_QHHP01000002.1, on the reverse strand, counting down.
ACGCCGATCGGCGTGCTGGGTGTACGCGGTACGCACTTCCGGGTGCGTAACGACGATCAGCAGTCGCTGGTGGAAGTGCTCAACGGCCAGGTAGCGGTCAACCGCGAAGACGACGAAGCGCCGAAACAGACCAAGGGCAAGAAACGCCCTGTGGATAAACCGGTCGGGCCGGTTCCCGGTGAAGTGCAGGTCATGGCTCGCCAAGGTTTGCGTATCCAGAAAGAAGGCCCGTTGAAGCCAGTCGATCTGTTACCTGCGCCGCAGCTGATGGGCCAGGCGGGCCAGACGGGCGATCTGCCGGTCTGGCAGCTGATCATGAAGCCCTTGCCGGGCGCCAAGCGTTACCGGGCCCAGGTGGCGACCGACAAAAGCTTCCTCAATATCAAGCAGGAACAGTTCTCCAGCACGCCGGAAGTCAACTTCAGCGGCCTGGAAGCCTTTTTTTATCATGTCCGCCTTTCTGCTTTCGATGAGCACGGACTCGAAGGAGAGACGGGGGTCTATGACATCTTCTATTACCCCAGGACCACGCGTGTTCAGTAAGTGCGCGGCGGTTTGTCGGTGAGGCGCTGGCGCCGACCCGAGGGCCGGGAGCCGACGCAAGCCCAGCGACTGTTTGGCGGTCTGGTGCGGGAATGGGCATGGGTCAGCCTGATCCTGCTGCCCTTGACCGCCCTGTTGTCGCTGAGCCACGGACTGGCGCTGAATAACCTGCTGTATGACAACCTGCGACGGCTCAGCCCGTTGCCGGTCGATTCACGCCTTCTGATGATCACCATCGACGACTACAGCCTGCAGCAGCTGGGCCAGTGGCCCTGGCCGCGCACCCTGCACGCCGACCTGCTGGATCGGCTGACGGCGGCCAAGGTCCAGGGCGTGCTGTTCGACGTGATCTTCAGCGAACCCGACAGCGTCCCCGAGAACGATCAGCACTTGGCCCAGGCGATCTGCCGCGAAGGCCAGGTATTCCTGCCCCTGCTGCGCGAGAGCGTGGCCCGCTATGGCCAGCCGCTGGGTGAGATCGAACCTGTGGCCCCGTTGAGTCAGTGCGCCAAGGCGGTCGGCCATATCAATGCCGAGGCCGATACCGACGGCACGGTCCGCAGCGTCTATCTGCGCGAAGGCCCACCGCAGGCGCCGAAGGCACAATTGGCCTGGCTGCTTTATCAACAGGCGCACCCGGTGGGCACTGCCCTGTCGATGCCTGGCTCGGACACCGCGCAGATCACCCAGGGCTGGCTGCGCAGCAACGAAATACGCATCCCCTTCATCAGCACCCAGGCCGGGTTCCCCAGTGTTCCCTATGTCAGCGTATTGCGCGGTGAAGTCCCACCGGAGTTGTTGCGTGACAAGCTGATCCTGATCGGCACCACCGCTCCCGGCCTGGGCGACCGTTACGTCACCCCGCAGTCGGCCAGCGTCGGCACCACCCCAGGCATCGAGATCCAGGCCAACCTGCTCAATGGCTTGTTGCAGCAGCGCACCATCGTTGCCCTGGGGCAATGGCCGGCCGCGGCGCTGTCGGTGCTGCTGGTGGCGGCCCTGCTGGGATTGCTGCTGGTACGGCCGCGGCATGCGTTGTGGTTGACCCTGGCCTGCATGGCGGCGGCCCTACTCGGTTCGGCCGGGCTGCTGCGCCTGGGACTGTGGTGGCCGCCGGTGGCCAGTCTGCTGGGGATGCTGCTGGCTTACCTGATCTGGAACTGGCGTCGCCTGAGCGTGATCCTGGCCTACTTTGGCTGGGAGCTGGCGCGCCTGGACAGCGAACCCAAGGTACTGCCCGAACGCCGGCGCACCCAGACCCCCGCCGGGGATGTGCTGCAGGGGCAGATCGTGGCCCTGGAGCAGGCCTTGAGCCGCACCCGCGACACCCGCCGGTTCATTGCCGACGGCCTGGAATACCTGCCGGTGGCCACCCTGATCAGCGATCCGGACGGCCGCGTGTTGCTGGCCAACCGCAATGCCCGTGAAGTGTTTGGCAACGCGCTGATCGGCGAGGACCTGGTCCACCAGTTGGCCGGCCTGGGTTATCCCGGTTTGCAGGACGGGCAACGCCCTGCCCTGTCGCAACTGCAGCCATTGGAATTTCGGGATATCGAACAGCGCAGCCTGCGCGTGGACCTGGCGCCCTTGCTGCCGATCGACAGCGATACGCCGATCGGCTGGCTGCTGAGCCTCACCGACCTGAGCCTCGAGCGGGATGCCGAGCAGCAGCGGGCCACCCTGTTGCGCTTCCTGTCCCATGACCTGCGCGCGCCCCATTCGGCGATCCTGGCCTTGCTCGATGTGCAGCGGCACCAGGGCTCGGGCGATACACGGATCTACAGCCAGATCGAACTGCAGGTGCGTCGCGCCCTGGGGCTCACCGAAGCCTTTGTGCAACTGGCGAAGGCCGAGTCCGAGGCCTATCAGTTCCAGCCGAGCATGTTCGCCATGCTGGTGCTGGATGCATTCGACCAGGCCATGACCATCGCCCAGCTGAAAAACATCCAGCTGGTGCATGATCTCGACGACGACGCCGAAGGCATGGTGCTGGCCGATCAATCCCTGCTGACCCGGGCCTTGTTCAATCTGCTGGAAAACGCCATTAAGTACAGCCCGTCGGGCTCGACCGTCCGGGTGCAAGTCGCTTGCACAGAAGGCTGGCTGACCTGCGATATCACCGACCAGGGCAAAGGCATTGCGGCCGATGAGCTGCCGCAGCTGTTCGTGCAGTACCAGCGCTTCGCCTCGGCCCAGGGCAGCGAAGGCCTGGGGCTGGGGTTGTCGATGGTCAAGGCGGTGGTCGACCGGCATGAAGGGCGGATTGTCTGCCGTAGCGTGGTCGGCCAGGGGACAACCTTCAGCCTGCAATTACCCCTGCTCACGGACTGAATATCGACAGGCGAAAAAAACCGGCCCCAAGGCCGGTTTTTTTCGTATCCAGAAAACTTATGCACGTTTTCCGGAGTTTTATGGGTTTATGAAATATGTATATAAATCATATGCTTACGAATTTTATATAGCGATTATCCATAAAACGGTACACAGGTTATCCACAGAAACTCAGATGGCCATCTTGTCCGGCGCCGCGGCTACCGGAGGCAGCGAACCCATGTCCCGCTGCGCCTGCTCATTCCAGGCTGCGACCCGGTCGTTGAGCTCGGCGATGGCCCGTGGTCCGGAGCCTTCGGCGTACATCGGCGCACCGATCACCACGGTGATGGTGCCGGGGTGCCTGACCCAGCCGGTCTTCGGCCAGTATTTGCCGGCATTGTGCGCGATCGGCAGCACCGGCAAGTCGGCGTTGACCGCCAGGGCGCTGCCGCTGCGGGAGAACTTGCCCATCTGGCCGTAAGGCACCCGTGTGCCTTCCGGGAAGATCAGTACCCAGACATTGTCCTTGAGCAGCTCGTCGCCCTTGCTGGCGACCTGCTTGAGCGCGGCCTTGGGGTTGTCGCGATCGATGGCGATCGGACGCAGCATGGCCATGGCCCAGCCGAAGAACGGCACGTACAGCAGTTCACGCTTGAGCACCTGGCTCAGCGGTTCGAAATAGGCCGAGAGAAAGAACGTCTCCCAGGTGCTCTGGTGGTTCGAGACAATCACGCAAGGACGTTCGGGGACGTTTTCCGCGCCCTTCACTTCCACGTTGATCTTGAGAAACACCTTGGTCAGCCACAACGCGCAGCGGCACCAATAGACGTTGATAAAGCGATAGCGCGCCTTGAACGGCAGGAAGGGCGCGATAAAAAAGCTCAGGGAGCACCACAGCAACGAACTGGTGCCCAGCAGCAGGTAAAAGAAGAAGGTTCTGATTGCCTGCAGGATCGACATAGCGGCGTTTACCGTTGCGGGCATTGCCCGCCTCTAAAAAAGCGCACTCCCGAACAGTCCTTGGCCAGGATGTCAGAAGAACTCTCTAATTGTGGATAAGTTCAGCGGCAACTGCCGCCAGGTCGTCAAAAATCAAGGTGCCTACCGGTAGGGTTTTCCCCAGGGTCTTTTCGCCTTTCCCGGTCTTTACCAAAACTGGCTGAGAGTCGACGGCTTTTGCGGCTTCCAGGTCACCGAGACTGTCGCCCACAAACCATAGACCAGCCAGATCCACTTCGTAGTGCCGGGCAATGGTCTGCAACATGCCGGGCTTGGGTTTGCGGCAGGCGCAACCTTCGTCCGGGCCATGGGGGCAGTACACGATGAGGCCGAGTTCGCCGCCCTGCTCGGCCACCAGGGCGCGCAGGCGCTCGTGCATGGCGTCGAGGGTGGCGACATCGTAGTAACCGCGAGCGATGCCCGACTGGTTGGTAGCGACCGCTACCGTCCAGCCGGCCTTGCTCAACTGCGCGATGGCTTCGACCGAGCCGGGGAGCGGAATCCACTCCTCCACCGATTTGATGTAAGCGTCGGAGTCGTGATTGATCACTCCGTCCCGATCGAGAATCAGCAGTTTCACGTACGCCTTACCCCAGCAACGAGATGTCGGCGACACCGAGGAACAGACCCCGCAGACGTGCCAGCAGCGCGTAGCGGTTGGCCCGCACGTTGGCGTCTTCGGCGTTGACCATCACCTTCTCGAAGAAGGCGTCGACCGGCTCGCGCAGGGCGGCCAGGCGGGCCAGGGTCTCGCTGTACTGACGCGCCGCGGCCATTGGCTGCACGGCCTGGTCCGCTTGCTGGATCGCCGAGTACAGGGAGAACTCGTTGGCGTTGTCGAAGTACTTGGCTTCCACGGTGGTCGGCACGCTGCCTTCGACCTTGCTCAGCAGGTTCGAAACGCGCTTGTTCACCGCGGCCAACGCAGCGGCTTCCGGCAGCTTGCGGAAGGCCTGCACGGCCTGCACGCGCTGGTCGAAGTCCAGGGCCGAACCCGGCTTCAGGGCACGGACCGACAGGTAGGTGGCGACATCCACGCCTTCGTCTTCGTAACGGGCACGCAGACGGTCGAAGATGAACTCCAGGACCTGATCGGCCAGGCCGGCGCTCTTGACCTTGCTGCCGAACGCGCTGACGGCGAACGCCACTGCTTCGGTCAGGTCCAGGTCGAGCTTCTTGTCGATCAGGATGCGCAGCACGCCCAGCGCGGCACGACGCAGCGCGTACGGGTCCTTGCTGCCGGTTGGCAGCATGCCGATGCCGAAGATGCCGACCAGGGTGTCGAGCTTGTCGGCGATGGCCACGGCGGCACCGGTGACGGTGCTTGGCAGCTCGGCGCCGGCGCCACGCGGCATGTACTGCTCGTTCAGCGCCAGGGCGACATCTTCCGGCTCGCCGTCATTGAGGGCGTAGTAGTAACCGGCGATGCCTTGCATTTCCGGGAACTCGCCGACCATTTCGGTGGCCAGGTCGCACTTCGACAGCAGGCCCGCACGCGCAGCGCGCTGGGCGTCGCCGCCGATGCGCGGGGCGATGAACGCGGCCAGTTTCGAGACGCGCTCGGCCTTGTCGTAGACACTGCCCAGCTTCTCCTGGAACACCACGTTCTGCAGGCGCTGGTTGAAGTCTTCGAGCTTCTGTTTCTTATCCTGCTTGAAGAAGAACTCGGCGTCGGTCAGGCGTGGGCGAACGACTTTCTCGTTGCCCTCGATGATCTGGCGCGGGTCCTTGCTTTCGATGTTGGCCACGGTGATGAAGCGCGGCAGCAGCTTGCCGTCGACGTCCAGCAGGCAGAAGTACTTCTGGTTGTCCTGCATGGTGGTGATCAGGGCTTCCTGCGGCACTTCGAGGAAACGTTCCTCGAACGAGCACACCAGCGGCACCGGCCATTCCACCAGGGCGGTCACTTCGTCCAGCAGATCGGCTGGAACGATGGCAGTACCTTCCTGCAGGCGCGCCAGTTCTTCGGTGCGCTTGCTGATCAGCTCGCGACGCTCGTTGGCGTCGGCCAGCACATAGGCGGCACGCAGGTCGTCCAGATAGTTGGCCGGCGAGGTGATGCGCACGCTTTGCGGGTGATGGAAGCGGTGACCGCGGGAGTCGCGACCGGCTTTCTGGGCGAGGATGGTGCAGTCGATGACCTGGTCACCGAGCAGCATCACCAGCCATTGGGTCGGACGCACGAACTCTTCCTTGCGCGCAGCCCAACGCATGCGTTTTGGAATCGGCAGGTCGTTCAGCGAGTCTTCGACGATGGTCGGCAGCAGGCTGGCGGTCGGCTTGCCCTTGATGCTCTGGCTGTAGCGCAGCTTCGGCCCGCTCTGGTCGATTTCGCTCAGGTCCACGCCACATTTCTTGGCGAAGCCCAGGGCAGCCTGGGTCGGGTTGCCTTCGGCGTCGAAGGCGGCCTGGCGCGGCGGGCCGTCGAGGTTGATGCTGCGATCCGGCTGCTGGGTGGCCAGGCCGCTGATCAGCACTGCCAGGCGGCGTGGTGCGGCGTAGACGTGCTTGGTCTCGAAGTTCAGGCCGGCGGCCTGCAGGCCTTTTTCGATACCGCCCAGGAAGGCTTCGGCCAGGGTGTTCAGTGCTTTGGGTGGCAGTTCTTCAGTGCCCAGTTCAACCAGAAAATCTTGCGCACTCATTGTGCCGCCTCCAACTTAGCCAACACTTCATCACGCAGGTCCGGGGTTGCCATCGGGAAGCCCAGCTTGGCGCGGGCCAGCAGGTAGGCTTGCGCGACGGAACGCGCCAGGGTGCGCACACGCAGGATGTACTGCTGACGCGCGGTCACGGAAATCGCGCGACGGGCATCCAGCAGGTTGAAGGTGTGCGAGGCCTTGAGGACCATTTCATAGCTCGGCAGCGGCAGCGGCTGATCCAGCTCGATCAGGCGCTTGGCTTCGCTTTCGTAGAAATCGAACAGTTCGAACAGCTTCTCGACGTTGGCGTGTTCGAAGTTGTAGGTCGACTGCTCCACTTCGTTCTGGTGGAACACGTCGCCGTAGGTCACCTTGCCGAACGGGCCGTCGGCCCAAACCAGGTCGTAGACCGAATCCACGCCCTGCAGGTACATGGCCAGGCGTTCCAGGCCGTAGGTGATCTCGCCGGTCACCGGGTAGCACTCGATGCCACCGGCTTGCTGGAAGTAGGTGAACTGAGTCACTTCCATGCCGTTGAGCCAGACTTCCCAGCCCAGGCCCCAGGCGCCGAGGGTCGGCGACTCCCAGTTGTCTTCGACGAAACGGATGTCGTGCACCAGCGGGTCGAGCCCGACGTGCTTGAGCGAGCCCAGGTACAGCTCCTGGAAGTTTTCCGGGTTCGGCTTCAAGACCACCTGGAACTGGTAGTAGTGCTGCAGACGGTTCGGGTTTTCGCCGTAGCGGCCGTCAGTCGGGCGACGACTGGGCTGCACATAAGCGGCGTTCCAGGTTTCCGGGCCGATGGCGCGCAGGAACGTGGCGGTATGGAAAGTGCCGGCGCCTACTTCCATATCGTAGGGCTGAAGTACCACACAACCTTGCTCGGCCCAGTATTGCTGGAGGGCGAGGATCAAGTCTTGGAAGGTACGCACGGCTGGCGTAGGCTGGCTCACGAAATTCACCTGTTACTTGGGCTGCGATTTAAAGAGCGGGAGTATACCCGATTCAGTTGTGCGCACGCCCACTGGAGCCTTATGCCACGCTGCTTTTGGTGCAACGAAGATCCCCTGTACATGGCGTACCACGATCAGGAGTGGGGCGTGCCGCTACGCGATGCGCAGCGTTTGTTCGAGTTGTTATTGCTCGAAGGGTTCCAGGCCGGCCTGTCCTGGATCACCGTCTTGAAGAAGCGCGAGCGCTATCGCCAGGTGCTGTTCGGCTTCGATGTGCAGCGCGTGGCACAGATGAGCGATGCACAAATCGACGAGTTGATGCTCGATCCCGGGATCATCCGCAACCGCCTGAAACTCGCTGCCGCCCGGCGAAACGCCCAGGCCTGGATGGCGCTGGAGGACCCGGTGGCATTCCTCTGGTCGTTCGTCGGCGGGGTGCCCAGGGTCAATCATTTCAAGGACCGCAGCGAGGTCCCGGCGGTGACCCCAGAGGCCGAGGCGATGAGCAAGGGTCTGAAAAAGGCCGGCTTCACCTTTGTCGGGCCGACCATCTGTTATGCGCTGATGCAGGCTTCGGGCATGGTGATGGATCACACCCGCGACTGCGATCGCTACGCCATCCTGGCAAACGGGCGGTTAGAATAACCGGCTTGCGACAAGGTTCATGACCCGGATATCAGGAGTCACCTGTGGATAAGTTTAAAGGCGCCCTGCTGGTGGGCGCTCTGCGATTGTTTGCCCTGCTGCCCTGGCGCGCGGTGCAGGCGGTCGGTTCGGCCATCGGCTGGATCATGTGGAAGACCCCCAACCGTTCCCGCGATGTGGTGCGGATCAACCTGGCCAAGTGCTTTCCGCAGATGGACGCCGCCGAGCGCGAGCGTTTAGTGGGACAGAGCCTGAAAGACATCGGCAAATCCCTGACCGAAAGCGCCTGCGCCTGGATCTGGCCGGCCGAGCGCTCGATCGCCCTGGTGCGTGAAGTCGAGGGCCTCGAGGTGCTGCAAGAGGCGCTGGCGTCGGGCAAGGGTGTGGTCGGCATCACCAGCCACCTGGGCAACTGGGAAGTGCTCAACCACTTCTATTGCAGCCAGTGCAAACCGATCATTTTCTACCGCCCGCCGAAGCTCAAGGCGGTGGACGACCTGCTGCAGAAACAGCGGGTACAACTGGGCAACCGCGTGGCGCCGTCCACCAAGGAAGGCATCCTCAGCGTCATCAAGGAAGTGCGCAAAGGTGGTGCGGTGGGCATTCCCGCCGACCCGGAACCGGCCGAATCCGCCGGGATCTTCGTGCCCTTCTTCGCCACCAAGGCGCTGACCAGCAAGTTCGTGCCGAACATGCTGGCCGGCGGCAAGGCGGTCGGGGTGTTCCTGCATGCGCTGCGCCTGCCCGACGGTTCCGGCTACAAGGTGATCCTCGAAGCCGCGCCGGATGCGATGTACAGCACCGATACCGAAACCTCCTGCGCGGCGATGAGCCAGGTGGTCGAGCGCTATGTGCGGGCTTATCCGAGCCAGTACATGTGGAGCATGAAGCGTTTCAAGAAACGTCCGGCCGGCGAAGAACGCTGGTACTGACCGCCTGGCACGATCTGTGGATAACCTTTCGCCCAAGGTTATCCACAAAGGTTGAAGCAGAGCACAGCATATGCCCGATTCGCGCAAATCCCTGAGGATCAAGATCCAGCACGAAAGCTTCGGCGAATGCCTGGGCCAGACGCTCAACCTGTCTGCCAGCGGGGTCTACGTCAAGCACCCGGCATTGGCGGCGCTACCCAAGGGCGCGGTGGTCTACGGCCAGGTGCAAGGCCTGCCGATGAACGCTCCGCGGGTGAAAATGGAAGTGGTGCTGGTGGACGCCGAGGGCATCGGCCTGCGTTATCTCTGAAGCGTTCGGACATCGCCTGTAGCCGCTGCCGAGCTTGCGAGGCTGCGTACGAGGACGCAGTCCTCGCTAAACCTGCGCAGCAGGAGTGTCTGGCAGATCGCGGCGTCTGGTTCTACGACCGCTTCGCGGTCGATCGCAGCCTCGCTCACTCGGCAGCGGCTACAGTCAGCCTTTGGTCTGGCGCTCGAGTTTCTTGAGGAACACCGTCATTTCCTTTTCCGCCTGCTTGTCGCCATGACCGCGGGCCGCTTCCAGGCCCTGCTCCCAGGCCTGGCGCGCCGCCGGATAATCCTCCAGCCCCTGGTAGGCCTTGCCCAGCAGCTTCCACGCCGCCGAATACTTGGGGTCGAAACCGACGCAGCGTTGCAGGTGCTCGGCGGCCTTGGCGTATTCGTGCAGATCCAGATAACCCTTGCCCAGGCCGAAGCGCAGCAGCGAGTTATCCATACCCTTGGCGAGCATTTTTTCCAGGGATTCGAGCATGGGAGGGCTCCTTCGACGGTTAGGTGGCGTATTCGAGACAGCTATCGCGAGCAAGCTCGCTCCTACAGGGATGTACGCCTTCCATTGTAGGAGCGAGCTTGCTCGCGATTGACCGGTCCTGACAGCGCAGGTCCCGGATCAGAAGAAGCTCAACCCCACATGGAACAGCTTCTCCACATCGCGGATATGTTTTTTATCCACAAGGAACAGAATCACATGGTCGCCGGCCTCGATCACCGTGTCGTCGTGGGCGATCAGCACTTCCTCGTCGCGGATGATCGCACCGATGGTGGTGCCTGGCGGCAGTGCGATGTCCTCGATGGCGCGGCCGATCACCTTGCTCGATTTGGCATCGCCATGGGCAATCGCCTCGATGGCTTCCGCCGCGCCACGGCGCAGCGAGTGCACGCTGACGATGTCGCCACGGCGCACGTGGGCCAGCAGGGTGCCGATGGTGGCCAGCTGCGGGCTGATGGCGATGTCGATATCGCCGCCCTGGATCAGGTCGACATAGGCCGGGTTGTTGATGATGGTCATCACCTTCTTGGCCCCCAGGCGCTTGGCCAGGAGCGAGGACATGATGTTGGCCTCGTCGTCGTTGGTCAGGGCCAGGAAGATATCGGCGTCGGCGATATTCTCTTCCATCAGCAGGTCGCGGTCCGAGGCGCTGCCTTGCAGGACCACGGTGCTGTCGAGGTTGTCCGAGAGGTAGCGGCAACGCGCCGGGTTCATCTCGATGATCTTCACCTGGTAACGGCTCTCGATGGCTTCGGCCAGGCGTTCGCCGATCTGCCCGCCGCCGGCGATGACAATGCGCTTGTAGGATTCGTCGAGGCGGCGCATCTCGCTCATCACCGCGCGGATGTTGGCCTTGGCGGCGATGAAGAACACTTCGTCGTCGGCTTCGATCACCGTATCGCCCTGGGGCAGGATCGGCCGGTCACGGCGGAAGATCGCCGCGACGCGGGTGTCGACGTTGGGCATGTGCTCGCGCAGCTGACGCAGTTGCTGCCCCACCAACGGCCCGCCGTAATAGGCCCTGACCGCCACCAGCTGGGCCTTGCCTTCGGCGAAGTCGATCACCTGCAGGGCGCCGGGGTGTTCGATCAGGCGCTTGATGTAGTTGGTCACCACCTGTTCCGGGCTGATCAGCACGTCGACCGGAATCGCCTCGTTGTCGAACAGGCCGGCGCGAGTCAGGTAGGCCGCCTCGCGGACCCGGGCGATCTTGGTCGGGGTGTGGAACAGGGTATGGGCGACCTGGCAGGCGACCATGTTGGTTTCGTCGCTGTTGGTCACCGCGACCAGCATGTCGGCATCGTCGGCGCCGGCCTGGCGCAGCACCGTCGGGAACGAACCGCGGCCCTGTACGGTGCGGATGTCCAGGCGGTCGCCGAGATCGCGCAGGCGTTCGCCATCGGTGTCGACCACTGTAATGTCGTTGGCTTCGCTGGCCAGATGCTCTGCCAGCGTGCCGCCCACCTGCCCTGCTCCGAGGATGATGATCTTCATCCAGTCACTCCCTTAGAACCTTTCTTAACCGCGCGCGGCGGCAATCTTGATCAGCTTGGCGTAGTAGAACCCGTCATGGCCGCCCTCTTGCGCCAGCAACTGGCGACCGTGGGGCTGCTTCAGGCCGGCCGGAGGCTGGCCCAGTTGCCCGCCGATGTCCAGTTCGCGAGCGCCCGGGGTCCGGGCCAGGAACGCCTCGATCACCTCGGTGTTTTCGGTCGGCAAGGTCGAGCAGGTGGCGTACAGCAGGATGCCGCCGACTTCCAGGGTCGACCACATGGTGTCCAGCAGTTCGCCTTGCAAGGTGGCCAGGGCGGCGATGTCGTCGGCCTGACGGGTGAGCTTGATATCCGGGTGGCGACGGATCACCCCGGTGGCCGAACACGGCGCGTCCAGCAGGATGCGCTGGAACGGCTTGCCGTCCCACCAGGCAGCGGTGTCACGGCCGTCGGCGGCGATCAGCTCGGCGTGGAGGCCCAGGCGGTCGAGGTTCTCCTGGACACGCACCAGGCGCTTGGCTTCCAGGTCCACCGCGACCACGCCGGCCAGCGCGGGCTCGACTTCGAGGATGTGGCAGGTCTTGCCGCCAGGCGCGCAGCAGGCGTCCAGCACCCGTTGTCCCGGCGCCAGCTCCAGCAGCTCGGCGGCCAGTTGCGCGGCCTCGTCCTGCACGCTGATCCAGCCTTCGGCGAAGCCCGGCAGGCTGCGCACGTCGGCGGCTTCATCGAGGACGATGCCGTCCTGGCTGTAGACGCAAGGCTTGGCGGCGACGCCGGCCTCGCTCAACAGCTGGAGGTAGGCCGCGCGGGAATGATGGCGACGGTTGACCCGCAGGATCATCGGCGGATGGGCGTTGTTGGCGGCGCAGATGGCTTCCCATTGCTCGGGCCAGAACGCCTTGAGGGATTTTTGCAGCCAGCGCGGATGGGCGGTACGCACCACCGGGTCGCGCTCCAGCTCGGCGAACAGCGCTTCGCTCTCACGTTGGGCGCGGCGCAGCACGGCATTGATCAGCGCCTTGGCCCAGGGCTTTTTCAGTTTGTCGGCGCAGCCCACGGTTTCGCCGATGGCGGCATGCGCCGGGACGCGGGTGTAGAGCAATTGATAAAGGCCCACCAGCAGCAGCGCCTCGACATCGGCATCGGCCGCCTTGAACGGCTTCTGCAACAGCTTGGCCGCCAGCGCCGCCAGCCGTGGCTGCCAGCGCGCGGTGCCGAACGCCAGGTCCTGGGTGAAGCCGCGATCGCGCACTTCGACCTTGTCCAGCAGGGTTGGCAGCGAGCTGTTGAGCGAGGCCTTGCCATTGAGAACCGAGGTCAGGGCCTTGGCGGCGGCCAGACGCGGGTTCATTGGGCGTCCACCGCTTGTCCGAGCACGGTGCCGGTGGCGAATTTCTCACGCCGGCTGTTGAACAGGTCGCTGAAGTTCAGCGCCTTGCCGCCGGGCAATTGCAGGCGAGTCAGGCACAGCGCCTGCTCGCCGCAGGCGACGAGCAGGCCGTCCTTGCTGGCGCCGAGGATGGTTCCCGGGGCGCCCTTGCCTTCGGCGAGACTGGCGGCCAGCACTTTCAGGGCTTCGCCATTGAGCGTGCTGTGGCAGATCGGCCAGGGGTTGAAGGCCCGTACCAGGCGCTCCAGTTCCAGCGCCGGGCGGCTCCAGTCGATCCGTGCTTCGTCCTTGTTCAGCTTGTGGGCGTAGGTGGCCAGGCTGTCGTCCTGCACTTCGCCTTGCAGGGTTCCGGCAGCGAGGCCGGCGATGGCCTGCACCACGGCCGGCGGGCCCATTTCGGCGAGTCGATCATGCAGGCTGCCGCCGGTGTCGGTGGCGCTGATCGGGGTGCGGACCTTGAGCAGCATCGGCCCGGTGTCCAGGCCGGCTTCCATGCGCATCACGGTCACGCCGCTCTCGGCGTCACCGGCTTCCACGGCGCGCTGGATCGGCGCCGCCCCGCGCCAGCGTGGCAGCAGCGAAGCGTGGCTGTTGATGCAGCCCAGGCGCGGAATATCCAGCACCGCCTGCGGCAGGATCAGGCCGTAGGCGACCACCACCATCAGGTCCGGCGCGAGGGCCGCCAGTTCGGCCTGGGCCTCCGCGTTGCGCAGGGTTGGCGGCTGCAGCACGGGGATATCGTGCTCCAGCGCCAGTTGCTTGACCGGGCTCGGCATCAGCTTTTGCCCGCGTCCGGCCGGCCGGTCCGGCTGGGTGTAGACCGCGACGATCTCGTAGGGGCTGTCGAGCAGGGCCTTGAGGTGTTCGGCGGCAAATTCCGGGGTACCGGCAAAGACGATGCGCAGTGGCTCAGTCATGGGAATTCTCGCTAATAAATACGCAGAAAAGAAAAAGGCTTGCCGCTGCAAGCCTTTGGAAGAAGGGGATCAAGCCTGCTGACGATGCTGCTTTTCCAGCTTCTTCTTGATCCGGTCGCGTTTGAGCGTGGACAGGTAATCGACGAACAATTTGCCGTTGAGGTGGTCGCATTCGTGCTGGATGCACACCGCGAGCAGGCCTTCGGCGATCAGTTCGTAAGGCTGGCCGTCACGGTCCAGGGCCTTGATTTTCACGCGTTGCGGACGATCGACGTTCTCGTAGAAGCCCGGTACCGACAGGCAGCCTTCCTGATACTGGCCCATTTCGTCGGTGAGCGGTTCGAACTCTGGGTTGATGAACACCCGTGGCTCGCTGCGGTCTTCGGACAGGTCCATGACCACGATGCGCTTGTGCACGTTGACCTGGGTAGCGGCCAGGCCGATGCCGGGCGCCTCATACATTGTTTCAAACATGTCGTCGACCAACTGACGCACTTCGTCGTCCACTACGGCCACTGGTTTGGCGATAGTGCGCAGGCGCGAGTCGGGGAATTCGAGGATGTTTAAAATGGCCATAAGCGTAATTGCTACACGTGTGAAGTAAGTTCGGAGTCGGAGGCCTTGCGGGTTCTGGAAGGGCAACCGTTGTAAAACGTGCTCGATCAGGAGCAGGGAGCGCACAGGCGCTGGCGTTTCACGCGAGTACACATAATAAAGGGATTCACCGCATGAGGAAATCACTACTCGCCTTGCTGCTCGTGGGCTGGGCCGGTTTCGGCCAGGCGCAGGTGCCGCTCCGGGAGGGTTACCCACAGCGCTACACCGTGGTGGCGGGCGATACCTTGTGGAGCATCGCCAACCGCTTTCTGCGCGATCCCTGGCAATGGCCGGCGCTCTGGCAGGCCAATTCCAGCCTCGCCGACCCCGACCTGATCTACCCCGGCGACTCCCTGGCGCTGGTACAGGTCAATGGCGAACCACGCCTGACCCTGGAGCGCGGCGCTTCCCGGGGCACCCTCAAGCTGTCGCCCCAGGTGCGCCGCACGCCGCTGGCCGAGGCGATCCCGACCATTCCACTGCAGGCCATCGACAGCTTTCTGCTGAGCAACCGCATCCTCGACCGGGCCGAGACCTTCGACAGTGCGCCCTACATAGTCGCCGGCGATGCCGAACGGGTGCTCAGCGGCACCGGCGACCGGATCTTCGCGCGCGGCCGCTTCGACCCGGAACAATCGGCCTACGGCATCTTCCGCCAGGGCAAGACCTACACCGACCCGCAGAGCGGCGAAGTGCTGGGGATCAACGCCGACGAGATCGGCGGCGGCGAGGTGGTCGCGGTCGAGGGCGATATCGCCACCCTGCAATTGCAGCGCACCACCCAGGAAGTGCGCCTGGGCGACCGTTTGTTCAGCGGCGAGCCGCGGACCATCAACTCGACCTTTGTCCCCAGCCCGCCGAGCCGGGCGGTCGAGGGCCTGATCATCGACGTGCCACGGGGCGTCACCCAGATCGGTGCGCTGGACGTGGTGACGCTGAACAAGGGGCGGCGCGATGGCCTGGCTGAAGGCAATGTGCTGGCGGTGCTGAAAACCGGTGAAACCGTGCGCGATCGGGTGGCCGGCGGCCAGGTGAAGATGCCGGATGAGCGGGCCGGCCTGCTGATGGTTTTCCGCACCTACGACAAGCTCAGCTACGGCCTGGTGCTCAACGCTTCCCGCTCCCTGGCGATCATGGACAAGGTGCGTAACCCGTAAACCCTCAACAAGTTACCAACAGAGTTATCCACAGTTTATTCCTGCTTCAGCCGGGCTTATAACGATCAAGGATGATCCCATGTCACTGCCTGCCCAGGCTCCGGTTTCCCCCGCGGAACTGGAAGCCCGTCTGCGTTTGCATCGCTTGCCGGACCTTGGCCCGAAGCGTTTTCAGCTGTTGCTCGAAGCCTTCGGTTCGGCCTCCAAGGCCATCAGCGCGCCGGCCAGTGCCTGGCGTGCGTTGGGCCTGCCGGCGAGTGCGGCCGAGGCCCGGCGCAACGCCGAGGTGCGTGATGGCGCCAGCCGTGCATTGGCCTGGCTGGAGCGTCCGGGCCAGCATTTACTGATGTGGGACCAGCCTGACTACCCGCCGTTGTTGAATGAAATTGCCGATGCGCCGCCGCTGCTGTTTGTCGCCGGCGATCCGCGGATCCTGGAAAAACCGCAGTTGGCGGTGGTTGGCAGTCGTCGCGCTTCGAGGCCTGGAATGGACACCGCCGCGGCCTTTTCCCGCAGCCTGGCCGCGGCCGGTTTTGTCATCACCAGCGGCCTGGCGCTGGGGATCGATGGCGCGGCGCACCAGGCTGCCCTGGAGGTCGGCGGGCAGACCGTCGGCGTGCTCGGCACCGGCCTGGAAAAATTTTATCCACAGCGCAATCGACGCCTGGCCGACGCCATGATCGCCCAGGGCAGCGCAGTGGTTTCCGAGTTCCCGTTGGAGACCGGACCCCACGCCAGCCACTTTCCCCGGCGCAACCGGATCATCAGCGGCCTGTCCCTTGGCGTGCTGGTGGTGGAGGCCAGCGTCGCCAGCGGTTCGCTGATCACCGCCCGGCTCGCCGCCGAACAAGGCCGCGAGGTGTATGCGATACCCGGGTCGATCCATCACCCCGGGGCCCGGGGCTGTCATCAGCTGATTCGTGATGGCGCGGTGCTGGTGGAAACCATCGAACATATCCTCGAAGCCCTGCGTGGCTGGCAACGGCTGTCGTTATCCCCAGCCCCGCCACCAGTCGCGCCCACGCACCCATTGCTGGCGCTGTTGCATGCTGCGCCGCAGACCAGCGAGGGCCTGGTGCAGGCCAGTGGCTGGAGCCTGTCCAGGGTGCTGGCGGCGCTTACGGAGCTGGAGCTGGAGGGCCATGCGGTATGTGAAGCAGGCTGCTGGTATGCCCGGGCAAAAGGCTAGGCTTTATAAGCAGGATCGGTAAACTGCGCACAGCCTTAATCCGGAGAGTCAGCAATGGTCAGCAGTTGGCGTGTGCAACAAGCCGCACGAGAAATTCGCGCAGGGGCGGTGATTGCCTACCCAACCGAAGCAGTCTGGGGGTTGGGGTGCGACCCGTGGAACGAAGAGGCGGTGGACCGGTTGCTGGCCATCAAGTCGCGCTCCGTGGACAAGGGCCTGATCCTGATCGCCGACAACATCCGCCAGTTCGATTTCCTCTTCGAGGATTTCCCCCAGGAATGGCTCGATCGCATGGCCAGCACCTGGCCAGGCCCGAACACCTGGCTGGTACCCCATCAGAATCTGTTGCCGGAATGGGTCACCGGGGTCCACGACACCGTGGCCTTGCGGGTCAGCGATCATCCACTGGTGCGCGAGTTATGTGCGCTGGTGGGGCCGCTGATTTCCACCTCGGCCAATCCCCAGGGGCGCCCGGCCGCCCGCACGCGGATTCGCGTCGAGCAGTATTTCCGCGGGCAGCTGGACATGGTCCTGGGCGGCAGCCTGGGCGGGCGCAAGAACCCGAGCCTGATCCGCGACCTGGTGACCGGCAAGATCGTGCGTCCGGCCTGACACCGCGTCATCGTTTATCGCGGGCAAGTCGGATCGCGATGCATTTCAAGGCAGCAGAATGGTCGAACCCGTGGTGCGCCGCGCCGACAGTTCGGTCTGCGCCTTCGCCGCGTCCGCCAGTGGATAACGCTGGCCGATCTCGATCTTCAGCTTGCCGCTGGTAATCATGCCGAACAGATCGTCGGCCATGGCCTGCAGGTTCTCGGCATTGTTGGCGTAGGTGCCCAGGGTCGGACGGGTGACATACAGCGAGCCCTTGGCCGCCAGGATGCCCAGGTTGACCCCCTCCACCGCGCCCGAGGCGTTGCCGAAGCTGACCATCAGGCCCCGTGGCTGCAGGCAGTCCAGCGAGGTCAGCCAGGTGTCCTTGCCCACGCCGTCGTAGACCACCGGGCATTTCTTGCCGTCGGTCAGCTCCAGTACGCGCTTGGCCACGTCTTCATGGCTGTAGTCGATGGTTTCCCAGGCGCCGAGGGATTTCGCCAGCGCGGCTTTTTCCGGCGAGCTGACAGTACCGATCAGCTTCACCCCCAGGGCCTTGGCCCACTGGCAGGCGAGCAGCCCGACACCGCCGGCGGCCGCGTGGAACAGCACGGTTTCACCGCCCTTGAGCTCGTAGGTCTGGCGCAGCAGGTACTGCACGGTCAGGCCCTTGAGCATCACCCCGGCCGCCTGTTCGAAGCTGATGCTGTCCGGCAGGTGCACCAGATTGTCCGCGGGCAGTACATGCAGCTCGCTGTAGGCACCCAGCGGACCGCTGCCATAAGCCACGCGATCGCCGACCTTGAAGCGGGTCACGGCGCTGCCCACCGCCTCGACCACCCCGGCCCCTTCGGCACCCAGGCCCGATGGCAAGGCCGGTGGCGCGTAGAGACCGCTGCGGTAGTAGGTGTCGATGAAATTCAGGCCGATGGCCTTGTTGCTCACGCGGACCTGTTGCGGGCCCGGTTCTGCGGGTTGGTAATCCACATACTCGAGTACTTCCGGGCCGCCATGGGCCCGGAACTGGATACGTTTGGCCATCTGCACTCTCTCCTCGGTCGTGTCGCGAAAGTGCCTTATCGGACTCCTATGCTTGACCGCCGTCAACTGCGACCGGCCCCCACGCAGTGTTATGCTACGCGCCCATTTGCGCAGGCCCCCTGCTGTATCCCTGGCGCCGCGTAGCTTTGCCCGATTCAAGGTGATGCCATGACTACCCGCACCGAGGCCGTAAAAGCCTACCTGCTCGACCTGCAAGACCGCATTTGCGCTGCCCTGGAAGCCGAAGACGGCGGTACGCGCTTCGTCGAAGACGCCTGGACCCGACCGGCCGGCGGTGGCGGGCGCACCCGGGTGATTGCCGACGGTACGGTGATCGAGAAAGGCGGCGTCAACTTTTCCCACGTGTTCGGCAGCGGCTTGCCGCCGTCCGCCAGCGCCCACCGGCCCGAACTGGCCGGCCGTGGATTCGAGGCGCTGGGCGTGTCGCTGGTGATCCACCCGCACAACCCCCATGTGCCGACTTCCCACGCCAACGTAAGGTTCTTCATCGCCGAAAAAGCAGGCGAAGAGCCGGTCTGGTGGTTCGGCGGCGGTTTCGACCTGACCCCCTACTACGCCAACGAAGAGGACTGTGTGCACTGGCACCGCGTCGCCGAAAAGGCCTGTGCTCCGTTCGGCCCGGACGTCTACCCGCGCTACAAGGCCTGGTGCGACAGCTACTTCCACATCAAGCATCGCAATGAACCACGTGGCATCGGCGGCCTGTTCTTCGACGACCTCAACGAGTGGGACTTCGACACCAGCTTCGCCTTCATGCGCGCCATCGGCGACGCCTACCTCGAGGCCTACCTGCCGATCGTCCAGCGCCGCAAGGCCCTGGGCTATACCGAGAAGCAGCGCGAGTTCCAGGAGTACCGTCGCGGCCGCTATGTCGAGTTCAACCTGGTCTACGACCGCGGCACCCTGTTCGGCCTGCAATCGGGCGGGCGTACCGAGTCGATCCTCATGTCCCTGCCGCCGCAGGTGCGCTGGGGCTATGACTGGAAAGCCGAGCCGGGCAGCGAAGAAGCGCGCCTGACCGAATATTTCCTGCAGGACCGCGACTGGCTGGCGGGCTCTGCGTAAAGCGTTGCAGCCGGCTGGCCGGCGCTGGACGATAATGCGATTGAACAGAACAGCGCAGCGTCCCTGTCGCCAGCAAGCTGGTTCCTTACAGGGATGTGCATGAGGGTTTTATTGGATGGATCAGTACGTCGTTTTTGGTAACCCGATCGGCCACAGCAAGTCGCCGCTGATTCATCGGCTGTTCGCCGAGCAGACGGCGCAGCGGCTGGTCTACACCACTCTGCTGGCGCCCCTCGACGATTTCGCCGGCTGTGCCCGCGGGTTCTTCGTGGACGGGCGTGGCGCCAACGTCACGGTGCCGTTCAAGGAAGACGCCTACCGCCTGGCCGACAGCCTGACCGCCCGCGCCCAGCGCGCCGGCGCGGTGAACACCTTGAGCAAACTCGCCGATGGCAGCCTGCTGGGCGACAACACCGACGGCGCCGGCCTGGTGCGCGACCTGACGGTCAACGCCGGCTTCAGCCTCAAGGGCAAGCGCATTCTGCTGCTGGGGGCCGGTGGCGCGGTGCGTGGCGCGCTGGAGCCGCTGCTGGCGGAGCAGCCGGCGTCGGTGATCATCGCCAACCGCACGGTGGAAAAGGCCGAACTGCTGGCCGAGCTGTTCAGCGACCTGGGGCCGGTGTCCGCCAGCGGTTTCGACTGGTTGCGCGAGCCGGTGGACCTGATCATCAACGCTACCTCGGCCAGCCTCACCGGCGACGTGCCGCCGATTGCCGCCAGCCTGATCGAGCCGGGCAAGACGGTGTGCTACGACATGATGTATGGCAAGGAGCCGACCGCCTTCTGTCGCTGGGCCAGCCAATACGGCGCGGCGATTTCCATGGATGGCCTGGGCATGCTCGCCGAGCAGGCGGCGGAAGCCTTCTTCCTGTGGCGCGGCGTGCGCCCGGACACCGCGCCGGTGCTGGCGGAGCTGCGGCGCCAGCTGGGGCTCTGACCCCGCGCCCCTCTTTCTATTGTAGGAGCGAGCTTGCTCGCGATAGCCGCGAAGCGGCGGTGCGACAGCCACGCCGTATTATCGTCGACGTTCATCGCGAGCAAGCTCGCTCCTACATAGCCGGGTTCAATCCTCAAACCGAATCGGGCATCTCTCCGCGCCTTCGAGCTTTCTCAACTCTTCGATCACCGAGGCCCGCGCGCGGCGCAGGGTCAGGCTGCGGTTCTGCCGCAGCAGGCGGCGGGCTTCCTGGTGCAGCATGGCCACCCCGGAATAGTCGATGAAGTTGATCTGCCGGGCGTCGATCACCAGGCGCGGCGCATGGCAGCGCTGCATGCGCACTTGCAGGTAATGGCTGGCGCCGAAAAAGATCGAGCCGCCGACCCGCAGGATGTCCTCGTCGCCTTCGCGCCCATGCTGCACGCGCGGTTGCGAGGTGCGCTTGAGGTAGAAGAACAGCGATGCCAGAACCCCGGCATAGATCGCCGTCTGCAATTCCAGGAGCAAGGTGGCGACACAGGTCAGGCTCATCACCGCGAACTCGGCGCGGCTGACCCGGAACAGCGCGCGAATGCCGCGGTGGTCCACCAATCCCCAGCAAATCAGCAGGATGCTCCCGGCCATGGCCGGGATCGGGATATGGGCGATCAGCGCCGCGCCGGCCACGGCGAACAAGGCCACCCACAACGCCGAGAACACCCCCGCCAGCGGCGAACAGGCACCAGCTTCGTAGCTCAGGCCGGAACGGGTAAAGGAACCGGAAGACAGATAGCCGGAGAAGAACGCGCCGACGATGTTCGACAGGCCCTGGGCGCGGACTTCCTGGTTGGCATCGAGCAACTGCTCGGAGCGCGCCGACAGCGAGCGGGCGATCGACAGGCTGGTCACCAGCCCCAGCATGCCCACCGCCACGGCGCTGGGCAGCAGGCGCAGGATCATGTCCAGGTCCAGCGGCAGCGGGCTGAACGGCGGCAGCCGCCCGGTAAAGGCGCTGACCAGCTTCACCTGGCCGAACAGCGCCGGCCACAGCCATACCACCAGAGCGCTGAGGATCAGGCTGATCAGCAGCGACGGCCAGCGCGGCACCAGCAGTTTCAGGGCCAGGCCGACGATCAGCGTGCCCAGGCCGAGGATCAGCGAGGGGTTATCCACAGCATCGAGATGGGCGAACAGCGAGGTCAGGCTGTTCAGCGCGGTGGCTTCGCTCGGCAAGTCCAGGCCCAGCAGGTTGGGCAGCTGCCCCAGGGCGATCACTACCGCGGCGCCGAGGGTGAAGCCGAGCACCACCGAGTGGGACACGAAGTTCACCAGCGCGCCGAAGCGCAACAGCCCCAATAGCCACTGGAACACGCCAGCGAGCAGGGTCAGCAGCAGGATCAGGGTGATGTAGTCCTGGGATGCCGGCACCGCCAGGGGGCTGACGCTGGCGTAGAGGACGATGGAAATCGCCGCGGTGGGGCCACAGATCAGGTGCCAGGAAGAACCCCAGAGGCAGGCGATCAGCACCGGCACGACGGCGGCATACAGGCCGTATTCCGGTGGCAGGCCGGCGATCAGCGCATAGGCGATGGATTGCGGCAGGGCGAGGATGGCGCCGCTCAGGCCCACCAGCAGGTCGCG
This sequence comes from Pseudomonas sp. RW409, assembly GCF_003184125.1. Taxonomy (NCBI): domain Bacteria; kingdom Pseudomonadati; phylum Pseudomonadota; class Gammaproteobacteria; order Pseudomonadales; family Pseudomonadaceae; genus Pseudomonas; species Pseudomonas sp. RW409. Next base: position 474,510 of record NZ_QHHP01000002.1, on the reverse strand, counting down.
CCCGACGCTGGCGCGGGTCTGCCGGGGCAGCCAGCTCAGGAAGGGCAAGAGTGAATGGCGATTGGGCCAGGCCATGGGTCCTCGCGGGTGAAGGTGTTCAGGGGCGTCAGGGTAAAGCATTGCCGGAAGGCTTGCCCCATTCCGCCAGGGTTGCCTGTAGGAGCGAGGCTTGCCCGCGATGGGCTACGCAGTAGCCCCAAAACCTGCATGCAGGGTCCATCTGGAAGACCGTGTCGCCCGCATCGCGGGCAAGCCTCGCTCCTACGACGGGCGTTAGAGTTTGGCCTGCACCGCCGGCAGCGCATCCTTGCCATCGAGGGTCTTCACCCCATCCAGCCACTTGTCCAGCACCGCCGGGTTGGCCTTGATCCAGGCCTTGGCTGCGTCAAAGTTGCTGACCTTCTTGTTGGCCACCTCGGCCATGATGCTGTTCTCCATGTCCTGGGTGAAGCTCAGGTTGCTCAGCAGCTTGCCGACGTTCGGGCAGGCCTGTGCATAACCCTTGCGGGTCAGGGTGTAGACGCTGCCGGTATCGCCGAAGTACTTCTCGCCACCCTTGAGGTAGCGCATTTTCAACTGCACGTTCATTGGGTGCGGGGTCCAGCCGAGGAAGGTGACGAACTTCTGCCTTTTCACCGCCCGCGAGACTTCGGCGAGCATCGCCTGCTCGCTGGACTCGATAAGCTTCCACTGGCCGAGGTCGAAGTCGTTCTTCTTGATGATCTCCTGCAACGACAGGTTGGCCGGGGCCCCGGAGCCGATGCCGTAGAGCTTTTTGTCGACTTCTTTTGGGTGTAGCTCGGCGTATTTGTTCAGGTCGTTGAAGTCATGCACGCCGGCGTCCCAGACGTAATCCGGCACCGCCAGGGTGAACTCGGTGCCGTCCAGGTTCTTCGCCAGCTGGGTGACATCGCCATTGGCCACGAACTTGTCGTAGAAGCCCTGCTGCGCCGGCATCCAGTTGCCCAGGAACACATCCACCTGGCCGTCCTTGAGCCCGCCGAAGGTGATCGGCACCGCCAGGGTATCGACCTTGGCCTTGTAGCCCATGCCGTCCAGCAGGAAACCGGCGATGGCGTTGGTGGCGGCGATGTCGCTCCAGCCCGGGTCGGCCATCTTCACGGTCTCGCACCCCTGTTCGGCCCAGGCCAGGGCCGGGATCGAAGCACTGCCCAGCGCCAGAAGCGCGGCCGTCACTGCTGTGGATAACCTTTGCATGCTCTTCCCCTTACGTTATTGGTTTTGGCAGGGTTGTGGATAACGAGCCTTGCGCTCCAGATCGTCGAGGTCGATGTGGTTGCGCATGTATTGCTGGCTGGCGTCGACCAGTGGCTGGTGGTCCCAGCTCTTCAGCTTGCCCAGGCTCAGCGCATCGGCGACGAAGCGACGGCGGCGCTGGCTGGCGAGTACCTGTTGATGAATGTGCGGGATATCCCATTTGGCCCGGGCTTCGCGGAGAAAACCCTCGAATAGCGGGCGATGTTGCGGTGATTGGCTGAGTTCTTCCTGTTCACGCGGGTCGTTGGCCACATCGAACAGCAGGCACGGGTCGTCTTCGCTGTAGATGAACTTGTAGCGGCCGCGACGAATCATCATCAGCGGGCCGATAGTGCCTTCGGCCATGTATTCGCCGAAGACTTCGTCATGCCCGCCCTGCCCTTGCAGGTGCGGCACCAGGGAGCGGCCATCCAGCGGCAGATCCGCTTGCAGTTGGCCACCGGCCAGTTCCACCAGGGTCGGCAGCAGGTCGGCGGTCGAGACCGCCTGGCCCACCCGGCCAGCGGCGAACTGCCCCGGCGCGCTGACCAGCAGCGGCACCCGCGCGGCCATTTCGAACCAGTGCATTTTGTACCAGAGGCCGCGCTCGCCGAGCATGTCGCCGTGGTCGCCGGAAAAGACAATGATGGTGTCGTCGATCAGCCCGGTTTCCTCCAGGGTTTCCAGGAGTTTGCCGACGTTGCTGTCGATATAGCTGCACGCGCCGAAATAGGCGCGACGCGCGTCGCGAATCTTATCCACAGGCAGCGGCTTGTCCCACAGGTCGTAGACCTTGAGCAGGCGCTGGGAATGCGGGTCGAGCGCGTCCTGGGACGGGGTCTGCGGCAGCGGAATATCCTCGTCGCGGTACAGGTCCCAGAAGGCCTTGGGAATGGTGTACGGGTCGTGCGGGTGGGTCATCGACACGGTCAGGCAGAACGGCTGGTCGCCGTCTTCGCGAACGTGATCGAACAGGTACTGGCGGGCCTTGAACACCACCTCTTCGTCGAAATCCAGCTGGTTGGTGCGCACGCATGGCCCGGCCTGCAGTACCGAGGACATATTGTGGTACCAGCTGGGGCGCACGTCCGGCTCATCCCAGTTCACCGCCCAGCCATAGTCGGCCGGGTAGATATCGCTGGTCAGGCGTTCTTCGTAACCGTGCAGCTGGTCCGGGCCGCAGAAATGCATCTTGCCTGACAGCGCGGTGCGGTAGCCCAGGCGGCGCAGGTAATGGGCGTAGGTCGGGACGTCGGCGGGGAAGTCGGCGGCGTTGTCATAGGCGCCGATCTTGCTCGGCAACTGGCCGCTGACCAGGGTGAAACGCGAGGGCGCGCACAGTGGGCTGTTGCAGTAGGCGGCGTCGAACACCACGCCTTGCGCGGCGAGACGGCTCAGGTGCGGCAGCTTGATGGGCGATGGACCGTAGAACGGCAACATTGGCGCGGCCATCTGATCGGCCATGATGAAAAGAATGTTCTTGCGCTTCATGTATTCGCGGCATTCCATAGTAGGCAGTTATGCGAAAGTGCTGCGATCGAGCATGTAACCCGCGGCTTTTGCGGTAAAGCCCATGTGCGGCAATGACTAGGATAAGTACAGCTTATGTATGAAGCGCTTGGCGACCTGTCCCTGGACCTGTTCCGCGTATTCGAGGCGGCGGCGCGCCAGCGCAGCTTTACCGCCGCGGCGGTGGAACTGGGGACCACCCAACCGGCCATCAGCCAGCAGATCAAGCGGCTGGAAGAACAGCTCGGCACCCGGCTGTTCGACCGCATCTACCGTGGCATCGAACTGACCGAGGCCGGCAGCCAGTTGTTCGAACAGGTGCAGGCCGGCTTGCAGAGCATCGACAACGGCCTGAGCGCCATCACCGCCCAGCATCAGCATGAGGTGCTGCAGGTGGCCACCGACTTCGCCTTTGCCGCCTACTGGCTGATGCCGCGCCTGCACCGTTTCCACGCCGCCAATCCGCAGGTGGATGTGAGCCTGGTCACCAGCGAACGCAGCCACAACATGCTGCGCAGCGATATCGACGTGGCGGTGCTGTTTGGCGATGGCCGTTTCAAGCAGGGGGAAAGCCACTGGCTGTTCAATGAAGAGGTGTTTCCGGTGTGCAGCCCGCTGTTGCTCAAGGAGCGGCCGCTACCGCTGGGCGCCCATTCGCTGCTGGAGTTTCCGCTGCTGCACCTGAAGGGCGAAAACAGCAGCCACTGGTTCGACTGGAGCGGCGTGTTTCGTGAGTTAGGGATCGCCACCCCGCCAGCGCCGGGGCAGTTGCGTTTCGACAACTACACCCTGCTGATCCAGGCGGCGATCGGTGGCCAGGGCGTGGGCATTGGCTGGCGCCACCTTGTGGATAACTTGCTGGCGCAAGGTCTGTTGTGCCGGCCGATCAGCGAAACGCTGATTTCCCGCTACGGCTATTACGTGGTCCTGCCCCAGCGCAAACGCCGGGGGGCGCTGATCCAGCGGTTTTTCGACTGGCTGATGGCCGAGCAGGCCGACAGCGCGCAATCCCTGACCGGGCTGGGCCTGCCTTCGATTGCCATCTGAGGTTTGGGGTTGGCGCGCAAGCCATCGCGAGCAAGCTTGCTCCTACATGGGATCGCATAACCTTCTGTAGGAGCGAGCTTGCTCGCGATAAGGATTCAACACACGAAGTTCACATGCTCGCCCACATGCAGGTTCAGCTGCTGTTCGTCGGCGATGCCGGCAGCTACCCGCGCCAGTCGCTGCACCGGCTCGACCCGCTCGGGTGCAAGGCTGTCGATGGGGTGGCTGAAGTGTTCCAGGGTCAGCCCGGGTACGCTTTGCGGCGCATTCACCAGGGTCCAGCGCAAGCTGCTGCCTTGCAGCGCGTCGAGGATGGTCTCGGCCGTCTGACGGTGTGGATAACCCTCCATCTCCAGCTGGTCCAGCACCTCGAAATTCCCCACCAGAAACAGGCGTCGGACGCCGGCAGCCTGCATGCCGGCGATCAGCGCTTCGACTGCCTGGACTTGTTCCCGGGGTTCGAGCAGCAGGTTTTCCTGTTGTTCGAGACCCATGGGCAGCCCCGGGGCATTCAGCAGGCAGACCACCACGTCGCCTCCGGCCACGCTTTGCCTGACCCGCACGGCATCGAACAGGTCACCGCATTTGGTGCGCAAGCCGGGAAGGGGCTCGAGGGCCGTCAGGTCGTCGAGGATGGCGATGACTTCATGCTGGCGCCGCAGGAACTCCGCCATCAGTGCGCTGCCCAGGCTGCTCATGGCACCGTAGAGCACCAGTTTGACCACCGGGGTTTCGGCATTTTTCATGGCGCGGCTCGTTTCTTTACACTGGTAAGGTTATGACCTGTGGGCTGTCGCCAGGGTTCGACTTTGTCATGAGAGGTTCCATGCAACGCATCAAGGGCTATCACGCCCACGTCTATTTCGACGCCAGCACCATCGACCAGGCGCGGGCCTTGTGTGAGCAGGCGGCGCAATTGTTTCCATTGAAGATGGGCCGGGTGCATGAACGGCCGGTCGGCCCGCATCCGGACTGGAGCTGCCAGCTGGCGTTCGAACCGCAGTACCTGGGGGAGGTGCTGCCGTGGCTGGCGCTCAATCGCAACGGGCTGGTGGTGTTTCTGCACCCGGATACCGGGGACGACCTGAAGGATCACACTGAGCATGCGGTCTGGATGGGGGCGATCAGGCCGCTGGATCTGTCGATTTTTTGAGATTTTTCGCGAGCAAGCTCGCTCCTACAAGGTCAGGCGCTTTCTGTAGGAGCGAGCTTGCTCGCGATGACGTCCTCTCAAACGCTATCAATCCCCGATCAATACAGCACGCCGTCGAGAATCTCGTAGACGATCCCGCTGCCCACCGCGATCAGCACGATATCGGCGCCCATGCGCCGCCATTCATAACCCGGGTAGTACGGCAGGTGCGCCAGGGCACGGTTGTCCAGGCGTTCGCCGTAGTAGCCGCGGGGCAGCGGCTGGCCGCGTACCAGGTGGATGCCGTGGGGCGGTGGTGCGCCGCGTACGAAGTAGACGTGATTGTCGCGAATGGTTTCGCGCACCGGGCCGAAATCCCGGGGCGGGCCGCCACGCCGATCGGCCTGCGGGCCACGATGCTCATCGCCCCGATTGTCCGCGCGATTGTCTCCTCGATTGTCGTAGCGACCCTGTTGCGGGTCTCCGCGATCGTGGTCGTCACGTGGGTCCGCGACCGCGTGCAACAGCGGGCTGGCGCTGAGCATCAGCACACCGAGACCGGCAATCAGGCGTTTGGGCATTTTCATCGGGTCTTCCTCAGAGCACGAACAACAAAAAGGGGTTCAGAACCTGGTCCTGAACCCCTTGGTCTTGCCGGTTTAGTCTGTGGATCCCGAGGCTAATTCCTCTGTATCAGGAACTTTACCCTCAGCTGACACGGGCTTGACGCACCCCTTCGGCGAGGGAGGCGCACAGGCTCAGCACGCCGTCCACGGCCTGTTCGGAGCTGGTGGCATTGGCGATCTGGTCGATCAGCGCCGAACCCACCACCACACCGTCGGCCAGGCGGGCGATGGCCGCGGCCTGCTCCGGGGTGCGGATGCCGAAACCGATGCTGATCGGCAGGTCGGTGTGGCGACGCAGGCGGGTCACCGCCTCTTCCACATGCTCCAGGGTGGCGGAACCGGCACCGGTCACACCGGCCACTGAGACGTAGTAGACGAAGCCCGAGCTGCCGTTCAGCACCTTCGGCAGGCGCACGTCGTCGGTGGTCGGCGTGGTCAGGCGGATGAAGTCGATACCGGCGGCCTGGGACGGGTCGCACAGCTCGGCGTTGTGCTCGGGCGGCATGTCGACCACGATCAGGCCGTCGACGCCGGCCTCCTTGGCTTCAGCGATAAAGCGCGGCACGCCGTAGTGGTGGATCGGGTTGAAGTACCCCATCAGTACCAGCGGTGTGTCGTTGTTGCCGGCGCGGAATTCGCGAACCATTTGCAGGGTTTTCGCCAGGTTCTGCTTGGCCGTCAGGGCGCGGATGTTGGCCAGCTGGATCGCCGGGCCGTCGGCCATCGGGTCGGTGAAGGGCATGCCCAGCTCGATCACGTCGGCGCCGGCTGCCGGCAAGCCTTTGAGGATCGCCAGGGAAGCGTCATAGCCCGGGTCGCCGGCGGTGACGAAGGTCACCAGGGCGGCGCGGTTCTGTTGCTTAAGCTCGGCAAAGCGCGTTTGCAGGCGGCTCATCAGTGTTTCTCCTGCTGGGAGTGCTCTTGTTGAGAGTGTTCCATGTGGTGCATCACGGTTTGCATGTCTTTGTCGCCGCGGCCCGAGAGGTTGACCACCATCAGGTGATCCTTGGGCAGGTTCGGCGCGCGCTTGAACACTTCGGCCAGGGCGTGGGCGCTTTCCAGGGCCGGGATGATGCCTTCCAGTCGGCAGCACTGGTGGAACGCGGCCAGGGCTTCGTCGTCGGTCACCGAGGTGTATTCGACGCGGCCGATATCGTGCAACCAGGCGTGTTCAGGGCCGATGCCCGGGTAGTCGAGGCCGGCGGAAATCGAGTGGGCATCGATGATCTGGCCATCCTCGTCCTGCAGCAGGAAGGTGCGGTTGCCGTGCAGCACGCCTGGCAGGCCGCCGTTCAGGCTGGCCGCGTGCTTGCCGGTCTCGATGCCGTAGCCGGCGGCTTCGACGCCGATGATCTGCACGCTCTTGTCGTCGAGGAACGGATGGAACAGGCCCATGGCGTTGGAACCGCCGCCGATGCACGCCACCAGGCTGTCCGGCAGGCGGCCTTCCTGGGCTTGCAGCTGTTCGCGGGTTTCCTTGCCGATCACCGCCTGGAAGTCGCGGACCATGGCGGGATAAGGGTGCGGACCGGCCACGGTGCCGATCAGGTAGAAGGTGCTGTCGACGTTGGTCACCCAGTCACGCAGGGCTTCGTTCATCGCGTCCTTCAGGGTGCCGGTGCCGGCGACCACCGGGATCACTTCGGCGCCCAGCAGCTTCATGCGGAACACGTTGGCCTGCTGGCGCTCGATGTCGGTGGTGCCCATGTAGATCACGCAGTCCAGGCCGAAACGCGCCGCCACGGTGGCAGTGGCCACGCCGTGCATGCCGGCGCCGGTCTCGGCGATGATGCGTTTCTTGCCCATGCGCCGCGCCAGGAGGATCTGGCCGATGCAGTTGTTGATCTTGTGCGCGCCGGTGTGGTTCAGCTCTTCGCGCTTGAGGTAGATCTTGGCGCCGCCGCAGTGCTCGGTCAGGCGCTCGGCGAAGTACAGCGGGCTTGGACGGCCGACGTAGTCGCGCTGGAAATAGGCCAGTTCCTTGAGGAACTCCGGATCTTCCTTGGCCGCTTCGTATTCGCGGGCCAGGTCGAGGATCAGCGGCATCAGGGTTTCGGCGACGTAACGGCCGCCGAACGCGCCGAACAGGCCGTTGGCATCAGGGCCGTTGCGCAGATTGGTCTGGGTCATTGGGGCGCTCCCGGTGATTCGTCAAAAGGGTGAATGCGTGGACAGGCAATGGCGTTCACTCTACCCCTGACGCCCCAGGCTGAAAACCGATAAGATCGCCACAACCTGTCAGGAAAACTCACATATCCCATGAGCCACGACCTGCCCCCGCTGAACGCCCTCCGGGCCTTCGAAGCCACCGCCCGCCTGAACAGCGTCAGTCAGGCGGCCGAGCAGCTGCACGTCACCCATGGCGCGGTCAGCCGCCAGTTGAAGGTGCTTGAAGAGCATCTCGGGGTGAGCCTGTTCGTCAAGGAAGGGCGCGGCCTGAAACTCACAGATGCCGGGGTGCGCCTGCGCGATGCCAGCAGCGATGCCTTCGAGCGCCTGCGCACGGTCTGCGCCGAGCTGAGCCAGAGCACCGCCGATGCGCCCTTCGTGCTCGGTTGTTCCGGCAGCCTGCTGGCGCGCTGGTTCATCCCGCGCCTGGGGCGGTTGAATGCCGACCTGCCGGACCTGCGCCTGCACCTGTCGGCCGGCGAAGGCGATCTCGACCCGCGCCGGCCGGGGCTGGATGCCTTGCTGGTATTCGCCGAGCCGCCGTGGCCGGCGGACATGCAGGTCTTTGAACTGGCCAGCGAGCGCATCGGCCCGGTGCTCAGCCCGCGCTACAGCCGTTACGAGCAACTGCGCGAGGCGCCGGCCAGTGCGCTGCTCAACGAGACATTGCTACAGACCAGCTCGCGCCCGCAGGCCTGGCCCAGCTGGGCACGGCAGAACGGCATCGACGCCGGGGCGTTGAAGTTCGGGCAGGGTTTCGAGCATTTGTATTATTTGCTGGAGGCCGCGGTGGCCGGGCTGGGCGTGGCGATCGCGCCGCAGCCGCTGGTGGCCGAGGACCTGCGTGCCGGGCGCCTGGTTGCCCCGTGGGGTTTCTGTGAAACCCCGGGGCAACTGGCGTTGTGGCTACCCAAGCGCGCCGCGGACGGACGCGCCCGGCAGCTGGCGCAGTGGCTCAGTAATGAGCTGCGCCAGACTCCTTAATTGCCGCGTTTGCACAGCAGGTAAGCGGCCAGCAGGCCCCGCGCGCCCACGGCGACGCCGGCGGTGGTCCAGGGGTGTTGCTGGGCGTAGTCGCGGGTGGCGATCCCGGTTTCACGGGTTTTCACTTTGACTTCTTCATAGGCATCGCTGAGCAGGCTGCGCGAATGTCTCAGCGCGCTCTCGGCGTTGCTTTTCAGCGCCTTGAGGGTTTTGCGCGACTCGTCCGAAGCGTCGTCCTTGAGGCTTTCCAGGGACTTGAGCAGACTTTCGATCTCGGCTTCCATGCTTTCCAATGAGGCTTTGCGTAGCGAAGTGTTGGCCATGGTGGCTCTCCTGCATTGTTGATTGAGGGGTCTGTAGGGTCCGACTGCGCGGCCTGGCGAAAGTGCATTAAATCTGCATGACGATGGGCCCGGGGCTTATTCCAGTGTTGCTGGTAATCGCTGCTAGGCTTTGATCTACCTCATAAGGAGAGAGCGCCATGTCTGATCATCACACCTACAAGAAAGTCGAACTGGTCGGTTCGTCCCCTAGCAGCATCGAAGACGCCATCAACAATGCGCTGGCCGAAGCCAGCAAAAGCATCAAGCACCTGGAGTGGTTCGAGGTCACGGAAACCCGCGGGCACATCCTTGATGGCAAGGCCGCGCATTTCCAGGTCACGCTCAAGGTCGGTTTCCGCATTGCCAACAGCTGAACCTGGACTAGGCTGTTGAACTTGGGCGCTGGCCGATTGCCATAGGGAATGGCAAAGCGCTATATCTGCCTCGATGCCGAACAGGCCGGGGCTTGACGCTTATTTTTGATTCGACCAGGGAATGTGACCGATGAAAAAACTGGTAATGGCTTTAGCGTTGTTGAGTGTCGCGGGAACAGCCCTTGCTGCCGGCAAATCATGCGAAGAGCTGAAAAGCGAAATCGCCGCGAAGATCGATGCCAAAGGCGTGTCGGGTTATTCGCTGGAAATTGTCGACAAAGGCAGCGCGACTGACGGCAAAGTGGTCGGTACCTGCGAAGGCGGTACCAAGGAAATCGTCTACAAGCGCGGCTGAGCCCTCGTAGAAATGAACAAAGCCGACGCAATGCGTCGGCTTTTTTTGTGCCCGGCGATTACCCAGGCCAGGCGGGCCCCTGCCGCAGGCTGCGATCGCGGCCGAAGGGCGCGCAAGGCCTCAGGATCACAGAATCCTTTGGCCCGATTGCACTCAACCTTTCATGACCTGCGCCAGCAATTCGTAGGAATGCAGGCGGTCGGCGTGTTCGTACAGGTCGCAGGTGAAGATCAGTTCATCGGCGCCGGTCTGTTCGATCAGCACTTCGAGCTTGGCGCGGATCTTCGCCGGGCTGCCGATCATGGCCAGGCCGAGGAAGCTGCCCACCGCCTCTTTTTCATGGGGCAGCCATAGGCCGTCCATGCTCTTCACCGGTTTGCGCTGCACCAGGCTCTGGCCGCGCATCAGCGCGAGGATCCGCTGGTACACCGAGGTCGCCAGGTAGTCGGCCTGTTCGTCGGTATCGGCCGCCACCAGCGGCACGCCGAGCATCACATAAGGCTTGTCGAGCACGGCCGAGGGCTTGAAGTGATTGCGGTACACGCGAATCGCCTCGTGCATGTAGCGCGGCGCGAAATGCGAGGCGAAGGCGTAAGGCAAGCCGCGCTCACCGGCCAGTTGCGCACTGAACAGGCTGGAACCCAGCAGCCACACCGGCACCTGGGTACCGGTCCCTGGTACCGCGATCACCCGCTGTTCCGGGGTGCGTGGACCGAGGTAGGCCATCAGCTCGGCCACGTCTTCAGGGAAATCGTCGGCGCTGCCGGAACGTTCGCGGCGCAGGGCGCGGGCGGTCATCTGGTCCGACCCCGGCGCGCGGCCCAGGCCCAGGTCGATGCGCCCCGGGTACAGGCTTTCCAGGGTGCCGAACTGCTCGGCGATTACCAGCGGCGCATGGTTGGGCAGCATCACGCCACCGGAACCGACGCGAATACTCGAGGTGCCGCCGGCCAGATAACCCAGCAGCACCGAGGTCGCGGAACTGGCGATACCGTCCATGTTGTGGTGCTCGGCGACCCAGAAGCGGGTGTAGCCGAATTTCTCTACATGGCGGGCCAGGTCCAGGGAATTGCGCAGCGATTGCGCCGGGCTGCCGTCCTCGCGCACGGGGACCAGGTCGAGGGTGGAAAACTTAACGTCGGACAGTGGTTTCATAAGCCTGCTTCTCCAATGGTGTGCAGGCCTTTGTCATGAGCCAAAACCTGCCGAATGCTGAAAGCCTGTTTCATGCAATGTGGGCATATACCCGAGTTTCAATAGCCAAGCTGAATTTGCTGTCCGGATAAACGGCGGATTCAGACAGGATGAACTTCGCCAGGCCTTCTATCCTCTAGAACCCTGAGTAGCAGAAAACCACAAGGGCGCGGTCTTTCGCGCCCGTTCTCGAGGAGACAGACATGAGCATCACCAAGAAAGCATCGGCTCACTGGGAAGGCGACCTGAAAACCGGCATTGGCTCGATTTCCACTGAAACCGGGGTACTGCGCGATGCACCTTACGGCTTCAAGGCGCGTTTCGAAGGCGGCAAGGGCACCAATCCGGAAGAACTGATCGGCGCCGCGCACGCGGGGTGTTTTTCCATGGCCTTCTCGATGATTCTCGGCGAGGCCGGGCTCAAGGCCGACAGCATCGACACTAACGCCGAAGTGACCCTGGACCAGGTCGATGGCGGTTTTGCGATCACCGCGGTGCACCTGATCCTCAAGGCGAAGATTCCCGGCGCCAGCCAGCAGCAGTTCGATGAACTGAGCAAGAAGGCCAAGGAAGGTTGCCCGGTGTCCAAGGTGCTGAACGCCAAGATCAGCCTGGATGCGACGCTGGTCAGCTGAGCCACGGTCCAACCGTTACAACCGTTACATCGCATCGCGAGCCAGCGAACGAGGCCTTTTGCAGGAGCAACCGGCCGCCGTTCGCGGGCTCGCGATTGCGTTTTCTTCGCAACACTCCCGCGCCAGATATGCGCGGCGTCAGAACTCGCTTCATGAAAATGTGGTCGAATGCACGACTGCAGGCTCAGCCCATGACCGTGGGCGCTGCATCAAGGGGAGCTCCACTCATGAAACGTTTTGTCCTGGCAGTTGTTTGTAGCGCGCTGGCCACCTCGGCCCTGGCGGCTCCGAAGGATTGCGAAGAACTCAAGAAAGAGATTGAAATCAAGATCCAGGCTAACGCCGTGCCCTCCTACACCCTGGAGATTGTCAGCAAGGAGGAAGCCGAAAAGCATGACGTGGCCATGGTGGTCGGTACCTGCGAAAACGGCACCAAGGCGATCATCTATCAGCGAAACGACAGCTGATCGTTCAGATCACGCAGTTGACCATGTGGTCTTCGGCCAGCAGCTCACGCTTGGCGTTGTACAGCCGGGCACTGGGAGAGAAACCCAGCGAGCGGGCTTCCAGCAGGTAACGCTGGCCGGCTTCGAAATGGTCGTAGCGCACGCTCAGGTAGCACAGGCGCTCGGCCGGATCGTTCATCATGCCGAAGCGCCCGCTGAACACCTCGAAATCGAAACGCACCATCAACTCGTGACTGCCCGGGGTGACCTGGAAGTAGCGGCCGTCGGTCAGGCGCTGGTTGTCCAGGCGCTCGGCCATCAGCAGCTTGCCGCCCGGCGTCGGGGTGGCGAAATCGACCCAGGCCTGCTGCGGGTCCACCGCCGGCAGGGGGCTGGAGCAGGCAACGAGGCCGGTCAGGGCAAGCAGCAGCAAAGGTTGGCGCATGAGGTCGGGCCGTCCGGGGAAAGGCCTCAAGCATAGCGCCGATCAGGTGCGCTGGCAGCCCGCTGGTTGGCCGGTACCCACCAGATTGCGCTGCTGGTCATAGAGCTTGGCCCAGGGCCGGAAGCCGATATTGCCGGTCTGCAACTGGTAGCGCTGGCCGGCGTTGAAGTCCTTGTACTTCACGTTCAGCTGGCAATCGCGCCACAGCGGTTCGCTGTCCGGGCCGATATTGGTGGGCTCCACGGCGAACTGGTAGCGCACCTTCAGCTCATGGTTGCCGGGCTGGACCTCGAAATATCGACGGTCCACCCAAGCCTTTTCGTCGACCTCCAGCGCCTGCAGCGCGCTGTCCTGGTGGGTGTCGAGATCGATCCAGGCTTGCGTCGGATCTGGGGCGGGCAATCCGGCACAGCCGCTCAGGGTCAACAGTCCGGTGGTCAGCAGCAACACGCGCATAGCGAAACTCCAGGCAGGCGAGATAGTCTTGGGGGCAGACTCTCGAAGGATGATTCGATTTGATTAGGCCGCGTTCAAGCCATGGGTTACTTGATCATCTTTTGCGCTTTTTGTTTCCGGGCTTGCTGCTTTTGTTGCTCAACGGTTGTTCCAGCGTGGGTTACTACGGCCAGCTGGCCAGTGGCCAATGGCGTCTGCTGCAGGCCCGCACGCCGGTCGAGCAGGTCATCGCCGACCCGGCTCGCGACCCGTTGTTGCGCGCCCATCTGGCCCAGTCGCAGAAGGCCCGGCGCTTCGCCAGCCAGCACCTGCACCTGCCGGACAACCAGAGCTACCGCCTCTACGCCGACATCGGCCGGCCTTACGTGGTGTGGAATGTATTCAGCACCCCCGAGTTTTCCCTGAGCCCCAAGACCCACTGTTTCCCGATTGCCGGCTGCGTGGCCTATCGCGGCTACTACAGCCAGGGCGCGGCCCGGGGCGAGGCGGCCTTGCAGAAACAGCAGGGCATGGATGTGGCCATCGGCGGGGTGGAGGCCTACTCGACCCTGGGCTGGTTCAACGACCCGATCCTCAGTTCGATGCTGCATTGGGGCGACGAGCGCCTGGCGACCCTGATCTTCCACGAGCTGGCCCATCAGCGCTTCTATGTGAAGGACGACACCGAGTTCAACGAGTCCTTCGCCACCTTCGTCGAGCAGGAAGGCACCCGGCAATGGCGCGCGGCCCGGGGCCTGGCGCCGGCCAGCGATGCCCTGGTCAAGCAGAAGGACCAGTTCATCCAGCTGATCCTCGATACCCGCCAGCGCCTGGAACGCCTGTATGCCCTGCCGCTGCCAGCCGAGCAGATGCGCCAGCGCAAGGCCGCCGAATTCGAACGGCTGCGCCGGGATTATCGCCAGCTGAAGGACAGCCAATGGCACGGCGACTCGCGCTACGACTTCTGGATCAACACCCCGCTGAACAATGCCAGGCTGTTGCCTTTTGGCCTGTACGACCAGTGGGTGCCGGCGTTTGCCGCCTTGTTCAAGCAGGTGAACGGCGATTGGCGGGCGTTTTACCAGGCGGTGGAGAAGCTCGGCGCGCTGCCGGCTGAAAAGCGCAAGGCGGCGCTGCAAACATTGATGGATGGTGCCTGAAAGGACGCTATCGCGGGCAAGCCTCGCTCCTACAAAGGGCGTACGTGCTTCTGTAGGAGCGAGGCTTGCCCGCGATGAGGCCGGATCGTCAAACCCATATCGCATCCCAAAGCGAATAATCCCCCACCCGCTTCACCAACCCCGCGCGTAACGGGTTGGCCACGATATACCGTGCGACAGCCTGTAAATCCTCTTCCTTGCGAATGCCTCGATCATGGTACCCACGTTGCCAGACCGCCCCTTTGCGCCGCCGCTGGCGATTCAACGATACGCAAATGCGCGAGCGAGTCCTGCCCATCAACACTGGCAACGTGGAGCCATGCAGTTCGACCAACCAGTGAAAATGATCGGGCATGACGACAAAGGCCAGCGAGTGGGCGAGTTGCTCCTGCTCGGCCTGTTTGAACGCAGCCACTGCCAAGCGGCCCGAGTGGAAATCACTGAATAGCGGTTCCCGGTTTTGGGTGACGGAGGTGAGAACGTAGATTTGACCGGGCTGCGAGTAACGCCCAGTACGCAGGCGATGGGCGTGGGGTTTGCTGGGCATGGGAGATCCTCCTTGATCGTGTTTTTCAGGCTAGATCGAAGAAGGGCGGAACGGTGTATGTCTGTTGTGCGGGATGTGTCTGGGGGGGACGCTATCGCGGGCAATCGAGCGTCGACCGGCCTCTCCTACAGAAGCACGCAAGCCCTGCGATAGCTATCGGCTCAGCGTTGCAAGAACGCCTGATGCAGTTCATCCAGGGTCTGGAAGTGATAGGCCGGTGCCTCGGCGCTCAGTTCTTCGTGGCTGCCGAAGCCGTAACCCACCGCCGCCGCATCCAGTCCGTTGCGGCGGGCGCCGATCAGGTCGTGCTTGCGGTCGCCGATCATCAGGGTATCGCTCGGGTCCAGGCCTTCCTCGCTGACCAGGTGGCGAATCAGCTCGACCTTGTCGGTGCGGGTGCCGTCCAGTTCGCTGCCGTAGATCACCTTGAAGTGCCGGGCGAAATCGAAGTGCCGGGCGATTTCACGGGCGAACACCCACGGCTTGGACGTCGCGATGTACAGCTGGCGGCCCTGCCCGCCGAGGGTTTCCAGCAGGGGCGTGACGCCGTCGAACACGCGGTTCTCATACAGGCCGGTGACCTTGAAACGCTCGCGGTAGAAATTCACCGCCTCCCAGGCCCTGGCTTCGTCGAAACCGTAGAACTGCATGAACGCCTGCAACAGCGGCGGGCCGATGAAGTGTTCCAGCTTGCTCAGGTCGGGTTCGTCGATGCCCAGCTTGCCGAGGGCGAACTGGATCGAGCGGGTAATGCCTTCGCGCGGGTCGGTCAGGGTGCCATCGAGGTCGAACAGAACGGTTTGGTAATGCATGGGGATTCCTGGGCAGTGGGTCGGGGGCTCAAGCCTGGTCGTAGCCTTCGGCCAGGTGCAGGTCCTTGAGCTTCACGTAGTTGGCGGCGCTATAGGTGAAGAACGCGCGCTCCTTGTCGGTCAGCGGGCGAACCTGTTTCACCGGGCTGCCGACATAGAGGAAGCCGCTTTCCAGGCGTTTGCCAGGCGGCACCAGGCTGCCGGCGCCGACGATCACGTCGTCGTCCACCACGGCGCCGTCCATGACGATGCTGCCCATGCCGATCAGCACCCGGCTGCCGACGCTGCAACCGTGCAGCATCACTTTGTGGGCGATGGTCACGTCGTCGCCGATCAGCAGCGGGAAACCATCCGGGTTGAAGGGGCCGGCGTGGGTGATGTGCAGCACGCTGCCGTCCTGCACGCTGGTGCGGGCGCCGATGCGGATGCGGTGCATGTCGCCGCGGATCACCGTGAGTGGCCAGACCGAGCTGTCGGCACCGATTTCGACGTCGCCGATCACCACCGCCGAGCTGTCGACGAAGGCCCGCGGGCCAAGGATGGGCGTGTGGTTCTGATAGCTGCGAATGGCCAAGTTGGATACCTGTTCTGACATTTATTAATGGGGGCGATAGCTGCGGTGTGCGTCGATTGTAATTAAGATGGGGCCACGTTTCTTCCAGCCAAGGTGCCAACCGTGAGTGTGAACAACCCTCTTCTGCAGCCCTACGACCTGCCGCCGTTTTCGGCGATCCGCGCCGAGCACGTACAGCCGGCCATCAAACAGATCCTGGCTGACAACCGCGCCGCCATCGCTGAAATCCTCAAGAACCAGGGCGCGCAACCGACCTGGGCCGGCCTGGTGCTGGCCATGGACGAACTCAACGACCGCCTGGGCGCGGCCTGGAGCCCGGTCAGCCACCTCAATGCCGTGTGCAACAGCGCCGAACTGCGCGAAGCCTATGAGTCCTGCCTGCCGGACTTGAGCGCCTACGCCACCGAGCTGGGGCAGAACCGTGAGCTGTTCCAGGCCTTCGAAGCCCTGGCGAGCAGCCCGGAAGCCGCCGGTTTCGACGTGGCGCAAAAAACTATCCTGGAACACTCCCTGCGTGACTTCCGCCTGTCGGGTATCGACCTGCCGCCAGAGCAGCAGAAGCGCTACGCCGAAGTGCAGAGCAAGCTTTCCGAGCTGGGCAGCCGCTTCTCCAACCAGTTGCTCGACGCCACCCAGGCCTGGACCAAGCACGTCACTGACGAAGCGGCCTTGGCTGGCTTGACCGCGTCGGCCAAGGCGCAGATGGCTGCCGCGGCCCAGGCCAAGGATTTGCAAGGCTGGCTGATCACCCTGGAATTCCCCAGCTACTACGCAGTGATGACCTACGCCGAAGACCGCGCGCTGCGCGAAGAAGTTTACGCCGCCTACTGCACCCGCGCCTCGGACCAGGGCCCGAATGCCGGCCAGAATGACAACGGCCCGGTCATGGAAGAAATCCTCGACCTGCGCCAGGAACTGGCCCAACTGCTGGGCTACGCCAACTTCGCCGAGCTGAGCCTGGCCACCAAGATGGCCGAGTCCAGCGACCAGGTGCTGAGTTTCCTGCGGGACCTGGCCAAGCGCAGCAAGCCGTTCGCCGCCCAGGACCTGCAACAGCTCAAGGCCTACGCCGCCGAACAGGGCTGCCCGGACCTGCAAAGCTGGGACAGCGGTTTCTACGGCGAGAAGCTGCGCGAGCAGCGCTACAGCGTGGCCCAGGAAACCCTGCGCGCCTACTTCCCGATCGATAAGGTGCTGGGCGGCCTGTTCGCCATCGTCCAGCGCCTGTACGGTATCGAGATCGCCGAACTGAAAGGCTTCGACACCTGGCACCCGGACGTGCGCCTGTTCGAGATCAAGGAGAACGGCCAGCACGTGGGCCGCTTCTTCTTCGACCTGTATGCCCGCGCCAACAAGCGTGGCGGTGCCTGGATGGATGGCGCCCGTGATCGTCGCCGCACTTTCGACGGCGTGCTGCAAAGCCCGGTGGCCAACCTGGTGTGCAATTTCACCCCGGCCGACAGCGGCAAGCCTGCCCTGCTGACCCACGATGAAGTCACCACGCTGTTCCACGAATTCGGCCATGGCCTGCACCACCTGCTGACCCGCGTCGAACATGCCGGTGTTTCCGGCATCAACGGCGTGGCCTGGGATGCGGTGGAGCTGCCGAGCCAGTTCATGGAGAACTGGTGCTGGGAGCCGGAAGGCCTGGCGCTGATCTCCGGTCACTATGAAACCGGCGAGCCGCTGCCCCAGGACCTGCTGGAAAAGATGCTCGCGGCGAAGAACTTCCAGTCCGGCCTGATGATGGTGCGCCAGCTGGAGTTCTCGCTGTTCGACTTCGAACTGCATGCCACCCACGGCGATGGCCGTGCCGTGCTGCAAGTGCTCGAAGGCGTGCGCGACGAGGTCTCGGTGATGCGTCCGCCGGCCTACAACCGTTTCCCCAACAGCTTCGCGCACATCTTCGCCGGCGGTTACGCGGCGGGTTACTACAGCTACAAGTGGGCCGAAGTGCTGTCGGCCGATGCCTTCTCGAGGTTCGAGGAAGAAGGCGTGCTGAATGCCGAGACCGGTCGCGCGTTCCGCGAAGCGATCCTGGCCCGCGGCGGCTCCCAGGAGCCGATGGTGCTGTTCGTCGACTTCCGCGGACGCGCACCGTCGATTGACGCACTCTTGCGCCATAGCGGCCTGACCGAGGACGCAGCGGCATGAGCGAGGGGCCAGTGAAGACGAAAAAACGCTTTATCGCCGGGGCGGTCTGCCCGGCGTGCAGCGAGCAGGACAAGTTGATGATGTGGAGCGAAGACGACGTTCCCCATCGCGAGTGCGTGGCCTGCGGGTATTCCGACACCCTGAATGAACAGGGCCTGTCGGTGCCCAAGGAGCTGGGCACGCGGGTCAACACCACGGCCCTCAAGGTGCCGGATGCCAAGGTCCAGTCGGTGCAGTTTTTCCCCAACCCCAAGTTGAAGAAAAAGACCGACGAGCCCAAGTAACTGCCAATCCCCTGTAGGAGCGCAGCTTGCGCGCGATAGCGGTGTATCAGATACACCGCGGTGCTTTGATCGCCAGCAAGCTTGGCTCCTACCGGGATGCGGTCGAAGCTCAATTCTGCAGCTTCACGCAGCCGGTCAATTCGCTGGCTTGCTGACGCTCACCGTCTCGAACCAGCTCTTCACCGAACAGGTGGCGAACACGCTGGTGCTGCAATCGCCATTGGCCAGGGCGGTGCGCAATTTGTCGACATCGGCCTGCATCATGTAGCGAATGCCGTCCTTGAAGTGGGAACTGTCACCAAACCCGCCTCCGGTCATTTCATTCAGCGCCTCCTCCTTGCTCCAACCCTGAACCACCACTCGATACATCGCCGACATCAGGCCGGTGCGGTCCGAGCCGTGCTTGCAGTGCATCAACACCGGGCCGTCGCTTTCGGCGCTCTGGATCGCGCGCAAGGCCGCCAGCACGTCGGCGTCATCCACGTGATTGGTCCGGTAAGGCAATTGCACCTGCTTGATTCCCGGGGCCTGCAGCCAGCTGGAATCGGACTCCGGCAGGAAGTTGATCACCGTGCCCACCTTGAGTTTTTCCAGCAAAGGCACGGCGCCGCCGTCCGGCAAGGCGCTGCGGTACAGCGTCGGCGACATCTGGTACAGGTTGTAGTGGGTTTCCACGGGCTGGGCCCACTGGGCCGGGCGGGTCGTGCCGGTTTCGGCGGCCTGCGCCTGGGGCCAGGCGAGCAGCGTCAGCAGGGACAGGCAGAGAGCGGGAAGGATACGAGAGTTGTGCATGCAGAAGGCCGTGACCGGAAATGGGGTGGAGAGAGCCTAGCTTCCATCCGGACCGGTCAACGCCCTGTGAGGCGCTCGTCAAAGAAACGTGAAGTCGCTGCGATAGAGGTTTTTTCTCGGCAATCGCGACTTTTTTGCAACGCAAACGATTTATTCGAATGCTTAGCCTGCTACCATTTGTAACCAAAATTTGCTGAACTGTGCTTTCCCCGGCCTCGGGATCGACCCGTTGCGCCGCCAGAACGACAAGCCACGCCATGACGCGGCTGCCCAACCCGTGAATGCCTAGTGTGAGGTGCACCCCCATGTCTGATCACGATCAAGACAACCCGCGGCGTGAGTTTCTGCGCAAATCCCTGACCTTGATCCCGGTGGTCACGGTCGCCAGTACCGGCCTGGGCAGCTCGATGCTGATGGCCGCGCCCGAAGCGCCCAAGCCGGTCGAGCCGGCCCGAACCCCGGTCAGCACCAATGCTGACGCTTACCAGCCAAGCTATTTCACCGCCGAAGAATGGGCCTTTGTCCAGGCCGCGGTAGAGCGTCTGATCCCGGCCGACGAACAAGGCCCGGGTGCCCTGGAAGCCGGCGTGCCGGAATACATCGACCGGCAGATGAACACCCCCTACGCCGCGGGTGCCCTGTGGTACATGCAAGGCCCGTTCAACGCCGACGCCGCGCCGGAGATGGGCTGGCAGAGCAAGCTGGTACCCAAGGAGATCTACCGCCTGGGCATTGCCGCGACGGATGCTTGGTCGAAAGCCTTCAACGGTAAAACATTTGCCGCGCAAGACAGCGCTACCCGAGACGATTTGCTCAAGCAGCTCGAAGCGGGAAAACCTCAATTCGACAGCGTTCCGCCGAAGATTTTCTTCAACCTTCTGCTGCAAAACACCAAGGAAGGGTTCTTCTGCGACCCGATCCACGGCGGCAATAAAGGCATGGTCGGCTGGACGTTGATCGGCTTCCCCGGCGCGCGCGCCGATTTCATGGACTGGGTGGAACGCAACGAGCAATACCCTTTCCCGGCAGTGTCGATTCGCGGCGAGAGGGCTTGAGCATGGCAACGGTAATGAAGAAGGTCGATGCGGTGATCGTCGGGTTTGGCTGGACCGGCGCGATCATGGCCAAGGAGCTGAGCGAGGCCGGGCTCAACGTGCTGGCGCTGGAGCGCGGGCCGATGCAGGACACCTACCCGGACGGCAACTACCCGCAGGTGATCGACGAGCTCACCTACAGCGTGCGCAAGAAACTCTTTCAGGACATCTCTCGGGAGACGGTGACCATTCGCCACAGCGTCAACGACGTGGCCCTGCCGAACCGCCAGCTGGGCGCGTTCCTGCCGGGCAACGGCGTCGGCGGTGCCGGCCTGCACTGGTCCGGCGTGCATTTTCGCGCCGACCCGATCGAGCTGCGTATGCGCAGCCACTACGAAGAGCGCTACGGCAAGAACTTCATCCCCAAGGACATGACCATCCAGGACTTCGGCGTCACCTACGAAGAGCTGGAGCCGTTCTTCGATTACGCGGAAAAAGTCTTCGGTACCTCAGGTCAGGCCTGGACCGTGAAAGGCCAGCTGGTCGGTGAAGGCAAGGGCGGCAACCCTTACGCGCCGGACCGTTCGGACCATTTCCCGCTGGAGTCGCAGAAGAACACCTACTCCGCCCAGCTGTTCCAGAAAGCCGCCGGCGAAGTCGGCTACAAGCCCTACAACCTGCCGTCGGCCAACACCTCGGGGCCGTACACCAACCCCTATGGCGCGCAAATGGGGCCGTGCAACTTCTGCGGGTTCTGCAGCGGCTATGTCTGCTACATGTATTCAAAGGCTTCGCCGAACGTGAACATTCTGCCGGCCCTCAAGCCGCTGCCGAATTTCGAGCTGCGCCCCAACTCCCACGTGCTCAAGGTCAACCTCGACAGCACCAAGACCCGCGCGACCGGCGTTACCTACGTCGATGGCCAGGGCCGCGAGATCGAGCAGCCGGCGGACCTGGTGATCCTCAGCGCCTTCCAGTTCCATAACGTGCGTCTGATGCTGCTGTCCGGCATCGGCAAGCCGTACGACCCGATCACCGGCGAAGGCGTGGTGGGCAAGAACTTCGCCTACCAGAACATGGCCACCATCAAGGCCTACTTCGACAAGGACGTGCACACCAACAACTTCATCGGCGCCGGCGGCAATGGCGTGGCGGTGGACGACTTCAACGCCGACAACTTCGACCACGGCCCGCATGGCTTCGTCGGTGGCTCGCCGTTCTGGGTCAACCAGGCTGGCAGCCGGCCGATCGCCGGGACCTCCAACCCACCGGGCACCCCGGCCTGGGGCAGCGCCTGGAAGAAGGCCACCGCCGACTACTACACCCATCAGGTGTCGATGGACGCCCACGGCGCCCACCAGTCCTACCGCGGCAACTACCTCGACCTCGATCCGGTGTACCGCGACGCCTACGGCCTGCCGCTGCTGCGCATGACCTTCGACTGGCAGGAAAACGACATCAAGATGAACCGCTTCATGGTCGAGAAGATGGGCAAGATCGCCGAGGCGATGAACCCCAAGGCCATCGCGGTGCTGGGCAAGAAGGTCGGTGAGCACTTCAACACCGCGTCCTACCAGACCACCCACCTCAACGGGGGCGCGATCATGGGCACCGACCCGAAAACCAGTGCCTTGAACCGTTACCTGCAGAGCTGGGATGTGCACAACGTGTTCGTCCCGGGCGCTTCGGCCTTCCCCCAGGGCCTGGGCTACAACCCGACCGGCCTGGTGGCCGCGTTGACCTACTGGTCGGCCCGCGCGATCCGCGAGCAGTACCTGAAGAACCCCGGCCCGCTGGTCCAGGCATAAGGAGCGATGACCATGAAAACCCTCGTTATCGCGACCCTGGCCCTGCTCGGCAGCGCTTCCCTCAGCGCCGCCGAAACCGATCGGCAAGCCTTGATCAAGCAGGGCGAATACCTGGCCCGCGCCGGTGACTGCGTGGCCTGCCACACCGCCAAGGACGGCAAGCCGTTCGCCGGCGGCCTGCCGATGGAAACCCCGATCGGCATGATCTACTCCACCAACATCACCCCGGACAAGACCGGCATCGGCGAGTACAGCTTCGACGACTTCGACAAGGCCGTGCGCCATGGCGTGGCCAAGAGCGGCAGCAGCCTGTACCCGGCCATGCCCTACCCGTCCTATGCGCGGGTCAGCGACGCCGACATGCAGGCGCTGTATGCCTACTTCATGGAAGGCGTGGCGCCTGTGGTCCAGGAGAACCGCGACAGCGACATCCCCTGGCCGCTGAGCATGCGCTGGCCGCTGGCGGGCTGGCGCTGGATGTTCGCGCCGAGCGTGGCGGACCTGCAAGGCAACGGCCAGGCCAAGGCAGGCGAAGACCCGGTGGTCAGCCGCGGTGCTTACCTGGTGGAGGGCCTCGGCCACTGTGGCGCCTGCCACACGCCGCGCGCCCTGACCATGCAGGAGAAGGCCCTGAGCGCCAGCGAAGGCAGCCACTTCCTGGCCGGCAGCGCGCCGCTGGAAGGCTGGATCGCCAAGAGCTTGCGCGGCGACCACAAGGATGGCCTCGGCAGTTGGAGCGAAGAGCAGCTGGTGCAGTTCCTCAAGACTGGTCGTAGTGATCGTGGAGCGGTGTTCGGCGGCATGAGCGACGTGGTGGTGCACAGCATGCAGTACATGTCCGAAGAGGACCTGACGGCCATCGCCCGTTACCTCAAGTCGCTGCCGGCAGTGGATGCCAACGACCAGCCGCACCAGTACGACAAGGCGGTGGCCGAGGCGTTGTGGAAAGGTGACGACAGCAAGCCGGGGGCGTCGGTGTATGTCGACAACTGTGCGGCGTGCCACCGTACCGACGGCCATGGCTATACCCGGGTGTTCCCGGCGCTGGCGGGCAACCCGGTGCTGCAAAGCGCCGATGCCACGTCGCTGATCAATATCGTGCTCAAGGGCGGCACCTTGCCGGCGACTCATACCGCGCCATCGACCTTCACCATGCCGGCCTTCGCCTGGCGGCTGTCGGACCAGGAGGTGGCCGATGTGGTCAACTTCATCCGCACCAGCTGGGGCAACCAGGGTTCCGAGGTGAACGCCGCGGACGTGGCGGGGCTGCGCAAGGGCGACCTGCAAAGCACCTCGAACGACGATCTGGGGCAGGGGACCAAGCACAGCGGTGGCTGACCGGCCTTTTTCGCGAGCAAGCTCGCTCCTACAGGGATGCGTGTGTTCTCTGTAGGAGCGAGCTTGCTCGCGATCAGCGCCGAAGGCGCGCTCCGCCCGACGGCGCTTTGCAGAAATTCG
This sequence comes from Pseudomonas sp. RW409, assembly GCF_003184125.1. Taxonomy (NCBI): domain Bacteria; kingdom Pseudomonadati; phylum Pseudomonadota; class Gammaproteobacteria; order Pseudomonadales; family Pseudomonadaceae; genus Pseudomonas; species Pseudomonas sp. RW409. The sequence continues at coordinate 450,956 of NZ_QHHP01000002.1, read as the reverse complement.
AACCTCCGATACTGTATATGAATACAGTATCGGAGCGCCTCCCATGTTCAGCCCCCTGCCCCCTCGCGGCCGTGGCACCGCGACCAATCCGCACAACCGTTTTGCGCCCCAGCGCTCGGTGGCCTTCGATGACGGCTGGTACCAGGAAGCCCCGCTGACCCAGGGCACCGAGGTGCGCTTCGAGACGGCGAAATCCATCATCACCCGCAACAGCTCGCCGGACCTGCCCTTCGACCGCTCCATCAACCCCTATCGCGGTTGCGAGCACGGCTGCATCTACTGTTATGCGCGGCCCAGTCATGCCTATTGGGACCTGTCGCCGGGGCTGGACTTCGAGACCAAGCTGATCGCCAAGACCAATGCCGCGGCAATGCTGGAACAGCAGCTGTCCAAGCCCGGCTACAAATGCGCGCCGATCAACCTGGGTTCCAACACCGACCCCTACCAGCCCATCGAGCGTGAGCACCAACTGACCCGCCGGACCCTGGAGGTGCTGCTGCGCTACCGGCACCCGGTGACCATCGTCACCAAGGGCTCGCTGATCCTGCGCGATCTCGACCTGTTGGTCGAGCTGGCCGAGCAGCGGCTGGTGGCGGTGATGATCAGCCTGACCACCCTGGACGACGAGCTCAAGCGCATCCTCGAACCCCGGGCGGCGGCGCCCAAGGCGCGATTGCGGGCGATCCGGGTGATGCGCGAGGCGGGGATTCCCGTAGGGGTGCTGTGTTCGCCGATGATTCCGATGATCAACGACAGCGAACTGGAAAGCCTGCTCGCCGAGGCCCATGCCGCGGGCGCGCAAAGCGCGGCCTACATGATGCTGCGCCTGCCCCTGGAAGTGGCGCCGCTGTTCGAGGAATGGCTCAACGCCCATTACCCGCAGCGGGCGGCCCATGTCCTGAGCCTGATCCGCCAGTGTCGCGGCGGCGAGCTGTACGACAGCCGTTTTGGTGCACGGATGCGCGGCGAAGGCCCCTTCGCGGCCCTGTTGGCGCAGCGTTTCGCCAAGGCCAGCAAACGCCTGGGGCTCGATCGGCGCGAAGGCTACAACCTCGATTGCACGGCCTTCTGTCCGCCGGGTGGGCAGATGTCGTTGCTGTAGGGGTTATTGGCCTATGGTGGAGTAGTGCCGGTGCACCTGGCTCTATAGGCTGGTCACCTTTTTGCATCGCCAATAGTGGCGTTTTAGAGCGCTCCGTTCAGTTTGAGTTAAGTTTGGAAGGCTACCTTGTTCACCGAGTGACCGATGGGTCGCTGTCGGCGGTCTGGTCGTTTTTTGATCAATCGCTGGCGTCGTGCCGGATAAAACTGGAAAATTCACCTAATCCGTCAAAAGGGGATGAATCATGAGTGACAAGGATAAACAGCCGTTGGCTGCGTCGGCTTCAGCGTCCACGGAGGTCGCCGAAAGCGCCGATGCAGCGCTGCAGATAATCGTTGACGGCTTTTTGCATTTTCATCACGAGGTCTTCCCACAGCAGGAAGAACTGTTCAAGAAACTCGCCACGGCCCAGCGGCCGCGGGCGATGTTCATTGCCTGCGCGGATTCGCGCATCGTTCCCGAACTGATTACCCAGAGCGCCCCGGGCGACCTGTTCGTGACCCGCAACGTCGGTAACGTGGTACCGCCTTACGGGCAGATGAACGGCGGTGTGTCCACGGCCATCGAATACGCGGTCATGGCGCTGGGAGTGCACCACATCATCGTTTGCGGCCATTCCGACTGCGGCGCCATGCGCGCGGTGCTCAACCCGCAGAGCCTGGAAAAGATGCCGACGGTCAAAGCCTGGCTGCGTCACGCCGAAGTGGCCAAGACCATGGTCCAGGAGAACTGCGACTGCGCCGACGAGAACGCCAGCATGCATGTGCTGACCGAAGAGAACGTCATCGCCCAGTTGCAGCATTTGCGCACCCACCCTTCGGTGGCTTCGCGCATGGCCAACGGCCAGTTGTTCATCCATGGCTGGGTGTACAACATCGAAACCAGCGAAATCAAAGCCTACGACGCGGATCAAGGGTGTTTCCTGCCGTTGGACGGACGCCATCCGATCCCGGTTGCGACGCCTAAAGCGCGCTTCTAAATCCTCCTAAATCCCAGTGGGGTTCAGCCATGACTGCTGTCAGTGCGGTCAGGCTTTGCCACGCCTGAAAAAAGTTCGGGAGAATCATCATGCGTGCAGCACAACTGAAAGCTGTTTTGCCACGGGAGCTGCTCGCTTCCGTGGTGGTGTTCCTGGTGGCCCTGCCCTTGTGCATGGGTATCGCCATCGCTTCCGGCATGCCGCCGGCCAAGGGTCTGATCACCGGGATCATCGGTGGCCTGGTAGTGGGCTGGCTGGCGGGCTCGCCCTTGCAGGTCAGCGGTCCGGCCGCGGGGCTGGCGGTCCTGGTGTTCGAGCTGGTGCGTCAGCACGGTATCGCCATGCTCGGGCCGATCCTGCTATTGGCGGGTTTCCTCCAGCTGGTGGCCGGGCGCTTGCGCCTGGGCTGCTGGTTCCGGGTCACGGCGCCAGCGGTGGTCTACGGCATGCTTGCCGGGATCGGGGTGTTGATCGTGCTCTCCCAGGTGCACGTGATGCTCGATGCCCAGCCCCAGGCGTCCGGCCTGGATAACCTCGCGGGTTTCCCCGAGGCGGTGACCCAAGCCTTGCCCAGCCTGGGCGGCGGCTTTGGCTGGCAGGCCGGGTTGCTCGGCCTGTCGACCATGGCGGTGATGTTCCTGTGGGAAAAACTGCGCCCACATTCGCTGCGCTTCATCCCCGGCGCCCTGCTGGGTGTCGGCCTGGCGACCTTTGCCAGCCTGCTCCTGGCGCTGCAGGTCAAGCGGGTCGAGGTACCGGAAAACCTCGCCGAGGCAATCGACTGGCTGCGCCCGGCCGACCTGCTCAACCTGGCGGACCCGACACTGCTGATCGCAGCCTTTGCCGTGGCCTTTATCGCCAGCGCCGAAACCCTGCTGTCCGCTGCCGCGGTGGATCGCATGCACAGCGGTACACGTTCGGATTTCGACCGTGAACTGTCGGCGCAAGGGATCGGCAACATGCTCTGCGGGTTGCTCGGCGCGTTGCCGATGACCGGGGTGATCGTGCGCAGTTCGGCCAACGTCCAGGCGGGCGCGACCACGCGGTTGTCGGCGATCTTCCACGGCCTGTGGCTGCTGGCATTCGTGCTGTTGCTGTCCAGCGTGCTGCAAAGCATTCCGGTGGCCAGCCTGGCGGGCGTGCTGGTGTACACCGGGTTCAAGCTGGTGGACCTCAAGTCGTTCCGCAAGCTGGGCCGTTATGGGCCGATGCCGATGCTGACCTACGGCGTGACCGCGCTGGCGATTGTCTTCACCGACCTGCTGACCGGTGTGCTGATCGGTTTCGGCCTGACCCTGGTGAAGCTGGCCTGGGGCGCTTCGCGACTGAAGATCAGCCTGGTGGACCTGCCCGCCGAAGGCGAAATGGAGCTGCGCCTGGTAGGCGCCGCGACCTTCCTCAAGGTGCCGGCCCTGACCCAGGCACTGGGCAGCATCCCGCCGGGCACCACGGTGCATGTGCCGCTCAATAACCTGGGCTACATCGACCATGCCTGCCTGGAACTGCTCGAGGAGTGGGGACGGGCCAATGCGGCCAAGGGCTCGAAGCTGGTGATCGAGTCGCGCGGGTTGAAGCGCCGGCTGGAGGGGCGTTTGCACACCAACGTCGGCGTGAGTCCGGCCTCAAAGATGGAAGCGAAAGGCTTGAGCCGGGCGTAAGTCTGTAGCCCTGTAGCCGCTGCCGCAGGCTGCGATAAGGTCCGAAGGGCCTTCAGCGGCGGTGATATCGCTGCGACCGTGCCGGTCGATCGCAGCCTGCGGCAGCGGCTACAGGGGCGCCACCTGCAATCCTCAGGCAGCCGGCTGGTCGAGTTCCAGCTCCACGCCCAGCTGGCGCGACAGGCACGGCCAGCGTTTCCAGGCGGCGTCGGTGTCGGGGCTGCTGAGCTTCTCACGGTAGGCCTCGACCGACTCCAGGGCGAAGCTTTCTTCATTGAGCATCGCGTCGACCGCATGGTGCACCGCTTCGTCCAGCTGGTTGGCGAAGGTTTCGCCGATCAACTGGTGGGCGATCAGGTTGGCCACCGTGGTGTCCAGCGGGATCAGCGGCTGGCCGAAATGGGTGATGTACAGGTCGTTGACCTCTTCTACCAGGCGATGGGCCAGATAGGCTTCGTCCAGCAGGCCGTCCAGGCCTTCGTGGCCGGCCATGATGGCGGGCGGCTGGAGGAAGAACTGCTCGGCGATCTTCAGCACCGGCTTGATCTGCGACTCGATGCCGGCTTCGCGCGCGACTTCGTTGGCGGCGTCCAGCAGGTCGGGAACCTGATCGATATAAGCGGCGACAAAACGGGTCATCACCCCCTGGGCGTCCAGTTCTGGGAGCTGGATGGCGGGGTGCAGGTGTGGCAATTGGGTTTCCAGCTGGCGGCGCAAATGCCCGGTGCTGGACTCATGTTGATGGGCTCGTTGGATCTGCTCGCGCAATGCGGCGGTGTTCATGAATACTCCAGGAAACAAGGGCAATTAATTAGGGAAGACATAAGTTAGCCTGCTCACGAAATCGCTTAAGACGTATTTCTCATAATTATTTCATGGTTAGTCGTCTAAGTTATATCGCTTCGCCATCATTCATCCCTTATCCCTTTCCAACCGTGGCCTATAAGGCCGCGGCAAACTGTTTCAGTGGATTTACGGCACCGCGTTGCGAGGTCGAAGTCGCTGTCTATACTCGGGGCTGTATGAAGTTAGCTGATGACGCCCGACTGCATGTGCAGCGAAGGCTCGGCGGTTTAAGTTCGTAGTCTGGGCAGCCGATCCCTTGGCCGCAGGTGAAAGCCGGCGGGATAACAAGAACGATAAGGGGAACCCGCAATGATGCGACATCCACAAGTCTGGATGGGCCTCCTGTTGTGGTCGGTATTCAGCCAGGCGCATGGCGCCTGGACCGTGAATATGGCGCCTGGAGCGACTGATATAAGTCACGCGGTATTCGACCTGCACATGACCATCTTCTGGATCTGTGTGGTGATCGGCGTCATTGTCTTCGGCGCCATGTTCTGGTCGATGATCGTGCACCGCCGCTCCACCGGCCAGGTGGCCGCCAAGTTCCATGAAAGCACGACGGTGGAAATCCTCTGGACGGTGGTGCCGCTGCTGATCCTGGTGGCCATGGCCGTTCCCGCCACCGCGACCCTGATCAAGATGTACGACGCCAGTGAGCCGGATGTGGACATCCAGATCACCGGCTATCAGTGGAAGTGGCACTACAAATACCTGGGCCAGGACGTCGAGTTCTTCAGCAACCTGACCACGCCCGCCGAACAGATTCACAACCAGAGTGCCAAGGGCGAGCATTACCTGCTGGAAGTCGATCAGCCGCTGGTGCTGCCGATCGGCGCCAAGGTGCGCTTTCTGGTGACCTCCGCCGACGTCATCCATTCCTGGTGGGTCCCGGCCTTCGCGGTCAAGCGCGATGCGATCCCCGGTTTCGTCAACGAAGCCTGGACCCGGGTCGACAAGCCCGGCCTGTATCGCGGCCAGTGCGCCGAGCTGTGCGGCAAGGACCACGGTTTCATGCCGATCGTGGTCGATGTGAAGACCCAGGCCGACTACGACACCTGGCTGGGCGAACGCAAGGCCGAGGCCCTCAAGCTCAAGGAACTGACCAGCAAGGAATGGACCCTCGAAGAGCTGGTGGCCCGCGGCGACAAGGTCTACCACACCACCTGCGTGGCCTGTCACCAGGCCGAGGGCCAGGGCCTGCCGCCGATGTTCCCGGCGCTCAAGGGCTCGAAGATCGCCACCGGGCCGGTGGCGGATCACCTGAACATCGTCTTCCACGGCAAGCCCGGCACCGCCATGGCGGCCTTCGGCAAGCAGCTGTCGGAAGTCGACCTGGCGGCGGTGGTCACCTACGAACGTAACGCCTGGGGCAACAACAAGGGCGACATGGTGACGCCCAAGGATGTCCTGGCTCTGAAACAGGCGGAAAGCAAATGACCCGGTCTATTGCGTGTTCCCGCAGCCGCTCGGGGCGTGCTGCCCTCGATCGTCCAGCCCAACCGTTTACAGGAGACAGGCCATGAACGCTGTGAGCGATGAGCACGGTCATGCAGTCGTTGGCGATCATGACCACACCCACGGCCCCGCCAAGGGCCTGATGCGCTGGGTGCTGACCACCAACCACAAGGACATCGGCACCCTGTACCTGTGGTTCGCCTTCTCCATGTTCCTGCTCGGCGGCTCGTTCGCCATGGTGATCCGCGCCGAGCTGTTCCAGCCCGGCCTGCAGATCGTGCAGCCGGAATTCTTCAACCAGATGACCACCATGCACGGCCTGGTGATGGTCTTCGGCGCGGTGATGCCGGCCTTCGTCGGCCTGGCCAACTGGATGATCCCGCTGATGGTCGGCGCGCCGGACATGGCCCTGCCGCGGATGAACAACTTCAGTTTCTGGTTGCTGCCGGCGGCGTTCCTGCTGCTGGTCTCGACCCTGTTCATGCCCGGCGGCGGACCCAACTTCGGCTGGACCTTCTACGCCCCGCTGTCCACCACCTACGCGCCGGAAAGCGTGACCTTCTTCATCTTCGCCATCCACCTGATGGGCATCAGCTCGATCATGGGCGCGATCAACGTGATCGCCACCATCCTCAACCTGCGCGCCCCCGGCATGACCCTGATGAAGATGCCGCTGTTCGTCTGGACCTGGCTGATCACCGCGTTCCTGCTGATCGCGGTGATGCCGGTGCTGGCCGGCTGCGTGACCATGATGCTGATGGACATCCACTTCGGCACCAGCTTCTTCAGTGCCGCCGGTGGCGGTGATCCGGTGCTGTTCCAGCATGTGTTCTGGTTCTTCGGCCACCCCGAGGTGTACATCATGATCCTGCCGGCCTTCGGCGCCGTCAGCGCAATCATCCCGGCGTTCTCGCGCAAGCCGTTGTTCGGCTACACCTCGATGGTCTACGCCACGGCGAGTATCGCCTTCCTGTCGTTCATCGTCTGGGCGCACCACATGTTCGTGGTCGGCATTCCGCTGGTGGGCGAGCTGTTCTTCATGTACGCCACGATGCTTATCGCGGTGCCGACCGGGGTCAAGGTCTTCAACTGGGTCAGCACCATGTGGCAGGGCTCGCTGACCTTCGAGACGCCGATGCTGTTCGCCGTGGCCTTCGTGATCCTGTTCACCATCGGCGGCTTCTCCGGGCTGATGCTGGCCATCGCCCCGGCGGACTTCCAGTACCAGGACACCTATTTCGTGGTCGCGCACTTCCACTATGTACTGGTGCCGGGCGCGATCTTCGGCATCTTCGCCTCGGCCTATTACTGGCTGCCGAAGTGGACCGGGCACATGTACGACGAAACCCTGGGCAAGCTGCACTTCTGGCTGTCCTTCGTCGGCATGAACATGGCGTTCTTCCCGATGCACTTCGTCGGCCTGGCGGGAATGCCGCGGCGGATCCCGGACTACAACCTGCAGTTCGCCGATTTCAACATGGTGTCGTCCATCGGCGCGTTCACCTTCGGCGCGACGCAGATCTTCTTCCTGTTCATCGTCATCAAGTGCATCCGTGGCGGCCAACCCGCACCGGCCAAGCCCTGGGACGGTGCCGAAGGGCTGGAGTGGAGCGTGCCGTCGCCGGCGCCTTACCACACCTTCACCACGCCGCCGGAAGTGAAATGAACAGCCTGCCGCGATACCCGCTGACCTCCTCCTGTAGGAGCGAGCTTGCTCGCGATAGCCACGAAGTGGCGCGCTATCAGCCTCATCGAGTCATCGTTGGTGATTTTTTCGCGAGCAAGCTCGCTCCTACAAGGGGGCGCGCTCATGGCTGAGATCTCGATGAAGAAGCTGGTCACCCGCCTGTTGCTGGTGGTGGCGGCGATGTTCGTCTTCGGTTTTGCCCTGGTGCCGATCTATGACGTGATGTGCAAGGCACTGGGCATCAACGGCAAGACCGGCGGGCAGTATTCCGGCGAGCAGCAGGTGGATGTCTCGCGCCAGGTGCGGGTGCAGTTCCTGTCGACCAACGCGATCGACATGGTCTGGGACTTCTATCCCAAGGCCGACGACATCGTGGTCCATCCGGGCGCGGTGAACGAGATGATCTTCATCGCCCGCAATCCCAGCGACCGCCCGATGAGCGCCCAGGCGATCCCGAGCATTTCGCCGAGCAGCGCCGCGATGTATTTCCACAAGACCGAATGCTTCTGTTTCACCCAGCAAGTGCTGCAGCCCGGTCAGCAGATCGAGATGCCGGTACGTTTCATCGTTGACCGCGACATGCCCAAGGATGTGAAGCACCTGACGCTGGCTTACACGCTGTTCGATATCACCGCGCGTCATCCACCGGTGGCCGTGAGCACCAACACCGGCGGTTAAGACGTTCAAGCGTGCCCGATAAGGAGAACAATAAATGGCAACTCATGAGCATTATTACGTTCCCGCCCAGAGCAAGTGGCCGATCATCGCCACCGTGGGCATGTTCGTTACCGTGTTCGGCCTGGCCACCTGGTTCAACGACCTCAAGGCCGCGCGCCCGGAATCCCATGGCCCGCTGATTTTCTTCGTCGGTAGCCTGTTGCTGGCCTACATGCTGTTCGGCTGGTTCGGCGCGGTGATCAAGGAAAGTCGCGCCGGCTTGTATAGCGCCCAGCTGGATCGCTCGTTCCGCTGGGGCATGAGCTGGTTCATCTTTTCTGAAGTGATGTTCTTCATCGCCTTCTTCGGCGCGCTGTTCTACGTGCGCCAGATCGCCGGCCCGGCCCTGGGTGGCGAAGGCAGCAAGGGCATCGCGCACATGCTCTGGCCGAACTTCGAGTTCGTCTGGCCATTGCTCGAAAACCCCGATTCCAAGCTGTTCCCGCCGCCCAAGGAAGTCATCAGCCCCTGGGGCCTGCCGCTGCTCAACACCGTGCTGCTGGTGAGTTCCAGCGTCACCGTGACCATCGCCCACCACGCCCTGAAGAACGGCCATCGCGGCGCGCTGAAAATCTGGCTGGCGATCACCGTGCTGCTGGGTTGTGCCTTTCTCGGCTTCCAGGCCGAGGAGTACCTGCACGCCTACCACGAGCTGGGGCTGACCCTGGGTTCGGGCATCTATGGCGCCACCTTCTTCATGCTCACCGGCTTTCACGGTGCCCACGTGACCATCGGCACGCTGATCCTGTTCGTGATGCTGATGCGCATCATGAAGGGGCACTTCGACGCCGAGCATCAGTTCGGTTTCGAGGCGGCCAGTTGGTATTGGCACTTTGTCGATGTGGTGTGGATCGGCTTGTTTGTCTTCGTCTACGTGCTCTGAGCGCGGGGTTACCAGGGCGCGTGCGACACCAGCTGGCCGCTGAAGAAGCCCCAGGCGATCAAGCCGACGGTGAGCGCGGCCAGGCACACACGCACGGTCAACGACCTGACCAGGCGATGGGAGCTGCTGTCGTCCTTGACCAGAAAGAACAGGCCGCTGAACAGGCTGATGAGCGTGGCGATCAGCAACAGGACGATTGCCGCTTTAAGCATGGTGGGCTCCAGGGGAAACGCGATGCGCTTGAGTATAGCCAGTCGATCTCGCCACTTTCGGGCGCTGCCATGAACGGCTTTCGCCCGGGCGTGCTGCCGACCCTGGTGGTGCTGGCGTTGCTGCCGGTGCTGGTGACGCTCGGGTTCTGGCAACTGGGCCGGGGCGAACAGAAGCGCGAGCTGCTGGCCAGCTACGCGGAACGGCGGGTGGCCGGGCCTTTGAGCGTGGATGAGCTGCAGGCTGCCCCTGATCCGGCGTTCCGCCGGGTGCGAGTGCATGGCAGCTTCGATGCAGCCCACAGCCTGCTGCTGGATAACCGCATGCACGAAGGCAAGGTCGGGGTCGAGCTGCTGCAACCCTTTCTCGACCAGGCCAGCGGCCAATGGCTGTTGCTCAACCGTGGCTGGCTGCCCTGGCCGGACCGGCGCACGCCACCGGCGTTCAGTACCCCCGAACAACCTCTGGACCTCGACGCCTGGGTCTATGTCGCTCCCGGCGCGACCTTTCAACTGCATGCCGATCCGCGCAATGCCCAGTGGCCGCGGCTGGTGACGACGGTCGATCCGGCCAGGCTCTGGAGCGAGCTGGGACGCAGCGGCTTTGCCTACGAGCTACGCCAGGAGGCTGGCCCGGGCGCCTACCTGACCGAATGGCCGGTGGTGGCCATGGGGCCGGAAAAACATCTGGGCTACGCCGTGCAGTGGTTCGCCATGGCGCTGGCCCTGTGCGCTTTGTACCTCTATCTCGGATGGCATAACGCAAGGGAGAAACACCATGGGAGCGGCCATGAATCCACCCAACATTTCTGAGGCCCAGGCGCCGCACAACCGGCGCCGCGGACGCTGGCAGCTGCTGCTGATCGTGGCCATGGTGATTGGCCCGATGATCCTCGCCACCGGCATGTACAAGTTGCAGTTCTGGGTGCCGGAAAGCCGCAGCTACCACGGTGAGCTGATCGGCAACGGCCAGAGCCGCGCCGACATCGGGGTTCAGGCCGACGAGACGCGCTGGCAGATCCTGGTCACCGCACCCAGGGACTGCGCGGTGGATTGCCAGCAACTGGTGTACCTGGCGCGGCAGATCCAGATCTCCCTGGGCCGCGACGCCTCCCGGGCCAGCCACGCCCTGGCCGCCGCCCAGCCGCTGGACACCGATTACCAGGCCAAGCTGCAGCGCGAGTACCCGCAACTGCAACGCTACCCACTGGACCTGCCGACCTTCACCAAGGGCGCCAGCGACCAGGGCGCGCCGCTGCTGTGGATAGTCGACCCGCACGGCAACCTGGTCCTGCGCTACGACGCCCGGGTCAAGGGCAAGGACCTGCTCAACGACCTGCGCCATCTGCTGAAACTGTCGAACATCGGATAAGGGCATCGTCATGGCCAAACCTGGATTTCGCCTCGCCTTGTTTGCCACCTTGCTGGCACTGATCGTGGTGCTGCTCGGCGCCTATACCCGACTGACCCACGCCGGCCTCGGCTGCCCGGACTGGCCGGGGTGCTACGGCTTCATCAGCGTGCCGAAAAGCGAAGCCCAGCTGGCCCATGCCGAGCTGCATTTTCCCGACACCCCGGTGGAAGCCCACAAGGGCTGGAACGAGATGATCCACCGCTATTTCGCCGGTACCCTGGGCCTGTTGATCGTATTGCTGGCGGCACGCTCCTGGACCCATCGGCATCATCCCGGGCAACCATTGAAGTTGCCGCTGTTCCTGCTCTCGGTGGTATTCGCCCAGGCCTTGTTCGGCATGTGGACGGTGACCCTCAAGCTGTGGCCGCAGGTGGTCACCGCGCACCTGCTGGGCGGCTTCGCCACCCTGAGCCTGCTGTTTTTGCTGACGCTGCGCCTGTCCGGGGTGCTGCCGGCGCTGATCGTGCCGCGCCGCCTGCAGTACTGGGCCACGGCCGGGCTGGTGCTGGTGATCGGGCAGATCGCCCTGGGCGGCTGGGTCAGCTCCAACTACGCGGCGGTGGCCTGCATCGACCTGCCGACCTGCCACGGCCAGTGGTGGCCGGCGGCGGATTTCGCCAACGGTTTTCACCTGACCCAGCACATCGGCCCCAACTACCTGGGCGGGCAGCTCGACAGCGACGCCCGCACCGCCATCCACCTGACCCATCGCATCGGCGCGTTGCTGGTGACCCTGGTGTTGCTCGGCCTGGCCTGGCAACTCAAGCATGTGGGCATGACCCGCCTCGCCGGGCTGGTGCTGGTGGCGCTGGCGGCGCAGATCGGCCTCGGCATCAGCAACGTGCTGTTCCACCTGCCGCTGCCGGTGGCCGTGGCGCATAACGCGGGTGGCGCGGCGCTGCTGCTGACCCTGGTGCTGGTCAACTATCACGCCCGTACCAGCCTGGTCCGCGCCCGCTCGCACCTGCCGCTGGGCTGGCGCCTGAGCCCGCGCAAACACGCCGCCGGGCCCATCACTATTAAAGGAGAAATGCCATGGCGACTCTGATCGGCGAGCGTCACCGTCAGGCGATCTGGCGTGACTACCTGGAGCTGACCAAACCCAAGGTGGTGGTGCTGATGCTCATTACCTCGCTGGTGGGCATGTTCCTCGCCACCCGTGCCGGGGTGCCGTGGACGGTGCTGGTGTTCGGCAACCTGGGCATCGCCCTGTGCGCCGGTGCGGCGGCAGCGGTGAACCATGTGGTGGACCGGCGGATCGACGCGGTCATGGCGCGCACCCACAAACGGCCGCTGGCCGAAGGCCGGGTATCGCCGCCGGCGGCGCTGGGTTTCGCCCTGCTGCTGGCCATCGCCGGGCAAGCCTTGCTGCTGGCGTTCACCAACCCGCTGACTGCCTGGCTGACCCTGGCATCGCTGCTCGGTTATGCGGTGATCTACACCGGTTTCCTCAAGCGGGCGACCCCGCAGAACATCGTGATCGGCGGTCTGGCCGGGGCTGCGCCACCGCTGTTGGGCTGGGTCGCGGCCACCGGCCATGTGACGGCCGAACCGCTGCTGCTGGTGCTGATCATCTTCGCCTGGACCCCGCCGCACTTCTGGGCCCTGGCCATTCACCGCAAGGAGGAATACGCCAAGGCCGACATCCCGATGCTGCCGGTGACCCACGGCGAGCATTACACCAAGGTGCATATCCTGCTCTACACCTTCGCCCTGCTGGCGGTCAGCCTGCTGCCCTATGCGATCCACATGAGCGGCCTGCTCTACCTGATTTGTGCCCTGGGCCTGGGCGCGCGCTTTCTGCAATGGGCCTGGGTGCTGTACCGTGGCAGTCGGCCGCACGCGGCGATCAACACCTTCAAGTACTCTATTTATTACTTGTTCCTGCTGTTTATCGCGCTGCTCGTAGACCACTACCTATTGTTGAACCTATGACTCGAACTCAGAAAACCGTCTTTATTCTCGTGGCGCTGGTGGCCCTGGTGCTGGGGCTCACCGTCAACAAAGTGCTGACCGGCAAGAACCAGGGGGACCCGACCGCGTTGATCGACGCCGGGATCATCCTGCTGCCCCAGAGCCGCAACTTGCCGGATGTGAAGATGACCGACCAGGAAGGCCAGCCGGTGGTGCTCAATGAGCTCAAGGGCAAGTGGAGCCTGCTGTTCTTCGGCTACACCTTCTGCCCGGACATCTGCCCGACCACCCTCGCCCAGCTGCGCCAGATCAAGAGCGAGCTGCCCAAGGAGGCGGTGGACAACCTGCAGGTGGTGCTGGTCAGCGTCGACCCGAACCGCGATACGCCGCAGCAGCTGAAACAGTACCTGGGCTACTTCGACAAGGACTTCAAGGGCCTGACCGCGACCTCGGTGGCGGATGTGCAGAAGCTCGCCAATGCGGTGAGTATCCCGTTCATTCCGGCGGATACCAGCAAGCCCAACTACACCGTCGACCACAGCGGCAACCTCGCGGTGATCGGCCCGGACGGTACCCAGCGCGGCTTCATCCGCGCGCCGCTGAACAACCAGAAACTGGTGGCCCAGCTGCCGGTGATGTTGCAGCGCAAGTAGTCCGGGACGCCTGAGTCCTGTAGCCGCTGCCGCAGGCTGCGATAAGGTGCGGAGCACCTTCCGAGGCCCTCAAGAGCGCGTCTCCTGCGGAGCCGATCGCAGCCTGCGGCAGCGGCTACAGGGGGCGCGGTAGGCAACTGAAACGAAACGGGGCGCCTTGAGGCGCCCCGTTTGTGTTTCTGTAACCGATCAGAACGCCGGAACCACGGCGCCTTTGTACTTCTCGAGAATGAATTGCTTCACTTCGGGGCTGTGCAGGGCGGCAACCAGTTTCTTCATGGCGTCCGAATCCTTGTCGTCAGGACGGGCCACCAGGATGTTCACGTAAGGCGAGTCCTTGCCTTCGATCACCAGGGCGTCCTTGGACGGGTCCAGCTTGGCTTCCAGGGCGTAGTTGGTGTTGATCAGCGCCAGGTCGACCTGGGTCAGCACGCGCGGGATGGTCGCGGCTTCCAGCTCACGGAATTTCAGGTCCTTGCTGTTCTCGGTGATGTCTTTGACCGTGGACAGGATGTTGTTGGAATCCTTGAGCTTGATCAGGCCGGCCTTGGCCAGCAGCAGCAAGGCGCGGCCGCCGTTGGTGGCGTCGTTGGGGATCACCACGTTGGCGCCACCTGGCAGTTCTTCGAGCTTCTTGAACTTGTTGGAGTAGGCGCCCAGCGGCTCCAGGTGCACGCCGGCGACGCTCACCAGGTGAGTGCCCTTGGCCTTGTTGAACTCATCCAGGTACGGCTGGTGCTGGAAGAAGTTGGCGTCCAGGCGCTTTTCGGCGACCTGCACGTTCGGCTGGATGTAGTCGGTGAAGACCTTGACCTTCAGGTCCACACCTTCCTTGGCCAGCGCCGGCTTCACGAATTCGAGGATCTCGGCGTGAGGCACCGGAGTGGCGGCCACGGTCAGGGTGTCAGCGGCGTTCGCGGAAAACGCGGCAACGGCGGCGAAAGCGACGAGTAGTTTTTTCATCCAGCTAGCTCCTTGTGAGGCGCCCGGTGCCGGACGCCTGCCGGCCAGGGCCGACTTATTTTCGGGAAAAGTGCACCACCAGCTTGTCGCCGACGGTTTGCAGAACTTGAACCAGCACCAGCAACAGCACCACGGTGACCACCATCACATCGGTCTGGAAGCGCTGGTAACCGAAGCGGATCGCCAGGTCGCCGAGACCGCCCGCGCCTACCACGCCCGCCATGGCGGTGTAGGAAACAAGGGTAATCGCTGTCACGGTAATTGCCGCGAAAATACCCGGACGGGCTTCCGGCAGCAGGGCGTTGGTGATGATCTGCCGGGTGGTCGCGCCCATCGACTGGGTAGCTTCGATGATGCCGCGGTCCACTTCGCGCAGGGCGGTCTCCACCAGGCGGGCGAAGAACGGCGTGGCGCCGACCACCAGGGGCGGGATCGCGCCGGCGACACCCAGCGAGGTACCGGTGATCAGCACGGTGAACGGGATCATCACGATCAGCAGGATGATGAACGGCAGCGAACGCAGGATGTTCACCATCAGCGACAGCAGGGCGTAGAGGCTCTTCTGCTCCAGCAGTTGGCGCGGGCTGCAGAGGAACAGCAGCACACCCAGGGGCAGGCCCAGCAGCACGGTGAACAGCAGCGAACCACCGAGCATCAGCAGGGTGTCGCCGGTGGCCAGCCAGATTTCGTACCAGTCGATATTGGCGAAGAAACTTGTCAGCAGTTCCATTAGCGCAGCACCTCCATATGGACGTCCGCCGCGGTGAAGTGGGCGAAGGCCGCCTCCATGTCACCGCCGGTGATAGCCAGGGTCAGTTGCCCGTAAGGGACATCTTTGATGCGGTCGATGCGGCCGGCGAGGATGCTGTAGTCCACCCCGGTTTCGCGGGCCACGGTGCCCAGCAGCGGCGCGTAGGTGGCGTCGCCCTGGAAGGTCAGGCGCACGATGCGCCCCGGTACGTGGGCGAAGTCGTCGCGCTGTTCGCTTTCGTCGATCTGCTCGTCTTCCTGGACGAAACGCTTGGTGGTCGGGTGCTTGGGATGCAGGAACACCTCGGCCACCGAACCCTGCTCGACGATCACCCCGGCATCCATCACCGCCACCTGGTCGCAGACGCGACGGATCACGTCCATCTCATGGGTGATCAGCACGATGGTCAGGTTCAGTTCGCGGTTGATCTCAGCCAGCAGTTGCAGGACCGACGCGGTGGTCTGCGGGTCCAGGGCGCTGGTGGCTTCGTCGCACAGCAGGATCTTCGGCTTGGTCGCCAGGGCGCGCGCGATGCCGACGCGCTGCTTCTGCCCGCCGGACAGCTGGGCCGGGTACTTCTTGGCGTGATCGGACAGACCGACGCGGGCCAGCAACTCGGCCACGCGCTGGTCGATCGCGCTGCGCGACAGCTCGCCGGCCAGGGTCAGCGGCAGCGCGACGTTGTCGGCCACGGTCTTGGAAGCCAGCAGGTTGAAGTGCTGGAAGATCATCCCGACCTGCTGGCGGAAGCGGCGCAGGCCGTTGGCATCCAGGGCGGTGACTTCCTCGTCGTCGACGATGATCTTGCCGCCGCTGGGGTTTTCCAGGCGGTTGATCAGGCGCAGCAGGGTACTTTTGCCCGCGCCGGAATGGCCGATCAGGCCAAATACCTGGCCATTCTCGACCTTCAGAGTGGTCGGATGCAGGGCGGGAATATCCTTACCGGCGACCCGGTAGGTTTTATGGACGTTTTGAAACTCGATCACGTAGCGAACCTTGTGGGGCGCGTTAGAAAAGGATCAGCGGTTAGCCGGGCGCGCATTTTAGCCTGTCCGTATAGAGGTTCTTAGCATTTATTTTGTATTCATCCTTCGATTTGGCAATAACGCGATCAAAGGTTATGGCACCGGCTCTGGGAGCGGGAGCCCAAGGCGATTGCGGCGAGATGTTTGTTTAGGAGCACAGCTTGCGTGCGATGGGGACGCCACGGTCATCTGTAGTACCGCGTTATCGTTCATCGCGGGCAAGTCGGATCGCCGCCCGCTTGCTCCTACAGACGCGGGTTTGCGGGCGATGGGCTTATTGGGGCTTGCGCGGGCTCAGCACCATCTGTGCCGGGACGTGGCGCAGGATCTGCCGCTCGATCTGCAGGTCGAACTCACCGTCGAGCTTCTTCACCCGCTTGCTCAGCAGGGTCTTCAGCCAGGGGTAATCCTCGGTGCGTGGCGCCTGGATGCTCACGTCGCACTGGTAATTCACCACATCGGCGGCGATCGCATCGAGTTGCCGACGCAGTTGCTTGATATCGCTGAGGTTCAGCGCAATGGTGGTGCTCTCGGCGGCCGGGTCGATCAGCTTGGCTGGCGGCCGGGCTTCAGCGGCCTTGAGCGCGGCTTCGGCTTTTTCCAGCTCGGCTTTACGGGCCTGGGTGATGGCGCCATCGACGCCACCGGTCAGGGCCGGTGCCTTGGGCATCAGCGCGCGGGCGCGGCTCAGGGCTGTGGCGGCGGCGTTGACATCACCCTTTTGCAGCACGATCTGGCTGCGCTGCAGGTAGGCTTCGGCCAGCTGGCGCTGGTATTGCTCGAGCTGCGGGTCGTTGGGCGACTGGGCCTGCAAGGCGCTCAACTGGTCTTCGGCGGTGGCCAGTTCACTGCTGGCGATATTTTGCTGCAGCTGTGCGATGGCCGTGGCGCGGGCGTCGGGCACTTCAGCCGGCGGCGTGCTCTGGCAGGCGCCCAGCAGCAGGAAAAATGCGACAAGGAGCAGATAACGGGAGGCGAACGGCTTCATTCCTGCGACTCTCTAATTGCGCAAAAAGCGAGCAAGTCTACACCCCTCGACGGGGCAGGACAAAACTCAGCAGAAACAATGCGGCCGCCGTGACCACAATCGACGGCCCCGCGGGGGTGTCCTTGAACCAGGACAACGCCAGCCCGCCACAGACCGCGAGTATGCCCAGCAGGCTTGCACCCAGCGCCATCTGCTCCGGGGAACGGGCGTGACGTTGAGCCGCAGCCGCCGGGATGATCAGCAGCGAAGTGATCAGCAACACCCCGACGATCTTCATCGCCACCGCGATCACCACCGCGATCAACAGCATCAGCGCCAGGCGCAACGACGCCACCGGCAAGCCTTCGACCCTGGCCAGCTCCTCGTGCACGGTGATCGCCAGCAACGGCCGCCACAGGGCCACCAACAGCAGCAGGACCGCGGCGCTGCCGCCGAGAATCCACGCCAGGTCGCCGGGGCTGATCGCCAGCAGATCGCCGAACAGATAGGCCATCAGGTCGATCCGCACGTCATGCATGAAGCTTAGTACCACCAGCCCGAGGGAGAGCGTACTGGGGGCGAGAATCCCCAGCAGCGTATCGGAAGCCAGCGGCTGGCGTTGTTGCAGGGTGACCAGCAGCACCGCCAGCAACAGACAGCCGACGGTCACCGCCACCGCCGGGCTGACATCCAGCAGAAAGCCCAGGGCCACGCCGAGCAAGGCGGCGTGGGACAGGGTGTCGCCGAAATAGGCCATGCGCCGCCAGACCACGAACGATCCCAGGGGACCTGCCACCAGCGCTAGCGCCAGGCCTGCGAGCAGGGCGTAGAACAGAAAATCAGCCATGCTTGCAGCTATCTCCGTGAACATGAACGTGACCGGCCGCGGCCCCGGTGACGACCGAGCCGTGCAGGTCGTGGGCGTGGTCGTGATGGTGGTGGTAGATCGCCAGGCTCGGCGCGTTCTGGCCGAACAGCTCGACGAAGGCCGGGTCGCCGCTGACCTGTTCCGGGTGGCCGGAGCAGCACACGTGGCGATTGAGGCAGACCACCTGGTCGGTGGTGCTCATCACCAGGTGCAGGTCGTGGGAGACCATCAGCACACCGCAGCCGTGGCGATCGCGCAAACGGGTGATCAGGCTGTACAGCTCGGCCTGGCCGGCGACGTCCACGCCTTGTACCGGCTCGTCCAGTACCAGCAGTTCCGGCTCGCGCAGCAGGGCGCGGGCCAGCAGCACACGCTGCATCTCGCCGCCGGAAATGCTCTGCACCGGGCTGTCGATCACCTGTTCGGCGCCGACTTCGTTCAGCGCGGCCAAGGCTGTCGCGCGGTCCACGCCGGGCACCAGGCGCAGGAAACGCAACACCGACAACGGCAAGGTCGGATCGACGTGCAGCTTCTGCGGCATATAGCCAACCCGCAGCTTCGGCTTGCGCCAGACGCTGCCGCTGTCGGGCTTGAGCAGGCCGAGCACGGCGCGCACCAGGGTGGTCTTGCCGGCGCCATTGGGGCCGATCAGGGTGACGATCTGTCCTGGTTCGACACTGAGCTGGATGTTGTCCAGCACGCTCTGCCCGGCAAAGGTCACCGCGACCTGGTCGAGGCGGATCAAGGCAGTGCTCATCAAGCCCCCTGGCAACCCGAGCAGAGGCCGACCACTTCAACGGTCTGGCCTTCGACGACAAAGCCGACATCGCGGGCGCTGCTGATGATCGCGTCGCTGATGGATTTCTGTTCAAGCTCGATGGCGGCGTGGCAGACGCGGCAGATCAGGAACTGGCCCTGGTGCGCGTGTTCCGGGTGGTTGCAGCCGACGAAGGCGTTGAGCGAGGCGATGCGGTGCACCAAGCCGTTTTCCAGGAGGAAATCCAGGGCGCGGTACACGGTTGGCGGCGCGGCGCGACGACCGTCCTGTTCGCTGAGCACGGCGAGGATGTCGTAGGCACCCAGTGGCTTGTGGCTTTGCCAGACCAGCTCCAGCACCCGCCGACGCAGGGCGGTCAGGCGCAGGCCTTGGCGCGCGCACAGGGCATCGGCCTCGGACAGCGCGCTGTGCACGCAGTGAGAGTGGTCGTGGGGGCGACTGGCGAGGGGGGTTTTAGGCATGAGCGGCGACGATAATTGTGAGAGACGTTATTATGTTACCCGTTCTCGCCTCTTCGAGTGGTCATCGTGTCCCGACTTTTTGCCCTTTTTGTCGCTTTTACCGCCAGTTTGTTCGTGATCAGCTCGGCCCAGGCCGAGGTCCGGGTCCTGACCAGCATCAAACCCCTGCAATTGATCGCCGCCGCCGTCCAGGATGGCATCGCCGTGCCCGAGGTTCTGCTGCCGCCGGGTGCCTCGCCGCACAACTATGCGCTGCGCCCTTCCGACGTGCGCAAAGTGCAGTCGGTGGAGTTACTGTACTGGATCGGCCCGGACATGGAGAGCTTCCTGCCGCGGGTGCTCAAGGGCCGCACGTTGCCATCGCTGGCGGTGCAGGACCTACCAGGCCTGAAACTCCGTCATTTCGCCGAAGATAACCACTCGCACGCTGAAGAAGCCGACGAACATGATCACGATCATCGTCCGGGCAGCCTCGATGCGCACTTGTGGCTGTCGCCGGTCAACGCGCGGGTCATCGCCGACCGCATGGCGGCCGACCTGAGCGCCGCGGACCCGGCCAACGCCGCGCGTTACCAGAGCAACGCCAAGGCTTTCGACGCACGCCTGGATGCCCTGGATGCCCGTTTGAAAACCCGCCTGGCGCCAATCGCCGGCAAGCCTTACTTCGTCTTCCACGAAGCCTTCGATTATTTCGAAGACGCTTATGGCCTCAAGCACGCGGGCGTGTTCAGCGTCGCGGCCGAGGTGCAGCCAGGCGCGCAGCATGTAGCGGCGATGCGCATGCGCTTGCAGGAAGTCGGCAAGACCTGTGTCTTCAGCGAGCCGCCATTGCGCCCGCGCCTGGCCGAAACCCTGGTGGCGGGCTTGCCGGTGAAGCTGGCGGAGCTCGATGCGCTGGGCGGCTACACCCCGGCCTCCGCGCAGGGGTACGAGCAGGTGTTGGAGAAGCTGGGCAACGATCTGGCGGGTTGCCTGGAATCGTTGTAAAGGCGGTTGACGCTATCGCGGGCAAGCCTCGCTCCTACAGGGGATCGTAGGTGCGAGGCTTGCCCGCGATGCTTTCAGATGGCGAACGGCAATGGCGTGCTGACCTGCTGGCGCTGGGCCAGGCGCAGCTGGAACTCCATCGGGTCGTGAATCAGCACGTCCTGTCCGGCGAAGGACTCGGCGGCGATCAGGCGTGACAGCCAGAAGCGCACGCAGGCCACCCGCAGCATGGTTGGCCACAGCTCGGCCTCGGCGGTGGTGAACGGGCGCAGGGTCGCGTAGGCGCCCAGCAGGGCCCGGGCGCGCGAGCCGTCGAGCAGGCCGTCGGCGTCGGAACACCAGTCGTTCAGGGCAATCGCCACGTCATACAGCATCGGCCCGGAGCAGGCGTTGTAGAAGTCGATCAGCCCGGTCAGGTGCGTGCCTTCGAACATCGCGTTGTCGCGGAACAGGTCGGCGTGGATATTGGCCCGTGGCAGCGCGAGGATCTTCACCTTCTGTTCGGCGATTTCATCCAGCGCCCGCTGCAGCAGATCCCGCGCCTGCGGATCGAGATGCGAGAGCATCTGCGAGCCTTCTTCCTGCATCCAGTCCAGGCCACGATCGGTCTTGCGCTTGATCATGTTGTCCTTGGTCGCCAGGTGCAGGTGAGCGAGCAGCTCGCCGACCTGCGCGCAATGCTGGGCATTGGCTTGCTTGATGTGCTTGCCGGCCAGGCGCGGCTGCAGCAGCGCCGGCTTGCCGGCCAACTCGCGCAGGGCCACGCCGTCGGTGGTGCGCAGGGCGTAAGGCACCGGCAGGTCGGCGTCGTGCAGCACGTCCAGCAGTTCGATGAAGAACGGCATTTCCTGGACCGGGCCGCGCTCGACCAGGGTCAGGACGAACTCGCCCTGTTCCAGGCTGATGAAGAAGTTGGTGTTTTCGCTACCAGCGGCAATCCCCTGGAAGTCAAGCAGGCGGCCGAGCCCGTAAGGGGCGAGAAAGGTTTCCAGCTCGGGCCGAGCCAGGGGAGTAAACACAGACATGGTTAAAAACTGCCAGTACGGGCGCCGCTGTCGAGCCAGCGCCGGTTGAAGTTAGGAGTGGTTTACCACTCGAAAATTTTCCACGCCGGAATCAGCATATCCGGCTGGTCCGAACGAATGAAGTTGCCATCGGAACCGTCGGCGCGTACCAGAAAGTAGGGTTTGCCAACCTTCGGCGTGACCTTGATGGCGTACAGGAAACCGTTCTGGCGGTACTCCTGGATGGTCTTGTCGCCTTCCGTGCGAATGGTCACTTCCGGATCCGCCGATGGCGCATCTTCCGCCGCAATCACGGCCATCGGCGCGATTGCAATCAGGCTGGCCAGCAGCAAGCGATTTAGTGTGCGCATGATAACCTTGTCCCTTTGTCGTCAACGGTCCCGCTATTCTAGCGCCGGACCCGCCGAAAAGGTTGATCCTGCTCATGAGCCAAGCC
The DNA here is from genome assembly GCF_003184125.1 of Pseudomonas sp. RW409. Lineage (NCBI taxonomy): Bacteria > Pseudomonadati > Pseudomonadota > Gammaproteobacteria > Pseudomonadales > Pseudomonadaceae > Pseudomonas > Pseudomonas sp. RW409. The sequence continues at coordinate 429,178 of NZ_QHHP01000002.1, read as the reverse complement.
CCCCTCGTCCTGGTGGACGGTTCGTCCTACCTGTACCGCGCCTTCCACGCGCTGCCACCTTTGACCACTTCCAAAGGCATGCCGACCGGTGCGGTCAAGGGCGTGCTGAACATGCTCAAGAGTCTGCGCAAACAGTACCCGGACAGTCCGTTCGCCGTGGTGTTCGACGCCAAGGGCGGGACCTTCCGCGATGACATGTACGCCCAGTACAAGGCCAATCGCCCGAGCATGCCCGACGACATGCGGGTGCAGATCGAGCCGTTGCACGCCAGCGTGATCGCCCTGGGCTTTCCGCTGCTGTGCGTCGAGGGCGTCGAGGCGGACGACGTGATCGGCACCCTGGCCCGCAGCAGCGCGGCGGCCGACCGGCCGGTGGTGATCTCCACTGGCGACAAGGACATGGCGCAGCTGGTGGATGGGCACATTACGCTGGTCAACACCATGTCCGGTAGCAGCATGGACGTGGAGGGCGTGAAGGAGAAATTCGGCGTCGCTCCCGAGCAGATCATCGATTACCTGGCGCTGATGGGCGACTCCTCCGACAACATTCCGGGTGTGCCGGGCATCGGCCCGAAGACCGCTTCCGGCCTGTTGGTGGGGGTCAACGGTGGTCTGAACGAGCTGTATGCCCAGCTCGATATCGTCCCGAGCCTGCCGATTCGTGGGGCCAAGACCCTGCCGGCCAAGCTCGCAGAGCACAAGGAGATGGCTTTCCTCTCCTATCAGTTGGCGACCATCAAGGTCGATGTGCCGCTGGACATCGGCCTGGACGACCTGCACCTGGGCGAACCGGACCGCGACAAACTGCTCGAGCTGTACAGCCTGCTGGAGTTCAAGAGCTGGCTCGACGAGCTGCAGCGCGATGCCAAGCGCCTGGAGCTGAGTGTCGCCGCCTCTGAGCCGGTGGCTGACTTGTTGACTCAGGTCGAAGTCGAGATCGAAGTGCCGGTGGTTGTCGAAGCGCAGTACGAAACCATCCTCGATCAGGCGCGTTTCGATGTCTGGCTGGAGAAACTGAAGAACGCCAAGCTGTTCGCCTTCGATACCGAAACCACCGGTATCGACGCCCAGCAGGCGCAGCTTGTGGGGTTGTCCTTCGCCGTGCAGGCCAACGAAGCGGCTTATATTCCGCTGACCCACTCTTATATCGATGTGCCGGAACAACTGGATCGCGACACCGTCCTGCGGGCCCTGAAGCCGATTCTCGAAGATCCGAACAAGCTTAAGGTCGGCCAGCACGCCAAGTTCGACATGAACATCCTGGCCAACTGCGCCATCGGCGGCGATCAGGCCAATGGCATCACGGTGCGCGGGGTCGCCTTCGACACCATGCTCGAGTCCTATGTGCTCAATTCCACGGCTACCCGGCACGACATGGACAGCCTGGCGGAGAAATACCTGGGCCACACCACCGTGAGCTTCCAGGACATCGCCGGCAAGGGCGCCAAGCAGCTGACGTTCGACCAGATCGCCCTCGAGCAGGCCGGGCCTTATGCGGCGGAAGACGCCGATGTGACCCTGCGTCTGCATCAGGTCCTGCATGAAAAACTGGCTGCGATCCCGAGCCTGGCCAGCGTGCTCAGCGATATCGAAATGCCCGTGGTGCCGGTACTGGCGCGGATCGAGCGCCAGGGAGCGCTGGTGGATGCCGACCTGCTGCGTGTGCAGAGCATCGAACTCGGCGACAAGATGGTGGAGCTGGAGCGTGAAGCCTTCGAGATCGCTGGCGAAGAATTCAACCTCGGCTCGCCCAAGCAACTGGGGGTGATTCTCTATGACAAGCTCGGCCTGCCGGTGCTGAAGAAAACCGCCAAAGGCCAGCCGTCCACTGCTGAAGAAGTGCTGGCCAAGCTGGCCGAGGACGACTACCCGCTGCCCAAGGTGCTGATGCAGTACCGCTCCATGAGCAAGCTCAAGAGCACCTACACCGACCGCCTGCCGGAGCAGATCAACCCGCGTACCGGGCGGATCCACACCTCCTACCATCAGGCGGTCGCGTCTACCGGGCGTTTGTCTTCCAGCGATCCGAACCTGCAGAACATCCCGGTGCGCACCGCCGAAGGCCGGCGTATCCGCCAGGCCTTTATCGCGCCGCCTGGCTACAAGCTGCTGGCGGCTGACTATTCGCAGATCGAACTGCGGATCATGGCGCACCTGTCCCGCGACGAAGGGCTGCTGAATGCCTTCCGCAATAACCTCGACGTGCACACGGCAACCGCGGCCGAAGTATTCAAGGTCGAGCTCAAGGACGTCAGTTCCGATCAGCGCCGCAGCGCCAAGGCGATCAACTTCGGCCTGATCTACGGCATGGGCGCGCAGAAACTCGGCAAGGACATCGGCGTCGATACCAAGACCGCCAAGGCCTATATCGACACCTACTTCGCCCGCTATCCCGGCGTGCGCGAATACATGGATCGCACCCGCGCCCAGGCTGCGGAACAGGGTTATGTGGAAACCCTGTTCGGGCGCCGCCTGTACCTGCCGGAGATCAACTCCAACAAGCCGCAGGAACGCGCCGGCGCCGAACGTACGGCGATCAACGCGCCGATGCAGGGCACGGCGGCCGACATCATCAAAAAGGCCATGGTGGCGGTGGATAACTGGCTGGCGACCTCAGGCCTGGATGCCAAAGTCATCCTGCAGGTGCACGATGAACTGGTGCTGGAAGTGCGCGAAGACTTGGTGGACCAGGTAAGCGAGGAGATTCGCGGCTACATGAGCAAGGCCGCGACCCTGGATGTGCCGCTGCTGGTCGAGGTCGGGGTGGGCAGTAACTGGGATGAGGCGCACTGAGGCGAGAACGCAGCACTTTGGCCGCGGCATAGTGCCGCGGCGAAGGCTGGCGAAGGCTGGCGAAGAGCTATTAGTGCGGAAAATTTCATCGACTATTGCCAATAGTTTTTGAAACCTCCCGGAACTTAATCGGCGAAAGCCCACTCAGAGTATCTGAATGGCTGGTGAAGCCCTTCGATGCTCCTATGTTGTGTTAAGTGTTGGCAGATATCTGGACCCCGCCCTAGCGGTCCGGAACTTGGACCCCGAACTTCCCCTCCCCATACGAAGTCCGGGGTTTTTTTTTGCCCTAAAACTGCCTGTGGCGCGATCATGCTGCGTTAAAAGCGCGGCCCGAAATGCTCATTTACAGCCAGTAAACTCCGCTTTCGAGCCGCGCTTTTGCCTTGCCTGATCACTCCACAGACAGTTTTATCTATGTCTTTCAGACTTCGATTTCGGCGCCTTTGTCTGCCAGTTCCATCCAGCTCGCCAGTACAGTGTAGGCCTCTTCCAGGCCCATGCGTTTTGGCGCCGAGAACAGTTGGATGGTGACGTTGTCGCCCCAGCCTTTACGGATTTGCGACTGCACCTTGAGCAGGGTGTTCTTGGCCGCGCCGTAGGTCAGTTTGTCGGCCTTGGTCAGCAGGATATGCATCGGCATGCCGCTGGCGACGGCCCAGTCGAGCATCAGCAGGTCGAAGTCGGTCATCGGATGGCGGATGTCCATCATCAGAATCAACCCCTTCAGGCTCTCGCGGCTGCCCAGGTAGGCTTCCAGGTGACGCTGCCAGTGCTGCTTGAGCGGGATCGGTACTTTCGCGTAACCGTAGCCCGGCAGGTCGACCAGACGGCGATCGTCGTCTAGCTTGAAGAAGTTCAACAGCTGCGTGCGGCCCGGGGTTTTCGAGGTGCGTGCCAGGCTGGCATGGGTCAGGGTATTCAGGGCGCTGGATTTGCCGGCGTTGGAACGCCCGGCGAAGGCCACTTCGAAGCCTTCGTCGTCGGGGCATTGATCGACTTTGGCGGCGCTGAGCATGAAAGTGGACTGTTGGCACAGACCAAGAATGGGGTTTTTCAGTTGCATGGGATTTCCGATAGGGGCGGTGCCGAGAATGGACGCGGCGAGCGGTGTCGTTTCCGTTTCAGTAACGCCAGTATATAATGCCGCAGATTTTGTGTGCGCTTTGTCCCAGCGTAGGATGAAGTTCACGAGAGCGATAGACCTTGATTGCGCATTAGAACGCAGCACGCTCTCAACCCTGAAAAGGTCGTTTTATGACGAAATGGCTGCTGGCTGCCGGCGTCCTGATACCGCTTTACAGCGCTCAGGCTACACAGGATCCGGAAGCTGTGTACAACCGTGTTTGTGGGGCTTGTCATTCCGGCCAACTACCAACGGCTCCCCGCAAGGGGGACCAGGGAGCTTGGGCGCCGAGGCTGGCGCAAGGTATGGAGACGCTGGTGCAACACGTGACCCAGGGTTTCAAGGCGATGCCGCCGCGTGGTTTGTGCATGGACTGCAGTGCCGAGGATTACCGAGCCATCATCCTTTGGATGAGCGAGTGATCCCGGTCCATAACTCTTAACCCTTAGCCGTAGTTGGATTAGCTGATGAACAAATTACTCGTGAGTCTGCTGTTGACCTTGGGCATCACAGGTGTCGCCCATGCTGCAGGCGACGCTGCTGCCGGTCAGGCGAAAGCCGCCGTATGTGGTGCTTGCCATGGTCCGGATGGGAACAGCATGGCGCCTAACTTTCCAAAGCTGGCGGGTCAGGGTGAGCGTTACCTGAACAAGCAGTTGCACGACATCAAGTCCGGCAAGCGCCAGGTGCTGGAAATGACCGGCCTGCTGACCAACCTGAGCGATCAGGACCTGGCCGACCTCTCCGCCTACTTCGCCAGCCAGAAAGGCAGCGTCGGCGCGGCAGACCCGAAAGTCGTGGCTCGCGGTGAAGAATTGTTCCGTGGCGGCAAGCTGGATCAAGGCATGCCTTCCTGCACCGGTTGCCACTCGCCAAATGGCACGGGTAACGCCGCCGCCGGCTTCCCGCACCTGGGTGGCCAGCACGCTCAGTACGTAGCCAAGCAGTTGACCGACTTCCGCGAAGGCAACCGCACCAACGACGGCGACACCATGATCATGCGCAGCATCGCCGCCAAGCTGAGCAACAAGGACATCGAAGCAGTATCCAGCTACATCCAGGGCCTGCACTGAGGCCGGCGATCATGTTGCGAAAGGGTCTATCTTGCGCAACGTTAATGATCGATTAATCTGTCGATGAAAGCATAAAGGGTGGCTCAGGCCGCCCTTTTTTATGGCGTCTGCCGCTACACTAGCGAACTCAAGCCCCGCCATGACCTGTCTGCGAACAGGCCGCGCGAGGCGACCTTACTTGTTCAGGAGTAAAGCATGCGTAATCTGATTCTCAGCGCCGCTCTCGTCACTGCCAGCCTGTTTGGCATGACCGCTCAAGCCGCCGAACCCCTTGAAGCCGGTAAACAATACGTAGAGCTGAGCAGCGCCGTTCCGGTTGCGGTGCCTGGCAAGATCGAAGTGGTCGAGCTGTTCTGGTATGGCTGCCCGCACTGCTACGCCTTCGAGCCGACCATCAACCCATGGGCTGAAAAACTGCCGGCCGACGTCAACTTCGTACGCATCCCGGCCATGTTCGGCGGTATCTGGAACGTTCACGGCCAACTGTTCATCACCCTGGAAGCCATGGGTGTCGAGCACAAGGTCCACAAAGCCGTATTCGAAGCCATCCATGGCGGCAAGAAACTCGCTTCCCCAGAGGAAATGGCCGAGTTCCTGGCCGGCGAAGGCGTCGACAAGGACAAGTTCCTGAGCACCTACAACTCGTTCGCCGTCAAAGGCAAGGTCGAGGACGCGAAGAAGAAGGCCCAGGCCTATCAGATCTCCGGCGTACCGACCATGGTCGTCAATGGCAAGTACCGCTTCGACCTGGGCACCGCCGGTGGTCCTGAAGGTGCCCTGAGCGTCGCCGACCAGCTGATCGCCAAAGAGCGGGCGGCCAAGTAAGCGAGCCCCTGCCATGCGACGTTGGGGTACGGAACGCATCGTTGGCCTGCATGACCCGCGGGTCAACGAGCACCATGTGGCGTCCTCCGGCCTGCCGGCAGACAGCCGTCTGCGGCTGCTCAGTTTCAATATCCAGGTCGGTATCAGTACCGAACGTTACCGGCATTACCTGACCCGTGGCTGGCAGCACCTGCTGCCGCACAACGGGCGCGCCGACAACCTGCAAAGGATCGGCGATCTGCTGGGCGACTTCGATCTGGTCGCCCTGCAGGAAGCCGATGGCGGCAGCCTGCGCTCGGGCTACGTCAATCAGGTCGAGCACCTGGCCCAGCTCGGCGCCTTCCCCTACTGGTACCAACAACTCAATCGCAACCTCGGTCGCCTGGCCCAGCACAGCAATGGTGTGCTCAGCCGCCTGCGACCCTGGGCGATCGAAGATCATCCGCTGCCAGGCCCCAAGGGGCGTGGTGCGATCCTTCTGCGCTTCGGCGATGGTCCCGAGGCGTTGGTGGTGGTGATGATGCACCTGGCCCTGGGCGCCCGTACGCGCACCCGGCAGCTGGCCTACATCCGCGAGATGATCGGCGGCTACAAGCATCAGGTGCTGATGGGGGACATGAACACCCATGCCAGCGATCTGCTGGAGCACTCGCCGTTGCGCGATCTCGGTCTGCTGGCGCCGCAATTGGAAGCGACGTTCCCCAGCTGGCGCCCGCAACGCTGTCTTGATCATATTTTGCTCAGCTCCAGCCTGACGCTGGAGCGGGTCGAAGTCCTGGCCCAACCGATTTCCGATCACCTGCCGGTCGCGGTAGAGATTCGTCTGCCGGGTTCGCTCACGGCCGATGCATTGCCCGCGCTGAGTCCTGCCCCTCGCGGAACCCATGAATGAGCGACGACGCCCAGCGCTGGAAAGAGAAATACCTCAAAAGTATCGAACAACAGGAAAAACTCGAGCGACGCTGGAATGCCCGCCTCGACCTGCTTCGCCGTGGCCTGGTGCGCAGCACGCTGGCGGCCGAAGGGACTGATCGCGCCGTCGACCAGTGCATGAAGGAAATGCGCGAGGTGGTGCGCACCGACGATATGGACGCGGCCTTGGCGGCCCTGTTGCCACGCCTGGAAAAAGCCGTGCTGGATTCCGAGCAGCGTCGCGAGACGCGCATCGAGCAAATGAGCACGGCCCTGACTTCGCTGGTCAGCCAGTTGCAGAAGCTGCCGTTGCCCCGCGAGGTGAGTCGGCCGCTGAAAAACTTCGCCAAGCAGCTGGATGGTCGCGTCGGCCAGGCCCGGGAAATCCCACTGTTGCTGGGCGAACTGAGCGGCCTGCAAGGCAAAGCGCTGAGCCAGTTGGAGAGCCCCCCGGAGCCGAGCCGCCCAGGTTTGCTGC